>CAYQNO010000001.1:0-109776 GCA_964419045.1 uncultured Flavobacteriales bacterium
CTATTCCACGGTTACAGATTTAGCCAGGTTTCTCGGCTGGTCAACGTCGGTGCCCTTAATCACTGCCGTGTGATAGGCCAGGAGCTGAACTGGGATTGCATAAAGAATTGGCGCCACAAACGGGTCTACTTTCGGTAGTTCGATAACTGTTGTTGGTTTTACCTGGCGACCCAATTTCGAAATCCCTTCACCATCGGAAATAAAGATTACCCTACCACCGCGGGCAATTACCTCATGGGTATTACTAGCCGTCTTATCAAACAACGGATCTGAAGGAGCAATGACTATCACAGGCACACGATCATCGATCAGTGCAATTGGTCCGTGTTTCATTTCACCGGCTGCGTACCCTTCCGCGTGTATGTATGAAATTTCCTTGAGCTTAAGGGCCCCTTCAAGCGCGATTGGATACGATGTACCGCGTCCAAGGTAGAGGACATCCCTCGCCTCTGCCAACTCGTGAGCAAGACTTGCAATTGCTGCATCATGATTGAGAACTTCCGCTACGCGGCCCGGAACCTCTGTTAGTGCCAACGTTAGCTCAGCTTCGCGTTTCATATCTATCTCGCCCCGAGCACGTGCTGCAGCAACGGCGAGATAGGCCAGTACGGTGAGTTGAGTGGTGAAGGCTTTAGTCGAAGCCACGCCAATCTCGGGGCCGGCCAGCGTCGGCAGAACTGCATCACTTTCACGTGCGATTGTCGATTCCGGTGCATTAACTATCGATACAACACACTGCTTACGTGCCCTTGTATAGCGCAATGCGGCTAGCGTATCAGCAGTCTCGCCTGACTGACTGATACACAAAGTAAGGCCCCCATCCAGCATCGGTGGCTCCCTATAGCGAAATTCTGAAGCTACATCGATCTCAACCGGAATCTTCGCAAGTCGCTCGAACCAGTATTTGCCTACCATACCAGCGAGGTGAGCGGTGCCGCAGGCTGCAATGGTAATTTTGGAGATCTGCGCCAAATTGCAAGGTAAGGGCGGCGGCGTAATCGTACGACTCTGCGGGTTGATAACCGAGTGCAGTGTATCGCCGATTACAGCGGGTTGTTCATAAATTTCCTTCAGCATAAAATGACGAAAACTGCCTTTTCCAGTTGCTGCACCGGATAAAGCTGTCTCAACTATCGGCCGCACGACAATGTCGTTCTCACCACCGTTGCGAATTATGGCACCGTTTCGGGTCACCGATGCCCAGTCACCTTCTTCAAGATAACAAATACGTTGGGTCAGGGGCGCCAGTGCTAGCGCATCGGAGCCAAAATACATCTCACCTTCTCCGTAACCTATTGCGAGCGGGCTACCACGTCTTGCACCGATTATCAGATCATGCTCCCCAGCAAAAATCATGACTAGTGCGAATGCACCTTCAAGCCTCGGTAGCGAAGCAGCAACTGCTTCTTGTGGTGTCATGCCCTCTTCCAGAAAGTTCGTTAGAAGATGACAAACAACTTCTGTATCAGTTTCTGTCTCAAATTGGTTGCCATGGGGCGCAAGTTCGTCACGCAGTTCCTGAAAGTTCTCAATTATCCCATTGTGAACAAGCGCTACTCGATCTGTTGCGTGGGGGTGTGCATTTGCCTCGTTGGGTGTCCCATGGGTAGCCCAGCGGGTATGACCAATGCCGCTTGATCCGCTAACTGGGTGATCCGAAAGAAGCGCTTCTAGATTGTCCAATTTACCTTCGGCTCGTCGGCGCTCCACGTTACCGTTAACCAGTGTCGCAATACCTGCAGAATCATAGCCTCGATATTCTAACCTGCGCAGACCCGAAAGCAGTGGTGACGCAACATCTTCACGTCCTAGTATGCCAACAATACCACACATCAGTTAGGCTTCCGCCTATTTGATTTTCTAGCATCAAACTCTTCGGTTTTATTGACAGAGCGGTCAGTCACCCTGTCTCTTGTGGTTGCCTCCACATTACGTATTTTTGCCGCTTGTTTTGGCATTTCCACTTGTCGTCCTCGCGCTATTGCTAGCCTATCTTCTGTTACATCGTCAGTGATTACACTGCCTGCGGCAATAAATGCACCATTCCCAATGTTCACAGGAGCAACAAGCGCCGTGTTGGAGCCTATAAACGCCCCAGCACCAATGACCGTATTGTGTTTATCGACGCCATCATAATTACAAGTGATGGTGCCCGCACCGATGTTTGCTCCCTGACCTATTTTTGTATCGCCAAGATAGGTTAGGTGACCGGCACGAACGCCCTCTCCAAGGACTGCATTCTTCACCTCAACAAAGTTTCCAATTCGGCTGCCCGCACCAACGACAGTACCGGGTCGTAGTCTCGCAAAAGGACCAATCGTTGCATCATCAGCTATGTTTGTGCCTTCAAGGTGGCAAAACGCTTTAATCTCAACGCGGTCGCCCAAAGTCACACCCAAAGCAAACAGGACATTTGGACCAATAATCGCGTCATGACCGAGTGTGGTATCATGGCTAAACCATACAGTCTCAGGTGCAAGCAGTGTAGCTCCATCCACCATCGCGCGTTCACGCCTGACCTTTTGCCAATGAGCTTCGGCTGCCGCTAGATCCACTCGACTGTCGACCCCTGTAAGTTCCATATCATCCGCTTCAACCACAGCGCAATCGAGCCCCTGGGTGCGTGCAACAGCAACTATATCAGTCAGATAAAATTCATTTTTCGCATTGTTGTCGGTTATTAAATTGACAAGCGACATGAGGTTTCTCGCTTCCACAGCCATAATACCGGAGGGGCAAAAATTTATCCCACGCTGTGACTCTTCTAGATCCGCATCTTCTACTATACCAATGAGCTCATCTTTCTCGTTGTGGATAAAACGACCATAACCGCTTGGATCCTGGGGATGAAATCCTGAGAGCACAACCGCTGCGCCATTCTCGCGCGCCTCGATCATCAGTTTTAAGGTATCACTTTGGATTAACGGCGTATCCCCGTAGAGGATGAGTACTGTTCCTTCAGTAAAATCAGTGAGGGACTCACGAGTTGCCTTCACAGCGTCGGCTGTACCACGCTGATCCCTTTGTATAACCACCTGGTGCGGAACAACTGCTGACCTCACCGCATCCATATTTGGGCCAATAACAACAACAGTAAGTTTAGGTTTTAATTTAGCCACAGAATCAAGTACATGGCTAATCATGGGTTTACCTGCCAGCGGCTGCAAGACCTTGGGCAAATCTGAACCCATACGAGTACCGCGACCGGCAGCCAGGATTACAGCGGCGATATTATTGTCAGACATGGGACCAATGGTCGTTATAAAATATGGCCAAATTCCGGCACTGTTTCCAATCGGCTTACCGACGGTCATTAAACTTGAATCTGCCACAAGAAATTCGGGACAGCCAAGTCACATATTGTTTCGTTTTCTTACGATACCTCACTGGGAGTGTATCCAATGTCCTTACGTTAGATTAATCTGTTACTAGACGTTTATCACGTAGAATTATGTTGCCCTTAATATTTTGTCAGAATTTGGGCTACTGGAGCACCCGGTAACGCTATGCCTCATTCGGGATTGCGTCGCGAGTCGCTGTAAGATCGATATGGGATACGTGTTTTTAAACCAGGATAGTTCAGGAGAATATGTAATGAATGCATATTGGTTAGTGCGTGTAACAGTTACCAATGCCGAAAATTATAATAAATATATAAAGCCTGCGGGCTCCGCTGTAGAAAAATATGGCGGTCGTTTTTTAGCCCGGGGAGGACGTTGTATCACCAAGGAAGGTCAAGAGCGCGAGCGAAACGTTATCGTTGAATTTCCTACGTATGAAGACGCCGTTACCTGTTATGAGTCGCCAGAATATGCTGAGGCGTTGTCGTTCGCGAAAGGCGCTGCTGACCGGGACTTTTGTATAGTTGAAGGCATTTAACCTATTCCAGCATGTTCTTGACACCGACTGATCTGCAGATCTTTATCCTGATTAGATTATGGGCGCGTAGCTCAGTGGGAGAGCACCGTCTTCACACGGCGGGGGTCGCTGGTTCAATCCCAGCCGCGCCCACCACTGTTTGTTAATTTTAATTCAGGTGAGACCTTTAAATTTTGTTAAAAGTTAAAAGCTAGAAGGGTTTAAATTTAGTGATGAGTGTTCTATCGGCGGAAACCATAAATACCGACGTTCGAAAAATTTTATTACGTACACACGGTACGATTATGGGGCCTATAACCCGGCTTGTTACACCAACTGACATTGGGGAATTGATAAAGCCATTTGTATTTTTGGATGCGTTTGATACGAACCCCAATCCACCTCGTGAAATTGGATTTCACTCTCATTCAGGAATAGCAACGGTGTCACTCCTGTTTCAGGGAAAGTTTAAATACATGGAAACTTCGGGGACCGAAGGTGTATTGGAATCTGGTTCTGTTGAATGGATGCGGGCGTCCAAAGGTGTTTGGCATGGCGGAATTTCATACGGCAAAGAAAACGTCCAGGGCTATCAAATGTGGGTTGCGCTTCCTCCCGACCTAGAGATTGCCGAATGCGAGGCTTTCTACTGCGACGCTGAAAACATAGCAGCAGAGGGACCCGCACGTATAATCCTGGGCCAATATGGAAAAACGACAAGTATTATTCCGGCCCCCCCTGGAATTAACTATTTGGATGTTCAGTTGAAAGCCGGCGAGCAGTGGACTTATCATCCGCCGAAGGGTCATACTGTAGGTTGGCTGACATTTCAAAATGGTCGGTTGCGCGTACCGGGTGTTGTTGAAGCAGGTGAGTTGGTGGTGTTTGAAGAGGCCGAAGAAGCCATCAAAGTTGAGGGAGTCGATGATACCCGGTTTGTCTTGGGATCGGCGGTTAAACACCCATATGGTTTGGTATCGGAGGGAAGTTCTGTACATACGACAACAGAAGCTTTGAATAAGGGGCTGACAGAAATTGAGCGAATTGGAGAGACTCTGCGAGCTTCCGGGAAGTTGCAGTAAGGGCCCAACAAAATATTTCTGCTCACAAACTACCACCAGTGTTTATGTAAGCAAGTGATGACAAGCTAAGCTGTCTCGCCGATGTAGCTTCAAACAACGAAGGACTATCACTGATGACGAGAGATGAAGAACGGGTAATTGAGTGGGAGTGCCAACGGGTTCTACGCCAGTACTATCTTTATGTGGATCAACGTGAGTACGAGAAAGCCGCAAACCTGTTTACACCCGACGTAGAATGGCAAGCACTGGGCGTTCATCTGACGGGCCGGGATGAAATCTTGAAAGGACTCGTAGGTGGTCTGGCCAAGGGTACTATTCGACATGTTATCACTAACACTATCGTTGATGTAATCGATGAAAATCATGCAACATCAAAGTCATATAATGCCGACTATTACGAGCCAGGAGTCAGAGTTGAGGATAGTGACGGACCGGTTCCTTTTGAAGGACCTCATCGGATAGAAGACAACTACGCCGAATTGGTGCGGTCAAACGAAGGGTGGCTAATTTCCAAAAGAGACGTGACGCTTATCTTTCGGCGCGGAGGAGGACCGGTAGCATTTGAAACCTGGGGCAAAACAGAGGGTAAAAATATACCTTCTACCTAGGTGATTGCTCTCCCAATTGGGATCGGTTCTGGCTTAACCCTTGCACAGGAGTTTTATATGTTGATTTCTCAAGCATTGGCGTACTCGTCAAGTGGCGCGCATGGAACTTCAGGCGGTGGGTTGGCACTGTTGTGTCTTCTAGGTGCAGGCGGTGTAATACTTTTGCTAATGAAGATTAGAAAAGAATTGAGGGAACCCAAATCTGGGCGCGGCAGTTAGTCGCAGGACCCGATACCCAGGCCTAACCGGCAGGCATAAAATAGCCTCAGATGGAAAACGCAATTTGTAATCCATTTGCTAAGTATAAGCTTTGATTCAATAAGATATAAAATCTCTTGAAACATTTAACGCCAAACTAATTGGACCGGGACAAGATTTTAAGAAGGCAGCGACGAGGCCTAGACCAGGCGCACGACTTCCTTTAAGTTCCGTCGCGATTTTATGAAATCAGGGATAGGTCAGGAATGGTCGTCGCAGCTATATTAGTTCTTGTCGGCATTGGTTCCGTGGTGTTTCACTTTGTAAGTCCTTGGTGGTGGACACCAATTGCCTCGAATTGGGGCTACATCGACGACACAATCATTCTTACATTTTGGATCACTGGCGTTGTATTTGTAGCAATTATCCTGTTCATGGCCTATTGCGTGTACCGGTACCAACACCGGGAAGGGTCGCGATCTACCTACGAACCTGAGAATAAGAAGTTGGAGTGGTGGCTCACTATTCTGACCACATTAGGGGTGGTGGGAATGTTGGCACCAGGGCTTTTTGTTTGGAATCAATATGTCACAGTGCCTGAAGGTGCAGACGAGTTCGAAGTTTTAGGCCAACAATGGCAATGGAGCTACAGATACCCTGGTAAGGACGGCGTGTTAGGTACAACCGATGTAAAATATATCGATGGAGATAACCCATTCGGTATTAATCCGAATGATCCCAATGGCCAAGACGATTTATTGATCGAAGGCGATGACCTACATCTGCCAATGGACAGGCCGGTTAAGGCTTTGCTTCGCTCGGTCGACGTTTTGCACGACTTTTATGTACCCCAGTTCCGCGCCAAAATGGATCTAGTGCCTGGTCAGGTCACCTATTTCTGGTTCATTCCGACCAGACCTGGCAAATTTGACATTCTTTGTGCCGAATTGTGTGGAGTGGGTCATCATGTAATGCGTGGAAAGGTTATAGTAGAAGAAGAAGACGCGTATCAAACGTGGCTTGATGAGCAGATGACATTTGCGCAATCAATAGCTCAGGTGCCTAAAAATGCGGGGAATAAAGTTGATTTAGCTTTACATAAAAAGAACTCGGAACCAGAAAAAAGCGGTTCCGTTCAATGAACTATAAACAGTTGAAATACAGTGAACGTTTATTAAGGAGGGTGTCCTAATGGCCACTGTCGCACCAGCCGAAGCGGCGTATGTCCCACCGGCCGAAGTAGAAGATGTTGAGCTATACCATCCAAAGAGTTGGGTGACGAAATACGTCTTCTGTCAAGACGCTAAAGTCATTGCTATTCAATATTCGGCAACCGCGGTAGCCATCGGAATGGTAGGTCTTGTAATGTCGTGGGTAATGCGACTGCAACTTGGTTTTCCAAACGACTTTTCCTTTATCAGCGATACCTCCTACTACCAGCTCATTACCATGCATGGAATGATTATGGTTATCTATCTCCTAACCGCGCTATTCCTTGGAGGGTTTGGGAACTACCTGATCCCGCTGATGGTCGGTGCGAGAGACATGGTATTCCCTTACGTGAACATGTTGAGTTACTGGATTTACTTGCTCGCGGTAATTGTTTTGATTGCGAGCTTTTTCGTCCCTGGCGGTCCCACAGGAGCCGGTTGGACGCTCTACCCACCACAGGCAATACTCCAAGGCACGCCCGGAGCAGACGGGGGCATCGTCCTTATGCTTATCTCGCTCGCCCTCTTCATCGTTGGCTTTACCATGGGTGGTTTAAACTATGTGGTGACCGTTCTCCAGGCACGAGCACGGGGAATGACTCTGATGCGTTTGCCACTTACAATCTGGGGTATATTTGTTGCTACTATACTCGCATTGTTAGCATTTCCGGCCTTATTCGTTGGCGCTATTATGATGACCCTGGATAGAGTCATTGGCACAAGCTTTTTTATGCCAAGTATCGTTGAGTATGGCGAGCACCTTAAATACAACGGTGGTAGTCCGCTTCTCTTCCAGCATTTGTTTTGGTTCTTCGGTCATCCTGAAGTCTACATTGTAGCCCTCCCAGGTTTTGGAATCGTCTCTGATTTGCTTTCGGTACACGCACGAAGGCATATCTTCGGCTATCGAATGATGGTCTGGGCCATAGTTGTGATAGGTGGCCTCAGTTTTGTGGTGTGGGCACATCACATGTATGTCAGCGGAATGAATCCTTATTTTGGGTTCTTCTTTGCTACAACTACACTCATTATCGCCGTTCCTACCGCCATTAAGGTTTATAATTGGACGCTGACGCTGTGGCGTGGAGATATACATCTAACCCTTCCAATGTTGTTTTCCATTGCATTCATCATCACCTTTGTAAACGGTGGAATAACAGGGTTGTTTCTTGGAAACGTTGTTATCGACGTGCCACTTTCAGACACTATGTTTGTGGTCGCTCACTTCCATATGGTTATGGGCGTAGCGCCAATTCTGGTTATCCTCGGGGCTGTCTACCATTGGTTCCCGCTGATGACTGGGCGAATGCTACACGAGGGAATGGGTAAATTTCACTTTTGGACAACCTTCATCGGCGCCTATTCAATATATTTCCCCATGCACTATTTAGGCTTCCTAGGTGTACCACGACGGTATTACGAACTCGGTGAAACCGACTTCATCGTGGATTCTGCGCAGACACTGAGTGCGAACATAACGGTTGCCGCGCTCATAGTTGGCTTTGCCCAGTTAGTTTTCATCTTCAACATAGTGTGGAGTGCGTATAAGGGTAAAGTCTCTGAACGTAACCCTTGGAGGGCCACAACGCTGGAGTGGCAGACACCAGAGTCGCCTCCGGGTCACGGAAATTGGGGCGAGCTGCCAGTGGTATATCGGTGGGCCTATGATTACAACGTACCAGGGGCAAAACAGGATTTCCTGCCCCAAAATCTTCCCCCCGACCAGGTCGAAATGGTCGAGCCACAAGAAGAGATTTCTGGTACAGCTTCACAGCCGGCAGAATAGTGGGACAGATGGTTCAGTATTTCAGTATCTATCGTACATTGATTATATGTGGTCTGCTAAGGGTAGCTACACGTGAAGCTTATTGACCAATTGACTGAAAAGCCTTGGCTACCGATTAGTGATGGGGTTGCCGCCCTAGATCGGCACCGTACATTTGGTATGCCTAAAGCAAGGCTCGCCTTGAGGGTATTGCTGAGCGTTGTCACCGTTATGTTTTCCTTGTTTATTATTGCCTATGCTGACCGTATGACCTTTCCGGACTGGCGACCAGTACCTGAACCCTGGTTGTTATGGGTAAATACTGCGGTCATGGTTTTTAGCAGTGTTATGATCCAACGGGCACGAAAAGCAGCTTATCTGGGACGGGAGAAAGCTGTAAGACAGAGCATGCTCGCTGCTGGTGCTCTCGCCTTCACCTTTCTTGCTGGACAGCTAGTCGTATGGAAGCAATTGGCGAATTTGGGTTACTTTGTGGAAACGAACCCCGCAGCATCCTTTTTTTACCTGGTCACCGCGCTCCACGGACTCCACTTGCTGGGCGGCCTTGTGGCATGGTTTCGAACAAACGATAATGTCCGGCGAGGAAAAGACGTAGCCGAGTTGAGCTTAAGTATCGACCTGTGTGCTGTTTACTGGCACTTTTTGCTATTTATTTGGCTGGTATTGTTCGGCCTACTGTTGTTTACCTAAACGGGATTAGGAAGACATGACGAATTCTGCTTTGACAGATACTGAAGAAGATTCCGCACGGCCCGAAGGCTGGGATGGAATACGTGCCGACTGGTCATCCGACCAGCGAGCATTCAAGAATGTGCCGTGGGGTAAGGCAATGATGTGGATTTTCCTCCTCAGCGATACATTCATCTTCAGTTGTTTTTTGATTTCATACATGACAGTGCGAATGTCTACCACCGTGCCCTGGCCAATTCCAAGCGAGGTCTTTGCCCTGACAATCGCCGGTCATTCTATCCCGCTTATACTAATCGCTATCATGACCTTCATACTGATCAGTAGTAGCGGGACTATGGCGATGGCTGTTAATTTTGGCTATCGCCGAGATCGAGTTAAAACAACTGTGCTAATTTTGATAACAGCTGTTTTTGGTGCATCATTTGTGGGTATGCAAGCCTTTGAATGGACAAAGCTAATTATGGAAGGTGTTAGGCCGTGGGGAAACCCGTTTGGTGCAGCACAATTTGGCTCTACCTTCTTTATGATAACCGGATTTCACGGATTTCACGTTTCAATAGGTGTGATTTTCCTGTTTATAGTGGCCCGCAAGGTATGGCGTGGAGATTACGACCGCAACGACCGTGGCTTTTTTACTAGCCGCAAAGGCAACTACGAAGCCGTCGAAATTATGGGTCTCTATTGGCATTTCGTTGACCTAGTTTGGGTTTTCATCTTCGCATTCTTCTATCTTTGGTAGGTAAATTCATGGCAGACGCAGAAGGCCAACAACATCCAATTAGTACGTATCTCTATATATGGGGATTGTTATTTATCCTCAGTGCGATGTCGTATGCTGTCGACTACTTCCAGGTACAGAGTTACCTGAGGTGGTCGTTGATCTTAATCTTCATGTTACTGAAGGCTGGACTTATAGTCGCTGTCTTTATGCATATGATGTGGGAGCGGATGGCTATGATCTATGCCATTCTTGTTCCGCCTCTTTTATTAACAGTTTTCATAGCTATCGGTATGTTTGAGGCTGATTATACTTTCCTATCACGGATCATATTTTTCGGAGAGGGAACATAGCTCGAGACGACTTGCCATTGTGGAGTATCCAGTATCCTGCTATCGCGGCCACTTAGGCAGATGCCTAGCCAGAAAGCACCTATACAAAGGCAACCGACCTGCGCATTACCAAGCAAAAAATTAGCAGTGGGAAACTGATTTTATTTTTGGGCTGCTAAGTAAGTAATGATATCCTTACGATCTTTTTCCCTCTTCAGCTTAAATACCATCTTAGACCGTGCCTTAGCGTTTCCAGTTACTTTACGCATATAAGCCCGAGGATCCGCCAAATATTCGAAGATGGCATCCTCGGTCCAGACCAATCCGCTAACCCCAGATTCAACATAGCTTTTCGAGTATTTAAAGCCTTGTCCAGAACCCGCTTTTCGGCCGATGATGCCGAAGAGGTTTGGACCTACCTTATTTTTGCCACCAGCCGTAATAGTATGACAAGCGACGCATTTCTTGAACACCTTTTTGCCTTTAGCGGTGTCTGCTATCGCTGTATTCGATGCAGCAAGCATAATCGCCGCCACCAGTAAAAATGCTCTTTTCATTGTGGTGCTCCTAATTAACGGATTATAGCCCAGACGATTGTCCCGCTCTATGTAGTTTAGGTAACCTCTTCTAACAAAATTTCCTAAGTTTAACATAGTAAATGGTAAGAACCACAGGGAATGGTGACCTAACATACATATGCGGCAGTTAGTCGCGGTCGGTCGGAACCTTGGTCAGCAATTCATAATAGCTCGAGATGGGCATGTTCAGAAACTCGAAACGACGCGTGCCACCAAAGTTCACTGGCACGATATAAAATTTAGTTCATTAAGTACCAATCATAAGGAGTTGAAATTTTACTACCGTAATTAGATAGAACAGCGTGACTAGCACCACCAAAATTAACCCAAGTGCCCTATTCCTGGCTCGTCTTTGCTTGTCTAACAAATTTCGCTCTAATAAATCATAGTTATTTAAAATTTCACTCTGTTTGAGACTAAAATAATATTTTTTGTAAATATTATTGCTTAATCTCTTGAATCAATAGCCCAAAAGAATACAGTTGATCCTAGTATAAATAGCTATACTCACTCTTGAATAAATAGTACCAAAATCATACCAAACAATAATAATTTGGCAATATATTTGGAATTGGCATTACGGTAGTTGTATTTTGGTACAAGGTTTGGGCATAGTACACGAAATATGGAGCCCGGCGAACGGGTCGTAATTAATGAAGTTAGGTTCTGCGTACGAAGCGGCGTGAGAATTGCGCCGAAGCTAATTCTGAAGATTAGTGAATTAGAAATGAAAGGGAGGTAGCGTAATGAAGTTTTTTAAATTATTGGGTGCAACTACTGTGCTTGCAGCATTTGCTGTTTCAGGTTCAGTATTTGCCGCAACACTTGATGACGTCAAATCACGCGGCGTTTTACGGTGCGTAGTTAGTACTGGTATAGCGGGATTCGCCTATCCGGATGAAAGTGGAAAGTGGAAGGGCTTTGATGTCGATTTCTGTCGTGCAACTGCAGCAGCGGTATTGGGTGATGCAAGTAAGATCAAGGCTGTCACTTCTACAGGCAAAACTCGATTCACTCTACTCAACGCGGGTGAAGGCGACGTGTTATGGCGGAATACGACCATCACCTTCTCACGTGATGTCGGTGTGAAGTTGCGATTTCATGGTGTTAACTACTATGATGGGCAAGGCTTCATGGTAAATAAGTCACTTGGCATTAAAAGCGCCAAGGAACTTAACGGCGCTTCGGTCTGCATACAGACGGGCACGACGACTGAGCTTAACCTAGCCGATTATTTCCATGCTAATGGTATGAAATACGAGGCTGTGACTATTGAAACGAACGATGAAGCGAGACAAAACTACATATCAGGGCGATGTGACGTTTATACTACTGACGCTTCTGGCTTAGCTGCTACACGTTCAACGTTCTCGGATCCGGCAAATCATATCGTTCTGCCTGAGATTATCTCTAAGGAACCCCTTGGACCAGCCACCCGTCACGGTGACGACCAGTGGTCCGATATTATAACCTGGGTCCTAAATGCAACGATCACGGCCGAGGAAAAAGGTATTACACAGGCTAATGTTGATAAAATGAAGAGTTCTAAAGACCCAGAAGTTTTGCGCCTCTTAGGTGTTGAAGGTAATCAGGGTGAGGAACTTGGTCTTAGTAAGGACTGGGCATACAACATAATCAAGTCTGTCGGTAACTATGGCGAAATTTTTGAACGCAATATTGGCGTAAATACCCCAATCGGACTAGCGCGCGGACAAAACGCACTATGGACGAATGGTGGTCTCCAATATTCGCCGCCGTTCCGTTAAGAGATCGAGTAATTGTCGATCAATGTAGAAGCGTGCCACAACCCGTTTGGGCCATGGCACGCTTCTACAACTTTTGACAACTACACGTTCGTTAATAGTTAACTATTAGTATTCATCGGTGAGGGGCTAGCTGACTCGCGAAAAGCAGTTTGTTTTTCGCTGATAATGTCAATAGTTGTCCAATATCATGCAGAGTGGACTTCAGCTTTCTGAGAACGGTTCTGATAACCGCAATCTGATAGCACGCCTGTGGAGCAACCAGGAAGTTAGGCCTGTCATTATCCAGATAGTGACAGTCGCCGTGGTGTTTGCTGTCCTCGCCTTAATAATTCGAAATGTCACAATAAACTTAGAAACAATTGGAAAAGAATTTAGTTTTGAGTTTCTATTATATACAGCAGCCTACGACATTACTTTCTCACCGTTCATTGAATACAGCTCAAGATCTACCCATCTACGGGCAGCCGCAGTAGGTATTTTAAACACCCTGCTAGTCGCAGTTTGTGGAATCGTTTTAGCTACTGTAATGGGAACCATAATGGGAATCCTAAGGTTGTCTAACAACTGGTTAGTTAACCGAATTGTTTACTGTTTTCTGGAATTCACAAGAAATGTCCCCGTCCTCCTCCACATACTTTTAATTCATGGACTCGTTATTATCCATCTACCAATTCCAAAGAAAGCAGTGAATTTTGCTGATTCATTTTTTCTTTCAAATAGAGGATTCTATATTCCAAAGCCGGTTTGGGAACAAGGTTCATGGATTGTCGCAGCAGCGCTCATGATTTCAATAATTTTTGTCATTTTGTTTAGGCGTTGGGCTAGAGCTACTCAAGATAAGACGGGGAAAGTTTACCCAGTATTTTTAATCTCGACTGGAGCAATCCTAGGAACAACAGCAGTCGCTTTTTTCCTCTCCGGAATGCCAATGTCTTGGAGTTATCCGGAGCTTAGGGGATTTAATTTTAAGGGTGGGTTGGCTATTAAGCCCGAGTTTATAGCGTTGTGGTTTGCGCTATCGTATTATACATCCTGCTTCATTGCAGAGATTGTTCGCTCTGGGATTCTAGCTATCAATCGTGGGCAAACCGAAGCTGCATTCGCGCTCGGACTTCGTCCGAATAGAACACTACAGCTAATAATTATCCCCCAGGCCCTTCGAGTAATCGTCCCACCACTTACAAGTCAGTATCTTAACCTAACAAAAAATTCGGGATTGGCTATCGCGATTGGATACATGGACGTTGTCGCAACAGTTGGTGGCATCACCCTTATGCAGACGGGCAAAGAGATTGAAACGATGATAATCGTTCTCTCCTGCTACTTGGTAATCTCTTTGATTATCTCGGGATTCATGAATTGGTATAACAAAAAAATTGCGTTGGTAGAGCGATGAATCATGTCTGACGCTCAACAAATTCCTGACCCTAGCCGGCATTCAGAATTGCGGCCGCCGCGCACAGAGGTAGGCATATTCGGATGGGTTTACCACAACCTTCTTTCCACGCCATTCAATGCAGCGATGACCATCCTGGCCCTCTGGTTCCTCTGGTCTATTCTGCCGCCTTTTATCGAGTGGATTCTTCTGGACGCTGTTTGGAGCGCCGAATCGCGGAAGGAATGTTGGGAAAAGATGGAAGTTTTGGACGGTCACGGTACAGCTGCGTGTTGGGCCTTCATTGCAAACCGGATTGAGCTTTTCGTTTACGGATTCTATCCGGCCGAGTCGAGATGGAGAGTCAACCTGTCATTCATTCTCCTTATAGCAGCTATTGTACCGGTACTTTATGACAAGATGCCAGGGCGGAAATTGGGACTTTGTTTTGTGGTAGCCTTCCCGTTTATAACAGGTTGGCTTTTAGTAGGTGGCCTAGGCCTAGCCCCAATAGATACCGACCAATTCGGTGGCATCATGTTGACACTAGTTATTGGCGTCACTGGTATCTCTTGTTCACTACCAATCGGGGTTCTCTTAGCACTAGGCCGCCGTTCAAAGATGCCAGTCTTAAGAATTCTCTGCGTTCTATTCATAGAATTTATACGTGGTGTGCCCTTAATCGCCCTTTTGTTTATCGCTTCAACAATGCTCAACTATTTAATGCCACCAGGGACGGTTTTCTCGCTTTTAATTAGAGTACTAATTATAGTGACGTTATTTGCGGCGGGTTATATTGCGGAGGTGGTTCGCGGGGGACTGCAAGGAATTCCTAAAGGTCAATTTGAAGCTGCCGAATCGCTCGGTATGAACTATTTTAAGGTTCATTGGCTAATTGTCCTGCCGCAAGCTCTGAAGATATCAATCCCCGGTATTGTTAATACTTTTATTGGACTGTTCAAAGATACAACCTTAGTTTTAATTATAGGAATGCTCGATCCCTTAGGGGTCGGCAGAGCATCTTTGGCGGATGCAGAGTGGGCAGGATTGGCACGCGAGGTATATCTGTTTGTCGCCCTATTCTTCTTCATTTGTTGTTTCGGAATGTCGAGATACTCGTTGTACCTTGAACGAAAACTTCATACTGGCCATTAAGCCACCCTGAATACTGACACGTAAGGAATGGTGAGAATTATGTCCGACGAAGCCACACTATCACAAGGTGATATAAAGGATCCGAACAAGACCATGACAATTTCCGATGACGTCATGATCGAAATGTCTGGTGTCCACAAATGGTTTGGTTCATTTCAAGTACTTAAGGAAATTAATCTTACCGTAAATAAGGGTGAAAGAATTGTTATCTGTGGACCCTCCGGATCAGGAAAGTCAACGCTGATTAGGTGCATCAATAGGCTTGAAGAACATCAAAAAGGAAGGATTGTTGTCGATGGAGTAGAACTGACCAGTGACCTAAAAAATATAGAACTTGTCCGTTCTGAAGTTGGCATAGTCTTTCAGCAGTTCAACCTGTTTCCACACCTCACTGTTTTAGAAAATTGTTCGTTGGCACTGATTTGGGTACGGCAGATGCGTAGGCTTGAGGCTGAGGAAATTGCTATGAAATACCTTGACCGCGTGCAGATCCCTGAACAGGCACACAAATTTCCTGGTCAATTATCAGGCGGCCAGCAACAGCGCGTCGCCATTGCGCGTTCTTTATGCATGAATCCTCAAGTAATGTTATTTGATGAACCGACATCTGCACTTGACCCTGAGATGATCAAAGAAGTGCTTGACGTCATGATAGAACTTGCCGAAACGGGAATGACAATGCTTGTAGTTACCCATGAAATGGGTTTCGCCAAAACCGTAGCGAATCGCATCATCTTCATGGACGTGGGAGAAATCATAGAGCAGAACGTACCAGACGAATTCTTCAATAACCCGCAGTCCGACCGTACAAAGCTCTTCTTGAGTCAGATCCTTTCACAATAGTAGCATTAGTAGAGTGAGTTTTAGGGAGCAAGCGGCTAACTCGTTCCACTTAGTCTCACCTAGGCGGGTAACGACAGTCATGTGTGAATCCAAATGAAAATTACTGTGTTCGGCGCCGGCGCAATCGGCTGTGTGGTAGCAGGGCGTATGTCGGCTGCTGGGCTCGACGTGACGCTGATTGCCAGGGGTGTAACACTACAATCTATCCGCGACCGCGGACTGGTGTTGGAATCTGGAGAGAAGCGCGAAACAATTGAGCTGAAAACAACTGATGATACCAAATCAGTTGGTCCTCAGGACGTAGTGATTATAGCATTGATGGCAAACACAATTATTCAAGCTATTCCTGCTTTAGCACCGCTAATTGGACCAACCACAACAGTTATTTCGGCGCAAAATGGTATCCCTTGGTGGTATTTTCATTCACTGCCTGGAAACTGGGCAAAGGTAAATTTGGACAGCCTCGATCCTGGTGGTCAAATCTGGAACGCCATAGGTCCAGAAAAAGTATTGGGATGTACTGTGCGAATGAGTGCGTCAAAACCAAACCCCAGAATAGCCCTTTACACCGACAATTCGACCTATACCCTGGGTGAACCTGACGGTACCAAGAGCCGTCGATTACTGAGAGCTGCTGAGGCGTTTATAAAAGCCGGATTTAATGCCCCTGTGGAAGAGGACATCCGAACCGCAGTCTGGTCAAAAATCTGCAGTAATATTGGCGTTAATCCCATAAGTGTCATATGTGGTGCAACCATGGAGGAAATGTGTGACGACCAAAACGTGTGCGATGTTATGAGAGCAATTTTGCGGGAAGTGCTTGCAGTAACGAAGAAACTTGGGGTCAAACTGCCAGGTGATATTCTAGACAATGTTGACAGAGGTGTCCGGTTAGGTTCGTTTAGAACATCTACATTGCAAAGTTTTGAACAAGGCAAGGCAATAGAAATTGATTCTATCGTGGGTGCAGTATCTGAGCTTGGCCAGTTAGTAGGTGTGCCCACGCCTCAGATTGACGCAGTCTACGCACTAACACGACTTAGGGCTAATATCGCAGGATGCTACACTGCCCCACAGGGACATTAATTCCATTTTCAGGGGTGTTTTGAGGGGAAAAGGTCAATGAAAATATGCGTATTCGGTGCGGGAGCAATCGGTAGTGCTATTACCGCGTACATGACAAAGGCTGGGCTTGATGTGACGTTGTATGCCCGTGGATCGACGTTGACCGCCATACAGACCAAAGGTCTGATATTGCGTACAGCAGATGGTGAATTCGTCACACGGCCAAATTTGACGGACGATGCAACGAAGGCCGGCATCCAAGATATCGTGATCACGCCTCTGAAAGTGCCTGCTGTCCGTGGCGCACTCGAGTCAATTAAGCCAATGATTGGCCCAAATACAATTGTGGTTCCTGCTCATAATGGCGTCCCTTGGTGGTATTTTTACGCATTGCCTGGAAATTGGTTGAAAATTCATTTAGACAGTGTGGATCCGGGCGGCCTGGTATGGGATGCACTTCGCCCGGAGCAAACCATTGGTTGCGTCGTTTATATGGGGGCTTCTATTCCTGAGCCAGGCATTGTATCCCATCTCAGCCGTCCCGACCGCCTCGGCCGCTTTCCGATCGGTGAGCTTGATGGCAGTAAAAGTGATCGGGTAGGTCATGTATCTGAGGCATTTACGAGTGCGGGGTTTGAATCTCCCATTAGTACTGAGATACGTACCGAGGTCTGGTATAAAATTTTAGGTAATATTGGCGCTAACCCTATCAGTGTTCTAACCCAGGGAACCATGGGAGAAATGTACGATGACGAAGGAATCGCAAATTTAATTACCGGTATGATGCAAGAATGCTACATGGTAGCTGAAAAGCTTGGGATTATCCTTCATAGCACACCGGAGGAAAGAGTTGAGGGATACCGTAGGCCTAGTGATTTTCGGACGTCTATGCTGCAGGATTTTGACAATGGCCGACCTGCCGAGGTTGACGCTATAGTAGGTGCGGTATCTGAGATCGGCCGAATGATCGGAGTGGAGACACCTCTCATCGATTCCGTCTATGCGTTGACGCGTTTACGAGCAGAAACTGCTAATTGTTACCAAGCGCCGTAATAGATAATCAGAATACTGATCCGCGAGGCGGCTCTGCTCGGGCAGTTAGTATTCAAATCACTGAAGTGGTGTACATGAAATGGTTTACTCGACAAAAACCTAAAACAGATTGTGCTGACTATCATCAGTCATATCACTTTTTAAAGTAGAGTCATCGTCCAATTCCTCAATTTGTGCAAGTAAATCCAAATCATTATTTTTTACAGCATTTACGCGCGTACTTACTTTATACGCTTTAAGCACGCCCTCATATGGGTGAATTAGTGCTCGGGCTTGCTCTGGCGTCCCTGTCAACCACGTTTCGTAATCCTCCTCTTCGAGGATGACCGGCATACGCGAGTGGATGTGTGATATCTGATTAGCAGCGGTAGTTGTAATGATTGCGCAGGTATCCAAAGCGGAAGACCCAGGCATTGATGGCGATGGAATAGGCCAACTTTCCCAGATACCGGCAAAAGCAAACAGGTCATCATCAGCAAGCGTTATTCTATAGGGCTGTTTCACCAGGCCAGAAGCATTAGTCTTCCATTCGTAAAATCCGTCGGCTGCAATTAGACATCGGCGCGAACAAAATGCATCACTAAATGACGGCTTAATCGCAACAGTTTCGCCGCGGGCATTAATGAGTCGTTGGGAGGTATTGTTATCCTTGATCCATGACGGAATAAGCCCCCATGATATAGAGGCGAAGTGTCGTCTACCTTCATTTCCTGGGCGTATTGTAGCCACATCATGCGTTGGGGCAATATTGTAACTCATGGCAATGTTCGGACGGTCTTTAAAGCCAAAGAGTTTACTCAGAGCCTCTAAAGGCGAAGTCAGTGTAAAGCGACCGCACATGGAGCATATTCCACCAAAACAATTTCCAGCTGCACGCCTTCCTTGAGAAACCTGTTGCATCCTGGTTCGCCTAACTATGCCCCATTCTTCCTCATGACTCCATGTAGAATATTTGGATTTTTTACATCTCTATCCCTTTATTAGGGGTCATGCGTAATTACAATGTTGGACAGCTAGAATCTTCCTATCCACGATGATGAAATTATTTAAAGCTTCAAAAATTGATTGGAACGTCTTTCTTCCAGTAACCGTAAAACTTTGCACTTAACCCTATCACTTCCGCTCAACCCTGCAGTAAATTTCAAAATCAAAACGAGTTCTATTGCTCAAACCATTGATCTTTTTACGCCTGAGCAGTATGTTCTTTATTTGTTCTCATTGACATTCTGCTATACGTTGTGTCGTATGTAATGCAGCACACGACATATTGTGTTTTTTCCACAAGTAGTTTAATTCACACCTGTGGACAGGAGGGGAAATGGACCAAGGAACAGAAGTGCTTAGGTATGATGAAGCGGTTGTGGATAACTCAGTTTCTGGCCGACTCATAGATAATAGCGATGTTCCCGAATCCACACTCGAGTACAACCTCGCGTCAAATATTGGAGAAACTATCGCCCAAAATGAACGCGGTATCAGGATAAAAATAAATTCCGACCGTGACGAATTATTGACTACATTTGGAAAAGCTACGCTTACTGACCGCTATTTGCTCCCTGGTGAAAGTTACCAAGATCTGTTTGCACGCGTAGCTATGCATTTCTCAGAGAATAGCGCGCTCGCACAGCGAATTTACGATTATATCAGTCAACATTGGTTCATGCCCTCTACGCCTGTTTTATCTAATGGTGGTGCAAAAAGAGGTTTGCCTATCTCGTGTTTTCTCAATGAGGCGAGTGATAGCCTCGATGGTATAGTAGACCTTTGGAACGAGAATGTTTGGCTTGCTGCCCGTGGTGGTGGCATAGGTAGTTATTGGGGAAATTTACGCTCAATTGGTGAGACTGTTGGCCAGAATGGGAAAACCTCGGGTGTGGTCCCTTTTATCCGTGTTATGGATTC
Source organism: uncultured Flavobacteriales bacterium (assembly GCA_964419045.1). GTDB lineage: Bacteria > Pseudomonadota > Alphaproteobacteria > UBA8366 > CAVOAK01 > CAVOAK01. The sequence continues at coordinate 20,221 of CAYQNO010000001.1, forward strand.
CCTCACCTTAGCAATCAGCCAGGGATCACTACGGAGGGGTAGCGCTGCTGTATATCTCCCCGTAAACCATCCGGAAATAGAGGAATTCATTGAGTTACGTAGACCGACGGGTGGTGATCCCAATCGTAAGGCACTAAACCTCCACCATGGGCTGCTAATCCCAGATGCATTCATGCGTGCGGTAGAAAATGATGAAGAATGGTCATTGGTTAGCCCGAAGGATGGTGCCCATCTTCGTAAACTTTCGGCGCGATCTTTATGGGTCCGAATTCTCACGGCAAGGGTCGAAACGGGAGAACCCTACCTCGTATTTGTCGACCATGTGAACAGAGCTGTTCCTGAACACCACAAGCTTGCTGGACTATCAGTCAAAACCTCAAATTTATGTAGCGAAATTACCTTACCAACCGGTCTCGATCATCAGGGAAAAGAGCGGACGGCAGTTTGTTGCCTCTCTTCGCTCAATCTTGAGAAGTATGATGAATGGGAAAGCCATCCGACCTTCATAGAGGACGTAATGCGTTTCCTAGATAACGTCCTGCAAGACTTTATCGATAGCGCTCCTGAAACAATGGAACGCGCCAAATATGCGGCAATGCGCGAGCGTTCCGTGGGACTCGGTGTTATGGGATTTCATTCGTATTTGCAGGCGACAGGAATTCCTTTTGAAAGTGTAATGGCAAAGGTCTGGAACAACAAAATGTTCAAGCATATTCGGTCCAAGGCAGATACAGCGAGTCGCAGACTAGCTGAGGAACGCGGGGCATGTCCGGACGCCGAGGACTATGGCGTCTCTGAAAGATTTACTAACAAGCTCGCGGTCGCACCTACGGCCTCAATTTCAATTATCTGTGGGGGTGCCTCACCTGGTATAGAGCCGATCGCCGCAAACAGTTATACCCACAAGACGCTTTCGGGCTCGTTCAATGTTCGTAACAAAAGCTTAAAAGTGGTTTTATCACGTCACAATCGAGACGATGACGAAACCTGGTCTTCGATAACAACCAATGAGGGATCAGTTCAACACCTTGATTTTTTGAGTGATGATGAAAAATTAATCTTCAAGACAGCTTTCGAATTAGATCAGCGCTGGCTCATCGAACACGCAGCCGATCGCGCTGAACAAATTTGTCAATCGCAATCCCTCAATGTGTTTCTACCCGGCGACGTTCATAAACGAGACCTTCACCAGGTCCACATGCTCGCCTGGAAAAAGGGAGTAAAAAGCCTTTATTATTGCCGCTCAAAATCGATTCAACGCTCAGAAAACGTTGGTGCTAAATCGCTGAAGAATGGAGTTGCCACTATTCCACTGTTAGGACGTGTCAACAGCGGAGAGCAAAAAAATGATGCTGATTATGAGGAATGTCTTAGTTGCCAGTGAATGTTTCTGAGTTGAGGAATTTCTAGCAAATGTCACTGCTCAGTTCAGACCCAATCTACAAACCGTTCCATTATCCATGGGCCTACGATGCATGGCTAATGCAGCAACGTATTCATTGGTTACCCGAGGAGGTTCCGCTAGCAGATGATGTAAAGGACTGGCACCGTAACCTGAGTGAAGCCGAGCGTAATCTTTTGACACAGATTTTACGTTTTTTTACGCAAGCCGATGTCGAAGTCAATAACTGCTACATGAAGCACTATTCGCGAGTATTTCAACCGACGGAAGTGCAAATGATGTTAGCAGCGTTCTCCAACACGGAAACCATCCATATAGCTGCATATAGTCATTTGCTCGATACAATTGGAATGCCTGAAGTTGAGTATCAAGCATTTCTCAAATACAAGGAGATGAAGGACAAATACGACTATATGCAGCAGTGGGGGACTAAAACCAAGGGAGATATCGCACGTACTTTAGCGGTATTTGGCGCCTTCACCGAGGGCCTTCAACTTTTCGCCAGCTTCGCGATGCTCCTTAATTTCCCACGATTCAACAAAATGAAAGGTATGGGACAAATTGTCACCTGGTCAGCGCGGGACGAATCTCTTCATACCAATTCAATTATTCGGCTGTTCCGGACATTTATTGAAGAAGAACCAGCCCTTTGGAACGAAAGCCTTAGAAGGGACCTTATTCTAGCATGTACTACTATTGTCGATCACGAAGATGCCTTCATTGATCGTGCCTTCGAGATGGGGTCGGTTGAAGGACTAGCTAGTGAAAATGTCAAACAATATATCCGCTATATTGCAGACCACCGTCTCATGCAGCTTGGCTTAACACCTATTTACCAAGTTGAACGAAACCCATTACCGTGGATTGACGATATGTTGAATGCTGTCGAACACACTAACTTTTTTGAAAATCGGGCAACTGAATATTCTCGTGCCGCCACTCAAGGAAGTTGGGAAGAAGCTTTCGACTAAAGTTACCTCCCGAAACTTACCTCTTTTGCGTTGGGGTACCCCGGCCATCTAATAGGCCGGGGATTTTTTCTATCCCAACATGTAAGCTCGACACATATACTTGTAACATCAGAGAACTAGTATCTGATGATCTCCTATGACCTTGTGAAATTTGATCACCTATTCTCGTATTTCAACCCAGAATCCTATTGACCCAGCCTTAGTGATTCCTATCATCGGACTCTAACAAAACAGAGGATATATTTATGGCTAAGTTTGGTGTAGGACAGTCAGCTACACGCCTTGAAGACCAGCGTTTGCTGACTGGTCACGGTTCTTATACCAGTGACATAAACCTCGATAACCAAGCCTACGGTGTAGTTGTACGATCTCCCTATGCCCACGCTAGATTTAGTACAATAGATAAGTCTTCAGCCCTAGCATCACCTGGTGTGTTAGCGGTATATACGGCGAAGGACATAAAAACCGCGGGACTAAATCCATTGCCATTCTCTTTGGCTTTTAAAGAGAATATTGATGGGACACAGGTATTCTCCCCGACCCGCGATGTCCTTGCCATTGACGTAGTACGTCACGTCGGCAATCCAGTTGCTTTTATTGTTGCGGAAACCCACGCGCAAGCAAGAGACGCAGCTGAATTAGTTGATATTGACTATGAACCACTGCCAGCAACTGCCGATACGGGAGGCGCCATTGAGCGTGCAGCACCCCGAGTCTGGGAAGGGGCGCCTAACAACGTTGCATTCAAATGGGAAGCTGGAAACCAAAAATTGACAGATGCTGCATTCGAAAAGGCCGAAAAAATTGCCTGTGTGGAACTGGTTAACAATAGACTCGTCGCAAATGCTATGGAACCACGAGCTGCAATCGGGCATTGGGACGGTGAGCGTTACACGTTGTATAGCCCAACTCAGGGTGTCCATTTCACACAGAACTCGATTTCTACTGTTCTCGGTGTGGAGAAAGAAATGCTGCGTGTTGTAACACCCGATGTAGGTGGAAGTTTTGGCATGAAGACAATGGTATATCACGAACCGCCACTGGTTCTACTTGCTGCCCGCGACCTCAATAGGCCTGTGAAATGGACGAATGACCGCTCGGAATCCTTCATATCGGACAATCAAGGTCGAGACCAAGTTAATCATGCTGAATTGGCACTTGATAACAATGGAAAATTTCTTGGAATCAGAATACGATCAATTTGTAACGTAGGTGCCTACTACTCGTCTTATGGGATGTATATCCCAACTAGCGCTGGTGTTAAGTTGCTTGGCGGTGTCTATAGAATTCCTGCCATTCATGTGGAAGTAACAGGAGTTTTTACCCATACGGTTCCAGTTGATGCCTACCGTGGCGCTGGACGACCCGAGGCTATTTACTTGGTTGAGCGTTTAGTAAATGCGGCTTCCCTCGAACTAAAAATCAATCCAGCTGAAATTCGCCGTCGAAACTTCATTCCTAAAGAGGCCATGCCTTATTCAACCCCCATTATAAATATTTACGATTGTGGAGATTTCTTACGGATGATGGAAGAGTCACTTGAACGTGCCGATTTTAAGGGGTTCCCGTCTCGTAAAGAAGAATCGTACAAGTTGGGCAAGTTGCGTGGATTCGGTATAGCATCGTACGTTGAGAATTGTGGTGGCGGGGCTGAAAAGGCTGCTATCCGCATCAATGACAAAGGCGACGTACAAGTTTCTATTGGTACGCAAGCAATTGGACAAGGAATTGCGACCGGTTATGCGCAGATTATTGCCGATAATCTTGGTATCGAAAATGAACATGTCAATGTAGTTTTTGGCGATACGGACTTGGTTGCATCAGGCAACGGAACCGGTGGTTCTAAATCTATGCCGGTTGGTGGTGTAGCTTGTGAGCGCGCGGCATTAGCCTTGATAGAAAACGCCAAGCGCGTTGCTGCCGAGGCGTTAGAAGCTTCGGCATCCGATATTGAATTCTCCGATGGTGTTTTTAGTGTTGTAGGTACTGACCGTCGGATTGGCCTAGTACAAGTGGCGGAATCAGCTATGGCTAACAACCACAATATAGAAGGAGAAAAAGTAGGACTTTCGGGAATGGGCGAATTTACCTCAGACGTCTCAACATTCCCAAACGGGTGCTATGTATGTGAAGTTGAAATTGATAAGGATACAGGGGCTCTCGAAATCGTGAAGTTTATCGCTTCAGATGATATTGGAACTGTTGTTAATCCACTAGTTGCTGGTGGACAGGTTATTGGCGGAATAATTCAAGGTATTGGCCAAGCCATACATGAAAATTGTGTTTACGAAGCCGGTAGTGGACAACTTCTTACAGGTTCGTATATGGATTATCGCATGCCTCGCGCTGACGACGTACCGGCAATTGATTTAAATTTTATCCAAGATTATCCCTGCACAACTAATCCGATGGGGATGAAGGGAGCCGGTGAGGTAGGCAGCATTGGCGCGCCCGCAGCCGTGGTAAACGCGGTCTTAGACGCGTTGTCCCAATTTGGTGTATCTGCAATTGACATGCCGCTTACAGATGAAAAAATTTGGCGGCACATTAGCGATAACGTGTAATCTCTATAAAACCGACCATAAAATTCGAATGACTGACCTAGCGCTGAACATTAACGCGATAGCGCCTAAAATATGTGAGCTCGTACAGCGTGCGGGCGATGCTATTCTCGAGGTCTATACGACTGACTTCACTGTAGAAACCAAAAAAGACACCTCACCTGTGACCACGGCGGATGTAGTAGCGGAATCGATTATCACAGAGGGGCTTAAAATTCTGACGCCAGGCATTCCAATCGTTGCAGAAGAAGCTGTAGCGGCAGGCAAATTTTCGGATATTACAGGAGGCGTGTTTTGGCTTGTTGACCCGCTCGATGGTACGCTCGAGTTCCTTGAGCGGAATGGTGAGTTTACTGTAAATATAGGTCTCGTCTCTAAGAAAAGGCCAGTATTTGGCGTTATCCACGTACCAATTTTTAACCAAACATATGTAGGTGGTGAAGACCTTGGTGCTAAACACAAGAAGGGTGGAGTCGAGTTCCAAACAATTAGTGCGTGTGAGGTATCAGATAAGGGTTTAAAGGCCATAGTGAGCAGACGACACGGAAATGTTAAAGAAATTTCAAGTTTATTAAATGGCCAACAAGTTTCTACATATGAGACTGTGGGGAGTTCACTCAAATTTTGTCAGGTCGCAAAAGGGGAAGCTGATGTGTACCCACGTTATGGACGAACAATGGAGTGGGACACTGCGGCTGGCCATGCAATTCTTAATGCCGCTGGAGGGAAGGTTTTAACAAAAGATGGAAAAATACTGACATATGGAAAACCAGACTTCGAGAACCAACCCTTTGTTGCCTGGGGCAAAACAGATTAGCTAAATATACAGGGAACAGGCCGAGCCCTCCTGCCCTATCGCGCCTAGTGCAACCCGCCGCCTCCCTACCCAAGAGCGCTGGTTTGTGTACATACCACATACTTCATTTCGATTTAGGATTTTACTATATATTTCCCAGCCCTATAACCAATTTTCCCATCAAATAACTACATTCTAAAGCCAGACTCGTATAATCATGATTGAAAATTAAATGGTTTTACGGAGTGAGCGTGATTTAAGGGGCCATTACCATGTCCAAGACTAGGCGCTGTTAGCAATCCCTCTCGAAGATAGGCTCGCGCTCGCAATACAGCATCTCGGAGTGGTATACCCTGAGCAATACTTGCAGCAATCGCTGAGGCAAGTGTGCACCCAGTACCATGGGTATGTTTCGTTTGAATACGCGGGTTCTCATAGGTCTCTACGCCGTCAGCAGTGCACAACAAATCTTTAACTATCGGACCATGTAGATGCCCCCCTTTTAAAAGAACTGAACGACACCCTAGTGATAAAATCAGTTCCGCTACCCGCTGTACATCTTCGTATGAATGAATTTTTTCACCAGATAGCAGCTCTGCTTCCGGGATATTTGGTGTAATGAGTGTGGCTAGGGGAATAAGGCGTTTTTTGAGTATCTCAATTGCGCTCGGTTCAAGAAGACGATGACCACCCTTCGCTAACATGACAGGATCGACAATCAAGGGAAGACTAGAACCAAAATTTTCGTATGCTATTACCACCGCCTCAATCACCGAGCCGTCATGCAACATACCAGTCTTCCAGCAATCAGCACCGATGTCTCGCATGACGACGTTAATTTGATCCGCGACAAACGTTGGTTTAACACCTATCGTTCCAAATACACCTTTAGTATTTTGGGCGGTTAATGCTGTAATCGCGGTAGTTGCAAATCCACCAAGTGCCAAAACAGTTTTGATATCCGCTTGAATACCTGCTCCGGCTCCCGAATCTGATCCAGCTATTGCTAACACACGCCCCAAAGGTTTGTCTAAGCCAGTCATTGAGTTATTGTTTGTTCGATAGCACATACAATTTCGGAAACAACTGTTCCTATCAGTGCTTCATCTTCACCTTCCGCCATGATACGGATAACTGGTTCAGTCCCCGAGGCACGGATGACTAGTCTCCCATTTCCACCAAGTTGCCTCTCGCCGCCACTGATTGCCGCTTTAACAGTTGCCTCTTCAAGTGGAGCACTTCCTCTCGAACATACGTTTCGAATCAATTGTGGCAGTGCTTCAAAAACATGAGCAAATTCACTCACTCGGCCACCGCCCTCAACCATCAATGCCAACACCTGAAGCGCCGCGATCAAACCATCACCAGTGGTGCTATAGTCGCCAAGGACGATGTGTCCTGATTGCTCCCCACCTATATTGAAGTCGTGTTTCTGCATATGTTCAACAACGTTGCGATCGCCCACAGGCGTTCGAACTAAATTAAGTCCAAGTGAGGTGAGATAACGCTCTAAACCTAGGTTAGACATCACGGTAGCCACTACACCGTTCCCTCTAAGCCGCTTATTTCGATGCCAAGCTGAGGCAATCAGCGCAAGTATCTGATCACCATCAATTACCTGACCTAACTCATCGATAAGGACAACTCGATCAGCATCGCCATCTAACGCAACACCCAGATCAGCACCATGAGTTACCACTTGCTCTCTCAAATATGATAAATTTGTTGTTCCACAGTCACGGTTAATATTTAAACCGTCGGGTTGTACGCCAATGGGGACCACATCTGCCCCTAACTCCCAAAATACGGTTGGGGCAACTTTATACGCCGCTCCATTTGCACAATCAGTTACGACCTTAAGTCCATCAAGTCTTAAACCACGTGGAAACGTTTGCTTAACAAACTCAATATAACGACCAGGAGCATCTTCGAGGCGAGTAGCACGACCTAGATCATCTGGATTTACTAGCTCAAGCTTATCAGTCTCCATGAGATTTTCTATCTCTCGTTCGCTTGCATCAGATAGTTTATAGCCGTCGGGGCCAAATAACTTAATCCCATTATCCTGATATGGGTTGTGCGAAGCTGAAATTACGACACCTAGATCTGCACGTAGCGATCGGGTAAGCATGGCAACAGCGGGTGTCGGTAATGGCCCTACCAAAATAACATTCATGCCCATTGCTATGAAGCCAGATGTCAGTGCCGGCTCCAGCATATAACCCGATAGTCTTGTATCTTTACCCACTACTGCAAGATGCCTGTGATCACCTCTGCGAAACCATTGCCCGGTCGCTAAAGCTAGCCGCAAGATGGTCTGCGGTGTAACAGGTTCTATATTGGCTGTCCCTCGAACGCCATCGGTTCCAAATATATTTTTTACCATAATTCTGTTCCAGTCACCGATTACCCTCAGCCAGTCTTATAAAACATCAAGACATCATAACTTGTTCAATACGCACACGTCTGTTTTCTCACCAAAATTAGTGGGAGGGAATCAACAATGCAAAAGTGAAAATACTATTGGGCAGCAATACTGCTGGTCCCCACATGCGTAACTGTTTACCAGAATATCAACTTTCGGGTTGTAGCTTGGGGTCGAGTTCAACAGGGCCACTACTCGGCACAGATGACCGGGTTCCGCTAGAAGGTGCATCGCTATCGCCACCATCCCGTATGATTGACTCACCATTGAGGATGGCAACAATCTCGTCACCAGAAAGAGTTTCATATTCCAGTAATGCATTTGCAAGCGTGTGCAGATCATCAAGATGATCCGTTAGGATCTTATGGCATGCAGCTTCAGCCTCCTCGACAATATTGCGTACTTCCTCATCTATAACTTGAGCAGTAGCTTCCGAAACACTTTTAGTTTGTGTAACTGAACGACCAAGAAAAATTTCTTCTTGATTTTCATTGTAACAAAGAGGGCCTAACTTTTCGCTCATGCCCCATTCGGTAACCATCTTACGTGCGAGTGATGTCGCCTGCGCAATATCATTAGAGGCACCATTAGTGATCTTTTCATCACCAAATACCAGCTGCTCGGCTACTCGCCCACCCATCGCAACAATCAGATTTGCTTCGATTTGGTCACGTGCCAGTGAATAACGATCGCGCTCTGGCAAACGCATCACCATACCTAGAGCCCGTCCACGAGGTATTATAGTTGCTTTGTGGATAGGATCTGATGCCTCACAATGTAATGTAGCAATTGCATGTCCCCCTTCATGATAGGCAGTTAGCTTTTTTTCATCCTCCGTCATTACCATCGAGCGCCGTTCTACACCCATCATGACTTTATCTTTTGCTTCCTCGAGCTCTTGCATTGATACGACACGTCTACTTCGCCGTGCTGCCAATAGGGCCGCTTCATTAACCAGGTTGGCTAGATCAGCACCGGAAAACCCAGGTGTACCACGGGCAATAATACGTGCTTCGACTTCGGCGGCTAATGGAACTTTGCGAAGGTGTACCTTCAATATTTTTTCGCGTCCGATAATATCAGGATTAGGCACTACGACCTGACGATCGAAACGTCCAGGACGCAGAAGAGCCGGATCTAGCACATCAGGACGGTTCGTTGCAGCAATCAGAATTACCCCCTCATTTGTGTCGAAACCATCCATTTCCACGAGAAGTTGATTGAGTGTCTGTTCACGCTCGTCATTACCACCGCCAAGCCCCGCTCCCCGATGTCGACCGACCGCATCAATTTCGTCAATAAAGATAATACAGGGAGCATTCTTTTTTCCTTGATCGAACATATCACGCACTCTTGAGGCCCCGACGCCTACGAACATCTCTACAAAGTCAGAACCGGATATTGTGAAGAACGGTACATTTGCTTCGCCGGCTATCGCTCGCGCCAACAAAGTCTTACCGGTTCCAGGTGGTCCAACGACAAGAACACCCTTCGGAATTTTCCCTCCCAAACGTTGGAACTTTTGAGGATCTTTAAGAAATTCAACAATTTCTTCCAATTCCTGCTTTGCCTCGTCAATACCAGCAACATCTTCAAAGGTTATACGTCCCGTCTTTTCCGTTAACAGCCGGGCACGCGATTTACCAAAACCCATAGCCTTGCCACCGCCGGACTGCATCTGACGCATAAAAAATATCCAAACACCAATCAATAGTAACATCGGAAACCAAGATACGAACACGCCAAAGAGAGAAGGCACCCCTTCACTATCGGGCACAGCGTTAATAGTGACACCACGCGAAGACAGTTTTTCTACAAGCCCCGGATCTTCAGGCGCATAGGTGCTGAAAGAAGCATGTCCATCTTTAAATTGGCCAGTGATGTTATGACCTTGTATGGTTACTTCAGTAATAGAGCCATTTTGTACTTCATCAATGAATTGAGAATAGGAAACCTGTTTCTGGGAACCACTCTGCATAGTCCCCTGGAACATATTGAAGAGCCCTATCATCAAGACGACTATGATGATCCAAAGAAGTAAATTACGACCGATCAATTTCACCTCTGATTAAATAGTTTCCATTAATAGGTACATCCTAGAACTTACAAAGTCATTACTATTACAAGATACCTCGGAAATTCCCTGATGCAAATGCAAACCGGGCCGATCCGATTGGTTGCGAAGGCATAAAGTTAAAAACAGGAACTTTTCTAATTCGAGGGACCCAAGCTTCATGAACATACTTGAGGTGGGGTACCATGACGACTTCGTCAAGTGCCCAAAGTGCGGGAAGTGTCAACCTTACTACTGATGGAAGCATATTATTCCTGATGGCTGGCCTTGCTGATACTATCTGGCGCCAACCAGCAGTACCTAGGCGGCGGACCATAATATCCTTCATAATTTTTCGAGAGAAAGTGGTATTCAGTCGAAATCGTTTGTCCCACAAGAGATCACGACTCATTGGCAGTACATCCTTAACCGCCGCCGCCTCGCGACAAATTAGCAAATTTTTTTTCCACCATATTACTCGACAACCACCCAGGGTTCTGCCTCCATCTACTGTTCCATCCCTCAACCAAACACTCAGTCGTTCCAGTTTATGAAGACGGGGGGGATACATAGATCCAGAGATACAAGTCAAAATTCGTCCAAAAAGACGTAGCCTGATTTCTTCAGGCACATTAGCCAACGGATCAACATTAACTATACAATACCCCTCACTTCGAGGGGATACGCACCGTGCGGCAAGCGAAGTGACAGCATCTTCCAGTGCCGCTCGTGCTCGTCCAAGTCGTTCCGTTGTAGCAAATAGGCGAACCGATGTTATACCTTCCTTTGCTAGCCTCGGAGAGAGAAGGCGGGCTCTCACCCGAGCAAATTTTGTATTATAATTTGATGGATCTTCGATATATGGTTGTTGAAAGCACTTAAGCGTGACTATTAACCTGTCACGTGGAACATCTATTAGAGGCCGAAGGAGACGTACGTCGGACATTTCCAATATATTAGCCATCGCAGCAAGTCCGTCCACGCCACTCCCGCGAGCAAGTCGCAACAAAAATGTCTCAACTTGATCTTCCAGCTGGTGGGCAAGAGCTAAGTGCAACACCCCAGCTTGCCTACACCAAGAAGTCAACAGATTGTACCGTGCCATTCGCGCTTGCGCCTGTATATTTGATGAAATTGGAAAACCGGGACGCCGAAGAATACGAAATTCAATTTTGCGAGCTGCAAGCCAATTTCCAACTTGTCGCGCTTCAGTTGTTGAACCAGTTCTTAACCGATGATCAACTATCAAGGCTGTAGTACGTCCACCTCTCTGACGTGACCAGTCATTTAAGAGCAACGTTAAAGCCATACTATCCGCACCACCAGAACAGCCCACAGCAATGTGCGGAATTGCCTCTATCGCTCCCAACGATCTCATTCGCTGTTCAAAGGCAATTCTATCGACCCGCTGTTGGGATCCCATGGCAGTAATCGGACCTTTACTATCTGGTGGGATGCTACTCGCAGCCGACTCGGCTGAGTTCGCTGTTTGCATTATCTAGAATACGCGTATTAGCGCTTGGAAACTTTGTGAGCAATTCTGCATATGTTTTGCAAGCCAGTGCCTTTTCACCCAATCCAGTGAGGGATTTGCCGAGCTTTAGAAGATTGTCCGGCGCTTTTGTTCCTTTAGGAGATCGCTTGTACCCATCAGCAAAAATGATAGCAGCATCCTGCCACTGTTTGCGTACATAGTATGTTTCACCCAACCAATAGTAAGCGTTCCCTGCGTACTGGTCGTTTGGATATAGCTCTATGAACGCGCGGAGCGCTTGCTCAGCCAACGAGTATTCGCGTTTTTGCAATAGCGAAAATGCATGGTCATATTTTTGTTTTGGAGTACCAGGCGGCAACTTTGGAAGTATAGAAGATTGTTTGCTCACTGTTGGTTTAATTTCTGTATGTTTAGGTTTGGTCAATAACGACGGCGGTTCTCTATCACCTTTTGGTAATAGCCCCAATTGCTTCCGAGTTTGCAAAGAATTGTTGGAAGTTGTCTTCTCCAATTTCGAGCTTGAATTATTTTCTGCGGCGGCAAGTTGAGAGCCGGTAACCAGGCCGAGCGATTTCTGACCGGCAAGTAATCCCTTACTACCACTGGGAATAGTCCTCTCTATAGTCGGCACCCCTGTGGCTCCTGTCGACGTTATAATGGTTGTCCCTTGCCCTATTCCAAGCTGATTGATGCCTGAGGATTTAATTTTAGGTAGCGATTGTGGTATCGGGCTCTGTTGCACTGGATTCGATGGCATAGAAGAGAATTGCTGTGACTTTGATTTCTGCACTGCTTGTTTCTGCAAAATTTCTGATTTCAAGGACGTCTCAAGCATTTGTAGTCGTAAGTCAACATCACCAACTAATCGGTCTAAACGACCACCCAGTGCACTGATCGAGAATTCTAATTCCTCCAGTTTACCAGTGACCTGTCTAAGTTGATTACCGATAGCTTGGATCTTTAAAAACATACGCGACGCTACCGCAGATTCAAGAGAATTATTGCTCGACGTATGAGTAGGAATTTGCTCTACCGAAACAACCTCACCCTTCTTTATATCTTTGTAAATATATTGCTGTAAGTCACTGAGATCTTTACTCAAACGCTGCAATTCTCGAAGCATCTGATTATCTTGGGCAAAACTCGATTTTATGACGCCTGAAGAAGTTATGAATACGATTCCTACGAACAGAAGGAGTGCACACAACCTGTCGCCCATTACCCGCATGTTGCAGCGAGCTTTCTGCTTATTATAAATTATTGCCACACGGCAGGTCATGACCCAGAGTGTACGGCCGGTTTTTGGTGGAATTGTGGCAGTGCTTCGCGGGCAACACTATACACCTGACGACCTTCCCCGCTTAGCTTGCGCCCCCGGATTTTATAACACCCACAGCGCGCCTATTTTGTGCCCACGCTTCATTATTCGAGCCCAGAACTTCTGGTCGCTCCTTACCATAGCTAATCGTCTCAAGTCGACTCGGCGTAACGCCCAAACTTACAAGGAATTCCTTCATAGCATTTGCACGACGTTCACCCAATGCCAGGTTGTACTCGCGCGTTCCCCGCTCGTCGCAATGCCCCTCCAACCTAAGAGTCACGTTTGGGAATGCCTTAAGCCAAGCAGCCTGCTTTTTAAGCGAGTCCACCGCATCTGGTCTGATGCTTGATTGGTCAAAGTCGAAAAATATGCGGTCTCCGACGTTTGCAACCCAATCTTGAGAGGAACCAGGCTTTACTACCGTTGCTGACGTCGCAGAAGAGGCTTCTGTCACGTTCAGCGTCGGTGCCTTTGGTGTTGAGGATTTGCCAGCAACACCGGTGCCTTCCGTCACCGAAGATTCTTCGGGCGCGGTGGCACAAGCGGTAACGAAAAGAAGTATCGCGCAAAGGCACAAAAGTCTAAAGCGCATTTAAACACCCCTTACAAGAAGTAAAATAAGGCAAATATTTTTATTATAGAGCTTTATCAGTTCTTTATACTCTTATTCCGCTCTATACAAGCATAGAAACACTCAAAATTCAACTTTATGTATATGTAAGTTAATACTACTTGTGCCGCGTCTAATACATTGTACCGTATTACTCAAGGGATCAACGGCGACCATGCGGGATCCGAAGCATCGCCTGGCGTTACAACTTCGCGCAAATTATGACCTGTAAGATCAATCGAATACACCCGAGTCTCACCACCCTGTCCCTTCTTATTTGTTGATGACTCTCGAAAGAACATGAGGACTCGACCGTTTGGCGCCCAAGTTGGTGCCTCCTCCAAAAAACTTTTACTCAACATTCGCTCACCACTTCCATCAGGTCGCATTACACCAATAAAAAACTTCCCGCCATATTGTTTTGTAAATGCAATTAAATCCCCACGTGGCGACCAAACCGGTGTTGCATATCTACCGCGGCCCTTACTAATACGCCTAACATTCTTTCCTGATGCATCCATAACATAAAGTTGCTGGCTACCACCCCTATCTGAGTTAAATACTATCTGTCGGCCGCTTGGGGCATAAGTTGGGGAGGTATCAATTGCGGGACTGGTTGTTAACCGCTTCGTTCTCCGAGTTCGCAAATCCATAGTCCAAATGTCAGAATTACCATTATTCGCATAAGATAATATTATTGAATTACCGTCAGGCGAAAATCGTGGCGCAAACGTCATGCCTGCAAAATTTCCAATCAGTTCTTGGCGGCCGGTATCAATGTTGAACAAGTAAACACGCGGTGTATTATTGAAATATGAAAGATATGTTATTTCCTGTGCGGTTGGCGAAAATCGAGGAGTAAGAACAAGATTGCTCCCATCCGTCAAGAATCGATGGTTGGCTCCATCCTGATCCATAATGGCAAGGCGCTTTATTCGTCTTTGCTTGGGGCCACTTTCTGCAATGTAGACAATTCTGGTATCGAAATAACCATCCTCCCCGGTAATACGTTTATAAATTGTGTCAGCAATGATATGGGCCACCCTTCGCCAATTGTTCGGAACAGTGGAAAATGCTTTTCCCACCATCTGTGTTTCCGCGAATACGTCCCAGAGGCGAACCTCTACCCGAATTTGACCGTCACGCTGCAGCTTTACAGTACCGTTTACTAAGGCTTGTGCGTTTATAACCCGCCAGTCAGAAAACCGTGGCCGTGGCCGTACGTTTAAGGATTTAGAGTTCTGCAAGAAGGCTCTTGAATCGATAGCTTGAAATAGTCCGGACCGCTCTAAATCACTAGTAATCACACTCGTAATATCCCGGCCAATTTGCGCTTCTTGAGCGTTCTCGCCATAAATATCGGAAATTGCAATTGGTAGTGGATCAACATTACCTCGTGTTATATCGATCCGTACCTCGGCCAACGCACTTGAGAAGCAAAGAAAACCTGCCGTCACTGCCAGAAGCCAATTGCGCCAGAGGTAAAATTCAAAAAAAATACGCGTCATATTTCAAGCTCTCAAATTAAAACATATTCCGTGGATTAAAACTTAAAACCATGTTCTTCCACTGCTCATATTTCTTAGGAGGAAGTCGCAACGGGCTACAAGCTGAATTGAGCACCGCACGTAGAGCACTTTCAGCCGCAGCACGATAGAAAGGATCACGCGCCATATCAGCACTGTCTACAATTTTCGCTTTTATTACAGTCCCATCCAAGTTTAGTAAAAGGCGAATTTCAATTACGAGATTTTCCGCACCACGTGCACCTGACGGCACGATCCAGCATTCTTCAATCTGTCGTCTTACCGATTCGCGCTCACTATTCGTCAAGGTATCACCGAGGTTAGCTAATGTTTGTTTTGAGGAAGGTTGGTTACGCTTTAATACATCTTTCACTTCTTCACTGAGTGATTTTGGCGATTTAGGCTTAGTCTGAGGAGACTTAGCTTTGAATTGTTCGACGGAATTTAACACAGAAGAGAATTCATCTGGTGGTGTTGGTTTTGCGGCAGGCTTCAATGGTGGAATTTTTGCATTAGCTGCTTTTTCCATCTCCGGAACCGCGGCTAACTGCTGAGGTTTGGGTGCTGGTTTAGGTTTAATTTTTGTTTTCGAGTCAGACTTAAGGTTTGGTACGGGTGGTTTTGGCCGTGGTTCAATTTTTTTTAGTATTGGTGGTGGTTTGGGGGGATCAATTCTTTTTACTTTCGGCGGCAATGGTTTCGGTGGCGCCTTTGGTACAATATTCCTCGGTTTCGGTGTAGTTGGTTCTTCGGCTAAGACAGCAACCTCAACTAAAACCTCCTGATCAAACTCTAGAGGTGAACGGGCACTAAACGGATTACTTATCCATGCTGCTGCAAACACCGCAAGATGAAGGGTACTCGAGATGATGATTGGATTACGCATCCGCTTGATTAGTTTTTCGATTTCTTTCGAACATCTCTCGGCAACTCGGCTAATAAAGACACCTTTTTATATCCAGCCAAGCTCACACGCCCCATAACTTTCATTACTTGACCATATTGTATTGTCTTGTCACCTCGCACATAAATTCGAATATTCGGATTAGCGCCTGTTACAGCCTGTAGCCGTGGAATAAGATTTTTTAATGGCGTGGCAATCTCCTGTAGAAAGATTACTCCGTCCTTATCGATCGAAATTACCAGCGGTTCATCTGAGGCATTAATCGTCGCTGCTTCTGTCTCTGGTAAATCAACTGGTACGCCAACTGTGAGCAGCGGGGCAGTAATCATGAATACGATCAGGAGTACCAACATAACGTCGACAAACGGCGTTACATTAATTTCAGACATCGGCCTATAACGCACAGGCTGTCCGTTTAAACTGCGCAACCCGATATTATTGGACGATACTGCCACAGATCAATTCGCTTCTTCCAATTGTCGAGACAAAATTGCACTGAATTCACCGGTGAATGCCTCTAGTCGTCCGGCATAACGACCAAGATCATTTGATAGTTTGTTATAAGCAACAACAGCCGGTATAGCGGCAACTAGTCCCAAAGCAGTAGCAAATAGTGCCTCAGCTATTCCAGGAGCGACAACTGCGAGGCTCGTTTGCTTAGACGCCGCAATTGCCTGAAAGCTATTCATAATACCCCAAACCGTACCAAACAAACCAATGAACGGTGCCGTTGAGCCTACCGAGGCGAGAAATGTCATATACTTTTCCACCCGCTCCATTTCGCGACCTAAGGTAACCTGCATAACTCTTTCAATACGCAGCTGCATACCTCCCGTCGCCATCTCTTTTTGGCCCAATGCTCGTCCCGTCGAGCGCCGCCACTCCCGCATTGCCGCACAAAATACTGCTGACATCGGATCAAGTGGCCGTTGCCCTATACTCTCATATAGATCATCAAGCGATCCGCCAGACCAGAATAACTCCTCAAATTTACCTGCATTGACATGGAGATTTCTAATTCTGGTAAACTTCTCAATAATGATTGCCCAGCTCCATACCGAAGCAAGAATCAGGATGACGATCACAATTTTGACAATCCAGTCGGCCTGAAGAAACAGACCCCAAACTGTCATATGTGAGATCGTGACAGAACCTCCTAACGTCACACTATCGATTATGCCTTGTTCCATTTAATCTTCTCTAAACTGTTATCAATCAAAGTTCGGTATTTGAATTGCACACACACTCGGGTTTACAAAATTTTCTATTGGATGTGATGGTTAATCCCTTCAGCAATTTTCATTTTTCGATACATCTATAAGATCTAGCTGAGCCTCCGCTATCTTAGGTACCTTCAGGCCAAGATAAGTCCAGCCGCGCGCCGCGAGCATGCGTCCTCGTGGGGTACGCTGTAAGAGTCCTTGTTGAATGAGAAATGGCTCGACCACTTCTTCCAGCACATCTCTCTGTTCCGCCAGCGCTGCCCCAAGCGTATCTACGCCCACTGGACCACCATCATAATTTTCTGCGATACAACTAAGATAACGCCTATCCATTGCATCGAGTCCTTTTGCGTCGACATCCAGACGACCAAGCGCTGCATCTGCACCAGTTGCATTAATCTCAAACAATCCATCTACCGCTGCAAAGTCCCGTACACGCTTCAACAGTCGGCCTGCTATACGTGGTGTACCACGACTCCGCCTAGCAACCTCAGCTGCGCCGTCAGCAGTAATTTTAATCTCAAACACACGTGCGGCACGCTCAACAACTTCCTGAAGTTCTTGAACGGTATAAAATTCCAATCTAAGGAGGATCCCAAAACGGTCACGCAATGGTGTTGCGATAAGTCCTGATCGCGTTGTAGCTCCAATCAGAGTAAAGGGTGGCAAATCGATTCGTATAGACCGTGCCGCCGGCCCCTCTCCGATGATGAGGTCTAACTGAAAATCTTCCAGCGCTGGGTACAGATGCTCTTCCACGGAGGGATTTAAGCGATGAATCTCGTCTATGAACAGAACATCGCGTGGCTGGAGATTAGTCAATATAGCTGATAGGTCGCCTTGTTTTGCAAGAATAGGCCCAGATGTAGTATGAAAATTTACACCCAGCTCACGCGCAACAATTTGAGCTAAAGTCGTTTTTCCGAGCCCTGGCGGGCCTGAAAATAAAATATGGTCGAGTGCATCGCCACGCCCACTAGTTGCCTCAATAAAAACAGCCAGATTCTCCCGTAATGTTCCTTGTCCAATAAAATCAGAAAGCATCTGTGGACGGAGTGATACCTCGGCACCATCCTCTTTTACCAAATTAGAAGACATCAGCCGCTTTCTTTCACTGGGATCGACGTTACACGCTTCATAGCCATCACTCATTGGCTAAGCTCCTGTAACCCAACACGAATTAGCTCACCAAGTGGTGGTTCCTCACCAAGCCTTTCGCCGGCACGCGTGATGGCGTTGAATGCTTCACTACGTCCGAAACCGAGATTTGTAAGAGCCGATATAGCATCCTCGAGGATAGTCGACATGCGCTCTCCTCCAACAGCAAATTTACCTGAAATGCCACCATTGAGACTCGGCAGCGATCCAACCTTATCAGCTAACTCTGCTACAATGCGGCTTGCCAGCTTAGCGCCCACACCGTTTGCTCGTGAAACCATCGCTTTATCACCAGCAGAGATTGCGCGCATCAGGTCATCTGGTCTCAGCACAGTCAATATTGCAAGCGCAACTCGTGCACCAACACCTTGAACTGTCATTAGCAACTTAAAACATTCTCGTTCGAAAGAATCACTGAAGCCGAAGAGATGAATATGATCCTCACGGACATTCATCTCGATCTCAAGTCGAACATTTTTTCCAACCGGCGCCAGCCATGCTAAGGTGGATGCTGAACAAAATACTAGATAGCCTACTCCTCCAACATCAATAACGGCACTTTCTTCACCTATCGAATCAAGCTTACCATTCAATAGCGCTATCATAAAACTATCTCCCTCGGTGCTTTTGCAATCCACTTCTGCGTCGCAGAATAATGTGCATGACAAATGGCAACGGCCAGAGCATCAGCAGAATCAGCGCTTGTAAACTTGCAGCCTGTAAGTAATGACGACACCATCATTTGAACTTGCTTTTTCGAAGCATGACCGACACCGACTACGGATTTCTTAATACGATTTGCCGAGTATTCAGCGACAGGAATACCAAACAATGCGGGTGCAAGGACAACCACACCACGTGCGTGTCCAAGTTTAAGAGTGGATGCAAAATTCTTATTCACAAAACTCTCTTCCACGGCTGCTTCTTCCGGAGCGAACATGTCCAGGACATCAACCAAACCGCAGTGTAATTCACGTAATCTACAAGCCAAACTCTGATCAATGCCTGGTGTCACAGTCCCGTCCGCTACATAGCTCAAATGATTGCCTTGGACTTCCACTACTCCCCAACCCGTGTGTCGCAAACCAGGGTCAAATCCAATCAGTCGCATCGTACGCGTCCAATCAAGCCGTGAGCTGCTTGAGAATATCTGCGGCAATTTCGTAATTGGCTGAAATTGTCTGCACATCATCGCTATCATCCAAAGCATCAATCAGTTTGAACAAGCTTTCCGCAGCTCCCTCATCGACAGCGATGGTCGCCAACGGTTGCCAAACCAGTTTCGTTGAGTGTGGTTCACCAAAAAGGCTCTCTAATTTGCCGGCGATGGCATGCAGTTCATTGGGTGGGCAGGTCAACGCATGGCCACCTTCATCCGATCGAACATCCGTTGCGCCAATCTCTATGGCAGCCTCAAAAATCGCCTCGCTGTTCGCCACATCCAGCGCGAATAGGATTTCACCAACATGCTCGAACAAAAACGTTACTGCACCCGATTCTGCTAAACTCCCGCCGTGTCTACTGAACGCTGCCCGAATTTCAGAGGCGGTACGATTGCGATTTTCCGTGAGCGTTTCGATTATAATTGCTACTCCGCCCTTACCATAACCTTCGTAAAGAATCTCTTCATAGATTGCATCCGCATCACCACCCGCACCTCTATTAATTGCCCGATTCAAATTATCTTTAGGCATGTTAGCAGCACGGGCTGATGCAATTGCGGCACGCAGTCGAGGATTTCCTTCAATATCTGCCCCTCCAGCCCGTGCAGCGACTGTCAGTTCACGGCCCAACTTTGCAAAAAGGGAAGCGCGCTTCTTATCTTGCGCTCCCTTTCGATGCATAATGTTCTTAAATTGAGAATGACCAGCCATATAATTCGAATAGGCCTCCGTCAACGCGAAATAATGTTACTCGAATACTATAATATACAACATATTGTATTTTAGGGTATTGAGATTTAGAAAAATTTTTATTCGCGCAATATGGCAAGAATACGGCGCTATGATCATTTGCTAATCTTCTCAGCTCAACCTATCCAAATTCATTATCATTTTTTAGGTTGTTGGGCATACTGACTGATCTCATCCTTTCGAATATTGAATATTAGCATTACTCAATTTATCACAGTTGTAACTATTTGTGTTTAAGCAAAAATGATATTTAGCTAGCAACGCCAGCGACACCAGATTGGTGGTGGTTATATCAAACAGGAAAATAACCGAGTTTGGCTAAGCACCCTGTATTCCAAGATTAACTGAGTTGGGCGGCACCGCCTTGACCGTGGGTCAATCCACATCCTCCAAGGCCTACTTTTGGTAGGTGGGCACCATGTACCGAGACCACGATCCCGGCAGGGACAGTTCCCTGGAGATATTTATTGGCCCCGGGAATACAGCGACCACACGAACCACACAGTAGCCGCCCATATACAATCTAAGATCCTTCGCGCCGTCCGGCAATAGCTTCCATACGGTCGGCTAGATTTTCCATGACAGCAATATTGTCCACAGTCCCTCGCTTATCTTTATTTTGAGGTAACTCTGCGCTTACTTCCTCTCCCCTCTCAACCGAAATCTCTGCGTAAGCGTCAGATAACTCATCTGCTATCAACAACCCAAGCATTACCAGCAATCTTGCGTCGCCCACCTGGCCAACAACGGAAACAAGTTCATCAACGCGCGTGTTTAAATAATCAGATAAACGCGAAAGGCGTTCTTCCTGCCCATCATCGCAGGCTATAGTATAATTTCGGTCATTTATAGTAACAGATAGCTGTCCCACTCTCGACTAATCCTCCAATAGATGTTCAAGCCGTTTGATTGTTACATCTAACCTTGACGATACCAATCCAGTTACTTCTTTCAGGTGCCTATTATCCTTTAGAGCACTGTCTAGAGCGGCTGATAGTTCCAGACTACCTTGACCATCACCCCTCTCACCTGACCACTTATTCAGCGCAGCCTCCACACGCGCAATAGCAGAATCAAGACGTTGCTGAGCAGTACCTAGTCGGGACATAATAAAACCTATTATGAAAATAAAATTATTTGACCTCAACAGCTTTCTACCTAGAAAAATACGCAGGTCCCAAGGAACCGTCAACCAAATGAGGAATCGTCATATTGACAGCTTTCGATCAGAATAAGATCAATACCATTGACGAGTCTTGGTTAGAGCGGCATGGTGCGCTGAATATTTCGTTACCGCCCATAAGCAGGGCGGATTGTCTTCTTCGCGATGAACGAGGACCCCGTCATGGAAAAGGTTGAGTCAGAGCCCGGCGTCAGTCGTCGAGATTTGGCCTGCGCGATCCGCGCACTTTCTATGGATGCGGTCGAATTCTCGAAATCAGGGCATCCTGGAATGCCAATGGGGATGGCAGACGTCGCAACGGTACTATTTACGGAACATCTCAAGTTTGACCCATCAGATCCAAAGTGGCCTGACCGAGACCGCTTTGTTTTATCTGCTGGTCATGGCTCTATGCTGCTATACGCATTGCTTTATCTCACAGGCTACAAAGATATCGATATTGAGCAAATACGTTCATTTCGTCAACTAGGTAGTCGGACCGCAGGCCACCCGGAATATGGACTGGCCGGTGGAATAGAAACAACAACTGGCCCTCTCGGGCAAGGCCTTGCAAACGCTGTCGGCATGGCACTTGCTGAACGAATGTTAGCAGAACGATTCGGCAAAGCTGTGGTATCCCATTTCACATATGTAATAGTCGGCGACGGATGTTTAATGGAGGGCATAAGTCAGGAGGCCATATCGCTCGCCGGCCATCTCAACCTCAATAAACTGATAGTACTGTTCGACGACAATAACATATCAATTGATGGGTCAACCAACCTTACAACAAGTGACGACCAGTGCGCACGATTGGCAGCTAGTGGCTGGAATACTCTGCTAGTCGATGGACACGATTTCGATTCAGTATCAACCGCTATCGCATCCTCTAGGGAGTCGGACAAACCATCGCTAATTGCCTGTAAAACTGTGATTGGTTATGGAGCTCCGACCAAGCAGGGAACCGCTGCAACACACGGTTCACCCTTGGGTGAAGATGAAGTGGCGGCTGCACGTAATAAACTTGGCTGGCACCACGAGCCTTTCATAATTCCTGAGGATATACTATCAGCGTGGCGGAAGGTAGGTGCCTCGGGGGCAAAAGAACACGAGAACTGGCATAATCGCATAGCCAACTTAAAATGCGAACAAAAGGCCGACTTTTTGCGTTTGATGCGTGGTGATTTACCAGAAGGTTGGGAGGACAAGCTAGACGATCTAAAGCGCGTGATAATCAATGATCCACCCAAGCTTGCAACAAGGCAAGCGTCGCAAAAGGTATTAAATGTTCTTAGTAGTGCCATTCCTGAACTAATTGGTGGCTCAGCAGATTTGACAGGGTCAAACGGAACGCTTGCAGACGGGATGCAAATAGTAACAGACACCGATTTTTCGGGTAATTATGTACATTATGGTGTGCGTGAACATGCTATGTCAGCAACAATGAATGGTATTGCTCAACATGG
The DNA here is from genome assembly GCA_964419045.1 of uncultured Flavobacteriales bacterium. Lineage (GTDB taxonomy): Bacteria > Pseudomonadota > Alphaproteobacteria > UBA8366 > CAVOAK01 > CAVOAK01. Next base: position 43,207 of record CAYQNO010000001.1, read on the forward strand.
AGGTTTCGTGCCGTACGGAGGCACATTTCTCACTTTTTCGGACTACTGTCGCCCAGCAATTCGGCTTTCCGCATTATCAGGCAACCGCGTTATTTACGTTATGACCCATGACTCAATTGGTCTCGGCGAAGACGGCCCACCCCATCAACCGGTGGAACATCTTTCAGCTCTCCGCGCTATTCCAAATCTCCGGGTATTTCGACCAGCTGATGCAGTTGAGACTGCCGAGTGCTGGAAATTGGCACTAAAAGCCCAACAATCGCCATCTGTCATGGTCCTCACACGTCAGACGGTGCCCGCGTTGCGTACAATGCATACGAAAGGAAACAGTTGCGCCCTTGGGGGATATGTCTTAGCCGAGGCAGGTGGTGCTCGTCAGGTCTCGTTACTTGCAACAGGTTCTGAAGTTTACGTAGCAATGAATGCACGCGAGTTGTTGGCACAAGACGGCATTGCGGCAGCTGTAATCTCTATCCCATGTTGGGAGTTATTTGATGAACAAGAGATAACTTATCGTGAATCGGTACTCGGTGAGGGTACACCTCGCGTCGCAGTAGAAGCAGCCGTTCGTCTTGGTTGGGAGCGCTATACTGGTCCGATAGGCGCCTTTATTGGTATGGATACATTTGGAGCCTCTGCACCTGCGGACAAGCTTTATGAACATTTTGGTATTACGGCTCAAGCAGTTGCGGATGCGGCACGCAAATTGATCTGAGGGCGAGAATATGGATATTCAGACTTTGCATGAAATTGCAAAACAACTAGTCGCAGACGGAAAAGGAATTCTAGCTGCCGACGAGAGCTCGGGAACGATTAAGAAGAGGTTTGACATTATTAACGTCGACTCAACTGAACAAAACCGCCGTGATTATCGACAAATGCTGTTCACCGCACCAGGAATTTCTAAGTTTATTAGCGGTGTAATCCTCTATGATGAAACCCTGAGACAAAAGGCGTCAGATGGCACCTTACTTGTAAATGTTATCCAGGATAACGGGATTATACCGGGTATCAAGGTTGATACTGGGGCTAAACCGCTCGCCGGATGGCCCGGAGAGACAGTTACAGAAGGATTAGATGGACTACGCGAGAGATGTGGAGAATATTACAGACTTGGCGCTCTATTTACCAAATGGCGTGCTACGTACCATATCGGCGATACGACTCCGAGCAACGCTTGCATGCAAGCGAACGCGCATGCTCTCGCGCGATACGCCATGCTAGCCCAGGAAGCCGGCATGGTACCCATCATCGAACCAGAGGTATTAATGGATGGCCCCCATTCTATTGATCGCTGTGGTGAGGTGACTGAGAAGGTCCTAAAATCTGTTTACGCCGCATTAGAGGATCAAGGTATTGCATTGAAAGGAACGCTCCTCAAACCAAATATGATCCTGCCGGGAACTGACTGTCGGGAACAGTCCAGTGTTGAGGAAGTTGCCAAACGTACTTTGAGATGCCTCAAACGCGCAGTTCCCACAGCAGTAACGGGTATCGTTTTTTTATCGGGTGGCCAATCTGATGAACTTGCAACCGCGCATCTAAATGCAATGAATAGACTACCGGATGAAGTACCATGGAAATTGAGTTTTTCGTACGGACGAGCTTTGCAGGGAGCACCTCTCAATGAATGGAAGGGCAAACCAGAGAACCAAGCCAATGTTCAAACCGCACTTTTGGAGCGTGCCGCGGCAAATGGTGCTGCATCGCTCGGGGCTCAGGAGTAAAAGCGCATGACAGTAAGAGTTGCAATTAACGGTTTTGGTCGTATTGGCCGCTTGGTATTTCGAGCAGCGATGGAGCGAAAGAGAAAGGACGTAGAATTTGTCGCTATCAACGACTTGGGCTCGCCTGCCGCTAACGCACACCTCCTCAACTACGACTCTGTCCATGGACCATATCCTGGTCGTGTTCACGCGCAAAAAAACAGCATCCGTGTGGACAAAAAAAAGGTTCAGGTATTTTCGGAGCGCGATCCTACTGATCTACCTTGGGGTGATTTAAAAATTGATATCGTCATGGAATGTACTGGACTTTTTACCTCAAAAGACAAAGCTGCGGCGCATTTGATAGCAGGTGCAAAACGGGTACTTGTATCTGCGCCATGCACTGATGCCGATTTAACAGTTGTCTATGGTGTTAACCATAAAAAGCTTCGAAAAAGCCACAAGGTTGTGTCGAACGCTTCTTGTACTACTAACTGCTTGGTTCCAGTAGCATCTGTGCTCAATCGAGCCTTTGGCATAAAACATGGATTTATGACCACAATTCATTCCTTTACAGGTGACCAACGAACCGTCGATACGCTGCATAGTGACCTGGCACGTGCACGTGCTGCATCTATGTCCATGATCCCAACTTCGACTGGTGCAGCCCGAGCCGTTGGACTCGTATTACCAGAACTCAAAGGCAAACTTGATGGCACATCAATCCGAGTACCCACCCCAAATGTAAGCCTAATTGATCTATCAATTATAACTCGTCAGAAAACCGATGCAGAGAAGGTAAATGCAGCGGTTTCCAAAGCTGCAATGGGCCCTCTAAAAGGTATTCTAACTACAAATAGGGAAGAACTAGTCTCAGCTGACTTCAATCATAATCCAGCATCTTCCATTTTTGACTTTCGAGAGACCCAGGTAATAGATGGAAACTTCGTACGTGTGTTGTCGTGGTACGATAATGAGTGGGGTTTCTCAAACCGCATGAGTGATACGGCCGTTGCGTTGGGCAGGATGGGATAATTCTGCGCAACAACGTTATAACAGTCCATTCCTATGAGCAGGCCTGCTCGGCTCTGAAGGTCGCCCGTGAACTCGATCTTCCGGTGGTATTATTAAGTGCGCCAGGCGCTGCGTCCTACGCCGGGGCTGGATGGTTTCGTGCATTGATTGATGAGGCAAATGCTCAATATCCCGGTACTCCAATGTCTTCAATTCTTGATTGCGCATCTGCGAGTGGGGATGCGCTTGCTGCCCTACGTGAAGGCGTTAAGGTGATTCGTTTTGATGGAAAGGAAGAGGTAAATAATAAAATTGCATGCATCGCAAAACAATTGGGAGCCTCGGTGATCAATCGACGCCCAAGCTCGCTTGATTTAATGGAAGTAGAAGCTAACAATACCGATATAGCAATGGCTTGTCGTGAATGGTTACAGCCAACCTCTTAGCAATGACCAATAAACTATATTTGATTACACCTACACCATTAGATCCAGCTGCGTTCTCTACCCAATTAGCGGAAGCACTCGATGCAGGGGGAGTCGCTTGCGTTCAATTGCGACTAAAAAACGTAAGCGACCACGAAATTCGAAACGCGTGTGAGATTCTTAAACCTGTGGTGCAGGAGAGAGGCGTTGCGTTTATTTTAAATGACAATCCAGACCTCGCGGCGGAATATAGGTGCGATGGTGTGCACATAGGTCAAAATGATGGATCTTATCGCAACGCCCGCGAACATGTTGGTGAGGAGGCTATTGTAGGCGTTACTTGTCATAGTTCCTCCCATATGGCGATGTTGGCCAGCGAACAAGGAGCCGACTACGTTGCGTTCGGTGCATTTCATTCTTCTGAAACTAAGGATGTCTCCCATACTGCACCCCTTGAACTGTTGCGCCAGTGGAACGAGATTTCTACCGTACCCTGTGTGGCGATTGGGGGTATCATGCCGGAGAATTGTCAACCAATCATCAAAGCAGGAGCAGATTTTATAGGCGTTGTTTCAGCGGTTTGGAACAACCCGACAGGGCCGGCTGCAGCAGTACATAAATTCAATTCTGCTATCGCCAGCATTGTCTAAGCCACAGTCTGCTGGTAGCTTCAGAGCCGTCCACACAATCAAAAATTTTAATCGGCGATGATGGTGCACGATGAAAATTGACGGAAATACTATTCGACCAGGAATGGCAATTGAGCATCAAGGCCGTTTATGGAGAGCGGTAAAGGTGCAGCACGTCAAACCAGGCAAGGGCGGTGCCTTCATGCAGGTGGAGCTAAAAGATATTCGAAGCGGATCAAAACTGAATGAACGGTTCCGAGCATCAGAATCGGTAGAGCGCGCACGATTGGATGAAAAACAATTTCAATTTCTTTTTGCTGGTGACTCTGAATATACGTTCATGGATTGCGAAAGTTACGAACAAATCACACTGGGCATAGAACTCATAGACGACACGCAATCACGCTACCTACAGGATGGTATGCTGGTCACGATCGAGTTTCATGAGGGGAACCCAATTGGGGTGATGATGCCTGAGAAGGCTGTACTAGTCGTAGCCGAAGCCGATGCCGTCGTCAAAGGACAGACTCAGTCGTCATCATATAAACCGGCAGTACTGGAAAATGGTGTCAAAATTATGGTTCCGCCATATATAGAATCTGGCACTCGTGTAGTAGTTAATACGGCGGACGATACGTATGCGGAGCGCGCGAAGGACTGAAGCATTAACTTAATGCTGCCCAAACAGTGACATGAATCATATTTACTACGTTAATATGAACATTCTCTAAGGTGAAATAGGAGACCGCGTGGCCAATCGTTCTGCCCTAATCAACGTAATGGCTACCGCCGCAGATAAAGCTGGGCGTGCCCTGATTCACGACTTTGGCGAAGTCGAACAACTCCAAGTTAGTCGCAAAGGACCGAGCCATTATGTCTCAACGGCAGATACCAATGCAGAACGAATATTATGCCGCGAACTACTTAAGGCACGACCCACATACGGGATACTCATGGAGGAGTCAGGTCAAGTCGACGGTACGGACACCAGCAACCGATGGATTGTTGATCCGATGGATGGCACGTTTAATTTCCTTCATGGCCTGCCCCACTTTGCCATTTCTATCGCACTTGAAAGAGACGGAAAGGCAATTTGTGGTGTCGTCTTTGACCCAGTAAAAGATGAATTATTTTGGGCTGAACGCGGACAGGGCGCATTCCTCAATGATCGTCGTCTTCGCGTATCTGGACGAAGAAAACTTGTAGACGCAGCAATTGCGACAGGCCCCAACTTAGGTGCATACAATGGTGGATACAAAGCCGATCCTACTTACGACCCCCGATTTCAACCTCTGTTAAACCATACTGCCGGGATTAGAATGTGGGGCACAGTAGCGCTCGATCTAGCCTACGTTGCCGCAGGCCGATTCGATGGATTTTGTGAGATAGACGTGAAACCCTGGGAAACAGCTGCGGGTCTCGTTCTCATCCGTGAGGCTGGTGGTCTGGTATCACAAAGCGATGGCAGCGAATACGACCTCAACGCCCGGGATATCGTCGTAGCAAACAATATTTTGCATGGAATGGTGATCGAAGTGTTAAGCCGTCTTGAATGATACTTGGTTTAATTCCAACACAAACAGTTGTCGGGCCTGTTAGCCTAAGTTATTTTCCAAGGTGCCACATGCCGATGAATAAAGACGAGAAATAACACTATGACCACTACCGATAGTGGAACGGACTTCTGGCGCCGATTCATCTCCGCGGCGAAGATCATAATTTTTCTGGGCGCTAATATCTTATTAGTGACGGCAAATAGTGGGCTAGCCAAAGCGCAATCCACAATGGGAAGTCGATTTATCAGTCGACCAAATATAGTCGTCGACCTATCCGTGCTCGAAAAATTCGGTTCAGCGTCACTTCAGACCGAAATTTCGCATGACAGCTCAATTAAGACTACACCGGTAAGAGCAGAGCGTATGTCTGTTCAACTCTTGTCTCCACCTAAGATGTTGCCACGTTCACAATTAACGATCCCCAAAAGCGTTGCTATTAAGAGAAAAATTAAACCTATGCAAAAGCAACCGATATTGTCGCCTAAGGCTATTCCAGCAGAGCCACCGGTTGTGGCGGCGAAATCAAAACCTTCAAAAGCACCCAGATCTGTCGAAGCGAATAATATAAACGCGATTCCCAAGACTAATTCTACGGTACCTGTCTTGTTAACAGCTAAACCAATACAACCCGTAACAACCAAGGAATTGGCGCCAAAAAATGTGGTAACAAAATTAGAGTCATCGAAAGAAATTGCGGTAGTGCCAGCAGTACCTTCCGTCACGCGACGAGAGCCCAAGTCTGGTAGTGAGCAAGCGGCAACTCTCAAATCACCAGTCAATATTAGTGACAAGGGTAATAATATCCGCATTCTATTCGCAGAAGAATCCTCGACACTTCCAAAGATTGCTACGGGAGCTCTGGAGCAGATTGCACAAAAGATGAAAAATAAACCCAAATTGCGAATCCTCCTGTATGGTTTTGCTGGCGACACACCTGATACGCCAAGCAAGGCTCGGAGACTTTCACTTTTCCGCGCATTGGCGGTTCGTACCCAACTGATGAATTTTGGTGTGCGTAGTACACGTATGCAATTGCGGGCACTGGGCAGTCGAGTCGGAGACGGCCCGCCAGACCGCGTAGATATAGTAGTTAGTAATTGACTACCCAAACTTCCATTTCGTGTATTCTTTAGGGTAGTCGGCACAATGGGCATTAACAAATGACAAAGCCACAACGCTTTCTCACTCGGATGCTATTGTTCCTAGTGATCGTGTTAGCAGCACTAGCACTTTTGTTCACGCCCTTACGTAGTGCATTCATGGCTAACGCCGTATTAAACGGCGTAATTCTTGGTGTTCTCGTATTCGGCCTCTTTTACATATTCCGTACAGTCACGATGCTGAGAGTCGAGGTTGCCTGGATCGAGGAATTCAGAAGAGATCAAGCAACGGTTTCAAGTCAGGCCGTACCTAAACTGCTCGCACCGATGGCTACAATGCTTGGAGAGCGTGAGCGTACCGGCCGGCTTAGTCTTTCTACCGTTGCTATGCGTACTTTGCTGGACGGAGTCGGTGCACGTCTCGACGAAAGCCGAGAAATTTCGCGTTATATGATCGGTCTCCTTGTCTTTCTTGGGTTGCTAGGTACGTTTTGGGGGCTACTTGAAACCGTGCGCTCTGTGGGTGATGTGATCGGTGGTCTCTCCATTACTGCTGGAGAAGTCGGTAGCGTGTTTCAAGATCTTAAACAAGGTCTTGAGGCACCTTTGAGTGGTATGGGTACGGCTTTCAGTTCCTCACTTTTTGGACTGGGTGGATCTCTAATTTTGGGATTTCTCGAGCTTCAAGCAGGCCAGGCGCAGAATCGCTTCTATAATGATTTGGAAGAGTGGTTATCGGGTCTTACGCGCCTTGGCAGTGGTAACCTCTCAGGCGAAGGTGACGCCTCAGTTTCGGCCTATGTTCAAGCACTTCTGGAACAAACGGCAGATAGCCTCGATAGCCTACAGCGCATCATCCAGCGTAGCGAAGAGGGCCGGAATGCCTCCAACACCAATATTCTGGAACTAACGGATAAGTTAGGCGCTCTTACTGACCAAATGCGTACAGAACAAAACTTATTACTTAAGCTCGCTGAAGCACAGATGGAACTAAAGCCAATTATAGCTAAATTTGTCGACAGTGATGACGGCAACGAAATGATGCAAAACCATATCCGAAGCATTGAAGTCCAAACTTCTCGCATTTTAGAGGAGCTATCCAATGGCCGGGAAGAGTTAGTCGGAGAGATTCGTAGCGAAATTCGTTTGCTAGCGCGAACCATAGCCGCACTGGCTGAAGAGGGTGAGCCAAGGGCCCCTGATTGATATCAATTATGGCCACAATTCGTCGAAACCGAAGTAGCATAAATATCTGGCCCGGATTCGTCGACAGCCTAGCGACGCTGCTGATGGTCATAATCTTTCTGTTGATGATCTTTGTCGTCGCACAATTTTACCTTAGCAAAGCATTGACTGGACGAGATGAGGCTCTAGAACGCCTAAACCAGGAGGTAGCTGAACTTGCAGACCTTCTGGATTTAGAGCGGAGAACCAATATTGACCTTCGCTCTAACCTAGCTCAGTTATCCTCAGAACTACAAAGTACACTGAAAGACCGCGATGATTTTGCAGCTGACTTAACTCAATTACGGGGGGCCCGTGACGCACTTGTTGCGACGCTAGAATCTATGCAGAAGCGTTCTGAGAAATTAGAATCAGCGCGATCTCTACTTCAAGTACAACTCGATGAATCTAATGCAACTGTCGAGACCAATAAAGAAACAATCGATACTCAACTCAAGCAATTAGTTGAGCTTCAACAAGATATCAGCGCAATGAAGGTACTGCGTGACGAGCTTGAGCGCGACCTAAAAACAATGATGCGTCGTGTGGAAGCGAGTGACAGCGCCCTCACTTCAGAACGTGAAATTTCTGCCGCTGCAAAAGCTCAAGTAAACTTACTTAATCGTCAGATCGCAGCTCTTAGAGAACAAATGCAGATACTTAATACGGCACTAGAGGCATCCGAAGCGCGTGACAAAGAGCAAAAAGCACAAATTAGTGACTTAGGGAAACGCCTCAATGTAGCACTTGCCGGAAAAGTCCAAGAACTGGCCCGATACCGTTCTGAGTTTTTCGGACGGTTGCGTGATGTTCTAGGAGACCGTCCGGATATCCAAATCGTTGGAGACCGATTTATATTTCAATCAGAGGTATTATTTGAGTCAGGATCAGCCGAAATTGGCCCTGATGGCAAACCTCAGTTAGAACAATTGGCCCGTACTCTAATGGAAATTTCTAACAAAATTCCAGAAGACATAGCGTGGATATTGCGAATTGATGGGCATACCGATCGTCTGCCAATACGAAACGAGCGGTTTCACTCCAACTGGGAATTATCAACAGCACGAGCCATCTCGGTGGTCAAATTTCTCATGCGACATGGAATTCCGGCGACTAGACTTGCCGCAACCGGATTTGGTGAGTTTCAACCGATAGATGACCGCATAGATGAAATTGCATTTCGGCGAAATCGACGTATAGAACTAAAATTTACTGAACGTTAAGTCACTGTTGAGCTGGCTTCCGGGCCAAGCGTTAAGCCCTGATTAAACTGCAATTCAGCAAGTCGAGCATACAAACCACCATCTTTTATAAGTTCAGCGTGCGTGCCCTGCGCTACGACTTTACCAGAATCAATCACAACAATTCGGTCTGCAACCAGGACCGTAGCTAGCCGATGCGCTATTACAACTGTGGTTCGGTTTTTCATTAGCTGCTCGAGTGCCTGTTGGACGAAATATTCCGATTCGGCATCAAGCGCGCTCGTAGCTTCATCCAATAGAAGAAGTGTGGGGTCGCGAAGGATGGCGCGAGCAATAGCTATACGTTGGCGTTGTCCACCAGACAATCGAATACCATGTTCACCCAGATGAGTATGGAACCCCTCTGGCAGACGATCCAGAAACTCGGTTGCCGCAGCTGCCGTCGCTGCTTCTCGCACCTCTGCATCATTGGCATCTGGCCTACCATAGCGAATATTTTCCATGGCATTAGCGGAAAAAACTACGGGATCCTGAGGAACCAAACCGATTCTTTTGCGGAGCATAATCGGATCAACACGACGCACATCAACGCCATCGAAAATGACACCACCACCTTGTGGGTCATAAAATCGAAGTAATAGTTGGAATATTGTTGATTTTCCCGCCCCGCTGGGACCAACAACAGCAACCGTTTCACCGGTCGCAACAGAGAGACTAAAGTTGAGCAGTGCTGACGTTTCAGGCCGAGACGGATACGAGAATGTTACCTTATCGAACGAGACTCTACCTTGAGGAGGTTCCGGCAAAGTGAGGGGTGTTTCAGGCGCAGAGATTTCAGGTTGCATTGCTAGTAGAGCCATCAATCTTTCCGTGGCACCAGCAGCACGTTGCAGGTCACCAAACACCTCTGAAATCGCACCAACCGAACCCGCTACTATGACAGCATAAAACACAAACGCCGACAATTCACCTGCACTAATCCGACCAGTAATAACATCTCGACCGCCAACCCAGAGCATTGTCCCAACAGCACCAAACACCAACATTATCACCAACGCCGTCAGCAACGCCCGGATACGGACACGGTCAATCGCAGCCCCAAACGCATGTTCAACGAATTCAATAAAGCGCTTACGATCAATCATTTCATGAGTAAACGCCTGCATAGTACGAACAGAGCTAAGTGTTTCGTTCGCAAACGCACCAACATCAGCAATTCGGTCCTGTGATGTGCGCGACAAACGACGCACACGTCGACCCAAAAAGATAATAGGTGCAACCACGAAAGGTACAAAAAGAAATACCAGACCTGTTAGACGTGGGTTAGTTACTACCAGCATGATAGTCCCACCGGTAAAAAGTAACGTATTCCGCAGTGCAACAGATACTGAGCTACCAATGATGACTTGTAGCAACGTAGTGTCGGTGGTAAGTCTCGAGAGGATTTCGCCTGTTGAAGTATTCTCAAAGAATCCAGAGCTAAGCTTTATAATATGATTAAAAATGGCTCGTCTAATATCCGCGACTACCCGCTCACCAATCCATGAGACGAGGAAATATCTCGAGTAACTAGCTAAAGCAAGTATGGCAATTACCACTAGTAACGCGAGAAGAGCCTGATCAAGAAGATGGCCGTCACCACTGCTAAATCCTCTGTCAATCAGTGTCCGGAGTCCCTGTCCCATGGCCAAAACTGTGGTCGCAGCAATAACGAGAGCAAAAAGAGCGCAAATAACTGCAAATCGGTAGGGTTTAAGATAAGTAAGTAAAGGCCGTAGGACCCTAAGATCACGTTGCCGCGCCGGCTCATCTGTGGATTCTCCAGTAATCGGCAAATTGGCTTTGTTTAGCGGGTTTTGTGCCATAAGATCCTTTTACCCAGCCCGTTCAGGCATAGATTTCCCCACTATAGCAATTCGCGCAACGACGCATCGAAGAAAATCTCCATGCATTTGTCCCGCACGACTGCAGGAAACAGCGGGTATAACAGTGTGCCATTCTAGCAACAAGGCGCGCATCGTTTTTATTCTCTTATTCCCTAAAAAGAATTCTTTCCCACCGATTACAATTTCTTGAAAAATTTAAAGTGTTAAGTTATAGAAGGACCATGTCTTACTTGGTAGATTTATGACAATGAAAAAAAATATACACCCTGAATACCATGAAATAACTGTTCAAATGACAGACGGCACCACATATCAAACGCGTTCTACTTGGGGCAAGGCCGGTGATACTTTGAAACTTGACGTCGACCCATTAACTCATCCAGCCTGGACAGGGGTTCACCGACTTTTAGATTCGGGTGGACAGTTGGCGAAGTTCAACAAGAGATTTGAAAAATTCGGTCTGGAATCGTAGAATCTATTCGCTTTTCAGAGACTTCATGTTAAATTATTGGGCATCGCTCGATGCCTCTTGAATTCTGGTAAAAAATCCATATATCTATAGTGTCTTCGGGAGCCTCGTTGAGGACTCGTAGAGACATTTGAGACAAGGTCTGGCCCTATGGCAGATCGTTTATTAACCCCATGTCGCTTCAAAGGAGGATATGGCAATGCGTACATTTGATATGACACCCTATTTTCGTAATTCCATCGGATTTGATCGGCTACTAAGTCGATTGGACCACATTGCTCGCACTGGTGGCGACGATTCCTATCCACCCTACAATATCCAAAAAAATGGTGAGGAGACCTATCGCCTTACTATGGCTGTTGCTGGCTTTGATCAGGAACATTTAGAACTCGAGGTCAAGGATAACCAACTCACCGTAACTGGCCGTAAAGATGAAGACGTAGTGGCTGAGAAACAATACCTATACCGTGGAATAGCGGAACGGGTCTTTAATCGTCGCTTTAACTTGGCGGACTACGTTAAGGTGGAAGGTGCAAATTTAGAGAACGGCCTATTAAATATTGACCTGAAAAGAGAGTTACCAGAGGAAATGAAACCTCGATCGATCGAAATTGTGCTCAATGACAAGCAAGTAATTGAGAGTAAGGCTGCATAGTCGAGGTAAATTAATTTTTTAAGTAAAAACCAAATTGGGCACGCCAAAATCGGCGTGGCCAATTTGGATTAGGATAAAGTGTCCCTTGCGGCTACAAGTTATTCACCATTTTTCCGAAAATATACACAGTCCACTTGAAGCTGGCGACCAACCCGACGGCTATAAAATCCAGGGATGAAAAGGCGAGGCTCAAACCCTAGAGAACAAACGTGTTCGTGAAGTTCATTAAATAAGCATTCACCTTCATATAACGGGATAAGGGAGAGTTCGAGTTGGAGCCCACAAATATTGGGCAGGACATTTGTTGCTCCTTCTAATACCTTGTTCTCGTATCCTTGCGTATCCAACTTTACAAAAATGCGATCTTTAGCCAGTACATAATCAGCTAAAATAGAATCCAACTTACGTTTTTTAACCATTTCAGTCCCGCTGGGCTCGGCACGTGGAAATGCTTCCTGATTCGCTGGTGCCGTTGGCAGAAGTGAACTCATATCTGAGTAGGTAGATATCTTAATTTCTGTCTCGTCATCGTCCTCACCTATGGCCAAGCGGGGAGCTACGGTCCAGGCGATATCGCCCTCCGCGACCTTTTGGAGCTGGCTGTGAGTAGACGTAACTGGCTCAAAAGAAACAATCCGTCCGCTATAGCCGTGCCGTCTAATTTGTTGAGCATATTGCCCAACGTTAGCACCAATATCCAAGACAACATCGATAGCGTTGACTTTCAACAGATGAGCAGTTTCTGCCGCGCCCTTGGTCTCATGTGGATAGCGCACTACATCGATATGCGCCATTCGAAGTACCCTACGGGCCAATCTAGCAAGACGGCTTGGCCAAGACTGCTTCAATTGATGGGTTTTATGTGTAGATCGTGTCATTTAAATTTAAGTTCGAAAAACACTTTCGGCGTCGCTATGAGCTCTTTCCTTAACAGCTATCGCTTCTCGTGCCCGCTCTATTTCTATCTCGAGACCTGATACATACTCGTGCAATGCCTTAATAGACATGACATTGAGATTTTTTTGTTCCTGCCGTTTAACAATCGGATCCAAATCGTCATCCATATTTTTCTCCCAAACTACGCCTCTAAATGCCAAGTGTGATCGCTAGAATCGATCCCTGCAAGCCTGTTAGTCCATATGAGATAAAAGAAATGCTACTTTGCACCGCTGGCACAGCCGATATAATATGTATAACGATAATTAACAGACCTTGTCAGCAAACACTGGTTTGGCCGACCCAAGCCAGTAGTGGTTTTAGGAGAACCCATGCCAGTTCCATTGATGCCAAAAGCTACTGCGGTGTGGCTAGTTGAAAATACAACTCTGCAATTCAGTCAAATTGCAGAATTCTGTGGCCTACACCACTTAGAGGTGCAAGCGATAGCCGATGATGAAGTGGCCGTGGGCATGGTTGGTATAGATCCTGTTAGCGGCGGACAACTGACCCGTGAGGAGATAGCACGGGTAGAAGCTGACGAAACTGCCAAACTTAACATGGCAGAATCTGATGTACCACGACCAGTAGCTCGTACTAGCGGGCCACGCTATACCCCAGTGGCAAAACGCCAGGATAAACCTGATTGTATAATGTGGCTATTGCGTAATCACCCTGAGCTCAATGATGGGCAAATTAGTCGCCTTATAGGAACCACAAAGCCAACGATTAACGCAATACGTGAGCGTACACACTGGAACAGTCCAAACCTGCGACCAAGGAGTGCTGTTGAGCTAGGACTCTGCACGAAGCAAGAACTCGACGCTGAGATCGCAAAGGCGATTAAGTCGGGTCGTAAACCTACAGAAATTGTTGTCACTCCAGAACCAGATTGAAAATTTACGTAAATACGCGTTTTCAATCATTTGCGGTAGATGTGTCGATAGTACTAATTACATGTGCCTACGATGACCCAAAACCAATTTGATATTAATCTCGATCGTAACGCGGCTAATTACGTGCCGCTCAGCCCGCTTAGCTTTATCGAACGTACTGCCGAAGTTTTTCCTAAACGAAATGCTATCGTGTATGGTCAGATTACATATAACTGGTCAGAGTGTTATTCAAGGTGCCGCCGGTTGGCAAGCGCGTTGAAAATCCATGGTATTACAAAGGGCGACACAGTCTCGATCATGGCGCCCAACGTTCCCGCAATGTTTGAAGCGCATTTTGGAGTACCAATGTCTGGTGCAGTTTTAAATGCGCTGAACTATCGACTAGACTCTGATTCCATTGCACAAATCCTCGATCACGCAGAATCTAAAGTCCTGATCACTGATCGCGAATTTTCTGCCATAATTAAAGATGCACTGAAAAAATGTAGGTGTGCTCCATTGATTATTGATATTGATGAACCTTCGGTAGGTGGAGAATTATTAGGGAAATACGATTTCGAAACATTTCTTGCAATGGGTGATCCAAACTTCAAATGGTCTCCACCACAAGACGAATGGGAAGCTATATCTCTGAATTACACATCGGGTACAACAGGCGAACCCAAGGGCGTCGTATATCATCACCGTGGTGCCTACCTACTAGCAATGGGTAACATGGTTGTCTGGAACCTTCCATCACATCCAATATACCTTTGGACCCTCCCAATGTTTCACTGTAACGGCTGGTGCGTCCCTTGGACACTAGCTGGTGTAGCCGGCACGAGTATTTGCATCCGAAATGTCAATGCGCCGACTATTTATGAGGCAATATCCAAACACAAAGTTACTCATTTTTGTGGTGCGCCGACCTTACTCAACATGATGATCAATTTGGCTGATGATAAACGCCACCACTTTGATCAAAAGGTAGAGGTGATGACAGCTGCTGCCCCACCACCAGCTGCTATAATTGAGAAGATGGAAGACCAGGGTTTTAGGGTTACTCACGTCTACGGTCTGACTGAAGTCTACGGACCATCAGTAGTTTGCGCCTGGCACGACGAATGGGATGCGTTACCACCGAACAAACAAGCAGCTCTCAAAGCAAGGCAAGGAGTCCCATATCCCGTACTAGAAGAATTGACCATCGCAAATCCAGTCACACTAGAATCTGTTCCAGCAGACGGGGAAACAATTGGCGAGGTCTTACTTCGTGGAAATGTTGTAATGAAAGGTTACCTTAAAAACCAGCAGGCTACCGAAGAGGCCTTCACAGGCGGATGGTTCCATACCGGAGACCTCGGTGTAATGCATCCGGACGGGTATATAGAACTCAAAGACCGTTCTAAGGATATTATAATTTCCGGCGGAGAAAATATCTCAACCATCGAATTAGAAAATGTTCTTTATAGACATCCGGCTGTATTAGAAGTCGCCGTGGTAGCCAAACCAGACGATCACTGGGGAGAAGTACCTTGCGCTTTCATAACACTAAAAGTTGATCATAAAGTCAGTAAAGATGATTTACTTCTGTTTTGTCGTGATAACATTGCACATTTCAAATGTCCTAAAGCTATCGTATTCGGGCCATTGCCTAAAACCTCAACAGGAAAGGTACAAAAGTATCTTCTACGAGAGAGAATCACAAAAAGTTAGAATGTTTGTACAAAATTATTGTGACTATTTGTTACCACTACTTTTGTATTATATGCGGACAATCGCAACCTAGCGGCCTTCAAGTTTTGTAATTTCATCTTTAATCGTGAGCTTTTGATATTTAATTTCTTTTAACGTTACAGCGTTAGGCATGGGTCGACTGTTTTCTTCATCTAGGGCCTGTTCCAGTTTGGCATGTTTATCTTTCAGTGAATCAATATTTTCCTGAAACGGCGTACTACCACAATCGTCGCCCATAGAATCCTCATTATCCATCGTTTCCTCCTGGAAGTTGACCCCAAGACACTAACAAATTACGTCAAATTTTTGTGAATTTAACACCCTATCAACTCATCTCAAGATAAATTATATGATATAGCTTATCAGTCTCAATCAAATTGAAATTCTACCCTTTAAAATAATCGCTTAGGTTAACCTCTTCTGTCCCTGGGACTAGTTTTCGCTCAAATTCATCACGCCTTGCAAAAGGTGCCGTAGCATCTATCCCCATCCGCCCCCAATGATCCTGATCAGGATCGCGGTAGAAGGATGGAGTATCAGGTATTATCAGAACATCCTTGTCAGCCCGGGATCGTGTAAGTACAGCCCACATGACATCATTCATATCATAGATATCAACATCCTCATCTACTACTGTAACGAATTCGGCCCAAGTAAGCTCTGATCCCATTACTGCTAGTAACACCTGTCGCGCATGCCCCTCATATTGTTGCGCTATCTTGACAACAGTATGTAGTACAAACGGATTACACGTGACGTCTACAATACCTGGCAGAACTGCACTTATACGTTGGTAAATGTTGGCGGCAACGGAGAGCTCTAACGTCAGTACTTCTTCTGGCGATCCACTCAAAATACTGTGAAAGACTGCATTAGGTCTTTTTGTAACTCCCAAAACTTCAAAGACTGCGTTGTCACCGACGGGTACATAATAACCCATAAATTCGCCAAAAGGACCTTCGGGGCGTCGCTCGTTTGGGATAAACCGCCCTTCAATGACAATCTCCGTCGTGGCGGGAACCATAACATCGATATGTTTACAGGGTCGCATCTCTAACGTTTTACCCATGAGCTTAGCTGCAACCTCCAATTCGTCCACCTCATAAGGGACTGGCGCCGCAGCCGCCAGATATACTTCTGGTGGCGGCCCAATTAACATTGCTGCCTCAAGATATTGGCCCATCTTTTCCGCCTTTTCATGATAAAGCGTCAGATGATGCCGTGGCGCAAGACGCGCGCGCAACTCACTGTTACTCACATACATCGAACGGTGAAATGATAGATTAGGCACACCTGTTTCTGGCTCATTTGCAACGAACAATGCTGATGTAAAATATGGCCCTGCATCGCGCTCGCAATAGGTAATTAGGGGGAGATCGCTTAATGTACAATCTAACAAATCATTTGAGATAGGTATCTCACATTTAAGTGGAATGTCCTTTTTTGAACCAAGATCTGTCAAACGTGTCCACTGCCTGCAAAAGTCCAATGGTTCAATTCCTAGGATGCTGGCTAGACGCTTTCTACTACCATAAGTATTCGTCAAGACCGGGAAGTTGGTACCCTTCACATTGTTAAAAAGAATTGCTTTATTTTCAGTCTTCTGGACTTTTTGTGTGATTGCCGCGAGCTCGAATTTTGGATCGATCTCACGATCGGTCACGAGTAGATCATCGGAAGCACGGAGTCGCTCCATGTAGTCACGCATTGGATTCCTCTTTCTTCATATCAATTATTGAATGCATAGATGCAAATATGGCTAGCTTCATACAAAGATACACTCAAAATTTAGTTGTCCAGTCCCCACCATACACGAGAGACTATCATCCATAACCTTCTTGAGTGCATTTGAAGAAAGCCACATAATGAGCAAAACCGTAATTGGACAGATTAAGAGCCGAAAAGAAGACTACCGATTTCTGACTGGCAGCGGGATTTATACTGCTGATCTAGTACACAATAGGCAGACCACAGGAGTGGTTGTCCGATCACCTCACGCACATGCTAGGATCTTATCCATCGATACTGCCGAGGCAGAATCAAACCCGGGCGTGGTCACGATATTAACCAGTGATGACATTGAAGCAGCCGGATTGGGCACAATCCCCTGCCTTCATGACCCGATGGAAGAACTCGGCTCTAATATGATAACCCCGCCACGTCACTTACTTGCAACGAAGTATGTCCGCCACGTGGGAGAGCCCGTTGCCTTTGTGGTCGCCGAAACTGCGGCACAAGCCCAAGACGCCGCGGAGCTCATAGAAATCGAATATGAGGTTTTGCCATCGATCACAAATGCGAAATTAGCAACAGCCCCAGATGCTCCACGGTTATGGCCCAACGCACAATCAAATACATCTTTCATCTGGGAAAAAGGTGATCGTCACGCCACCGATGCCTTATTTGAAACTGCCCATCATGTAGTCAAACTTGACCTTATAAATAACCGGCTCGTTTCTAATCCAATGGAACCTCGGAATGCCACCGGTATATGGCATGCGGGGCGGTTTACGCTCTACTCAGGAACTCAGGGAGTGCATCTCGTACATCGTCAACTCGTCAATAATATTTTTAAACTTCCTGAGGATCAAATTCGGGTTGTGACACCTGATGTAGGCGGTGGATTTGGAACAAAGGGCTTTTTTTATCCGGAGCAAGCATTGGTTCTATTTGCTGCGAGAGAAACAGGGAGACCAGTTAGCTGGATTGGTAGTCGGTCCGATTCCTTTCTTTCTGATAGCCAGGGTCGCGACCACATCACAAGCGCAGAGTTAGCACTGGACGCTGACGCAAATTTTTTAGGAATTCGTGTACGGACTTTCGTAAATTTAGGAGCACACCTCTCCAATTATGGAGCTGCAATTCCGACTGGCGAATACGGTAGCCTGCTTACTGGAGTCTATAAGATCCCATCTGCACACGTAGAGGTTCGTGGAGTATTTACTAATACGGTACAAACCGACGCTTACCGTGGCGCAGGGCGACCTGAAGCGATTTACGTGGTTGAACGGCTTGTCGATACGGCGGCGCGCAGGCTTGAGATTGATCCCATCACCCTACGTAGGCAGAATTTTATTCGGGCAGAGGAATTGCCTTATAAAACACCAATGGACCTAGTCTACGACAGTGGTGATTTTACTCGCGTAATGGATAAAGCTCTAATTCGTGCTGATTGCGTTGGATTTGAACAACGCAGAATACAATCAGAATTAACAGGCAAACTTCGGGGATTTGGCTTATCCTACTATATAGAATCATGTGGTGCAGGAGCTACGGAAACAGCAGACATCACGATCGATTACGAGTGCAAAATTCGTGTAAATATTGGCACACAATCTAACGGGCAAGGCCACGAGACAGCCTACGCACAAATTATTGCAGACCGACTTGGCATCGACTTTGACGACATCACAGTCATACAGGGCGACACAGACCGCATAAAGAATGGCACCGGTACAAGCGGCTCGCGATCTATACCCATCGGAGGTGTTTGTTGCGATCGAGCCGCTACGGCTATAATTGAAAAAGGGAAAGGCATAGCGGCAGCCAAGTTAAAGGTTAAGGCAGATAATATCGAGTTTGATAGCGGTATATTCCGTGTTTCGGGTACAAACCTTAGCATCGATATACACCAAGTTGCTAAGGCCGCCTTTGACGGACCAAAGGAGTTAGAGCATGAAAGCCTAGGACTAACAGCAACTGGTCGATTTGGCACATCAGATAGTACGTTCTCAAATGGATGTCACATCTGCGAAATCGAGATTGATCCAGAGACAGGTGTTGCCAAAGTCGACCGATATACAATAGTAGATGACCTAGGAACTGTCATCAACCCGATGCTGCTTACTGGACAGGTGCAGGGAGGAACGATCCAAGGTATAGGCCAAGCTCTTCTTGAGGATTGTTGTTATGATACAGTTGATGGACAGCTCCTGACTGGTTCATTCATGGATTACTGTATGCCCAGGGCCGACAACGTACCGTTTATTGACTTTAAGACACTAAATGACATGCCCTGCAAAACAAACCCGATGGGCATCAAGGGTGCTGGCGAAGTCGGTGCTATCGGCGCTCCGCCGGCTGTCATCAACGCGATAGTCGATGCATTGGGCAAACTTGGAGTAGACACTATCGATATGCCAGCGACGTCAGGTAAAATCTGGAATTCAATTTGTAAATCTCATCCAGCTACGTTTATTCGTGAATAAGTACGTAGGAAATCATGGATAAACAATTTGATGCTTTGTTCCGACCGATTACCTTAAATCGGGTAAAAATCGCTAACCGAATTGTAAGCACTCCGCATACTGAGTTATATGCCGAAGGGGGTAATACCACCGAACGCTTCATACGGTACCATGTGGAAAAAGCAAAAGGCGGGATAGGACTTACGATGGCTGGCGCAAGTTCTGTTTCCCTTGATAGCCCCCAGCTGTGGGGACCATCCGTAGACGTCACAAGCGATGAGATCATCCCCCATTTCCAAAATCTTGCCAAAGCTGTGCATCTTCACAGTTCAGCCATCATGATCCAACTAACCCATTTGGGCCGTCGATCTCGCTGGGATAGAAATTATTGGCCGCATCTGGTATCGCCAAGTGGCGTAAGAGAGCCATTAACAAGAGGGACTGCTAAGGTAATCGAACTTGAAGATATAAAGCGGATCCAACTCAACTTCGCTCAAGCAGCCAGGCGCGTTAAAGAAGGTGGCCTAGACGGTGCTGAAATCTCCGCTGCCCATCAGCATCTGATCGACCAGTTTTGGAGCCCAAGAACAAACAAGCGTTGTGACGCATACGGTGGATCGCTCGAAAAGCGAATGCGATTTGGTATAGAAGTTCTCGAGGCAATTAGAGAAGAAGTAGGGGAAGAATTTTGTATCGGCTTGAGGATGTGTGGAGACGAATTCCATGAAGACGGACTAAACGAAACTGAGCTAAAGAAAATAGCAGAACGATACGCTTCCACCGGCATGGTGGACTTTATCAGTGTCATTGGTTCAGGTGCCGATACGTTGATGTCGGTTGCTAACAGTGTCCCCAATATGGCGTATCCGCCCCACCCCTACGTCCATCTAGCAGCAGGTATAAAGGGCGTCGTCGACATACCCGTAATGCATGCGCAGAACATTCGACATCCCACGGAAGCTGCTCGACTTCTTGATAAAGGAGCGTTCGATATGGTCGGTATGACGCGTGCACATATCGCCGACCCGCACATTGTTAATAAGGTTCTTGGTGACCGTGTTGCAGAAATTCGCCCCTGCGTTGGTGCAAATTATTGCATCGACCGCGAGTATAGCGGTCTCGACGCACTTTGCATACACAACGCTGCAACAGGACGCGAGACAACTATGCCACACCATATCACCAAGAGTCATACGTTACGTCGGATTGTTGTCGTGGGTGGTGGTCCAGCTGGATTGGAAGCGGCTCGTGTATCAGCAGAACGTGGCCATAACGTCACCCTATTCGAGCGTAACGCCTACCTTGGTGGCAAGGTCAACCTCGCAGCAAGAGCACCAGCGAGAGGACAAATAATCGGCATCGCCAATTGGCTAGCGTCGGAACTAAAGCGCCTCCAAGTGCATATCCGTTGTAACGTCGAAGCAGACGCAGAGACAATTCGTTCTATGCAATCAGATATAGTAGTCATCGCCACTGGCGGTAGTCCCAATCTTGAGGAGTACCAGGCGTGGGGCCATAATAAAGGACTAGTATCAAGCGTGGAACAAGTGTTGTCCGGTGCAGTCAAGCCAGCCGATACCGCTATAGTTTATGACGTCATTGGTGGATTCGCTGGAGTAAGCTGTGCTGATTTTCTTGCAGGTAGCGAAAGTCAGGTGGAGTTAGTATCACCGGACCCTAGTATCGGCCACGAACTTGGTGATGCCTCTCTTCCCGTGCACTTGAGACGTCTTTTTAAGAAGAAAGTGAATATGACGCCAAGTCTCCGACTCGAGCAAGTCGAACTATTGGAAGGCAAACTCCTTGCGAAATTTCGAAATCAGTTCTCAAACCTTGTCGAAACCCGCCTGACGGATCAGATAGTTATCGACAACGGAAGCATCCCGAATAACCAACTGTTTGATTCTCTGAAACGTGAGTCGATAAATGATGGACAAATAGACATTGAAGCGCTGTTTACAGACAGACAGCAACCAGCTGCAAAGGAGGGCAGTTCAGGTTTCCTACTCTACCGAATCGGGGACTGTGTTTCGATGCATGGTATTCATGCAGCTATTTACGACGCATTAAGGCTTTGTAAAGAATTTTAATATCAAGTTTTAAGAAAATTATCGGCACGCTTTACATATGATAATATTATTTTGAAATAGAAAAATCGTTTAAAAAGCTTTGTAATTGAACGACTTGTCCCTAAAAATGAACTGAGAATTTGGTAAATCGTGAATAGGAATAAGGAGCATAAAAATCTCTGGAGACATGAAACGTATCGCAATCGATATTGGGGGAACCTTCACTGATGTCGTAGCTGAAAGTGGGAGTGGCCGAGTAACCACAAAGGTACTCACTACTCCCGCAGCACCAGAGCACGGAGTTTTCACCGGCATCTCTCTTGCCTTGCAAGAAGCAAATCTAAAGGCTAGCGAAATTGATCTTCTTATTCATGGCACGACACTCGCAACAAACGCAATTATAGAGCGTACAGGTGCTATAACTGCCTTGGTTACAACCAGTGGTTTTCGAGACACACTCGATATTGGTTATGAAAGCCGCTACGATCAGTACGACATCTTTTTAGACAAACCAATGCCATTAGTACCTCGTCGGCTTCGCATGACCATACCAGAGCGAATAAGTGCCACGGGCGATATCCTGATACCCTTGGACGAAATGGCAGTACAAGCCTTGATCCCCAAACTTGAGCAATATGAGGTCACCAGCGTTGCTGTGGGTTTTCTCCACAGCTACTCCAACCCGATCCATGAAAAGCGTGTGCGCGATCTTCTGAGTAAAGCAATGCCCAACCTCTACATTACAATATCGAGTGAAGTGTGTCCGGAAATTCGAGAATATGAACGGCTGTCAACTACTTGTGCCAACGCCTACGTAATGCCTGTGATATCGAGCTACTTATCTAGCTTACGTACCGAACTCAACAATCGGGAATTTGACTGCCCTATATTCATGATGACATCGGGTGGTGGTTTGATGACTCTTGATACAGCCATACGCATGCCAATTAGGTTAATCGAATCAGGTCCAGCCGGTGGCGCCATCCTTGCTAGCCACATAGCTGCAGAATGTCAACTTGATCAAGTTCTCTCATTTGATATGGGTGGCACGACCGCCAAAATTTGTTTGATTGAAAATTTCAAACCGCAAACTGCACGAAGTTTTGAAATTGACCGCACTGCTAGATTCCTTAAGGGGAGCGGACTACCTCTACGAATTCCCGTAATAGAAATGTTGGAGATTGGTGCAGGCGGTGGCTCGATAGCTCAGATTAACGAACTGCAACAAATCATTGTGGGGCCTGAAAGTTCTGGAGCCGACCCAGGTCCAGCTTGTTATGGTAGTGGAGGCAAGGAGGCAACGGTGACAGATGCAGATTTATTACTTGGCCGCATAGGAACCGAGTCCTTTGCCGGCGGAAAGGTCCAATTGGAACCAGAGCTGGCAAGTAATGCTATTAGTCACTCTATCGCAGTGCCACTAAATCTTTCAGAATCCTTGGCTGCATACGGTGTCAGCGAAATCGTCGATGAACGTATGGCAAATGCTGCTCGGGTTCATGCGATCGAAAGGGGTAAAGTCATAAGTAACTGCGCGTTGATCGCTTTTGGTGGAGCGGCACCTCTCCACGCAGCTCGACTAGCGGAGAAACTCGGAATTGATCGTATCGTTATACCAACGAACGCAGGCGTTGGTTCAGCTGTGGGTTTCCTACGTGCACCAGTGTCCTACGAAGTCGTGCGCAGTTTTTACATGAAACTAAAAGATTTTGATCCAGCTACAATTAATAACCTGCTTAGTAGCTTAAGCGAAGAGGCACATTCAATTGTTTTAGCAGGCGGGCCAAACGAAACGTTCATCGAACGCCGTACCGCGTTTATGCGATATGTCGGACAAGGTCACGAAATAACCGTCTCACTACCAAATCGTGACTTGAAATTTAATGACACCGTCTTGCTCAAAGATACTTTTGACAATGAATACCGGCGCTTCAATTCACGAGTAATTCCAGGCGCAGATATCGAAGTTCTGAGCTGGGTAGTGACCGTTAGTACAAGTGTAGAGCAACCCTCTATATTATCTCGGATAAATGATAAAAGAACGGCTGAATCATCTGGTGTTAGGCAAATGTACGATGCCTCGAGAAACAAAATGGTGGGGGTTCCTCTTTACTTACGCAAGGAACTGCCACCAGGCGCAATAGTGTTAGGGCCTTCAGTTATTGTGGAAAACGAGACAACGACTTATGTACCTTACGAGTTCAATGCGCACATTAATGTCAACGGCTATATTGTTCTCGAGCGGCAGCGAGAGAAGGAAGAAGCAAACGCATGAGCCAAAACGACGCACTTGCACGCATCAATGTGCAGATCATGTGGAATCGTCTAATCGCAGTAGTAGAGGAACAGGCGCAAACACTGCTTCGAACAGCATTTTCTTCTATGGTTAGAGAATGTGGCGATCTGTCCGCTGGCCTATTTGATCCAAAAGGCCGAATGCTCGCACAAGCAATTACAGGCACACCAGGCCACGTAAACTCAATGGCCGATTCGGTTAGACATTTTATCGACCACTTTCCGGTTGAGACGATGGTGGAAGGTGATATCTACATCACAAATGATCCCTGGAAAGGAACCGGTCATCTAAACGATTTTGTTGTCACTACGCCCTGTTTCCATAAAGGCAAGTTGGTAGCGCATTTCTCTTGTACAAGTCATTTGATTGACATTGGTGGCATTGGATATGGACCCGATGCAAAGGATGTTCACGCCGAGGGCATCTACATCCCCTTCCTTAAGCTAGCAGAAAATGGACAAATGAATTCAACGTTAATTGAGATGATTAAAGCTAATACCCGCCAGCCAATTGAGACAGAAGGAGATGTTTATTCTTTAGCTGCCTGCAATGATATCGGCTGCGAACGTCTTTGCGATATGATGAATGAGTTTGGAATAGATAATCTTACTGTGCTAGCAGACAGTATCATCGAATATTCGCGTGACGCAGTTTTGAAGGAAGTGACAAAAATTCCCAATGGGTCATATAAAAACTCTATGATTGTAGATGGCTACGATAGCCCAATCGAATTGATAGCAACGACAACAGTAACCAAAGAAGGCGTTCACGTTGATTTTTCGGGGACCTCTTCGATTGCACCATACGGCATCAACGTGCCGATGGTTTATACTGCGGCATACACCTGCTTTGGCTTAAGCTGTATTATCTCCCCACAAATCCCTAACAATGCGGGTTCGTTGGCCCCATTTACCGTCTCGGCACCAATTGGATCTATTCTTAACGCCCCATTTCCGAACCCTGTCGCGACGAGACACGTCATAGGCCAGATGTTGCCTGATGTTGTCTTTGGATGCCTCCATAAAGCAATCCCTGAACTTATACCGGCGGAGGGAGCATCCTGCGTCTGGTCACTAATGTTGCGTGGTCTCGCCGCACAACGGAACGAAGCTGACGGCGGATTTACTATCACCGCAAACACCAACGGAGGGACAGGTGCGCGTCCGATGAAAGACGGCCTTTCTGCAACTGCTTACCCGAGCGGTATTCGTGGAACGCCAGTGGAAATTACCGAATCAACTTCGCCAATCGTATATTGGCGCAAGGAATACCGCTCGGATTCAGGTGGTCCTGGACTTTTCCGTGGCGGACATGGCCAAATAGTTGAACTATCAAGCCTTGACGGTAAACCGTTTGAAATTCTTGCCGCATTCGATCGTATAGAATTTCCTCCAAGGGGGCGTAATGGAGGTAAAGACGGAGCCAAAGGCTACCTCGCTCTCGGGTCAGGTAAGGTTTTAAAAGGAAAAGGTTTCCAAGATATTCCAGCTAATGATCGATTAATAGCGTTAACACCAGGAGGGGGAGGTGTTGGCGACGCGTTCGCCCGAGATCGGTTGGCAGTCCAAGAAGACGTCGTCGATGAACTTGTCTCAGTCGAAGCTGCGGCTGAATACTACGGAGTCGTATTTGCTGGCGAAAATGAAATCGATGAAGAGGAAACAATTACAATGCGACGAGGTTGACTCGTACGAATTTTAAATTGAGTAGAACAAAAATAGTTCTACATCCTTCACGTTAATTAAAATTCTGTTACTGTAGGCCACATGAACGAGCGAAGAATTATAATTGGAATCACCGGGGCATCTGGAGCAGTGTACGGCGTGCGTCTGCTCGAACTGTTACGTAAGCAGGATATCGAAACACATCTGGTGATGAGTAAATCAGCAGAGGTAACTCTCGCTTGCGAAACTGATCGTAAAGTGGCCGAGGTACAGGCACTGGCAGATGTATGTTACCCAGTAAGTGATATAGCCGCCGCTATTTCGAGCGGATCATACAGCACAATTGGAATGATCATAGCGCCCTGTTCCGTTCGTTCACTTGCCGAGATTGCAACAGGTACCACCAGTTCGTTGTTGACACGTGCGGCCGATGTTGTCCTGAAAGAACACCGCCGACTCGTCCTAATGGTGAGAGAAACGCCCCTTCATACGGGCCACCTCCGCAATATGTACCAATTATCACAAATGGGTGCGATAATTGCTCCTCCAGTACCAGCGTTCTATGCATTGCCTCAAAATCTCGAAGAAGCTGTTGATCATTCACTCGGCCGCGTACTCGACCTATTTGACGTCGAAAGTGGAGTAGTAAAACGCTGGGGCGAAACGCCAACCGACGGCAGTCGGCCCATTCGCAAGGTTCGAAGAATCAGTTCATCTAGGCGCGGATAATTTCAATTCTGTTAATTAACAGAATTTTTGTTATTTGGATAAGTTAGGCGCATCGATTCTGTGACAAGTGTTTCTAAATCAACGGTATCTTCAGATTTCGGTATAAACTTTGAGATCACAAAATAAAGTTGAAGGTTTGCCAGCATCAAATCCGAACGATCGCTGGCCTGTGACTTCCGTTCTGTTAGACGGTCAGCATGCGTTTCTAGTTGCTGTTGCTCCAAATACTCGGATTCAAGTTCCAGCGATTTAATCTTTGCACGTAATGTCTCCGCTTCATTGACAGGGAACAAACCAACGCCACCCTTCATGTCGTGGCGAATTGCACGTAGCGGTTTGACTACCATTCTCTGCCATACTTGGGTATGAGTTAATACCGTCTGCATCTCGTTACGATCTATTGCCGTGTTACGTATTCCCAGCCAACAACAAAACAACAGAATATTAACATCGATATCATGTCGGTCTTGCAAAGCAAGACAAGCATTTTGAACAGGCTTTTCATTGTAAAGCGCAAGTGAAAAGTCCCACAAAGTTGTAGTTGAATAATCAGTCATGAAGGTCCTCTAGTCCCCACTCCAGATTCCAATTCAGAATACGACAATAAAACCTTCCATCCACGTAAGCCTTGAATAAAATGTCAAATTTCTACTAGAGAGTCGGTCCACTCACTCCTGATATTTTAGGGCCTTTTCAAATTTAATTTGTAGCTAGTTATTAGTAGTCAAATTTGGTGTTTAATTCTCGACTACAAATATCTAACCAAATAAAATTGTCGCTGTATGGCCTTTATCTTATGTGTTTTGGCTCATGTTGATGAGAAAAAAATTTTGCTTTTAATATTGCTGCCGTAATTAAATATTCTGCGCACCCAAAAAAAAGACTTGGAATAGTTCTCCCACCAGTTTAAGTGAACAAAATCAGTTAGTATTTTGCTCAAGAGAAAAATTCTGAATGCTAATATT
This sequence comes from uncultured Flavobacteriales bacterium, assembly GCA_964419045.1. Classification (GTDB taxonomy): domain Bacteria; phylum Pseudomonadota; class Alphaproteobacteria; order UBA8366; family CAVOAK01; genus CAVOAK01. Next base: position 70,531 of record CAYQNO010000001.1, read on the forward strand.
ACTGAATCACCGATATATGAATACGAGGGGGTTTATATGATCAGACAAGCTACGAGTGTCGACCAGTCTGACCGTCAGGTTCCAATTAATCTGCGCCAAAGTGGTCGTACACCTGTCGAACTACTAATCTCCACACGCGTTCGCAAATCACCATACTGGCACCTATCTCACAAGGCAGGGTGCTGGCGAGCTACGGTATATAACCGTGTCTACCATCCACGTGGCTATGTGCGACCGGAGGATGGTGGTGCCATGGTTGAGTACTCAGCCATCGTCAATCATGTGACAATGTGGAATGTAGCTGTGGAACGTCAAATCCAGGTTATAGGTCCTGATGCAGAGAAATTCGTTAATTATGTGATTACGCGGGATGCCACGCGAATTGAACCAATGCACGCCAAATACGTGATACTTTGCAACCAGCAAGGAGGCGTCTTAAATGATCCTGTGCTATTGCGATTATCAGATGACGAATTTTGGTTTAGCCTTGCTGACTCAGATATAATGTTATGGTTACAAGGCGTTAACGCAGATAATCGCTATAATGTAAAAATCTCCGAAATTGATGTGTCTCCCCTGCAGATACAAGGGCCTAAATCGTTGGCACTTATGACTGATCTCATCGGCCAGGAGATTAACCACATCCCTTACTATGGATTACTAGAAGGGCAAATTGCGGGCCGTGACGTAGTTGTTTCACAATCTGGATTCTCAGGTGAAAATGGATACGAAATATACCTGCGAGATGCCACCCTCTATGCAGAAGACCTTTGGAATACGATCCTTGATATTGGTAAGAAACACAGTCTGATGGTTATTGCTCCTGCACACCATCGCCGTATTGCCGCTGGCATCTTGTCATGGGGCCAAGATATGGACTTCGAGACCCTGCCTTTTCAGTGCAACCTTGGTTATCAGGTACCGCGTAATAAAAAAACTGAATATGTGGGAAAGGAAGCATTGGAAAATGTGCGTAAACAAATGGAAGAAGGGAACACACCCTTCAAGACTACGCTCGTAGGCATGGAATTTGGTGGGAAACAAATAGATGATTACGCGCCAGATTTCTGGCTCATATCGGGGCATGAAGGTGGTGATCCCATAGGCTATGTTACATCACCGTGGTACTCACCGGAGCTAGAAACAAACATTGCAATGGGATATGTGCCCTGTGGAATGCATAGTGTTGGAACTAAACTTCAAATCCATTTACCCGATGAATACGCAGAAACGCCAGGATTTCCAGTTATGGCGAAAGTAGTTGAAATTCCGTTCAGGCCCTCAGCCAACCCTTCGGCTCGTGAGTTAGCAAAAGCGGAGGGCCGGGGAACAGCCTTTTAGTCGGAATCAATAAAGGTATTGTGTAGTCGAGGGAGCACTATAATGGAGTCGCAGGCACGCGTTGTTGTCATAGGTGGTGGAGTAGTTGGTGTCTCAACTTTATATCACCTTGCCAAAAAAAATTGGAATGATGTTATTTTGGTTGAGCGTAAGGAACTGACTTCCGGCTCCACCTGGCATGCTGCCGGCCTCCTACCATTATTCAATATGAGTTATAGCGTCGGGCAGATTCACAAGTACTCTGTCGCTCTCTATCAAGGGTTGGAGGAAGAAACCGGAAAGGATGTGGGTTTCCGAAAAGTTGGGAACATACGATTAGCCTTAAACCATGACAGAATGGACGAATATTATCAGTACGCCAGTGTTGCAGCTACAATTGGTGTCGAAGTCAAATTTTTGACGCCGAGCGACGTCAAAGATATTTGGCCGCTCTGTGAAACGGATGGCATTGTTGGTGCCATACTTCATCCGGAAGATGGTTACATCCAACCCGCAGACCTAACCCAAGCTATGGCTGCGGGCGCGCGCGAAATGGGCGCTAAAATTTATCGAAATACCTGTGTTACTGAAATTCAGCAGAAGCATTCGGGAGAATGGGTTGTTACTACTGATAAGGGAAATATCACCTGCGAACATGTTGTCTCTGCGACCGGGAGCTTCGCTCGAAAAACTGGTTCCTTAGTAGGACTCGATATTCCGGTAATCCCTGTTCAGCATCAATTCATAGTTACCGAACCACATTCGGAAATACTTCAACGCCAAAAAGATGGCCTCCCCGAAATGGGAGTATTACGCGAGTCAGATAGTTCCTGGTATTTGCGGGAAGAAGCTGGTGGATTACTCCTCGGACCTTACGAATCTGGAGCTCCATGCTGTTACATTGATGGCCCGGATGACGAAGTAGAATATGAGTTATTTCAGGAAGATCTTGAACGTTTAGAACCTCATATAGAGACCGCCATCCGTCGTGTGCCAGCGTTCGGTGAAGTCGGCGTCAAAGAGATTTACAATGGGGCAATTTGTTACACTCCGGATGGGAACCCAATAATCGGGCCCGCCTGGGGATTAAAAAACTTTTGGCTTAATGAAGGACATTCTTTTGGCATCGCTGCTGCCGGCGGCAGTGGATGGCAACTAGCTGAGTGGATAGTAGAGGGAGAACCGACCATTGACATGTTAGGTGTCGAACCTCGACGCTTCGGTGATTACGCTACCAAGTCGTACCTAAAAGTAAAAAATGAAGAAGCCTATCGCAATGTATTTACCACTCACTATCCTGATGAGGAACGGAGCGATGCAAGACCTCTACGTACGTCTCCATGTTACAATCGATTAAAGGATATGGGTGCTGTGTTTGGCCAAAAATTTGGTTGGGAGCGTGCTAACTGGTTTGCACCTAAAGAGATGGAACAAAAGGACGACTGGTCATTCCGTCGTTCCAATTGGTTTGACCCAATTGGCATCGAATGCAAAAACGTATCTGAAAACGTTGGTCTTTTGGACATGACGGCGTTCGCAAAGTGTCGCATTTCCGGTCAAGGAGCGGATGTGTTTCTCGATAGCTTTGTAGCCAATAGGCTTCCTAAGAAAATAGGAAGGGTTAACCTTTGTCACGCTCTTAACACGCGCGGTGGCGTTCACTCAGAGTTTACAATCATGAAGGAAGCAGAGAATAGTTTCTATCTGGTTTCGGCCGGGGCATTTCAGAGGCTTGACCATGACTACCTTAGGAAGGCAATGCCAACGGATGGATCTGTTCACTACCACAACTTAACTAATGAGATCGGTGTGCTTGTGTTAGCAGGGCCGAAGGCACGGGAATTGATGGAGAGGGTGTCTGTTACGAACTTCTCCAACGAGACCTTCCCTTGGCTCTCTGGGCAAGAAATTGATGTTGGACTAGCACCTAGCTGGGCTATCCGAATGAATTTTGTGGGTGAATTAGGATGGGAGTTACACCACCCAATTGAATACCAGAACCATATCTTCGATACGTTGATGGAAGCCGGCAAAGATCTTAGTCTTAAACCCTTTGGTATACGTGCGATGGACAGCTTACGTATAGAAAAGTCTTATCGTTTAGTGGGAACTGAACTATCTATTGAATATGCAGCTTTAGAATCTGGCCTTAGACGCTTTGTAAGTTTTGATAAGGGCGACTTCATCGGCCGAGATGCCCTACTTGAATGGCAGGATCATGGATTCAATTGGCAATTTGTAACTCTCGAAGTACACGAAACTAGCGATGCTGATCCGCTTGGGAACAATCCAGTATTTCGTGATGGTTTGCCCGTTGGCCGTGTCACTGGCGGCAATTTTGGATTCCGACTGAATAAATCTCTTGCTTTGGCTATGGTTCGACCAGACTCGGCTGAAATTGGTACCGAATTGGACGTAGATATTCTTGGTACAAATCATAAAGTAACAGTTATATCCGAATCTCCCTATGATCCAGATAATAAGCGCCTATACGCTTAAGGCTCCTCATATCTTAGAAAGAGGCTAAAAAATTAAATTCATCACTCCACAACTTCAATAGAGTAACTGAGGAAAGAACCCAAATCAGGCTTGCTATTATTTAAATCGTATCGATACATAAAATTACCTAAATTATTATGATGAAAACCGGGCTTGCTAGTGTCGATGGTATTCCTATAATGCAACTTTTCCGTCACCAGTCAGAGTCCGCCTAGCCCGGTCTGATTCGCCGACTAACAGTAAGGTCTTCCATTATGGCCATGTCACCAATTGTCGGAATAATTATGGGTAGCAAGTCTGACTGGGATACTATGTGCAACGCTACCGAAGTATTTGACGACCTGGGAATTCCTTTCGAGACTCGAATTGTATCAGCTCATCGTACTCCAAAACGGCTGGTAGCCTATGCTGAATCGGCACGTGATCGAGGTCTAAAAGTCATTATAGCTGGCGCTGGTGGAGCAGCTCACCTTCCAGGAATGGTAGCGTCTATGACAACTTTACCAGTACTTGGTGTGCCAATTGAGAGCAAAGCTCTCAAGGGTTTAGATAGTTTATTGTCGATAGTACAGATGCCCGGAGGAGTCCCTGTTGGCACCTTAGCAATTGGTGTCGCTGGCGCCATTAACGCAGCAATACTGGCTGGCTCCATTATCTCCCTAGAAGATGACAAGACGGCGATAGCCATAGAAAAATGGCGGAAACGTCAAACCGACTCAGTTGCAGATTATCCGAATAATGAATGATCAAACGCAGGTGATTCCGCCTGGTTCCACCATAGGTATTCTTGGTGGCGGACAACTAGGCCGCATGACATCAATTGCGGCAGCACGACTTGGCTATCGTTGCCATATTTTTGAACCGGATGAAGGCTGCCCGGCAAGTCAAGTGGCAATGAAAACCACGACGGCAGCATATGACAATACCTCCGCGCTTGATGCCTTTGCACGACATGTCGATGTAGTCACATTGGAGTTTGAAAACGTACCCACTGGGTGCATTGAGTATCTCTCAAAGAATGTACTAGTCCGACCTGCTGCGCCAGTATTAGCAATTGCACAAAACCGGCTCAAAGAGAAAAATTTCCTTAAAAGTATTGATGTGCCCACTGCCGACTATGCTGAGATAAATAGTATTACAACTCTGTCACATGAGATTAATCAGCATGGCTGTGATTGCATTCTCAAAAGCTCTACCTTTGGTTATGACGGAAAAGGGCAAGTTGAAGTAAATTCACAATCGGACCTAAAAAGTGTGCTCTCAAATATTGATGGCACGGAATACATCCTTGAAAAAAAAATAGATTTTGTTTGTGAGGTTTCAGTTATCATTGCCCGCAATATAAATGAAAATATTGCAATTTATTGTCCCGTCGAAAATAGGCATGTCCATCACATATTGGATACCACGATTGTACCTGCTCGCATAGACGAGGGCGTCATAGCAGAAGCTGAGGCTACCGCAATACACATTGCCAACAAATTGCAATTGGTTGGGTTACTTGCCGTAGAATTCTTTGTTACTCGAGATGGGAGGATTTTAGTAAATGAAATTGCACCAAGGCCTCATAACTCGGGTCACTGGACACTTGATGCCTGTCGAACTAGCCAATTCGAGCAACTGGTACGTGCTGTAACAGGTTTGCCACTCGGATCTACCGAACGCCTGGCTGATGTCATTATGAAAAATTTAATTGGTGAGGAGGTAGAAGCTTGGTTAGCCCTGGCTAGTGATCCTGAAGTACGCCTTCACCTTTACGGAAAAACAGAAATTCGGCCAGATCGTAAGATGGGTCATGTAACCCGTCTTTTCCCACCAGGCACTATCCCAAACGTATAAGAAGTTGCTTAATATTAATTTGTACTAGGTGGCAAATTTTTGGTCAAAAAAATGGAATGGGTTAGGAACTGACCGACGACAACGATCTACTGCTCTCGGCACCTTTAAAACATCTGCAATCCGGCGGTCTAGAAATGTCCAGGTATCTACAAATCCATCTGACTCATCCTGAAACCAATACAGCATGGTAGCCGCATAGACTCCGGCTAACAAACCTCGTTTACTATAAAAATTCCAGTCAGTTGATTTATCACCGGCCTCATACCAAATCGTATCAACCGTGTGGTAGAGACAACGCATCGCCGTCTTCGTGTTCTGCGGCATGGCGAGAAATGAAAAAGCACGACGCATTTCCCTACGCTGATCAGCTAGGAATTCGAACCGAACTCGAACTGCTGTTTTCACGCGATCACTAACTCGTAAATCATCTAAATTCATCTTTGTAAGCGCAGCTACCAACATAATATCTGCCCGTTTACTATAATGGAGAATCATATCCGTAGCTCCATCAGGAAAAGCTCTAAGTACGACCGACTTTTCCAATTTTAGGTTTATCGCACCACGTTCGAACGCAAATATAGTCCACCCATCTTTTGCTATGTAAGGCAAAGCCGCATCCAGCAACAGTGTGCGAAGTTGATCAAAAGAATCATCCGGCATTACCAACCTCCATCAACTCACGTGCCTTATCAGGGATGCCATTACGCAACTCATCGCTAAACATGAGAAATGACATGTCATCCATACGTTGGGGATACAGATATCCATCAAGGTGATCGTATTCATGCTGCACAACGCGAGCGTGAAAACCTTCTGCTACCCGATCTATATTATCACCTTTTGGCGTAATTCCACTATAACGTATTCTATGACAACGTGGCACCAATCCTGTCAATCCTGGGACAGAAAGGCATGATTCCCAATCATATTCTTGCCTACTCGTTAAATTCTCTATCATCGGATTTATTAATGCGGTCAACGGAACCTCGAGTTCAGAATCTACCCCACGTTCGGCGGCAACCTGAAATAAAATCACACGCAGCGGAACATGAACCTGTGGTGCAGCAAGGCCAGTCCCTCCTGCATCGATCATTGTCTCCAGCATGTCTTCTACCAGCCGGCTCATCTGCGTGTCACTGGGATCAGCAACCTCACGGGCGGGAACTCGCAACAGGGGGTGCCCCATACGGGCAATCTTTAAAATAGCCATAAGTCTAATATGGGGCTTAGATAGCTAGCGGTAAAGACGCTAAGTCTAACGTCGACTACAAATAAGAGCTCTCAAACAATACTGTAGTACTTGACTTTCCATTTTCATCTCCTCGTGATATAAGCCGCACCCCGGTCAAGAACGGAATAACTTTTAAAGGTAAGGCGAGCAGTGCAAGTAATCGTTCGTGATAACAATGTAGATCAGGCGCTTAAGGCGCTTAAGAAGAAAATGCAACGTGAGGGTGTATTTCGCGAGATGAAATTACGTCGTAGTTACGAAAAGCCATCCGAGCGTAGGGCCCGGGAGAAGGCAGAGGCTGTTCGTCGCCACCGAAAACTCCTGCGCAAACGTCTGGAGCGTGAAGGTTACTGAGCAGCCCGTTACCGTAGTCGAAATTTGGTTGCGCTTTCATAGAGATAATCTTAACGTTGTTTGTATTTGTTATGTAACGGGAATAGTCCGTTTACGATGATGAGGTGCGTATCAAGACCGTGCTAAATATGGCAAAACCTATTTAGGACTTAGCGCTCATGGTAAAATCTAATTCCAAATTTGTCCTCACTGCCTCGCACTGGGGATCCTATTACGCAGAAATCGTAGATGGGCGGATCATTGCTACAAAGCCGTTCGAAGCTGATAGTGATCCATCGCCGATCAACAATTCTATCGTCGATGCTGTCTACTCCGAAAGTCGCATAGATCGACCACACGTCCGTAAAGGCTTTCTCGAAAACGGCAAAGATAGTGATCGCGCCGGGCGTGGAAGTGAACCATTCGTGCCTGTTGACTGGAGTACGGCGCTTGATCTGGTTGCATATGAAGTCAAACGTGTAAAAGAAACCTTTGGCAACTCGGCCATACACGCTGGGTCCTACGGTTGGTCAAGTGCTGGCAGTTTACATTTTGCTCCAAGCCTCTTAAGGCGCTTCATGAATTGCTACGGTGGGGCAAATGTACATAAAGACAGTTATTCAACAGGTGCTGCAAATGTATTGTTGCCGCACATTTTGGGCGGGATGGATGCATCATCTGGTCCCGTGAGCTCTTGGGACGGCCTTGCCGAAAATACTGAACTGATGGTCTCGTTTGGAGGCCTCGCCCTAAAAAATACGCAAGTCGAATCTGGAAGTACCGGCGAACACGCAACAGAAAAGTGGCTTCGGAAACTGTGTCAGTCAGGCGTCAAGTTTGTCTACATCGGCCCAAACAAGGGAACTGACGCGGCTGAATTTCTTGATGCAGAGTGGTTGCAACCACGCCCACATACAGACACAGCTATCATGATGGGACTCGCCCATACATTAGTCACGGAGAAGCTACACGACGAAGAGTTCCTCAAGAAGTACACGGTCGGGTTTGAGAAGTTTCTGTCGTACCTCATGGGTGAAAGTGATGGACAGCCCAAGACCGCTTCATGGGCAGCCGGTATATCCGGTCTGTCTACCGATACGATACTAACTCTGGCACGGCGTATCGCGAGCCATCGCACTATGCTCACTATGAGCTGGTCCCTGCAGCGGGCTGACCACGGAGAGCAGCCATTCTGGATGATGATAACACTAGCCGCCATGTTAGGTCAGATCGGTTTACCAGGTGGTGGGTTCGGATTTGGATACGGTTCGATGAACCGGCAGGGCAACCGACAACGACCAGTACCGTCACCTCGAATATCCCAGGGTGTTAATCCCAACCACACATTCATTCCCTGTGCACGAATTTCCGACATGTTGCTGAATCCTGGGGATACGATAGACTATAATGGTCGTACAATTACCTACCCGGATATACGTATGGTCTACTGGTGCGGTGGCAACCCGTTCCATCACCACCAAGACATCAACCGTTTGATAGAAGCATGGCGTCAGCCTGAAGTAACAATTACCAATGAAATCTGGTGGACCTCGGCGGCAAGGCATTGCGATATCGTACTGCCAGCGACGACGACGCTTGAGCGAAACGACATTGCGGCTGGTGCATTTGATCGTTTTCTTATCGGCATGCATAAAGCGATTGAACCCGTCGGTGAAGCACGACACGATTACGATATTTTTGCCGATCTTTCGGAGCGGCTTGGTTTTCGTGAGAAGTTTACCGAAGGCCGCGACGAGATGCAGTGGCTTCGCCATAGATATGATGTGTGTAAACAGCAGGCAGCCAGAAATGAGATTGAGTTGCCTAATTTCGATGAATTTTGGCAGTTGGGATACGTTGAGATCCAGGAAAAACCTGAGCCATTTGTTTTGTTCGAGAATTTCCGAGCTGACCCAGATGCATTTCGACTCCACACACCATCAGGAAAGATAGAGGTATTCTCAGAAAAGATTGATTCTTTTAACTACAATGACTGCCCAGGACATCCAGTGTGGCTAGAGCCCATCGAATGGCTAGGCTCTGAGAAAGCAAAGCAATACCCGCTGCATTTACTTTCGAGCCAACCAACGATGCGCTTACATGGTCAGATGGATAACGGTGGCGTAAGCCTCGCCTCGAAAATCCAAGGCCGTGAGCCGGTTTGGCTCAACACTGGAGATGCGAAGTCGCGCGATATAACTGATGGTGATGTAGTTCGCGTGTTCAACGACCGTGGTCAATGCCTCGCGGGGGCGACCGTAACTGACGACATAAGTCGAGGAGTAGTACTAATCCAGACTGGTGCCTGGTACGATCCACTAGAACCAGGCAGGCTCGGCACTCTTGATCTCCACGGCAATTCCAATGTTCTTGCCATCGACAAGGGTACCTCTAAGCTCTCACAGGCATGTAGTGCGCAGACAGTACTGGTCGAAATAGAAAAATGGCAGGATGAAGTACCAGAAATAAAAGCATTCTCTCAGCCAGCGCTCGCGGCAGAATAGATAATAAATAAATTTATTAAAACAGGCCCTCCTGGGTAAAATCAAATATCAGGCTATTCTAGAGCCTTAACAATTTTGTCACACATTGCTTTTGCGTCACTAAAAAGCATCATCGTGTTATCCCGAAAGAATAGCTCGTTATCAATTCCCGCGTAACCAGATGCAAGCGAGCGTTTGATAAATAACACCGTACCTGCACGTTCTACATCAAGTACCGGCATACCGTAAATTGGACTTGTCGGATCTGATTTTGCCGCCGGATTGGTTACATCGTTGGCGCCAATTACAAACGCTACATCAGTTGATGGGAAATCCCGATTAATTTCGTCCAGTTCCAAGACTTCGTCGTATGGAACGTTGGCTTCAGCCAAAAGGACATTCATGTGCCCCGGCATACGTCCAGCAACTGGATGAACTGCATAGCGCACCTTTACGCCTTCCCGCTTAAGCAAATCAGTCATTTCATGGAGCGCATGTTGTGCTTGCGCTACTGCCATACCGTAACCTGGAACGATGATACAGCTAGAAGCATTTCTCAACATAAACGCTGCGTCTTCTGCACTTCCCGTCTTGACTGTACGATCACCCAATTCTGCTTTTGGTGCAATATCTTCTCCTCCAAAGCCACCGAGAATGACATTGAAAAATGATCGGTTCATCCCCTTGCACATGACGTAACTGAGAATTGCGCCCGACGAACCAACCAATGCACCAGTGATAATAAGAGCGTTATTGGAAAGGGTGAAGCCGATGCCACACGCCGCCCAACCAGAATAGCTATTCAGCATGGAGATCACTACCGGCATATCCGCACCACCGATTGGTATGATCAGAAGTACGCCTATCAGCAGCGCCAATACGACAATACCCCAAAATTGTTCTACTGTTTGATCGAGAGCAAACCATGCGACAAGGGCTATAAGCGCAAAGCCAAGCGCGAGATTGAGAAAATGCTGCCCGGGAAAAGTTACCGGCTTACCACTCAACAATCCTTGTAGTTTTAAAAAAGCAACTATCGATCCCGTAAACGTGATTGCGCCAATAGAGGTTCCAATACTCATCTCGATAAGACTTGCCAGATTGATCGCACCTGGGGCACCTATCCCATATGCAGTTGGCGCATAAAAAGTAGCAGCGGCGACTAGTACCGCTGCCAGGCCAACTAATGAATGAAATGCTGCGACGAGTTGCGGCAGCGCAGTCATCTGTATTCGAACAGCAACAATGGTACCTATCGCACCGCCTATCAGAATTGCGATTGCTATCAGCCCATAGCTGAGGACACTTGGTGCAGCAAGGGTAGTGGAAATGGCAATAATCATACCCACCACACCGAACATGTTACCCCGACGAGCTGAATCTGGAGACGACAGGCCGCGCAATGCCATGATGAAACAAATGCTCGCTAAAAGATAGAAAACGGCGGCAAGATTACTGCTCATTGCTATTATCCAACGCTATTTTTTCCGCCTAAACATCTGCAGCATACGGTGAGTCACGATAAAACCACCAAATATGTTAACTGACGCCAATACCACTGCGATAAAGCCCATGATTTTTGAAAATTCGAGGGCGACTGGTCCAGCAGCTATTAACGCACCGACGATAATTACCGATGAAATGGCATTGGTAACACTCATTAACGGCGAATGGAGTGCTGACGTCACATTCCAGACAACATAATATCCAACAAATACTGCAAGAACAAACACGGTGAAGAAAAAGACCAGTGGCACTGCTTCTATAGGTGCATTAGATACGTGGGTTCCAATAGTCGCTGTGTCTTGCGGGATGGCTTTATCGGCCGCGAGGACAAACATAGATACATATTCATTTATTTTCTGAGCCTGTTCAAAACCCATTTCAACTCGCATATTGACTAACCTTAACTTTCATTTTGAGTATTGGGTAGTGAATCTACGCAGCTAGTTCCACTAACACCCCCATCCTTGATTGTTTGGGCAATTGCCTTGTTAACTATTCTACCTTCCTTCGTGACAAGCGTATCAGCTATAACTTCATCTTCAGTATCAATTTTTAGGGACGTTGCCCCTTCCTCCATCATCGGCGTGAGAAAATTAAAAATGTTCTTTGCCAACTGGCGACTAGCATCCTCACCTACACGAGCGGCAAGATTAGCGTGACCGACTATCGTAACACCATGATGTTGTACTATTTGCGCGTCCTCACTCAGCTCACAATTACCACCTTGTTCAGTTGCAATATCGACTATTACTGAACCAGACTTCATTTGTTCAACCATCTCACTAGTAATTAGTACTGGCGCTGGCCTACCAGGAATTAATGCAGTCGTTATCACAATATCCTGCTTTTTAAGATGTTCGTTTAACGTTTCTGTTTGCCGTTGCCTGTACGCTTCTGACATCTCACGCGCATAACCACCAGACGCTTCGCCTTCCTCAGACGAAGCAATCTCTACCTCGACAAACGATGCACCAAGACTTTCTACCTGCTCTTTTGCCGCAGACCGCACATCGAAGGCAGAAACAATAGCGCCAAGCCGGCGTGAAGTTGCTATTGCCTGCAATCCGGCAACACCAGCACCCAATATAACAACTCGAGCCGGTGGAATTGTCCCAGCAGCAGTCATCATCAAAGGAAACAACCTCCGATATTCATAGAGTGCTTCAATCACAGCACGATATCCTGTCAGATTTGACTGCGATGAAAGTACATCCATCGACTGAGCTCTCGATATACGTGGAACCAGTTCTAGTGCGAATCCAGTTACGCCAGCCTCTGCCATCGCACTCACAAAGCCTTGCTCCGTCATCGCATCCATTAAACAAACTAAAACCTGACCTTGAGTAAACCGTGCGAGTTCATTTTCAATTTCGCCGCTTATCATCGGTCGCCTAACTTTAAGCACAACATCTGCATCAGTCAGCACCGTCTCAGGATTTTCGATTATAATTGCTCCAGCTTCCTTGAATGCTGAGTCTGGGATTCCCGACGCCATGCCTGCATCAGCTTCAACCACTACTTCACCACCGAGTTTTATGAATTTACCCACTGTCTCGGGGGATCCTGCAACTCTGTACTCGTGTGCACGGCGTTCCTTAAGTATAGCAATTTTCATAGAGTACATCCAAAACTGATGAAGTCCTTGAAGGTACTGGATAATGGAAAAGAGAAAATGATAATAACACGCTCCTTTGGCAAAAATATCGTTCTGAGGCTAGCAATTAAGTTTAGCTGTTACTATCGTTACAGGAAACTGGATCATTGACAGCTACTTTACTATTCACTCAGTTAGCACCCAAATCATTTTCCCATAATCGACCACCAACGACTATTAGCTCTGGTGTTAGTTGTTGATCACCAACCAGTACTTCACCCACAGCATCATAGTAATCAAACTGGCCTTCTTCCAACCGGAATGCCACAGCATCACCCACGGTACCAGCCTCCAACGAGCCCAATTCTGGACGGAGCATTACTTCTGCCGGTCGAATTGTTGCAGCACGTACTACTTCTTCTAACGGCATTCCGAGACACAGATATTTTGACATAGTGACAGCGACATCAAAGGCAGGCCCGGTGATACTAAGTACGTGAACGTCACTACTGATTACGTCTGGAGGGAAACCTTCTTCCAGCGCTGAGCGTGCCATAGCAAAGCTAAAGCTACCAACCCCATGACCAACATCAAAAATAACACCACGATCTCTGGCCGCGAGCATCTCAGGAAGCATCTGTCCATTTCGGTTCACCGGTGCATTAGGAAACGGACGATAGCAGTGGGTAAGAATGTCACCTCGCCGTAGCCTATCCAAAACATCCCGACGGCTCGGTGGAGGTATATCAATATGGGTCATGACAGGTAAGTCTAGCTCGCCTGCTACTTCCAGGGCGAGATCAAGCGGGGCAAGGCCACTTGTACCTCCTGCCATTGCTCCTAACCTAACCTTGATGCCGACTACAACATCACGGTTTTCACTGGCAACTCGCAGACACTCGACTGCATCGAGTAACCGTAAATCCTCGCATTCGCCAACCATTACACCGGGCTTTGCACCAAAAATTCCAGCAAAAGAGATATTCAGATAAGCCAATATACGGATGTTGCTAGGTTCAATTAGAAAACTCTTCAGGCCTGCAAAATTTCCTGGACCAGCGCTTCCTGCATCGACTAATGTCGTCGCTCCACTGCGTCGCGCTACTGCTTCTGGTGGCACTCCGAGTGACGTAGCACCCCAGTAAACGTGCGTATGCAAATCTATGAGGCCGGGCGTGACGATCAGTCCTTGCACTGATCGAGCTTCAGCTGCTTGCGAAGCATCAATCGTTTCATTGATTGCTGCGACCTTGCCATCTGCAAAGGCGACATCGCACACTGCATCTATCCCCTGAGCAGGATCCACAACCCTACCGCCCATTAATATCAAATCATACATCTAAGCATCCCTAAACACAGCTTATAACAGGAGGTTATCTAGACATAATCTGCCATACAGTAACTCCTATGTTTTCGTTTTTTGACAGAAAAATGGATTATCCGTCGGTTTCAGTCGTAAATTGATAAACGTTAATATTAACTGGACTTCGCCTTGGGTAGAACGAGTGATGCTGGTGCCGCGATTTAATGAAATTCACTAATACATGAACGAATGCATCGCTACAATTATTAAAGGTCTGACAGCGGTAAGTATCAAGATGATTTGGCATTTATTGGACAAAGTAGGATAAACAAATGTTTGAATCTGTATGGTTTATAAGTCTTACCGACTAACAAATCAGATATTATAGCTCACTGGTGCCTCAAGATTCTGGTTCAAGTTTACATCCCACCTTTCCAAACCAGCATCCTTAGCGATAGTCTTTAATTTTGATGGCACAATAATTAAATGCTAGGAACAATTGATGAAAATGGATTACTCAGCTGTCCAGAACCTACCTCTTCTATTCTTTGCCCAGGCGGATAAATATTCCGCGATGCCATTCTTGTGGCGTAAGAAGGAAAGTCAGTGGCACTCGCTATGTTGGCATGAGGTTTCTGAGGAAGTTAAGCTCTTATCGGGCGGGTTGCAAAAACTCGGTCTAACGGCAGGAGATCGTGTAGGTCTCGTCTCAGAAAATCGTCCTGAGTGGCTTATTGCTGACTTAGCAATAATGTCGGCGGGTGCTGTTACGGTTCCAGCCTACATAACGAATACGATAGACGACCACGCTCACATCTTGGCTGATAGTGGCGCCAAAATTGTCATCGTCTCAAATTCTAAGCTAGCAGAACTCGTAATCCCGGCCGCTAAACTTGCGGGCACTCAAACGGTAATAATGATGGATGAGGGGGAACATAATTCTGAGCAAAGTATTCAGATTTTATCTCTAAACGGTATGAAAAAAAACATGACTACGGATGAGGCAGGCGCCGAGTCCCTGGCGACGAAGATACAACGAGATGATGCGGCCTGTATCATCTACACGTCAGGTACCGGTGGGCAACCTAAGGGCGTCGTTCTCTCTCATGGTGCAATTATTTGTAATTGTATGGGTGCTCACGACCTGCTGACGACGCTCCCCGGATATGGCGAAGATACCGAAATATTTCTCTCATTCTTGCCGCTGTCACATTCCTATGAACATACCGCAGGACAATTTTTCCCATTATCGATAGGCGCTCAAATTTATTATGCCGAGGGGATCGATCGTCTTGTTCAAAATATGGGGGAAGTCAAACCTACAATCATGACCGCCGTGCCCAGGCTTTATGAAACCATTCATTCTCGGATCATGCGTGGTGTTGAGCAGTCCGGAGGGCTCCGCGCAAAAATGTTTGAATTAACACTAGTACTCGGACGCCGAATATACGAAGAACAAAACAAGCTTAATTTCGGCGAACTAATACTCAACCAAGTTTTGAATAGTTTAGTCAGAAATAAGGTTAGAAAACGATTTGGTGGTCGTCTCAAGGCATTTGTTTCGGGGGGTGCACCGCTCAATTACGATATTGGCGTATTCTTCCATTCGCTTGGATTGTGTATTCTTCAAGGATACGGCCAGACAGAATCAGCTCCTGTCATCAGCTGTAATCCACCCAGTCGAGTCAAAATTCACTCGGTCGGTATACCGCTCGCCGGTGTTGAGGTTCAATTTGCAGACGACGGCGAAATTCTTGTCAGAGGTGAGCTCGTCATGCAGGGTTATTGGAACAATAACAAGGCTACCGAGGAAGTAATAAAAGATGGGTGGTTACACACTGGTGATATCGGCAATATAGATGAAGACGGCTATATCCAAATTACAGACCGCAAGAAAGACATAATTGTTAATTCTGGTGGTGATAACCTATCTCCCCAGCGTGTCGAAGGTGTGTTAACTGTGGAACAAGAGATAAGTCAAGTAATGGTATACGGTGATAAGCGCCCACATCTCGTGGCAGTGATCGTGGCTGATCCAGAATTCTCAGAACAGTGGGCAGAATCAAATGGCATTTCCAATGATTCTAAAGATCTTGCACAGAATGAGAATTTCAAAAGTGCGATAGGAGATGCCGTTAATCGGGTGAACGAAAAACTATCGATAATCGAGCGCGTACGGCATTTTATAATAACCCCAGATCCATTTACGATCGAGAACGAAATGATGACGGCAACACTCAAGATCCGACGTCATGTCATTCAGGATTGTTACAAAGAGGCCCTTGAGGCTCTCTATGGCGACTAGTAGTTCAGCATTAATTTACCCCAGAGGTAATAGATTTAATCTAGCCTTTGTTGCTTTGTGTCTTTTGATTTGCGGGTGTGAAAGTCCTGCTGCACTGTTCGATGCGGCGCTAGTACTAATAGAGGATCGCAGCCGATTGAACAGGAAGATAGATACTAAAATTAATCTCGAGGTGAATGCCGCATTCCTAAATCAAGGTAATGGGTTATTCCATGATGTCACCGTCGACGTTTATGAAGGCGATGTATTATTGACGGGATCGGTGAAAAAACCTGAAGACAAGCGGATGGCTGGCGCCCTCGTTACAAATATTGAAAATGTTCTGAAGGTGCTAAACGAAATACGGATAGCTGAAGGAAATGGAATACGCGAGGCAGCAGCAGACATTACAATTGAAACAAAGATTAAGTCTGCTCTTCGAAGCGCCGATGGGGTCCATTCTGTTAACATGCGCTGGCGTTCAGTTGGTGGCACAGTTTACCTATTTGGCCGAGCCTTGAGTAAAGAAGAGCAGGAGCTGGCTATCGTTACGATAAAGGATATTAGGGGGGTCGAGCAGCTAATAAACGTACAAAAGATAGTAAGGTTGGAAAAATAATCGTTTTCCGTGCAAACCTGAATTTTACTTAAGACCGTTATACTCCCGATACCAATCAACAAATCGCGGAATTCCCTCGTCGATCGTAATCTTAGGTTGGTAACCTAAATCCCGTTTGGTCTCGCTAATATCTGCGTAGGTTTCCCTGACATCGCCCGGTTGCATCGGCAGGAGCTTTAATTCGGCTTCGCGACCAGTTGCTCCCTCAATGACAGATATGAAACGCATTAAATCTTCCGGATGATTGTTACCAATATTATAGAGTCGGTGTGGTGGTAACTCTCCACAATCGGTTGGAATTCTATCAAGTGCAGCAAGTACGCCTGCGACAGTGTCGTCTACATAAGTAAAATCGCGCTTCATTTCACCATTGTTGAAAACTGAAATCGGCTTTCCTTCATAAATGGCCTTTGCAAACTTAAATGCCGCCATATCCGGACGCCCCCAGGGTCCATATACGGTAAAAAAACGAAGTCCGGTAGCTGGTATACGGTAGAGATGGCTGTAGCAATATCCCATGAGCTCGTCAGTGCGCTTAGTGGCCGCGTAGAGTGAAATCGGCGTGTCAACACGGTCATCAACAGAAAATGGCAAGTGCTTGTTACCGCCATAGACAGAAGACGAGCTCGCGTAGACAATATGCTCCAAGCGATCCAGGCACCGTGCAAACTCAAGAATACCAAGCTGTCCAACAACATTTGTATGTACATAAGCCTGGGGATTCTCGAGTGAATACCTTACTCCGGCTTGGGCAGCTAAGTGGATAATGCTTGTTACGTCCGGGTGGCAGGCCTTGATCTCAGCCAACGCTTTATCGTCGGTGATATCCTCGTGGTAGAATGAAAACCCAGGGTAAGGTTCGAGATTTAGTAGTCGGGCCTTTTTTAGAGAGACATCATAATAATTGTTTAGATTATCAATTCCCACGACTTGCTCCCCACGCTCGAGCAAAGCGGTGCATGTGTGATAACCGATAAAACCTGCGGAACCAGTAACGAGAATAGTCATGAGTAATAAGATCACATTTTGGACAACTCTCATATAGCCTGCAACTGAGCATAAATCACGCGTTTGTATAATAAAGTTTTCGGCGTAATATTCGTGTCGCTTTGCCTACATCACGTCACTAACTGAAACTTTCAGAGTTGGAACCTCTCTGTTTGTCACAATTATCTGTGATTTTGTACGATTAGAATTCAATTTTTCCACATATGATGGCAACATCTGTTGCAGAAAAGTCATTATTACTGTGTTAATTTTGGCACACAAAGGAACTTTGTATGACATTACCAGCGATAACCCTTGATGATAAATATTCGCTGACTTCCGGTCGATTATTTATGACTGGCGTACAGGCACTTGTTCGTTTGCCAATATTACAGCGACAGCGAGATATTGCTGAAACACTTGATACAGCCTGCTTCGTCTCCGGATACAGAGGCTCTCCACTTGGTGGAATAGATACCGCGTTTTGGCAAGCCAAAAAGTTTTTGAAACAGCACAACATCCGCTTCCAGCCTGGCGTGAACGAAGATTTGGCGGCGACAGCCGTGTGGGGAACCCAACAAATTGGTTTATTTCCGGGCGCACGCCATGATGGCGTAATTGGCATGTGGTATGGCAAGGGACCAGGTGTTGATCGATCCGGTGACGTATTACGCCACGCGAATCTAGCGGGAACATCAAAATTCGGTGGTGTCCTCGCACTCGCGGGAGATGACCACACTTGCAGATCATCAACCACCGCCCATCAATCGGAATACGCATTCATGGACGCCATGATTCCGATAATCAATCCCTCCAGCATACAGGAAATTCTTGACTACGGGTTGATCGGTTGGGCCATGTCGCGTTATTCGGGCTGCTGGGTTGCACTGAAAGTGGTAGCTGAAACCGCCGATAGCGCGGCATCGATAATCATCAATCAAGAGAAGAAAAATACAATAGTACCAAAAGATTTTGAATTCCCTGATGGTGGTCTAAATATCCGACTTCTTGATGATCCGTTAGCTCAAGAAGAGCGCCTCCATAAGTACAAACTCAATGCGGCCTTGGCCTTTGCTCGTGAGAACGAACTCGATAAAGCCGTTATCGATGGACCAAGTCGTCGATTTGGAATCATTACTGGAGGCAAATCATATTTGGATGTAAGGCAGGCGCTGGATGATCTGGGAATTAGTACTGAATACGCACAGTCAATTGGCCTATCAGTATATAAAGTGGGCATGACCTGGCCTTTAGAAAGTAATGGAGTTCGCAAATTTGCCGAGGGCCTAGATGAAGTGCTTGTTGTTGAGGAAAAACGAGCTCTCATAGAAAACCAATTGAAGGAGCAACTTTACAACTGGCGCGCCGACCTTCGTCCACGCATTATTGGAAAATTAGATGAAGACGGTGACTGGCTCCTGCCCTCAACAGGCGAACTCACACCGGCCCAGGTCGCAAGTGGAATAGCTAAGCGCGTTATGCGTTTTCATTCGAATACCAAAATAGAAGAACGCCTTGAGAATCTAATGGAGAAAGAGGATTCGCTGGGGAAAATAGATTCTACTATCAAGCGAATTCCTTATTTCTGTTCTGGCTGCCCGCATAATATCTCGACGCAGATCCCTGACGGTAGTCGTGCAATTGCAGGTATCGGTTGCCATTATATGGCTCAATGGATGGATCGTAACACTGCTACCTACACCCACATGGGGGGTGAAGGCGCAACCTGGATCGGTCAGGCACCATTTACGGAGGAACAACACGTATTTACTAATTTGGGAGATGGCACATATTTTCATTCAGGTCTTCTAGCAATCCGTGCAGCTGTCGCCGCAGGTGTAAATATAACTTATAAAATCCTTTTCAATGACGCAGTCGCAATGACCGGCGGCCAACCTATGGATGGCCCATTGTCCCCCCAACTCATCACACATCAAGTCGTCGCAGAAGGTGTCGCTCGTGTTTATGTTTTCAGTGACGAGCCTGAGAAATATCCTTCCAAAAAAGAATTTGCGTTAGGAACATCTATTTTCCACCGCGACGAACTGGAGTATTACCAGCGTGAACTTCGAAATGTTCCAGGCGTAACAGTAATCATTTACGATCAAACTTGTGCAGCTGAAAAACGACGTCGACGCAAACGAGGTAAGTACCCTGACCCGGCCAAACGTGTCTTTATTAACGAGATGGTATGTGAGGGTTGTGGGGACTGCTCGAAAAAATCTAATTGCTTATCTGTTATCCCTGTCGAAACAGAGTTCGGTCCTAAGCGAATGATCGAACAATTCTCGTGCAACAAAGATTTCTCGTGCGTTAACGGTTTCTGTCCGAGTTTTGTCACCATTCATGGAGGCAAGCTGCGAAATCCGATGTCCTTCTCACCCGACTCTAACGAAGTAATTGATTGGCCAAACCTACCTGAACCGATACTACCGTTAACTACAGACCCATACGGCATTCTTGTCACTGGCATTGGTGGAACAGGCGTCATTACAGTAGGCGCATTACTGGCGATGGCCGCTCATATAGAAGGCAAAGGTTGCTCGGTATTAGATATGACGGGCTTGGCTCAAAAAGGTGGTGCCGTATTAAGCCACATACGTATTTCAGACAATCCAGAGGATATCCACGCGGTGCGAATATCATCCGGCGGTGCAAATTTCATTCTCGGTTGCGATTTAGTAGTCACTGCTGACGTTGGGACACTCACAACAATTGAGAGCGGAAGTACAAACATGATTATAAATGAACACCCCACGATCACGGGTGAGTTCACAAGTAAAATGGATATAAAATTTCCGAGCAACCAACTTAAGAAAATTATCCGTAACGCCGCAGGGACCGAGAATTGTGACTTCATAGAAGCAACGCAGTTTGCTGCAGACCTGCTTGGAAACGCAATTTCAACCAACCTGTTTATGCTAGGCTACGCTTGGCAGAAGGGTTTTATCCCACTTTCAGCTGAGGCGATAGGACAAGCCATTGAGTTGAATGCAGTAGAGGTAGAAACCAACAAACGTGCGTTCAAATGGGGGAGATGCGCCGGTCACGACCTAGCTACGGTGAATCGGCTGACGGAGCCTAAAAATACAGCCATTCGAAATCAAACAGTCGAGGAGTTGGTGGAAAGCAGAGTTCACTATCTTACTGCATACCAAAATAAGGCCTATGCGCAACGCTACAAGAACCTCCTCTTAAAAGTCCAAAAGGCAGAAGCATTTAAGACACCTGGGTCAGACACATTGAGTCAGGCAATAATGCGATCATATTTTAAATTACTTGCCTACAAGGACGAGTACGAAGTTGCACGTTTGTTTACAAATGGTACATTCACGAAACAGCTGAATAAAACATTTATGGGTGACTTCAAGGTTCGGTTTCATCTTGCCCCCCCTGTTATCAGTGGTCGCAATGGTGAGAGCGGAGAACTTCAGAAGATAGAATTTGGACCCTGGGTGATTAATGTTTTCCGTATTCTCGCCAAACTACGAGGACTGCGAGGAACGCCGTTCGATCTATTCGGATATTCTGCAGAGCGGAAAACCGAACGTCGTTTAATATTGGAATATGAAAATACTATCGACAATTTGATTGACGGACTTTGTAGTGACAACCACGCGATCGCTGTTGAAATTGCGAGTCTACCTGAAAAACTCAGTGGCTTTGGACATGTGAAAAGCCGCAATCTACAGAAGACAATTAATAAGAAAGTGGAGTTACTGGAAAGTTTTTACAACAAGGCACCGAGGAATTCGGCAACGGTCTAGGCATAGATACCCGCTATAATTTATTCAATTACGTTACACGATTCACGAATGTTTAAAGGCAGCGAGTTGTTCTTTTGAAGCTTCGGTTTGGTTCTTTTCTTTCCACTCTGCATACGGCATTCCATATACAATTTCGCGAGCGGCATCGTAGTCGAGATCGAGACCGTTATCTTGTGCGGCTTTGCTATACCACTTTGATAGGCAGTTTCGACAAAATCCAGCTAGGTTCATCAAATCGATGTTTTGAACATCACCACGTGCACGGAGATGGTCAACAAGCGTACGAAATGCCTCCGCTTCAAGTTTGATACGCATCATTTCATCCATATCACTCTCTTTCAAATTTAACGCCATCACCGTTACAGTTCATGCATATTCTAACAGCTCCAGTTCCTGGTCGGAAGTGGAACTCGCCACTACAACCCTTAAACTTTTTCAGCTACCTGCTTATACAAACAGATTTGAGGTGGCTGATTTGATGGAGATTACCGATTGGTAAAACTCTTTTCCTTCAACCGCCAAAAGGTTGTCTAAAACATTTCTCTACGTGCTTCCATTAACTCTCCGAACCATATCCCTGCCGGCAATATTCCTTTGATGCAATCCCTAGATGTCCGTTCTCCCTTAGTAATTCACGCTAATCTACTAATTTTGAAACGGGGTAAATATCTGTGAATCAGTAAGCACATCAGTCAAAGCCGCAGCAATCCGGTCCGACCATCTTTCAGCGCCATGTTTGGTATCTATCAAATCCTGACGAATTTCTATCAATATATTCGGATACCCTTTTGGCAATGCTTGTTTTTCTATCGTGTAACCATAGGGTGACATTCCCGAATACGGCTCGTTATCACCAATACAGATATCCGAATCTTCAGCTAAATTCGCCATGAAAGCTTCACCCATGCGGCGATCAATATTGGTCAATACTCCTATGTGCCAGGGTCGCTTAAATCCCTTCATGACTGGTGTAAAGCTATGAATTGATATTATACCTGGTATAACCCCTCTGCGTTCAATTTGATCGAGCATTGTCGTTATCGTCTTATGATAAGGCCTATGCAAAGTGTTAAACCGATCGTTTCGGTGTTCTACGGAAAGCGAACGATTGCCTGGAATGACAAAGCCGTCGCTAATTTCCCGAATTACCGTTGGATCATCAGTTCGACGATTTGGATCAACCACTAAACGTGAGTAATTAAATAATATAGCTGGCGCGCCGAGCCGAGCCGATAACAACTGAGTTACATTTGCGGCACCAATGTC
Source organism: uncultured Flavobacteriales bacterium (assembly GCA_964419045.1). GTDB lineage: Bacteria > Pseudomonadota > Alphaproteobacteria > UBA8366 > CAVOAK01 > CAVOAK01. The sequence goes on from CAYQNO010000001.1 coordinate 93,562, forward strand.
ATGGGAAATATGGTGTGTGAGTAGCATAGTATCCAAATCAAGTCCGTTTAGATTAGTAGGAATTGCCACTCCGCCGTGATCGCACACTAACAATAGTTTAGAGACATGTTCTCCATTCAAAACTGTAAAGGGCAGAGGGTCCTTGGGACTGAGTAATGCCCCGAATTTTGATGGCGTGATGAGGTTATTAGGCATCATTTATAACATATCCAATTAGTCGAATGGCATCGCAAAATAAGGAACGAATTCTTTCACTTAATACACCACCCATTCGGTACATCTTCAATGGTAACAATGTTGCAAAGCTCACTAATTGCAGTTTAATGGCAAAGCCACAATCACCGGCTCAACCGAATATCTCTTTACAACAATGTCTAACCAACCATTAAAGCTTTCTTCAAAAGGCACAAACCGCCTGGCACTGACTGCGCTAATTCTTGGCGCTATGGCCGTTGGTGCATCACCAATATTCGTGCGTTTAAGTGAACTAGGTCCGTTTGCCACAGCTCTATACCGCCCTGCCCTCGCCGTACCAGCACTTGTCCTCTGGTTAAACTTTGATGGTACTGGAACTAGCAGTGTTAAGAGTCTCAGAGATGCCTTACTACTAATGCTTACAGGGGTGCTCTTTGCAGGAGATTTAACTTTCTGGCACTTATCAATCCATAATACAAGCGTCGCCAATGCCACATTGTTTGCAAATTCAGCACCAATATTTGTTGCCATTGTATCCTGGTACTTTTTTCACCAACGATTAACAGTCTTATTCTTAGTTGGAATGGCAGTTTCTATTTTGGGCTCTAGTATCCTTGTAGCAGGAGATCTAACGCTTAACCCTATTCATCTTAAAGGCGATGGATACGGTATCATCACTGCCGTTTTTCTAGCTAGTTATCTACTTTTGGTCTCGCATCTTAGAGGACGGTATAAAGCATCAGCCATCATGACCTGGAGTTCCATCGGAACTACACTGGCCCTTCTGCCTATCGCCCTTATATCGGGTGACTCACTGTTTGCTGAGACGTTTAACGGATGGATTGTTTTGCTAGGACTTGCGCTCGTATCACATGCATTTGGTCAAGGACTTATCACTTATTCTCTTGCTAAAGTTTCAGCCCACTTCTCTTCAGTCGGATTGTTAATAGAGCCAATCGTGGCAGCACTACTAGCGATGCTACTACTGGGGGAAACTTTGAGCATTTGGCAAGTTCTTGGTGGTGCAATCATCGTGACAGGTATCGTTATTGCTCGCCGTGGAAGCCAATAAAGAAAATCTGTGATTAATTTAACCATGAACTACGCTATAATTGGATCAAGCAGCTAATCGAATTCATACATTTTGCCGATGCTTGCTTAGAAGTGTAGACGTGGACGACCGATTCGAGAGATAAGAAACTATGCGCCGTACACATTTAACAAAAATCGTTGCTACACTGGGGCCATCGAGTGCAAAGCGTGAGATTATTGCACATCTCTTCGACACAGGTGCCGATGTTTTTCGACTAAATTTTAGCCATGGCACATATGAAGAGATTAAAGCGCTCCACACATCAATTCGTCAGACTGAAAAAGAGAAATGCCGCCCAATCTCGATCATGATGGATCTGCAAGGGCCGAAACTGAGGATTGGCTCATTTTCTGATGAAAGCGTAAATCTTAAAGAGGGTGAAACATTTCGCCTTGATCTGGATGAAGCCCCTGGTAACTCAAAACGGGTAAATCTTCCACATCCAGAAGTACTCGCGGCATTGAGTGTAGAAACTGAACTACTGCTCGATGATGGTCGTGTAAAACTGCGAGTGATTGATGTTGATAAAGAAATTGTCGAAACAACAGTTATCGTAGGTGGCACCCTTTCGGACCGCAAAGGAATTAATGTACCAGGTATTGTTCTTCCCTTGTCTCCGTTGACAAACAAAGACCGCGCTGACATGAAATTCGGTCTATCTCTTGGTATCGACTGGTGTGCGTTATCGTTTGTACAACGTCCAGAGGATGTTATGGAGGCGCGCGATCTAATCGGTAATAAGGCAGCTATCTTGGTCAAGCTTGAAAAACCGGCTGCAATTGATCGGCTGAGTGAAATTATCGAGCTGGCAGACGCCGGTATGGTTGCACGTGGTGACCTAGGCGTCGAAATGCCAACGGAAGATGTACCGGTACTGCAGAAACAAATCATTAGAACCTGTCGCGAAGCAGGGAAGCCAGTAGTTGTTGCGACACAAATGCTTGATTCCATGGTTGATGCACCGACACCCACTAGAGCTGAAGCTTCAGATGTCGCGACCGCTGTATATGATGGCGTAGACGCTGTCATGCTCTCAGCAGAAACAGCGATCGGAAGATTTCCCGTGGAAGCGGTAGAAATGATGAATCGCATCATAGAACGAGTAGAGTTGGATCCGAAATATTGGCAAATAACAGATTCTAGCCGTTTTGATCCTGAGGCAACGGCTTCAGATGCCATTAGTGCCGCGGCACGCCAGGTAGCTCACACAATCTCTGCCGTGGCTATCATTACATACACCACAACTGGTTCAACAACACTCCGCGCGGCAAGAGAGAGGCCCGAAGTACCAGTTATAAGCCTCACACCTAGCAGGACTTCTGCTCGGCGGGTTGTGTTAGCTTGGGGAGTACATTCTATTGAGACACGCGATGCTGAGAACTTAGAAGAGATGGTTGCTCGCGCCAGTTACCATGCTGTACTAGACGGCTTTGCCAAGTCCGGCGATTACATTGTAATCACTGCTGGAGTACCCTTCGGCACACCGGGTGCCACAAACATTCTACGAATTACCCAAATAGCTTAAAGAAAATTCCGATATAAGCAGATTGAGGAGACAATAGTAAGTTTCTGCTCTAAAGCTCTTTCGTTGTTATAAGTCTTTACAGTCATCATTTTATCTTCCAGGAAGGTGGAAATTGTAAAAAAGGATTTTTGACAGTTCCGACTTGCTTAACAATTTACAGTGTTTTAGCGGTAAGCTTTCTTAACAACTTAAAGTCAGCAATTGGGTGTTGGCTAGCCAAATGACTAAATTGGCTGACCCTCGAGCTCCTTCACAAGCTGCTCAATCCGATATTTTACCCCGTATAAATGGGGGTGAATTTCGAGCGCCGAACGATACGCCTCAAGCGCTTTCATTTTCTCATTGAGCGCATCCCATACAAGACCAAGACCCGCCAATGCTCCAAAGTGACGTGGTTCGAGGGCTAGAGTGCGGTTTATATCCGCTAACGATGCTCGATAATTTTCTATCAGGAAAAATATCGTCGCTCTTTTGTTCCAACCTTCCGCGAATTCGGGAGCCAACTTCACCATTTCGTTAAACTTCTCCAGAGCACTCTCAAAATCACCAGCATTCATCGCTGCCTCACCCTGTTGCATTAGCAAGGTTACACTCTCATTTTCCGATAATTTCCATATACTCCAGATAAGTTTTTCCAATTGCTGTGCCTCTGCAATATCTTTGGGTGTCAGCAATCGGGTAAATAACTTATCAAGACGTACATCAGTCTGGCTAGCTGCACACAGCGCTGGCGTGATCGAAACAAAACAATATAGTAAGAAGGCTAGGATGCGTGTCACAGCCAAATTATGGCCTAACCATTAAACTCCAGCAAGTTGCTTTCTGGAACTACCCAAACTAATTGGTATGGCTAACACATACCGAATATTGGAATTAACTTTTGTATGTCTAGTTAGATGGACCGATAACGAAATTAATAAAATTGATGGATAGATCAAACGGTCCGGATAGCCGACCCAAGAACCTTATGATAACGTCACTAAACTCAAATTCAAACTGTTAAGGGAGATGTCTAATGCCAAGAATTTGGAATCCAAAAACAATCGCTCCGCCAAAGGGCGCATATTCACAATGTGCGGAAATCCAGGCAGGTGAACGACTTGTTCATCTAGCGGGCCAAATCGGAGTGGATAAGAAGGGTAAAGTTGCACAAGGAATACAAAAACAGGCCGAATGGGCACTGAAAAATCTTCGCGCAGCATTGCGTGCGAATGGAATGGGTTTGCAACACATCACCAAAATGACGATCTACACTACACGTCACGATTTCTTGCCAGGCTACCGTGTCGCTCGAGGAAAAATCATGGGAGACATCCATCCACCAAACACCTATCTCGTGGTAGCTGGACTAGCTCAACCGGAATGGCTTATCGAGATTGATGCCTTCGCGGCAAAGCCATAAGCAAAACTGACACGCCTGGCGTACTCGCAATTGGGAGGGCGTCAGGCGTGAGAATTTCAAATTCAATTAGCCACCAAACCGCCGTTTAATCTGATTTGGTAGATCATCTGTCTGTTTTTGACATTTACGGATTTGTATCGTCAACAAGCGCTTCAGGTTTTGGTCCACCACTCGCCCAGTCCAGAAGTTCAGCAGTGTGAACTACCGTTAACTTACTCACGCGCGCAATCTGTATCATACAGCCAATATTCCCAGTAGCGACTAAATTTACTCCAGTTTGCGAGATAGCAGTAACCTTACGGGCTGCAAGTTGTCCCGCAATTTCTGGCTGTAAAAGGCTATATGCCCCAGCTGACCCACAGCACATATGACCCTCTGGCACACCAACGACATTAAAACCCGCCTGTACCAAAAGATTTCGAGGCTGATCTACAATTTTTTGTCCATGTTGCAATGCGCAGGCCGATTGATAAGCAACTGGCAATGCATCCAGCTCACGCGATGCTTCAAATCCAATATCAGCTATGTATTCGCTTATGTCACAGGCAAGTGATGCAATTTGTGCATTTCGTTCAGAAAGTTCTGGTGAAACAGAAGGAAAGAGCGCTTCGTAGTTCTTTACCATGTCCCCACAGCCGGCGGCGTTGATCACGATTGCATCTATTCCGCCTGTTTGTAGTTCATCTGTCCAAGCAATAATATTTGCCTCTGCTAATCGCCGCGCCTCGCTCTCCCTGCCCAAATGGTGGGAAAGCGCCCCACAACAGCGAGCGCCCTTAGCTATGACAACTTCAATTCCGTGTCGAGTCAGCAAACGTACAGTCGACTCATTAATTTGCGGGGCAAGGACATTTTGAACACAGCCAGCGAGGAGTGCCACGCGTCCGCGACGCTTACCGATAGCTGAAACAACCATGCTGTTCTCAAACCGTGATCGAGCGTGAATCTTCGCGGGAAGACTTTCCAACATTGCCTTGATTGGGGACAGCAGCCACTTGGAAGACAAGAGCCGGGTCATAGCCCTAACTACCAGTGCGCCAACAAGTGCTAGCCGAAATCGGCATGGATTTGGCAATACCTTAGCTAGCCACCAACGCAAAACCCTATCCACTATTGGTCGAAGGAATGTGCCTTCAATATGAACACGTGCGTGATCAACCAGCTTTCGATAATTAACACTGGATGGACATGTAGTCATGCAAGAGAGACAAGAGAGGCAACGATCTAAATGACGCGTAATCGTTGCGCTCGCAGGACGCTCATTTTCTAACATCTCCTTAATCATATAGATTCGCCCCCGTGGGCTATCTCGCTCGTCACCCAGCAGAACGTAAGTGGGACAGGTCGCAAGGCAAAACCCGCAATGAACGCAGCTACGTATTATTTTTTCTACGTCTTGTATATCGTTCTCGGCAAGTTGGGCTAAACTAAAGTTGGTTTGCATAATTTGGGCCTATTAAATACCCTTATACATTCTACCTGGATTGAGGATACCTCGTGGATCAAAGCTCGCCTTAACACGCCGGTTCAAACGATCGAGTGCTGGATCGAGTGGTTGAAAGGTTGATACATGGCCACGGATAGATTCAGGCGCTCTAACAAGCGTTGCATGACCTCCCCTCTCAGTAAGCGCTGATCTTACGACGGTCGCCCCAGCATCTGAACCCCCACTCAAAGCAAGCCAGACCAGACCACCACCCCAGTCTATACAGTATTCCACATCACCAAGAGTAGTAGTAATCACCTTAATAAGTCCGGGTCCTTCAGTAGGCGGAAGCGAAATACGCCACAGTGGAATCTCAGAATCAGTAAAGAATGACGCATCACGAACTTCGGCCCAAAAACATGATGACGCCGCAGCATCAAGCGGCTCCATTAACCGTCCATCCGCAACACGGCAAACCTCCTTTACTAACTTTGATAAGTTAGTAATTCGATGGTCGACTGAAGGTACGTGACCTTCGATACGCAGCGCAGTAATACTATCATTTGCCCCCAATACGGTAGATCTTTTGGCCACATCGCCTGGCAAGTAAGCCGCCGCAGAAATATCATTTGGACTTTGTAATGACTTAGTCAGCACATCTAGTGCCATTGCATGGTTGAGACCAGCTATCACTAACGTCAAAGTTGTCTCGGGAGTTGGTCCAACCTTTAGCGTTACCTCGGTCATAACACCTAGCGTCCCCCAAGATCCTGCCATGATTTTCGAAAGGTCGTAGCCGGTTACGTTCTTAACCACTCGTCCACCCGATTTAAAAATTTCCCCATGCCCGCTCACCGCATGAAATCCAAGAAAATGGTCACGGGCAGCACCTGATTTTACCCGGCGAGATCCCGCTAGATTACAGGCTATTACTCCACCGATTGTTCCAAGTTGCGGCAACTCTCCTAGGAGTGGACCAAAATCTGGCGGCTCAAAATCGAGCTGTTGACCTTGTTCTGCTAGTACCTTTTCAATTTCTTTGAGTGGGGTGCCGGAGAGAGCAGTTAAAACTAATTCTTCGGGTTCATAGAGTTGTATCCCAGACAAAGAAGACAAATTAATTTCATGTTCTGCATCCACAAGACGTCCCATCTTGCTCTTACTTCCTGCGCCGGCAATCTTAAGTCGCGTTGTCGTCTCAACTGCTCCACGCACCAGATCAAGCAACTGATCTACCGATTTTGGTTTACTAACCTTTGGAAACGCCACGTTCAAAATCTGGGAACATCGGGAAAATTGATTTGACCACGGTGTATATGTATCCGACCAAGCTCCGCACATCTGTGGAGTTGTGGAAACATCTTGCCAGGGTTCAGCAGTGAAACTGGATCAAATGCACACTTCAAACGTTGCTGTTGGTTCAAATCCTCTTCATTGAACATCACTTCCATCAGGTCACGTTTCTCTACCCCGACACCATGCTCACCAGTCAGCACCCCTCCAACGTCTACACACAATTTGAGAATTTCAGCGCCAAACTGTTCAGCTCGATCCATCTCTCCCTCATTGTTCGCATCGTACATAATAAGTGGATGTAAGTTTCCGTCACCAGCGTGAAAGACATTTGCAATATCGAGCTGATAGTATTCCGACATCTGAGTCATGCGTTCTAATACTTGAGGCAGACGGTGACGTGGGATTGTACCATCCATACAAAAGTAGTCGGGGCTCAGGCGCCCTACCGCAGCAAATGCGGCCTTACGGCCGGCCCAAAAGACAAGTCGTTCTTCCTCAGAATTAGAAATTTTTATGGTTGACGCACCGTTAGATCGTGCAATGTCCTCTACTCGAGTTAGCAGATGATCTACCTCGGTCTCTATTCCATCCAGCTCTACTATAAGTAATGCGTCTATATCTAGTGGATATCCTGCATGTACAAAAGCTTCGGTTGCGTGGATTGCTGGTTTATCCATCATTTCCATTCCAGCTGGAATGATTCCTGCCGCAATTACACTGGCAACACATTTGCCAGCGAGTTCATTACCGGGAAAGCCAATCAACATAGCCCTCGCTGACGGTGGTTTGGGCAGAATGCGCACAGTAACCTCCGTTACAACGCCAAGCAAACCTTCCGAGCCTGTCATCAAACCAAGTAAATCGTAACCCGCAGCGTCTAAATGTCGTCCGCCCATACGAAGCACTTGGCCATCCATAAGTACAACCTCAAGTCCGAGCAAATTGTTTGTCGTAAGGCCATATTTAAGGCAATGCACACCTCCAGAGTTTTCTGCAACATTGCCGCCAATTGAGCAGATAATTTGACTCGATGGGTCCGGTGCATAATAAAAGCCACGCTCTTCAACAGAATCGCTAATACTTAGATTTGTGACACCAGGTTGAGCAACAACCGCCCTGTTTTCATAATCTATATTGAGGATTCTATTAAATTTTGAAAGCCCCAGAACGATACCGTCAGCCAGTGGTAGGGCGCCGCCTGATAGCGATGTGCCTGCACCACGTGGGACAACCTTGACTCCCGCCTCCATACAATAGGCAAGTATCTGACTAACCTGAGCCGTCGTCTCGGGCAAAACAACAATCAAGGGGAGTTGTCGATAGGCAGTGAGCCCATCAGTCTCATAGGTACGACGGGCCTCTTCGTCAGCAATCACCCCATCACCAGGCACAATTTTCCGAAGTGCCGTAACGATTTCAGCGCTACGTGCAATAACCGCCTGATCAGGCTTTGGCATGTCCATAGCAGGTACCCTCTTCACGATACGAGACTAACGTAAACAGTAGGGTAAATTGTACAAGAGCGATCGACATTTTCTTCGATGCCCTTACCAAAAAATATTCAAAACTAAAAGCCCAAAACACCGCACAGAATGTTGAGGTCGGGCTATACTTGGGAACATTTAACTACGTTTAGCCCTGGCGTGCTTTGAAGCGGCGGTTAACCTTGTTTATTACGTAAACACGCCCTCGGCGGCGTACCACACGACAATTTCTATCTCGCCGCTTGAGTGATTTCAATGAATTGACAACCTTCATTGCGCTATCCCGCTAATCTCCTAGGAACATGGAGCGCTGGACAATAGGTATTTGTCCAAATTCTGTCAACGATCGCCAAAACTTAACATACATATTCCCAAAATAGAATTACTTAACCAAAAAATATTTGTACCGATTAAATATATATATGTGCTACGATCTACTTAATCATGGTGTAGCTAATTTTTTTGGGAAAATAGCAGTTAGGGTATTGATATGGCTCTAAAGAGTAGTGGCGCGCACCAGTTAGCCTATGGTGGGTATAGTCGCTCCCAATCGGCCACAGAGGATCAAGAATTGACCCACGTTGGTCCAGGAACAGCATGTGGGGAATACCTACGCCGGTTCTGGCATCCGGTGGCGTTATCTTCCCAACTTACCGACCTTCCGTTAGCAATTCGAATACTTGGTGAAAATCTCATTACCTTCCGTGATCTCTCAGGTGATGTAGGTGTGTTGCATAGACAATGCAGTCACCGTCGCACTTCGCTTGAATACGGCGTGATAGCCGAACATGGAATCCGTTGCTGCTACCACGGTTGGCTTTTTGATATAGATGGCACCATTTTGGAAACGCCGGGAGAGCCTGATGATAGCCCAATCCGGAATACACTTTCTCATGGCGCATACCCAGCACTCGAATACAAGGGAATAGTTTTCGCCTATATGGGCCCACCGGAACTCAAACCGGAATTTCCTATTTGCGACACATTTGAACTTCCGGATAACAAACTCGTTCCTTATCTGCTTGATATGCCTTGCAACTGGCTGCAGGTGAACGACAACCCAATGGATCCGTTCCACAGCGTGTTTTTACATACTAGAATTTCCCGTGCCCATTTCGATCCTTCCTGGGGTGCGATGCCGATTGTGGAGTGGCATCAAATGCCGGATAAATCTGGAATCTACCTCACAAGTGCGAGGCGCTGGAATGAGTATATCTGGGTCCGCACGAACGAACTGGTAGCCCCCAATTTTACCCAACCTCCAGATATCTTCCAAAATCCGGATCGAGAAAAATTTTTCACGCGCGTCGGGAATAGTAAGTGGCACCTGCCAGTCGATAATACAAATACACAAATAATTGGATGGCGCCACTACAACGATACGATTGACCTCGGCGGTAAGGGGAAACCTGAATCTGTTGGCGCTGGAAGTTATGACGCGATTGGACGAACTAAACGCTCCTACGAGGAACAACAGCGTGTACCAGGTGATTTTGAAGCACAAGTAGGTCAAGGCCCTATTTCAATCCACAAGTTAGAACATCTGGCCAAGACAGATATGGGTGTGGCAATGCTCCGACAATTACTACGGCGAGCAATACGTGACGTAAAAAAAGGTAAGACCCCACCGAGACAAATAAAAAATGAAGATGGCTATGTTCCAACAATGGCGGGTGACGTCATCATAAATGTCCCCAAGTCCAATCGTGATGACGAAGAGGTCCGACGTGACTGTGGTCGAAAGATAGGCACCATAGTTGTAGACAGCATGCCCCTACCTCACGGTGAGCGGCAGTTGGAAATTGAGAGGAGAGTTAAAAGTGAGGTGCTTGTATAGGCGCAAAACGAGCCCGCTGAACACCTAGGAGCAAACTAGGGATTTCATATAATAACTACTGCGCAAACGGGAAGGATTTCACATGAAAGTGACAAAACGGATTTCCGGTTTACTATTCGGGGTCCTGTTGACCCTCGGCATTACCACAAACATTTCTTCGGCAGCCGATCTGATGGGCGACATAATGAAAAAGGGTGTCCTTACGATTGGTGTTGGATCATTTGTACCCACTGCCATGCGTGACCTAAAAGGTAAGATGGTTGGGAACGCTGTTGACGTTGGCAATAAAATAGCGAAAGACTTAGGTGTTAGAGTAGAGTATGTGCCAACTGCTTGGGATGGCATCATACCAGCCCTACTTTCAGGCAAGTTTGATACCATCATTAGTGGTATGACGATTACGGCCAAACGTAACCTGCAGGTCAACTTCACTTTGCCTTATTTGCATAGTGGACTAGGAATGGCATCGAGTAAGAAGATTGCCTCAGGCATGTCAACGATGGCTGCATACAATAAGAAAAGTGTATCTATAGCCTGTCGTCGCGGAAGTACTGGCTGTTCATTTGCGATGGAGTTGTTTCCCAAGGCTAAATTTATGCGGTTTGACGATGACGCTCAGGCAGCCCAGGAAGTTATAAATGGTAACTCCCATGCCTGGGTTACGAGTGAGCCAAAACCGACATTCTGGTCGTTAAATTACTCGGAGACCTTGTTTAAGCCGTTTAAGGAAAAGCTCTTAGAGAGTAATGAGGCCTTTGCTATACGTAAGGGAGATCCGGATGCCCTTAACTGGTTCAATAACTGGATCCTAGTACATCAGAATAATGGTTGGCTTGAAAAAAGGCATAAATACTGGTTCGGTACATTGGACTGGTTGGCATTTGTACCCAAAAACAAGTATTCGCCGCCTGCAAAATAATTACTAATATCTTGGGGCTGGCCCATTACAGTTGGGCCAGCCTCTTATTTCCTCATATCTCCCTATCCCTCTTCGAAGAAACGGATTCATGTTTGTCGAAGAGATGTATGACAAGTACCGGACAAATCTGGTATGGGATTGCCCATGACACATGTTTCTGACGGGATGCAGTTAAATCTGCTTATGTCGTCAATAAAGTTAATTGGTTTTCAGTACTGATACTTCTTTTAGTTTGCATGATTTGGAATCCGGTCGATGGCGGAAGAACACATTCAGAGGCGATTAGCGGCAATTTTGTCCGCTGATGTGGTCGGTTACAGCCGCCTTATGGGCAAAAACGAGGCCGCCACATTATCCGCCCTCAAATCGCATCGCCAAGATTTGATAAATCCCACCGTCAAAAAGTATAGTGGCCGGGTCGTCAAGTTAATGGGCGATGGAATTCTAGTTGAATTTCCAAGCGTGGTGGAAGCCGTCGAGTGTGCAATAGCGGTACAACAAGGATTACTCGAACGCAATGAAACGGTGCCGGAATCACAACGGATCGTCTTTCGGATCGGCATTAACGTCGGCGATGTGATCATCGAGGATGACGATATATACGGAGATGGCGTTAATCTTGCAGCGAGGATCGAAGCGCTGGCAAATCCAGGTGGAATATGCATTTCTAGGACCGCGCGTGACCAAATCCGTGACAAGCTAGATATCACGATCGAAGACCTAGGTGAGCACGAACTAAAGAATATAGCACGTCCGGTGCGCGTTTTTCGTGTGCCAATAGATCATTCAGAAGTTTCACCTATCGATCACAATGTAATTGTCGAACAAATCCAAGGTTCAGATTCCAAAATTCGCCCCGCAATAGCTGTACTTCCCTTTGAGAACATGAGTAGTGATTCCGAGCAGGAGTATTTTTCCGATGGTTTGACCGAAGACTTGATCACCGAGTTATCGCGCTTTGGTGATTTAACTGTAATAGCGCGCAACTCGACATTTACCTACAAGGGCAGGTCAGTAAAGGTGCAAGAAGTTGCCGACGACCTTGGTGTACGTTACGTCGTAGAGGGCAGTGTCCGCCGTGCTGGAGAACGGGTACGCGTGACTGTACAGCTGATAGATGCTGAGACCGGTGACCATATTTGGGCAGAACGCTACGACCGCGACCTCAAAGACATCTTTGACCTGCAGGATGAAATTACCCAAACACTGGCCAGCACAATTCCTGGGCGAGTCGAAGAGGAAGAGCGTGTTAGGACGAAAAGGCCTAATGACATGGCAGCCTACGACTACGTGATCCGCGGCAAAATTCTTCATCATCGGCAAACGGCTGAAGATAACGCCGAGGCGCTGGAATTGTTAGATAAAGCAACCCAGCTCGATCCAGAATACGCCAGTGCCTGGGCGTGGAAAGCTTGTGTAATAGGACAAGCATGGATTAGGGGCTTCACCGGTGGACCGGCAATTTCTGAAGGTTTCGAGGCATTGGAAAAAGCCCACACACTCGATCCCAACGATAGCGAATGCCACCGCTTGATGGCAGCAGTTAACCTGCTCCAACTGAATTTTGAGCAGGCGGAATTTCATCAGGAACGTGGTCTTAAACTAAATCCAAACTACGATCTCATCGTGGTTCAGAATGGTGAGTTGTTTACTTGGACGGGACGCGCCGAAGAAGGTGCTGAGTGGATACTCAAAGCGATGCGACTAAACCCTTTTCACCCTGAACGCTTTTGGAGCCACTTGGGGCGCGCCTACTTTGTAGCGCAACGTTACGATGAGGCAATCGATGCATTCAAGCGGATCCCCAATCCTGATTCTGGACAAAAATCATTTATCGCAGCATGCCACGCAGCACTTGGAAGTGATGACAAAGCCAAATTGATGGCAAATGAAGTGCTCGATATGGAGCCTAAATTCTCCTCTCATGAATTTGTCGAGACACTCCCATACCGTGATGAACCGGACCGGGCCCACCATCGTACGGCGTTAATCAAGGCAGGACTCCCTGATTAACTGGCCACAGGTTTTGACGTCCGATGACTAAGGTAGAAATCTCGTTAACTCTAAACTAATGTAGAAACTGAATTTAAAACTCAATTAGGAGGTTTTCATGGTCATCGTCACTGTCAATTACGAGTACGAGGGCGACCCGACAGAGTGGGCAAAAGCTTACACGCCAGAGCGCGCCGAGATGTTTGTCAATTTACCTGGGCTTAAATGGAAAATTTGGCTTGATGCAGCAGAAGACAAGCGTACGGGCGGTATCTATCTGTTTGACAGTCGTGCTTCCGCAGACGCCTACGCTAATGGCCCGCTCATGGACCGGCATCGCAACAACCCGGCACTCATCAACCTGCAGGTACGTATCTTTAACACCCGAGAAGAGATGAGTCGCATGACTCGCGCGCCCATCTTCGACGACGAGAAATTGCTCTCAATTGATGCCGCAGAGTAGTTGAATTAGAGTGCTCAATAGCCTCAAATTTTCTACCTGACGTTAGTTCAATTTACTTAACCACGTCTCGTACACGACATGACTAACAGAGGGGAGAAACGAATAAAATAGGCAGCAAATCCAGAAAGATTTTGGAGCAGCCAACTTTATACAGATCATCCGTTGCCCGTACTTCGCCGCCGCACCGAATTTACTTTGAGGTCATACACAGATGGCAGGTACTAAAATTTGGAAAATCTTGACTTTGATACGCATGTTACATCAGACACAGAGTCCATTGCGGAACTTGTTGCGCGCGTAGTTGCTGAAGATGCGGCTTCGGCACCATTTGTAGACAAGTTCGGCCTTGAACTTCTGCTGGATGAAGTCTCAGCCCTTCCGTTTCGCCGTGCTCGTACTAAGGTAGGAATCAATGAAAAAACGGCGGTAACACAAGACTTCGAGCTCTGCAGTGACCTCCCAGCAGCAGGTGCGTTCTGGCATTGTGCCGAGACATTAGAACGCCGCTTCAATAGAGTTTTAGCGCCGATGGATCCCTGTCCTTTGGTAACACCATTACGACTCAATGACGTAATGGTCCAGCGCTACGCTTCAGGCTCAAAGGGGATATCACCTCATCGGGACCATATACGATATCGGGGACTTATTGCCCTACTAGTATTATCTGGTCACGGCCGATATTTCATCTGTGCAGATCGGGAAGGAAGTGCTGCACGCGAAATTCCGGCTCCACCGGGCTACTTAATTCTTATGCGGGCCCCAGATTTTGCAAACCGGAAGGATCGGCCATTTCATTATCTGACTGACATTACAAGCGAGAGATATAGCTTTGGAATCCGATATGATTCCACAGTCTAAGCTAAAATCTACGATGAGAATGTTCACCACTAAAGATCATGGACAATCAGTCTTAATAACCTTCAAAAGAATGTTATCGGAAGCGGAATACTTTTAGTTTGTGGCTAATCAGTATACCCACTAGGGCAGTACAAGAGCTCCCTTTCCTTCAGAATTCATGAACATGCTATTTATCTCATCCAAATTCTCCAGGGGATGTGTAGTTGGAGACATGTAGACAAGCGACCTGAACATCAGACGACGGTCATTTTCGTACGAACTAACATCTGTGGCGCTATGGAGGGATGAAAGGTTGTCCCAAATAATAAGATCTCCAGGAATCCAGCGGTGCCGGTACACCAGGTTTGACTTAGTTGCATGCTCGTAAAGTTGTTTGAAAAGTGCCTTACTCTCTCCAAAGTCTATGCCTTCCATTTCGAGTGGTTGTCGGTTCATATATAGCGATTTTCTGCCCGTGACCGGATGAGTCTGCACGATATCGTGCCAGACATCAGGCAAGGCTGCTCTCTCCTGAGGGGTCAAGGCCTCATGCGACGCGGGATCGGAAGCGATTATCCGATCGTTATGCGCATGAAAGCTACATAACATGCGGACGCCATCAAGCCTCTTCCTGAGATCGTCAGATAGTGTCTCATACGCGTAAGCTGTACTACAGTACATCGTATCACCACCACGTTCTGGGACCTCAACAGCGTACAGAAATGTTGCGGCATTGGTATGACAGGCAGCTGTACCGTCAGTATGCCAGGACTCACCGCCCCTATTAAAAAAAGCAAGCGGCTTTCCATCTGCATCAACAATATTACCAACGGTTGAGACTACGGGATAATCACGCAGGTTGAACTGCTTTCGAGTTTCGACCTTAGGTTGGCCAAATCGGTTCAAAAGACGCGTATAATCTACCGGATTCAAATTTTGCCCACGAATTAAAAGAACCGAATTCTCATAAAGCGCATCAATGAGTTTATCCAACACATCGTCTGAAAAATTTGCTGCAAGATCGACGCCATGTACTTCAGCACCAAAGTGATCCATCAAAGGTTGGTACGATAGAGTCATGACAAACACCTCCTTATCCCAATGCTTTTATATCGCTTCTATCAAACCACTACTTCGTCACAATTACACGAGCAAAGTAAAAAAGATAAACAAATCTAACTCAATTAATAGTTTCAATTATAGCAAATTTTCTAAATTTAAATTGTTACCCCGAAACATCGATAAATATTATTTTTTGCTTAATAAGTTTGCCCGTAGAAACGCCCCCCATCGAAAGTAAGGTAATAGTAAACAGTTAAGAGTGTCATACAACAGTACTACTGTACATAAGGGACCGTACCTTTGACGGACGAATACTGATATTTAAACGGCTTTTATGACGGATAATTAGTATTTTATATTTCAACAATTATTTCCAAGTTAAATGTGCTAAACTTTCCATGGTGCCATACTCGAGTTAACGTCAGATCAGAAGTGACTATCCTGATCAAGGGAGTTGGATCAATGGCCATCACTGCTTCGGAACTTAAGACCGCCTATAACGGCTACCACAGATCATTTCCAGCAGAGGAAGACGCGGAGCTTACTCATAGCGACCCTGGGACACCCTGCGGTGAGTATTTACGCCGCTTTTGGCAGCCAGTCTGTATGTCAGAGCAATTGACGGATCTACCGCTAGCATTGCGGATTATGGGCGAAGATCTGGTTGCCTTCCGTGACCTCTCC
>CAYQNO010000002.1:0-64081 GCA_964419045.1 uncultured Flavobacteriales bacterium
AGGAGGGAAGGCTAATTAAAGGTAGGATGAGTAATGCCATCACCACCGAGCACAATTTGGTAGCCGTTTCGAGTCTCATTTCTACCAATCCGATCTTGCTCAAATAGGAATTCAAATACATGTTTAACGATTAAAAACTAATATTAAACTTAGCCGCCAAACGATTCCTCGGCAACTCTGTTTTCAGTTTTGCGAATTTCTTTTGTAAAAGCCAATAAACTTACAATATTTTTCCGTAACCTTGTCTATGTTACTGTCGCGCATATAGAATTGTCTCTATGCACCAAATAGGTAATTGAATTTTAGGTTTGCTTTAATTTTACGATGAAAATACGTTTCGCTACACGATTTAGATCGACGAGAGTAATCTCCATTTATTGCATTGCTGCTATGATGTTTGGCGGGTGCCAGATCACTGGAAAGGATGGAGTAGAAAGCTCACATAAGGAGACGATAAAGGACGCTGCTATTCTTGCCCATCAGTCACTCGACTACGAGGCGGCTGCGAAACACTATAGCGATTTATACAAGCGCGATCCAGGCGATACGGAGGCATTGTTGGGAGCCGCTCGAAATTTACGCTATTCGGGTTCTATCGACGAGGCCATCGAATTGATAGAGACTGGAATTTCGGATCATGGGCAAATTCCAGCATTTGTGCTTGAACTGAGCAAGTTGCAAATAACTGGGCAACGTTTTGAGGAGGCTGGGGAAACATTGGATTTGGCCGCTCAACTATTACCGGATGACTGGGATGTGCTTTCCACGATGGGAATATTTCATGACTATCTTGGTGACTTCGTTGTAGCGCAGGCTGCCTATACTGCGGCGCTTGAACTCTCGCCAAACAATGTGGTCGTGATCAATAACTTAGCACTGTCACTCGCTCAGTCGGGTAGCCTGGAACGAGGGATAGAAATTCTCGCGAAACTTGTAAAAGACAAGAAAAGCTCACCGCAAAGCCGACAAAATTTAGCGATGCTCTACGCGTTAGCCGGCGACATCAAGCGTGCCGAAGAATTAGCTCGCCAAGATTTGCCAGAGGATGTCGTATTAGAAAATTTGTCTACATTCCAACAAATGCATTAAGTATACGTATAAAGAAATGCGTGCGCACAAAATGTAGATTTTCAAACTAGAATGTTCTGATTATAAATCCATCATCTGTATTACTGCTGGTCCAATAATGACCAGAAATAGCACTGGTAAGAAGAAAATTATCATTGGAACCGTGAGCTGGGCTGGTAGGGAGCCCGCTTTTTTTGCGGCTTTCGCCATGCGATCATCACGGTTTTCCTGAGCTAAAATCTTCAACGCAACTCCTACCGGTGTTCCGTACTTTTCAGATTGGATTAGGGAAGTAGACAGTGATTTAGCTGCTGGTAGAGCTGTACGCTCAGCAAAATTCGCATAGGCCTGCCTACGATCGCCAAGGAATGCGAGTTCTGCTGACGTATGTCCGAGCTCCTGGGACAAAACGGGTGCCTGTTCTAAAATTTCCTCTGTTACACGCGTGAATGCTGCTTCGATTGATAATCCTGATTCTACACAAATCATTAGCAAGTCGAGAGAATCTGGAAATGATGAGGTCATTTCATCCTGGCGTTTCTGAATCGCATTTTTGACCAAAAGCCTTGGCAGATAAAAACCTACCGCGGCTAGGGCAAGGGCGATAACCAGCCTAATAATAAGTGGCTGTTCAAACTTATCTGAGAATGTAAAGAAGAGAAACGCAATTAGGCCGAAGCCTAATGCCGCACCAAAGCGTGAAAATACGTAAGTGAATACTGCTGACTGATTTCTCCAGCCAGCCGATGCTAGTTGTAACTTGAGATCTTTGGAGGATGTCAGATTTTCCAGCTTAAGTCGTCCGAGCAACGCCTTCATCAGGTTCACGTGTACCTGCGTCTGCGGCCGCCGCCTAGCACGTACTTGTGCCTCCTGTTCACGTTGTTGTTGGCTTAATTCTTCGCGGCGGCGGGTTACTATTTTAAGGCGTGCCGCACGCTGGTCACGTTGCATGAACGGTAGTGCAATCGCCAATACGGTTGCGAAGCTGCCCGCAAATGCGAGCATTAAGACAAGGTTCTGTGGTTCAAATAGAAATAACATAGATTCAAATATCGAAGTTGATCATTTTTGACATCACGAGAATACCGACCAGCATCCAAAATGCACCAATGCCTAGCAGGACGTTACCAATTGTCTGAGTAAATAAAAGCCCAATATATTCTGGATTGATCAAAGAGATCATGCCGCCAACAAAAAATGGTAGGGAACCTATGATGGCAGCTGATGATTTTGCTTCACTCGAAAGTGCTTGCACCCTGTCCTTCATTCTCTTGCGCTCGCGAAGAACTTCGGACAGATTTTCCAAAGTGTCGCCCAAGTTACCGCCAGTTTGCTGTTGTATTTGAAGGACAATAGAGAAAAATTTTGACTCTGAGGTAGGTATTCGTTCTTGGCTTCGTTTTAACAATTCATCTAAGGCTACGCCAAATTTTTGCCCTTCTACTAGCAATCTAAACTCATGGCCTACGGGATCGGGAATTTCTCGGCCTATAATGGCTAAACACTCACCAACAGGAAGCCCAGATCGGATGCCTCTTACAATTACGTCAATGGCACTAGCAAAATGTGAAGTAAATTTTTTCTGCCTTCTACGAGCCATGATTCGAAGAATCAGTTTTGGAAGGATAAAAAACACTACTAAACCTACTATAGCGGCACCGTAGATAGGTAAACCAAATAGCATCGACAATGATGTGGCCAACAATCCAGCAATAATGGTAAGGAGCACATAGTTACGAATGTTGACGTCCAGACCAGCCTGTAGAAGATCGAGTCGAATCTTATTGCTACGCTTCTTTTTTTGTTTGCCGCGATCCTCTAGCTCTTTAAGTTTTTCTTGAATGCGCGTATTACGCCGATTAACTCCTTTGTCGCCACCTCTTGCCCCTGCGGCGGCAGAACCGGCAAGGCCAAGATCTGCTATTCGGCGCTTAAGACGCATCTTGGGACGTATGACAGCAAATGCTGTCACGGCTACCGTACTCAGCATCATTACCATGAACAAACTGATGCCTATCGCCATAACGACGTTAGGACTTAGGGCGCCTATGGTTTCAGACATCACCCTTAATCTCGAGTGCCTCCGATAGTTTAGTGTCCAATCCGAAATATCGTGCCTTGTCCCAGAATACTGGTCTAATACCCGTTGGGCGATGCTCGCCGAGGATTTTACCATCGGCGTCTTCACCAGTGAATTCGTATACAAATAGATCTTGCAAAGTGACCACATCGCCTTCCATGCCGACGATTTCTGTTACATGTGTAATTTTTCGTGATCCATCGCGTAGACGAGAGGCCTGAATGACTATGTTGATCGCCGAAGCAATTTGCTCGCGCATTGCTTTTGCTGGCAGATTGAAGCCTCCCATAGCTATCATATTCTCGACTCGTGAAATGCCTTCACGCGGGTTATTAGCGTGCACTGTTCCCATAGAGCCATCGTGCCCAGTATTCATCGCCTGTAACAAATCGAAGGCTTCAGGACCTCGGACCTCGCCTACAATTATCCGTTCTGGGCGCATACGGAGACAGTTTTTTACGAGGTCACGCATAGTGATTTCACCAATACCCTCGAGGTTAGGCGGGCGTGTTTCGAGACGAACAACGTGGGGGTTTTTCAATTGCAGTTCAGCCGCATCTTCACAGGTGATTACTCGCTCGCCTGGCTCGACATAGTCCGTCATGCAATTAAGGAGCGTCGTTTTACCTGATCCCGTACCACCGGAGATCAAGATGTTACATCGGCAAGCGGAAGCAACCTCTAAAACGGTGGCACCATCTCGAGAAATACTCCCGAAGTTTACCAGGTCGTCGAGCGTCAGTTTATCTTGGCTAAACTTTCGTATAGTCAGCGCTGCTCCATCAATTGCTAGAGGTGGCGCAATAACATTTACTCGTGATCCATCGAGGAGGCGGGCATCACAAATGGGGCTCGCCTCGTCAACTCGCCGACCAACTGCTGTCACTATTCGCTGACAAATGTTCATCAATTGTGCATTGTCGCGAAACTTTACGTCGGTGAGCTCTATCTTTCCCTCGGTTTCGATATAGACCTTGTCTGGCCCATTCACCATGATATCCGCGATATTGTCTCGAGACAGCAATGGTTCGAGAGGCCCCAGCCCTAATACGTCATTGAATATATCGTTGATGACCTGCTGTTGCTCTTGCGCACTAAGGACCAGGTCTCTCATACCTATGATTTCGCCAACTATATCACTGATTTCTTCGCGAACAGCTTCCGCAGATAGAAGATTGAACTGCGTCAAGTCTACAGCTTCGATTAGATCGTTAAAAACGCTAATTTTAACTTCCTGCAACTTCTCGCTGAGTGGACCTTCAGATTGTTGTGCTACGGGTGGAGGCTTTGGTGCGGCGACCTCCGGTTTAGGCTCCGGTGGAGCTTGGTTCTCATCTTCTGCAACAAGTACAACGTTTTCTTCGTCCTTTGGTAACTCGGGCGGTGTTTTTACCGGCGGCGGCGCTTGAACCGTTTCTTTTTTTTCTGTGGCGGTATCTCGTCTTCCAAACATTGTCACTTAATCCTATTTAACAATGACGCAAACACGCCATCCTTCTTTTTCGAAAGCTCACCGGCCGACGCGCGAGCGCTTACTATGCTAGCGAGGTTCGACAATTCCTTTACAACACGACTCGATTGATTCACGTCTGCAAGCATTTCGCCATTGTTTAATGCTGTTCCAAACAGCACCGGATCAAAACTTATTTGAGCCGAAGGACTAGATTTTATCGACTCCTCAAAATCACTGGGCGATAGCTCATGCTTTGGCGCTGCTCCTAAACGATTTAAAACCAATCGCATTGGCGCATCAACACCTCGTTTAGGAGCCAAGTTATCAAACATGTTTTTGACATCGCGTAAACTCGCGAGGTCGAGGCCAGCCGTTACCACGACCTCATTAGCATCGAAAAGCACCTCTGGCATCCAACTCGGCCACTGATGTGGTAGGTCTAAAACCACGAAGGATGCCATTTGCTGCAATAGTTTCAACAGAATTTCAAATGAAGCAAGCTCAATATCGTTATTACCATCAAGAGTAGCTGGTGCGGCGACTACGGAAAGATAATCATCGTATTTAAGCATAAATCTCTCTACTAGAACGTCGTCCAGCCGATTCGGATCGGACAGAGCCTCAGCAACATTTTGTCGCGGCTGGAGGTTAAGCGAGAGTGCAGCTGTTCCAAAAGGTAAGTCGAGATCAACTAGGATGACGCTATCTTGGTACTGCTGTCCAAGCAGATGTGCAGTATTGGCCGCAAGAGTGCTGCTTCCAACACCACCCTCCGCACCGATGAAAGCAACAACCCTCCCTAAATTACTTGAATCAGCATCAGAAAACACTCGTTCAATAACGGCGATAAGTTGTGTAGTATCTACCGGAGCACAGCAATACTCACTAATTCCGATTTCCATGAGTTGCTTATAAAGTGCGATATCATTCGTTGTGCCTATAAGCACAACACGGGCGCCAGGATTGCAAACGTCCGCCAGTCTTTCCAATACCTGAAACAGTGCGTCTCCAGTTTCCATAGATTCGACTATGAGTAACTGAGGTGTCTCGTTTTGGCCTAAATACTCAACGGCGCGCGTGACCCCACCTTCGTCAACAAGAACTTTGGAACGCGCAAGTCGTCGGTCCGACTGCAGGCTTTGTATTGTTTCGGCAGTCTCTGTATTCTCGACAAACGCGTTGATCGAAATTCTAAAAATAAGTGTTCTCCCTGTGTTGTTGGCAACACATTAGGTTGATATTAATTCTACTCGACGTCACCAACACCACTATCTTCATCTGCTGCCGTAGCGATCGGCTCACCAGAACGATATTTTTCGACAAATACGTCTATGTATTGCGCATCAATAGAGCTTAAGGCATTGGGTTTAACAAGAACGCCCGGATCAGCCAGCATCAACCCGAAGTTTCTTTGATATGAACAGCCCCAGTTATTATGAGGTAAATTAGTCGGATTAAATCCTCCTGCATCGCCGGTCCAGACACCGCACTCCGGAACTTTAATTCCATAACCCTTAAAGCTCAGTATGGCCGCATCCGCGTCTTTAACGGGAGCCTTACCTGGTTGCAGCAAAATATTGCTTGGCCTTACTCCCAACGCGATAAGGCGTTCACGTATAAAAGCTGTATTTTTTATTGTTTCTGCCTCACCGTTGCCAGGCGGCGTTGAAATCATTAGCGGACTACGTGCGCGGCGTAGGTATTCTCGAACAAGCACGTTGACGCCGGACATGTCCTTAGCATTCGCTGAACCATCAGTCCCAAGACGCAAGGCCACCGCAAACGTCTTCAGTTCCACCTTGAGTGGAAATTGCTTTCTGAAGTCCGCGTTTCCAACGGGCGGTCCACATCCAGCCAGTACTGAGGCGACAGCAAGCAAGACAAGCGCACCGACACTTTGCCGCAGGTTGATTGTTAAATTATGTGCGAGGCGCATCAAGACATTTACTCCATGATATAGCCAAATGGACCGCGCAGGTTTGGGACATTTTTTGGATCCCACGGTTTAGCATACTGTTTGTAGAGCCTTCCCATTAAGAATAAGTCAAAGTCATCCGCTGGTACAAAGCCGTCAGTTGGAAGTGATAATTCTTGACCCTCGGTAATAGGTCGAACCAAAAATGCACGAACAAGTACCACAAGTTCTGTCTCGTTTCGCTGAAACGCCGGACTCCTAAATAATGCGCCGATAATTGGGATATCCTTAAGCCATGGCACACCATCTATCTGATTGAATTCATCCGCTTGCAGGAGACCAGCGATCATAAGGCTACCGCCGCTCGGCAAATTGACTGTACTGTCGGCGCGTCGAACGGACAGCCCAATCACATCGACCGTTTGATTATTGTTTCCAAAAGGTAGAACAAGCTTATTTTCTTCCGCCTGCCGGCTGACCTCAGTCGCCACACGTAGACTGATCTGGTTTTTACTCAGCACGACAGGCGTGAAACTGAGGCTGACACCAAAATCGCGGAAATCAATAAGCAAGTTTCCTTGACTATCGATACCTGATGGTGTGGGGAATTCTCCGCCGGCAAGGAAGTTTGCCGTCTGACCTGAAATTGCTGTGAGTGTTGGCTCAGCCAGAGTCTTGACTAGACCCTGTCGTTCCAGAGACGTAAAAGCACTACTAACAATACCCTTAGCGTTGATTCCAATATTCCCACTTATCGCACTTGCGAATGCACCGCCACCCGTTGTTGTGAACGTAATATTCCTTTCACCACGAATTACCTTGTTGAAAGTCGTCGCTACGCCGAGATTTTTTAATACGCTGCGTTGAAATTCAGCTATGCGAACCTGCAACAATACTTGCTGATCTTCCAGCACTTTTACCATGTTGATTACATCAGTATCCTCTTCAACAAAACGTCTCGCAATTGCAGTCGCGTCGGCTGATTCCTTCGCTGAGCGCACCGTGCCGGTGATTACAATATTGTCATTCAAGGCCTTGAGGCCGATATTCGCATCTGGCAGAAGCGACCCCGTAGCAGCTCGTACTGCTGACAAGTCTATTTTAACTTGCACTGCGACGTGCAAAACCACATCACCATCTTCTCCAACAAAAAACAGATTGGTGGCGCCAAGGCTACGAGCAACAAGGTAGACTTTCTGCGGTGTACTCACAATTGTGTCGACGATTTCGGGGTTAGCTACGACTATGTCACGGACAGGTTCAGGCAAGTCTACGAGATGTACTTTGTTAAGGGGAATGGCGATCATTCGAGGTGCTGGTATATCGCCGGCCGCTGCAGCAAGTGGTTTTAAAGCGAGGGGTACCACCCGCTGCGCACTGGCTTCGGTGAAAATACTCATACACAGTGCAAATCCGAGCACTGTTGCCATTATAAGATGTGAGCTTGCGTGCTTCACTCGGGCCTCATTATCTCTTGAACACTTGTGAGGTGGATGTGCTGCCGCGATTAACTTTAACTTTGTATGCCGACGAAGTTGAACCCGCCGCGCGCTTTGGTGTCAACTCCCTCTTTTTTTCTGGATTACCAAAGGCTTTTGCAAGTGTCGGACTAATCTCTATATCTGACGTAAATTCACCCTTGGTATCCTGGGCGTCGTCGTCTGCTAGACTGCGCAACGATAAACTGATGTCACCCATAGCCTTCGCAGTAGCGATGGCTTCAACCTGCTTGGATGTCACTTCAACTGTAACCGTTTCAACAACCGTAGCCTCTCCCTCCAGGTCGTCGAACGATTGATCTATAGCAACAACGTGGGCGTTTCTCACGATGGTTTCAGACGTGTAACGTACAATGCTTTCAGCTATCACCGGTGAGATATTCTCACCGCCGGTCGGTGCCCGATAGTCTGTACGAATATCATGGGTCAAAATAATATCGACGTAGTCACCAGGTAAAATGAATCCCGCTGCACCACTAACTTCTGTAACAGAAATGGCGACAGCTCGCATGCCTGGACTTAAGGCTCCGGCTAGGAAGCCTGGCTCGTCACGTCTAAATACCATTGCGTCCATGAACGGAGTTCCCTCCAGAATGCCGCGTCGGACAACTGATCCAGTAAAGTCTTTTATAAGATCCTTGTCTTCAGTCGATGAAGTAATAAATTTACCAGCAGCCGCATCCTCGGGCCACGGCTGCCAGCGAAGGTCGCTCCGCGAAATTGTTTTTCCTGCAGGTAGGTCATTATCAGCGACCAACACAAACACGTTGAATACTGGGGCTACTTCCTCATCAACTTCATCTGCGATTACTGTCGGTGTGTCCAGCAATCGCTTGACTAGAAACACAGTTCCACCAGCTGTGAGTAGCGCGAATCCAACTAGTCCAATGATTACTGCACGCATAGTGAGGCAATTCTCATAATTAAAATCTTATAAACGTTCAGAACAAACATAGATATGATATCATAACTCTGTTTCCTCGTGTACGGGCGAAATAAACTTTATTGCAGAAAGTTTTTGTTTGTCGGATTACAGAGTGCAGATTAGTCAAATAAATAAATTTTTAATAGCTTTGTGTAAACGGGCCCTCTTATTATCATCGCATATCGGCTTGGTGGTTTTGCTGAGGTCGTAAGAATTACCTTGCTTTAGACAATATAACATATGGTTCGAAAAATTTAACACATCGAATTTTAAAATTTGGTTTCAGACCCTTAGATATTATGTCAATCTGTGGTGTAATAATTCGACTTGTTGAGTCTGCGATATCGTCGTTAAATTTGTGAACATAGGGCGAGATGTGGGCTACTTTCGCGCTACTACTTATGAGAAGATGCTTCGCAATATTGTAACTGTTTAATACAAGATCACGAAAGAGGTTATTAATTGTCTGACGAAATACCGGGTGAGATTGCTGAAGTGGAGGAAGTTGCTGCCCCTGCCGCTAATTCGCGTAGACTGGACAATATTCGCCTACTGGAGGACCTTCCAGCTAGCGCACTGCGCGAAATTGAACCTAAGTGCCGTTGGCTTGAATTTGGCGCGCACGACACGGTGCTGAATCATAATGATAAGTCGCACGAGGTCTACTTTATAGTTGCCGGTTCAGTGCGTGTTATGAACCATTTAGGTGATGATCGAGAAGTAGCGCTGGCTGACTTGCAGGCAGGAGACCACTTTGGGGAATTGTCAGCGATTGATAGCCTTGAACGAGCGGCGCATGTATTTGGCACCGACCATTGTGTGATAGCTGCGCTACCGCGTGAGCATTTTCTCACGCTATTACTTGAACACCCGCGTGTAGCTCTACGCTTACTCGATAACTGTGCTGCAATAATCAGAACTATGAATCAGAGGGTTTCGGCTCTCAGCACCATGACGGCACATCAACGTATTTATGTTGAGCTTTTGAAATTGGCAGAACCTAGCCCACGTGGTGATGGAAGTTGGGTGATCAAGTTAGTGCCTCATCATAACGAAATCGCTAGTTGGTCTGGAACGGAGAAGCCAGAGGTTGCAATGGCAATTGGGAATTTGGTGCGCGATGATGTATTGCAGCGTAAGCATAAAACATTCGTGATTAAGGATATCGCTAGATTGAGGTTGTTAGTAAATACAAGAGGAGATTGAGGTAAAGAAATTAACTTAATTACATGATTATCGAAGTCTCTTGTCTGTTCGATTGTGGCTGTAAGTTGGTTATCCATGAGTTTTAATTCGAGAATTACGAATTCAAAGTTAAGTAAGAGTAATTCTAAAAAACCGCAATAAAAGTAACGGTAGGAGAAGCCGGGCTATTTTGAGTGAGATCAGCCGATTAAGTAACAAATTCGGTTGGAATGCTGTGGGCGTGAGGGCCGTTGAGTATGTATCGATCTCTGCTTCCAACTTGCTCCTTTAAGGATGGGCTGCTGTTTAATTTTCATTGGTTGTCATCGCGTGTGGTGAAAATACCAGCGTTTGTAGCACGGTCATTGTCTAAGCTATTCCATATGGGGCTGGTGATTGCTGGTCTGGTGACGGTTTCGTCACATTCTGGATACTCAGGCGAGACGACCGGATGGGCAGAATACAGGAGTGGGAATTATGCTGTTGCCTATAAAGCCTTCTTAGAGAGGTCAAGAGCAGGAGATCCCAGAGCGCAACATAATTTGGCGGTGATGTTCGATCTCGGTCAAGGCGTTGCTCAAGACAGCAATAAAGCTGTGAAATGGTATCGATTGGCGGCAGAGCAGGGCCATGCAATGTCGCAAAATAACCTTGGTATCATGTTCGAGCAAGGACGCGGCATCAAAAAAAACCCAACTGAGGCGGCCAAATGGTATCGTAAGGCGGCTAAACGAGGTCAAGCAATTGCTCAACATAATCTCGCTTTGTTACTGCAAAAGGGCACTGGCACAGCGGTCAATCATTCTGAGGCAGCGAACTGGTTTTTGAAGGCTGCAAAACAGGGTCTTATTGATGCTCAATACAATATTGCCTGGATGTACGCACAGGGTATAGGTGTAAAGCTGGATCGCGCAAAATCGGCAGGGTGGTATCTGCGGGCAGCGGAACAGGGTCATGCCATGGCCCAAAACAACCTAGGTAATCTTTTCGAGTTAGGGCAAGGCGTAAAGCGTAATTATGGTGCAGCGATGGAATGGTACCGCCTTGCTGCCGACCAGGGTCTTGCGAACGCGCAATATAATATAGGGTGGCTATACGCAAACGCTATCGGTGTTGCCCGTGATAATGTTGAGGCGGCGCTATGGTATCGTATTGCAGCCGAAAATGGACTTGCTGATGCTCAATTTAGTATCGGCGCCCTTTACGAGTCTGGCAGCGGACTGGTCAAAAATAATGGTGAAGCGCTGAGGTGGTACCGCGCTGCGACGGAGAACGGTCATGAACGAGCACGTACAGCGATACAAGCGATGCTCGCTCGTGTTGTTACCGTCGTGCCCACAGCAGAGGTAATCACTAAACAACAATCACAAGTAATATTGGGAGAAAACATGTACAACACCAATTTGGTGCCACGACCGGGACCAAAGCCACAGGTGCCAACGACATTCGTTGCTGTTGAAAACTTAAGTGCTGAGAATGGCACAATTTTGAATAAGTTAGCGACACCTGATTCGTCGACAGGTATCCCTACAATCTGCATTGGCGCACCTGTTCAACTAAAGTTTCATCGACGATGGAAAATACGCCAGACAAGCAAATGTGAATTGTAAAAAAGGTGATGGTGATACGATTTTTAGGTTGGCCGGATACAGTGAGTGAGCGGAATGAATTTGAGGCTCTAACGGGAATGCATAAATCTGTTTTAGTTGGCTAGGGGGGGTAACTCTAATAGGAAACTGATAAATGAGAATAGATTGTGAAATTCAAAAGTATGCAATAGCTGGTGGAACCAGATACTTGTCCAACTCAATTACCATCACCATGAAAGAAATTGAATGTTAAATAGGTCGAGCAATGACATTGAAAGTTACCACGCTCATATCTACTATGATGCCGCTTCAAAGAAGGTGGCGGCGAATCTAAGGCTTGGTCTTGAAGAGAGGTTTGAAGCTGTTTACGGACGTTGGCATGACAAACCCGTTGGTCCCCACCCTCGATGGAGCTATCAGGTGGAGTTTGAAGTAGCGTTGTTCGATCAGATCATCCCATGGCTTGCTCTCAATCGGCAAAATCTCACGGTATTCGTTCATCCTAATACTGGTGAGTCGGTTCCTGACCACACGGATCATGCCATGTGGCTTGGACCTAGCGTAGAACTCAAAATCGACGCACTAGGTGGCTAGTTGGGCAAGTTATTTTAGTACGGTTAGAAATAAATCGCTGTTTAAATCCGCCAGTCCAATAATTAACTTTTACGAAACGTGTCAAGAGTGACCACGTTGTCGTCAGCAGTTTTGGTTTGTGTCACTGGTTCGGTCGATGCAGCCAGTTTTACATCACTTTTTTTCTTGGTATCAAAATAAGAATCTGCTTCTAGCTCTTCGTTTGTCTGATCAATTCTAAACCGAAGGGCGAAATTGACTGAAGGGTCCGCGAACACGGTCACAGCATCGTAAGGAATATGGAGGTTTTCGGGCAAATCATTGAAACTCAGTGAGACACTGAATGCATCGCTACTTACCTCGAGTCCCCAAAATTGGTGCTGCAGTACTATTGTCATATCGTGCGGGAAGCTTTCGCTCAGATGGTCGGCAACTATCACGCCTGGATGATCAGTTAGGAATGTTATGTAAAGTTGATGGTCACCAGGAAGACCCCGTTCAGCCACTTTTAGGAGAGTCATGCGGATGACATCTCTCAGCGTTTCTTCAACCATTTGGTCGTATTTGAGTAGGTCGTTACTCATTGTTTTATGGTGTGTCCTGTTTCAAATTAGCTGACACTATTTCCGAGCATTTGTTTAGAGCGCAGATCATACTAGCTCCAAAGGTGGCAGCATGTCCCAGTCAAAGTGGGGGGCTTCTGTTGCCCGGTGCCCCCCGAACCGCGCTTACTTAGAGTTACCGTATGGCAAATTAAGCAGCGAGTGCGAGTTTGTTATCATTCGCACCTAAAAGTAGGCCCGATAACGGCGGTACCATGCCGGGAACAAACCTTATCTTTACCACGCGCGTCGATCCTGTTTCGCCCCCTCGGTTTGCGCCGGCCATTGGCACGTCTGAGAGTGGTGGAGGCGCCGGGTACTGCCCCCGGGTCCGCTACGCTTATTCCACAAGGCGTTTAGCGCCATAGTCGGTTGTCCGACACAAACAATATAGAAACTGTTGAGGCTCTGAGACAAGGGCGCTTATTTGGTTATTTTAAATTGACACAACATGCGAGCAATATAGTTTAGAAAATTATTGCTCTTTGAGTGAATATTGCCATACATCTGCTTTCTCGTATCAAAATAGTCCTGTAAATTTAATGCCATGCGACAATATTTGAATCTACTACGTCTTGTGCGTGAGAAAGGTGCTCCAAAGGAGGACCGTACTGGTACAGGAACTATCAGCGCGTTCGGTAACCAGATGCGGTTCGATCTTAAAAGAGGCTTTCCTCTTCTTACTACAAAAAAACTACATTTAAAGTCGATTATCCATGAGTTGTTGTGGTTTTTACAGGGAGATACCAACATTGGTTATCTAAAGGAACATGGTGTTCGAATTTGGGATGAGTGGGCTGATGAAAAAGGAGACCTAGGACCTGTCTATGGTAAGCAATGGCGTTCTTGGCCGACGCCTGACGGTAAGCATATTGACCAAATTGCAGAAGTGATCGAAGACATCAAAAGCGTTCCTTCTTCTCGCCGTCACGTGGTCTGTGCATGGAATGTAGCTGAGTTGGAAAAGATGGCATTGCTCCCATGCCACTGCCTCTTTCAGTTTTATGTTGCAGACGGCAGACTCTCGTGCCAGCTTTACCAACGTAGCGCAGATCTGTTCCTCGGTGTTCCATTCAACATCACCTCATATGCACTCCTGACCATGATGGTGGCCCAGGTAACTGGGCTTGATCTGGGTGATTTTGTGCACACTTTTGGCGATGCACACATCTACATGAATCATCTGGAACAGGTAGATGAACAATTGACGCGCCAGCCCTACTTGCTGCCGACGATGACACTCAATCCGCTGGTCAAGGATATTTTCGGCTTCACATATGACGACTTCACGCTTAAGAACTATCGTTTTCATCCACAAATACCGGCACAGGTAGCTGTCTAGGATATGGGTCTTTCTTTAGTGGCGGCGATGGCAAAAAATCGAGTGATAGGGTCGCGCGGCGTGCTCCCCTGGCACTTACCAGCTGACCTTAAACATTTCAAGAATATCACACTGAGCAAACCTATATTGATGGGTCGTAAGACATGGGACTCGCTTCATATCCAACCGTTGCCCGGACGCGATAACATTATATTAACGCGCAATTCAGCATTCCATGCTGACGGGGCAACAGTTGTGCACTCACTCGACGAAGTGCTGATACGCGTTAGAAAGGCCAGAGAAATTATGGTGATAGGTGGTGCGGAATTATATCGGCTGGCATTACCATACGCTAACTGTATCCACCTTACGGAAGTCCAGGGAGTATTTGATGGAGATACCTACTTCCCCGAGCTAGATCCGGCCGAGTGGCGCGAAGTTTGTCGCGAGGAACATTTAGCGCAGGATGCATCTCCAGCTTATAGTTTCGTAATGTTGGAGCGCGCTTATTCAACGTCCACCTAGTTATGAGTTAAGAGTGTTTGAGTGCCAAGTAATATGGTCCGCAATGAAACTAGCAATGAAATAATAACTGTGGTCATAGCCGTCCTGCATACGGAGTTCGAGTGGAATTCTGGCAGATTCACAGGCACTGACTAAATTATCGGGTTTAAGCTGATCGTTAAGAAATGGATCAGTAGTTCCTTGATCAACTAAAATTTTCTCGACTCTTTTGCCGGCAATGATCAACTGACAAGTGTCATATTCCTTCCATGCTGTCTTGTCAGGGCCAAGATAACCTTCGAAAGCCTTCTCTCCCCATGGACAGTTCATTGGTGAACATATGGGTGAAAAAGCTGAAACAGAGCGGTATCGCCCTGGATTACGAAGAGCGCAGACAAGTGCGCCATGACCACCCATGGAATGTCCAAAGATACCTTGTCGTGAGGGATCACATGCGAAGTTGTCGAATGCCAAATTAGGCAGTTCCTCGGTAACATATGAATACATGCGATAATTGCTTGACCAGGGTGCTTGCGTAGCATCGACGTAAAATCCAGCTGCACTACCGAAATCATAATCGTCATGTTCTCCCGGCAGGTCGAGACCACGTGGACTCGTGTCGGGCACAATTAGAATAACGCCATGTTGTGCAGCAAAATGTTGTGCGCCTGATTTGGCGGTAAAATTTTCTTCTGTGCAAGTAAGTCCCGAGAGAAACCACAATACGGGTACCTTACCCATCTTAGCCTGAGGGGGACTGTATAACGAGAAACTCATTTTCGTCCCGGTTTCGGAGGAAACATGAGTATAAAATCCCTGAATGCCTCCAAAGCACTTTTGCTCGTTAATCGTTTCAATTGTACTCATGATCCACCGACACAATGTTAGATTTGGGAAAATATTTTATACCATCCGCAATGGCTATGAGCTCCAAAGCGGATGGTATGGGCAATTTAGGCTTAAAATAATATGACGCTACGAATCGACTTACCTTCATGCATCAGATCAAAAGCATCATTTATCTTTTCTAGCGGCATAGTATGTGTAATTAAATCATCGATATTAAGTTTGCCGTCCATATACCAATCGACGATTTGGGGTACGTCTGTTCGTCCTCGCGCTCCGCCAAATGCCGTTCCTTTCCATACCCGGCCAGTTACTAATTGGAAGGGGCGTGTGGCAATTTCTTGACCCGCTCCTGCCACACCAATAATAACCGAGACGCCCCAACCTTTATGGCAACATTCTAGTGCCTGGCGCATGGTGTTGACGTTTCCTATGCACTCAAAACTGTAGTCTGCACCACCACCGGTCAGTTCAACGAGGTGTGGGGCAATATCTCCATCCACTTCTTTTGGGTTTACAAAATGTGTCATACCAAACTTCTCGGCTAGTGCCTTTTTGCTATCATTTATATCTACGCCGACAATCATATTGGCATTTGCTAGTCGGGCACCTTGGATGACATTAAGTCCAATGCCACCTAGGCCAAATACAACGACGTTGGATCCGGCTTCGACTTTAGCTGTATTGATCACTGCACCTACACCGGTCGTGACACCACAGCCGATGTAACAAACTTTATCAAAAGGGGCATCTTTTCGAATCTTTGCTAGCGCAATTTCTGGCAAAACCGTAAAGTTAGAAAATGTGGACGTCCCCATGTAGTGGAGCACGGGTTTACCATTAAGTGAAAAGCGGCTTGTCCCATCTGGCATTAACCCTTGACCCTGTGTTACTCGAACCGCCTGACATAGGTTGGTTTTCGGATTAAGACAATATTCGCACTGTCGGCACTCGGGCGTGTAGAGTGGAATCACATGATCACCCGCCTCTAACGACTGCACGCCATCTCCTGTTTCGACCACGATGCCAGCTCCTTCGTGTCCGAGAATGGCGGGAAATAATCCTTCTGGGTCTTCACCGGATAAGGTAAAGGCATCTGTGTGGCAGACTCCAGTCGCCTTGATTTCGACCAATACTTCACCCGCTTTGGGGCCTTCGAGTTGAACAGTTTCAATTGTAAGAGGTTCGCCCGCCTTATGGGCAATGGCTGCGCGCACGTCCATGGTTTTAGTCCTCCCGCTTGCTGAACGCCAAGATATTTAGTCTTTTGTAACAACGCAAAGCTGTCAGAGCAAACCGACGGTGACAAGTCTTAACGATTGTACGATCTCAGTCTATTAGTCAAAGTTAAATATTTCGCGCCCTGGATATCGCGTCACTGGCCGCTCCAACCAGAATGCGTACATCCGATGCTAATGTTACTAATTGAAATCCCTTTTCTGTCATCTGACGTGCCATGTCGGCACTACCGCAGTGAATGCCAGGTACCACCCCATGACGCAGCGCAGCGGCGTGGATACTATCTATTGCTTCTGCAACTTCAGCGTCTTTTGGTTCGTATTGCGGCTCGTAGCCCAGGCTTATAGCTAAGTCGTTAGGGCCGATATATATTCCATCGAGTCCATCAGTCGACATGATTTCATCTAAATTTTGCAAGGCTTCAGCCGTCTCGATCATCGCGATCGCCAAAATTGTATCATTGGCATATTCAAAATAGTCATTGCCGCCATAGATTAGGCCACGTACTGGCCCCCAACTGCGGTAGCCACGAGGTGCGTAGCGGCAGGCTCCGACAAATGCTTCGCAGTCTGTTCGGCTATTAATCATTGGACAGATGATACCGTAGGCACCGGCATCAAGTGCGCGCATTATCCATGGTGGTGTATTCCAGGGCACCCGAACCATTGGAACTAATTTTGTTGACGATATCGTTTGTAGAATGGGGACAGCGGCATCCCAGTCGACGAGGCCATGTTGAAGGTCAATCGTCATAGAGTTCCAATCGAGTTGGGACAGTGCCTCGGCTGAAATAGTACTGTTAATTGTAAGCCAACAGTTAAGGGCTGTTTTACCTTCTTCCCATAATTTACGTAATCGATTCTCGCGCATAGCTATATTCTATCCCTTTTTATCCTTGGTTTTGAATTTAAATTAAGACTGCACTGCATAAAGACCAGTATCCAATGCTAGCAGAAATATGGTTTTCAGATTTCATCCGGAAGGTAACTGCATCTAGTTCTTTATTATCCTACAAACTACTTTAACATGGTGCTAGGGCACGATTGGAGCTCGCTAGAGTCCAGCACAAATTTGTGTGGTTATATCAGACTTATCAAAAACCTTTATTCTCTTTAGATGTCACGAAAGAGAAGCGTATTACTCCTCCATAATTTTGGGTGCATGTCGTTGGTGGCCGTCCTTTACGGTAGCTAATTTTGACCAAATACGGTCTGCTATATCCAAGTAAGCCATCGCATGAACACTATCTGGCTGACTCATTACAATCGGCTCCCCGTTATCTGATGTTTCGCGAATGGCTATATCGAGTGGAACTTCGCCAAGGAATTCAGTCCCCAAATTTTCTGCCTCTTTTCGGGCGCCGCCGTGGCTAAAAATATTTGCTCGGTCACCACATTTTGGACAGATATAATAACTCATATTCTCTACGAATCCGAGCACCGGGACATCAACTTTTCGGAACATATTTAAACCTTTACGGGCATCTAGAAGAGCGATGTCCTGGGGAGTAGATACAATGATAGCACCGGCAAGTGGAACTTGCTGCGCCATCGTTAACTGCGCGTCTCCTGTTCCTGGCGGCATATCAACAATCATTATATCAAGCTCACCCCAATCGATATCACGTAACATCTGTTGTAATGCGCTGTGAACCATAGGTCCGCGCCAAATCATTGGTGTTTCTTCAGGTACGAGGAAGCCCATCGACATCACTTTTAGGCCGTGGCTGATTAGCGGCTTCAATAGATTGTCTTCATTCGTTTTGGGTTTACCCGTGACGCCAAGCATACGAGGCTGTGAGGGTCCGTAGACATCTGCATCAAGCATACCGACTTTGAGGTTCTTTGTGACAAGACTAAGTGCAATGTTTGCGGCAGTGGTTGACTTGCCAACGCCACCCTTACCGCTTGCTACTGCAACTATATGTTTAACCTCTTTAGGGGCTAATCCGTTGCCTCGTTCAGGAGTGGTGTTCAACTTTTGTTGTGCGCCTCTAGTTGGACTTGTTGAGAGCGATTCGGTCGATGAACGGTTAGCCGTTAGAACAGCGGTCACTGATAATACTCCTGGCAATGCCGTAATGGCTTGTTCGGCTTCCTTACGTAAAGGTTCCAACCGTTCACCACGTTCTACTTCCACTTCAATAGCAAAACCTACGTTACCATCCTTAATAATTATTCCCGTGACCATACCGAGGGAGACGATATCGTTTCCTCGATCGGGATCACTAATATGACCTAAGGTGTCGAGGATTAGCTTTTCTGTGATGTTTTCCATGAAAATCCCTGCTATTAATCTGCTTGGTGCGCTAAATTGGCTTTCACAAACTTCTGATCACATGGCGGCATTAAACTTTGCGCCGACACCGTGCTCTCATATATGTTATTAAAAGGGTACTTTAGAAGTGTTGGCAGCTGGTATAAAAAAGTGAAACAAATGATTTTAGGAATTTAAGATATGTCTTGGCAGAATGATAATGGCAGTGGCTCTTCAGGCGGTGGTCAGAGTCCTTGGGGTCGAGGTGGTGGAAGACCTCCACCCGACATTGAAGAACTCCTGCGAAAGGGTCAGGACCGAATACGACGATTCATACCCGGTGGCGGTAGTTCCGCCAAGGGCATCATTCTAATCATTATAGCGGTTGGGGCAGTTTGGCTGGCTTCCGGATTTTATACCGTCAATCCACGTGAACAGGGTGTTGAACTAGTATTTGGAAAGTTGTGGGAGGTGACCGGTCCTGGATTAAAATACAACTTACCAGCACCGTTAGGTGAGGTAATAACGCCCCAAGTTGAGGCAATTAATCGGGTTGATGTAGGTTTTAGAGGCACTGCTGATGCTGGTACGCGTGGTGGTGTTGCCCGCGATGTGCCTGAAGAAAGTACAATCCTCACGGGTGATCAGAATATTGTAGACGTAGATTTTCAAGTGCAGTGGAGAATTTCTGATCCCGTAGCCTTCTTATTCAATATTCGAGATCCTGAGGCGACAGTAAAAAGAGCAGCGGAGAGCGCGATGCGCGAGGTTGTCGGTCAGACTAGCTTCGACGATACTGTTACGGTGGGACGCCAACAGATTGAGGAGCGGACTGAAGAGCTTTTACAGACGATACTCAACAACTATAATTCGGGAATATTAATAGAGAATGTGCGGCTCCAGAAATCTGATGCCCCTGGGGAGGTGATTGATGCTTTCAACGATGTCCAAAGGGCTCGACAGGATAAAGATCGACTTCAAAACGAAGCACAATCCTATGCTAACTCTATTGTCCCGGAGGCACGTGGTGAAGCTGAACAGATGATTCAGCAGGCGTCTGCATATCGTGAGCGTCTTATAAATGAGGCGGAGGGAGAGGCCCAACGATTCGTCTCAGTATACGATGCATATAAGGTTGCGCCGAAGGTCACAAAGCGACGCATGTACCTTGAAACTATTGGTCAGGTATTCGGTGCTGCTGAAAAGGTAATAATTGATGGTCCGGTAGGTGGTGGCCAGGGTGTTGTGCCATATTTGCCATTGCCCGAGATAAAAAAACGCAGCAAAGAAGATAACGATTAGTCAAGTCCAGCTTGGTGGCTGGGGAGATACAAATAATGAAGCAAACAACATTGATCATTCTTGGAGTTGTACTCGTAATTGCAGGCCTCACTGCGGTGCAGTCTGTGTACACAGTGAGAGAAACCGAACAGGCAATTGTTATGCAGTTTGGCAAGCCAATTCGTGTTGTGACAAAACCAGGTCTTGCTTATAAGCTACCGTTTATCCAGAACATTGAAATATACGATGACCGTATCCTCGACCTTGATCCGGCAGAGGTGCAAATTCTATTAACAGATAAGAAAAGGATAAATGTAGATGCATATGCGAGATACCGCATAATTGATCCCTTAAAATTTTTCCAGGCAGCTCGGACCGAGGCGGTCTTACGTGATCGCTTTGGCAAAATTATTAACTCGGCCATCAGACAGGAAATTGCTAAAAATTCGCTAGGCGATTTGTTGTCAGAAAAGCGTTTGTCCATTATGCAGGATATCCAAGCCAAGGTTGGACATCAGGCTCCTACATTCGGAATTGATATTATAGATGTTCGCATTGGCCGTACCGACCTTCCTCCCGATACCAGCCAGGCGGTATACAACCGAATGCGTACCGAGCGTGAACGTGAGGCCCGCGAGTTGCGGGCCGAGGGAGCAGAGGAGGCGCAAAAGATCCGAGCGCGAGCGGATCGAGAGCAAATAGTTATATTGGCGGAGGCGCAGCGTACGTCAGAAATATTGCGTGGTGAGGGTGAGGCCAAGCGTAATCTCATTCTTGGCCAGGCCTTCGGTAAGGACCCAGAGTTTTTTGATTTTTATAAATCTCTCGCTGAATATGAAGAAAATTTGGTGGATTCAGAAACGACGATGGTTCTCACTCCTGAAAGTGAATTTTTTCGTTTCTTTAGATCTTCCATCGGAAAAACTGAGTAACTCACTAATTCGCAGTGATTCGCGTACGACTTACCCATGAGTGATTTCCTAACTGCAGTGGGCCTGTTGTTTGTAATTGAGGGTCTGCTATATGCAGTATTTCCAGATGGAATGCAGCGCATGATGCAGCAGGCGCTAGACTTTTCTCCGTCCAATTTGCGAATTGGTGGCGTTGTAGCCATGGGTTTTGGTTTTGGTGTGGTTTGGCTGATCAGGGGATGA
Organism: uncultured Flavobacteriales bacterium; assembly: GCA_964419045.1. Lineage (GTDB taxonomy): Bacteria > Pseudomonadota > Alphaproteobacteria > UBA8366 > CAVOAK01 > CAVOAK01. The sequence continues at coordinate 21,494 of CAYQNO010000002.1, forward strand.
GTTTGGAGCGAGACCACGCTGCCAAGTCAATTGTGATAACCGTCGAGTATTACAATCTGGGCGCTGTGATGGCACCGGACGCCTTTATATCAACATATTGGTTCCTATATTTCAGTTGATGGCTGTCTTGGATTATTAAGGTTCAGCCACGAATGGACCAAGTATTAGTGGGCATACCGCAACAGAATATTACTCAATGCAATTTGAAAAATGGAGCAGTTCTGAGATGTGTTTGAACAAGGTTGGGATAGGCCATATCGGCAATAACTCTCGAAGGGCAATGTGTATATGGCTGGTCTCACTATTGATTGTAGCTGTTATCTGGCTGCCTATTCAGACCAATGCCCGACCAGCACCAGACTCATTTGCAGATGTCATTGAGAAAATTTTACCGGCGGTGGTTGATATTATAACTATCCAGAAGGTGGCTGACCGACAACAGGGTGCGCCAGCTTTCGAGTTTCCACCAGGTTCGCCCTTCAAAGATTTTTTCGAGGAATTTAATCGTAGGCGCCGCGAAGGTGTGCCACGTCACGGTACATCAATGGGGTCTGGCTTCATCATCGATTCGACTGGCTTAGTTGTAACCAACAATCATGTTATAGAAGGTGCCGAGAGCATTACCGTCCGCATGCAAGATGGAATTCGTTACGACGCCACAATTGTGGGTCGCGATGACAAGACTGACCTCGCACTTTTACGAATAGAGGCATCCCCTTCACTCCCAGCTGTAAATTGGGGAAATTCGGAAAAAGTTCGTGTTGGGGATTGGGCTATTGCCATCGGTAATCCGATGGCGCTCGGTGGTTCAGTAACCGTTGGAATTATTTCAGCTCGTCAGCGTAATATTGATTCCGGGCCCTACGACGATTATTTGCAGACTGATGCTGCTATTAACCGCGGAAATTCTGGCGGTCCCTTGTTCAATGTGGACGGTGAGGTAATTGGGATTAACACAGCTATTTATTCACAAAGCGGCGGCAGTATGGGGATCGGATTTGCTGTTTCGTCTTCACTTGCAAAAAAGGTGATTGGACAATTACGGAAGTATGGCGCTACCCGCCGCGGTTGGTTAGGGGTCCAAATTCAGGCTGTGACCGAAGAGATTGCCGAAAGTCTCGGACTAGAAAAGGCCGAGGGTGCACTCGTAGGTAACGTTATGAAGAATGGTCCAGCCTCCTCCGCTGGTATAAGAACAGGCGATGTTATCCTTTGGTTCGATGGAAAAAAGGTAAAAAATCAGATTAGATTGCCGCGTATGGTTGCAGAAACCGATGTAGGTAAACGCGTAATAGTGAAGGTTTGGCGTGATGGCAGTGAAGTTGGTCTTACAGTCAATCTTGGCGAGCTTGAAAAAGTCGATGAAGCGTCATTGTCGTCGCTACGCGGAGGGGAAAAAGAAATTGTAAAAAGTGAAGTGATAGATGAGTTGGGGATGTCACTTGCCAGTCTGACTAGGGGTTTGATCAAAAAATTTCAACTGGATGCCAATACGAAAGGTGTAGTCATCACTGGGATAGAGGCACAAAGTGATGCTGCTCGAAAGGGCCTGCAGCCAGGCGATATCATCGTAGAGGTCAACCAGGCAAATGTTAATTCGCCAGGCGACGTCGAAGCTAAGGTTCAGGAAGCGCTTGAGCTCGATAGGCGATCTGTATTATTGCAAGTGAGACGTGGTAATGATTTGAATTTTATTGCGCTCCGAATAAGTTCGGGTTGATTTAACTGTTTTCTGTTAGTTTCGGGTACTGTTTCTACTTGATTGTCCTTATACCCTTGCGTTCCATAACGTGAGCGTGAGTAATCGATTGACTAATACATCACCAAATTTAATGACTCGTATCAGAAACCAAAAGACAATTCTGTTAACGAGTCTTGGTCACGGTGGAACACACTGGTCTGCCGCAACTTTTTATTTGCTAGTTCCATTCATTGCCAAGGACTTGAACCTTACATACAGTGAGGCTGGGCTATTCCTCGCCCTGTTCCACTGGGGCGCGTTGATTTCCAATTTCTCTAGCGGCCTCCTCACGGACTTAACTGGACGACGAATTCTTTTCCAGTTTATCTCCCTTGCTGTTGGCGCTGTCGCCCTTATGATGTTCGGTTTTACCAAGCAATACATTGTTCTTTGTGCGATGGTATTGCTTATAGGTGCAACCAACAACTTTTGGCATCCGCCAGCGATTGCGCACCTGTCATCCCACTATCCACGGAACCGGGGATATGCACTTGCAATCCATGGTCTTGGGGCCAATTTGGGAGATGCGCTAGCACCACTTACTGCGGGTATCCTTTTGGTGTCGTTTTCCTGGCAGGGGGCGGCGATCACCAATTCGATTCCGATTTTCGTTATTGCTGCAATTTTGCTTTTCTATTTATTGCCGAATGATGAACAGCACGCAGCTGGTAGACAGCGTGGCATGAAATTTCATGAATACGCAGCTGGGATTTTTACCGTAATAAAGGAACGTGCCGTCTTAGGATTGTGCCTAATGACTGGATTGCGGGCGATGGCACAGACTGGCTTGCTGGCTTTCCTGCCACTTTATCTGGCAAACGTCATGAAGATGGGGCCTTTCTGGATGGGTGTCACCCTGATGGGAATGCAGGTGGGTGGCATGATTGCAACGCCCATTGCTGGAATTCTCTCAGATCGCATCGGTAGGCGCCCTGTCGTTGTTGCTGGACTCAGCGGCACTACAATTTTGATATTTGCCTTGACCTTTGTTACTAGCGACGTTCTTTACATCATTGGAGTATCGGTGTTGGGACTTTCGCTTTACGCAGTGCGACCCGTCGTACAGAGTTGGATGCTCGACCTAACGCCAGCGAATCTAGGTGGGTCAGCTACTAGTCTCATGTTCGGGATGCAGTCCGGCCTAGCAGTGGTCATGCCTATTATTGGGGGCGTACTTGCCGATCAATACGGGTTGAAATCGGTTTTTTATTTTATTGCCGGAGCGATGCTTGCCGCAAATCTTGTCGCGATTATGCTGAGTAATGTTTCCCATGAGTCCTAACAGCAAAATTCCTCTATGCTGTATCCTTGCAGATAGAGTAATGAGGTTAAGTCAGCAAAATCTATCCTCGCATCAGCACATTCTGTCACGGATGGGATCGATGATTCGTCCAGTGATTCTACCTTGAAATATCTCTAACTGATTGCCCCAGACGTGATCGAAGCCTAATACTTCTGCCACGTGATCGGCAAAAATAGAAAGACCGCTTGTTGCCAATGCGCAAACTGCACCAGATGCGCGCATTGTTGCCACCAGTTCACGAGCACCATTTGTATATTCAATTTGTTCGAGTACACTGTCCAGAAGAGTGGTGGGTAATCCTTCTAGCAATTTTATGCGTTGTTGGTAGGCTGCTTGGTAATCTAATTCACCCGCCATCGCACGCTTTGTGAGTTCGACAATTTGTTCTCGAATCTTGGCATCAGTTTTGGCCGCGACTTCATCAATCGTTTTGAAGGGAATGATAGTCGAATCCATGTCGGCTACAAGTAGACGTTTGCGTCGTCCATGTCTTGGTACCCAGCAAATATCAACTCGTGCTTCAGGGATGGCGCTACGAGCAGCATTTATCGCTCGTTCTGGGTTGGCGTGGTAATAAGTGAACTCACAAGCAATTCCGCGCGTTAACCATTTGACCCCGCGGCATTGATACGTCATCAGTAAGTGCCTTGAGGGCCTGCCAGACGACGTCGGCCATGTTATCGTCAAGTACAGGTGTACGCGGATCGGCTCCGAGCAAAATAACATATTCCATTATCACATATTGAATGTATCAGCGTTGCTATTCAAGAAGCAGATTTGATGAAAAAATTGAGAGAACAAACACGAGGTAGATCGAGGGGAGGTGGTTCGTCACAACTCGTGATAGTAGTGGCAGGACCAACTGCGAGCGGTAAGTCTGCGCTAGCACTGACTGTTGCAAGTGCTTTTAGTGGTACAGTTATTAATGCGGACAGTATTCAGGTTTATAGAGAATTACGAATTCTTAGCAATCGACCATCGCCCTCAGAAGAAGCAAGTAGTCCCCATCGCCTTTTCGGTGTGTTTGATGCTGTGGAGCGTTGTTCTGCTGCTAACTGGCGGAACTTGGCCATTACCGAAATTTCTTCTGCGCATGCCCAGGGACGGCTGCCAATTGTAGTAGGTGGTACGGGCTTGTATCTCAAGGCTCTACTGGAGGGGTTATCAAGGATGCCGGCAATTCCGCATCAGATTAGAGCAAATTTGAAACTGCGTCTTGCTAAGGAAGGCCCTGCGGTACTTCATAATGAATTAAAGTTACGGGATCCGGCCGCAGCCGAGCGCCTTAACCCGGGAGATAGCCATCGCGTGATGCGGGCACTCGAAATTCATGAGTATACAGGATGCTCCATCACGGAATTTCAGGCACGCTCTAAGATAAAACCACCTGCTGGATTAAATTTCAAAATCATTCTACTTCAACCGCCCCGCGAAGGGCTCTACAAACGTTGCGATGACAGATTGGTTCAAATGTTGGAAAAAGGTGTTGTCGATGAAGTTAAAGAGTTTTTAAGTGAAGGTTATGACCCGGATTTGCCGATCATGAAAGCACTTGGACTGGCCGAGTTTGGCGCTCATTTAAATGGACAGAAATCATTAGAACAGGCCCTGAAGGAGACACAGCAAGCGACAAGACGCTACGCAAAGCGACAGATGACGTGGTTTCGAACTCAGATCATTGCTGATATAGCTCTAATTGAGCAACATTCGGAAAGTTTAAGTAAAAAAACCTTTTCATTTATTCGTCAAAATATGTTGACCAATGCTGAGTGAGAACCTATTGTTTGACGCCTTGCGGGCAGCGGTTTGCCTGCTTTATTGTTTTAAGCCGTCCTATCAGTGACGTGTGCGGCCCTAGGCAGTTGCCTATTGGGTTCCGTATTTTTTTCGGCGTGGCGCAAAAGGCGGGAGGATGATGTATTGAGAAAACGGCAGTTTAGTGGAGCGCAGATTGTTATTAAGGCCCTGTTGGATCAAGGCGTTGATATTGTGTTCGGATATCCTGGTGGCGCTGTACTCCCTATCTATGATGCGCTGTTCACTCAAAACGAACTTCGCCACATTCTAGTTAGGCACGAGCAGGGAGCAGCGCATGCTGCTGAAGGGTATGCGCGCTCGACTGGTAAAGTGGGCGTTCTTCTGGTCACCAGCGGCCCTGGTGCTACGAATGCGGTGACAGGACTGACGGATGCCTTAATGGATAGCGTCCCAATTGTTTGCCTCACAGGACAAGTTCCCACACATCTAATCGGTAACGATGCTTTTCAGGAGGCGGACACCGTGGGAATTACGCGACCCTGCACGAAACACAATTACCTAGTTAAGGATGTAAAGAAGCTGGCTGAGACCATCCACGAGGCATTTTATATTGCTCGTAGTGGACGTCCCGGCCCGGTAGTTGTTGATCTACCAAAAGACGTGCAGTTGGCAGAGAGCTCGTATATTGCGCCTACCAGCATTCGTCATAAGACATATAAGCCAAAATTAAAGGGTGATTTGGAAGCGATCGAGCGCGCGGTAGATCTGATAATAAACGCAAAGCGTCCAATCATCTACGGTGGTGGTGGCATCATTAATTCTGGAACACGAGCCAATAAATTGTTTGCTGAATTTGTACGTTTGATCGATGCTCCGTGCACACTAACTCTTATGGGACTTGGCGCGTTTCCTGCTTCAGATAAGCACTTCATTGGTATGTTGGGTATGCATGGAACCTACGAGGCTAATCTGGCGATGCATGACTGTGATGTTATGGTTAATGTTGGTGCGCGTTTCGATGATCGGGTAACTGGCCGACTAGACGCGTTTTCGCCTGGCTCAACAAAAATACACATAGATATAGACCCTTCATCTATCAACAAGACAGTTCAAGTCGATGTTCCCATTGTGGGTGATGTAGCGCAAGTACTTGGAGATATGATCAAGCTCCTAAAAAAGTATCCGAAGCGAGTTAATACGAAGGCTAAGAAAAATTGGTGGAAGCAAATTGCAGAATGGCAGAGGCGTGATTGCTATGCTTATAAGGCGGACAATGATGTTATTAAACCGCAGTATGCGATCCAGCGCTTATACGAGCTGACCCGTGATCAAGAAACCTTCATCACTACGGAGGTCGGTCAACACCAGATGTGGGCGGCACAGTTATATCGTTTCGAGAAACCTCACCATTGGATGACATCGGGTGGACTTGGCACCATGGGGTATGGGTTGCCGGCCGCTATGGGTGTGCAGGCTGCACATCCACAGGCGTTGGTGATAGATATAGCCGGTGAAGCTTCCGTGCTCATGAATATTCAAGAAATGTCAACCATCATGCAATATAGACTGCCGGTGAAGATTTTCATCATCAACAACCGTTATATGGGTATGGTCCGACAATGGCAGGAGCTCATGCATGGCGGTCGTTATTCAGAGAGTTATATGGAAGCGCTCCCGGATTTTGTTAAGCTTGCTGAAAGTTTTGGGGCTGCTGGGTTGCGTATTACAGAGACCTCAGAAGTTGATAGTGTTATCAAAGAAATGATCGCGATCGAACGTGCTGTAATTGTGGATGTGGTTGTGGATCCGCATGAAAACTGCTTTCCAATGATTCCTTCGGGTGCTGCCCATAACGAAATCCTTCTTGGCCCGGAAGATGAATCTGTATCTTCTGGTAACGAAGACGGAATGGTACTTGTTTAAACATTGATAGTTTTCGGTTCATTCGGAGCTACGGAGGCTCGCCGTGTGCATCCTTGTAATAACCTAATTGACGGAGTTGATTGATGGAGAATATCGAGCGCCATACAATGGCCGTACTTGTGGATAATGAGCCAGGTGTGCTAGCGCGCGTAATTGGGTTGTTTTCTGGTAGAGGCTATAACATTGAAAGTCTCACAGTCTCATCCGTCTCGGATTCTAAGGATGTGTCGCGCATTACGGTTGTAACCACTGGAACACCGATGATATTGGCACAGATTAAGGCGCAACTAGATAGGCTCGTACCAATCCACTCGGTCCATGATTTGACAGCTGAGGGGCCACTAATCGAGCGTGAAATTGCCCTTATCAAGGTTGTGGCGCGCGGACCTAAGCGCCAGGAATCTCTCCGGATTGCCGATATATTTAGAGCGAACGTATCTGATACGACGGTAAATTCTTTTGTGTTTGCTATCGATGGTTCTTCGGAAAAAGTTGATGCATTTGTTCAACTTATGCGAGCCCTAGGCAAGGTGGAAGTGGCACGCAGCGGAGTTGTTGCCATTGCTCGTGGCGTACATGCGCTGTAAAACGCGGCGAATAATGGCGCATGACGCGTCGCTTTAAGAAACAAGGATAATGGAGAATTAATTATGCGCGTCTATTATGATACGGATGCCGATGTAAATCTTATAAAATCAAAGAAGATCGTAATCGTTGGCTACGGAAGCCAAGGTCACGCTCATGCTCATAATTTGCGAGAATCCGGTGTTAACGATATCGCCGTTGCTCTCCGGCCCGATTCTAGCTCAGCAGCCAAAGCCACTGCTGCCGGATTTAAAGTCATGAACGCGGACGAAGCGGCAAAGTGGGCTGACATCGTTATGATGTTGGCACCTGATGAGGTTCAACGAAACCTCTATGCAACTAGTTTTCGTGAGAATATGAGGGAAGGTGCTGCGATCGCATTTGCTCATGGACTTAGTGTACATTTCAACCTGATAGAGCCAAGAGCTGATTTGGATGTCTTCATGATTGCGCCTAAAGGACCAGGCCATACAGTCCGTTCCGAATTCCAGGGTGGTGGAGGGGTTCCGTGTCTAATGGCTGTACATCAAGATATGTCTGGTAATACCCAGGAAATAGCTTTGTCTTATGCTAGCGCAATTGGCGGTGGGCGTGCTGGAATTATTGAAACCACATTTCGTGATGAGTGTGAAACCGATTTATTTGGCGAACAGGCTGTTTTATGTGGTGGCCTCACTGCACTAATACGTGCTGCTTTTGAAACACTGACGGATGCAGGTTATGAACCGGAGATGGCCTATTTTGAGTGCTTGCACGAGGTCAAACTCATCGTTGATCTGGTGTACGAAGGTGGTCTTGCCAATATGCGCTATTCTGTTTCAAATACTGCTGAATATGGCGATTATGTTAGCGGGCCACGGATCATCACGGATGATACGAAAGCTGAGATGAAACGAATTCTGGAAGATATACAATCTGGTAAATTTGTTCAGGAGTGGATGGCAGAATGTGCCGTAGGACAACCACGTCTCAAGGCTGAACGAAGACGTCACGCAGCACATGAAGTTGAAGAAGTGGGCGAGCGCTTAAGGGCGATGATGCCTTGGATTGCCGCCAATAAGTTGGTTGATAAATCAAAAAATTGATACGGCTTGCTGCGGAGATTAGAGGGCTATTCACGCGAAACTAGTTAATATCAAACCAAATGCATTAAAATATTGAAAGGAATTTTGCTGCTGCATTATTTGGTTTGGGGTCCCTTAGTTAAACAAAATAAGTTGCGGATTACTCGTAAAGCGGCGTATTTATAAGGTATTATAAGAACTCGACTAGATAATAATGATTTGTTTAATGTTTTTTATTTTCACAATATCATTCGATTTTGGTTGTGGAATGGGGATATGGATTCGGTGAAGTTAAGGTTAAATGCGGAATATGAGACAGGTTGAACCGCACCATTGTGACTGGTACGCAGATGACGCGTTTTGTGTTGCTGTACTGGCAAACGAGGTGATGCCCAACTCGTACAAGGTTGATCTGCCTTCCGGGGTACTCTTGGAGCGACTAAGTCGCATCTGAAAGCCTTTGCCAAATCGGCCATGCGCGTTCAGGTGATGTAACTAAGTGCAAGAATGACCCCCTGGTTTAGCAGAGGAAAATTTGAAAATGAGCGTGGGCAAAAAACAAACCAATAAAGCTACCGTCCAAGATGACGGTAACAAGGTTTTGATCTTTGATACGACACTGCGGGACGGGGAGCAGTCGCCAGGCTGTTCGATGAATCTTGAGGAAAAATTGCGGCTTGCCAGTGTACTAGAAGAATTGCGAGTTGACGTAATTGAAGCTGGGTTTCCAATCGCATCCAATGGTGACTTCGAGTCAGTTGAGGCTATTTCAAAGCAGGTAACTGAAGCAAAAGTAGCCGGACTTGCACGAGCAAGTCGCAAGGACATTGATCGCGCATGGGAAGCGTTGCAGCATGCAAAGCAACCGCGCATACACACCTTTCTTGCTACAAGTGCGTTGCACATGAAATATAAGTTACAAATGGATCCTCAGGCGGTGCACGAGGCACTCGTGGACGCCGTTAGTCATGCCCGTGACCTTTGTGATGATGTGGAATGGAGTCCAGAGGATGCAACACGTACAGATCATGACTTTCTTTGTCGATGTATTGAGTCGGCAATAAGGGCTGGAGCTTCGACAATAAATATTCCTGATACGGTTGGGTATACGGTGCCGGAGGAATTTTCGGCCCTAATTACCATGCTCAAAGAGCGTGTGCCGAACATTGGAAAGGCTGTGATTTCAGTACATTGCCACAACGACCTCGGTCTTGCAGTTGCAAATTCCTTGGCAGCGGTAGGTAGTGGCGCCCGCCAGGTAGAATGCACTGTCAATGGAATAGGTGAGAGAGCGGGAAATACATCGTTGGAAGAAGTCGTCATGGCCCTTCGAGTGCGGAGGGATGTAATGCCTTATTTCACTAATGTTCAGACGACAAATATTACAAGAGCAAGCCATTTGCTATCTACAATTACAGGATTTTCGGTGCAACCGAACAAAGCGATTGTTGGTGCTAACGCTTTTGCCCACGAGGCGGGCATCCATCAAGACGGTGTGCTTAAGAACGCCGAAACCTATGAAATTATGACACCGGAGTCAGTAGGGCTCAAAACATCGAACCTGGTGATGGGTAAACATTCAGGTCGTCACGCTTTTAGGGCAAAGTTGGTAGAACTTGGCTATGAAATTGGTGAAAATGCCCTGGAAGACGCGTTCGTACGGTTTAAGGATTTGGCCGATAAGAAAAAGGATGTTTTCGACGAAGATATTATAGCGCTTGTGGATGATGAAGTTATGAGGGCCAATGATCGAATTCAATTTGTGTCTCTCCAGGTTGTTGCTGGTTCAAAGGGACCACAGTCGGCCGATCTGGAATTAAGGATTGATGGTGAGCTAATGGCGAATAAAGCAACCGGTGATGGCCCTGTAGATGCAACGTTTAACGCTATCAGAACGTTATGTCCTCATGACGCTACACTTCAGCTCTACCAGGTTCATGCGGTGACAGGTGGGACGGATGCACAGGCAGAAGTAACTGTCCGCCTTGAGGAGAATGGAAAAACTGTAAATGGTCAGGGTGCAGATACTGACACACTTGTGGCGTCGGCTCGATCATATATTCATGCGCTGAATAAACTTTTTGTAAAACGTGAGAAAACGGCGCCATCGGCGCTTTCGGCGTGAGTATTGCGCAACATTATGGTGATAGTATGAGCCAAGGTATGTTCAACTTTTTTCGGGTGAAGGTTTAATCATGATCGGAGCAATTTGGGGTATGCTATCGGCTGATATGGCGATTGATCTCGGGACAGCGAACACCCTTGTATACGTGAAAGGTCGCGGCATAGTGTTGGACGAACCTTCAGTAGTAGCGATGGCTCAGGTCAAGGGTCGAGACCAGGCCTTGGCGGTTGGTGATGAAGCAAAATTAATGTTGGGGCGAACACCAGGAAATATACAGGCTATTCGCCCGTTACGTGATGGTGTAATCGCCGATTTCGAAGTTGCAGAGGAAATGATTAAGCATTTTATCCGTAAAGTGCATAATAGAAGGAGTTTTTTCAGCCCACAGATGATTATTTGTGTGCCGTCGGGGTCTACTGCGGTGGAGCGTCGTGCGATCCGAGAGTCGGCAGAAAGGGCTGGTGCACGTAGTGTTTTCTTAATCGAAGAACCGATGGCAGCGGCCATTGGAGCCGGACTACCTGTTACTGAACCTACGGGCTCAATGGTTGTGGATGTAGGTGGTGGAACAACTGAGGTGGCCGTCCTTTCCCTCGGTGGTATCGTTTATTCGCAATCGGTGCGTGTAGGTGGAGACAAAATGGATGAGGCAATTATTGGCTATATAAGGCGCAACCATAATTTGCTAATCGGTGAGGGTAGTGCAGAACGTATTAAATTGCAGATTGGATCAGCCTGTGCGCCAGCAGAGGGCGATGGGGCGGTTATGGAGGTAAAGGGGCGTGATCTCATGGATGGTGTTCCTAGAGAATTAGCAATAAGTGAAAGACAAATCGCCGAGGGAATGGCTGAACCCATTGGTGCAATCATTGAGGCTATCAAGGTAGCTCTGGAGCATACCGCGCCTGAACTTGCAGCCGATATTGTTGATAAAGGTATTGTGTTGACCGGGGGAGGGGCTTTGCTTGGTAATCTTGATTTTGTGCTTCGGCATGCGACGGGATTGCCAGTTTCAATTGCCGACGATCCTTTGCTATGTGTCGCCATGGGGACGGGCCGTTGTCTGGAGGAAATGAAAACGTTGAGCAGCGTTTTGATTGATGGGATTTGATACATAAATTTGCGTGACGTGATTGAGGGGAGGATCTAGCGCGCGCGGAGGTTTGGAGGTGTTCGTGATAAACTACCCGGGACGGGTTCAAAGACTTACTTCATCAGTAAGAAGTCTTGCTCCGAGGCTTATATTCTTATTCTGGCTATCGTCTGCGGTTGTAATCATGCTTTTCGGTAAGGCTGATCCGACAGTATTCGAACGTACCAGAGTGGTAGTTGTTGACGTTACGGCACCAATGTTGGATGCGCTATCGCGACCAGCGACTACTGTTGCTGAAATCGTTCGAGAAATCCGACAACTCAGTGTTCTGCGTGATGAAAATATTATTTTGAGGCAGGAGAATGCTCGCCTTCAGGTTTGGCAAAATTTGGCCCAGAAGTTTGAGGCTGAAAATGTTCATCTGCGCGACCTCTTAAGGTATATTCCGGACCCTCCGGCAAGATACGTGACAGCTCGCGTTATTGCAGATACCGGCGGTGTTTTTGTTCGAAGTTTGCTTGTCAATGCAGGAAGTCGTAATGGGGTAGCTAAGGGGCAGGCGGTTATCGTAGGTGCCAGTCTAATAGGTCGAGTAGCAGAGGTAGGTGAGACATCTGCACGTATTCTCCTTATCAGTGATCTCAACAGCCGAATTCCGGTACTCGTCGCCGAATCACGATCGCGGGCAATATTGGCAGGAGATAATAGTGTATATCAACAACTGCTGTATCTCCCGGATAATGCCCAAATAAATCCGGGTGATGTTATCATATCCTCAGGGCATGGTGGCGTGTTACCAGCTGGTCTTGCAATTGGCACTATATCTTCTATCAATAAGGCGGGTGTGCAGGTTAGACCGTTCGTCGACTGGGACCGCATCGAGGATGTTTTACTGGTGGATTACCGGTTTGATGGTGTAGTTGAAAATTCCCAGCCAAAGGAGTTGACACCCAGCAGTAACATTACCGGACAATAAGTGTAATGAGACATGATATCCTGGAAAATATAGATGTAGTCGGACGCAAACTTACGCCAACCCTGATTACAGGCGGATTAGTAATATTTGGAATTCTTCCGCTTCACATACCTGGATACGCGCCAGTGGTACCTGCATTCGCGCTCATGGCGGTCTACTACTGGACATTACACCGTCCAGACCTATTGTCAGTAACGGCAATTTTTTTGTTAGGCTTTCTATACGACTTATTGACCGGTGGGCCGATGGGTATGCAAACGCTCATTCTACTTTCAGCGTGTTGGCTTACTCGATTAGGACGTCGTTTCTTCCAAATTAGATCGTTCCACATAGTCTGGTTTGGCTTTACGGTGATGGCAGCTAGCATGACTATTTTACAGTGGCTATTTATGTCGATTAGCATGGGAGCGCCAATTTCGCCGAAAACCGGAGTATTTGCTTATTTCCTGACTATTGCACTCTATCCATTGTTTGGTTGGGTATTCTTTCATGTCCAACAAGTACTGCCTCGGACCACTTGAAATGCGTTTGGAGAAAAGGCAGTCAAAAATTTTTAATCGACGCATGGCACTGATTGCGGGTGGTAAGGCAGTATTATTTGGAGCTCTTGTAAGCCGATTATATTATTTACAAGTAATTGAGTCCGACCACTATCGCGTGTTAGCGGACGAGAACAGAATCAACCTGTTAATTTTGCCACCGCTGCGCGGTTCGATAGTCGACCGTGGCAATACACCACTTGCAATAAACACAAATAACTATCGTGCTGTAATAGTCCCCGAGCAGACGCACAGTATTGATGAGTCTCTTTCTAGGTTGCGTCAACTGATTTCCCTGTCAGAAATTGATATAGGTCGAGTGCAAAGCAGTTTGTACTATCGCCGCAGTTTCTTGCCTATAATGGTGAGAGACAACCTTACTTGGGAAGAAGTTAGTCGTGTTGAGGTGAATGCGCCTAATCTGCCAGGTATCAACATCGTGGTTGGACAATCGCGCTATTATCCACATGGCCAATCCATTGCGCATGTTCTGGGATACGTGGCCGCTGTTTCAGCGGAAGAACTCAATGGTGATCCATTGCTAGGGTTACCGGAGTTTCGTGTTGGAAAGAACGGTATCGAAAAACAGTATGAATCCGTGTTACGTGGTGTTGCGGGTAACAGCCATGTAGAGGTCAATGCGCTTGGTCGAGTTATCCGTGAACTCAGGCGTAACGACGGACGTGCCGGCCAGAATGTGAAGCTGACGCTCGACCTCAACCTCCAGCGATATGTTTCAAAGCGTATAGAGGGTGAACGTAGTGCTTCAGTGGTAGTTCTCGATGTTCATAATGGCGAAATACTTGCAATGGCGTCGACGCCAAGTTTTGATCCTAATGCATTTAACGACGGCCTTAGCCCTCAGGCTTGGGATGCTCTGAAGAGTAACCCTGACTCCCCGCTGGTTAATAAGGCTGTCGCTGGGCAGTATGCACCAGGTTCTACCTTCAAGCCAATTGTCGCAATGGCAGCACTTGAGGCCGGGATATCTGGTAATAGGCGCGTGAAATGTGAGGGACATATAGAACTGGGTGGACGTAAGTTCCACTGTTGGCATGAGAAAGGACACGGATATGTGGCGTTGCGCAGGGCGATTCGTGAATCTTGCGACGTTTGGTTTTATGAGGTGGCACACGAGCTTGGTGTTGATCGAATCGCAAAGATGGCCAAGCGATTTGGCCTAGGCTCGCGTATGGGCATTGATCTCCTAGGTGAACAGCCTGGCTTGGTGCCAACACGCAAGTGGAAACGTACAGCATTAAATTCGGGTTGGCTCGGTGGTGAGACATTAGTAACAGGGATAGGCCAAGGATACTTGTTGACGACACCGCTGCAACTCGCCGCAATGACTGCACAGCTAGTGAATGGTGGTAATGTGGTGCGTCCAAACCTCCTCTATAACCCTGAACCTAAAGCTAAGTCCGAATTAGGTAATATCTCTTCCTCTCTTGGTCTTTCGGATGTTTCGCTCAAGTTCATGATGCGTGCACTCTCTGACGTCGTTAACTCGCCGAGCGGGACAGCACATAGTTCACGTATTGGGGAAATTAAATGGGCCATGGGTGGTAAAACCGGGACTTCGCAGGTCCGGCGTATCACCGAGTTAGAGCGTGAACAAGGAAAATACAAGAAAGTAACTCGTCCTTGGAAGGATCGCGATCATGCGTTGTTCGTTGGATTTGCTCCGGTCAATCACCCCCGGTTTGCTATTTCCGTTGTTGTTGAACATGGCGGCGGCGGCGCTGTCGTGGCAGCACCTATCGCTCGTGATGTTATGCTAGAATTGCAGCTCCATGGTGTCCCAAGTAGCGAACCCGCAGCACGTATGGATTCAGTATAGGCAAAAGATGTATTCAATCTTGAGGTTCATACTGTAATGACGATTCGGCACAAATTTGCAGTGCCTCCTATGACTCTTGCCCAGAAGTTGTGGCAATTCAACTGGGTCGTATTAGTCCTTATTGTGATGGTTGCGAGTGTCGGGTTTGTGATGTTGGTCTCTGCTGCTAACGGAAATTTCGAGCCGTGGGCATCTCGCCAAATTATGCGTTTTGGCGTCGGTTTATTGGTGATGCTAATAATAGCGTTGGTTGATATTCGAATATGGCTAAAATATTCGTACCTAATCTATGGGCTGATATTTTGTCTGTTGGGCGCCGTGGAAGTGATTGGAACGAGCGGGATGGGTGCGCGACGATGGCTTGACCTTGGATTACTGCAGATCCAGCCATCTGAGCTTATGAAGGTAGCCCTCGTGCTCGCGCTTGCCAGATATTTTAATGATGTAACTTATGAAAATATTGGTCGTCCAACCTATCTTCTAATACCACTATTGTTAGTGGTTATGCCGGCACTTCTAATGCTGCGCCAACCTGACCTCGGTACTTCTGCAATGTTAGTGTTGGGTAGTGCCGTGCTGTTTTTCGCTGCTGGCGTACGAATCTGGAAGTTCATACTGGTGTTGTGTGCCGGTCTAGCGTCCATCCCGCTTGTCTGGTCTCTGTTACATGAATACCAACAACAACGCATTCTTACGTTCTTCGATCCCGAACGGGATCCACTCGGTGCAGGCTATCATATCCTACAGTCAAAAATTGCCCTCGGTTCTGGAAATATTTTTGGCAAAGGATTTCTCGGTGGCACACAGAGTCACTTAAATTTTCTTCCAGAAAAACAAACCGATTTTATCTTCACCATGCTGGCCGAAGAATTTGGAATTGTGGGGGCTATAAGTCTGTTGAGCCTTTACATGATATTAATTGGTTATGGATTGGCAATTTCGTGGCTCTCGCGTAACCAATTTTCGAGGCTTCTGGGGCTTGGTGTCACAGTCACATTATTCCTCTATGTCTTTAGCAATATAGCTATGGTGACGGGACTAATCCCTGTGGTGGGGGTGCCTCTGCCACTAGTATCCTACGGTGGAACGGCGTTACTTACTGTAATGATTGGCTTTGGCTTTTTAATGTGTATCCATATCCATCGAGATATTATGATTAGCCGCTACAATTTGGATATCTAGTCCGAAAATAAAATTACCTACGGAAACCCATTCCCAAATTTTACCAGGGAACGTTTCCATCGACAAAATTGCGATGCTTTGCTATACGCGATAGATCCTATAGCGGATATCATTAGTAAGGATTACCCTTTGCGGGCGCATAGCTCAGTTGGTAGAGCAGCTGACTCTTAATCAGCGGGTCCCGGGTGCAAATCCTGGTGCGCCCACCAGCAAATCGTTCCTTGATCGCGTGTTGCGATCGCTAAGAAGGCCGCAAACGCGAGATGGGCGCCGCTGGCTGTCGCGGCCGTGCCGGCTCTACTCGGCAGCTCGGCTCTTCGGGTGCAACGATGTGCAACTACAATTGCGGCGGCACGGGGGGTGGCGCTTTGCCTCGCCGTGGAGCGTTCGCCTATTCGCTGCGTTGCAGATAGTTCACAATATTCTTGTGCGCCATCTTCCAGCCGTCGCTGGTCCGAACCATCTTGTTGTCCTGTCGGCCGGTAAACCAAGGGCTGAACGACGAAAGTGTCGTCGGCAGCATGTCTGTTTTTTCCTGGCGATAGACGGTGGCGTAGAGCACGGCGTCCGCATGATCTTCGTCGACTACATTGACGACGATGTTCTGGACCATGTGTTGGATGTGCTTTGACGGCATTCCCTTGCGCATGCTCTCGCAAATCGCGTCGCGGCCATGCGTCTCCATATCGCCGGCTGTCCAATATCCGTCCTCAGTGTACATCTTGACGGCTTCTTCATACCTGCCTGCGTCGATGTAGATATAGAACTCGGTCAGCACCTTGATGCAGTCCCACTCGATTGCTCGTTCCTGATCTCGATTCATAGCCAGACCTCCCGTTGAATTAGATTTATGACCGGAATAGGTGCCACGGCATGGTTGTTGTCAATGCAGCACAGTGAATTGCCGGGGAGTTTGGTAACCGTTCGGTGTGCTGCTGTCGATCTATTTCCAAACCTGTCGCGCAACGCGCAGCCAATTCTCGCCCAGGATGCCGCGGATATCAGTCTCGCTGTAGCCGCGGCCGATCAACGCTTCGGTGAGAGGTGGCAACCCTTCCGGCTCGACATATTTGATATCCTCGTGCCGGGGTGCCTCGGATTTTCCACCCGAAGCCTGCAGATATCCATCGTCGTGTCCTGTGTGTTTAAAACCTGCCGCCGGAGGTGCATTTGTTACTCCGAATGTTGGTACGTAGTCGAGGCCGAGCCCAATATGCTCGGGGCCGACCAGTTCGGCGATGTGGTCGATGTGCCGGACAAGTCCTTCCGGAGAGTTGTCGTTCTCGCCGATGTAGGTGCCGGTTCCGGCGACACCGATGACGCCGCCGGACTTCGCGCAGCCCTGAATCTGGTCGTCGCGGAGGTTGCGCGGATGGTTCCACAGCGCCGCCGCATTCGAGTGCGAAAAAATCACCGGGTCCTTCGACAGTCCAAGGATATCCATGGTT
The DNA here is from genome assembly GCA_964419045.1 of uncultured Flavobacteriales bacterium. Classification (GTDB taxonomy): domain Bacteria; phylum Pseudomonadota; class Alphaproteobacteria; order UBA8366; family CAVOAK01; genus CAVOAK01. The sequence continues at coordinate 39,071 of CAYQNO010000002.1, forward strand.
GTCTGGTATTTCGAATGCGTGGTGTCGACGATCATGCCGACGCGGTTCATCTCCTCCACCAGCTTTCCGCCATACTGGCTCAGTCCGCCACCATCGTTTTCGACATTGTTGTCGCCTTCTACGGCCCCAAGGTTGAAGAATATGCAGTGGTGTACGCCGAGCCTGTAGTAATCCTCTACTTCGGCGACGTCGATTCTGCTCGGGCAGGATTTGAAGTGGAAGCACACTGCCAGCTTTCCCTCACGTTTGGCCTCGATCACGTCTTCGGCGGAGTCGAAGAGGACGAACTTATCAGCATGCTCTTCGAGCAGGGCGCGCTCCTGGGCGAGCATCGGGAGCGGGTCCTCGCGCCCATCCCATTCGGACGACAGCGCCAGGGAGATCAGGTCGTAGCCGCTGTCGACTGCCCTGGAGAGCAGTTCAAGTTTGCGGTCGGTGGGGACAGAGTGCTTCCAGACAGTCGTCATATCCCAGATCAGTGCGTCTCGGTGAAGCGCCGCTGCCTCATCAGAAATGTTCCAAGTGTTCATCCATGTGCTCCATCGATAGCTGGCTCTGGACACCGCCGGTCTACAATCTGGACGGTGGATTTGGAGAATTTAATCATAAATGTCGCTGGTACAATCTAAATATGGTGGGTGCGTTAGGGATTATAGAAGCAGCGGTCGCGCATTTTTTTGTCCGCATTATCTAAACAGATGTCTTAATGCTGCCATCAGCTTAAGGGGAGCTGATCAGTGCGGCCTACCCCCGGGGCCTTTCGTTGACTGAAATCAGCTGCTGAAACGTTAGTTTTGGTATAGAATGCCTCCAAGAATTTTCGATTTAGCTTCTAATCAACAAGGCGGTGGGTGGTCTGCTAACAAAAGTTGATGGTGCGGCTTCCAAATATTTGAATTAATGACAGGGGATTCCACCGATGGACAACATACTTACGCGGCATTTGCGTGAGGCCGACGAGGCATATTTCGAGCATATGGTCTTCGCCATGCGGTTCGGCGTGTGGGGATTGATTTCTGGCGCAGCAGCAGTCATCCACGCGGTGTTTCCATTTCTACTGGTAACTGCATCAAGCCGAGCTTACCAGCGAATGGTGGCCATGCTGGAGCACCGTTGAACGGTGCGGGCTGGCCGCTGCACTGGCGTACTTGTACTGGTGTCCCGCCTCCGCTACACGATGAGCGGGTTGCTTGCGAAGCGTCCGCTTTGGGTCATAAGCGGACCATTATCTTGAGGTGCGGATATGTCTGCTTACCTACCGAAAGCAGTCATCTGAAATGCGCTGCTCAGCGAAACATCGCCAAGTTTCGCTGCCCCAATTCTAGTTCGCGCTCATGCCAGCACGCACGAAAAACCGGGCGGTCATGACATCGCGAAAGCCAATCCGCGATTTGCCGGTGTTTTTCCAAAAGCAAGGGCGTGTCCTTTGCGTATCGGGTTGTCTCAGCCACAATAATGTCGGCGGCTGTAAATCGTTCGCCAATGATATAGGTCCTGTCGCGGAGATGTCGGCTAAGAACCTCAAATTGTCGATCCAGAAGTGTCGTTGACCGGCGTATCCATGCCGCCCAATCATACTCTGGCTCCTCATTTGCAATCAAAACAGCGGACAACGGCTCAATATCCGCAGCCGCAAAAAACGACCAACGAACAAACGCTTGTTTTTCTTTCTCATCACTTGGTCCAAACCCGCCGCCATAGGCATTTGCCAGATAGAGATTAATTGCAAAGGAGTCTGACAACAGCATCTCACCGTCGCGCAGAACCGGCACTGCCCGTGCCGGTAATATGTCGTTAAACTCGGTTGACTGGGTATTTACCGGTGCTGATGGATGCAGCGGGTCCTTTAGGTGCAAGGATGGTTCAATCGCAACATGCTTGAACGGAATTCCAATTTCCTTCATCAACCAATAACCTCTAAACGCTCGTGATTGCAAAGCACCGTATAGCGTCAACAATTGATTGCCCATTTGACCTGCCCCCCCGGATTTAAATTACTACAACCTTATTTGATGCCGTACTCCATTAAGAAATCTTTCAAATCAGACCTACTGTTAGTATATGCATCTTGATTGAATTTAGTGCAGAGTTTCACATGTGGTGCGAGGGAAAATTCATTATGTGCTACACTCCGACTCATACAGCGTGCCGACGGTGGAGACTTTGATAGACCGGTTTAAGAAGAGCCGCCGCTTCGGCAGCAACCAGAAGCAAGGTTGACTCTAATGGCCGAATGGAATGTATCGACTGAAGCCGCTCGGCTCCACAAAGATGCGCATGTCTGGGACATGATGTTGCCTTGGGGGTATCAGGACGACTCAGAGAAAAAACACCTAATGGTCGAAAGTGCAGCGGGGCACGGCTACACTTTGGCATCTCTCACTGTCTCGGTTGACTGGCACGGTTTGGAAGGCGCGATAAAGGCCATCGCTGGCGAACGCGCGTATTTTCTTGCCAACCCAGACAAATTCGTCCTTGTAGACCGGTTCGCGGATATTGAATCAGCCAAGCGCGACGGCAAGCTTGCGATTGTCTTCCATTTCCAGGGTACGAATCCCGTCGAGAGCGATCTGAACATGGTGGAGACTTATTATAAACTCGGCGTTCGCCACATGCTGATGGCCTACAACATCAAAAATGTAGTTGGCGACGGCGGAATGGAGCGTACTGACGTCGGGCTCTCCCGCTTCGGCGTGGCGTTGATAGAGGAAATGAACCGCGTCGGCATGATCGTTGATGCAACCCACACCGGCTATCGCACGACGATGGATATGTTCGAGGTCTCGAAAGACCCGATTATCTTCTCGCACTCGAACCCGTGCGCACTGTGGGATCATCCCCGCAACATCAAGGATGATCAGATTAAGGCTTGCGCTAAATCGGGCGGCGTCATTTGCATCAACGGTGTAGGCGTTTTCCTTGGTAATAACGTGGCTTCGCCGGAAACCGTACTTAAACATATTGTCTACGTAGCCGAGTTGGTGGGCGCTAAACATGTGGGAATCGGCACTGACTGCGAGGCTAACGAATCTCCGCGGGGCGATTTTGAGCCCATGCCGGCAACACCCGTCGATCCGGAGGTGGCGGCGAAGTCCACCCTTTTTGGCGGCATATTCAACAGGCAGGACCTACACCAGGCGGCATATCTCCATGCGTCGGGCGGTCAGTCAATTGGGCCAGACTGGCAATGGGTTCGGCACTTTGAACCGTTGGATATGCCCTATCTGACCGAAGCCATGCTCGATCATGGTTTCAGCGAGATGGAGGTGCGAGGCATCCTTGGTGAGAACATCATGCGGATTGCCAAACAGGTATGGAAATAGTCATAAAATGCGCTGTTTACTGCAATCCGTAGTACGACGAACTGGCTCTTAATCAGAGATACTAGCTTTTTTAATCCTAGTGTGCCGAACATTTTTCAAGAACTTAAGTTGGTATTGTAAAGGTGTTCTTGCAGCCTTGGTAGGGTATGGGGTAACAAAGGGAGCGGCGAACGCCAAATCATAGAGAGTTATCCGGCCATGATCTCCTGCCAGCGCCATCTTTTTGACATTCCCGACGATGTCTCTTTTTTCAACTGTTCTGGGCTTGCGCCAATTCTTAAGAGCTCCCGTGACGTGGGTTTGGTCAGTGTGACGAAAAAGGCGCAGCCGTGGCGCGTTGGACGGGCGGAGCGCATCGAGGAACCGGATCGTTTACGAGCACTTTTTGCCGACCTGGTCGGTGCAACGCCACAAGATATAGCCCTAATCCCGGCGGCAAGCTACGGCATTGCCACTGCGGCGATAAATCTTCCAGTCAAGGCAGGCCAACGTATCGTCGTCTTGCAAGATCAATACCCGAACAATGTGCTGCCGTGGATTCAGAAACGCGTCCGCGATGGCGCCGAGCTGGAATTTGTCACGCGTCCGGACGATGATGATTTGACGGCTGGTGTTCTCGCAAAGATCGATGAACGGACAGCGATTGCTGCACTACCCCATTGCTTTTGGGCTGATGGAACTCTGATCGATCTCGCCGCAGTTGGCCGACGGTGCCGTGAAGTTGGCGCAGCGCTGGTTGTCGACGCCACCCAGTCGGTTGGTGCCTTACCGTTCGATGTCGCTGAAATTCGCCCCGACTTTCTGATTGTTGCTGGATACAAGTGGCTGTTCTGTCCCTATACATTGGGCTTTCTCTACGTGGCTCCAGAACACCAGGACGGCGTTCCGCTCGAGCACACCTGGAGAGGCAACATGATGGAGGGATGGGGTGTCGATTGGTTGGAGGGGCATTTGGAGTACCCCGATATATTGCAGCCGGGTGTTGGCCGCTTCAACATGGGTGAATCCGATAACTTTGTCTCGGTACCCATGGCTATTAGCGCTCTAGAGCAAGTACATGCCTGGAAGGTCGGCGATATCAATTCCAGTCTTCGCCGTATAACCGAAACTATAATCGAGCGCACAAGAAATCTTGGATTGGTTCCACCTGGCGCGGACCATCGGGCTGGTCATATGACTGGCTTTCGCCTCGCTCCCGGGATTGACCATGACGACTTCGAGGGCATTCAGCAACGCCTCGCTGCGAAACAAATCTATCTCAGCATTCGCGGAAATTATCTACGTATTGCACCCCATCTGCATGTCAACGATGATGACATCGATCGACTGATCTCCGCGTTGACAGACGAGATCTAAATTGCTGATTCTTTATGCTGAATGACGATACTGGTAGTCTCTCAGTAGCCATAGGACCGAATGAAATGGTGCCTCGTCGCCGTGTTGATTTCTACGGTGGCGATAAAGAAGAGTATTCAACTGTGAATACATCCGAAGCTCTTCGCCTTAAATGATTAGATCGGGAGAATTGTAGGGCTATGGCGCGGGAAGAAGAGGGACGTCGGTCTCGGATCGGGATCGATGTCGGAGGCACTTTCACGGACTTTGTGCTTGCCAATATGGTGACTGGTACACTGACCCGTTTCAAAGAACCCAGCGTTCCGGCTGACCCGTCGAAGTCGGTGGAGCTTGGCCTGCCACGCTTGATAGAACGGGCGGGCATAGCGCCCGAGGACGTGGAGCTCATCGTGCACGGAACCACTCTTCCGGTTAACGCGATTATCCAGCGGCGAGGCGCCAAGGTGGGTCTGGTGGTGTGCAAAGGTCATCGGGGGATTCTGGAGATCGGCCGAGCACATTTGGCAAACTCGTATGACTTCCGAGTGCAGAAGGAAGATCCACTGGTGAAGCGGAATCTGATATTCGAGACGAACGCTCGCACCATGGCTGATGGGGCGATAGTTGGCCGACCGGATGAAGGCGAGCTCGAAGCGATAGCAGCGGGTCTGATGGCGAAAGACATCGAAGCGGTTACGGTTTTGCTTCTACACTCCTACATCTATCCCGATATGGAGCAGGAAGTGGCGACCGGACTGCGGGCACGCCTCGATGGGGTGCCGGTGACGGAATCTGCCAATATCTGGCCGGAACGACGGGAGTTTGAGCGCTGCCTAGTCGCGATCATGAACGCGTATGTTCAGCCGCTGATGAACGATTATTTGCGTCTGCTCACTGAGCGGATTAATGGCCTAGGTGTGAACGCGCCGATCTACATCACGACTTCCAATGGCGGCACGCTAAGCATTGAGACTGCTGGACACCGTCCGGTAGACACGATCCTTTCAGGACCAGCCTCAGGCGTCGTAGCCGCATCAAGGGTGGCGGCAATGACGGGGGAACGGCGACTGATCACGGTGGACATGGGGGGGACAAGCTGCGACATGGCCGTGACTCAAAGCGGCGAACCAGAGTACACGACCTTGACGAATGTTGGTGATTTTCCACTTATCTTGCCGGTTGTGAACGTCTCGGCAATTGGTGCTGGGGGTGGCTCGATTGTTTGGGTTGATCCGCAAGGTGTTCTGAAGGTCGGGCCACAAAGCGCCGGCGCCGACCCTGGACCGGTCTGTTATGGCATGGGCGGATCCGAGCCGACGGTTACTGACTGCTACCTTCTCGCCGGATACATTCATCCAGACCATTTCCTAGGTGGGCGCATGAAGCTCGACAGGCAGGCGGCGGAGGCGGTCCTTCGTAGAATCGCCGACAAGATCGGTATCAAAGGAGAAGACCGCGCCATCAAGGCGACAGAAGCAGCGTTGCAGGTGACAACAGCGATGATGTCGACCGAACTTTATAAGGGCTTGGCGCAGCGGGGTGAGGACCCGAGGGACTTTACGCTGATGGCTTACGGGGGTGCGGGGCCGACCCATGCTAACCTGCTGGCTCAGGAGGCGCGTCTCAACTCCATCATAGTGCCCCCAGCTCCTAGCACCTTTTGCGCCATGGGCGCGATCCTTGCCGATGTGAAACGCGACTATGTTCGCTCGCGGCACTTGAGGTTCGACAAAAGTGAAAAGGCAACGGACTACTTGGCTGCCACGTTCCGGGAGTTGGAAAGGGAAGCTGAGACATGGGTCAGAACAGAAGGTAACCTTCTCGGCCAACCCGAATTTACAGCGACTTGCGATATGCGTTACGCTGATCAAGCCTTCGACCTTCAGGTAGTGATATCGGATAAGCTCCGCCTTAACCCCGATGTCGAGGGCATCTCGGAGCTGTTCCACTTGGAGCATGAGAAAGTTTACGGGTTTCGAGACTTAGAGAGTGGGGTCGAGATTACGACCGAACGCATCCGGGTCACCGGTAAGATTGTGCCGATTGAACTCCCCGACGTCGCCCGGGCGACCGTCATCAAGCCGACGGAAGACCGGAAAGTTTACTACAAGGGCTCGTTTGTCGACTCGCCAGTATATCTCCGCGGCAACCTCGGCGCTGGCGCTTTCTTCACCGGTCCTGCCATCATCGAACAGGAAGACAGCACAATCTGGATCATTCCTGGCTGGACCGCGAGGGTTGATAAAATAGGCAATATCCACCTGTCGGTTGACAAATAGGCCGCTTGCCAAGAGGCAGTCCGTCGGCGATGCTGTCCGCATGAAAACAAGTCCAACTCGCGATCGAGTTGGTCGTGGTACGCCGCCGCCCGCAGGGCTTGAGACCAATCCTTGTTAGGCGGCCGATACAGTAGTAAGTAGTCTACATTCGCTGAGCTAATAGAGCTATTCATATGCTTCTCGACCCCATTCTATTAGAAATTCTGCATAACAAGGTCCAGGCGGTTGCCGAGGAGATGGGCACCACGCTGCAGCGTACGGCGCGCACTATATTTGTTAAAGAGGCAGCCGATTTCGCGACCGCGCTCGTTGGACTCGACGGTAAACTGTTCGCCCATCCACGCACGAACGGTGTTTCGCTCTTCGTCGACTGCGACTGCTCTTTCACGATTGGGGCCGTGCCCGACCTGGAGTCAGGTGACATAATCATCACAAATGACGCTTTCACGTCCGGGGGGCTTGCTACTCACCTACCTGACCTCCATCTCATCGAACCTTATTTTCACGATGGGCAGATTGTCGCTTACGGATGGGCCTTCATCCACTCGACGGACGTGGGTGGCACTGTCGCCGGTAGCATCCTGCCGTCCAACCACGAGTATTTTCAGGAAGGCCTGATCATCCCGCCTATGAAGCTTATGCGCTGTGGTACGATCAACGAGGATTTTTTTACCATCCTCAGGGCCAACTGTCGCATCCCCGACGAGAATATGGGGGATATACGTGCCATGCTGGCGGCTCTGCGAATAGGGAAACAACGATGCATGGAAATCATCGAGCGTCACGGCCTTGAGGCGTTTCTTGCTTGCCACGAAGCGCTTCAGGCATATGCCGCTACCAAGGCGCGGGAGGTGCTGCGCCAGATCCCCGATGGCAGCTATGAATTTTGGGATTACATGGACGACGATCTGGTTACACCGCTGCCAATCAAAGTCCGTGTCAGGATGACGGTGGAAGATGGCAAAGTGCATCTCGACCTTACCGGCACGGACCTCCAAGTCAACGCTTCTTACAACACGGCCTCGATGAACCGCATGCATGAGTGGCTGACCATGCGGTTCACCTCCTACCTTATGACTCACGACCAATCCCTGCCACTAAACGCGGGGATATACCGCCATCTCAGCATGACGAACCCGCCAGGCACTGTGCTCAATGCGGAATACCCCGCCGCCATCGGCCTACGGGCCTCTCCGGCCCGGCGGCTAAACGATGCCATGACCGGGGCCCTCTTCAAGGCGGCGCCTGATATGACCCCGGCGCCAAGCTCCGGAGCTGGCGTCATCTTTGTGCTACACGAGTACGACGAAAGCGGTGTGAATCGTCATGTCACGGTGATCGAACCCATGCGCGGTGGCATGGGTGCCTGGGAGGGTCACGACGGCGTCGACACGCGCGATTCCAGCCTATCCAATTTACGCAACCATCCCATCGAGAATATTGAGGCGCAGTGCGGGATTTTGGTCCGCGAATACGATGTCCGCCCAGACTCCGGTGGGCCTGGCCGTTGGCGGGGTGGCGTCGGGCAAATTCTCACCGTGGAATTCCTGCGCGACGGTGGGCGCATTTACGCCCGCGGAATGGAGCGCTTCCGCTTCCCTGCCTGGGGGGTAGCCGGCGGCAAGCCCGCGACTCCCTTCCGCACTGTTTTCAATCTGGGCCGGGAAGGCCAGCGGGACCTCGGCAAGATCAATGAGGTCCCGGTCAATAAAGGCGATACTGTAACGATAATGACGCCTGGTGCCGGCGGCTATGGTGATCCCTTTGACCGCGATCCCCAAGCTGTGCTCGACGATGTGACGTGGGGCTTCGTGAGCACGGAGGGCGCTTGTCGCGATTACGGTGTGACCGTGGTCCGGAATGGTGCCGAATGGGCGATCGACAAAGCGGCGACTGCGCGGCTCAGGGAGAATCAGGTCAAGGACAATGTCCGCGCCCAGTTCGACTTCGGCGCTGAACGTGAGGCATGGGAGTCCGTTTTCGACGACGCCACCGTTTGCGAAATTAATCGCCGGCTGTCTGCGTTGCCAAAATCTATTCGCCAGGAAAAGCGCCGCTGGATCTATACGCAGGCCGTGCCAAGCCTGGAGTCGGCGGGAGGGAAGACGGTCGCCGAGGCCATAGCGGACCCGGACGCCGCACGTGCCCGTCTTCGCGCAGCTATGGCGGCGGCATTCGACGGGGCCTTGGATCATACGGTAGAGTAGTGCAGGGCTTCGGTGTGCGGCAACTTGAACTTAACTTGAGCATGCCACGAGGTGCCCAGACGAGATCGCAATGATCGTGTCATGTCCGATTGAGAACGCGCAGACGAGAACTTCCCTCTCACTTTAGAGCGCGGACACCCTCAAGAATGCTGCCACCCACTGGGGGTTAGTCTCCAGTGGGCGACAGTCGAGTTGTGTTACTATTTTTTTGCGAACGGATTATTTTTGGGATCCATCTGTTCGAACCATTCGGTGGTCCCAAACCAATAATTACGTCGCTTGGGGAGCCAGCCGTCGAGCGTGCGAACCCGTATCCAATTGTCCAGATAGTTCAGAAAGTCATGGTCGCCCTTGCGGACTGCGAAAGCAGAGGGTTTCGGGATGAATTTCGTATCGCCAAACGGCTTGAACAAAACATCATTGTACGAGGCGGACCACAATGAGGGCTTCGGCTCGGCACTGACGACCGCATGGGCGTTGCCGTTCATGACCTCCTGGAATGCCTGGGCGTCGTCGTCGAAGTACCGCTGCGTTGCTTTGGGGAACGTCTCGCGCATCCACGGTATGTTCGAGCTACCGCGACGCACGACGAGCGTGACGTCCTTCTTATTGAAGTCCTCTAACGTCGACTTTCCACTAGCGAGCTTTTTACTGGCCGCGATGCCAATGGCCGCGTGTGCATAGGGGATGGAGAAGTTTACCGTCTGGTTTCGCGATTGCATGACGGACATTCCGCCAATGATCAAGTCGAACTTTCCGGCGAGCAGAGCAGGGATGATGCCATCCCACTGCGTCTTTACCTGATCTATCTTCCACTTGCTGTCCGCAGCGAACTTTTTCGCGACCTCGACCTCGAAGCCGATCAAGTCACCCTTTGAGTTGACCATGGCCCACGGCACGAAGGACGCGAAACCGACTTTGAGCACTCCTCGCTTCTTTATTTCCTCAAGTGTGCTGGCCGCAGCAATTTCTTTCAGAATATTACTGGCTAACACATGGCCGGGAACAGTACACACTGCAAAAGCTAACAGCGCGACAGTCGCCACCCAAATTTTCTTCAATTCTCCCATTTTTTGGTTACCTCCGATATGTGAACTTTTTAGTTTTATGGTTAAGTTTGGGCACACCACATCTAGTGCCTTGACTGATAAGGTGAGATCCAAAGTTAAGTTGCCACGCGCATAGTGTGCTTCAAGTTAACTTCTGATTCAAGGGTGTAGATCGCTAAATAAAGGTATTCTGATATCAGTACGAGCTGAAAGCCCACCTGAGACTTGGTTGTGACAAGATTCTTTTGGCCTTTGCTTATAGCGGCAATTCGCTCGCATTAAAGCAGATTTCGGGAACGCGAGGTGCGGGCGTCCTCGTCGAAGGAGAAGGAAATTCCCATGAGGCGTGGGAGCCATTGGCTTATTTCCCCCTCCAATAGACTCCCCATTATCCAAAATTCGTGGCAGACTTAAACTATGAGGAACCAAATCCAAGTTCTGATAGCTTTTGCGCTCTTGTTAATTTTTTCGCCCTATTCGTTATCGGTGCACGCCGCTCCTGCGCGTATAGCGCTGGTAATTGGTAATGGCAGTTACGAACATGTACCACTAAAAAACCCGGTGAATGATGCAGTGCTTATGGCGGAGACGCTAAAAGATGTCGGTTTTGAGGTAATGGATTATGCAAACCTTGACCGGCGTGAATTGAATCGTGCTTTTTTGAGGTTTGGAAGGCGTATTAAAGAAGCGGGCAGTGAAACCGTGAGTCTCGTCTATTATGCTGGTCACGGTGCGCAATTAAACGGTGAGAATTATCTTATACCGGTTAAATCCAAAATTGAGGATGAATATGATGTGGATATTGAGGGTGTTCGCGCGTCAAGCCTTTTAAGAACCCTTGGGGAAGCGAACGCTGCTCTCACGATTATAATTTTGGATGCTTGTCGGAATAATCCTTTTAAAACTGGTTCCAGGTCGGCCAATCGTGGTCTTGCCAAGATGGATGCGCCAACAGGGACGTTACTCGCTTACTCCACAGCACCAGGTCAGGTAGCAGAGGATGGCGTAGGTAAGAACAGTGCCTATACGAAAGCACTTTCATTAGCAATGCTCAAGCCTGGAGCTACTGTTGAGCAGGTATTTAAGCGTGTACGTATCGAGGTGATGTCTCGAACGCTGGATGAACAGGTACCTTGGGAGTCATCTTCGCTGACCGGTGATTTTTATTTTGTAGAAGTGCCGCAGCCGGAAGAAAAAATAGCGTCTAAACCGGTCCATGATCCAACCGTCGAGATCGAATATTGGAAATCGATCGCAAACAGTAACGATCCGTCCATGTATAAGGCCTATTTGGATCAGTATCCTGAAGGCTTGTTTAAGGGTATCGCGGTACTGCGCGTAGCATCACTGACAGCACCAAAGGGCGAAGACCCGAACGAAGAGCTAGTTTATTTTCAATCTATTCAAACTAGTGATTCCATCGCCGACTTCAAAACTTATTTGGAACGTTATCCTAAAGCCAAATTTGCTGCTATCGCAAACAGTCGAATCAAATATCTGAGAGACCGTGATCGGGCTCGCTTGCTCGCAGAGCAGAGAGAAGTAGAAAAAGCTGCTTGGGATTCGATTTCAAATACGAACGACCCTGCCTTAGTTCGACGGTTCTTGGCAAGTTATCCTGGTAGTTTGTATACCGAAGCTGCCAGCATCAAGCTTGTAGCCCTTGAGACATTAGCCAATACGCCCAAGCCGGTTAAGGCGGATAAGGAAACTATTGAAGCTAAGGTCGCATCTCTTCATCCGCCCCAAAAGGTCGTTGCAGGATTTGATGGTAAGTGGGTCGGTAAGGCAACGAGTACTGACACGGTTACCCTTGATTTTCGTAGGGCGGCTGGCCCGTGTAGAAGTCCTTCCCTCGGACTTTCATTTGTAATCGTTGGCAAGAAAGTTTCTGGAAGTGCAGTTGATTCTTTTGGAAATTGGCCTATCCACGGCTCAATTGATGGTACAGGAATATTTAAAGCGAAAGTTATGTATCAAAGGACATTTATTTTTTCGGGAACCGCAGAGGAATCGGTGATTAGTGGAAAATGGTACGGGCCAGGCACAGGGTGTGGCGGCACATTTTCTGCAAATTTAGCGACAAACGCTAGTAGCACGTCCGAGGAAACAGCCAATATCAAACTCGATGTACTTGAGACGACGACCAAGGTGAAAAAGACGACCAATACGAACAAGCCGGCTAAGGTCGACAAAAAAATTGAAGATCTAATTCAAGAAGTGGCCTACTGGAAGTCAATAATATTGAGCACAGAACCGGCCGACTATGAGGCCTATCTGGCCAAATACCCAACTGGTAAATTTGTAACCGCGGCGAAAACTCGTTTGGAGGAAACAAAAAAGACCGCTACCGGTTTTGACGGTAACTGGCTAGGTACGGCAACCGATAATGAAGGGTGTGATGTCACCTCTCTTGGACTTTCATTTGTAATTGCGGGCAAGAAAGTTTACGGAAAAGTAGATGTAGCTGAATTTGGAAAATGGAGTCTCAGTGGATCCATTGATGCCACGGGAAAATTCAAAGCAAAATCTGTGGGCATGGCTACGATTCTATTTACCGGTAACATGGAGGAATCAGCAATTAAGGGAAAATGGTACGCACCAGGGGAATTATGTGGCGGTACATTCGTCGCAAAGTTACTCGAACGCTGACGGGTCATTAATGTTTTTAATATTCGGTCGCAGACAAATATTTTGAATGTAATATGCCATGAGCACCGAGTGAAAAAACTATTATCGGGCCAAGACCCGATTGACCTTATTAATTAACCAAACATCAATATAGTTAATCATATATTTACTTCACCATAAATGAATATTTGCCTACAAAAAAAGAGATCAAAAGAAGGAATTGTATCCTTTTTTAATACAGCTGTTCCAAGTTGGAAAAATAAATATGATATAGCGTCAATACAAAGAGCAATAATTGAAGTTTGGTTGATAAAAAATAAATTAAAAAAATCGAAAATTAATAAACGGTTGGCGACATATCAATTATTGGACTCTGGTAATTCAAAATTTACAATGAAAATTTATGATGAATTAATTAAGTCTGAAATTAATATAACATTATATGACATAGAGGCTATTTTCGAAGATGTAATTGATAACGAAAGAAAAGAAAAATATGGAATAGTTTATACTCCATTATATATAAGAGATTATCTATTATCGCATTGTTTAAAAAAAAATTACGTAAAATATAAAGATAATTACAAATTTTGTGATCCTGCCTGTGGAAGCGGCGGATTTTTATTACAAATGGCAGAAAAAATTAAAAAAATATCCAGTCTGTCTTATGAACAAATATTTACAAAAAATATTTACGGTATTGATAAAGATTTAGAATCAATAAGGTATGCTAAAATTCTTTGTGAATTATTTCTTCTTTCAAAAGATACAGACCCTTCTAATATCGAATTTAATTTGCTTAACGATGATACATTGCTTTCTAAGCCAAAAGAAATTTTTAAGCAAGTTAATGGGATAGACGGATTTAGTTCTATAGCAACTAATCCACCTTATGTGAGGATACAAAACCTAGATAATAATTACCGTGCCAGGCTTAAAAAGGAATATTCCATTTTTTCACAAGGTAATTATGGCTTGTCATTGTTATTTTTTCACGCCGTATATCGACTTTTGGGTACCAATGGCTGCGCCGGAATAATTACACAGAATAATTTATTTACCTCGGCCTCTGGTGCAGAAACGAGGAAGTGGGCTCAAGAGAATAAGATAATTGATCGAATTATAGATTTCGGCCCTCATTATGCATTTCCTAATGTTAGTGCATATACGTGCCTGTTAATGTTTAGTAGGACTTCGAAGAAAACATTTGAGTTCTCCCGTCTGAATAAAGATGTCACAGAGTATAATGTTAATAACTTGGCAATTAGTACGCTAAGATTTGATGACTTAAAATGGAAAAAGTGGCAACTAGTTGAAGAACCACACTTTACTAATTTACAAAAGATGGAAAAATTAGGAACCCCGTTGGGTTCATTAGTTCGTATTCGAGTTGGCTTGGCGACGCTTCTGGATAATGCATTTATTATTAAAGGTAACAATACGAAGAATGGCATTCAATATAACGTAGGAAACCAATGTGATATTGAAATAGGAAGTACTAAACCAGTTATTAAGGTATCGGATATAACCGATAATATAAAAACGCCAACAACTAGAATTATATTTCCTTATATTAAGGATAATGGGAGATTTGTAATTATTCGCGAAAAAGAGTTTATCAAGAAATTCCCAAACGCATATAACCATCTTTTATTTTATAAGAATTTATTACTAACGAGAGATAAGGGTAGGGGAGATGACAGGGTTTGGTATCGTTGGGGTAGGCGCCAGGGTATGGAGGCGCCCGGACCAAAATTATTAACTAAAACATTTAGTAAAAAGCCGAACTTTATTTTTTGTTCGGATGATAAACTTTTCTGTAATGGATACGCGTTGTTTAAGAATGAAGTAGAACACAAAGCCAAGTTTTGCCCCTCATTAGAGTTCATAGGCAGAGTATTAAATTCGGATTTATTTTATTATTATATGAAACTCACCAGCTTTCAAATTAGTGGCGGTTATCAATGTTACCAAAAAAAGTTTATAGAAGATTTCAACATACCTAATTTAAAAAAAGAAGAAATTAGTGAATTGATGAATTTAGAGGATTTTAGATTTCTTGATGAGTTGTGTGAAATCTATCGGATAAAATCTGAAGATATATATAGTGGCATTTTCGCTGGAAACTGATTTTGAATAATATTTAGCTAAATGGTATTTATAAATGCGGTAATTCGTTCTGCTATGTCTAATGGTGCCTCGATAATCGCGCTGTGACCGAGGTTAGGCAATACTTCTAAGTGTGCTGAGTGTAGGCCGTCGTGGTAGGCTTTAGCGTGACTCAACGGGACCATATTATCATTTTCACCACAAATGATGAGTGCAGAATTTTCATATCTGTGTAATCGTTGGCGTAACAGCCTATTGTAAAGGTAGGGAGGCCGAAATCCGACTCTCGAAAGAAATCTAAATGTCTTGTAACGTAATAATTCATGGTTAAGTTGTCCCAGTCCGTCTGGAAACATTTCTAGCGCTACTTTTTGATCAGCGTCGGCGAACAACATCTCTCGGAAGTCCGCGTAACACCCGCCATCTGTTGATTGCACCGCCATGAATATGTCGGCAATTGGCTGATTCGGTATATAGAGCCCAGTTGCTCCGATTAGTGTCAGGCTACGGATGCGCTCGCGATGACGAACCGCGAATTCAGCGGCTATCCACCCTCCTACAGAGGTTCCCACTAAATGGAATGTTTCAAGTCCCAGAATGTCAGCAACTTCGAGCGTATGAAAAACTATGTCCTCAATTCCCTCGATATCATCATTTTCATCAGATTCAGCGCAACCTGGGTGGGCAGGAGCGATGATCGTATGCGAACGTGCCAAAGCGTTATGGAACTCTAATGGTGTGGCCCTTGCGCCGTGAAGATCTGCTATACCATGGAGATAGAGCAGGGGTTCCCCGTGTCCAATCTCCTCGACCCATACAGCTCGGCCGCAGACATTGATTGTACGCCCGCCCATTACCTCACCTTTTCCAATTCGATTTCCGAGTATTGGTCAGAAAATAACGTTATAGAATCACTGCGAAGAGCCGGAGCCACCTCGGTAGCGAATAGATTCATACTTTTCCGTACAAGTTCGGTTCCCATGTTTCCGATATGAAACTGGACAAGAAGGTGGCCAATCTGAAAGCGTTCGATCATCTCCCACAGTCGATTGCGAACTGTTTCAGGGCTGCCTACAATGACTGAGCCCCAAGTTTCCAGTTCATCCCAGTCTTTTACATCGCCAAAATTGTTCGATGCTGGATTATTGTTCCGCAGGTATGCTTCCCAGGATCGAACCGATGTTGAAGGTACGCCAGGGCCAAACGTTAAGTTCCTTCCACGGCTTCGTAGGTGACCTTTGACGCAATTTCGCAAGAAATACCATATTGCTTCTTCCGATTCCGTGCGTGCTTGCTCATCACTCTCACCTACGTACACTGAGAGTAAAATTCCCATACGAAAGGGATGAAACGTATCACCATGATCGGTGACACACTTAGCGAAGCGTTTCACGGCCATTTCAGTTGTTGAATCATGGCGGCGCGAGGAAAGAAAAAAATTATAACCCCGCTTTGCTGTCTGTTCCATAGTCTCAAGGCTCAAAGCGCCCGGAATCCAAATCGGTGGACGAGGATTCTGCAACGGTTGCGGCCAGACGTTGACATAGCGCAACGGATAATGACGACCCTCATGGCGGAAGGGTCCATCTTCTGTCCAAGCCCGTTCGATGAGGTCAACAGCCTCCCAAAACTGTCCTCGAGCCTGTGGCTGCGGTACATTGTAATTGAATGCTTCTGGCCCCCCTCCCACGACGAAGCCTGCGGTGAGTCTGCCACCACTCATATTATCAAGCATGGCATATTCTTCTGCTATCCGGAGGGGGTTGAGATGAAGTGGAAGAATATTACCAAGAATTACGATCCTTGATTTCGTTGTACGTTGTGTTAAGGCAGCTGCGATGAGGTTCGGCGCCGGCATTAAGCCGTATATATTCTGGTGATGCTCATTGAGTACCAAACCGTCAAAACCAAGTTCCTCGCCATAAACAAGTTGGTCGATATATTCGTTGTAAAGGGTATTAGCAAGATCACGGTCCCAAAGCGTGTTAGGTACGGTTACCCAACCTGACTCATACCGATCGTCGAAATCGGGTGGCAGATAGGGATACGCCATAAAGTGCCAGCAGTATAGCTGTACCGCTTGCATTAGACTCTCCTCGTTGCTTGACTGCTAACATGACCACAGGCGCTACGCTGAAGAGGGCGATCGTGGCAGGTATTTTCAGCAGCGCAATAAAATTTTTAATATCGTTCTATTGGCGACTAGCTGTGGCTATGTCAAGTTAAAGGTAGTTCTTCAGGCGCCTGATGTCAGCTTCTGATCAGCTGCTCGTCTCAATACTCTTTCGTGGCATTTGAAATGGATGAACTTTCTCGTAGGCATGACTCGCTCTCAGGACTAAATCTTCCCGATAGCGTGGTCCGACAACTTGAAGGGCTACGGGAAGTCCTTCGTGAGTGAAGCCACAAGGAACGCATGCCGCAGGTTGTCCGGTGAAGTTGAATGGATAGGTGAAGGGACTCCAATCGAGCCAACGTGTCATGCCAGATGCCTTTGGCACCTCAATTCCCACTTCAAAAGCGGTAATCGGTAATTGTGGAGAAATCAAGAGATCATAACTCCTGTGAAACTCGGTCATGGCTGCGCTGATCTCCACTCTTGATTCTTCAGCTTGAAGAATTTGGTGCGCACTGACCTTTCGCCCCGCCTCGGCAATCTCAATCAGACCAGGGTCTAGCAGCTTACGTTCGCCCTCGGTCATCGCGTCGACAATAAACGCAAATCGAGCATTATAGTAGTTCTCAAAATTCTTCCTCGGGTCCTTAAAGGGTGGGTTTACATCGAAGACTTCTGCACCTAACTCTGTGAATATTCTGGCAGATTTAATAACCTGTTCTGCAATTTCAGTATCAACAGTGCTATAACCAAAATCTTGACTGAAGGCTACCCGCAGAGTCTCTACACCATTCGCAAGGTCTGAGCAGAAGTTCTTCCCATCATAGGGTAGTGCTGACCAGTCACGGACATCTGGTTGGCAGATCACCGTGAGCATAAGTGCTGCATCTTCAACTGTACGCGTTATTGGTCCAGGATGGATTATCGTTCCGTGAATAGGGTACGGATACAAAGGGACCCGACCGAACGTCGCCTTCATTCCGTAGACACCGCAAAACGCTGCCGGAATACGGATTGAGCCTGCCCCGTCACCACCTAAGTGTAGCGCACCCATTCCCAATGCAGCTGCGGCCGCTGCACCACCACTACTACCGCCGGGCGTGCGCTCTAAGTTCCAAGGATTGTGTGTGGTTCCGTTCAGCAAACTATCGGTGACTGCCTTCCATGCAAATTCTGGTGTCGATGTTTTGCCGAGTATAACAGCCCCATGCTCGCGTAGTCGTGCTACCGCGGGTGCGTCTTCCCTAGCAAGGTTTTCAGCGTTAGTCGTGCGGGAACCAAATCTAGTTGGCCAGCCCCTCACGTGGTTAGTGTCCTTGATCGTCACTGGAACACCATCCACAGCGCCGCAGGGCTCTCCCGTCAGCCAGCGAAATTCAGACTTTTTCGCATCAGTAATTGCCGTCGCCTCATCAATAAAGCAGAAAGCGTTTACTGCGCTATTTTGATTTGCAATGCTGTTTAACACAGCACGAGTTACTTCGACTGGTGACAGCACCTTTTCCCGATATAATGCGACTAAATTAGTGGCTGACAACAAGGTCAGATCATCGCCCGCGCCAGGGTTTTCTTTATTTAATTCTGCCATCGTCTGCCTAGAACCACAATAAAATTACTCGTTTGAGATCCAATCGTGCACCCGCTAACTTCTGTGTGCAAGTACCGATTCGATTCTTCGGCTTTGACAGTCTCATAAATTTAAAGCGACTTAAAATTTCCATAACTAGATGGATCGGCAAAAGGCGGATTTTCTCCTTGGTAAGCTGCTTGCGATAGAGGATGTTGAATGCAGCTATTGTTGCCGCAGCTACTCGCTGGTAACGTCATAGACTACAGTTTATATGAAACCTGGTGATCGGGAACGGACGATGACGAATTGGAGCATATCTGAGCAGGCGGCGTTGCTACACCGTGACGCAATCTTGTGTGACACGAGCAAGAGCTGGATCATCGAGCACCCTGAGGGCGATAGACGCGCTGAATCTCTGGAGGAATGTATCGAAAACGGGGTTGATTATGTTGCCTTGACGCTTGCCAATGATTGGCAGGGCATGGATCGCACCCTACACACGCTGGCCAAGGAACGCGCGTTCGTGCAGGAAAATCCTGATAAGTATCGCTTCGTGGAAACAGTCGACGACATAATTTTGGCTAAGAAGGAAGGTAAACTAGCGATCGGGTTTGGATTCCAAGGCACTGCCATACTCGACAACGATATCAACATGGTCGGCGTGTATCACAAGCTAGGCGTGAGAACCATGTTGATGGCTTACAACATCAAGAATTCGGTCGCTGACGGTTGTATGGAAATTACCGACGCCGGCCTGACTCATTTCGGTGTGAATCTCGTGCAAGAAATGAACCAAGTCGGCATGATCGTCGATGGGACACACACCGGGTATAGGACAACAATGGACATGATGGAGGTCTCGACCGAGCCCGTGATTTTCTCGCATTCTAATGCATGGGGCGCGTGGAATCACCCGCGTAACCTTAAGGACGACCAGATCAAGGCCTGTGCCAAGACTGGCGGTGTTGTTTGTGTTATGGGGGTTGGCACTTTTGTCGGTGATAACGACGATACGGCCGAGGGTCTACTGAAGCACATTGATTATATCTCGGAACTGGTAGGACCTGAACACGTTGGCATCGGTTTGGATTTCGTATTTGGCTGGCCCCATAATAACCCAGGCACTTCGGGAGTGTTTAACCCGAAGGAAGCACACAAGAAGGCGACCGAGAAGGCATCCGGCGGGCGGTCCAGTGTTGAATGGCTCGACATAAAATTTGTCAAACCAGCGCGTCTGCCAGAAGTCACGGATGGTATGATTGATCGCGGCTATAGCGAGAAGAATATCCGTGGCGTCCTGGGCGAGAACTGGATGAGAGTAGCGCGTAAGGTCTGGCGATAATTGAACATAACAGCGGAGATATAGGTGGACCGCGTCTAAGCACCAACTAAATCGGTTGTGTTACTCTTGGATAGCAAGTGAGAAGGTTTAGTGCCAAGAAGAGAAGTTATTATCTCTGATTTGGTCTAATTTCTTTATTTAGTACGATGCGCTTCAGACTGGCCTGTCACCCTTGACCTGGGTGCGATGCATGATGCGTCGCGAATTAGGATCAAAGGCGTCCCGACGATGCATCGTGCAGCGATTATCCCAGAGTAGCAGGTCACCGGCCTTCCATTTATGCGTGTAGATGTATCGATTCTGAGGCACTTCCTGCCACAGTAGATCGAGTGTATGTTCACTTTCTTCCACTGACAGATCTACTATATAGGCGTTACGTCGCCGCCCTAGAAACAGTGCCTTACGGCCCGTAACAGGGTGTGTGCGGAGCATAGGGTGCTTGGCGCCTGGTGCACTACTCACGTCTGTTACCGGTTCGAAGCCTTTTCTCCGGCTCCCAGTGCTATTGACACTCGAATCGTGGTTCACCGTGAGGTGTTTGACCTTGTTTTGCAGATCTGGTTGAAGAGTTTCGTACGCCTCGTACATATTGAGAAAACTTGTGTCGCCGCCGTTGGCTGGTACCTCCAGTGCATACAAAAGACTGGCAGATGGCGGTTCTGGGTTATAGGACATATCAGTATGCCATATGGCCTCACCAGCACCCAATACACCAATTGCTACACCGTCCTCTACGACATTTGAGACTACGGATACTTCCGGCATGTTTGGAACATATCCGTCACCCCGCAGGTTTGCTGCTTCGACGATGGGGGCTTGGTCCAGTTCTCCGAAGTATTGGCTGAAGTGCACAAGTTGTTCGTCGTCTAGAATTTGCCGTCGAAACAGGAGTACGAGATTCTCGAGCCAAGCCTCATGTATCTGACGCAGGGTTACACTATCCAAATCCATACTCGCATCGATGCCTCGGACCTCAGCAGCAATGCACGGGGAAAGCGAAACTATCTCCATATCCATACCTCACCTATCCGACGGGGCCAAAGTGGCAACTCGCCACCACGGTTTATTAGTCTTCTCTGACTCAAACATTAATTAAATTGTTTATCATTATTATGCACACAAGGTCGATCTCAACTTGGACGTATTTCAGTCCGAATTGGTTTTCACCTTGAGCAAAAATTCAGTCGTTTGAGTTGTTTCCAACATACGCTGGGATTTGGCTGGAGAGTGGACGGCATTCATTGATCGTTGTAGGCCGTGTTCAGTAGGGCAAACCTCCTTTGATAGTAACGCGATAGCACAGCCTGCGACCACGCGTATCAGGAAAATTTGTGGCTCGATGCATTGTACAACGGTTGTCCCAGAGAATGGAGTCGCCGGGCTTCCATTGATGTACATAAGTGAATTGAGACTGCGTAGCGAATGACTTTAGTTCTTCAATAAATTCTATTCCTTCTTCTTTTGACATGCCGTCCACAGAGGACTCGCGGGTGTCGAGAATGCCGACGAATAATGCCTTCTCTCCGGTTTCGGGATGGGTCCGCACGAAGGGGTGGCTGACATCGGGGAGTGCACGTTTTTCCTCCTCAGTCATTGGTCTTTTTTCAGGAGCGTGGCGCTCAAATGTCAAAACCTGACTAAAACCCCAGTTACGGCCTTCCAGTTTGTCTTTCGTCTCTTCAGGCAGTACGTCGTACGCCTTTGTCAAGTTGGCATACCACGTATCATCACCACCCTTCGCTGGCACTTCCTTTGCGTAGAAAAACGATCCACTAGCAGGCTCTGTCAGGTAGGAAAAATCATTATGCCAAGCGTCACTGAAGCTGGCGTCTGGTCGCAATCCAATATTCTTGCCACCAGCCATGATATTAGACAAAACAGTGACTTCCGGGTGTTCCGGGATGTAGGCACTTCCGCTTGTGGGATTTTTAGCAAAGAGCTCACCAAATCTCATGGCAAATGCCTTTTGCCGTTCAATCGTTAGATTCTGACCACGAAATAACAAGATTTTGTAACGTAGCCATTCCTTTCGAATTTCAGCAATTGTTTCTTCTGAGTGATCATCAGCGACATTAACCCCGATGACTTCAGCTCCTAATGCATCACTAAGTGGCCGAAATTCGATCTTCATGAAATTCATCCTCCACAATGTGAACAGGCTAACAGCGGTTCTCCAACTATAGGTTAGCCTGTTGGCTTGATGGTGCTCCAAATTTACTCGACTGGCAAGACACCTATTTACGCGATTATGAGAGAATTAACTTCTGGTTTGAGGGAATCTGTCATTGTGTCAAAAGTAACCAACATTGAAGATACCAATCTCAAATGCGACTACAAATTTTTCGCAGTGAATAGGTTATTCCCTTAGTGATCGAACACTTATCCTCTAAGGTTATCAATACCCAAACAAAGAATATTGACGGTTGTTTGCAGTTGCAAATTTAGAGGATCTTCTTTTCATAAATTGCAATCCTAAAATTTTGTAAGACCATCATGGAAGGAATGGCATTAAGGCCTTGTGAACCTGATTGGGTCGTTCGATAAGCATCATATGTCCGCAATCTTCTATTATTATTGTTTTAGAATGTTGAATAGAGCTAGCTAATGGTGCGGCTCCCTTGGCTGGAGTCATTTTGTCATCATTACCTAGAATCAACAGGGTTTGACATTTGATTTTAGTGGCAGCTTTAGCTGCTCCCTGATAGGAATTGCATGCAGAAAGACCAGCAAATAGGGTCCCGTCTTTAGCGTTTGATAATAAAGTCTTAGATGCTCCATGTACCCATAAGCCAGGTGATGGGTGACCTCCCAATTGAGCTTTTTGGCCAAGGCCCCAGAAAACAATTAATTCCGCAGCAAGAATATCGTTATGCTTAGCTGCGGCGAGCAGTTCTGGATGCACAGGCATTTTTTCTGAGATACCCATTAAACAAAGTTTATCGATGCGCTCGGGGAAATTAGCTGCTGCTTCAAGGGCGATGAAAGACCCCATGGAATGACCAACTAGAGTTGCCGTATCAATTTCTGCCGCATCAATGAATCTCAGTAACCAGTCTGACATTTCGTGAATACTATTCATTGGAGGCCCTTCAGACTGGCCATGTCCAGGTAAATCAACAGCTATTGCTCGGCGTGAGCGGTTTGCGATATGGCGAGTTTGTAACTGCCAAATTGTATGATCTAGTCCATTTCCGTGGACTAGTATAACTGCTGGTTCACTAGTGTTGTTATCGTGACCACCGACAGATGCGTGTACTCGTTTACCGTCTACTTCTATATCCATTGCCTTTCATACCTTTTGAGATTGACTTAGGGCCCGCTTAAGATCGGCTACAATATCCTCTGGGTTTTCGAGGCCAACAGAGAGTCTTACCATTTCCTCACCAATTCCTGCGGCCTTTAGATCGTTGGCGCTCATTTGTTGATGGGTAGTGCTCGCGGGGTGAATTACAAGAGTTTTGGCATCACCTACATTTGCCAAATGGGATGCCAGCTTGACTGCCTCAATAAACTTGCGACCAGCTTCTCTTCCCCCATGAATGCCAAAACTGAGTATAGATCCTGTACCTTTTGGTAACAGCCTCCTTGCAAGATTGTGGTCTGGATGGGAATTCAGGTTCGGGTAGTTCACCCATTCGACCTCTTCGCTTTCTTCCAGAAACTCGGCCACAATCTCTGCGTTAGCAGTATGTTTCTGCATCCTAAGTGGTAATGTCTCGATACCCTGTAAAATATAAAAGGCGTTTGTCGGACTGATACAGGCTCCAAAATCCTTCATACCTTCAGCTCGGGCCCTCATAACAAATGCTTGTGTACCAAATTCTTCAAAAAAATCGAGACCATGATATCCAGCATAGGGTTCGGTCAATGTGGGAAACTTTCCACTATTTTCCCAATTAAATTTCCCAGAATCAATTACTACTCCACCAATTGCTATACCGTGACCCCCCATAAATTTTGTCAGTGAATGCATGATCAGGTCAGCACCGAGAGAAAACGGCTGCATCAGGTAGGGTGTAGTAAATGTGCTGTCTATCATCAGAGGAAGTCCATGCTCATGAGCAATCTCAGCAATACTTGGTATATCCATCACCTCCATGCCCGGATTGCCGAGTGTTTCCCCATAAATTAGGCGGGTTTCAGGTTTGATAGCTTTTCGGAATTCATTTGGTTCACGCGGATTTACAAAGGTTGTAGTAATACCGAACCGAGGCATTGTGTACGTAAAGAGATTATGTGTGCCGCCATATAGGGAGGCTGATGAAACTATGTGAGCGCCTTGGTCCATAAGAGTTGCTATACTTAAGAATAACGCTGCCATGCCACTCGCGGTCGCTACTGCTCCTACACCGTCCTCTAGTGCGGCGACTCTTTCTTCTAATGCAGCAGTGGTCGGATTTGAAAGTCGTGTATAAATATGTCCCGGGCGCTCTAAATTATAGAGAGCTGCGGCATGATCAGTGTCGTCAAAGACAAATGAGGTGGTTTGATAGATTGGTTGTGCACGTGCACCAGTATATGGGTCCGGTCGTTGCCCTGCGTGTAGACTGAGGGTGTCAAATTTTAAGAAATTAGGTTTGACCAAAACATATCTCCCTAAATACATTTCTAGCTCTTTACAAATATGTATGCTCTCTTTAGGCAAGGTGAGGCATATAATCAATTACGGAGATTAGTTATAGCAAAAGAGATACATTCAGTTGCGGTTCTTGGAGCAGGTACTATGGGTGCCGGCATCGCTGGTTTATGTGCTCAACAAGGTTGCCGAGTACTTATGCTCGACCTATCCATAGAGGATGCGGAAAAGGGTTTGGAGCGGATCGTGTCTGGGCGCCCACCAGCAATTGACGATGTTGGGAAGGCAGAGAATATAAGTTTAGGAACGTTTGATAGAGATCTTAAAAATATTCAGGAATACGATTGGGTGTGTGAGGCTATAGTTGAGGATCTTCAAACTAAGCGCGAGTTAATAGCGCGAGTAGAGCCTTTTAGAAAAAATGGTTCTGTAATTAGCACAAACACCTCGGGCATATTACTTAGCGAAATAACG
>CAYQNO010000003.1:0-5975 GCA_964419045.1 uncultured Flavobacteriales bacterium
GCGGCATTGCTGGATCAGGGTTTCCCCCATTGTCCAATATTCCCCACTGCTGCCTCCCGTAGGAGTCTGGGCCGTGTCTCAGTCCCAGTGTGGCTGATCATCCTCTCAGACCAGCTACCGATCGTAGCCTTGGTGAGCCGTTACCTCACCAACAAGCTAATCGGGCGCGGGACCATCCAAGAACGGCCGAAGCCTTTCCCCCGGAGGGCGTATGCGGTATTAGCCGCCGTTTCCAGCGGTTGTCCCCCATTCTAGGGCAGGTTCCCACGTGTTACTCACCCGTGCGCCACTTTCCACAGGCCGAAGCCTGCTTCACGTTCGACTTGCATGTGTTAAGCATGCCGCCAGCGTTCGTTCTGAGCCAGGATCAAACTCTCAAGTTATATCGCCGACTTTCGTCGGCAAATGAGATCCCGTCACATATGCGTAACGACGCCACCAACAATCTTCCTGCCTTTACCTCCACGGCAAAGTTTCGGATCAAAGCAACAATATCGATGGTGCGTTTTGAGATACGCAAAATGCAACGGTTTTTTTGACGCGACAACGCCATACCGCCGCCCGCGTATCCCTTCCATCCGATCTACAATGTCAAAGAACACAGACAGGCACACCGGTTCAAACCCGAACCGCCTGTCAGGTCCGTGTACGCCCGTATGCTGGACTAACCCGGAGAAGTATCTTATAGCGCCAACATTCGTTCACCGCAACACTACTTAGCATCAATTCCACACTTTGGTGGCCACGTGATATATGTTCCGTTTGATTGGTTATTCGGAGTTACGCTTGTGTCACAGCCAACAAGCGCTATCCTTAACAGTTATATCAGCTAAACTTTAGTTGTTCCCTTTTCCAGAAGTACTACCAAACACCTCACGTGAAAGCGTAATCAGGAACCAAATTCGCTTTTGGTATATCGTCAATGCCCATACGTTCGTACATTCTCTTCGCTAAGGTTAACGCCCAGATAGTCGGATACGGCTTTCTGATGACATTTGTGTCCAGCTTTGGGCAGACATATTTTGTCGGTGCATTCGGCCCCAGCATACAAACTGAATTCGGACTCACCAATACATCATGGGGATTAATTTACATGATTGGTACTTTAGCGAGTGCCGCATTATTACCATGGAGTGGTAAACAGATCGATAGGTTAGATTTACGCCTATATACAATAATTGTTATTGCAGTGTTGGCTATTGCCTGTGTCACAACCGCTCTGGTCACAGGTCCAGTGATGCTGGTTCTTGCGATATTTCTTTTGCGACAATCGGGACAGGGGTTAGCGAGTCACACGGGCATTACAACAATGGCACGCTATTTTGATGCTGAACGCGGCCGTGCCATCGCCATAGCTACACTTGGATTTTCAGTCGGACAGTCCTTCCTACCACTACTCGCCGTTTTTTCTATTGGCATATTTGGCTGGCGCCTCTCGTACGCCAGCGTGGGCATCTTCTCTATTATATTTTTATTACCGACCGTACTCTGGTTATTAAAAGATCAAGAAGCTCGTCACGCTCGTCACGTTCATGGCAGGGCACTATCATCGTCCGGATCAACTCATACGAATTCCTGGACTAGGAGCAGAGTACTACACGACACTCGGTTCTGGCTGATTATACTCGGATATTTTACGCCAGCACTCATCTTAACCGCTATGTTCTTCCATCACCTTAGCGTCGCCGAGACCAAAGGTTGGAGCGCGGCATGGATGACAGGTAATTACATCGTCTTTTCTATCGCAATCGTAATTACTTCTTTGATTATAGGTTCTTTAATCGATCGCATCGGAGCTGTACGCTTGGTACCTTTTAAGCTTATTCCACTTATGCTCGCAATGATTGCTATCGGATGGGGTGAACACCATTACTGGGTATTGCTCTATTTTATTTTCGCTGGTGTTAGTTCTGGGTGGAGTCTTACAGCTGTTGCTGCACTATGGCCTGAATTATACGGTACTGATCATATTGGTGCTATTAAGAGTCTGACGGCAGCGCTCAGCGTATTTGCCTCAGCTCTGGGCCCGTTGATCATGGGTGCCATGATGGATATTGAGCTCTCAATAGAGCTGATTTGTTATATATTTGCCGCTTCAACTCTGATTGGTACAACCACCATGTACTGTGCCCTGCGTAAAGCTGCAAATAAGTAAAGTACATTTTAAAAATTCAATACAGAATCCCTAATTCTCTTAATTCGTTTGCAAGGTCAGGTGGAAGATCATTGTGTATTCTGTTTTTCAGGACTAAGTCTTGTGGCGCATCGGCTGCCGCTAGATAGCGCCAACCCTGAAACATTCTTTGACGGTGTGGCACAGTCCTCACAAGTGTGGGATCAAGAATTATTCGACATGCCTTGCGACCTTGGTGATCAACCATTGGCAAAAAATTCAGGAGACGCTGGCGCACTACTATCCGCCTCTTAACAACCCAATACATCGAGCCACCCACAATCAATTCGTCGACACGCGTCGGGCGATTGCGCGTTACATGATACAGTGTTGCATCATTATTATCTTTACCAACATCTTCTAGCCGCCGCTTTTGTAACTTTGCCAAGTGGCTGACACTATCGACGCCCACCGCCATCTTCATTAAGTGGAGTACCATGGTTTATAAAAATTACCCGTTTATAGCCGAAATAACACAAGATTTTGTGTTCTGTCCTCATAGTTTAGTTCCAGATGAGTAATCGTGCCACAAACGTCTCATGCTGGAGTTTATCGTACGAAAATTATTGCCTCAGTTAAAATAGCCAAGAAAATTCCACCAAATAAAGTTAAGAGGAATGAGTACAACAATGGTAATGACTGCAAGCACTATACATAACCGAGTTCCATCAACGAGACGCACCCCTCCCATCGCAAAAGCCATAACCAGGGGCGGCGAGGTATATGGAAGAATTACCGTTGAAAATCCGACTACCTGCGTCATCAACACAGTCATCAACGGTAGTCCGGTAGCGTTAGAGAAGTCCTGAGCTAATGGAGTTAATACAGCAGGCATACTGGCCAGCGTCGTCACAAAACACGTCGCAATCGCCACGCCGACAAGAGAAATGAGGTTAATTGCTGTTTCCCCCACCTGCGGTGCGATAAAACCGATTATTTGCTCGCCTAAAACTGATCCAAGACCGCTATCCCCTACAAGTGCACCTAAACCTAAAACACCCGCCACGTAAAACATCGGAGCGAAATTTATATCGTTGAAAGCCCTTACCGGGAGCACTCCCACTGCTGGGATGAGGATAATTATTGCTGCCCCAAGCGCTACCCAAGCCGGTGACACGTGGTGCACTGAGTCAGTTATCCATAGAGCAAGGGTAGCCATGACAATGCAAGTCAAGATCCGTTGACCACGTGTCGCTGGCTGGAGTTCATCTTTTGGCTGTTTCGGTTTTGGCGTGTCGTGAAACATAAAAATGATCACCGAGGCGATCAGGCATGCTTTAACTAACCCAACAAATGGAAAATGCGTTAACAGATATTCCGCGTAGTTTATTGTAAGGTTGTAATTGGTTTCTACTGCACCAGCTAAAATGATCTGTGGAACGTTCGCTGGTAAGATTGCAAAACCAGGCAAGACGACTCCAGTCCCAATAGCCAGGGCGATTGCGCTACGCCCACGCCTTCCATCTGAAAACCCGAGCTGACTAGCAATCGCAAGGCCAATCGGCATCAACACCACAATTCGCCCAAAACTTGAAGGTATCAAAAAACTAAGAACTAATGACACTGCGACTAAGCCAAAAATTATGCCCGAAAACGACAATGATACTCGTGCTAACACTATGCGTGCTATTCGCTCTCCAAGCCCTGAGTGGCCAACGGCATAACCTATCACTAGACCACCAAAGACTAGCCACAGAGCTGTCGAATAAAAACCAGAAAAGGTTACAGATGGTGGTACGACGTTAAGTAAGATGGAACCCAACAAGAATACTAAGGCAGTCACGTGTTCAGGTAATACACCGCTAGCCCATAATCCTATGGCAGCAACAACCAAGGCGCTGGCATGGAAAAGTTCCTGATTCACGTCTGAATACAAAGGCCAAAAATATAAAGTGGCAGCAAAGGCGAGCACAAAAGCCGCAAGCAAGATGGGTAGTCCGGAAATTGATCTAATTACTTTTTCTCCCACATGTGCGTAACTCGTTAGAAGCAGTTACCTGGTTTAGAGCCGTTGTTCAGCCAATCCTCAATGTCACGGAGTCGGTCAGCGCCCCAAAACGACTCTCCATCTACGCAAATGAATGGTGATCCGAAGACACCTTTCCCGATGGCAGCATCCGTCTTATTTTTCAGAAGTTCTTTTATGGTGGGATCAACGATTGCAGCCTTAAGGGTATCACCATCGATTCCCAGTGGCGATGCAATATTGGCCACTACTTCCGGCAGTGAGACATCCTGTCCTTCTCCGAAATAGGCATAAAATATGTCTTTCGCAAAGCTATGAGCTAATCGAACATTATCCCTTTTAATCCAATAAAATGCTCGAGCAGCCGCTAGAGTCTTTATTGGAAAAGGCTCCGGAATCAAAAATGGGATATCAAGATGTCGAGCCGTGCGTAAAAGATCGTGACGTACATAATCGCCCTTAATTGGAATATGAACGAGCGGTTGGCTACCTGTCTTCTTCATCGCAGCGCCAAGCATAATCGGGTGCCACTCTACTCCGCGTCCGTAGCGCAATGCGAGGTCATCGATAAGCCGACTCGCGATATACCCATAGGGTGACGAAAAATCAAAATAAAAATCAACATCAGCACTCATACTTGGTCACCATTGAAGACACTACCAAGGAATGTCACTACCGTCATAATTCAGGAACCGCCCATTATCGACTGGTGTGATTCCTTCAATTACCTGCCTAACGCTCTGGATACTCGTCGGTATATCGAGATCAGCGTCAGTGCCACCCATATCTGTTTGTACCCAGCCAGGATGCATTAGAACACAAGTAATTCCTAGAGGTGAAAGTTCCACAGCGATACTCCGAACGGCAGAATTGAGGGCTGCCTTAGAGGCTCTATAACCAGGAGAACCACCAGAGTTATTGAGTGCATTACTTCCCGTTTTCGAGGAAATGAACACAATTAATTTTCGTTTTGAGCGAGCCACCTGTTCAACTAGAACTTCAGTGACCCGGAGCGGTGCCAAAGCGTTAACGCGATATTCCTCAAGCCAACTATCGTAGTTGAATCCGCCAAACTTAACATCTAATGAGCGATTTATACCTGCGTTGTTTAGCAAGATATCTATGGGAATATCCTTGAGCGAATTTGCTAGCGACTGAATACTAATTGGATCATCTACATCAAGCTGCTCGCACTGATAATTAGCACAATCATCAAGTTGTGCCGGATCGCGTGCTGTTGCTATAACCCGCCATCCATTTTTCTGATATTGATTCGCAAGCTCCGCACCGAGTCCACGCCCCGCTCCGGTGATAAGAATTGTTGGCATCACACACTACTCCTAGCCTGCTTCTTTGCAGTGACCTCGATTTCGATCTTCATCCTTGGCTCCAATAGCGGAGACGCAACACTGGTGTTAGCGGGCCTAGCTTCCCGACAGAAATCACCAATCAGTGGTGCCACACGCTTAAAATCTGCGCGATCAGCCAAAAAAACTCGAATTCTTAGGAGATCTTCCTTTCTCGAACCAACCTTCGCCAATGCTGATTCTATGTTTTGAAAACATTGTTTAGTCTGTTCGACCACATCAGCGGAAATCTCCCCAGTCTCGTAATCCATTCCAATTGTTCCCGAAAGATAAATCATATCATCATCAACTACTACACGGGCATATCCACATAGCTCTTCATAGGTTGAACCTGAATAATATCTTTCACCAATCATGTTCCAGTACAGCCTTCTCCGCTGCCATAGCTATTGCTTCACTACCAACTCATATTGCCAATACATATACATCAAGTAAGTCCAAATTTTGGTGCGGTCGAGAAGACTCGAAC
>CAYQNO010000004.1:0-62941 GCA_964419045.1 uncultured Flavobacteriales bacterium
CAGCACCGTCTAGGTGTACTACCTACTGTGTGTACAAGCGATATCGAGGACGCGAAATCTGCCCTCGAAAAATCCCTCAATACAGGCGCCCATTTCACACGGCGCGATCACGCTTCACGTCGAGCCGCAGATATCACAGACGATAATGATGCAAAGATAATTCTATCATTATGCCCGTGGCGACCTGGCAAAGAAAATGATGTAGACTTAGATGTGGCGCAGCGACTACTAGCACAACCAGCCTTATACAAACGTGCAATTGAGTTGGCACGCCCGGCAGCAGGTACGTGACATTTGCAAGCGAAACAAAACCGTGAAACGGAAATATAGAAGACCCGTACGTGCAAAAGATGCAGCCAGCTTAATCCTGCTGCGCGGAAATAAATCAAACCCCCTCGTCCTAATGGGTCAAAGGCCAGAAGCAAGCCGATTCATGCCTGGGTTTATTGTCTTCCCTGGTGGTCAGTTCGATCAACAAGACAAAATTATCGACAAGCATTTTAAACTCAAAGATGAGGATCGGACCCCGGTGTCAGGAAAGTGTACGGATAAGCGAGTAAATTCGTTAATTTGGACTGCTATACGCGAAACTTGGGAAGAAACTGGAATATTGGTTGGCCGACCTATACAAGAAGGGAGGACGCAAATAGCGGTGGGTCAAAATCTTGCTACACAAGCCTTTGCCAAGGCTGGTCTTGCACCAGATCTCAATGCGCTCATCTACGTCGCCCGCGCAATTACTCCTGTGTCAAATCCAATTCGCTTTGACACAAGATTTTTTTTGGCAGACGGTAATAACATTTTTGGCCGCTTGCGAAACACGAATGAGCTCTTAAACAACTCATGGCATAAAGTGAATAATGTATTGAAACAGAGAAAAATTGCTAATGTCACAAAGTTTGCACTTGACGCTGCGCTTAGGCAATGGACAAGTTTTTCAACTACACGGGAGCGTACTATACCAACCCTGTACCATCGTCAAGGACAGGTAATACTGAAGTATGACAGTACTTGACTTGACGCAAGCGAACAGTATTTTGGAGATCAGTTAAGAAAATATTATAATTGCTAGGAATAACATCCTATGGCCAAACCAAGCTCGATCCTAGTGAAGCTCGTTAGTTCTGCAGATACTGGTTATTACTACGTAACAAAGAAAAACCCTCGCACCCAGACAGAAAAATTGGAAATGCGTAAGTACGATCCTGTCGCGCGAAAGCACGTTGCCTTCAAGGAAGGTAAAATTAAGTAGCAGGCGTGTGTCTATCACAGGAAATATTTTAAGTAGCCTAACATAAGCAGCTTGTCTGATTTCGAAACACAGCATGATAATGCACGTTACCCTCTACGGAATTGGTATTGACCGCAGAGAAACGCAAACAGAGGCAGCTGCTTTTCCGAACGATGGTAGTATCGCTACAAGCTCGCGTGTAGAGACGCCAAGAAAACTATAAAGCGACCATCGCGCGGTTAGTGGAGGTATATCCAACATTAAACGCCTCAACGAACATGTTCTCAGGCTTTAGGACCGGTGGATACTCTCAGATTTCGCGTCGACAAGACGTGCATCGGCCTCAGCAAGGAAGCGATAGCAGTGTGTGAGGAACAGCTCGATTATGGGAGATTAACAATTGATATCTGCCGAGATGCCTGTACTCTGCCGTGATTGTCACGCCGAATGGCCAAAAGGGATTAATGGTGACCGCTGCCCTTCATGTCAATCGTCGCGAATTCTTCGACATCCCGAGCTAAATAAATTGACGATTGCGCATATCGACTGTGATGCATTTTATGCAACGGTTGAAAAGCGTGATCACCCAGAGCTCGCCAATCGTCCGGTTTTGGTTGGGGGTCGAAGGCGAGGTGTGGTAATGGCCGCCTGTTATGTAGCTAGGCTCTACGGGTGCCATTCGGCCATGCCGATGTACCAAGCTTTAAAGATGTGTCCGGATGCAGTGGTCATAAAACCGAATATGACCAAATATGGAGCCGTGGGGAATGAAGTGCGTACACTGATGAATGAGGTGACTCCTTTAGTAGAACCAATTTCGATCGATGAGGCGTTTTTAGACCTTTCGGGAACGGAAAAACTACACCAAGGTTCCCCAGCTCGAACCTTGGCTATCCTTGTCGATAGAATTACTAATAGTATTGGAATTACAGCGAGTATAGGTCTCAGTCATAACAAATTTCTTGCTAAAGTAGCTTCGGACCTAGACAAGCCAATAGGGTTTTCTGTGATTGGTCGAGAAGAAACTAAGCGTTTTTTAGCATCTAAGCCTGTTTCTATAATTTGGGGTGTAGGAAACTCGTTGAAGGCTAAATTACGACGAGATGGAATTACAACAATTGAGCATCTACAGGCGACTGACGAAAAAATATTAATTTCACGATACGGCGCCATCGGCAAAAGGTTACATAGACTTTCACAAGGCGTGGACGAACGCACTGTCTCGCCTCATACACCAACAAAATCCCTGTCTGCCGAAACAACGTTCTACGAGAATTTGAATGAAACTCGCCCTCTGGAGAGACATCTGTGGATGCTTTGTGAGAAAGTTGCCGATCGTTTGAAGAATAGCGAACTCGCGGGGAAACGTATTACGCTTAAACTCAAAACCCAAAATTTCAAACTTCTCACACGTAGTCGGACTTTGACATCCCCAACTCTTCTTGCAGAAACGATGTATCGTGCTGTGAAGCCATTACTTTCAAAGGAAACTGATGGAACCCATTATCGACTGATAGGAATTAGTATTGCCGAGTTAAATAAGGCAAGCGAAGCAAACCCATCAGACCTAGACACATTAGCTAGTCAAAAAGCAACTGTTGAGCAAACCATTGACACAGTGCGAGCGAAGCTTGGAAAAAATGCCATTATTAAAGGCCGCAGTCTTTGCTAATTCCAACCCCTGTGCTTGCAACTCGCTAATTAAGCCACAAAGAACCAGTGCACACTAAAATCACTGGAAATCTACTAAAAATTATACCCACTAAGTTAGCGTTGAAGCGCCCAGCTTTCAGAAATTCCGGCAGCCTTGAATTGAGCTTTGGCGATGGCCAGTTCGCTAATAGTGAATGGACCCACTACCACTCGATACCAGGTCTTGTCAGCACTTTCCATATTCAAAACCTTTGTCCCAAATTCTGAGTACATTGAATTCAGACGTTCGGCATTGGTAACACTTAAAAAACTTCCTATTACCAAATATTGTTCACGAACATCACGGGTTGCCACTTTGTGGGAAGAAGTCCAAAGCACAGTACGAAGCCTTGCAGGTGGAGAGACGTTTGGTCGAGTAGGGGCAGCTACTGTGTCACGCCACCTGGCGCTTTGACCCATTAATTTGACAGGAACAGTAATACCCTTTTGTCCCTGATCTTTTCGGGAGTCTTTTTCAAGCAACGGCAGAACTGCCAATGCATCTGGCTGCGCAGTCTTTTTTACCGCACCACCTAAAACGCCCACTAGATCTCCCATTTCGGCCGGTAATGTCACCGGATCTTGAGCTACTTGATACCCAGATGTACCCTCTAACTCGGCGCCTAGTAGCGCTACGGCTGTAAGATCATCTACCGGTTCTCCATCATATACTACGCACGCACGGCTCCCCGAAACTATACGATGTATCGCACAATCTTTTTGTAAAGCAACTGAAAGTGCATGATCAGACATGCTTTTACCAGTGAACAGATAACTAAATCCTGTCATGGTCCACGATGCAATTTGATAGGCAGGCGGGAGGAGACAACCGCTCAGCATAATAGAAAAGACAGCAAGCACCACTAGTCTCATTTCTCTCACCTTGTCCCTGCTCATGCTACTTCGTCAAAAAACGACAGCGTACCCCTAGGAAATACCAATACTACCGCCAATACAAGGCGAAGTTTAAATTAGTTTTAATCTAGGTCATTTTATTGTGATAACAACATCACACATATTCATTATTTTGACTGGGGCGGCCGCACTACTCGAAGATGCAAATCACGTAGGTGATTATCGTCAACTTGGGCAGGAGCACCCATGGTCAAATCCTGCGCCTGTTGGTTCATTGGAAATGCGACAACCTCACGCAGATTATCCTCATTAGCAAGTAGCATAACGATTCTATCAATACCTGGCGCCGCTCCACCATGGGGTGGAGCACCGTATCTCAAAGCGCTTAACATTCCACCAAATTGTAATTCGACATTCTCACGACTGTAACCCGCAATTTCGAATGCCCTATACATAATTTCCAGCGAGTGGTTACGAACTGCACCGGAAGAAAGTTCTATCCCGTTACATACGATGTCATATTGAAATGCTTTGATTGAGAGAGGATCGTCATTGTCTAATGCATCCAGTCCTCCCTGTGGCATCGAGAAAGGGTTATGGCTGAACCCCACACTGCCCTCCTCATCTAATTCAAATAGCGGATAGTCAACAACCCAACAAAAATGAAAAACATCATTTTCGATCAGTCCTAGTTCACTCCCTATACGCATGCGCACAGCAGCAGCTAATGTGGTAGCAACACTCGGCTTATCACAAACAAAAAATACCGCGTCACCGTTACCGATCCCAGTTAACTCTGCAATCTCCTTAACACGCTTACTAGAGAGGTTGTTGGCAATTGGTCCCCTGCCTACGTCATTCTCATATATGACGTAACCAAGTCCCTTGGCACCTTCCTCACGAGCCCAAATATTCAAATTGTCAAAAAAACTACGAGGCCTAGAGCCGGCACCGGGGGCTGGTATAGCGCGAACGATCGAGCCACTGTCAACCGCACTAGAAAAAATTTTGAAGTTCGAGCCTCGGAACGATTCTGTCACGTCACTAATGATCAGAGGGTTACGCAAGTCCGGCTTATCGCTTCCGTACTTCAGCATGGCTTCGTCGAAGGGGATGCGTGGAAATGGCAATGAGGTCACACGACGACCGTTACTAAATTCCTCGAATAGTCCACCGAGTACTGGCTCTATCGCAGCAAATATATCTTCTTGGGTGACAAATGACATTTCAAAATCGAGTTGATAAAACTCACCAGGTGAGCGATCGGCACGCGCATCTTCATCCCTGAAACAAGGTGCAATTTGAAAATAGCGATCGAAGCCCGCTACCATCAGCATTTGTTTGAATTGCTGCGGTGCCTGAGGCAACGCGTAAAATTGTCCCGGATAATGGCGGCTAGGCACTAAATAGTCTCGTGCCCCCTCTGGTGAACTGGCAGTAAGTATGGGTGTCTGAAACTCAGTAAAACCTGAGTCTATCATTCTCATACGAATCGACTGTATAACTTGCGCGCGCAATAAGATATTCCGGTGCATCTCTTCACGGCGTAAATCTAAAAATCGGTATCGTAATCGGATATCCTCTGGGTAGCCTGCGTCTTGATTAATCGGCATAGGTAGGGGGTCGGCAAGTCCCAAAACATCCATTGACACTATCCCAAGCTCAACTTCGCCAGTTGGCAAATCCGGATTAATGGTCTCTTCACTTCGTACTACTACATCACCAGACAACGATACTACACTCTCGAGAGGGAGTGCTTCTATCGATGGGAATATCTCACTGGATCCGTCCACAACGCACTGTGTAATACCGTAATTGTCTCGCAGGTCCACAAATAATAGATTTCCATGATCACGTTTTCTGTGGACCCAGCCAGACAGGCGAGCCCCAATTCCGGCGTCCGTGTATCGTAACGCCCCGCATGTATGTGTTCTATATGGATGCATTTTGGGACTTTTACCTGTGACTAGCACACAGAGCAAAAACATTGAAAAAGACTTCTTTGTCAAGATAAGTCGATACACGGTTCTTTCTTAGCCTTAACATTGCGTGTATTTCTCCTATTTATGGAAACAAAAATAATCACCGATACTAGCGAACTAGAGAATTTTTGCGAGCGACAGTGTATTGCTAGCTATATCACCGTCGACACAGAATTTATTCGTGATCACACATATTGGCCAAAGCTTTGCCTCCTGCAAGTGGCTGGCCCGAATGAATCTGCGCTACTTGATCCACTATCACCAGTAATCGACATGGCGCCATTCTTTAATCTACTAGTCAATAGCGACGTACTGAAAGTTTTTCATGCTGCACGACAGGATTTTGAAATTTTCTTCAACCTTACAGGACAAATCCCTACGCCGGTATTTGATACACAGGTTGCCGCAATGGTGTGCGGCTTTGGCGATCAGGTGAGCTACGAAAAACTCGTTGCACAAATTGCTGGCAATAAAATTGATAAGGCATCTCGGTTCACCGACTGGGCTCGTCGACCGCTTTCAACGAAGCAACTCGCCTATGCACTTGCCGACGTGACTCATCTGCGCCCTGTCTATGAACAACTGGCGAATTGGCTTGAGGAGTCGGGTAGATCAGACTGGCTTAATGAGGAAATGGGTGTTCTAACCAATCCAGGAACTTATTTGACACGCCCAGAAGATGCTTGGCAGCGAGTAAAGAATCGTAATGGGAATGCCAGATTTCAAGCTGTGCTTAAGGAGATAGCAGCCTGGCGCGAACGAGAAGCACAATCTCGAGATACACCACGTGGCCGAATCTTGCGTGATGAAGTCCTAATAAGTATCGCTAGCAACTCTCCCAAATCTGTAGAAGAGCTAAATACCTTGCGCGGGTTACCAAAACGTTTCTTTGAAGGTCATGGGAGTGCGGAATTGATTGAAGCAGTGTCGCGCGCGCTTGCTATACCCAGTCACGAGTTACCCAGGGTTATTAAGCGTAAAGCAGTACCAGCGAGCGTTGGGCCATTAATAGATCTACTTAAGGTTTTGCTCAAACACGTATGCGAGGTCAATAATGTCGCCCCAAAGCTGGTAGCAAGCACGGAAGATTTAGAGCGGATAGCGTTATCGAATGATGACAAATTAGCAGTATTGAAGGGCTGGCGGGGCGAGATATTTGGTCAGCAGGCTTTAGCTTTAAAAAAAGGTCGCCTAGGAATGAAAATAAATGGCACCCGCATCGAACTACAAAATTTAGACAATGAGTAATGGCGCGTTTGTCATCGAGGCAAGAAGCATGATACGGCGACGATCAAACAGAGCTTGCTTATGCTAACCCTTTATATCCTTCGCCACGCGAAGGCATGCCAGAACCAGCCGGGACTGAAGGATATAGATAGACCCCTACAGGCCGTTGGACGTGCAGAAGCCAACGAAATTGGAGATTACATGCAGCGGACTGTGTCATCACCACAAGCGATTCTTGGATCAAGTGCACGCCGCGTGCGTGAGACCCTAGATCTGTTACTACCCTATTTTGATAGTGACATATCCGTTCACCTTGAGTCAGCACTCTACCTGGCAAGCGTAGAGAAACTTATGGAAAAAATTAGTACTGTAAAATCAAATACTTGTCGTGTTTTGATAATCGGACATAATCCTGTCATCACTAATTTTGCAACACTTTTGGCTTGTGATGGTGACCAAAACAAACTTCATCAGCTAGGTAGTGGCTTCCCGACAGCAACCTTAGCCGAGCTACGTTTCGATCAAGACGAATGGTCCAAAATTGAAAAAACCAAAGGTCGTCTAATCCGCCTTAAACTCCCAACCAAAATTTAGCATTTTACTCTTTGATCTAATTTTAAACGATTATCAAAAAGTACTACGGAAGGCACCCCCGTCAATCATAAAATTCTGGCCAGTGATAAAGCCGGCCTTGACACCACATAAAAACGCGCATGCTTCACCAAACTCATCCGGCACGCCTATTCGACCAGCTGGATTTTGTTGTGCGCGCCTCTCCCTTACTTTCTCTACCGAGATACCTTCGTTCTCGGCTTCGACACGCATAACTTCCATAATACGATCAGTTTCAAAACTGCCCGGTAGCAAATTATTGATTGTGACATTACTGCGGACAGTTTCACGGGCAATGCCCGCAATAAAACCCGTCAACCCAGCACGTGCTCCGTTAGACAAACCAAGTACCGGAATCGGCGATTTAACAGCACCTGATGTTATGTTAACGATTCGCCCAAATTTCTGATTTATCATCCGATCAACAGTGGCTTTGATCATGAAAATAGGAGTCAGCATATTTGCGTTGAGCCCCTTCAACCAGTCCTCACGCTCCCAATCGCGAAAATCTCCAGGGGGTGGTCCACCGGCATTGTTTACAAGTATATCAGGATTAGGACATGCTTCGAGCGTCTTTGCTCGCCCCTCATCGCTCGTAATATCGCAAGCAATTGCTGTGACAGAACTTCCTGTGGCACTACGAATTTCCTCAGCTGTAGCGTTTAGCTTTTCGGCGTTGCGTGCGTTTATCGTCAACTCGACACCTTCGTTAGCTAGTGACATTGCGCAAGCCCTCCCAAGTCCCTTCGACGCAGCACAAACAATTGCCTTACGGCCTGCAATTCCAAGGTTCATATCTAATTCCCCTTTTTCTCCAAGTTTCTTATTATTTCACGGGCGAGTGGTATTGTAATTCCGCGATGGCTAGCTAAGGCAGCCTCGTCCAGTAAAGCTACTATCTGATTAGCGCCCGAAAACGACCTCTCAATTCGTGTAACAAGAAACCCTATCACATCAGCACCTACATGAAGCTGACGGTCGGTAAATAGCTTAATCAACAACGCAGAGATCAATTCATCATCTGGTTGCCTGACAGAAACTGTGGGAGAAGCCCTCATACGTGAGCCTAAATCGGCCAGCTCGAAGTGCCAGCGTATTGGTGGCTTACGCGAAGTAATCAGCAAATATCCACCAGTTTCTTTCAACGTGTTATGAAGATAAAGTAATGCGCGTTCGTCAACGCTCTCACTTACGTCGTCTATAACGCAATTGGGAACATTACTCGACAAGCCAGGGTAAGCGTTTTCTCCTATAACTCCTGGTTTAACCAACATAGCATCGCTTCTTGCTTGCCAGACATGTGCTAAATGTGTTTTTCCACACTGTGCCGGTCCATACACAACAAGCATCGGACTCGGCCAATCTGGCCAACGGTCAATCCACGCAACCGCATCTTTGTTACAAGGTGCTACTAGAAAGTCTGAATCTCCAAGCGCTACCCGGTGTCCGAGGGACAACGGTAGTTGTTTATTCACTACTCAGCTCCATCCTGAAACTCATCACCCGTTTCGATTCCGGACGTGCTATCTGCGTAAAGCTCACTATTGAGATAATTGTCTATAAAGAATCTTATAACCACGCCCATGATTGCCGCAACAGGAACAGCAAGCAATACACCAACAAAACCGAACAACACACCTCCAGCAAGTAGGGCAAATATTACCCAAACTGGATGTAACCCAACACGTTTGCCAACAATCCACGGAGTTATAAAGTTACCCTCAATAAACTGGCCCGCGAGGAAAATACCGGCCACGACTAACACGGGCACTAATTCGCCGAACTGGACAATCGCCATCCCCGTGCCCACAAGAAATCCAAGTAACACCCCAAAATAAGGAACGAACGAGCATAGCCCTGTAGCGAAACCAACGATGACACCAAACTCAAGTCCGGCAATGGACAATCCAAAGGCATAGAATAAACCTAACAATAGGCAAACAACGGCTTGACCACGCACAAAAGCGGCAAGTGTTTTGTCAACAAGCGCGGCCTGTTCACGGATTGTCTTAGCTTGTGCCCTCGGCAGACATCGATCTACATGCGCAATAATTATGTCCCAGTCGCGCAGAAGATAAAATGTTACAATCGGTGTGATAACAACAAATGCGATTATACCGACCAAAGTATCAATTCCACTTAACAGACGACCGAAGAGTTGTGTTAACCAGCGTGCTATATCGCCTGAGTAACCACTTAGCGCCTTGCGCAACTCCATACTATTTTCGTTTTCTGAATATTCTTGGAGGAACGCCATTGCTGGGGCGACAGCTTCATCCAGTAGTCCTATATAGATGGGAATCCGCTTCGCAAAGGCGATAATCTGCGCATGAAGCAAAGGCATCACAAGGATGAGAATTGCTGTAAGACAAGCAAAAAAACATACTGTTATCAACGTAGTTGCAACTGTACGTGAACACCCAAGTCTTTGTAGACGGTCACAAGCGGGATCAAGAAAATAAGCAACTGCTATCCCTGAGACGAAAGGCAACAACACCCCACGCAGCACGAAGACGGCTGCCAGGAATACGGCGAAGCCAAATATCCAAGCGGCAGTACGCTGTTGAACTGTCATTTACTGGTCTGGTCCTTTATCTGCTTTTCACTCGTATCCAACTTAGAGGCATTATATTGCAAAATGGTCTCCTTACTTTTCCGCGTAACACCAGCAGGTCCAAGACCCCACCGAAATAAATAGGCAATACCAGATGTCAGCGTTGTTAACGCTACAATAATAATCAGCAAGTTTGTGGCTCCCATTATCAAAGTATTAAAACTCTGGTAACTATGGATACCAAGACCCAATACAGCGAGGACAAAAGCCGCAAGCACGATTTGCATAGTCGTGTTGAGTTTACTGATAAATATTGGCTGTAGCCGCAACTCTCCATTTAACAGCCGGAGGAATAGAATGCCTCCGATAATCAAAGTATCACGAAAAACCACAAGAATGACCAGCCATATAGGCAAATAGCCAGCATGGCCAAGCGTTATATAAACGCTGACCAGGAGTGCCTTATCTGCTAGTGGATCTAGGTGGCGACCAAACTCAGTAACACACTCGTAACGTTTAGCTAGAAAACCGTCGGCAGCGTCGGAAAGACCAGCCAGTACAAATATACAAAACGCCGGCGCCATTCTACCAGCCAAAATTAGCCAAACGATAAGTGGCACAGCAAACAATCGAGCAAGAGTGAGTACGTTAGGCCACCCCATCCAACCGATGCCTCCCCCTACCTCAATATCTCTCTTTTGGTTGCCCGGTAAATTCACATTTCACCGCCGTAATTAAGAATCCAAGTATCGTCACTTGGCATATAAAGTAACTCTACGCCACTTTGTGCCAGGGCAACGCGTAATTGTTCTGTCACACCTACAAACAACAAATCTAGATCCGCTGATTTTACAGAAAGACGTGTCAACACTACCTTACGGATCTCCGCTATTTCGTTAAGCCGATTACGCAATTCGATCCAGTTTGACAAGCTAGTTAATGGCACATGGACACTTATACGTTGCTCAAATTCAAATCGTAATAAATTTTCACTTTTCCAAGTCTCTTCGATCTCGGTAATAACCAGTTCAACGACATCATCTAGAAAATTCTGTAAAGGAATATCGGGTGCGCTAGTAATCCTGAGAACTCGCGTCTGTTTAGGCTGACCACCGCCATATCGAGTCCGAGAAACATTTATCACAAGAGAATCATTTCCTGGATTTACGGTTACAGCTGCCTGGACAACATAGGTACCAAAAGCTTTATATTTCTTAGCAATTGACGTAAGCCGAGATTGATCTCCTCGTAACGCCTGCTCCGCGTTAATTTCAAGAACATCCGAAAGGTCGCCGAGTGGAACCTTAATGGAAATCAGACCATCGCCTTCCGGACGTCGCGCCCATGCAGAAAACCAAGGATTTGGTTCTTCCCAGAGCATAGTGGTTCCACCAACGGTATATATTGGCAAGACTACTGTGGGACGGCTGATGGTCGCGGCAAAAGGGATCCCTTCTAACCGTAGAAGTCTCCTAATTTCGTGTGATTTGAAGCGGACAGTAAGCGTTGCAATATAACGACCACCTCCAAATTTTTCACCTTCAATTTCAAAATCGCGGATCACCTGCTCCAACACCGCCTCTTTTGGTCCCGGCAAACGATGATAGTCCTCTCTGAGAACTAATCGTTGAAATACGCGTCTCAGTGCCCACTTTTGTGCCTTGAGGATACCACGATTTTTTGCAACAAGATCATCCGTCGCAGTCTCATCGACCGAAATATTGGAAACCTTAAACATAGAGACGCCCGCTGACTGCACCGTCCTCAGCTCCGCCAGAACTCCCGTAAGCACCACAAGAGTAATGATGAAGGTACCGGTTAGTGCTGCTTTTCGCGTTAGTAAGCGAAGCGCCATTGCAAACCATCCCGAATGAAGTATCTTCGACAGCCCAAGTTAATTTATCTTATATAAGCTCGTTAGTGAGGAAGCCATAGTACGCAAGACATCTACTGAAGGCATGACCTACCTAGATGCTGGCGTCGATATCGACGCCGGAAACGACTTGGTTGATGCAATAAAGCCTCTCGCTACCAGTACCAGACGTACAGGAGCGGATGCAGAATTAGGTGGATTTGGTGGTCTCTTTGATCTAATGGCTGCTGGTTTTAAAGACCCAATTCTTGTCTCAGCCACCGATGGAGTAGGCAGTAAACTTAAAATTGGAATCGATTTAGACCAACATAGTACGATCGGTATCGATTTGGTTGCTATGTGCGTAAACGATATTATAGTCCAAGGTGCTGTACCCCTGTTCTTCCTTGACTACTTCGCAACTGGGAAACTGTACCCAGAGGTTGCTGAAAAAGTAATTAGTGGAATCGCCGATGGCTGTCGCCAAGCGGGGTGTGCCTTGATTGGTGGCGAAACAGCTATAATGCCAGAAATCTATCATAATCAAATATATGACCTAGCAGGATTTTCCGTAGGAGCAGTTGAGCGTAATGCTCTAATAACTGGACACGAAACCGCTATGGACGATCTTATCCTTGGCATTAGTTCAAGCGGACTCCACGCTAATG
Organism: uncultured Flavobacteriales bacterium; assembly: GCA_964419045.1. GTDB lineage: Bacteria > Pseudomonadota > Alphaproteobacteria > UBA8366 > CAVOAK01 > CAVOAK01. Next base: position 12,674 of record CAYQNO010000004.1, read on the forward strand.
GTTTCTCACTGGTGCGCCGAATTGTTGAAATCGGTAATTATAATTTACGGGCACCGGCACCATTTGAAGAAAACAATACCCTTGGAGGAGTATTTCTCCAACCAACACGAATTTACGTTAATAGCTGCCTTTCTGCTATAAGTGTTGGTGGCGTTCACTCTATTGCACATATTACTGGTGGTGGACTCATCGAAAATATTCCTCGTGGATTACCCCCGCAATTTGCGGCAGAAATTAATAGGTCTGCCTGGACAAACCAACCCGTGTTTGACTGGATAGCAAGCGAAGGCAAAGTTACGCAGCGGGAAATGCTACGAACGTTCAATTGTGGAATTGGTATGGTTTTTATCGTCGATGCAAATCGGGCAGACGATATCCATGAAGCCCTAGTACAATCCGGTGAAACTGTGTATCGCATTGGTCGCATCAAGCAACGCGAAGAAGATGAACCTGCCATTCAAATTTTAGGTATGGACGATTGAAAACTCTTAGTGTAGCAGTCCTTATTTCTGGTAGGGGAAGCAATCTGGCTGCTTTGATTGACGCCTGCATGGCTCCCGACTTTCCTGCTAAGATTGACTGTGTGCTTTCGAATCGTGAAGATGCAGCTGGCCTCGACATTGCCCGGGAAGCAAATATCAAGACAACCGTTATTCCTCACGAAAAATTTCCTATTCGCACTGAATTCGAAAATTCAATCCACATGGAACTATTAACACATGGTGTAGAACTCATTTGCCTTGCGGGATTTATGAGGCTTTTTACCACCGAGTTTGTTGAGAGATGGCATAACCGAATACTTAATGTACACCCCGCGCTGCTACCATCTTTTAAAGGAATAGAGGCACAACAACAAGCGCTAGACGCAGGTGTGCGAATAGCCGGTTGCACAGTACACTACGTTTCCAGCAGTGCTGATTCTGGCCCAATAATCGCTCAAGCAGCCGTTCCAGTTTTTTCCGACGACAGCGCCGATACATTATCAGCTCGCATTTTAGAAGCAGAACACCAAATTTATCCCTTGGCATTGCGCCTAGTTGCTGAAGGTAAAGTTCGAGTCGAAGATAAGCGTGCTATTTTAGAGGAAACTTCAACTTTCATGCCCACATTATACCACCCACCCCTGAGGTAATTAACTTCAAACCCAAGAGCGTGGCACTTTTTCGACACGCGCTATTATGCACAAATTAAGGATGAATTTCCGCTTCGCTGAAAAAGAATGCAATTTCAGTCGCTGCAGTTTCTGGCGAATCCGACCCATGAACCGTATTGGCCTCCACAGACTCCCCAAACTGCTTACGTATTGTGCCTTCTTCTGCGTTAGCTGGATTAGTGGCGCCCATGACCTCACGGTTTTTTATGATCGCGTCCTCACCTTCAAGGACTTGGACAACAACTGGATCAGATGTCATGAAGTCACACAGGTCAGAATAGAATGAACGTTCCTTATGAATTTCATAAAATCGCTCTGCCTGATCTCGTGTGAGGTGAAGTCGTCGCATGGCAATCACCCTTAGACCGCTTTCCTCTATCCGTGCGACAACGTGACCCACAAGATTGCGGCGCGTCGCATCTGGTTTGATAATGGATAGTGTTCGTTCAACTGCCATTGATTGTGTCCGATCTAAGTTGTCCTACAAAATTGGAACCGCCGGGTTATAAACGGCCATATTGTTGACGGCAAGCAGGCACTTTTAGGAGGCTTATCTGTTCCGTTCAGTCATTAACCTGTGATTTCATTCTCCAACCCCCGTTATGTCTTTGCTTATAATAGGTTAGTTTATGTCCTGCGGACCGATAATCTTTCCATCTCGCCCTCGCTACTTCCAAGGCGATATCATCGCTGCCATCGAAGAGTTCGCAGCAGTGCGAATATAAATTCACGTTATCTGTCCTAGAACCGTCTGTTAAAAATAGAACGTTCGATTGGTTCGGGTTCTCGTCCACACTGGTTATCCAAATGGGCTGGTGTTCACGATAACCATCCAAACCACTGCCATGAGGCAAAAATGATTGATTGGTGTAGGTCCATAGCTGGCTATTCAAAGCCTCTACCCGTTCTTTCGAACCAGTCAAGACAACCGCTCGCCAATTACGTTCAAGCACTTGCTCTAAAAGTTTTGGCAGCACACTCATTAGCGGCGCACGTTGAAGATGGTAAAATCGAATCTCTGTCAAGGGATTGCAACCAAGAATTTTAGTTAAAATTAGCTCTCGTAATTATCTCGCACCATACGATCAAGCAATCGCACCCCAAATCCCGTTCCACCCTTGGGGACCGTACACGTATCTTTTTGGGACCATGTTACACCGGCAATGTCCATATGCGCCCACGGCACGTCATTAACGAACCGCTGCAAGAATTGAGCTGCAGTAATTGCACCGGCCTCGCGACCACCAATATTTTTCATGTCGGCCGCATCACAGTTAAGCTTCTTATCGTATGCCTTATCCAGAGGCATCCGCCATAGTTTTTCTCCTGTGGATTTTCCAGCACGGACTAGATTCTTGGTTAACTCGTCATCGTTAGAGAACACTCCCGCATACTCGTGACCCAAACTGACAATCATTGCTCCAGTCAGGGTTGCTAGATCGACCATAAATTTAGGCTTGAAGCGCGCTTGTGTATACCAAAGTGCATCAGCGAGAACGAGACGACCTTCGGCATCCGTATTTAAAATCTCAATCGTTTGACCAGACATTGAGGAGACTATATCACCCGGTCTAGCTGCACCACCTGATGGCATGTTTTCTACAAGTCCAATTATTCCAACTATGTTAGCTTTGGCCTTTCTCCCAGCCAATGCCTTCATCAAGCCAGTAACGACACCGGCACCACCCATGTCCCACTTCATCTGTTCCATGGCTCCAGGGGGTTTAAGCGAAAGGCCACCAGAATCAAAGCATACACCTTTTCCCACGAACGCCATCGGCTTCACGGTTTTTTTGTCCCCATTCCAACGCATTACAACAAGTTGACTTTCGCGCACCGAACCCTCTCCAACAGCAAGCAACGTGCGCATCCCAAGCTCTTTCATCTTTCGCTCACCGATAACTTCTACCTTGACCCCAAGACGACCTAATTTCCGAGCTTCAACAGCAAACGACTTGGGAAAGAGAACATTAGGTGGCTCTGAAACTAGATCACGAGTAAGTGCTACACCCTCAGCCACCTTATCAAGAGGTAAAAAGGCGCGCCGCGCCGCAGAAGCTCCCTTTAGATGCAATGTAAGTTTTTCCAAACAAAACTTCTTTTTACCTTCTTTTGTCAGGTATTTGTCAAAACGATAACTTCGCAAACGAGCCCCTAACGCTATATCAGGTGCACTGGGTTGGCCACGTTCATCATCTATCAACAGTGCCCCGGTTTTTTCACCTGCCTCATGAAGATACGCGGCAACACTACCCCCCAGATTTTGGCTATCAAGTTCACTTAATCGTTTACCTAGGCCAACTAGGATCACTCGACTAACAGAAAGACCCGTGGGCGCTATAAGAGAAAGTATCTCACCTTGTTTGCCAGAAAACTTACTATTTCGGACAGCACGTCGAAGAACCCCTTTTGTAATTCGATCAATGTGACGAGCCGATGCGCTGAACTTTCGGCTGTCGTGAACTCCAACGATAACTGCGCCATTTTTTGGCTCTACGTGCTCAGAAAAGGTGATTTTCATTAGATTTCCTCAAGTTTAGTTTTCGTTAATCAGGGGATCGTTACAAAGAGCCATATCGCAACTTAGTCTTGTCGCGACTTTAATCATTCATGCATAAAATGGAAGCCTAGAAAGACTCAAAACGTTCTATTTCCAACACCTTCCGCTCATAGGGGATAGTCATTCTGGCTGAACGTATTTAAAAAAATTTGGGATACCCCGACGCTCACGAATGCCTACGGCAATAAGTTCCGCCAACTGATCGGCAACCTCAACTGTATAGTGGAGAGGGTCCCAGTAATTTTTATCACTTGTAGTAATTTCGGAAGCAATCATGAAATCAATCGTGTGGGTGTTAGAATGCATAGCAGCAAGCATTGCCAGTCGACGCTTACACTCATCCCAACGAGCCCATTCCTTATCCTCATTCTCTGGCTGGCGTATGTAATGGTAGGGCACAAACATCAAAACCTTGACAGTCTCTTCAGGCAACCGCTCCAGCATCTCACTCATATAAGTATGAGCTTCATATCTCCACATTTGGCGCTGCATTAAAAAATCCTGTGTTCTCGCTGTACTTACAATTTTTTTTTGAATTCCATCAGGGCCATAGATGTGAAAACGAGCTTTAACTAAGTCGTAATCTGCCGTCGGTGGCAGAAATTGTGTGTAACCATCGCGTCCATATTTTGGAGGCCTGAGACCAGTTAGGAATCCAAATTGCCTACTTGCCTGTTCGAGAGCACTGAAGTTAAAAAGGTACAATGCGTCATTCCAGGGATTACCATCATAAAGCCATGGGGGAAATGGTCGGAACGTATGTTTCTTAATTGTCGGATCCGTATCACACCATTGCCCATCGAGACCGAATATAATCATCCTTGGTGACGGATGGTGATCAATAAACAAATCATAGAGTCGCCTTTGTTCGTATACAGTGGCGCTATTCATCGAAAGATTAACAAACCGAAACAAAAATAAATTATTGAACTTTTTAGGCTTCAAAAGGCGAGTCGTTGATGTTCCAAATATGGCACTATCAAACTTTTGTGAAGCCGCCAATGCGGGAAACGAGAACCTCTGATTTGTTGTAACCGGTTCACGCACGAAATCTGGGGAGAAAGGTAACGTATCGTAAGGGTCTACGATAATTACAAATGTAAAGAGGAGCACAGAAATCCCAACAGCGCCAAAAACAAAATTCATCCAAAATCGTCGCCAGTTCATATTCTAAGCCCTAAAATTGAAAATAGATGAATTCAGCATTTGCTCCGCCACCAACCTGCAATAATACTGCGACTAACAATAAACTACACAGGACTGCTAACATCGGATTAGCCTTCAATTTTACTCGTACGAATTCCTGGCTGGTTGGCCCGAAAAGCGCAATGATTACGGCTGCAACTAACAACCCGCCAGTCTCCAAAAAAGTAATTATGCTCCACTCTGTTAACCAAATACTTGGCCCCCTTCCCATCATGGACTGAAGTATTATAGTGGCAGCGGAAAATGTTTCAGCTCGAAAGAAAGTCCACGTAAAAAATACGAAAACCATTGTCAAAATCCAGGCAGGCAACGGTGCTAAGTTACCTCCAATCCTCATCCATAGATGATTTGTGATAAGCGCACAGCCGTGTAACCCTCCCCAGGCTACAAATGTCCAACCAGCTCCGTGCCAAAGGCCGCCCAACAACATGGTAACCATGATTGCAAATATGTGACGGGGCCACCCAACCCTGCTGCCACCTGCTGGAATGTAAACGTAATCCCGTAGAAAGCGAGAAAGTGTCAGATGCCACCTCCGCCAAAACTCTCTAATTGACGTTGCCCGGTACGGTGCGTTGAAGTTTATTGGAAGATTCAAACCGAACATTAAGGCAAGGCCGATTGCCATATCCGAATATCCAGAAAAATCAAAATATATTTGTAGGCCAAAAGCGAGTGGAGCCGTTATAGATTCGGCCATATTAATTAGATTTCCACCCGCAGCAGTAGCAAAAAGAGGATCAGCAATTAGGGCTAGTCGATCCGCAATAAAAACCTTCTTCACAAGCCCAATGAGGAGTAGTACTGCGCCACGCGAAAAATTCTCGCATACATCACCCTGTCGTGGGTCAAGCCCAAACTGAAATATTAATTCATTATGACGAACGATAGGGCCAGCGATCAATTGCGGGAAAAAAGATACATAAAGCGCGTATTCATGAAAGGTATAATTTGGCGCTTTTCCTCGCTGGATATCAACAAGATAAGAAATCTGCTGAAACGTAAAGAAGCTAATCCCTAGTGGCAACACGATTGACCATCTCTGCCTATCAAAATTTGCAAACCACGCAATCGTATCAGCCGCAAAATTAGCGTACTTGAAAATACCCAAGATTACTAAATTCAATATAACAGCAAGAAGAATAATCGGTAATTGGGACCAGCGGCGATACGCGACAGCTAGAATCCAGTTTACAGTAATAGAACCCGCGAGAAGCGGAACCAATCTGATATCCCAATATCCATAGAACACAAATGAGGAAATAATTAAGAACCACACCCGCCACTCGCGGCTGGCAGAAAAGCAATAATACCCAGTCAAAATGACTGGTAGAAAAATAATTAAAAATATTTGGCTGTGAAATAACATAATCGAACCCTAGAGTTCATGTTTGCGCTCTCTAAATAACTATCTGCTTATACCTGTGTATTTTTTAACAATAATTATTTAACAAAGGTACACAGTGTTTTTTCCAGTCTATTACAGAGTCGAATAGTATTTTGTTTAAGTTGGACTATACTGCAACTATGACCAGTATTAGCCGTTATATGACAAAGCAAATAATTATCGTGTCGATTTCAGCAACGGCGATAATCTGTTTTGCTGTATGGATGACACAGTCTTTGCGTTTAATAGAACTGATTATAAGTCGTAGTCTACCGGCCTCTATGATTATCTATATGGCCACTTTATATCTACCAAGATTTCTTAACATCATTGTTCCCCTTGCCACATTTGGAGCAACTCTGTTCATTTATCACAAGCTTATGAACGATAACGAAATTGTTGTAATGAGAGCTGCCGGATTAAGCCACCTAGCAATTGCAAAACCAGGGATTATTGCTGCATTAGTTCTTACTTCCTTCACCTATTTGCTTAGTCTTTATCTCCTGCCAACATCATTACGCAACTTCAAGGATTTGCAATTCAAAGCGCGCGGTGATTACTCGGCAGCCCTACTTCGAGAGGGAGCATTCAATTCCGTAGGTGATGGATTAACAGTCTATGTGAGAGAGCGTGATGACAACGGCGAGCTCCATGGGATTATGCTACATGATAACAGAAATATAGAGGCTCCTGTGACTTACCAAGCAGAGCGCGGTGCAGTTATACATGGTGAAAATGGATCACGCATAGTTCTTGTAAAAGGAAACCGTCAACAGGTTGGCCGAGAAAAAGGTCAACTTTCTATGTTGTATTTTGATCGTTTTCCATTTGACTTTGGCCAAGCAAAGAGTGAAGTGCGAGTTCGCTGGCGCGAACCAACAGAGCGTTATCTAAGCGAATTGCTTACACCAGACGAATCAATAGGTGACCGTTACTATCACGACAAACTATTAGCTGAGGGCCACTCTAGATTGGCGTCACCACTGTTACCCTTGACTTTTAGTATCATCGCTATGGCAGTATTATTATGTGGGCCGTATAACCGTCGTGGACAGTTGGCTCATGTCCTGTTTGCCGTCACCTTAATTGTAGGCTTGTTTCTTTCCAACTTAGGACTGCCGCACCTGATAGCAAAACATATTCTGTTCGTTCCCCTGATTTACGCCAATAGCCTCGTTCCATTGTTGATAGGCGTTTATTTTCTAGCCATGCCACCTCAGAGACGAACGGCAGGAAACGCAGCCTCGTCAACCGAATCGTTCTAAGAGTAGGCACCTTCGAGCAGGGAATTATTTAAGTATGCGTGTTTCGGGGACAATCACCAACTATTTTGCACGACATTTCATGTTTTGGCTGCTCTGTGTATTCCTAATTCTACTCGGTGTTGCAGCTCTTTTTGATTTTGTGGAATTGTTAAGACGAGCATCGGGCAAAATAGACGCGAACGTTGCTATTGTACTTCAAATGAGTGCCTTCAAACTACCGCAGCTAGTTCAAGAAATGCTCCCGTTCGGCGTGTTGTTTGGTTCGATGTTTTCGTTCTGGCGGCTGGCGCGGGCTCGGGAGCTAGTTGTTGCGCGAGCGGCAGGTGTCTCGGCGTGGCAGTTTTTGTTACCAGCGCTTAGTATTAGTTTCATTATAGGTGTAATACAAATAAGCATGTTTAACCCCTTTGCCTCGGTAATGATGTCTCACTTTGAGCGACTTGAGGGGCGCTACCTCAAGCACACAACAAGTTTACTAGCGGTATCAAAGAACGGCCTGTGGCTGCGTCAAGCAAACGAAGGTGGTCAATCAGCTATATACGCAACTCGATTATCGCAAACTGATATGACTCTCCACCAAGTCATCTTCTTTTTATTTGAAGGGAAGGATGACTTCATCGGACGTATAGACGCTGAAAGCGCAAAATTGAAGAATGGATACTGGGATATCAGCAAAGCGTGGATATCAGCTCCAGATAAAATTACCCAGTATAAAGAAAGATATGTACATAATACTAACCTCACGTTCGACAAAATTCAGGATAGCTTTGCTTCTCCCAAAACGATGTCATTCTGGAAGCTTCCTTCCTTCATCAGTACGTTAAAGTTGGCAGGTTTTTCTGTCCACAGACATCGACTTCACTGGCATTCTTTATTGGCAAGTCCAATATTGCTTTGTGCTATTGTTCTGATTGCTGCCGCATTTTCAATGCGAACGAGCAAGAATAGAAATACTAGTATCATGATCGTCAGCGGAATTGTAGCGGGCTTCTTTTTGTACTTTTTGACTGACGTTGTATATGCGCTTGGCCTGTCAGCCAACATCCCCGTTTTACTAGCAGCATGGACGCCTGCCGGCGTCAGTATGGCAATAGGAATAGTGAGCTTACTGCATTTAGAGGATGGCTGAGAGCCGCTTATTTAACCTGTGTATATTGTTCCATGACATGATTTCCAATGGCATAGCTAAATCATGGAATATTTCGTTCCTTATCAGAGAGCGAAGATCCTATGGGAAATAGAGTGTTGAAAAATTTGTGCTCGAAACAAAGAAGGTACCCCGATGCTCTAATGTCATGGTCGTTCTTTGTCTTTGCTAGCTTAGGTCTAGCCATCTGGCTTGCAACAGGACAAGCCAACGTACGAGCTCAGGACGTCTCTAGAATTGCTGCTATTGTTAACGACGATATAATTTCAATTCTTGATCTTTCTGCACGGATAGATTTAACAATTTTTGCAGCAAATTATCCTAATACAGTTGTTACTCGACGCCGACTCGCAGATCAGATGTTGCGTGCATTGATTGACGAAAAGCTTCAATTGCAAGAAGCTAGGAGTAGAGGAATACGAGTTAGTAAGCGAGAGATTGATATTCAATTAAGTGAGATAGAGAGACAAAACAATGTAGCTCGGGGCGGATTAGATAATCTTCTTGAGCGAAGAGGTATAAAAAAATCATCGCTAGTTGAACAACTGAGGGCACGTGCTGCGTGGACAAAAACCGTAAAACGTAAGTTTCGTCGACAACTTACTGTCAGCGATGAAGAAATCGACGATGAACTTGATCGAATGGCCTTTATACAAGGACAAGTGCAATACCGTGTAGCAGAAATACTTCTGACATTCGACAGTCCCGAACAGGAAAAGAAGGTACGGAGCGAGGCTACTCGTCTAACACAACAAATTAGGAACGGCGCAAGATACGATGCTCTAGCGCGCCAGTTTTCCCAAAGCGCCTCGGCTGTTGCGGGTGGAGATTTAGGCTGGATAACCCAAGGACAACTCGACACCGCTCTTGAAGAAGCGCTAAAAGAGCTTACTCCAGGTCAAGTCTCGGACCCAGTACGAACATATGCTGGATACCATGTTTTGTTCTTACGTGATCAACGCACACCACAAGACCAAAAGCAAAACACCGTACTTGACCTTCAGCAGATTGTCATACCCATAAAAACTGATGCAGCAAATTCAGATATCGAAAAACAAAAAATTGTAGCACAAAATATACGCACCAGCTTAAAGAGCTGTGATGATATTTCGACAGTCGCGAAATCAATAGTATCGCCGATGTCTGGTTCGCTGGGTAGAATTATAATAAAGGATTTGCCAAAAAAATTACAAAATGCAGTCATATCTCTTAAAATTGGGGATGTTAGTGCACCAATCATAACATCAAATGCTGTCCTATTGCTTATGGTATGTGACCTAGAAGAGCCTTCTGCTGAGTTGCCATCACGTGAGCAAATTCAGACACGCTTAAGTTTCCAGAAATTAGACCTCTTAGGACGTCGTTATTTGCGTGATCTTCGAAGATCAGCATTTGTGGAATATAGAATATGAATGCGATACATCCACTAGCTGTAACGATGGGCGAGCCAGCGGGTATTGGTGGGGAACTGACGCTTAAAGCGTGGCTTCTACGCAAAAAATATAATGTCCCTACCTTTTTTTCAATCGACGACCCAGTCAGACTAGAAAAGCTGGCGGCTATGCTCAACTGGGAGGTTCCAATTGTTTCGATCGATGATCCTCAGTCAGCCCAGCATCAATTTTCTAAGGCATTGCCTGTACTCGCGTTGCCAATTCTAGGCTCTAGTATCCCTGGTCATCCCGAGACAAGAAATACCCCTAATATTGCCGCATCTATCCGCAAAGCAGTCGGTTTTGTCGTGGCTGGCCAAGCATCTGCCATTATTACTAATCCAATCAGTAAACAAGTACTCTACAAGTCGGGATTTAACTATCCTGGTCATACAGAATTTTTGGCAGACCTTGTCGATGGTAGTTTAGATCCTGTTATGATGCTAGTGTGTCCGAGCCTAAAGGCTATCCCAGTTACAACTCACAAGTCACTCGCTGGCGCAATTCGTGCACTAAACAAGAATTTAATCGTAAAAACAGCGGAGACTGTTGCCGCTGCCTTAGTGAACGATTTTGGAATAGTTCAGCCGCGTATCGCTGTCGCTGCACTCAATCCACATGCTGGCGAAGGTGGGTACTTGGGAGGTGAAGAACAAGAAATCATAATTCCCGCCGTCAACGAGCTGAAGGCCAACGGTCTCTCAATAAGTGGTCCGAGGCCCGCGGATACTTTGTTTCATGAACGAGCACGCCGTAACTATGACGCAGTGATTTGCATGTATCATGACCAAGCTTTGGTGCCGCTAAAGACTATCGATTTTAGTAATGGCGTAAACGTAACTCTTGGCTTGCCATTCGTGCGCACTTCTCCCGATCATGGAACCGCATTGGAAATAGCAGGAACTGGAACCGCAGATGAAACGAGTTTTGTAAATGCTCTAACTATTGCGGCTGAAATCGCTTCCAATCGTAAAGCCAACAATGAAAATGGCCAAAATTAGGTGCTCATGAGACGACTGTCCCCATGCAATGACGACTGATATTGTCGAAAATTTACCACCGTTAAGAGAGATTATGGCACAGCACGCGCTTACGACACGGCGCTCACTTGGTCAACATTTTCTGCTTGATCTTGAATTAACACGCCGCATAGCGCGAGCAGCTGGCGATCTCACCTACGGAACAACAGTTGAGATAGGTCCCGGGCCAGGTGGACTGACACGTGCACTATTAATAGAGGGTGCGTCGAGGGTCATTGCTGTGGAACGTGACGAACGTTGCGTAATGGCCCTAAAAACGCTGGTAGAAGCATCTCATCAACGTCTTGAAATCCTTCACAAGGACGCTCTAGAAACTAATCTGGCAAACCTCGGTGACACGCCTAGAAGAATTATAGCTAATCTTCCTTATAACATTGCGATGCTACTTCTTTTTAACTGGCTCGATCAATCAGCTGCGTTCAGTCAGCTGATACTCATGTTTCAACGCGAAGTGGCTGACCGCATTCTCGCAAGGCCTGGTAGTAAACTATACGGACGGCCATCGGTAATTGTTCAGTGGAATTGTGCGGTAAAACGTCTATTTGATGTGCCAGCAAGAGCATTCGTCCCACCCCCGAAGGTCGTTTCAAGCGTAATATCGCTGACCCCGTTTGATACACGGCCTCATCCAGCAGATAGTAAAGCCCTTAAAGTTGTCGTTAGAGCTGCATTTAATCAACGTCGAAAAATGTTGAGAACAGCTCTCAAAAGTCTACCCGTAGTAACAAAAGATCTCCTAGAATTAGCAAAGGTCGATCCTACTGCGCGAGCTGAATCTCTTGATGTTGCGTCATTCGCTGCCTTAGCACGAGCATTCACTAAACTTCGCGAAGACCCATAATAAAATCACCTAAACCTACAAAACGATCACGGCGGAGTCGCTCTCCGGCTAGAATCGCCTGAAGATTTTTAACACTTTCACCAATTTCCCTATTGATTAGCACATAGTCATATTCTCTATAGTGGCTCATTTCACTCGACGCCAAATCCATACGACTTGCAACTACTTCAGGACTATCCTGTCTACGTGAAATTAAGCGGCGCTCTAATTCACGCGTAGAAGGTGGCAAAACAAATACGCTGACAAGGTCCTCACGAGCTTTTTCAGCGAGTTGTTGAGTGCCTTGCCAATCAATATCGAACAGAACATCCCGGCCTGCTTCTAAAGTCATTTGAATTTCCAATTTTGGCGATCCATAAAAATGATCAAAAACCTTAGCATACTCCAACAGCTCACCACGATTGATCATTAGATTGAAGTCAGTTTTCTCGATGAACTTATAATCTCGACCATCGACTTCGCCAGGCCTTCTGGTCCGAGTCGTTACAGAAACAGATATATCAATATTAGGATCACGCGCAATTAGCTCTCTTGATATAGTCGTTTTTCCTGCCCCAGATGGGGAAGATATAACTAGCATTAACCCACGTCGTTTGATGTCCAGCATAATCTAAATTTACTCGATATTACTCACTTGTTCGCGCATTTGATCCACCAACGTCTTCAATTCGAGTCCCATATTTGTAAGCTTCAAGTCAGAAGACTTTGAACACAGTGTATTCGATTCTCGATTAAATTCCTGGCAAAGAAAGTCGAGTTTTCGACCAATGGGTCCCTTTACCACCAATAGATCTCTAGCAGCTTCCACATGTGCCGTTAGTCGATCTAGTTCCTCACGTACATCAGCCTTGATTGTTAGCAGCGTTACCTCGTGCGCGATGCGTTCATCCGGGATCGACTGCACATCACTCAGCAAAGCTTCCACCTGAGCCGCCAACTTTGTCTTAATTTCAATAGGTTGGGTTGCCTCCAAATTGCTAGCATTCTTACAAACTTCTTCGATATTATTAATCAATCTACTCACAAATAAGGACAAACGCTCTCCTTCTTGTTGACGTGATTCCATTAATGAATCCAGTACTAAGTCGAGGGAACGGTCGAGTTCTGATGACCAAAGTTCTTCCGCTTCGGGCTCGAACCCATCAGTAACCTCTATCAGACCCCGCAACTGAAGCAACGCATCTAGTCGCGGGAGATCATCTGATACTTTACCTTTGAGAGATTTTTGCACTTCTAACACATGCTGCAACAATTCTTGATTTATTCGCAGTGTTTCCTTTCTATCACCTCTATACAAGGACAAAGACAGTGATATCGAACCACGTTTAAATTTTTTACCAACCGCTATTCGAGCTTTGTTTTCGTAAATATCAAAGCCCTGTGGCAGCCTAATGCGGACATCAAGGCCACGCGCATTCACACTTTTTGCCTCCCATATCCAAGAGCAACCACTGACATCCACTGTTGTCCGGGCAAAGCCAGTCATACTTGAAACTGTAGCAACAGGCATCTCAATGAGACTTCGAATTCATGGAACGTAGAAAGCTAACTGTGAATTAACTATATCGCCTATTCCCTATGATCGACAAGCAGATGAGAAAAGACTTATAGGAAATTTCAGTCATTCTCGCTACGAATAGAACCTACCAGAGAATTCATTCACCTGTCTAAAGCTCTAGTTCTTAAACAAATCATCAAGGCTACGATAAATGCTAAATACCCAGCAATTCCAAAATTAAACCTTGATCAATTTCGGGAAAAATGGAAGTCGACTCGGACGATAAAGAGGAATTTAAAAGTTATTCATCGCCTTTGCTTCATGCCAGGCGACATAAGTGGCACTAGCGCAAATCATGAATCCACCGAACCAAGTCCAGGGACTCGGAATTTCAGCAAAAAATACATAGCCTATGGCCGAAGCCCAAATGAGTTTGAAAAAATCTAGTGGCATCAAGACGTTAACGTCTGCTTCCTTAAGACCCTGGTTAAAAAGAAGCTGTGTTGAAGTCGCTACAAGGCCTACTGCCACACACCATCCTAGCACCGTCCATGTCGGCCACTCCCACACCCAAAAGGCAATAATAAAGTTCATTGGCGCCAATAATACGACCGAATAACTTGTAAGAGTCACCGTCGACTCGGTCCGGCTCAATATCTTAGTCAATACGACCGCGATCGAAAAAATTAGTGATGCCGCTATCATTACCAGAGACCCTAAACTAACGTCGACAATGCCAGGCCTCAGAATCACTACGGTTCCCGCAAACCCTCCGAGAATTGCTAACCAGCGTTTTAGTCCTACCGACTCGCGAAGAAACACCGTCGCGAGCAGTGTTGTGAAGATGGGTACAGTAAATCCAAGAGCAGCTATCAGCGCCAGTGGTGTAACCTTTAGGGCATAAAACAAGCCCAGCTGTGAAATGAGTGTTATAAAAACTCGGAGTAGGTGTAAGGGCAAATGCCGTGTCCGAAGCGGTTGCATACCACGTTGGATAAACCACGGTAAAACAACAAACATTCCAAAAAAATTTTGAAAAAACGCTATCTGGAATGGATGAAGTTCTGTTGAAACCAATCGCACGAGCGCATGGAGAGCAGAACGACCAAGTGTGGAAGCAAATACTAGACCCATCCCACGAACATTTCCGCTGGGCGTGCCGATTCGCATAGACGTCTTGAATGACATTGTGGGCGCCCTCTGTGTGGAAATTTAAAGATCAGTTAGACACTGTTCGACACTAATTCACTAGTAATATTAAAAAAAAAATTGAGCTAATTTCATCGAAATTTCTCAATAAAGTCAGCGGATTTAGCCTGTGGATACATAATCTGAGCTTTGACCGATTGTAGAATACTATTGACAACGACCACGATATATAGTGCGATTCAATTCGAATTCACGCATATGTGGATTTTTCAGGCACCAAGCGCCCCTGAAGGAGGAGAGATGCCTAACATGTTTGATACTGTAAAAGGCTATGTAGGTAAGATTACAGAACTTGGGATGTTGCTTATTGCGCTGGCTCTCGTTGTTCAAGTGCTTTTCGGTAGCAACCAGTTCTTCACAGCGAATGTTGTCGGAAACCTGATTGATATCGTCCAGTCGTTGGGTAACAACGGTTTGGTTGGATTGATCGCGTTGGCTATTATCCTGTGGTTGTTTGCAAAACGGACACCGGGTTGATACAGGTGTAAAGTTTGCTTCATTGGATTAATTTCTGACAGTATTTGTAATTGTTAAAGAGACCGTCCTAGTATAGTACGCTGGGGCGGTCTCAACTTTATGGCGCAAGTACAGACTAAAAATCTTATAACCGACACCTTATTACAATTTCAGAGAGCTCCGACTTAAAAAGTATCATAAATGTGGAAATGCATAAATTTGTGAAATTAAAGTTCTTGGGAGGATGATTACGTGTCTAAACTTACAATTACTGAAGCACAGCAAGTAATTGATGGCGCAATCGCCAAGGCAAAAGAACTCGATCTTATGCCCCTTACCATTGCCGTTGTTGACGACGGCGGCCATCTCAAGGCCTTCGCCCGTCAGGATGGTCCTGGAGCACCGTTACGTCCACACATAGCATATGGAAAGGCCTGGGGCGCTGTAGGTATGGGAGCGTCCTCTCGCACAATTGAAAAACGTGCTATCGAGCGTCCACATTTTATTACCGGGGCAATTGCAGCTTCTGGAGGTAAATTGATACCGGTCGCGGGTGGCGTATTAATTCGTAATGTATCAGGCGAGATTGTGGGGGCGGTTGGGATTAGTGGCGATAGCTCTGACAATGACGAAGCAGCTGCTATAGCGGGAGTTGAGAATGCTGGATACACAGCCGATGCAAATTAATTAAAAGCGATCTCTAGCTGTAAAATCCGATTAACGCCTAAATGCAACACCAAGCGCAGCACCAACAAAGGCGCCAAAAATTGCTACCAAAACTGGCTCTCCAAGCCAGCTTCCGAGCAACGTACCAAATACAACTCCGCCTACCACATATACGGCGATCATCCATCTTAGATTCATTGCTTCTGATACCTCCAATGGAAGAAATTTGTCATTCTCGCAACATATAAAGTCTGGGTCTCACTTTGTACAAGTTCAAGAACGTTTAACGCCACAAATCAAAGCAATGTTTCCGTGCAAATGTAGGCAAGCAGCGGCAAGCCCCACAGAGTCGAACCAATGCAAATAATCTTGGAGGCTCGCTGGTGGTGTCTTTTCGGCAAAACTTTCTCTATATTCCTCGAAGTTTTCAGCACCCCGCATTGCCTCTCCGTACAGGCGCTCAACACGTTTCCAAATGCTCTTTTGAACGGAAAATAGCGCCGACTCATCCAGTCTGACCCTATCATAGAGAAATATAAATCCACCATGCGCAAGGTTTTTTACCGACCATTCAATAGCGGCTTGCTTTTCCGAGTCACTAATTTCGTGAAATGCTAAAACAGATATAATAAAATGATATTTTCTTTGTGGAATTTTCGCGTCGCTAAGTGCGCCAAGATCACCTTTGTAAAAGGTTACACGGTTTTTCATATGCGCAAGGTTTGCCCGTGCCTTATCCAAAACGTCACTAGAGAAATCAACCCCAACCATTTGCAATTCGGTGTGTCGATTTAGAATTAGCTCTCCTACATAACCGACCCCACAGCCAAGATCCAGTAAGTGGTCGCCAGGGCCAGCGTGGTCTGCAATTAGCGTAGCTAAAATGTCAAGCTGCTCTGCGCGTGTCGGGTGCCTACGTATAGGGTCGTCCATCATCTAATCATCATAGTTCTAACTTCCAATCGCTCCGGTAAAAAATATTATTAATACCAGTATCTCTAGCATTCCAAAATTCTAATAAGGGAATTTGCCGTCAAGTTTTACTGTAGAAACCGAGTTAGTAATACGGTTAACGACAATCGGTTGTTTTCCCAAACTAAATAACGTTATGTACCAACCCTCAAGTTTCTCGTTAGACTACGCAAGCAAGCCATCAAAGAAAGTGCTGTAATTCGACCAGTTCGAGGGTTTGTCTCAGATGGTAAATTCTCGATGGTCATGGAAAAACTAGCACTATCAGCATCGACCTCAATATGATGAACATTACGGGTGAGACTTGGATCGGCCCAAATCTCGAGTTGGGTCTTATCGGCACCAATACCTGCTAAACTTAGCGCTGCTGCAACGTTGGCATTTGCCGGAAAGCCAATCACACCTTCACGCGCGCTACCTTCAAATACTTTTACTGGGCAAGTAAGCCCTTCGAGTTCAATGTCGTTATCGAGGCAATGGGGAGCTCCCTTGAGCCCCCCTGGTGGTTTGCGTGTAATCATGCGAATAGAATAAATTTTTCCTTCGGCCGCCGCACGCACAGCATCGAGACCCAACAATGCTCCAGTCGGTACTAGGATCTTAGCGCCTGTCTCTTGCGTGAGTTCTACCAAATCAGGCCGAGATAAAAGTGCACCACAGCTCAAAGGAATAAGAATACGTCCAGCACGAATTGCTGGCTCGGCCACCAGTGGAAAGGCATCTGCCGGTGCACACTCGACTATGATCTCTGCCAAATCGGCAAGCGAACCAAGCGACACCACAGGTGGTGGTTTGAGGAAGTTACTCACCCTCTTCGTCGCCATCTTACAATCACGTGCTGATACTGCGACAAGAGACAGTCCATCAATCCCTTGATCAAGTCGACGTGCCACATCCATACCAATAGCACCCAGTCCTCCGATCGCTATGCTGAAGTTTGATCCAGTCAATACCAGGCTCCTATTTCACTAGCTGTTATTAGCCGGTCTAACCACAACACTTAATCTATCTTTAGCTTTTCCCGGATTAGGCGCCAGCGGGCAACGTTACGATTATGTTCGGCTAATGTACGAGCAAACATATGCCCCCCGCTACCATCAGCAACAAAATAATACTCAGCAGATTCTATGGGATTTAATACAGCTTCAAGGGAAGCTCGACCGGGATTTGAAATCGGGCCGGGAGGGAGGCCCGAATTCCGGTAAGTATTGTAGGGATGTTCAAATAACAAATCATTGTGAGTTAGCTGTGATACCTCGCGATTGCCTTTTAAGAGAGCGTAAATAACTGTTGGATCGGACTGTAATCTCATACCGTTGCGTAGGCGATTCAGAAAGACTGCCGCTATACGCGGCCGTTCAACTGCGACTGCTGTTTCTTTTTCAACAATCGACGCAAGAATTACTGCCTCATACCGAGTCAGAAATGGCAATTTGTCGGAACGGTGCAACCACAATTCATCTAGTAAAACGTTCATGGCCCTTGTCATCCGCCGGATGATCTCATTACGATTATCTCCGTAAGAATAGAAATAAGTATCTGGCAGTAATGAGCCTTCTGCGGGTTCATCAGTGATAGTGCCTTCGAAACCAGCAGAATTTACTAACATCTGTACAACATCATGGCTCCTGAGTCCTTCTGCCACTGTAATCCGCCGCACAAAGGTCCTTCCATCCGAAATTTGGTGTAATACTTCAGCAGTAGACAAGTGGCTCTTAAATTCATATTCGCCTGCCTTGACCGTTACTTGATTAAAACGAGCAGCCGCAATGAATAAAAATTTATTACGAATGATACCTGCTAAGAAAAGCTGGGCCGCGACTTGTTCAAGGCTTTTTCCATAAGGTATGATCAGCCGTGAGTCGCTATCAAATGGGCCCGCAGCTTGATGTAATGCGATACCGTAAATAACTACGCTACTAGCTATCAACGTGGCAGCAATAACTATGATAGTGACGGTCCGCACCACCAATCGTGTCAAATGAGCATCACCTTTAAAACTCTATCCACAAAATTCAGATTATGGTGCTGCCGAGAATACAAGGCACGCATTGGTTCCACCAAATCCAAAAGAGTTAGACAAAGCGTTACGAACTGGCATTTTCTTTGCCTGTTTTGGAACGAGGTCAATATCACAATTTGGCGACGGGTTTTCAAGATTAAGTGTAGGCGGAATTACACCTTCAATTATTGAATTGATAGAAAAAATTGCCTCGACGCTACCTGCAGCTCCTAACAAGTGACCAATAGAGGATTTTGTCGATGACATGGATAATTTATAGGCATGATCACCAAAAAGTCGTTTAACCGCAACCACTTCAACCTCGTCACCAGTGGGTGTCGAGGTGCCATGTGCGTTAATGTAATCAATATCCTCTGGTACCAGTGATGCCCGCTTTAACGCGGCGGACATTGCCCGATAGGCACCATCACCATCCGAAGGTGGAGACGTCATATGGTAACCATCGCCTGAGAGCCCATAACCAATTAATTCAGCATAAATTTTGGCACCGCGCCGAGTTGCGTGTTCAAGGTCCTCGAGTACTACAACTCCTGCACCCTCCCCCATAACAAAGCCATCCCTCCCCACATCCCAAGGACGAGAAGCCAGTTCTGGTGTATCATTAAAGTTAGTTGACAACGCACGTGCTGCTGAAAAGCCGGCCAAACCAATTCGACAGATGGCGGCCTCCGCACCACCCGCAATCATTACATCAGCATCACCTTCGACTATAAGGCGTGCCCCATCGCCAATTGCGTGTGCTCCAGATGAGCAAGCCGTCACGACGGCATGGTTAGGACCCTTAAAACCGTAGCGGATGGAAATCTGCCCAGACACGAGGTTAATTAAGTTTGCCGGAATGAAATATGGGCTTATACGGCGTGGTCCCCGATCGCGCAAAGTTAGAGAGCCCTCTTCAATGCCTGGCAATCCACCTATACCGGATCCCATTATGATACCCGTACGCTCACACCCTTCACCACCTTCAGGCTTCCAACCTGAATCCTCGATGGCCTGAACAGCAGCACCCATCCCATAAAGGATAAATAAATCCATCTTACGCTGATCTTTTGGTGCAACCCAGTCGTCAACAGAAAAATCACCGTCTAGCGTATCACCAGACGGAACCTGTCCTGCGATTTTTGCTGGAAGATCAGATACGTCAAAGCGGTGGATAGTGGATATACCCGATTCGCCGCTAACGAGCCTATCCCACACGTGCCCTATGCCCACCCCCAAGGGTGTGACCAATCCCATGCCGGTGATAACTACGCGCCGCATTTTTAATCACGTGGCGACCGATAAATCAGCCGTTTTAACTCCAACTAGCTAGAATTTTGTTCAATAAAACCAATTGCATCTTTAACCGTCAGAATCTTTTCGGCGGCATCGTCAGGAATTTCACATCCAAATTCTTCCTCAAACGCCATGACTAATTCGACGGTATCAAGACTATCAGCACCCAAGTCATCAATAAAACTTGCGCCTTCCGATACCTTAGAATCGTCTACGCCAAGATGTTCAACGACTATCTTCTTAACGCGCTCGGATATATCACTCATAATTCAAGACCTCTTAGAACACCTAAAACCCTAAGGCTAGATTAATACATTACTTAAATAACGGCGCGTTAAGTATCATATTACATTTGTCAATACCAGCACCAGCCGCAATACCATTCTATAATGGTATCCACTTTGCCCGATACTCTATACCATCGCCATACCACCATTCACGTGCAGCGTTTGACCTGTAATATACCCAGCCTCCTCGCTCGCCAAATATACTAGTGCAGCCGCTATTTCATCTACAGAGCCAAATCGGTTAGATGGAATTTTTGCCAGCAGTTCTTCTCGTTGTGAATCGGATAATGCCTCGGTCATGGGCGTGTCAATAAATCCGGGTGCAATGCAGTTTACCGTGATGCCACGGTTGCCTATCTCTCGCGCCAAAGCTTTAGACATTCCAACCAAGCCAGCTTTCGCCGCAGCATAATTTGCTTGTCCAGGGTTTCCTGTAACCCCCACAACAGAGGTAATGGAAACAATACGCCCCCAGCGTTGTTTCAACATTCCACGAAGAACGCTCCTACTGAGGCGAAATGCAGCCGTTAGGTTAACATCAAGAACGCCTTGCCAATCTTCATCTGTCATACGAAGAGTCAATGTGTCACTGGTCAGTCCCGCGTTGTTAACCAATATGTCCACCGACCCCATAGTTTCTATCGCACTGTCAACAAGTTGCTTAGCAGCGTCAGAATCTGCAAGATCTGCGGGAACTACGTGAGCTTTGTCACCTAGTCGGTCACGCAGTGATTGGAGAACGTCTACGCGGGTACCCGAAAGAGTTACGCTCGCCCCACATTCATTGACCTTCCGCGCTATAGCACTGCCGATTCCACCGGAAGCACCAGTTATGAGAACATTCTTTCCAGATAGATCAAACATTAGACTTTCCTAGTAACCTTTAACGAATGCTTCAATATCGCTGGTGCCTTTAATTGAAACCGTGGTTAGGTCACTATCGATACGCCGAATCAGTCCACTCAATACATTTCCGGCACCAACCTCTACTATTCTATCAACACCTTTGGCCTGCATGTAAAGAACACTCTCTCGCCATCTAACCATTCCTGTAACTTGATTTACTAATTGGCGTCGTATAATTTTGGGGTTAATTGTTTCTTTTCCACTCACATTGGCTATAAGTGGTACTAGTGGCGAAGCTACATTGATGTGCTCTAGCGCCTCTTCTATCGTTAGGGCTGCGGGTTTCATCAATGAACAATGAAATGGCGCACTTACCGGCAGAAATACTGCTCGCCGTGCGCCATTAATTTTTGCTATTTCGATTGCTCTCCCAACCGCCGCACACCCCCCGCTCAGAACTACCTGACCAAAAGCGTTGTCATTTGCAACTTCGCACACCTCTCCAGCGTGATGACGAACCGCATCAGCAGCAATCGAAACAGCTGCATCCAATTCTAGCCCCAACAAAGCAGCCATAGCACCCTCACCTAGGGGAACCGCCTTTTGCATGGCTGCACCACGAATGCGTAAAAGCTGCGCTACTGTCACTAGGTCCATAGAACCAGCAGCGGTGAGCGCAGAGTATTCTCCGAGAGAGTGCCCAGCAACATAACTACAAACGGTACCTAACTTCACGCCGACTTCAGTTTCAAGAACCCTAATAATGGCGAGACTCACCGCCATCAACGCTGGCTGGACATTGCTCGTCAACCTGAGGTCTTCATCCGGACCCTCAAAAATTATCCTAGTTAAATTCTGCCCAAGCGCGTCATCAACTTCTTCAAAGGTGTATCTCGCAGTAGAAAACGATTCCGCTAGATCACGACCCATCCCTACCGATTGTGACCCTTGACCTGGGAACACGAAAGCTGTCGTCATATTAAAGCCATTTCCTTGCTACTTCCTTCGATAAACAAAACAATCGTGGATACCGTTACCTCAAAATGCACAATTTAGTCCATTTCGGAAGTCAAATTCTACTTGCCCGACAGAAGAAATATGTATATTGGCAAACGTTAATCCACTCCTTGCCAGCTATTTTTAGCTGGCTAGATACGGACGGTCTTGGATGACGCCGTGTCACAAATAGCCGAAAGGAGTTATTATGGCGCTATATGAGAATATCTTTATCGTCCGTCAAGACATATCATCTGCACAAGTAGATGCTATCTCAGATGGTTTTGAGGAAGTCATCCGTGAGAACGGCGGAAGTGTCGAAAAGCGTGAGTATTGGGGCTTACGAACACTTGCTTACCGCATAAAGAAAAATAAAAAAGGACACTACGTCCTATTCAATATTGATGCACCAACCGAGGCAGTCCAGGAACTTGCTCGTCAAATGTACCTTCATGAAGACGTTCTGCGCCAACTCACAATACGGTTAGAAAAATTCCCGGAAACCCCGTCACCCATCATGCTGACCAAGAGCGATCGTGATCGTGATCGTGCCTCACGAGATAGTGTGCGAGCTGAACCAGAATCAGAAAAAACTGATCAAATTGAAGAAACGCCTGAAAAGGTGGGGATCAAGAGCGATGTATCACCGACTGAGACCGACAAGGACAATACCGCCTCCCAGCCGACAATTGTTGCAGACCCGTCAGATGTGTCCGATCTTGCCAAAAGTGAAGACAAGGACGAAGCTAGCTCGGAGCCACCACAGAGAACTCGTTCGGCGAAGTCCAAGACCAAATCGGTTGATAGTAATGAGACAGAGCCCTCTGAAAGCGAAGGTGACATAACTGTTAAACCGAAAGCGGCAAGCAAAAAGAAGGTCGTGGAAAAGAAACCTACTAAAGCGAAGAGTAAAAAAATTTCTAAAGAATAGGAAAAAATTCAATGGCAAGTTCTAATAACACGCGAAGCACTGATAGAAGTGCGGGCGAAAGCAGTGGTAGTGGTAGACTAACAACTCGTCGTCCATTCTTTCGGCGACGTAAGAGCTGCCCTTTTTCAGGTCCGAACGCACCTCCCATCGATTACAAAGATGTAAAGTTACTTCAGAGATTTGTCTCAGAGCGTGGAAAAATTGTACCGAGCCGTATCACTGCTGTATCAACGAGGGCACAGCGAGAATTAGCTAAAGCAATTAAGCGTGCGCGATACCTCGCATTGCTTCCATATATCGTGAATTAGTAACTATTGTCAGGTTCGAGGTCGCGATTTTGGCCATGTGGAAATATTGGGTGATTTCTTTAACTGCTGGTTTAGCAAGTGCGCTTGCGTTTCTCTTTGCAGGAACAGGTACATTATTAGGTATGCTCTTAACCTATTTCGCGCAGCTTCCACTTTTTCTTGCTGCACTAAGCCTAGGGGTTACAGCCAGTGCAGCTGCAAGTGGAGCGGCTGTAATGACTATCGTCCTTTTATTTGGGAGTTTCTTTGGTGCATTCATCTATTTTATAGTCAACGTACTCCCAGTCCTAATATTTTCCCGCCAAGCTCTTCTTTCTCGCTCCGAACAATACGCCACACTTCATTGGTATCCAGCGGGCTTGTTGCTTGGGTGGTTAACAGGAATTGGTGTATTACTTTTGACATTAGCGACGCTGTGGTTTGCGGCGCAGCCATTAGGCTTAGAGGGTACCGTACGTTCGTTTGTTGAATCTATAATGGGCCAAATCCTTCCTCCAAATTCTGGAGAAGGACACGCGATCATGGCCAACCGCCTTATCCCAATACTGCCAGGCTTAGTCGTTATAGGTTGGCTCATTATGACTATTATTAATTCCAGCCTAGCCCAAAAAGTACTTGTTCACCTTGGCCATAACCTTAGGCCATGGCCGAGTATATCCTCACTTGAGTTGCCTCAATGGGCTCCTATTTTGACCTTAATTTCTGCATTATTGTGGCTCGTTCCAGGTGCCATTGGATATTATGGTCAAAATTTGATGCTAGTGCTACTCACGCCATTTTTTTTCATCGGCCTAGCGATGATTCACTCACTTTGCCGACGTGTAAGAGTAGGGGGATTTTTGCTTTTTATTTTTTACTTTACGTTAATGGTCTTAGGGTGGCCTATAATCATAGTAACAATGGTAGGCCTCTTCGAAAATTGGTATGGTCTCAGGCAGCGCTTAAAAGCTAGCGTTCCAGGTAGACCAGGCGAGGAGATTTAACATGGAATTGATCCTTTTGGAACGCGTTGAAAATCTCGGTCAAATGGGTGACGTTGTGATCGTCAAACCCGGCTATGCTAGGAATTATCTCCTTCCTCAAAAGCGCGCCTTAAGGGCTACAAAGCAGAACTTAGAACAGTTTCAGAAACAACGCGAACAACTCGAAACAACAAATCTCGAGCGACGTGGTGACGCAGAAAAAATAGCAAAGAAGCTCGAAGGACAGGTGGTGGAAATATTGCGAAATGCTGGTGAAACGGGTCAGTTATATGGGTCAGTTAATGCGCGCGATATAGCGACCGCGGTGACAGAAGCCGGATTTTCAATAGTACGCAACCAGGTTGTAGTGCAACGTGCAACGAAAGTTCTAGGCCTACATCCGATACAAATTCGCCTACACCCTGAAGTCATGGTCACAATTAAGGCGAACGTCGCACGAAATACTGAAGAGGCAGCGCAACAACTAAAGCTAGGCCACGCAATCGTTGAGAATGATTTAGAGGATTCAGTTGAAGAATTTGAAACTGATGTGGCGGAAATTTTTGAAGAAGGAGCAGCTGCGCTCAATACCTTGCTAGAATCTGAAATAATTGAGGAAGCTGATAACAACAGCGAAACGAGCGTTGACACTAGCAAAACTGAAAAGGCACCCTGAAAGCTTTTAATCGAGTGACAATACTCAATTAATCAATGGGTCTTAGATGCGCTGAACTGTGTCGCGGACCAAGACCACGCTAGTTATCCCCGATATCCTTGTTTCCACTGATATAAGTTCATGTTATGTTCGAATGTAGTAAACTTCGAGCTAGTGTAAAAGTCATTACATGGAAACTTCAGTACAAGAAAGTAATATAGCTCAATTACGAGACGGTGACGCTGAGAGTCCACTCCTAAGAGATGCTCCTAGAAATGTAGAAATCGAGTCGGCCCTATTAGGCGCAATTCTTAGTAATAATAGAGCTTATGAACAAGTCTCTGATTTTTTGAAGACGGAACACTTTTTTGGCATCGCTCATCAACGAATCTTCGCCGCTTCCTCCAAACTGATTGAACTAGGACAACAAGCGTCGCCCACTACGCTGCGCCACTATTTTGAGCAGGACGATTCCCTCACGTCGGTCGGTGGCGCTCAATACCTTATGGAGATAGCTACCACTGTTTTTTCTACTATTAACGCCGGTGAATATGGACGCACAATTCATGACCTGTATCTCCGTCGTGAACTGATAACCCTTGGCGAACATGTCGTAAATGACGGTTATCGACCGGAAATTGATGTATCCGCCATGGAACAGATCGAAGGGATCGAACAGCGGCTCTACGATTTGGCTACTGTGGGCGAGT
The DNA here is from genome assembly GCA_964419045.1 of uncultured Flavobacteriales bacterium. Lineage (GTDB taxonomy): Bacteria > Pseudomonadota > Alphaproteobacteria > UBA8366 > CAVOAK01 > CAVOAK01. Next base: position 38,500 of record CAYQNO010000004.1, read on the forward strand.
ATGAACGTGGCTACATCAGCCTCGTCAATGCCGCGAAAAATGCTATTGAAATGGCAGAACAAGCTATCAAGAGTGATGGACACGTAGTTGGCGTTGCAACGGGTCTTAAAGACATAGACCGCATGCTTGGTGGTCTCCATCCCTCAGACCTACTCATTATTGCGGGCCGCCCATCAATGGGTAAGACAGCGCTTGCTACCAATATTGCATTTAATGCAGCCAAGGCTGATAACACGGTGCTGTTTTTCTCTCTTGAAATGTCGTCCGAGCAACTCGCAACACGAATTCTTTCTGAACAATCAGAAATACCTTCTGATCGGATTCGCCGTGGCGAAATAAAAGACGACGAGTTTCAGCGCGTGGTCATTGCTAGCCAAGAGTTGCACCGTGCAAGGCTTTACATCGACGACACTCCAGCATTGACCGTATCTGCACTGCGAACTCGAGCACGACGCCTGAAGCGTCAAGGAAATTTGGATCTCATCGTCGTTGACTATTTACAACTAATACATTCGGGATTCATGAAACGTAGCGATAACCGGGTCCAAGAAATTTCGGAAATTACACGCGGGCTTAAAACGCTAGCAAAAGAATTAGACGTCCCTGTTCTGGCCCTTTCACAGTTAAGCCGTCAAGTAGAGAACCGCGATAACAAACGCCCTCAACTCGCTGATTTAAGGGAGTCTGGATCGATCGAGCAAGATGCTGACGTAGTTATGTTCATATTTCGTGAAGAGTACTACTTAGATAAGGATAAACCACAACGAGATTTTGACGAGGATAGCACACACTATTCAGACAAATTTGAAAAGTGGCAGGAAAAGAAGTCAGAGGTAGAAAATATTGCTGAGGTAATTGTTGCGAAACAGCGCCACGGACCAACCGACAGTATAAATTTATATTTTGATGGTGCACTGACTAGATTCGCGGATTTCGATCGTCACCACGGCTCTAATGACTACCCTTAAGTCATCCGGGCCAGCCTATGCGCCCACTCATTTGATAATTGATCTCGACGCAATTGCCAACAATTACAAAATTTTAGATGTCAGTTCAGTGCAAACTCCATGTGCCGCTGTGGTGAAATCGGACGCATATGGATTGGGAATGGAAATGGTCAGTAGTGTGCTGGCCACTAACGGCTGCAGAACGTTTTTTGTATCATTATTGGATGAGGGCCTGACACTCAGACGAATATTGCCTGAAGCCGAAATTTTTATTCTGAATGGCTTAATAGAAAGTGAGGCTGAGGTATACCATGAATACCGTCTGACACCAGTCCTCAACGATATCAGCCAGATTGAGATTTGGTCTGGATCACAAATCTCGGACACACCTCAACCGGCAGCCTTGCACTTTGATACAGGCATGGCGCGCCTTGGATTGACGCCCGTTGAAACCCAATTCCTTATCGAAAATCAGTTAAAGCTGCTACGATTCCCTATCACGTCGATCATTAGCCACCTTGCCTGCGCAGATGACCCAAGTCATCCACTAAATAAGAAACAACTCGAGCAGTTCGAATTGATAGCCAAAAATTTTCCATTTGTACGAGCAAGTCTTGCAGCATCATCAGGTATCTTTCTGGGTCCCAAATGGCACTTTGACTTGGTGCGACCGGGCGCCTCACTTTACGGCGTGGCTCCAACCGCAAATACTCCGAACCCAATGTGTCAAGTCGTTAAATTACAAGGAAGAATTCTGCAGTTACGTGACGTTGACACCCCCCAAAGCGTTGGATATGGTGCCACCCATGAATTTACCAGACCATCGCGTGTAGCCACTGTTGCGGTAGGATATGCGGACGGTTATTTGCGAAGCTTGAGCGGCCAGGGTACGGCTTATATTGGTAATGTTCGCGTGCCGGTCATCGGTCGCGTTTCCATGGATCTTATTACCCTTGATGTCACAGGCGTCTCATGGGCGAAACCAGGTGACATGGTCGACCTGATTGGCCCACGCAATGATGTAGACACTCTAGCCGCTGATGCCGGGACAATCGGATATGAAATTTTAACTAGCCTAGGTAACCGCTATAGACGCATTTATACCGGTAAGGGAATATGAATGAACTAGGTTTTATCATAAAATTTTTTATTAACTGTTTATTTGCGGCGCTAGGTCCATCACTAGTTTTACCAAATTCATGGCCACATTGCCCTCGTCAGTATCTTAAAGCCTGCCAATTTATCCAGCTTATAAACTACACCGGTTATTACTCGTCACTGTTCATCAATCATACAGCACTCTATTTGGAACCCACCCGAATTATACAAACCTACTCCCATCTTTATCGACTCTTAACCGAAGGTGCGGAGCCGATTGAGGCGCTCTGATTATGTCTACAACAAAATATGTTTGCCAATCTTGCGGTAGTATTCATCCGCGCTGGGTAGGACACTGTGGATCCTGTGGTGAGTGGAACACTATCGTAGAAGAGATAATAGAAACAGCAGCGCCGGTAGGTGGAAGTAAAAGGGCACGTGGACGCCGAGACAGTAGATCCGAAAAACTCAATCTTGTACCACTGGAAGGGTCAATTCTGGCACCTCCACGAAAGATTACAAGAATCGGTGAACTTGATCGTACATGTGGCGGTGGCCTCGTCAATGGAACGGCCGTCCTTATTGGCGGTGATCCTGGAATAGGTAAATCAACCTTACTATTACAGGTAGTTGCAGCATTGAGTGATGAGTCACGTTGTGTCTACTTCACAGGAGAAGAATCTGTTGATCAAATTCGTATGCGTGCGACACGTCTAGGTATTGCGCACGTTAATGTCGAAGTTGCAAGCGTCACCTCGATAAAAGATATCCTTGATGTTCTTGACTTGGTAAATGGTCCAGAAATTGTGGTCATAGATTCTATTCAAACTATGTATGTAGACGGGCTTGAGTCGGCTCCAGGTACCGTAGGACAGGTGCGCGCCTCTGCCCAGGAGCTAATTCGTGTAACCAAAACCCGGGGCAATGTTTTACTAATTGTTGGCCATGTTACCAAGGAGGGGATAATAGCGGGTCCTCGAGTACTAGAACACATGGTTGACACTGTGCTTTATTTTGAAGGGGATCGTGGTCACCAGTTCAGAATCCTTCGAGCAGTTAAAAATCGCTTTGGTCCTACTGACGAAATAGGCGTATTCAAGATGACAGGCTGCGGACTAATCGAAGTCGAAAACCCTTCGCAACTATTTCTGACAGATCATAGAAGTGATATTTCTGGTGCAGCCGTATTCGCTGGTATGGAAGGAACTCGACCCGTACTTGTGGAAATTCAAGCTCTAGTTGCACCCTCTTCATTTGCGACACCAAGGAGGGCTGTTGTTGGATGGGATAATGCGCGACTAGCTATGATTATAGCGGTTCTGGAGGCTAGGGCCGGACTGCAATTTTCAGGTAAAGATATTTACTTGAATGTTGCCGGAGGTTTACGCATATCAGAACCAGCGGCCGATCTAGCAGTAGCCACCGCACTAGTATCCGCTCTAACTGAGGACGCGGTAACTGGCGACATGGTTGTGTTTGGCGAAATAGGCCTTTCTGGAGAAGTTCGTACTGTTAGCCAAGCCGACAAACGACTTAAGGAAACACAAAAACTCGGGTTTAAAAGGGTGCTTATGCCGCCAAGACAAAACGTGGACAAAAACATTGCTGTCGGTGTTGAACAAACAGAAATCGAAGAACTACACGATTTAATTGCAATGTTTAGTTTGTCCGCTAACAGACAAACCCATGTCGGTGTAAAATAAATGGAAAACTTCCCTTTTGCGTTCGCCGACATCATCATTGCAATCGTTATGTTGGTCTCGGCTTTTCTCGCTTATATGCGTGGTCTTGTGCGAGAGGTACTAGCCGTCGGAGCCTGGGTAGGAGCAGCTTTTTCCGCACTTTACGGATTTGCTTTTATCAAACCACACGTTCAAACGGTCATCAGTCACGAACTCATCGCCAATATTGTTACCGGTGTGAGTATCTTTGTAAGTTCATTAATTTTGCTTAGCATCTTTAGCCATGCAATTTCAAAAAGTGTTAAAGGAAGTGCGTTAAGTGCTCTAGACAGAGCATTGGGCTGCGTATTTGGACTGGCCCGGGGAGCTATATTAACCTGTTTGATTTATCTTGGTGCTGTATGGATTTGGACAATTGACGAATTGCCAGACGCTATTCTTAGAGCTCAGAGCCTGTCGGTTGTCCAAAGTGGGGCCGAAATGTTATTGGCCTTAGCACCTACGAGTGCCGAAGAAGATAATACCGGAACAATAGAGAAGACCGAACAGTCCGATAAATTGAATACGAGGCTGAGGGCGTTAACAAATCCGCAACCTCAATCTGATGAAAAGGCTACAGGAAATTCTCAGCCCGCTTACAATAAGAATGAGCGCAAAGATATGCAGAGATTGATCGAGAGCAACAAATGACCAATTCCTTGAGAAATAGGTCTTCAACTCTTAGTGGGTTTCGTGAAGAATGTGCGGTATTTGGCGTTTACGGACATGTTGATGCCGCAGCTCATACTGCACTTGGCCTTCATGCATTGCAACACCGAGGGCAAGAGGCTGCTGGCATCACAACTTACGATGGGGCACAGTTTCATGCCCACAGAGAACTTGGGCTTGTAGGAGATATATTTGCTAGTCGTACCGTCATTGATCGACTGCCAGGATCTTGCGCTATAGGACACACTCGCTATTCGACATCAGGTGAGCAATCACTGCGCAATGTACAACCGTTATTCGCAGACTTTTCATTTGGTGGTCTTGCCATTGCCCATAACGGTAACCTGACCAATGCATTAAAGCTCCGACATGACCTTGTTAAAGAAGGCTCCATCTTTCAATCGACTTCAGATACGGAAGTTATAATTCATCTGATGGCAAACTTTCCCGGTTCTGTCGTTGAGCGGATGGTGTCAGCCCTGCGTCAAATCGAAGGTGCCTATTCGGTTGTTGCACTTACTAGTAACGGGCTTATTGGAGTACGCGATCCACTTGGCGTTCGCCCATTGGTTCTCGGCCAGATGGGTGAAGCATATATTCTTTCCTCTGAAACCTGCGGACTCGACATCTTAGGCGCTAGCCACGTACGTGACATAGAACCAGGGGAATTAGTGATAATCAATGCAGAAGGTATAAAGAGCGTACGACCCTTCCCTCCGACAAATCGTCGATTTTGTATTTTCGAATATGTATATTTCTCGCGACCAGATAGCGTGGCCGAAGGTAACTCCGTTTATGAAATTCGAAAAAGAATTGGTGCAGAGCTGGCTAGAGAAAACAGTGTCGACGCTGACGTGGTACTACCTGTTCCCGACTCTGGAACTCCGTCAGCTATCGGTTACGCAGCTGAAGTAGGAATTCCGTTCGAACTTGGAATAATACGGAACCACTATATAGGTCGTACTTTCATTGAGCCTACTGACGAGATACGGCATCTCGGAGTAAAGTTAAAACACAACGCTAACAGGATATCCGTCGATGGCAAGCGCGTTGTCCTAGTCGACGATTCGATCGTCCGAGGTATTACATCAAAGAAAATAGTCGAGATGGTGCGTGCCGCTGGTGCATTAGAGGTCCATATGCGAATCGCTAGTCCACCAACCACCAATTCCTGTTTTTATGGTGTCGATACGCCTGAGAGAGACCAACTTCTTGCTGCCGTACTAAGCGTAGATGAAATTCGTACTATGATTGGAGCTGATACCTTAGCTTTCGTATCAATTGACGGTCTTTATCGAGCGACTGGACTAAAAGGTCGAGACGCGACTGAACCTCAGTATTGCGACGCCTGCTTTACTGGAGATTATCCTATTCCACTCACCGACCACTCAAATGGCGTTCAATCAACACAACTCTCATTACTAAACGAAAACATATGATGTCGAAGGTCAGCTCTTCTAAAGGGCGATTGAATGGACGCGTGGCGCTAGTGACCGGAGCAAGTCGAGGACTAGGAGCTGCCATTGCAAAACGATTTGCTATGGAGGGTTCTCATCTGGTGCTTGTTGCCAGAACTGTTGGCGGGCTCGAAGAGACTGATGACGCCGTCAAGGCTGTAGGTGGAGAAGCCACTCTTGTTCCACTTGATCTGACACAATTCGGTGCAATTGATGAACTCGGTGCTAGAATTTACGAGAGATTTGGACGCCTAGATATACTAGTAGGTAACGCCGCGTCACTTGGTGTGCTCTCGCCTATTGGGCATATAGAACCTGACGCATGGGATGAAACATTCGCGATCAATGTGACTGCTAATTACAGATTAATCCGAAATTTTGATCCTTTGTTGAAACAATCAAAGGCGGGACGGGCTATATTTGTAACCTCAGCCGCTACAACGAACCTTTTCCCATATTGGGGACTCTATTCAATGACTAAGGCGGCTCTCGATGCGATAGTACGCACGTACGCGCATGAAGTAGCCAACACAAATGTATGCGCAAACTTAATTGATCCAGGAATAATGCAAACTAGTATGCGCGCTGAGGCTATGCCAGGAGAAAATCCAACTAATCTACGCCACCCTGACGAGGTAACCGAGGTTTTTGTGGAGTTAGCAGCACCTAACTGTCAGCGTAACGGGGATACTATAAAAGCTTATTGATAATGAGCTTAGAGCGTACAAGGTTACTAGAACTTTTACTGACCACCTCGACTCGCATAAGGATTGCGACCTTGGCGAAGGTAGAGTCGTAAGGGGATTCCATCTAGGTTAAATTCATCCCTAAGCCTGTTTACTAAATAGCGTATGTAACTATCAGGAACCGATTTTGATCTTGCGGCCCAAATTGCAAATGTGGGTGGCCTTGTCTTTATCTGAGTAATGTAACGCATACGAACTGGACGACCTCGATCCATGGGCGGGGGATGCTCAGAGGTGACAATTTTAAGCCAGTCGTTTAGACGTGCTGTAGTGACTCTTCGGTTCCATATGTCATAAACTTTGAATACAGTATTAAGTAATCGCTCTAAATTCTGGCCTTTTAATGCAGAGAGAGTAACGAAGGGAACTCCACGAATCTGAGGCAATGAAGTGTGCAAACGATCCTTCAGTCGAGCAAGCGCTATTTTTTTATTGTTAGTAATATCCCATTTATTTGCTGCAATAACGAATGCTCGTCCCTCTTCTATTGTCTTCCGAGCAATTGCAAGATCTTGACGTTCGAGCATCGCATCTGCATCCAATACAAGCACTACAACATGCGCGAATCGGATTGCCCGTTCGGCATCACCTACTGATGTCCACTCGAGCGAATCGCTAATCCGGGCGCGGCGACGCTGACCAGCAGTATCGATTAACTTTAGAGATCTATCCTTATATTTCCAATCAATCTCAATCGCATCACGCGTGAGTCCAGATTCTGGACCAGTAAGCAAGCGATCTTCTCCTATCAACTTATTAATGAGTGTCGATTTTCCAACATTGGGCCTACCGACGATGGCAAGTTGTAGAGGGACAGCAATACCTTCCTTCGTTAGGTCCGTGGAAAAGTTTTCCCCAATCCACTGTTTAACAACGGAATATAGGTCTGCAAACCCCTCATTGTGTTCAGCAGAAACAGCTATTGGGTCCCCAAACCCTAAGCCAAAAGCTTCACTCATCCCTGAATGATAAAATTTGCTTTCGCACTTGTTTGCTACTACAGCAACCGGGGAATCACATTTCCGGAGCCAATTGGCAAAATGCGTATCCAATGGCGTTACGCCAGTCCTCACGTCGATCACAAAAAGAACAAGGTCTGCATCGGAAACAATTTGTTCAGTATGCCTACGCATACGGGCCTGAATTGAATCGTCAAATGCTTCTTCCAAACCAGCTGTATCTACAATCCTAAATTTCAACCCGGCGAGGTCAGCAATCCCCTCACGCCAATCACGCGTAACACCAGGCCTATCATCGACGATAGCTTGACGTTTTCCGACTAACCGGTTGAATAATGTTGACTTTCCAACATTGGGCCGGCCAACAATGACTACTGTTTCAAACATTGCGAATTCTCTCGCTCCGCTGATTACCCGATTTTATCCTTGATGAGAGATACGGTCTCTTTTTTTAGGCGTTAGCGTAACGCTATTAGTTGTGCTTTGTCGGTAAATATATATAGCGTACCGCCAGCTACAACTGGCGCAAGAGAAACTCCAGCAGGTAGTTTTATCCGACCTAGAATTTCACCAGTATATGGTGATACCGACAAAGCTTCCCCGTAACTAGCCACCAAAACCAAACGGTCACTAACTAGAATAGGGCCAGACCACTGTATTCTATCCTCACTATTTTTCGCGTCCTCGAAACGAGGCAATGGTCTAATCCAGCGCACGCGTCCATCACTTCGCGTAAGACCGACGAGCTCCGCTTCATTAGTAATTAGATAGATGAAATCACCTGCGACCCACGGCATCTCGACTCCACCTATATTACGATCCCAAACACGTCCACCTGTACGCTGATCAATAGCGACCATCCGTCCAGAATGACTAATGGCAAATACAATTCCACGGTCCATCACCGGGCGCCCCCGAATATCCATCAGGCTTGAAATCTGATCTAAACGTCTTAAGGCCGCAAGGTTGTCAAACCATATAACGCGCCCGTTCTCGACCCTCAACGCATATAGCTCGCCCGAGGAATATGGTACTACTACGGCGCCACCGGATACAGCTGGACTTGCACCCCCCAACAGACCCGCCGCTTCTGCGAAACCAGAATGTGACCATAATTTTTGACCGTTTTTTGAATTATAGGCTGTAATTTCGTTACCGACAGTGATGACGTACACTCGCCCTCCTGTTGCTGTTGGAGCCGCACGTATTGGCCCCGAAACATTTTGTTGCCATATAATTTCTCCATTCTTTGCGTTGATAGCAAAGACCACAGCAAATCCAGTCGATAAAATTATGCGACCATCTTCGTAGGCAATCCCGCCGCCAAACGCTTCTCTATCATTCTTCGGAACTTTAGGATCAAAACGCCAAAGACGCTTACCGTCTGCTGTAGCATAAGCACTGACAACAAAATTTACATCAACCGCAAATACAACCCCGTTTGCCACAACGGGAGCAGATAAGAGGCGTCGATCCCCGCCTGCTCCTTTACCCACATCCACTCGCCAAACTTCTGATACGGTTTGCGCTATTTGAAGATGATGCATAGCATGATTTGGATATCCACCGGCCTGTGGCCAGTCATCATTCAATTCTGGTTTAGGCAAACGAATTTCGAGATCAGCAATTCGGGGATCTGGTGTAATATCGCTCTGGAATAGCATAATAGAGATGCGTTCGCCCGGCAGTGGTGGAGCCTCCTTACCCCCGATCCACGTACCGCATCCTTGAATCAGGAAAGCTGCCACCACAACCCACACGCCGCGGAAATCAGTCCTATCTCCCATCAATGTACTATCTATTCATCGAGAACGCGCAACATTTCAGCGGCACGAGCTCTCATACTACGCGGGACTTCGAGATCATCGACTAATGCAGTAAATATACCTCGCGCCTTTTCAGGCTCGCCTCCACGCATATGTAAAGTAGCAATTGTTTCACGCGCAGAATATCGCCAAGGGTGACTATCCTTTGCTATAGGTTCAAGCCGCTCAATCAGTGTAACCACATCCCCAGTAGTAGACTGCAGTATCACTGAGTATAACACTGCCAACTCACGCAGTAATTTATCCTCAGAGGAACCCACAGCGATGCGATTATAAATTTTAACTGCTTCGAGGTCCTCACCTTCTTCTAACCTTAGAGCCGCAGCACGAAACTGAGCAAGAAGGCTATAACCAGCAGCACCTTCCTCCTTAATTACTGCAAGTTCAGACAATGCTTCTGGGATTTGGTTGGCACTTGCCAATCTCACTGCTGAAATAAAGGCCTCACTGGTTTCCATTCGTTTTTGTAATGAATATTCATCCCAACCTACTTTTGCTCCAGTGGACACCACAATAATTAACAATACGGTTACAACATACTTGCCATAGCTTTTCCAAAGCTTTCGCCAATTGTCATGTCTCAGCTCTTCATCGACTTCATCGAATATGTCTGTCACTTCAGTCTCCAGCCCACCTATAAGAGTGCAAACATCATTTCACGCTGCGTCTCGCCATTTGATCGAGCAACCAATTGATGCGATTTGCTCCGCTGGCCCAATACCCGAACGGCTAATTTCTACCATGGCTTCAAATAACTCGCGTCTCGCATCAACAGCAGCAGGTTGATTCTTCGACGAGTCTAAACGCCCCCTATATTGCAACTTCAAATCAGCATTAAATCCAAAAAAATCGGGCGTGCAGACCGCACCATAAGCTTTTCCTATTTCCTGTGTTTCATCGATAACATAGGGGAAACCAAAGTTGAATTGCTTTGCAAATCCCTTCATATGTTCAAACGCATCTTCTGGATAAGTAACTGTATCGTTTGGCATGACTGCAATGCTGGCGACACCATACTGTTTAAGTTCTTCACAATCTCTAGCGATTCGATCTCCAATTGCTTTAACATAGGGACAGTGGTTACAAATGAACATGACTACGGTTCCACCAGTCCCCTTGATCTCGGACAGACGATAACTATTCCCATCGACGCCTAAAAGATCAAAGTCTGGAGCCATTCTACCATAGTCGACCAACGGCTGATGTGTCGCTACCATAAATATCTCCTCTATCTAGTATTACAAGAACAACTTATTTCGGTGATAAGGCCACATTTAGAGCACGAATACCATGACTACTGGGGTACAATATATAGACAGGCTTGCACGAGCGTATCCCATCAGCCACAATATCAGTGAGAGGGGACCTATAAGACTTAATCTGCTACATGGAAAGACGTGCCACATTGCCAAATTTAGCTTTGGAACTCTCGCTATACAGGTACCAAGTGTCGAGTGTAGACGGTTGCTGCAACAAATTTGATCACAATGCTATCACAGATTAAGATACGGTAGGCAATGAGAGCTACGTTTCCTTATCAACACGGAAGCGAAGAAGCTATCAGATTTTCAGTTTCTATAACTAGGGAAATTGAGGCGTCGACAGTATGATGCAAATGCAAAATCTAACCGCCTACAGAGGAAAAAAAAGGAAACCACCAGTATTCTTTAATCGTCAAGAGTTACGCCAACTGCTTGAAGTATATAGTAGGCGGGTTGTAGCTGGAGAATGGAAAGATTACGCAATCGACCATCACGGTCCAGTCGCTACTTTCTCCGTATTCCGGAATACATTCGATACCCCACTATTTGCAATTGCGAAGCGCTCAAATGGTAACAACTGCGACTTTAGCGTCTTTAATGGTTATGAGAAACTTAAGCAAGCGCCAACAATTAGAGAAGTTCTCAAAGTATTTGAAAGGCCAATGTATATTGTCTCGTCGCGACGCTAGCGATAGCTCCCAACCAAATGATATGTTTTCATATCTTCTCTAACTGCGATGTCCAGGGTAGCAAAAACTATGTTTACCTTACACGTTACGGATATAACTCACATATCAGTTCCCTTCGCCTTGAATCCCATTTTTTATAAATTGAACTCTTAGCGTAAATTTCCTTGAGAGGCCGTTTCCCACACGATATAGTAGTTTATTCCAAGTAACCTACTATATAAACGGATGTGAGGAATGAGATGGAGTGGACGGACGCAAGAGTCGAACAATTAACGAATCTGTGGATTAAAGGGCTATCAGCCAGCAAAATCGCAGATAAACTCACTGGTACAACACGCAACGCAGTAATTGGTAAAGCACATAGGCTTGGGCTAAAGTCACGTCCCTCACCAATCAAGCGCGAAACGGATAATATCACCATGTTAAATGATCGGATGTGTCACTGGCCGATCGGCCATCCCCGCGACTCAGATTTTCATTTTTGTGGCAAATCGGTCGAGCCTGGCCGACCCTATTGCGCTGGACATACAGCTCTTGCATATCGTCAAACAGATAATTCTGCCGCTTAACAGGGATAATACTCAAGAAATAAATAACGCGCTCGGTTAAATGGTAAATTTTATCTACCTATAAGAACAAAACACGATGTTTTAAATTATGACGCCTTCATAACAACAGTTGGAATATATACGTCGCTTTCGTAAAAGACATACTTTAAAAAAAGTAATTCCGTAAAATATACCGCATATTCAATTTGTATTCTCCATATAACATTTTTACGCTCATAATATATTTTAATAAAATAAAACCATAAGATCATTTTACTATCTAATTTATTTTAATTTGTAAGCCACAGTTTTATACTAAATTAAATACATACTTACTCACCAAATATTAATCTCTGGAATATATTCAAACTATTGAATCTCTATCCAAAAAGTGTATATAATTAAGTTAAGAGACATAAAAGGAATATATGTAACACACGGGGGGGGCCAGAACATATGGTTGATGAGTCAGATTTAACTAAAGGACAAATACGGAAACTTAACAGTTTACGGAAGTCCGTTGGGAATAAGATAGCAGATCAAGCATTTACAAAATGGTTAAAGACACAAAAGGTTCAGAATCCTTTAGAAAAAAAAGATGTCGTTGCAGAAAAAATTTTAAAAGTACTCAAACCACTCCAGGATGATAGGACACTAAACCTTGGAAGCAAGGGATACATTATAAAACGTGCGAAGGGTAGAGGTGATAAAGGGTTTTCTGTGAAGAAAGTTTTCAATTAGTTTTCAAGTATTTTTAAAATAAAAACTAAAACCAATAAAGTAATTTAATTCTTAGTAACGGCCGAGTTATTGAAGCCTGTCTTTCTTATGAAGTTATGACTTTATATGCCCTTATTATACTAAAATAATTTTGGACTAATCTCTTTAATTTGGATTTATACCAACCGTAATACTAAATGTTTAATAGAATTAAAAATTCGTACACAATATTATCGCAAATTATTTTTTCTACTATATTTCTATTTTTAATTGTAAATACCACGCTTTGGGTTGCGTATAAAATTCAAAAAAATACAGAGATCATCGCCGTTGAAACAAACCCGTTCCTGAAACGGTACGGCACCTCCGTATCAAAGTTATTTCCTAATTTAGTTGTTTCAGATATAAGGAAACTTTTAAGTGAAACATGGTCATTTCCATTGCAATATGACGCGGTTGCACAATTTAGGGAATATCCAAGGAAAGGAAAGTTTGTTAATGTTTCAGACTTTGGATTTCGCAAAAATGGTACAGTTCAAGTCTGGCCTCCTGATAAAAACTCAAAAATAATTTATGTCTTTGGTGGCTCCACTACTTTTGGATACGGAGTAGCAGATAACGAAACTATACCGGCTATTCTTGAAAGTCAGCTAGAACCTAATACAACAGTTTATAATTTTGGTCGTGGATTCTTTGATACGAACCATGAACTTCTCCTATTTGTGAAATTGCTATTTGAGAATAATCCACCGCATTTAGTGATTTTTATTGATGGAACGAATGAATTTCGTCATGGAGGTGAACCACGTTTATGGCACACTAGCAGGCTTAGGGATCTCGATAAAAATTTAGATGATACCTCTGCTATGCTGGTACGTTTGTTAAGTAAGTTACCAATCACAAAGTTTTTAAACTGGTTTCACGTTCAATTATTTGGATACGTATCGGCAGGTGAAAATATAGTGTCATCGGAACAACACCAAACTGCTGAGAGAGCATTTGCTAGGTACCTAGATAACAAGAAATTTATTAAAATGATCGCTAAAGCCGCACGTATAGATACCCTCTTTATTTGGCAACCAATACCTACGGTTGATTACATAACTTCTCTAATTCCTTTTAATACCTTTGACGAGCTTAAAGAAGGTTCTCGGATAGCGATGTATGCTCTGGTCCGTGATGGTATTAAGCGCGGAGAAATTAAAGACGTAGTATGGTGCGCAAGTGTAGGACGAAACGTCAACACACTACTTTATGTAGATTCAGTTCACTACTCCCCCAAAATGAACGAATTGGTGGCAACGTGTATTTCAGAACATGTTCAAGGTATAGTAACCCAACCTTTGAGTTAAATTCACGCCAATGACAATCAGTGACTGCATTTTACATTTTGTAAATGCTTGTTTTAATTATACAATTAAAGCGTTGTTACGCTACGCATCTGATTACCAAGAATCTTGATAAGTTAAGTGCAATACGTAATCTTCTTGTTTGATCGATACCCGCCTCCCCTAAAACCGCCATCAACTAAATGGTTTCCATAATAATATCAGCTTTGGTAGCACTGTAAGTGCTGCCAAAAGGGCAATGAACATTGCGGTTCCAGTCAACACGCCAAATATGATAGTAGGGATAAAGTTGGACATCATCAAAATAGAGAAACCAAATATAATAGTCATTGTCGTATAGAAAACTGCTTTGCCTATATTGGAATGACAAATGTGCAACGTTTTCAAATAGTCCTTCGTAATGGCATACTCTTCTCTAAAGCGATAAATATAGTGAATTCCATTATCCACGGCGATACCAATGGTAATTGCCGCTATTGTAATGGTCATCATGTCCATTGGAATATTTGCCCAACCCATGATACCCAAAACTACCACAGCACCTAACAAATTGGGAAGAATTCCTATAATAGATAATACAAATGATCGAAATAATACTAGGAACATTATCGCTATACCCAACATAACGACACCAATGGTTTTAATTTGTGATGCAAATAAGCTCTGCAACATATTGTTGTATAGGACGAGAAGCCCACTTATGGTCACATCCTTGATTAGAGGCTCAAAGGAAGCGAGTTCCTTATAACCCTGACCCTTCCCTAGGTCGCGCCTCACTGTTTCAAGCAACTCCTTACGTCTCAAATCTGGTTTTGAATCCAGCACACGGGCCATTAGTCTCACCTCGTTGTCCTTTATAGAAACAAAAGGTTCGATGAGAGTTTTTTTAACTGCGACAGGGAGCTTGGTATACAAAAGTGACAACTCCATTCCATCCAACTTTTTGTCAGCATAAGCTTCGGCAACCCGAACCGACGACGCGAACGAGAGAACCTTTCCAATTTCAGGTAAATGATCCAAGTAGTCGTGTGCTTTTTTAATTAACTCAACTTTGGTGGGATTAAACCATAACTCTGGCTTGGTACGCACAGCTTCCGCGTATTCGCGTTCCGCCTCTATCTCTTCCTCAGTCATCATTTCGAGGTCTTCTTCTGTCAATTCTTCAACCTCACTCTCGAGTTTGATCAGTATTTCCAGGGGCGTCGTACCACCCAGCTTTTCATCTATCAGTTTGAGGCCTTGATAAATCTCAGTATCGTCATTGAAATAATTGATAAAGCTATTCTCAACACGCAACAGGGAAAT
The DNA here is from genome assembly GCA_964419045.1 of uncultured Flavobacteriales bacterium. Taxonomy (GTDB): domain Bacteria; phylum Pseudomonadota; class Alphaproteobacteria; order UBA8366; family CAVOAK01; genus CAVOAK01. Next base: position 53,796 of record CAYQNO010000004.1, read on the forward strand.
TCCCCCAACGCTAATAAGCGTCAATATGACTGAAAATACTAAGATTTTATTCCCATGGAATGAAGTCAGCCGGGCCAAATATCCAGGCAAAAGAAACCTTTCTTTTCCAACTGTAACTTTTGATTCAACTTTTCCCATCACCAACAACAACATAGGGAACAAGAGGAAAGAAGTCGCAAAGGTTACTGTCAATCCCGCACTCATCATCCACCCGAAGTCAATTACCGGTTTGATATCACTTACAACTAAGGAACCAAATCCTATAACGGTCGTCAGAGCGGTATAGAGACAAGGTCTAACCATCTTATGGATTGTGGTTCGAACCAGCGACAACTGATCATAATCAGGGTGATCTCGATGTAACTGCAGATAACGTACAATCAAATGAATATTCATCGAGATTGTAATGATCAGCATAAGAGCAAGAAAATTGGAAGAGATTACTGTGACCTTCCAGCCAATCAATCCGAGAACACCAATCATTATAAATGCTGAGTAAAAGCAACTAAGCAAAGGGAGAAGTATCCAGCGCAGTTCTCGGAAGATAATAGTGAGAATAATGATCAAGAAAGCAAGGACACCACCCCCGAAAACGATCAAGTCATTTCGTACGAATGTCACCATATCGTCTGTGATCATCGGTAAACCACCCAGATGCAACACTCCGTGCTGACGATATGGCTCTATAATTTTCCTAATTTGGATAATATCGCGATGGCGTTGCTCATTTCTTACTTCATTAACTTTATCGTATTGGGCAGTTATGGTTTTTAGGGCTTCCGTCTCTTCAGTCGAGAGACCGGTGTTTCGTTTTTTAGTCCGTAAATCATCTCGAGACTTGAGTAACTGATTAAACGTTATATCTTCTACTAACCCCAACAATAAAGCAGCGGTTTGACCATCTGCGCTGACGATCAAATCACGATAAATGGGACTATTGATTAACTCTTCCTTGGCCCTTGACCTGTCGATGCCGGGCTTCTCAAGACTCGGCATATCATTTACCATTTCCTGGATATCTGCATCCGAACTATTGAACAAAGGAGCGTCGAGTATTGTAAATACTGTCTCAACGCTAGCGACTTTCTCTAATTCTTCTCGAAGTTTCTTCATAGGCTCTAATGCTTGATCGGAGAAGAGCTCTTCGTGAGGCGTGAACGTTACAACGAGCAGTTCGCTGCTAGGATATCGCTCGTGAATGTTCCGAAATACCTTGAGGTCAGCATCGTCTTCTAGCAATAAGGAGTCGGCTGATGCGTCTAACTTAAAGTCTTTTGCGAAGTAGCCGAAGAAAATAAAAATAGACAGAAGTACGGCTAAACCTAACTTGGGATTTTGTAGTAGCGTGTCATAAGCCTGTACTATACGAGATGTCATGAATTTCCCTCTTTGAGCTAGGCCGTATGGGACTGGCAACGATCATTTGGATTTAAGGGGTTTTGTTACTTATCAATATGACACAATTATCCAATTTAATCTCTACTTCTCCCACTCCATTAAATCTACTCTAGAACAAATGTTTCTCTAATTTCTGCCAAATTCCAAAACACATTAAACAATACTAAGCTATTGATTCAATTAATCCTTAAGTCTACTTTGAATCAAAATAAATTCAACTTCTATATGATCATTATAATGGCTAGGAAATTCCTTGCTACCCAACATTGAGGTATTGCGTAGGGGTGTCACCCAACACTAATAACCTATTCGTAAAATTTTCCATGAACCTATGGCACAGATTGTGTCTACATTGCTCATGTTACATCACACTGTGACATAGAAACCAAACGGGTAAGAGATGGATTTCGACTATATTATAGTTGGGGGTGGCTCCGCGGGCTGTGTGTTAGCCAATCGGCTGACCACAGATGGATATAATAAGGTACTAGTTTGCGAGGCTGGTGAGGACACTCCACCCGACAATGTTCCTCCTGAAATCTTGGATTCCTACCCCGGAACAGCCTATCTGAATAATCGTTTCATTTGGTCAGACCTCAAAGTCACAACGGAAGTCGTCTCTCATAATAACCGTGATGCACCTAAACCACCGCTTCGAAAATACGAACAGGCCCGTGTTCTTGGTGGTGGATCCTCTATAAACGGTCAAATGGCCAACCGCGGTTCACCCACAGATTATGATGAATGGGAGTCACGTGGAGCCGCCGGCTGGAACTGGCACAGCGTCCTTCCATATTTCAAAAGACTGGAGACCGATCAGGACATTGATGATGACTGGCACGGCCAGGATGGGCCAATACTAATACGTCGTGTACCGGAAGCTCACTGGTCTGGTCATTCCAAAGCACTTGCCGAGGCCTTTAATCGCGCTGGCTATAAATATTTACCCGATCAGAACGGGCTCTTTGAAGACGGATATTTTCCAGTCACAATTTCTAACGCAGAAGAACAGCGAGTCTCTGCTTCTATTGGTTACCTCAACCAAGAGGTGCGTAAGCGGTCAAATCTGTGTGTCTCAACTCATACTTTGGTGACGGAGTTATTGTTTGAAGATAGGCGCTGTGTAGGTATCCGAGCACTTAAAAAAGGTAAGCCGATGGAATTCCGTGGACATGAAACTATACTGTCCTCGGGTGCCATCCATTCTCCGGCACACCTGATGCGTGCTGGTATCGGGCCCGTCGGTCATTTGAATGATCTTGGAATTCCCATCCGCCATGCACTCTACGGCGTAGGTCAGCAATTGATGGATCACCCGTCCGTGGCACTAGCTTCGTTTCTTAAGCCCCATGCACGCGTCCAGAATAACTTTTCGCGCAGGCATAATCATATCGGTTTGCGCTACTCTTCGGGCTTTGGCGATGCACCGGAAGGCGATATGTTTGTCCTTTGCAACTCAAAAAATTCTTGGCACAAAGTAGGAGAGCAAATCGCGGCATTTGTAATTTACGTCAATAAAACCTTTTCGGAGAAGGGTGAGGTAAAACTTAAATCTTCGAGTTGGGCGGACATGCCGGAAGTCGATTTTAATTTACTTTCCGATCGGCGAGACCTGGAACGAATTGCCGACGCTATCAGCCGGTTTGTGCCTCTTTTTGCAGATCCAGCCATGCAACGCGTGACTAGCCATCCGTTTCCAGCCGCTTATTCAGACAAAGTACGTCAGGTCGGCACTATCAATAACAAGAATAAGATTCTAACCGGCATTATGGCCAGACTACTTGACGGTCCGGAATATTTACGTCGCTTTCTATTAGAAAATTTCATCATGGATGATGTTACATTGGAAAGTATTTGCAATGATGAAGACGAAGCGGAAGCATTTATTCGCAAGGCAGCAGTTGGTGTCTGGCACGCGTCATGCACTTGTCGAATGGGGACTCATAACGACCCAATGGCTGTTACCGATAGTCAAGGTCGCGTATACGGAATCATCGGATTGCGTGTGGTTGATGCATCCATATTTCCGGTCGTGCCATCGGCAAACACCAATATTCCGACAATCATGACTGCAGAAAAAATCGCTGACACCATCCTCGCAGGAATGTGATGACACTATTCGAAAATACTAGCCTATTGCGAACTGTTGTTCAGTTTCTTCCAGCGACTTGTGAAACCGCCTACCCAACTCGTCTATCTCATCTTCACTTATGATCAACGGTGGCGCGCAGACTACGATATCACCGATGGCCCGGACTATTAGTCCATGCTCGCGCGCGCGCATCATCAAGTACGAGCCTACTTTCAACGATGGGTTAAAAGTTTTCTTACTCGCTTTGTTGGCGACTAGTTCCACTCCTGCCATTAATCCAACACCTCGGACTTCTCCCACCAGCGGCCGATCGGCCAGTGACTGGAAAATTGCCTGGAAGCGTGGTGTGATACCCTTTACATGGCCGACGATATCGAGCTCCTCGTAAATATTGAGTGTCTCCAGCGCGACGGCATTGGTCACCGGATGGCCGGAAGATGTAAATCCATGCCCGAAAACACCGATCTTCTCACTTTCCATGACCATTGTTCGATAAATTGGTTCCGGTATGAAGGTCGCCGAGATGGGTAGATAGGCTGAGGACAGAGCTTTAGCGCAGCACATCAAGTCTGGTTGCAAGCCGAAAGTCTCACTGCCAAACATATTCCCGGTCCGGCCAAATCCACAGATGATCTCGTCTACAATGAACAGCACATCGTACTTGCGCAGCACCGCCTGAACCTTCTCAAAATAGGTTTTCGGTGGAACTATCACGCCGCCCACACCCATTACGGGTTCTGCTATAAAAGCCGCCACGGTGTCAGGACCTTCCTCGAGAATCATTTTTTCTAAGTTATCAACCAGACGGGTTGCGAACTCTTCCTCGCTCTCATCGGGTTCGGCAAACCGATAGTAATGGGGACAGTCTGTATGAAGAATATCAGCGATAGGCAGATTGAAATCTTGGTGCAAGCTGGGAATGCCATTCAAGCTGGTCGTGGCAATTGTCGTCCCGTGATAGCCGTTTAGCCGTCCGATGATCTTGCGCTTTTCGGGTCGCCCATGAGCGTTGTTGTAATACCAAACTAGTTTGACTGCTGTGTCATTGGCCTCGGAGCCTGAGTTAGCAAACAGTATCTTCGACATTGGTGATGGCGACATGGCAAGCAAGCGCTCAGCGAGGTCTATCGTAGTTGCGTGGCTACGGCCCAGGAATGTCTGGTTGTAGGGCAGTGCGCCCATCTGGCGCACTGCCGCATCGATCAGACGCTGCTCACTAAATCCAAGCGACGTACACCATAATCCTGACATTCCCTCAATGTAGGTCTTGCCGTTCTCATCTGTGATGTGAACGCCACTGCCATGATTGATAATGAAGGGACCATCCTCTTCGTGTGTCTTGAGATTGGTGAACGGATGCAGCACCGTCTCAATATCTCGCGCACTGGCTGAATTGAGCTGACTAGTCATCGTTTTTTTTCCGATATCTTCTCCATCTCCCTGACAATCTCTAGTCGGTCCTCAGTGGTCTCCCTCAGACTTGGCAGGGAAATGCAAAAGTATACCACCCAAGTTTAGGTGGGGGGTCATAGTGGGGTGATCGAATATGGAATGTGTTCTTCAACATAGGGTTCAATCATTTTTTGAAATTCTGGGTCTGCCATCATTGCACCCATTGCTTCCATGTCTACATCGAAAATTGTGATAACAGCGGTGGTCTCATTTGCCTTAGCAACTAATGTACGACTTTCATCACACATTTGAGAACGTCTATCCGCATCATCTACAAAGAGTTGGTGCCATGCCTCATAGGACGATTTAAGTTTCGCTATTATATGAATATCCATCTTTTCAATCCTTGATAAAAGTTATTATCTTCTCTCAGATATCCTTATCACTCAATCGTAAAACTTCGAAAAATTCCTTAATATCAATAGCCTAAAATAAGGTTCATCAATAATTTGTTTTACCTAATCCAGTAGAGATGACTAGGTATTGTTGTGATCCAACCATCAAAACACTTAAGGAATTGCACAGGCACATACTATGTCACTACAATATTTTCCAACAAATTATAACCTCCATTACTAAGTATTTAATTTTAAGTAGTTATAAATTGCATGGAGATGTAATTTAAACACTGTAAAATCATTTACTCCCAATAGCTCGGAGAATTTAGACGATGGAAAAACATGTAGGAAAATGTTTTTGTGGACAAGTACAGATAGAAGTAACAGGAACCCCAGAGGGAATGGGATATTGTCATTGTTCGTCTTGTAGATCTTGGTCAGCCGCCCCTGTAAACGCTTTCACATTATGGAAGCCGGAAGCAGTACGTGTAGTTCAAGGGGCTAAGAAATTAAAGACGTTTGAAAAAACGGAAGTGAGCCAACGTCAATATTGTAGCGACTGTGGCGGACATGTAATGACGGGACACGCCCCTCTAGGTTTAGTGGATGTTTATGCCGCCACAATACCTACTTTAAAATTTGAGCCCGGCGTGCATGTGAACTATTCGGAAAGTGTTCTCCCCATTCGAGATGGCCTACCAAAATTAAAAGATTTTCCTGCAGAATTAGGGGGGTCAGGCGAAACAGTCGCTGAATAGTTTAGTCTATTAAGTACACGGATTCCGCTACGTTATTTTGCTCCCACTCGATAGTGCCTAGTATTCTCTAAACTCCATCAACTAGAATCAAATCGGTATCTGCTGCTGACTCACGTACTGCCCTCGCTTTTGTGTACTTATCTGACTCATAAAATTTTTGAGCATTTTCAATGCTCTCAAACTCAATAACAATTGCAATTCCTGAGTTACTTCCTTCTCTTACTTCAGGGTTGGAGTTACGGACGAGAATTTTACCACCATACTCAGAAATTACTGGTCCGGACATTTCAGCAAACTTTTTAAATCCCTCTTTATCATGCACTCGGATATGCGCGACTAAATAACCTTTTGCCATTATTAAATCCTTTTAAAACCAGTAACCATGTAAACCAGACTACTTCTCAAGTTCCCATCCCATCTTATGTTCTATGGCATGGCGTACACTATGGATATCGTCCGCGTTCTCATCATCTATATGAGCTCAATAAATTATTGGCAATAAACATGGAAAAATTGGTAGAGTCATGCTGATCGTGAAGATCACATGAGAAATGTCAGATATATCATTAGCCTAGGGTGGATACATCATGGATTGGTTGAATCGTTACTTCGAAATTGAAGCAAAAGGCAGTTCGGTTCGTACCGAAATTCTGGCGGGGGCGGCAACGTTTTTGACGATGGCGTATATTATCGTCGTCAATCCCAGCATCCTTTCCAAGGCGGATATGGATTTTGGCGCCGTGTTTGTCGCCACGATTTTGGCCGCTGTCGTGGGCTGTTCCATCATGGGGTGGTGGGCGAAATGGCCCGTCGCGCTGGCGCCCGGCATGGGACTCAATGCATTTTTCACCTTTGGCATTGTATTGGGACTGAAACACCCCTGGGAAGTGGCCCTTGGTGCGGTGTTCGTCAGCGGCGTTCTGTTCCTGATTTTAAGCCTGACAGGGCTGCGCGAATGGGTCATCAACTCCATCCCCAAATCCCTAAAACTGGGTATTGGCGCCGGTATTGGATTGTTTTTAGCCATCATTGGCCTGAAAAACGCGGGCGTTGTTGTCGATAATCCCGCGACTCTGGTAGGGCTAGGCGATGTTACCGGCTTACCGGTGATCCTGTTCGCTGCGGGGTTCGCCATCATGATTGTACTTGACCGGTTGCGCGTACCGGGTGGCATTATTATCGGAATTTTAGCTGTCAGCATTATCGGTTGGGTCATGGGTACCGCGGACTTCCAAGGAGTCGCAAGTCTGCCGCCCAGCCTGGCGCCAACATTGTTTAAACTCGACATCGCCGGCGCGTTAACAGCGACCATGATAGGCGTGGTCTTTACGCTTCTTTTCGTTGATTTCTTCGACACCGCCGGCACGCTGACCAGCGTCGCCAATCTGGCGGATAAAATTGACGCTGACGGTAAAATAGACGGCGTGGGCCGCGCGGTGATCAGCGATTCCGTGGCCACCATCGCGGGGGCCCTATTTGGTACCTCCAACACCACGTCCTATATTGAAAGTGCTGCGGGCATCAAGGAAGGCGGACGCACGGGGTTGACCGCAGTCGTTGTATCGCTGCTGTTTCTTCTGTGTCTCGTGTTAGCACCCTTGGCTCAAAGCATCCCAGCTTACGCCACGGCGGCGGCGTTAGTATTCGTCGCAACGTTCTTCATGCGCAATATCGTCGAGATTGACTGGGACGACGCGACTGAATTCGCCCCTGCTTTGTTGGCGACAATTTTAATGCCGTTGACGTTTTCTATCGCCAACGGCATAGCAATCGGGTTCATCACTTACGCCGTCGTTAAGGTCGCCAGTGGGCGTATCACTGAGGCCAGCCCGGCGGTGTTCCTGGTGGCGGCACTGGGTGTTCTGCATTACGTATTCGGTTGAACGGCACCAACATGGTCAAGAAACACTTCATCACCGCCAAAGAGCTGTTACAGAATTCCTATCATCTGGGGCATCTCGTTCTGGATTCAGGGTTCACGCCGAACTATCTCGTCGGCGTATGGCGCGGCGGCGCGCCGGTTGGAATCGCCGTGCAGGAATTACTGGAATATCACGGTGTCTCGACCGACCACATCGCCATTCGGACCTCATCATATGATGGCATAGACAAACGCCGGGACAGTGTGCAGGTCCACGGTCTGCATTACATCATCGAAAACGTAAATGCGGAGGATAATCTGCTGATCATCGACGATGTCTTCGACAGTGGACACAGCGTCCAGGCTATCCTGGACACGATCCGAAATTTATCTCGACGCAACACGCCCTCGATGAAAGTGGCAACCGTGTATTACAAACCGGGCAAACGCAAAGTCGAGATGACACCCGATTTCTATGTGCATGAAACCGAAAAATGGCTGGTATTCCCCCATGAATTACAGGGCCTAAGCGAACAGGAAATTCAGGAGAACAAACCTTTTGCGTTACGGAGTCAAAGACTTCATGACCTGAAATCTGCCTGACATTGCTAGAATAAGTTCATTTAGACAATTCTTAGGAACTTATTTCCACGCAATCCTTATTTTATGCGGATGGTTGCGGTGGTCTCTGAGACTACTTTCCTTCCCGACTCCGTCTTCCTTATGAGTTTGTATTTACCCTTGTACTCTCCTGCCATCCAAGGGCCTCGAGCACGCTTCCCCGTATACGTGAACCAGCGAATTTGGTGTTTCTTTGCCAGTTCGCCCTGTTTTCGGACGAGGACACTCCCGTCCGGTGCAATCACCTCGAGTTGTTCCTCATCTCCTGTCTGGAGACCAAAGATCATAACCCAGAACACCAAATTGGGAGCATTTCGACCAAGATCATCGTAGCGGTGTTGTCCCGAGACAACCTCATTTTTTGTCGGCACCCTATCTGTAAAACTAGATGCAAGAATGCCAGTCGGCTGGTAGGCAAGATCCGCCAGTGCATCTGACTCCCACAGTGGCTTGCCGCTGACGCCGCAGCCCGTTTCTGCCCCAACGCCGAGAAAAGGATCAACTACTTCGTCGAGATACCTAACACTCAAATGTAGATGTGGAAACTCGGTCATTCCTGAAAGCCCAATGCTCCCGAGCAATTGATGACGGTAAACAAAGTCACTTTCACGTACTTGAATGCTACC
>CAYQNO010000005.1:0-21642 GCA_964419045.1 uncultured Flavobacteriales bacterium
GAGAGGTATGCCGGAGCGCCTTTGTAGAGACATAGCAGTTACACATTTTTTCAATCCAGTAAAAATAATGCGGTTGATGGAACTGGTCCCTGGGAAAGACACCGACGACGAAGTGATAGATACTTTGTCAAAGTTCTGTGGTGGAGTTCTTAATAAGGGTGTAGTGAACGCTAAGGACACAGTCAATTTTATTGGTAATAGGATCGGTTGCTTTTGGATGCTTCTAGGTATGCATAAGGCAGCAAGTGCCAGAAAAGATGGACTTACAATTGAATTGATCGATGCCCTAATGTCGGGACCGTTTGGATTGCCACGTACTGGTCTGTTTGGATTAGTTGATCTTATTGGTCTAGATGTGATGGACTTGGTTGGAAAAAACCTGGCTGACAACTTGCCTTCTAATGATGTGGGAATTCAATTTGCCAATTTGCCGCCAGCTGAGAGCGAGTTGCTTAAACGGGGGCAAATCGGGCGAAAATCGGGCGGTGGATTTTATCGTATACGTAAGCTAGATGACAATTCCAAATTAAAAGAGGTATTTGATTTTGAGGAGAATGAGTGGCGGTCAGTTTCTGACATCGTGCTGAATTCTACCAACAGCGCTCGCAATATTATTTTTTCTAAAGATGCTGCGGGCCGATTTTGCTGGCAAGTTATGGGTGGAATGCTGTGTTACGCGGCCGACTTGGTTCCAGAAATTTCAAATGACATAGTAAACATAGACCGCGCGATGCGCTGGGGTTTCGGTTGGGAAAATGGTCCGTTCGAGATGCTTGACTTGATTGGTCCAGATCGCTTCATCAAGCGTCTTGAGGCGGATAAAATTAAACTTCCAATAATGCTAAATGTATTGAGTAAGGCCTCCGCTGAAACGTTCTACCGCAATGATGGACGGGAATACCTAGGTTACGACGGGAAATACCATTCACTAATTGTATGACTATATTTTTTATTATCCTGTTCTAGTTGTTATATCTTTGTTTGCCCGCTCACGAAGAACATATTTTTGAATTTTGCCTGTCGAGGTCTTTGGTAAAGGGCCAAATATAATCTCCGTTGGTACCTTAAAATGGGCTAAATTACCTCGACACCAGTCGATTATATCGACTTCCTTAACATTCTTTGCGTTTGTAATGAGGGTTACAAACGCACAAGGTGTTTCACCCCATTTTTCATGAGGCTTAGCTACCACGGCAGCTTCCATGACGTATTGGTTTTTATAAAGTACCTCCTCAATTTCAAGACTGGATATATTTTCTCCACCAGAAATTATTATATCTTTCGAGCGATCTTTAATTTCTATATAGCCATCTGAGTGAAGAACTCCTAAATCTCCCGTATGGAACCATCCTCCCTTAAATGCAGACTCAGTAGCTTTAGGATTTTTCAAATATCCCTTCATTACCGTATTACCGCGCAACATTAACTCGCCCATCGTCTTCCCATCAGCGGGAACCTCGGTCATTGTCTCAGGATTCATGATAGTTTGTGCAAAAAGTGTCGGATAACGAACGCCTTGCCGAGCCATTTCCATAGCTTTTCTGTCTGTATCAAATTTGTCCCAGCTGGTTTGCCAGGCACAAAACGTTGATGGTCCGTAGCTCTCAGTTAATCCGTACAAATGTGTAACGTGAAACCCAAGATTTTCCATACCTTCAATGACGGCGCTTGGTGGTGCAGCCCCACCTGTTGCCACTTCTACTGTTTGAGAAAATGATTTTTTAACCTCACTTGGGGCATGAACTAATATATTTAGAATTATTGGTGCGCCACACATATGCGTAACACCACGGTCACCAATAACTTCAAAAATTTGTTTTGGATCTATATTTCGGATGCATACGTGCGTGCCGCCAACAGCGGTAACAGCCCAAGGGAAGCACCAACCATTGCAGTGAAACATAGGTAACGTCCACAGGTATACTGTTTGGCGATTCAGTCCCATAACGACAATTTGACCTAGTGCGTTCAGATAAGCGCCACGGTGATGATAAACGACACCTTTTGAATCTCCTGTTGTACCGGACGTATAGTTGAGGGAGATTGCTTGCCAATCATTTGTTGGTGTGTCCCATTGGAATGTCGGATCCCCTCGTTTAAGAAAACTTTCATAATCGATATTACCCAGTAATTCTCCACCGCTTGCTTGGCGATCATCTATATCAATGACGTATATTTCTTTATTTAGTTCCTTTAATACAATTTTTATGGTTGGCGAATATTCACGATCCACAATAAGAACACTGGCTTCACCGTGTTCGAGCATGAATGCGATAGACTTGCTGTCTAGCCGGTAGTTGAGGGCGTTGAGAACCGCACCTGTCATCGGTATGGCAAAGTGGGCTTCCAGCATTGGAGGGATGTTTGGTGCCATAACTGCTACCGTATCCCCAAAGCCGATACCAAGGTTTTTTAGAGCTGATGCGAGGCGACAACAGCGGTCATTGAATTCTGAATAGGTAAGTGAATAGTCACCGTAAATCACTGCCTTTTTATCGGGATAAACAGCAGAAGACCAAGCCAGAAAACTGAGGGGAGTTTGTGTTTGAAAATTAGCTGCGTTTTGGGCAAGGTCGCTCTCAAAGATATTATTCTTATTTTTCATACTATTTCTCCTAATAATGGTTACTCAGTAATCTGAATTAGGACTAATTTGAATCAACTGAATTCAATGTATAAATTTTTGTTTGTACGAAACATTTTGATTTGCTAGGGGGACCTTACAGGCGACCTTAAATGTAAGCTAGGAAATGATAGCTGATGACGATGAACGATATACGCCCCGAGATTAGTTTTGGCTCACGTATCCGCATTTCGCCCTTTTTCAATGCAACGAGGCGGTGGGGTTGTAGGGCTTATACAACATACAACCATATGTTTATGCCGGCGTTTTTTGAAAGCCCCGAAGCAGATTTTTGGAAACTCATTAATGACGTCACGCTTTGGGACGTTGCTGCTCAACGTCAGGTTGAGATCACGGGACCGGATGCGGCCCGCTTCGTACAATACTTGACACCAAGGAATATTTCAGAATGCGAGGTGGGGCAATGTAAGTATTTGCTGCTGACTGACAACGACGGTGGAATTCTGAATGATCCAGTGCTGCTAAAGCTGGACGAGAACCATTTCTGGTTATCTCTAGCTGATTCTGACGTTTTATTTTGGGCTAGAGGTATTGCAATAAATGCTGGTATGAACGTCTCAATTTGTGAACCAGATGTATCGCCTTTACAAATCCAGGGCCCTAAATCAACTGATCTCTTGATTGCAATGCTGGGTTCTTGCATTTCCGAACTAAAGTATTTTCGTTTTATCAGAACAACACTGGCTGGTGCGCCCGTGATAGTTTCTCGTACGGGTTGGAGTGGTGAAAAAGGTTTTGAGATTTATTTGTGTGATAGGGCACAGGGTGACATTGTGTGGGAAACTATAATGGAGGCGGGAAAACCCTTTGATATTGCGCCGGCTGCGCCGAGTGTCATTAGACGAATTGAGGCTGGAATTCTCTCTTATGGAGCTGACATGACAGTCAAGAATAATCCGTTTGAAATAAATTTAGAACGTTTGATGGATTTGGATCAGGACGCTGAGTTCATTGGAAAAGAAGCGCTAAAAAAAATTTCCCTTGAAGGGCCCAAAAGGCGGTTAGTTGGACTCAAATTAACTGGTGCGGCTATGAAACAATCTAATATTGGACATTGGCCAATCACTTATGAAGATACACATATTGGTGATGTTACCAGTGCTATTTATTCGCCGCGATTGAAATACAATGTAGCTCTTGGAACCATTTTGACTAAATATTCAAAATTAGAACAAACATTAATGATAAAATCAGTTGATGGCCACTATACGGGAACTATAACTTCCCTGCCGTTCTTCAAAAAATTACAAACTTCTTAGAAATTTTATCAAATTAACACATTGAATTTTTAAGAAAAAATAACAGATATAAGTGTACGAAGGGTTTATATGAATTCTAATCAATAGAAGCATATCAGATTTTGATCATTCAGATGATATGTATAATTCTTTAAAATTTTTTACGTGCTTTTTGATAGGGTCAACTTTTCTTTTTTTTCCCTTAGCTAACGCCATAGCAGACCAAACAACAATCCCGAACTACGCAAAAGCAAGGCAAATTTTTTGGAGTCAGTTATACCCTGAGGGTGGTATAACCCTGTATTGTACCCACCGTTTTACCAGTCGTATTGGCCTGCAAATTGATCATGTTTATCCTTCATCCTGGATGGTCGACTATCTCCAGTGTGGTTCAAGAAAAATTTGTCGAAAGGTCTCGCGGCGTTTTAATTTTATGGAGGCTGATCTTCATAATTTGTATCCAGCAACCTCTGGAACAAACAGGGCTCGTAGTAATATGGTGTATGGAAACGTGGCAGGAGAAAAAAGAGAATTTGGAAACACCTGCGACTTTGAGATAGATAAGCGAAGAAGGGTTGCCGAACCTCCACCAAATTCTCGTGGAAACATTGCGAGGTCACTATTTTACATGCAAAAAGAATACGGTTTACCCATCGGTCCAGAACAACTAATTATTTTAAATAAATGGAATTTGAACGATCCGCCTGATAACGAAGAGCGCCATAGAAACAGTGTAATTGAGAGCCTGCAGATTAAACGAAACCGGTTTATCGATGGGCTGACCCAGTAATTTTTACAAATTACATGCAGCGATAACTGGCCTAGTTATAGTGTCGGATGAATTTTTGCTGAAAATTTATATTATCTGTTTAGAAAATTTATTAGCCGTAAGATGTAAAGATATTCAAATTACTATAAAAGATAGGTATTGTTGAGGTTGAACTGAAAATTCATGAATAATTTCGCAATAATATGGGTCCCGCAGTTATGACAACGATGTCATTGGCCCAAGATAGCTTGCAAGCCCACGACATTTCAGTCGGTTGGACCAAAAGAATGCGCAGACGCAGCCAGTTTGGTGTTGCGATCGTTCGCTCACAAGTTAATTTTTACTTTTTCTGGGAAAAGCGATGGTTATTCCTCGCCTTTTTGGTCGGTATAATCATGTTATCGTTACCGTTACCTGAAGGTCTCAGTTACGAGGCCATGCTAGTGCTAACCATGTCGGTGGTTGCGACAATATTGTTTGTCACAGAACCGATTCCACTACCGGCAGTGGCACTGCTGATAATTGTTGGCCAAGTATTTTTGCTGAAGATTGATTCGAGTGTGGTGGCGAAGAGCCTGATGACTGATTCCGTTTTGTTTATTATGGGTTCCCTGATGCTCGCAGTAGCAATTGTAAAACAGCAATTAGATAAACGTATCGCATTTGCGATCGTTCGAATAACAGGAACTAAAACGATTAATATCTGTTTTGGGATTTCCGTAGTATCGGGATTGCTAGCATCGTTCATTGGCGAGCACACTGTGGCAGCTATGATGTTGCCGGTCGGTATCACTCTGATTCAACTAACCTCTGATGACCCCCGCAAAGTTCGTAATTTAGCTGCTGTACTGCTGCTATCAATTGCCTATGGTTGTGCGGTCGCTGGCATAGGCACACCGTCTGGTGGCGCGAGAAACGCCATCATGATTGGTTACTGGAAAGAGTTTTTTTTCGATCCCCTTAACCCGGATACTAGGGTATTTCTAGTCGATTATGTCACTTGGATGGCCTATGCCTACCCTGTATTTTTAATTCAACTGCCGTTGGTTACAGTAATTCTCCTGCTAACTTTTAGACCCGAACATCGGAACCTGTCACGTGCTGTCGCCAAGTTGCGCAATCAAATAAAATTGCAGGGACCCATGAAGTCTGCTGACTGGCTAGCAATCATATTCTTTCTAGTAGTCTTGCTCGGTTGGATATTTCATTCCAGCGCCTATGGTATGGGCACGATTGCGGTTTTCGGTGCTAGTCTATTTCTGGTTGTTGGCCTGGTTCGTTGGGAAGACGTTAATTCCGGTGTTAACTGGGGCGTGGTGTTGCTCTATGCAGCAGCAATATCATTGGGCGTTCAGATGAAGGATACAGGCGCGGCTCATTGGTTGGCAGAGAATTTTTTATCCTTTTTGAATCCGATAGGAGCTGATAGTGGTATAGGCCTGTGGGCGGCTATATCCATATTGACCACATCAGTTACCAATACTATGTCAAATGGTGCGGCTGTGGCGGTGCTTGGGCCGATTGTCCTTAAGGTTGCAAGTGTGGCTGGTGAAAATCCAATTGTGCTTGGCTTCATAACGGCGATTTCATCGGCTTTTGCATATTTGACCGTGATTGGTACGCCCGCCTGCACAATCGTCTACGCGTCAGGCTATCTAAAATCCACGGATTTCCTCAAGGTTGGATGGCGTATGGTTGTGGTATCGACGATCCTGATGCTTATAGTCGCGGCAATTTATTGGCCAATACTCGGAG
Source organism: uncultured Flavobacteriales bacterium (assembly GCA_964419045.1). Classification (GTDB taxonomy): domain Bacteria; phylum Pseudomonadota; class Alphaproteobacteria; order UBA8366; family CAVOAK01; genus CAVOAK01. The sequence goes on from CAYQNO010000005.1 coordinate 6,407, forward strand.
AATAGAGCAACGATGGTTTGGTGGAAACGTAAGCAACAATTCTCTTCCGAGGACGCTCTTGATAATAATCATAATACTGAATTAGAAATTCGCGAGCGCCGCAGGAATCGATTTCGAATTCTTGTTTGTATCGATGGCACCGAAGAATCCTACGAAGGGCTGCGGTTTGCCGGTGAAATTGGCAAAGGTGACGAATGCGATATCATCCTCCTTTATGTTCGGGAGATAGATCAAGGCCTACGTTCAGGAGGCTTGGAAATGCGAGTAGCACGAGCAAACATGCTGGATTGGGATCTGGATCTACCAGGAATTAAGTATCTAAAGCGCGGCCGAGACATGTTGATCAGTGAAGGAGAGCTGTCTGAAAATTGGAAAGCTATTCCAAGCCATAGGGATATACGTGGCGATCCGCTGGGCGATAATAAAATAGAATACCGAAAGGACAACGGCAAAAGCATTGTCCTAAAACTTAAGACGGCACCAGACACGGTAAGTGGCATTATTGAACAATATGAGCTTGGTCCATACAATTTAGTGATTATAGGTAGGCCGAGCCGATGGAGTGGTGAATTGCGCTCAATTATTCGAATGAGCGTAGTACAAAAGGTGGCTATGCTTTCACCATGTTCCATCCTTATCGCACGTGAAGGTATCGGTAAGGAGGGATTTTTAATCTATTGCGATGGTACAGAGCAATCCCACGACGCCATGAGGAGAACTGCGGTATTGGCACAAAACTGCGACAGGCCAGTTAGTTTGATGGGTGTGGCTGAGGTAAATGAAGAGCGTAGTAAGATCGAGGCAGAGCTGCAATCAGCCCGTGCGATATTGGAAAAAATAGATATTAAAGTGCACTCTACATTGTGCGAAGTCGGTGATCCGGCACAGTGTATCCTCGATGTGGGTAAAGACTACGAGTTAATTAGCGTATCAGAAGCTAGTCATTCTCGGTTCAGACTGTGGTTAACGCATAGTGTGGCCTTTGCCGTAATGGGGAAAGCAGCTACTTCAGTACTTAATGTCAAATAAACGCTCCAATTTTCATTTAAATTATACATTCAATATATAGAGCCACGAAAATTAGAGGACTTCCAAATAGTTATTGAGGGAGCTAGAGACTTCGGGCCGAAAGAGAGACTTCATGACACGCGATGAAGAACGCGCCATAGAATGGGACTGTCAAAAGGTTATGCGTCAGTATTATTACTACGTTGACCATCACCGGTTTGAAGAGGCGGTCCAATTATTCACCGAAGACATAACGTGGAAAGTAATGGGTGTAGAACTTAAGGGGAGAGAGGAACTGCTGGAGGCTTTGTATGGTGGTCTTGGCAATGATACTATTAGACATGTATTGACGAACGTGATCGTCAATGTAATCGATAAAAACAATGCTGAGTTGTGGAACTATACAACTAATTATTACTCCCGTGAGGGTCGGAGAGAAGACTTGAATGGCCCACTGAAATTCGAAGGTCCACACAGGTTAGGAGATATGTATGCAAAGCTGCGGCGGTCCGGTAATAGTTGGCAAATTGTTGCGAGGGAAAAAGGCAAACACATTTTTCGTCGTAAGAATGAGCCCGTAGCCTTGGAGGATTGGGCCGAGAAGGAAGGTAAGTTCGCTCCGCCAGTCTAATGGGTTAAAGCAGACTTGGGCGTTTCAGAATTTAGAACTTAATTTCGGAATTTTATTAATTCACTTAGAGGTGAGAATTAAAACTTAAGTTAACATGAATAAACTGAAGTTTCTTAAAATTGTAACAACATTATCGCTTTTCTTAATCGTGATTTTTTCGTTTTACGAATCTCACGCCCATCATGCTAATAAGAAAATGTGGGAGAATAATCCTAACGGACCATGGGTTTATGAACTCATCGCCAAGAAATCGAAGAGTCATAGATTTAATAAGTACGGAAAATCAGTTATCAAGGGTGCGCATGTTCCGACAATAACGGAAAAAGGAGAGAAGTTATATTTGTATTACCAATGGTTTCCAAAGGACGAGGAATTTCTACATTGGTTTGATCATATTGGGGTGTCAATAACTACTGATTACGGATCTAGTTGGAGTAAACCCACAGGAATTAATATTGTGGGTGTTCCGGAGAGAGTATTTGGTCGTCGAACTCGTCCTATGGATCCATGCGCCGTAACTTTGTCTGATGGTCGAATACGATTATATTTTACGTTAGAGCCGTTCGGACCTCACGATAAATTGCTGGGTGATGCCCAAATTCATTCAGCGATTTCAACGGATGGAATAAGCTTTGCCTATGAACCTGGTGTTCGACTGGCAATTGCTAATGTAGATCTGCGCGATCCAGCGGTAGTTTATTTTAAAAATCAATGGCATCTATATGTACCAAACCAAAAGAATAATGGTGATGGTTATTATGCAGTTTCTCAGGACGGCGTAAGTTTTTCTAGAAAAAAGAATGTGAAAAATGGAAAAAAAGGTAATTGGCTAGGTAATGCGACCGTTTTTAAAGGGAAAATAAATTTTTTTGGTACGGTCTGGAGAGCAATATCTAATAATGGTTTTGATTGGAACACTGGTATGTCAACATTGGGACCCGATCCAGCAGTTGTTTTTCTTAAAAATGGATCTTGGTTTGCGGTAACATTTCGTAAGCTAAATTAAAATTCATCCAGATAGTGGTTGAGAGGGGTCGAATAAATCAAAATTACTTTTTGAGTATTTCTGTCGCTTCTTTTCCCACTTAGCAATTGTCGAGGAAACTAAACAGGTTGTCGACGCCCAGTTCATTAATACCTAACCTAAAGTGGAACGAATTAAATAACGGGTCCTCTTAGTCTTTTCCTTGACCATCGAGGAAAGTAAGTAGCTCCGTATTGAATGCAATTTCGGCGCCAATATTTGAAAGATGTGCCGCATGCGGAAAAACGATAAGCTTAGAATCTTTAATGCCCGCGTAGATAACTTCGTGTTCGAAGACTCGGGTTCCCGTGTCTTCTTCACCTACCATGATGAGTGTTGGCAGATTAACCTCGGCAAGCCTCTTGCTGGTATCAAAAGTTTGTATAGCTCGGCAGCAGCCAGTGTAGCCAGCTATTGATGTATTGCGGATTGACTTCCGAAATCGGTCTACCAGAATCTCATTCTGTGAACGGAATTCAGCTGTGAACCACCGCTCGATAGTCGATTCGACAAGTGGTTCTAAGCCGTTGATTTCAGCTATACGCACCCGCTCTTCCCAAATAGGGATGGTCTCAGGCGGAGGACAGCTTGTGGTGTCGCATAGCACTAAACTCTGTAACAACTCTGGATGTGATAGAGCTAAAGTTTGGCCGACCATTCCACCATTCGACAGACCTACAAAATGAGTGCGCGAAATTCCCAGAGCGTCTAAGAGAGCTTTCGCATCATCGGCTAGTAACCCGAATGTGTATGGACCTGCGGGCGCGTCTGTCTGACCATGGCCTCGAGTATCGTATCGTAATACTCTATACCGCAATTTTAACATTTCAGCTTGTGATTCCCACAAGAATAAACTGGTTGCAAGGGAATGACAGAGAGTTACCGTCGGTGCGTCTTCCGGCCCTTCTAGAATATAATGAATTTCTATACCATTTGCTCTGACTCTCATCGATGGTTCCTTGTCTCTTTCACTTTTCGTGGTGCACGTGGCTCTAGTTTTCTGTTATTAATCAGCTTGTTTCTGAACGAAGTTTCTTCAGTTCGGTCTCTATATGGGACTGTCTTTTAGATCCAAAATATTTATCGGCTTTGAGAATAATCTGGGTGACTTGGCGTCCGAGATTCGCCAGCATCTCTTCGTCTTTGCCGTCACTTGGAGGGGGAATACGTAATACTGTATCGTGCGTATACGTAGGAATAGGTTCGCCGGATTTTGCATTTACTGTCTTTGGGTCCTTGCCTTCCGCAACTGTTCGAATACCGCGTCGCAATAGATTTCTTAGTTTGGCAACGCCGACATCCGTCAATCCCAAATACTCCATATCGTGAATTGCTATTGCTCTTTGCGCTACCTGCGCATCCCAATCTCCTGGATTACGCTGCTTCTCCTCGTAACTGCGGTGAGCCGTCTGGCCATCAAAATCAACAATTTCCTTACCTATGAGGCTCTCGTTACCATAACCTTTTGGATCGACCGTATCATTGAAATGTCGCCAGCCCAAAATGTAACAGTTGGTATTATCTATTGGGACTGTCCAGCGCGTGATACTGACGCGTGCGAATAACTTCTCGCGGTCGGCATCTTCCCACAGCGCTGCGGTTTGACCACAGTTTGGAAGCATTACGTGGTTTGATCTTACCCACACCCAATCACCGCAACGTCTACTTGTCGTGTAGAGCATACCGCCCTGTGTATCACTGAACTCAAGCACGGGCATTTCTCCCCAAGCCTCGGTGAAATCAGTGCCGGCCAGACGGGTGTGAAGAAATACCGCATGAATAGGATCCATCATGTTCTCGAAGACTTGCAGCCAGTTACATGGATGCGAGATAGAATAAGGGATCATACGATTTTCTGTCAGGTTGTAAGTGTCTAGCATTGGAAATTCTGGTTTTTGCGCTGGCGGCCCTAAATAAGCAAAGACTAATCCTTTGTATTCAAAGGTATGATAAGCTCCATGATATCGGCCATCCTTCAATTTGCTATTCGGAGGCTCACCCGGTGTTTCAAGAATTTTTCCATCAACGTCAAACAACCAGCCGTGGTAACAACATCGAATGCCTTCCTTGACCGGAATACCATATTCGAGAGAAACACCACGGTGGCTGCAATGGCGGTGAAGCAGTCCAACACGGCCTGAGAGATCCCGAAACAGGACAAGATCCTCGCCCAGTATGCGCAGCGCGACTGGCAGGTCGTTAAGTTCAGAGGAAAGAGCCACTGGGTGCCAAAACCGCCGCATATAATTGCCGCCAGGAGTGCCTGGACCTACATGCGTCAACTCTTTATTTTCGGGTGGTAACTCACCGGCGAGATGAAATCCACCATACGGAGTACCTTGTTCGATAATTCGATTCGACATTTAATTTTTCCTGAGCAAATCTACGTCTAAATCTAGATTCCATTATAAAGTAGAAGTCGAAAACTATGGGCTCTTTGGATTTGCCAAATGCTGGATCAGAATTGCAGCATCGCTACCTGCTTCGCCATTATCGACAATTTCTCCATAGAAACTCTTCACCATCTCGGCAACGGGTAAGTCGATGCCCATTCGATCTGCTTCCGCTAAGCAGATTGCCAAATCTTTATTTAGCAGGCCCACTGTTCCAGGGGCGTTAAACTCTTTTCTGAGCATTGGACCGCCCCGACTCCCCATCTGCCACGAAGCAGCTGAGCCACATGAGATTACGTCTAGTACTTTCTTACCGTCTAGGCCCGCAGCCGAAGAAAAATTGATGGCCTCTGCCAGTGACTGAATGATACCAGTTGCACAGATCTGGTTGACCATCTTGGTTAGTTGACCGGATCCCGTGCTGCCCATATGAACAATATTACCCGCATAGTTTTGCATGATCGGCTGCGCCTTTTTTAGGGCACGTACATCGCCGCCAACCATAATAGCTAGTTTACCATCTTGTGCTGCTGTCACACCACCGGCAATGGGTGCATCTAAAAAAGCAACATCTTGGATAGTGGCTATCTTACTGACCTTATGAGCGGCACGAGCAGATGTCGTCGTATGATCGACAAGCACTGCGCCGGGCACCACAGTCTTTAATATACCATTATCGCCTAAAATTACCTGATGCAAATCCTCATCGGTCCCCACACAGGTAAATACAATTTTTGCACCTTTTGCAGCAGCAGCCGGAGTTGTGGCTTGTGTGCCACCATACTCACTAATCCAGGCATTAGCCTTCTCTGGTGTACGATTGTAGACGGTTACCTCGTAACCAGAACGAGCCAAGTGTCCAGCCATGGGATAACCCATGGAACCGAGGCCTATGAATGCAACATTATTCCTCATTGGAACTCCTCCCGATTAGAATCATACGGCAGGTAGATAGATTCTTACATTACCTTTGAAGATTCGGCCATTGCTTGCAGGATCTTCTCGAGGGTCGAGTCAGGTGCTCGTGCCGCATCGAGGATAATAGCTTCTCTACGTGATAAGAGCTGAGCCGCGTCTACCACGGCGCGAGCAGACCCTTCGGGAATAACCACTGCCCCATGTTTGTCAGAGTGGATAACATCACCAGGTTTGACTGTCATCCCAGCCACAGTAACTTCGATCGAAGACGCCACAACATGAATGTGGCCATGTGATGGACCAATTTTGCCAGCCAGTAATTGGAATCCTTCAGCACAGTCGTCAAGGTCGCGTATGCTACCATTTGTTATTGTACCAATACATCCAAGAGCACTGTGGACAGCCGAATTCACCTCACCCCAGAATGCCCCGAATCCAGGTTCTGAGTCGAGGTCTTGAATAATTGCTATCGTTGGGTGAGGCCCTTTGGCAACATGATCAAGGTATTCTCCACGAGCAGTGCTCCCAGTTGGACCTGTGTTAGTGGCACGAACCGTCGCTGTGACCGCGTAGCCAACCATAGGCTGGAGATTTGGCCGAGCGCAGATCAGAGGCGATGTTGTAAAGCCAATTGTCCTACGTTCCGCATCAACAATCTCTATTGCGTTACAGACGGTTGGTGTATCCAGCGCGCGTAACGCTGCAAAGTCTTGTTCGCTTAAGATGGGCATCTGAATTCTCCGAGTGATCTGCTCCCAGGGGTTAGTATACTTTACAACGTTGACCTTTTTACATTCAAAATAACTAGTTTGGCATTACCGCCATGAGTAGACTCCAAATATCTAACTCACTTTCAAAACTCCGTTATTGTTTACTAGACCGCTATCATAGAATTTCGCTAGGGTAAATTTGTCAATGAGCGTTGGACGTGAGGACTTTAAGCATTAAGTGTGAATGCGGACGCTTCAATTAAATGTCAAATACTTCGTTATGATCACACTTAAGGTAAAATACGAGGGTGAGTTGAACTGAACAAAATATTTATTTAATAAAGACAATGAGGAAGACAGGCTATGACAAAGAGTACAGGAAGGGCTGTCGCGGCTTATCTTGCGGAGGCGCAGAAACTAGAACTTTCCCCGGCGAGAGCGAAGGAAATTGCTACAATCGCAGCGCGTCTTAACCGGGTGACACTGGAGGCTGCAATGCAAAGGTCTAGTCTCGATGCTCCGGCTCGGTATTATGCAGTGTTGGCTGGAGTCCTAGATAGTAAGACAGACGTGAGTAGGTGATAGATGCCAGATTCGATGGAAGAACTCTCGCTGCGTGAAGTTTCTGATTCTATCAAAAATGGGCATACAACATCGGTCGAGGTCACAGAAAGACTTCTGGCAAGTATCAAAGATTCTCAATCTACGATCAACTGCTTCATTACAATAGATCAAGAAAACGCAATTCTCGCCGCAAAATTGGCGGACCAGGAAATTGCGAACGGAAGGTGGCGTGGACCGTTACATGGGGTGCCACTGGCACACAAGGATGTCTTCGACCGCGAACACCAGGTGACTACGGCCGGCACTAAAATATTTGACCAACCGGCAAAAGCAACATCCACCGTTCTAGAGAGGTTTGATGCTGCTGGAAGCGTCCCGCTAGGACGTCTTAATCTTGATGAATTTGCTGCTGGTGGTACGGGTGCCAATGACCATTTTGGCCGTTGTCGTAATCCCTGGAATATCAACCATATCACCGGTGGTTCGTCCAGTGGTTCCGCCGCCGCGGTGGCGGCTCGTCTCGTTTATGGTGCGTTAGGTGGCGATGCTGGAGGTTCTATCCGCATTCCGGCTGCCATGTGCGGAGTGGTTGGACTGAAACCAACATTTGGTCGGGTCAGTCGGTATTCTACGGCAGCCCGGACATGGACAGTAGACTGTACAGGTCCCATGTGCCGGACCGCTGAAGATTGCGCTCTGATGTTGCAGACAATCGCCGGATACGATCCTAAAGACCCAACGACTGTGCAGGTCCCAGTGCCCGACTATGTAGCTGCACTGTCGGGTGGTGTGAGTGGCAAACGCATCGTCCGGGCAATTGGAGATCCGTTCGATTCAATTGATGATGATCTTCTTGAGGCGATGGATAATGCCATTATGGTGTATCGTGACCTGGGAGCAATTATTAGTGAAGTAACTCTGCCTCAAATTCCATTGCTCAATGATCTGCAACAGATTTTGGTGAAAAGTGAAGCGGCAACAATCAACGGGCGGCTTATAAGGACTCGCTCAGAGGATATAACATTCGCGGCGACAAGTGTCCTTCAGGAAGGTTTTCTCATTCCCGCGACACGGTACCTTGAAGCGATATCACTTCGTGGTACGCTCTTAGAAAAATTTACACGTGAGGTTTTTGGTGACGCTGATATATTGATGGCGCCGGTTGTAACTGGTAAGGCGCCGACAATCGCTGAAACTGAGACAGCGGATCAGGCGGCAGTTGAAACTTTGTTCACCCGCGCGGCGCAATTTACGCGTTTTGCTAATTATCTTGGTACACCGGGGGTAAGCGTCCCTTGTGGTTTCTCGCGAGACTTACTGCCGCTAGGGTTTCAATTAATGGGACCTGCATTCTCGGAAGACCAGCTACTCGCTGCCGCCCACGCTTTGCAGACTGCAACCGATTTTCATCGGCGGTCACCCAGGCTTACATAAATTTTATATTAGGTAGCTATGGAGCGTGTAACTATCATTGCTTAATCATCTGTCGAGTACAGTTCCACCATTCTGTCGCCGAAGGTGATTAAATTACTCCGTAAGAACAGCCAGTATTTCATCCCATACATAGATTGGATTGGAAACGTTAAGGCAGAGCAATGCTGCCAAGGCTTGATCCGCCACAAACAAATAATGTCTGGCCCGTAACAAACGCGGAGTCTGGGCCCATGAAGAATGCTGCTACAGCTGCGATATCTTCCGGTTCACCGAATCTATCGAGAGGAATACGAGCCAATTTGGCTGCGCGTTGGGAACTTCCTATGGGGTTGTTTTCCATAAAAAGATCAGTTTCCACTGGTCCAGGTGCAATAGCGTTCACATTGACGCCATATTTAGCGAGTTCTAAGGCCCAGGTTCGCGCAAAGCTGATTAAGCCAGATTTTGCCGACGAATAGGCAGTGCGCGTTACGTAACCTAGAACTAGCTCTGTTGAAATGTTAACAATACGACCAAAAGATTGACTCTTCATTGTTGGCAAAAATGCCTTAGCGCACTGTATTGCCGATACTAAGTTGACTTCGACGACCGAATCGAATTCTTCAAGTGTTATCTCTTCCAAAAGTTGTGGCTCAACCAGACCTACATTGTTAATCAACCCGTTAACGTCATATTTTTTGCCCAGCAACGTCAGCAACTCTGTCGTAGCTTTTCGGTCTGCTAGATCCACCGTATAGAAATCACCCGGAAACGAGTTGTCAGCAGGTTTTTTCCGTGCGATTCCAATGAGATGATGACCATCTCCATGCAAACGTTCGGCGCAGGCCCGACCGATACCCTTACTGGCGCCCGTTATCAGTGTTACACGATCAGGAGTATTCATCTGCTTTTACCTCGATCCTTGTCAATAACACCCTATTTGTAATGCTTGACGTCAATTATGGGTGACAATATTTTTAGTGTGTGACACTTCACCAAGCATCGGCGAGTATTACAAGCTTGTTGTACGATGAGGATGACAATTGACATGAGCATAACGAGCCAAGAGACTTTTGAAGCAAGAGACTATAGGGGTTATTCAAACTCTGTACGTGCTGAACCTGAGCCAGAGCTGACACGCGTTGGCCCGGGTACACCTTGCGGCGAATATATGAGAAGGTTTTGGCAACCCATTGCGTTGACACAAGAAGTAGTCGACGCACCGTTACGGGTTCGGATTCTTGGCGAGGACCTTGTATTATTTCGCGACGGGTCGGGACGATGGGGTCTGCTGCACTTACACTGCAGTCACCGTAACACTTCCCTTGAATACGGTGTAATGGAAAATACAGGTCTTCGTTGCTGTTATCATGGTTGGTTATATGGCGTTGATGGGAAGATACTGGAAACACCTGGTGAGCCGGAAGACAGTAAACTAAGGGAGCAGGTTCGACACGGCGCTTATCCAGTGATCGAGTACAAGGGCCTGGTCTTTGCCTACATGGGACCGCCAGAGGATTGTCCAGAATTTCCGTATTACGATACGACCATGTTACCTGATATTGAACTCGTCCCGTACGTGATCCACTATCCTTGTAATTGGTTGCAGATTTGTGAAAATACCATGGACCCATACCATACGGTGTTCCTTCACGCTCGTGTTACAGATGTTCATTTTGGCTCGACTTGGGGGACTATGCCAATAACAGAATTTTTTGATACGCCGGATGGAACGGCTCACAAAGTGATGTCGACAATGACCTATCGGATTGACGACATGATTTGGGTGCGTTCGCAGGAGACCGTTTTTCCTTCATTCAGTCAGGTCGGTGCTTGGTGGGAAGAAGGTAAAGAGGAAAAATACTTTAAGAGGGCGAGTATCACAAAGTGGACCGTTCCACACGATGATGAAAACTGCATGATAATTGCATGGCGTAGTTTCGGAGACGACTTTGATCCAAATGGGGCTGGAGATCGTGAAAAATGTGGAATTCAGATGGTCGACTTCGAGGGTCAGACTGGGGTTATGCCATACGAGCATCGACAACGGCATCCTAACGATTATGAGGCGCAGGTTTCGATCGGGCCAATTGCGAGACATGCATGTGAGCATCTTGGTCGGACCGATGGCGGTGTAGCTATACTACGGAGAAACCTCCGCAATAGCATAAGGATGCTTGAAAAGGGTGGAGTGCTGCCAAGAATGACAGGTAAGGATGGCGAGTGGCCAACACATGTCCAAGATACAGTGATTCCAATGCCGTTACGTCCCGATGTCGATGATGAGCAATTGATGCGTGAGGTGACGAAGGCAGTAATGGATATTGTGTTTGCGGGTGATAAATATTCTGGTGCTGAGAGAGTGGAATTTGTTGAGACTGAGCTGAAGAAAATCAAGAATGATCAGCGCTTTATAAATTTCAAAAGCGCGACCAGCTAGGCGCCACATAAGATCATCTAGAGGTGACTAAATGAATTGTAAGGTATACATTTATATTTCCACGAGACTATTGTGGGTTCTCTAACACAAATAGGTTAAATAATTTGCGATGAAAGCTCGCTGGGACCTCCTACTTTTACCATCCCTAATTGTGATGTTCACGCTGATCGGTGTGTCCCAGTATGTCTTTATAGAAGGCAGCTTTTTCCGTGATCTCGGATTTGGTCAGACCAGCGACGAATTTGATTTTTCTAACTATATCAAAATTTTTACCGACCCGTTCTACTTGGGCGTGTTGTGGGTCACGGTGAAGGTGTCATTTTTGGCGGCATTGTTCACTTTGGTAATGGGATATCCGCTTGCTTATGTGATTTCGCGGATGCGGTCAGCATGGGCAATGATTTTGCTCGCAGGTGTTGTGGTTACCACCTTTATTACCATCGTTATCAAGGTTTTTGGGATAATCATCCTTTTTTCTGGAGATGGACTAGTCAACCGGGTGCTAATGGGATTGGGCCTCGTCGATCTACCATACACGATTATGGGAACCCAGACCGGTGTGGTTATAGGACTCATGCACTTCACCCTAGGGTTTGGTGTTTTGCTCCTTTACAGCGTTATTCAGACAATTCCACGCTCGTTTGAAAATGCTGCTCAAATTCACGGTGCAAGCCGAATAAGAGTATTCTCGCGTGTTGTCATACCTTTGAGCTTACCAGGCGTGACGGTGGGTGCGCTCATGATCTTCAATATGTGCATGGGAGCATTCACTTCTGCGGCTCTGCTGGGTGCAGGTAAAGTATTTACGTTGCCGGTGTTAATCCAACGGACGGTTATGATGGAGATCAGATACTCACTGGCAGCTGCCCTTGCAGCGGTATTGCTGATCTCGGTTATGTTAATCAACCTTCTGTCACTTTACCTTCTGCGTAGATTCCGACTTGCACGAATGGTAGTTTCATGACGTCACCCGGCAACATGAATCAGTTAGATAGTTCTATTTCGGTGCAGTCGAGTAGGTCATTTGGCCAATGGATTGCGACGAGGGGACCGTTTTCACGATCCTTTTGGTCGAAGGCACTGACGGTTGGCTGGTGCAGCCTCACCTATATCTTTTTGCTCTCACCCATGATTGTTGTAATCGGTGCGTCGTTCCACAGTGGCGAATACAGTACAGCAGTTCGGTTCCCACCACGAAATCCTTCCCTGGATTGGTATTTTAAGATCCCCGGTGCTCAAATTGACGCGTTGGGTTTTAGTTTCATTATTGCAACAGTATCGACAGCATTCGCCTGTGCTATTGGGATACCAGCGGCACTCGGGATAGTTCGTAGTAATCTGAAACTGAAGGATATAATTTCATCAATTTTTCGTGCGCCACTACAAATTCCAGCTATTGTCTCGGGTATTGCGTTTTTACAGATGTTCTTTGTGTTTGGAGATTTAACCGGAATATATGGGCAGGGAACTCTACCCGGTCTGATTATTGGTCACACTTTCATCGCCACCCCTTTTGTAGTGGGATCGGTAGTGGCTGTCTTGCAAAGGTTTGACAATCGGCTGGAGGAGGCTGCTCTAATTCTAGGCGCCAACCGTTGGAATACGTTCCGTCGTGTTACTCTGCCTGTACTTATGCCGGGTGTCTACGCAGGAGCACTCTATGGTTTCATAGTATCTTTTGGAGATGTCCCGATGTCGATCTTTCTGACGGCACCAGGGTTTGTAACTTATCCGGTAGAAATCTTTTTTGCTTTAGAAAATGATTTTGATCCGGGTATGCTCGCTTCCGGAAGCTTGGTAATTTATATTTGTCTAATACTATTATTGATTGTACAGCGAGTGGTAGGTTTGGATAGGTTGCTTAGATCAGGAGGCGGGGCTGGTCGGTAAGGATGCGGGAATCGGCCCTTGATTTAGTAAAATTTTCCCGCATGGCGGTCTTAAGTTATTTACGATGTTGCTAAGATAGTGATTCAATAAATATTAAATAGTAGAGGGAGAGCTAAATGATACAAGTTGGAAAACTCATGAGAGGTTTGGCGGTGGCAGGTGTCGTCGCTGGTCTCGCTGGTGGGACGCTTTCGTCAACTGAAGTACATGCTGGAACATATGATGGCGTGACACTCAGGATAGCTACTTGGGGTGGTTCTTGGAAACAGTTCTTCGTTGAGGCTATTGTACCAAAGTTCGAAGCACTTGGCGGTAAAATAGTATTTGTAACTGGAAGTCCGCAGGCTAATTTTGCCAAACTCATTGCAGCACGTGGTAATGCGCCGTTTGACACCATGGAAATTCTTGATGCGCAAGAGAAAGACGTGTTGAAGACTAACTATTTCCAGAAACTCGACCTGAAGAAGATACCGAACACAAAACACTTAGAAGACTACCAATTTAGTACTCAATGGACGGCTACTTGGACGACTCAAGAGTGTATCTGCTACAATACTGAGAAGTTCAAGGAGCTTGGCATTCCGGTGCCTACGACCTACGCGGATCTTGACCATCCATCCCTCGTAGGACGTATTATGATTCCCGATATCACATCAGGTGGTGGCCTCGCAAATTTTGCTGGGATGGTATATGCGGCAGGTGGCGATGTGAAGAACGTTAAGCCAGGCTTAGATTTGATCAATAAACTCAAAATTCGGAAGTTCTGGTCACGTGGTGGTACAGTCGTAACGGAGTTCCAGACAGGCGACATATATGCAGCAGTTGCCCATGCTGGCTGGTGTTTCCGCTCGAAGAAGGCAGGGCCACCTATCGCGGGAGTGCACCCGAAAATCAATAGTAAAATAACTGGTGTTCACAAATATGGCTGGATCGGTATTCCGAAGAGTACGAAGGACCCGAAGGTCGTCGATGCCGCGCATTGGTTTATAAATCAATACCTGTCGTCAGACTATCAGCTGTACTTTGCGAGAAAGAATGCGGTAGGGCCAGTTAATAAGGTAGCTATAAAAAATATGGCGAAAGAACCGGCGATAACCGCATACTTGGAGACAGATCCTGCAAAGCTAAATAAATTTCTCCGGATCGACTATAAATCAGTCAATATAGTTGATTGGATGGATCAGTGGAATCGGATGATTACGCAATAATTTGTTAGAAAAAATCCGATAATATGATTTTGGGGGGGGGGATAAATCATCCCCCTTCTCTTTTTTTTAGATGTTCCTAACCTATGAATTTTTTGATCTCATTGGCGCATAAACATGAAAATTGTCATAAAATTAAGCATGTTGAGGATGGACCTAGTAGTATAAATTAAATTATAGACTCGTCTTATAAATTCTTGTCGTTTTGGTACCTCACTGATTGAGGAGACTAGGTGAGGAAGCAAATTTCCGATAGTTTGACTTTATGGTTTAAACCGTCGTTCTGCAAAGCAGAGAAAAATAACTATTTACGCCACGTTATTCAGTCATACTCGATTCGGAATGGAGTTTACGATAAGATTGCTTTTGACGGTGGTAGATTAGGTTAAATGTTCATAAGTTGCCTTCCTATATTTCTGTGAGATTTGGATTTGGCCACCGTGATCGTTTCGTAGTATGGCAAGGAGTGAGCAAACTAAAGGATGTAATTGGGATGAGCTTAGAGATCAGCAAGCCAACAGGCGATTTTAAGGGTTACGAGCGCAACTCAGAGATGCTCGCTCCACCAGATGACGAGTTAACCAAGATCGGTCCTGGAACACCCTGCGGCGAATATTTGCGTCGCTACTGGATGCCAATCGCGATGACACAACAGATCACAGATCTGCCGCTGCGTATTCGTATTCTGGGCGAGGATCTAGTCCTCTTTCGTGATAAGTCTGACCAGTTCGGCTTGTTGCATCTGAATTGTAGTCATCGTAACGCGTCGCTCGAGTACGGTATCATCGAAGAGAAAGGTATCCGGTGTTGCTACCATGGCTGGCATTATGACGTGGACGGTACGATCATTGAGGCTGGCGCCGAACCAAAAGACAGTAAGATCATCCAAAATGTCCGTCACGGTGCTTACCCAGTGGTCGAGTTCAAGGGACTTATATTTACCTATATGGGACCGGCAAAAGAGATGCCTGCCTTCCCGGTGCTTGACCACTTCGATCTCGGACCTGGTGACGACATGGTTCCGTTTCTTATCCCCAGCC
>CAYQNO010000006.1:0-354484 GCA_964419045.1 uncultured Flavobacteriales bacterium
AGGAGGTGCCAGTTGTTATTACGACACACAACACGCATGAGGCAGCGATGCAACGCGCTCTTACTAGAATTGGCAATCTTGATACGGTTAAGAAACCGCCTACCATGATACGGATAGAAAGTTTTACGAAAGATTAGATAGGCTGGTGAAGGAAAGTAATGATGAAGGATAATAGTAAGTTAATGGACCGAAGCCTAGCGCTTGAAGCCGTACGAGTTACGGAAGCAGCGGCACTGGCAGCGTCACAATGGATTGGTAGAGGTAACGAGCATGAAGCCGATCAAGCTGCGGTTGATGCCATGAGACGAGCACTTAACGGTCTCTCCATCGATGGTACTGTTATGATTGGTGAAGGCGAACGTGATGAAGCTCCCATGCTTTACATTGGTGAGAAGGTAGGTACCGGAGAAGGGCCGGAGATCGATATCGCCCTTGACCCTCTGGAAGGAACAACAA
The DNA here is from genome assembly GCA_964419045.1 of uncultured Flavobacteriales bacterium. Classification (GTDB taxonomy): domain Bacteria; phylum Pseudomonadota; class Alphaproteobacteria; order UBA8366; family CAVOAK01; genus CAVOAK01. The sequence goes on from CAYQNO010000006.1 coordinate 457, forward strand.
TCACAGCTAAAGGAAACACGAATGCATTGGCTGTTGTTGCTATGGCGGAACAAGGTGGATTTCTCAATTCACCAGACGTATACATGGATAAGATAGCAATTGGAGGAGGTTTGCCAGACAATCTGGTAGATCTCGATGTACCAGTAGCAGAAAATCTTAAGGCGTTGGCGGGAGCAAAGGGTACTAATTTGACTGACATCACGGCGTGTATTTTGGATCGCCCGCGTCATGCTGAACTTATTTCTGATGTTCGCGAATCTGGTGCGCGAATAATGTTAATCTCTGATGGTGATGTAGCTGGTGTGATAGCAACGACAACGCCTGAGAGCGGTGTTGATATTTATTTTGGTGTTGGTGGCGCACCTGAAGGAGTTCTCGCGGCAGCAGCTTTACGTTGTATTGGTGGACAATTTCAAGGACGTTTAAAATTTCGTAGCGACGATGAGCGGGGAAGGGCTGCCGGTTACGGCGTCACTGACTTTGACCGGAAATACAGTATTGATGATCTTGCCAGCGGTGATGTTATGTTTGCGGCGACGGGCGTGACTGACGGAACTATGTTGCGAGGAGTACGACATTTTGCGCAAGGTGCGGTAACTCATTCGATGATTATGCGATCACGCACTGGTACAACTCGAATTATAGAAGCAACCCACAATTTTGAACGGAAAACTAGTAAGATAATATAGGAGCATGATCGGCAAAAATGACTCATTTCTGGGTGTTAGGCAGTCGCTGAAAGGCAGGCGATGGGTGCTTCGCCAAGGCGATGACCGGCTTGCTCTCGCGCTATCGCAGCGTCTTGGGTTATCCGAAATCATAGGACGACTTCTTGTTTCACGTGGCGTTACTCTAGAAAGTGCAGAGAGCTTTCTTGATCCTCGTATTAGAGATCAAATGCCAAATCCGATAGAAATTAAGGATATGGCTGGTGCAGTAGAGCGGCTAGTTACGGCAATTACTGACAGTGAAACCATAGCTATTTTTGGGGATTATGACGTTGATGGTGCCACATCGACGGCCTTGCTGAAACGGTTTTTTGAAGCTGTTGGCGGGTGCGTGAAGATCTATGTACCGGATCGACAAAAAGAGGGATATGGCCCCAACACTCCGGCTATGTTAGCGCTGAGTAAAAAAGGCGTAAAAGTAGTTGTGACTGTCGATTGTGGCACAACGGCATTCGATCCCCTTGCGAAAGCGGCAGCATTTGGGCTCGACGTTATCGTAGTCGATCATCATGTGGCGGAACCCCAATTACCAAAAGCAGTAGCTGTGGTTAATCCCAATAGACTAGACGATCAATCACAACATGGACAAATGGCTGCTGTCGGTGTCGCTTTTTTGCTTATTATCGCGATAAATAAGGAGTTGCGTGAGACTGGTTGGTTCGAATACAGGAAGGCCCCAGATCTTCTTCGCTGGCTTGATTTAGTTGCTCTTGGTACCGTTTGTGATGTGGTGCCTTTGACAGGGATAAACCGTGCCCTCGTGACCCAAGGTATAAAGGTGATGACTCGCCGTGGTAATGTAGGTTTGGCCGCGCTGGCTGATATTGCCGGTATTTCTGAAACGCCGGACGCTTACCATCTGGGATTTGTTCTAGGGCCCAGAATTAATGCCGGTGGGCGAGTTGGCGAGGCATCACTAGGTGCGGATCTACTGTCGACTGAAGACCCGATCCGTGCATCCAGGCTGGCCAAGCGACTTGATGAGCTCAATTCTGAGCGACAGGCGATTGAATCAAGTTGCCTTTTGGAGGCTATTTCTCAGGCAGAGGACGGTGGTATCGAAGACGGGCTCGTCTATGTATCAAACGAGAGTTGGCATATAGGGGTGATTGGTATTATCGCTGGGCGACTCAGAGAGAGATACGATCGTCCAGCCTGTGTTGTAGGAGGAAGCGGAAGGGTTAGAAAGGGTTCAGGTCGTTCAGTACCGGGTATCGATCTTGGAGCGGCTATTACCGCTGCACGACAAGCTGATTTGCTGGTGAACGGTGGTGGACACATGATGGCAGCTGGATTCTCTGTCGAATGTGTAAAGGAAGCTGAGTTCCGTAAATTTCTATCAGAGCGGATTCAGGTATCGGCAGGCTCGAAAGGTATAGTCGCACAACTAAGTGTCGATGGGGCCATTCAGCCTGTAGCGGCCACCACGGAGTTTGCACTCACTCTCTCACGTATAGCGCCTTTTGGATCCGGTAATGCAGAGCCGCGATTTGTATTGCCAGCGGCTCGTATAGTGAGGGCTCAAATTGTTGGCGAGAACCATATTCGTTGTATAGTAAGTGGCGAGAGTGGCGGGAGTCTTAGCGCCATTGCTTTCCGCTCATTGGAAGAGCCACTTGGTCAAGCACTTATAAAAGGTGGTACAACATATCATTTGGCAGGTCATGTCCGGATTAATCGTTGGCAGGGTCAAGAAAATGCGCAGTTTATAATTGAAGACGCTGCTCAAGTGCGCTAGCTAGCACGATAGGAATTATTCATCCTTTGTTGCGCAATTGCGTCCATTTCCTCCATGATATTAGTAGGAATATCTAATTGGTATGTTGGAATACGACTACGAAGTTCTGATCGATAAAGTTTTTACACATTAGGTAACTCAGACTCAAATTTAAAAGAGAGAATATTATGAGCAACCTCGCATGACCCTTGACCTCAATTCCAACGGCTACTAAATCTCAAGGGACTTATAGTCCCCATCGTCTAGAGGCCTAGGACTCCACTCTTTCAAGGTGGCAACACGGGTTCAAATCCCGTTGGGGACACCAGCTTTAGCTGCTATTTAATATATCTTAACAAAATTGATGTTGAAGTTAGTATGTGGGGGTATGAAGAAAGAATATGGCTAAAACATTAGTATTGACATTTATTGCTGATGATAGGCCTGGGCTAGTTGAGTGTCTGGCGGAAACTATTGCGGCCGAAGGAGGAAACTGGCTGGAAAGTAAGATGGCGAACTTAGCCGAAAAATTTGCTGGAATAGTCAAAATTGAAATTCCCGAAACCGTTGGAGATAAAGCGTCGTCTGTTGAAATGGCTTTGACGGCACTTAATGAGAAGGGATTTCACCTTACCATTTCGTTAACGCATGGTACTCCTGAGGTAGAAGGAGCACAGTTTGAAATTCTACTCGAGGGACTGGATCATCCTGGAATTGTTCGTGATATTTCGAGCTGTCTAACAGAACATGGGGCAAGTATAGAGGAAATGGAAACCGAAACCCGAGACACTCCTATAAGTGGCGGTAGTTTATTTTGTGCCCGAGTTCGTGTTCGACTTCCTGTGGGCCTGGACAAGGAGAAAATCAGGCATTCTCTCGAACTTCTATCAAGTGAGTTGATGGTTGATATTACAATTGATGAAGTTGCAGCCTGAAATAAGTACCTTAGTGATTTTAGTGGTGTCGACTAGCAGATTCGTGGCACATAGAACATTGTGCTAAATTCAGGTTGGAAGCGTGGATTATTTTGGGTGGAGAGCATGTTAAGCAAAAAGCAAATAGCATACTATCGGGAAAATGGTTACCTGTATCTTGAGGGCTTTCTTCAGGGTGATCAGCTTGCACGACTTAGGCAAGCTAGTGACGAGCTAATCGAGAATAGTAAATCATTCAAGGAAGGTGATGACGGCTATGATTTTGAGTTTGGTCATAGCGAAAGTGCGCCAAAACCGAGACGTATATCGAGGAGTCGATATAATGATCCTATCTTTGAAGAATTAAATACTGACCCTCGAATTCTGGAAATAGCATCGAGCCTGATTGGCCCTAACATTCGTACTTCACTTGCCGCAATTGATAATAATCCCAATGACAAGCGTAAATATGGTCTCAAGGTCAATATAAAATGGCCTGGTTTTGGGTCACCGTTCGAATGGCATCAGGATTGGGCATTTCTGCCCCATACAAATGATGACCTCATGGTATTTGCAATTCTAATAGACGACGTTGGTGAGGACTCGGGTCCTCTTCAGGTAATTCCGGGCAGCCATAGGGGTGAGATACACGATCACCATAATAACGGAACGTTTTGTGGTGGAATTGATCCAGAGCGCTGCAATATCGATTTCTCGAAAGCTGTATCGTTGACCGGCAAAGCCGGATCAGCTCACATTCATCATACCAGGATGGTGCACGGCTCGAGTGTCAATAACACTGATAAGATAAGACGAATATTCTTTATCGACTACGCTGCGGCCGATGCTTGGCCGTTGGTTGGTGTTGGTGATTTAGATGTTTTTAACGAGCGAATGATCCAAGGTGAGCCGACGACAATGCCAAGACTTGAGGCTGTGCCCGTTCGCATGCCCCTACCAGCTCGAGTTACAGGAGCTCCTATTTATGTCCAGCAACAAGGTCTCTCGCGGCATTATTTTAAACGCAGCGTCTAACTGTTCAAACCATAGATATGGCTGAAGAACAGCAGGCAGAGTCCAAGAGAGCATCCTGAAAAATTAAACAGGCTTTCCCCGCCGATATGGTGGTCGAGGAATGCCCATTTAAATCGGTTGTTTGGTTATTATCCGCCTTGTTTTAAAAGCGAGGCAGAGATATCTCTCAAGTACTCACGCATCTTGATTGCAACATATAGCATTCCATACATCGGAATACCCACTGTCGAAATAAACCATAACAATACCCAAATTTGCGTTCCCGCCATCATATCCTGTTTTACTAGCAGGATTACAACGAAGACCAAAAAGCCGAGAGCATTTATTGTCATACCCGCGATCGAGATACACTTGAGGATTTGTAGAATTCGTGATGAAGCCGCCATGGTTAAGTTCCCTATCTTGAACGTTGAGCCAATACCCTGTCATAAACTCGGACGCCACCCGATTACAACGGGTTTCGCCCAGACTCTTTACTGATGTTTGCTTACTATCACATCATTACTGACCTTTAGCTAACATCTAAAACTTTTGAAGCCTAATGCCGTTTGCCCAATAAGGCTAGATGTCATGCAAATTAGATTATCAAAGCGTGAAATATTTTAGCACTCACTTACTCCATTACTAGGCTGTGTAAAGGATTATATACTCGAATCGATGAGGGGTTCCCAGCTGCCGATACTGTTCCTACATGCAGTTTCCTGGGCCATTTCGGTTTTTCCGTTAACCGTGAGTGTTACTTTATACTCTCGACACAGCACCCCAGATTCTGTCAAGTAGCCTGTCTTCGGTGTAAAACTCCCTGAACTCCCTGTCTCAGGGTTATGCCAGGCACTGGCAACACCGACCTTCGAATCAGTTAGACTGTCGTATCCGGTTTTGCTCATAATTCCCAGATCCTTTAACGAAGGAAGTTCTATTAGCCCAAGGCCGTATAGTGCGCCAATGGTACCAAAAACCACTGCTGATGCATTTTTGCCCGAATTCGATCCAAAGGCGTTATAGCCCAAAAACGCTCCGATACCAGCTTTTGCACCTACCTTGGCTAGATAGTCGTATTCTGACCGCGCACAACCAGCTATTAGGACGACAGTCAATATTAGAACAAGATTTCGCATGCTACCTCGAATGGAACCATTCATATGGTACAATACCGTAAAGGAAAATCAAAGTTCGATCCCAAGTTAAATGAAGAATACAGCGAATTAACATCTGGGAAAAGTGTGATGAATTAATGGCATCCTTAGTACCCTTTTCATGATAGACGAGACCAGTCTCTAGAGACAGCAGCGCGAGCAACTTCCTGGCCAATTTTACGGCATAATTTTTGGTCCTCTTTGACATCGATGAGCGGTGCCATACGGACAATTGTATCGTTGGCATAGGCCGGAATATTTCCGACAATATCAGTGCTGATTTCGTTTGGTTCTTTACCCTTCTTTATTGATCGGATGTTTCGACGTAACATCTTGCGAAACATCAAGACACCACGATCAGAGTGGCCGAGGTACTCACGCGCGTGTACAGCTATCGGGCCAATTGACGTGTGCGCATCATAGTCTCCTGGCACGCGTTGGCGTTCCGCATACGAGCGATCATTGCTTTGGCCAAAATTGGCACCATCCTCCAACAGTTTCGGGTCTGGGTCATCTACATGGTAATGATTAAATCCAATATTGATTGTGTTGGTGTCGTCTATCGGCACCGACCAGTGTGTTTGCATTGGCCTAACAAATGTAACAACTGTATGGCCGTCACTCCATGTCGGAGCAAACTGGTGAATGTTTGGTGTTATCTGGTTGGTCATCCGTACCCAGATGTTCTCCCCCACCCGACGTGTTGCAATGTAAACCATACCGTTTGGTACATACTGAAAGTCAAGTTCGGGAAGTACCCCGAACGAATCAGTGAAACCTTTCCCATCAGCGATCGTGTGGAGGTATGCTGTATGGGCAGGGTCCATACAGTTTTCCTTAATTTGAACCCAATTACATGGCAATACATGGCCACCCCACGGGCTGGTGCGGTAACCAGGTAAATTAAAATTCTCAAATACTGGGAACGGGGGGCGTTTTTCCACTGGACCCATATAGGCAAAGATCAGCCCCTCAAATTCCTGCACTGGGTAGGCACCATGGTGAAGACGGCTCTTTAGTGGACTATTTTCTGGTTCCGATGGTGTATCGAGAATGCGCCCGTCTATGTCGAATTGCCAGCCGTGATAACAACAGGTGATCCCACGTTCTTGGATTTGTCCAAATTCCAATGAGGTGCCGCGGTGGGAACAATGAAGTGACAGTAGGCCAAGACGTCTTGATTTATCTCGAAATAGCACCAGGTCTTCACCCATGATTCGAACCCGTAACGGTATGTCTCTAAGCGAATTTTCAAAAGCTATGGGATGCCAAAATCGACGCAAATACTCGCCCCCCGGTGTGCCAGGTCCTACGTGCGTAATTTCAGCATCTTCAATTAGTGACTCACTCGCGTTCTGATGTGCGTTATAGGGACGATCAATTAGTTCCGTACGTCGCGGCATTCGTACTCTCCAGATTGCCTAGTTATTTGTCATCTTGATATAGCTTTCTTATCCCGTCAAACTGGTAATTCTTCAAAAGATTGGTACGCCAGTTACGGCTTCTTGGTTCATATAGTGTAACATTTAAGAACAAATTCAGGTAGATCGATTAGGAATGAAAAAACGAAACAAAACTGTTCTTCTTTTGAGTTTTTTTGTTGGGTTACTAGGGCTGAACTCATTACTACTTGCATCCGCTGGTGTTGTTGCGGTGGTAAATCCTTATGATCGTGAATTCGCTGGACTTGAGGCCATACCTAAGCGACTAGGTGCCCATGATCTGATCGCCGCAAAATTTTACCACGCTCTCGGTCGTGGTGAACCATATGACGTCGGCCTTTTTGGAAATTCCCGATCAGCAATGGTTTCACGTGTTGAATTTAATCCTGGACCGAACAAAAGTTTTTACAATTTTTCGATCGGAGGCATGGCCCTAATACAGTCGGTTACATTATTGGAAGAATTGGTTCATCATGGTGTAGCACCAAAAATTGCAATCCTTAGTCTTGATCACCCTGAGCTACAGTTCATCGAATTTCTTTATTTTCCAGAACCTATTCTGCGTCCTCTGGCTTATGCAAGTGATATAGCGACTATACTTCGGGAAGGGGAAGGGACGTTTGCCCAACGCTGGAGCGATGCGGTTAAGGTATTCAAATGGGCACGCAAAAGGAGTTGGGCGCGATTTCGAGATATATGGAACGTCGATACGTTAGGGCGACGCGTAGATTATTTAATCACAGCAATCACTAGTCCACTAATAAACGAATCCATCCTATTAAATAAATTAGACGGTAGCTACCAACAGATACTTCCTTCTGAACAACCCTCTTTCGCGAATTTCTCGCCCAGTGATGCAGCGTTTCGAGCACATAATCGCTACTTGTTCATTAGTTTAAGACGATTGGCTGCACTAGAGAGAGAAAATAAAATTAGGATTATCGTATATGAATCACCGCTTGCACCTGAAATTGTACAACGACGCCTAGGTATTATATCACCGCAAGCGGGAGAAAGCCGTAAATGGTTTAGGAAGGGCTGTCGAGATAGCACGGTAGAATGTTTTATGGCACCTATGTTGCCAAATGTGCCAAAGATAAACTGGCCTGATTGCTGCCACGCTCCAGCGCATTTACTCGGTAGGTATCTGGAGCAAATTGTTAACAACCCCTTAATGCAGTAATTAACGTTGTTATTTAACGACCTCGATTTTATTTTTGTCTTCTTGCCACTAACGCTGTTAGCAGTATTGTGGCTCTGTACAGCACGCCTCCGCCCAACAGTATTAATATTGGCGTCGTTGCTGTTTTACGGACAATCAGGCCGTGAACATGCATTTGTGCTGATTATTTGTGTGTTGTGGGTCTATGCGATCCTTGACCGCGACTGGATCCCGATTAAAGGGCCATTGCAGCTTGTATTAGCTATCGCAGGACCACTCTCTGCGCTTATTTACTTTAAGTATGCTTCTTTTTTTCTAGGTGACGTTTTGCACATAGACGCGAGCGACGTGCAAAAGGGGTTTACCTTGTTCGATAATATCATTCTACCAGCTGGCATATCGTTTTTTAGTTTCCAACTTGTAGCCTACGCCATTGATCGATATCGGGGAGTTTTAGCGTATCCCGTAGGGTTTCAAACACTTTTATTATTTATCAGTTTTTTTCCACAGCTCATTGCTGGTCCAATTGTTCGCTTCAAGCAGGTTTCTGAGGCCATCGCGAATCTTCACTCATTTCGTATTACGGCAGAGGCGATGGTCGGCGCGGTTTTCTACATCACAGTTGGTCTCGCTTTCAAGGTGTTAGTGGCTGACTCTATTGCACATTTTTTGAAGCCCCTGACGAACACACCGGAATCACTCGGCATTCTTGGACTAATTAGTGTTGTTTATTCATATACGTTTCAAATCTATTTTGATTTCTATGCCTATTCGTTGTGCGCAATAGGGCTAGGGCGACTGTTCGGATTTTCTCTACCAGTTAATTTTTTGCGGCCATATTCCAGTCTTAATCCGCGTGATTTCTGGCGTCGCTGGCATGTGTCATTGTCCTACTGGATACGTGACTATCTCTATTATCCGCTTGGTGGCAACAACAACTATGTACGGAATATTGCAATAATTTTTATTGCCTGCGGTCTTTGGCATGGCGCAGGCTATTCTTTCGTGTTGTGGGGTGCTTATCATGCACTTCTAGTGGGTGGTTATCATCTGATCCGCGAGTATTGGGACAGAATGCCTATTACCCTCCAATGGGTAATCAATTTTTCGTTAGTTAGTTTTGGTTGGATTTTGTTCGTTTATGATCTAGATGGGTTTGCAAAAGTGCTGAGTTCAGTTATATCTGAACCCTCAGGCGGCCTGTTACCAAGCTTGGATTTGGTGGTAACCGTTTTCATATCTGCTGGGATCTGTTTTTACTTTCGGGCAGAACGAATGGCCGATGCATTATCATCACTCCGCATTCCAATAATTCCTTCCGTTCTGTATGGTGTCTTACTGAGTGCCGTAGCTTTTTTAGCTATGCTGTTTTTCAATCGTTCGGAGACATTCATTTATTTCAGATTTTAGTATGAGGCAATAATGAAGACACAAGTCCAAGCAAACGGTATTTCCATGACCTACGTACTCGATGGTCCTGACGAAGCCCCAGTAGTTATGTTCAGCACTAGCCTGATGTGTAACCACCGAATGTGGGAAAAACAAGTTACAGCATTAATCCCTGAATACCGCGTATTGCGCTATGACACGCGCGGCCATGGTGAATCCGAGATGACACAGGGAGCATATACCATGGATCTCCTGGCTGACGACGTTGTGGCATTATTGGAGGCTTTGGAGGTACGATCTGTGAATTTTGTTGGCTTGTCACTTGGCGGATTCATTGGACAAGCCCTTGCACTAAAACATCCGGAGGTCGTTTCTTCGCTGGTACTCTGTGATACGGCCTGTCATATGCCACCTGCATCGATCTGGGATGAACGAATTATGACCGCCAAAACTAGTGGTTTGGAGCCATTTAGCAAGATTATGGTTGAGCGTTGGTTTACAGAAGACTTTCGTGATGCCAACCCCCAGGAAATAAAATCTGTTCAGGAGATGATCCGTGGGACTTCAGTCGATGGTCTTGTTGGCTGTTGTCATGCGGCAAAATGTATGAATTTTGTTGACCAACTCAAGGACATAGAAGCGCCGACACTTGTCATTGTAGGCGAACATGACCCGGGGACACCAGTTTCTGCAGCTATGGTTTTGCACGAAGGTATAAAGGAGTCAGAATTCTGCATCATCAAAAATGCAGCCCACTTGACGAATATTGAGAAACCTAACCAATTCAATAGTGCCTTAATTGAATTTCTTTCTCGTCGGTAATCTTCCTTAAAGTCCTCTGTTCATAATGGTTGCATTGTTTCTGGGATTGATAGAACAGAGTTCGCAAGCAGCACACTGTGACTATGTGTGATGATGGCTCTCAATGAGTCCCATGACTGAATTGCCGAGATATACCCGTGTTGCTAATTTGAGGTCTGCCGGTTTTACTACTTGCTCAATTATGGTGCTGTCCGCGGCGTCAAGCAAGGCACGGCGGAGAGTTCCATCTAGTAGCCCACATGTAATTGGCGGCGTAACAAGTATGCCATCTAACTCGACGAAAAGGTTGCTGCGACTACCCTCGGTCAATTCACCCCTTTCATTTTGAAACAGAACCTCATCACAACCAGTTTCTTTTGAATGATAGGCATGCTGGTCGTCATAGAGTCTACGATTAGTCGTCTTGTGATATAGGTACGGATCATGACTATCAACCGGATGGCTGGAAATAGCATACGTGAAAATAGTGTCGACTGTTGGCAACTTGGTCGGTAGGTGGGTTAAAGAAAATACCCCATATTCGTCCAGTAGCAGGCGAACTCGGACAGTATCGTTTATGAACTCCGTGGTTAAGGATTTTAGAGCCAATCGTATACTAGTTATATCGCAGGTAATCCCGAAATATTGAGCGGACTTTGCGAGCCGAGAGAGATGATTCTGGAGCAAGTAGTAACCGTTTTTTGATTGCCATCTGATCGTTTCGATTAATTGAAAAGGTTTTTCTGGTTTTGTTAGAAAGTGGGCTTTGAGAAGGCATTCCTCGTATTCTGCTTCGGGCTCTGAATCGTGAACAATACCACTTCCTATACCCAATTCACCCCGTCCGTCTCGGTCTATAACAAGTGTGCGAATGGCGACATTAAATTTTGTATCTCCAATTGGGCTAAAGGCGCCGATTGCACCAGAGTATGCGCCTCGAGGGGTTGATTCTAATTCGCGAATAATTTCCATTGCTCTAACTTTAGGGGCGCCCGTGATTGAACCACATGGGAACAGATTACGGATTAAATCCGATGTCGTGATATCATCTCGTAGTCTTGCTGTTACTGTTGACGTCATTTGGTGCAGTGTTGGATAGGTCTCGACTGAGAAAAGTTCTCTCACTTTGACAGAGCCGGTTTCTGCAACACGTCCTAAATCATTGCGCAACAAATCTACGATCATGAGATTTTCGGCTCGTGATTTTTCGTCTGTAGAAAGCCAAATTCGATGTTTTTCATCCTGGTCCGATGTCAGGCCCCGTGTTGCAGTTCCTTTCATGGGACGAACTTTGGCATTGTCGTTTTCAGTGTGCACGAAGAGTTCTGGTGAGAGGGAGAGTATATCGAAATCTTGTGTTTCAATGAAAGCAGCATGGGTTGCTCGTTGTCGTCGTCGTAGATCGGCATAAAGTGACCATGGATTTCCGATTAGCTCGAATAAATATTTGAAGGTAAAGTTGATTTGATACACGTCTCCAGCTTCAATATAGGATTTCACACGATCAACGGCTTCGAGATATTCAAATCTGTTGAGTGTCAGTCTCAATTGGTCGACGCTATAATCAGTATTGGCACGGCTTCCAATAAAATTACGACACTCGGCATGATTCAGTTGTTTTGGTTCACGGAATAGTCCCATCCAAATTAGTGGAATTTTTCGATTTTCAGGAATCAGCGAACAGAGTTTTGGTTCGAGCAAATAACCTAGTTCGTATGAAAAAAATCCAGCAGCATGAAAGCCTTCAGAGAGCGCCTGATCAATCTCCTCAAGTGCGGTATCTACATGCTGTGAGTGACAGCATTCTACAATTGAAACTGGGTTTTCATATAAGATTGAGTGCTCCCCATAACTCAAGCTATCGAGAAAGACAATCGGTGACAGTATCCCTTTGGGCGAAGTGTGATTACGGGACATAATTGGCGTTACATACTCTCTAGTCGTTGATTTGAAGGGTTAGAAAGTGGAGGAAACCAGTTCGATCGACTTCGCGCAAGCGCTGCTCCGTTAACAATCGTTTGGCTAGGCAACATGAATCAAACTCTTTATGCTCATCGATCGATATTGGTTGCACAGGTTAGTGATTTGTATGTTGGAGCCTAAGGGGTGGTAAATAACTTTTTTTGTAGGTTATAACGTGCTTAGCTGGAGTTTACTCGTGAGGTGAGTCAGTTCGATAGGAAATGGATATGGAAGACATCAATCTCAAACCCGTAGTCGCGATAGTTATCATTAGTGGGCTATTGATTTATTTTCTGAATGCCATCTGGGCGATGCATTATACCGGCATGTTACCGCTTGAAGAAGATTTCTGCAGCCGTTGGGCGGCTGAGCAAACCGGAACGTCTGAGGGTAAAATGTTTTGTGACATTTATAAGAATCGGTTTGAAGAATTAAAGCATCAGGATAATTTAAACGCCGAAGCACGCGTGCCAATAAGGAATCTTATTTTAGGGTTCCTTGGTCCGGTTATTGGGGTCATTGCATTTTTTATCGCTGTCCGAAGACGGAAAGAACGGTCGAAGGATGAAAAATACGCAAAAGAAATAGGTGTCATGGATTATTTGGGGCCTGTGGTACTAGGCTTTGCCGCAACCGCGTTAATTCCAGTCTTATTGAATTTTGTTGTACCTGAGCCAGCTAGGTGGATGCCAAATGCTATCACTGAAGGTGTGGTAGCTAAGGACGATGCAAGGGTCGAGGAACTTCGCGTTTTAGCAAATAACTAGTATTCGAATGTCGTCTGATCAGTAGGGAGACCCTAACATGGGTATGGGCCGATTAGTCGACGGTAAATGGACTGAAGAGACGGCGATTGGTACTCTTTCAGCCGATGCAAGTTATGTATTAGTTGACACAAAAATTCGTAACTGGGTGACTGAAGACGGATCACCCGGGTACTGTGGTAAGGGTGGATTTAAGGCAGAATCGGGTCGCTATCACCTTTATATTTCGCTCAGTTGTCCCTTTGCCCATCGTACTGCCATCATGCACTGCCTTAAGAAACTTGAAAATGTTGTGTCGGTATCAATAGCGGCAGGACGTAATAGCAAAGGCTGGATATTTAAGAACGAAACTAAAGACCATCGTGAGTCAGTTTTTAGCTCAAACTATTTGCACGAGGTTTATGCTTCATCAGATCCTCAGTTCACAGGCAGGGCCACGGTACCAGTGCTATGGGATAAACAACAAGGCATTATCGTGAGTAATGAGTCTTCTGATATAACCCGTATGTTTAATTCAGCCTTTAATGCGTTTACAGCAAACAGAGTAGACTATTATCCAGAGGCGCTACGTTGCGAAATTAATAAGCTAAACGACACTATATTCAAAAATGTTAATATTGGTGTTTACAAGGCAGGGTTTGCCAAAACACAAAAAGTTTTTAACGATGCGTTTGATAAATTGTTTAATACATTGGAACTGCTCGACAAATGGTTGGGTAAAAAGCGCTATCTTGTCGGCGATAAAATTACGGAGGCGGACTGGAGACTTTTTACGACACTAGTGCGGTTCGATCTGGCCTATCACAGTGCGTTTAAATGCAACAAACAACGACTTGTTGATTATCAAAACCTTTGGCCATACACACGTGAATTATACCAAATACCGGGTGTAGCTGAGACAGTAAACGTGCCTGCCATTAAAAAGGGCTACCACACGGAGAGTCCACTGACGAACCCGCTCGGTATAATACCAAAAGGGCCATACATTAATTTTGACATACCTCACTATCGAGGCACACATTAGCGTCTATGGATTAATGTTAACTTAAGGTTTCGGAGAAAGGGGTAGCCGATAGTGAATATGGCGGCTAGCCGGGTGTCATCAGGGAGAAACGAATAATAATGATTGGATTTCAACTATGATATTGATTGGTCGGTATTTCTCTCCGTTTGTGAGGCGGACTGCCGTAACAATGCGTGAATATGGCATTACCTATGAACAACGTCCTCTCAAGGTCTGGGACGAAGCAAATGAGGTGCGTGCAGCAAATCCAATAGGCCGAGTTCCATCATTGATCATGGACGACGGTGAAATCTTGGTCGACAGCTCGGCAATAATCGATGCAGTTGACCAGATGGTTACAGCTGATGAAGCACTGACACCACGTAAAGGCCGCGAACGTAGGCATGTACTAACATTGGTCGAGATTGGCAAGGGAGCTGCGGAGAAAGCTGTTGCTGCACAGTATGAGCGTACTTATAGGCCGAAGGAGAAAATTCATTTTCCTTGGATAGAACAATGTGAAGGGCAGTCGATGGCAGGTTTTGAAGCACTAGACCGGATGGCGGAGATGCCCTGGATAGCGGGAAAACGCATGACACAGGCAGATGTAACAGCTGTGGTAGCTTGGGAATTTTTAAACATAATAAATCCAGCACTAGCTGAGCGTATTAACTGTCCCAAACTGGGAGAGATAGCGAAACGTGTTACCAACATTCCATCCTTTGTAGAGACGAGGCCAGAAGTTTAGTAGTCACTCGTGTTTGGTAGAAAGGAAACTTCGATGCATCCTTTTGAACTCCCCGAAGTAGTCACTGACCGCATAAAGGCGCGGCGAGGTAAACTACATATTTATGATAGCCTTAATCCTATCAAGACAGCACTCGTCGTCATTGACATGCAAAATAATTTTTTAATGGAGGGAGCCCTTGCGGAGGTCCCTGTTGCACGTGAAATTGTCCCCAATATTAACCGGCTTGCAAGAACCTTGAGACAGGCGGGCGGTACCGTTGTATGGGTTCAGGCTTCGTTCAAACCCGATGGTGTAACCGCTTGGACTTCTTATTTTAACCACGTTACATCAGAAGAATTCGGTAAAAAAATAGCGGCGGCAACGGCAGAAGACAGCGAGGGTTTCGACCTGTGGCACGAACTTGATGTCAAGGCTGATGATCTGTTTTCGGTTAAGAGCCGCTTTAGTGCGTTTTTGCCTGGTGCTTCAGATTTGCCAGAACAATTGTCAACCCGTGGCATCGATACTGTTATTGTCACGGGCACGGTAACAGAAATTTGCTGTGAGTCTTCGGCGCGAGACGCGATGATGCAGAATCTGAAAACAATAATGGTGTCTGATGCCAATGCATCTAGATCAGACGAAGAGCATTTGGCGACACTTCGTGTCTTCATACAGCATTTTGGAGATGTTTGTACCTCTGATGAAGTGATTCAATTGCTTACGATAAAAAATTAAAGATAACCCGTTATTTTGTGAGTAGACTTGGGCTACTGCTGTTAGCCATTTACTAAGTGGTCTTTGAAGGCTCAAATTGTAGAGGAGCGATAGATCCTAATAGTTAGGCGATTTCAATAAATCTGAACCATAAGTGTGCGAAGGGAGTTCCCATGGTTGAATGGAATATATCGGCAGAAGCAGCACGCTTCCACAAAAGTGCAGACGTTTGGGATATGACGTTGCCGTGGGGGTCGTCGCACGATCTGGAGTTAAAACAAGGTACACTGGAGCGAGCTGCTACCTATGGCCATAGCTTAGTATCACTCACTATTGCGGGTGATTGGCAGGGACTTGAGAGTGCGATTCAGGCGATTGCAAAAGAACGTGCATTCTTCCTTGCCAATTCGGACAAATATGTTCTGGTAGATACATTCGCCGATGTGGAGCATGCCAAAAGTGAGGATAAACTTGCGATAGTCTTTCACTTCCAGGGTACTGGTCCTGTAGAGGGTGACCTCAACATGGTGGAGACCTATCACGCACTTGGTATCCGTCACATGTTGATGGCATATAATCTGAAAAATTTGGTGGGTGATGGTTGTA
The DNA here is from genome assembly GCA_964419045.1 of uncultured Flavobacteriales bacterium. GTDB lineage: Bacteria > Pseudomonadota > Alphaproteobacteria > UBA8366 > CAVOAK01 > CAVOAK01. The sequence continues at coordinate 16,563 of CAYQNO010000006.1, forward strand.
CAGAATGCACGGATGACGGTCTCTCCCGTTTTGGCGTTGCCCTCATCGAGGAGATGAACCGAGTTGGCATGATCGTCGATGCGACTCACACGGGCCATCGCACCACGATGGATATGTTTGAGGTCTCTAAGGATCCTGTTATTTTTTCGCACTCGAACCCAGCAGCACTGTGGGATATACCGCGTAACATCAAAGATGATCAGATTAAGGCCTGTGCCAAGTCAGGGGGCGTCGTCTGTATCAACGGTGTCGATATCTTCCTTGGCATGGAGGACGATCTGATCGGTATGATGATTAAGCATATGTCCTACGTGGCAGATCTTGTCGGTCCCGAGTACGTGGGAATCGGTACAGACTACGTCGCTAATAAAAAAGGAGAGCGCGGCGAGTTTGAGCAACGCTTAGGAACCCTGGAAGATCCTATAGGTCGTTACAATCCGATGGAAGTGCATCTACCAGCCTATCTGAGAGCATCAGGAGGTAAGACTGTGGGCCCCAACTGGGATGATTGCTACTACGCTGGACCTCAGGACTTTCCTGAGTTAACCGAACGATTAATCGAACACAGTTTCAGTGAATCAGAAGTGCGGGGCATATTAGGGGAAAACATCATGCGGGTCGCAAAGCAAGTATGGAAATAAGATGTTTAATGTTAGACCTGCGCTATATAAGGATTTACCGTAATAATCTAACCGCGCAAATTTAATTTTAGTCCACCTATGATTGGTGATGTAGTAGGCAATAATGGTCGAACGAAAATTTTACAGTAGTTGCGCCCGTTCATAGTTGTTTAGCCGTTAACATTTAGAAGGGTACGCCACCATTCGTCGTTAAGCGATAGCAAAGTCGGTTGCCATTTGTGTCTGGGAACACAGAGGCGCGGTGCATGGTGCAACGGTTATCCCAAAGGATTGCATCGCCGGCCTGCCATTTGTGAGCATAGGTGAATTCTTGTCTGGTAGCGAACGATTTTAGTTCTTCAAGAAATTTAACTCCCTCCTCCTTGGTCATATCCTTGACTAAGACGTCACGGGTATCAGGAATACCTATGAAAAGTGCCTTCTTTCTGGTTTCTGGGTGGGTACGCACGAACGGGTGAGTGACATCACAAAGCTCATGGGAATTGGAATTAAAGACTCGTGCGTGAGTTGTTGGTGAGAAATCGTGTGCGTGCTGTTGCATAGTTTTTAAATAGCTATAAGTCCAGCTTAGTCCCTCCAATTTAGTCTTCATTGCTTTTGGCAACATTTCATAAGCCATGGTCGTATTAGCATACCAGGTATCATCGCCCCCGGCTTTAGGCACTTTCTCTGCGTAGAAAAACGAAGCGCTTGCGGGTTCTTTCATGAATGAGAAGTCGCTATGCCAGGCATCACCAAAGCTACGATCTGGTCTCGCCCCAACGTCATGGCCGTCGACCTTGATATTTGAAAATACACTTACTTCTGGGTGTTCTGGAATTCGAGGTTGGGCAATTGGGCTAGTAGTGAGTTTGCCAAATTTCTTAGCAAATGATTTTTGCTGTTCCACAGTCATATTCTGTCCGCGAAATAAAAGAACTTTAAAATTAAGCCACCCATTCCGGAGTTCGGCGATAGTGTCATCGGAATAACTTTTGTTGAGGTCAACGTCGATGACCTCCGCTCCGAGTGCATTGGCAAGAGGTCTAAATTCAGTTGCTATTGTAACCTCCCTATCATTGGCTAAATCATCCGGTTTCTATATTAATCTATTATCGATAGGTTGCTTCAAGAAAACTATTCTGTTTTCTCGAAGCTGAGTCCTTGTGACGCTGGTGTGTGGAAAGGTTTCCGTTGTCATTTTATTGGGCAATAATATTCGTAAAATAGCGGTGGCACAGTATTGGTGCCACCGCATTTTTATGCTTGCTCATTTAATATTTGAGCACCCTACCAATAGGCATGATGCCATCTGGGACATATCGACTTTTAATAGTTTTCCCAGAAGGAGTCTCCTTAGCCTATTTAAGTTTGTAGGGATTTTTTTCGACATCTGCAAACCAGCCCATAGATGCAAACCAATAGTCACGTCGTGCTTGCATCCAACCATCGTTTTGGCGCTGGGCAATCCAGTTGTTCAAGAAGTTGAGGAAGTCGTGATCACCCTTTCGTACGGCGAAAGCTCCCGGAATGCTGGGTACTGGTGAAGTACCTACGGACCATGCAGGTTTGGTTAATTGCTCCGGGTACTGTAGAACGAAGAAGGTTGGCTTTGGCTCCGGTCCAAAACCCAAATGGGCTTTTCCGTTAATAACTTCCTGGAAGACTTGTGCATCATCGTCAAACCAGCGGAATGTTGCCTTTGGAAATGCCGCCATGAGAATCCCTTTTGAGAAACCCCCGCGGCGAGATGCAATATTAACATCTGATCTATTGAGGTCTGCGTACGAAGTCATTCCTTTGACTAGTTTTTTATTTGCCGCGATTGCGGAAATAAAATGCTGATATGGAATTGTAAAGTTAACTGTCAAGTTACGTTTTTGTGTTTGTGCCATTCCAGTAATGATTATGTCGAATTTACCACCTAGTAGTGCGGGTATAATGCCGTCAAACGCGGTGGGTACGAACTCCACCTCCCAGCCTGCATCTTTGGCAAGTCTTGACGCAATATCAATCTCGTAACCGATGGTCTTTCCTGTTTTGCTACGCATTGCCCAAGGAACGAAAGAAGCGTGTCCAACACGCATCGATCCACGTTTCTTGATTGTCTCTAGCGCACTAAGGGCTACTAGTTGTTGTCTTATATCAAGAGCGTTGGCAGCATTCGTCGTAACCGTGGCTGCCAATACAATTGGAATGAGCCAGAATAGCCCGAGTAGTTTGAAGAACTTCATTTTTGTTTTCTCCCTATTCGATATTCATGCCTTAGCGTTTCTTGCCAGGCGGAGGTTTCGGTTCATACAGCATTTGTCGCAAAGTGACTTTCGCGATAAATTTAGGTGAAGAGGCAATCGTCAATTAACTCCGAAAAATTAGCTATATTCAATTACTCGATTAGAAATTCCAACCGAGTAATTGCCTCTCGCACCAAAAAGTATGCTTTCGGCACTTTTTTTTGTGCTTCTTATTAATATTGTTAGTTTAGTCTGTTAGTTTGGGTTTCACCAATCACTTTTTCAAATTGTTGTTTGCTAAAGTTCAACTATAACTTGGAGGGAATACTCTAGACTTAATCAAAATCGATAATATTCCATCCGAATTACAGGCTTTGCTGACAGATATGAAGACTATATTCCATATTGACTAGTTATTACGAAAACTAGTCCAATAATCTAAAATCTACGTAGCGATACAAAATAATTACCAACCAAGGGAGAAAAAAATGGCCGATTGGAACATTTCAGAAGAGGCAAAAACACTTTTGGAAGACGCTCATGTTTGGGACATGACGGTGCCATGGAATTCAAGGGGCGGGCCAGAATCCCAAGAACATGTACTTATCCGTGCTGCTGAACATGGTTATTCACTGGCGTCGCTGACAATCTCTTCTGATTGGGAGGGAATGGTTAACACGATTAAATCCATCGCCGTCCAGCGAGCTTACTTTTTAGGAAACCCTGATAAATACGTGTTGGTCGATACGATTGCAGATGTGGAGAGAGCCAAGAAAGAAGGCAAGCTCGCAATTGTTCTCCACTTCCAGGGCACAAACCCAGTTGAGGGCGACATCAAGTTAATTGAAGTTTACCATAGGCTCGGAATTCGGCACATGCTGATGGCTTATAATATGAAAAATCTCGTCGGTGACGGTTGCATGGAGCGTACAGATGACGGACTAAGTAGGTTCGGAGTAGCACTGGTTCAGGAGATGAATCGTGTAGGCATGATCGTCGATGTGACGCATACCGGCTATCGAACGTCGATGGATACATTCGAAGTATCCGAAGCTCCAGTTATCATGTCACATTCTAATCCGGCTGCTGTATGGGATATTCCGCGTAATGTTAAGGATGATCAAATGAAAGCGTGTGCTAAATCAGGAGGCGTAATGTGTATTAATGGTGTTGGTGTTTTTATGGGTGATAATGACGGTTCCCCGGAACGGATGTTAAAGCACATCAATTATGCCGCAGAACTTATTGGCCCTGAAAACGTTGGAATTGGTACGGACTATGTCTCAGATGGATGGGGACGTGAGCCATTCGATGCTAGACCGGCCACACCAGCTGATCCGAAGATCGGAGCACGACAAACTGCCTTTGGCGGCCGCTTCAATCAAATGGATCTACATCAGGCGGCGCACTTGCATGCTTCGGATGGAGATTCCATTGGTCCAGACTGGCGCGACATACATTACATTGGACCGGAGCAGATGCCGGAATTGACTGAACTGATGATTAAAGAGGGGTATAGTGAAAAGGAAGTTCGTGGAATTCTTGGTGAGAACATCATGCGGGTTGCGAAAAAAATCTGGAATTAAAGCAGAAAGAAGTTTCTCTAAATTAGTGTCTTTCTTTATATCAAAAGAGGGTGGGTTTAAATAAGAAGGAATTACTTGCTATTGATTGTAACCGGTACGAATTATAGCAAATTTACTGTTTTTATGCTCGGCCAGTTTTTTCACCGTCCTCAAAAAGGCGTGATCCTTGCTCGTTAATGATCTGTTTGCCTTTGCGGATAGAGTAGTTTTCGGCTTCTTCGCGGGTTGAATATAAGTCAGCTCGAGTGAAAGTGCGTTCCATTTCACCTTCGCTGCTCTCTTTGATAATTACACCGGCCAGGCGCCATTGTCTTCCTTCTGACACCGGTGCAGCCTGTATAACTAGATTCTCATATTCGACTGGTTCACCTCGCCGTTGTGAAACCTCCGCCTCTGTGCGGTTTCCTGCTAAGCTGTTTAAAATACGCGATATAAACGATGCCATTAATTTAGTCTATGATCTGTTGACAGGCGGCAAGTTACTTTACCGATAACTGACACATGTTAATTGGAGGTTGATAATAGTCAACCAACAAATTTCAATGTTCTTAGCACTACTGTTAACAGTTAATCTCTATTTAATTTATGGATGAGGAATTGACGATTAATAGACGTACGGTCCCACTGGCACTCTTGTCGATACGTGATTTTCGTCTTGTTTGGTTTGTGGGAGCCGTGTCGGGAACGGTGCGTTGGCTCGATATGCTTGCTGTCAGCGTTTATGTGCTTGTTACCACAGGTTCTCCATTACTTGTGGCCCTGATGTTTTTCCTCCGTATGGTGCCTCTGTTTCTGTTTGGCGCTGTAACTGGCGCACTAGCAGAGAATATGGATCGTAAGAAAACTCTGGTTATAGGTCTTTGTATACTAGCGGTTATATACCTAATCTTGGGTGGTCTTGCGTGGATAGATAGACTGGAAACCTGGCATCTAGGTTTTGGTGTGTTTTGTGGAGGGCTTTTATGGTCATTAGATCTCTCAATTCGTCGAACGATGGTTGCAGAAATTGCTGGAATGGAACGCATTGGCGCAGCGATGGGGTTAGATGCTTCGACTAATAGTTTTACACGCATGTTGGGACCATTCATCGGTGGCCTCGTATTCGAGCTGACGGGATTGTACGGTGCACTATTTCTTGGGGCATCTCTTTATGCACTTGCCGCATTTTTATTGTCTTTAGTTGATTACGAGAGTAGGTCAAAGGTCTCTGGATATCCTAGATTTTTTAACACTTTTAAAGAGGGAATTCGTTTCGTATTTACAAGCCGGATCATTGCTGGGACGCTGGCGGTCACAATTGCTCTCAACCTCTTTGGTTTTTCCCTTATTTCAATGGTCCCAGTTATTGCAAAAGAAGAACTCGGACTTTCACCATTCCCAACTGGGATTTTGGTGTCAGCGGAAGGCGCTGGCGCATTCCTCGGCTGCCTATTGCTTGCTTTTTTTGCTCATCCTCAACGCTTTGCACAAATCTATGTCGGGGGTGCCGGCATGTATCTGTGTTGTATTGCTATTTTTGCACTTTCGAGCCACTTCGTGTTGTCGTACATAATTCTCTGGATTGCTGGTTTTGGTATTGCTGGTTTCGCTACAATGCAGTCGGCTCTGATTATCTCTAATTCACCGCCAGAAATGCGGACACGGGTGATGGGCGTCTTGTCCATGTGCATTGGTTTCGCGCCGATTGGCACTATTTTTGTTGGGCTTTTAGCAAACCAACTAGGAGCGGTCACTGGAGTACTCATATTGGCATCCTCCGGTATCCTAGCTATGGCAGGTACGATATACCTCTGGCCTGAATTAACACGGGAACGGCTCGGATAGTCAGTTGGAATGTAATTTGGCCCGTGTAAACATATTTTTCATCTTAAGAAAATAAAACACTGAGTAATTTCAGTGCTGGTTTTAAGGCTTACAAAAGTTCGATAATGATCGCTTTGTCCGCATGTTCAAAATCATTTCTAACGATATTCATTTTAGACGACCAAAAAAAGTCATTCTGGCAGATTCTGAGAGTGCTATTCCAGGTTGCGAATTATAAGCAAGGCCAACAAGCATGCGTGTGCGATTACCTTCAACGGGTGCAACTCGGTGGATTGCATTACGCCCTCTAAATAGCACGAGGGCTCCTGCATCCATGTTCAATTGCTTCGGCACAATTTTGCCATCTAACACCTTTTTGACTCCTTGGAAGTTTCTTTTTTCTTTGTCTGCGTCGCGCATGTCTCCAATATACTCAAACGCACCGCCTAGTTCAGGTTCCTGTATCATCAAGGTGATGGCAAAGGATGAATTGTCAAAGTGCCAGCCTAATTCCTGACCTGGTTCCGCATAATGAAGGTTTATGGATGACAATGTATCGGCGTATTCGTAGAGCGCCGGTTCATCAAGTACACTGCATAAAAATTCACGGAAGACTTCAGAATCGTAAAGTATGCGCAGCGGGGAATCTGCCGCAATTATATCATCAGTAATACACCCTTTTGATGAGGTCACTAGTCGATTGCGGGGATGATTCGCTGGGTAGTTATGATCTGCTGGGATTAAATATACATTGTGTTCCTGACTACAAAAGTAGGCTCGATGTTTCTCATCATCACCTTCACGCTTAATGGCTGCAATACTTTCAGGCGTCAGGAAATGCCGCAAGACCAGGACGCCATTCTTCTTCAATGTCTCGTGGCATGATGAGCGAAAGCTCGATTTGGCCAACGGATAACTCTTCGAATTTATAATCGTTTGAAGTTCCATCAACTAATCCTTCTCGAATTAACAGAATCATCTATGGAGAAGTTCTGCTTTATCGCAAAATTTTTGGCGCCATCCAGTATAAATAATCTAATACGATTTAAGGAACCATAAGTAGTAAATCGTAAATTATATTCCTAGGTGTATTATATAAATTCAAAATTTGGGTTCGTGGCTGAAATTCCAATAATGTGTACGGTGTATGAGTTATCATATAACGTTGGTGCGCGCGCTTAGCCTCTAATGGAGGAAATATGAAAATATTAATTTATTTTTTTGGGTTTGGAGGACGAATTGGCCGCGGTAGTTGGTGGCTAGGATCGGTGATACTTTTTTTGGCAGGAATTGCGAATTGGGCGATCATGGTGATGATAGATAACGGCCCGGCCCTAATCCCCAGCGTGTTAACTTCGTTTACGTTATTTTGGTCTAGCTTAGCGATATATGCTAAGCGATGGCATGATCGAGACAAATCAGGGTTTTGGACACTTATAATTTTAATCCCAGTAATTGGTTTAGTTTGGGTGTTTGTTGAATGTGGATTTCTAGGAGGAACCCGGGGAAGAAATAGATACGGTTCTAAGCCGTAGTTAAAGTTCTTAATCCATTATAGTCCCCGCGGTTTGGCGACAGATCTGTGCGTGGATAAAATTTCTGAATTCATGTACCAGCGAGATTATTGAGGGATTAATTTACGTCTGGCTACTTATTTTATCCCTTTGCTGGAAGGGCGTAGCAAGAATGCAGGTACATGATCGCCTAGTCCAACTGGGGTTTCGGCATTTTGACCTATCGGTCTAATAGCTTCTCTCTGCTTTATTTTTTCTTTATTTCCTTCATGTTTCGCATGTCGCTTACCGTGACGTTGAAGAGCGCCTTTTGATGTCTGAGAGGCACTGTTTCGCGTTTTGCTGTGTTTCTCGTAAGGTGAAGGTTGCTGATCGTTACTCTCATTCAGATTGAGATCATCCAGCGAAATTCGTGGGATTTTATCGCCTAATAACCGTTCAATTGACGCGAGATGACGAGCATCTTCGGGTCCTGCTATTGTCAAGGCATGTCCTTTTCGCCCAGCGCGACCAGTGCGGCCAATCCGATGAACATAGTCTTCCGCATGTGTGGGTACATCAAAATTAAAAACGTGACTCATACCCTGGATGTCTAGTCCGCGTGCGGCTACATCCGAGCAGACCAACAACGTAATTTCGCCTTTTTTAAATGTTTCTAGTGTATTTGTGCGCTGGTATTGGTCCATATCACCGTGTAACTCACCTACGTTGAAGCCATAACGTTTTAGGGAACGGAATAGTACACCCACGTCGCGCTTGCGGTTGCAAAATATTAGTGCGTTAACTACGTGTTCTTTCTTGATAAGATGGCGCAACGCCATACGTTTATTTTTGGGATCTATTATTAAGCAGCTTTGGGCAACTGTTGATGCCGCTGTTGCCGGGGGATCGACCGAAATTTCCTTGGGATTATTTAAAAATTTACTTGCAAGGCTGCGAATTTCCGCTGGCATTGTGGCTGAATAAAACAAAGTTTGCCGGTTTTGGGGTAGAAGAGAGACTATCCTCTCTACGTCCGGCATAAATCCCATGTCGAGCATTCTATCAGCTTCATCAATCACTAGTATTCGAACATCGGATAATAGAATCTTGCCGCGTTCGACGTGATCTAGTAGACGACCGGGGGTTGCTATCAGTACATCGACACCACGGTCGAGCTCTTTTTCCTGATCGGCGAATGAAGTGCCACCGATAAGTAGAGCCTTAGAGAGTTTATTATGTTTTCCGTAAGTTTCAAAATTCTCAGCTACTTGTGCAGCGAGTTCTCTTGTTGGTTCTATGATCAGCGAACGCGCCATTCGAGCTCGTGAGCGGCCGTGCGAGAGTATGTCGATCATAGGTAGAGTGAATGATGCAGTTTTTCCTGTCCCCGTCTGTGCACAACCAAGAATGTCACGATTCATAAATACGTATGGAATTCCTCTCTCCTGAATAGGAGTAGGCGATTCATACCCAGCGTCCGTAACGGCATTTAACACACGTTCGCTAAGTCCTAGGTCGGTAAATTTCATATATTAATGGAAGAGAAAGTTACTATTATTTGAGACCATTACGATTCGGTCTGAGCGTGGCGGATCATATGGTGTTCAGCATTTCTGTCAATTGATTTGATACACAAACACAATTGTAGCCCCAATATATTGCTCATAACAGTCTGACCCAGGCGTTTATCGTCATTTAGTTTAAGTAACAGGATAGCTTGCCGGTTGAACAGAAATTTTGAGAATGGATAATCGTTCGTGTACGAACTGCTCCGTATTCCTGACAGTAGTTGTTGCCAGTAGTCAAAGAATCATGCGTAAAAACTAGTAAGGAAAGTAATCATTGAAGCTTTGCCATTAAATGTCTAGGTCTCGCACAAATTTTGCGTTTTCTTGAACAAACTTAAGACGAAGTTCTGGTTTACGGCCCATCAGATTTTCGACGAGTTCAGCAGTACGTTTAACTTCATCATCACTATTCCCTTTTTTATATTGCGGGATATCGATCTTGAGTAGCGTACGTTTTTGCGGGTCCATTGTGGTATCACGGAGCTGGCTCGATGGCATTTCGCCGAGCCCTTTAAAACGGCTAACTTCTACACGTGCACCTTTCTTAAATTTATTTTGTAAAAGTTCATCCTTGTGTTTTTCATCACGAGCATAGTGGGCAATACCACCATGAGATAGCCTGTAAAGAGGTGGCAAAGCCAAATACAGGTGTCCATTTTCAATGAGGCCAGGCAACTCACGAAAAAAATATGTCATCAGTAATGATGCTATATGTGCGCCATCTACATCTGCATCGGTCATGATGACAACACGCTCGTAGCGAAGCTTGTCATCGTCATAGTCGCTGCGCGTACCGCAACCAAGAGCCTGTGTGAGATCATATAATTCTTGGTTTTGTGCAAGTTTATCGGCGGAAGCACTAGCTACATTAAGAATTTTCCCACGAAGAGGGAGAACCGCTTGAATTTCACGATTACGTGCCTGTTTTGCGGATCCACCAGCAGAATCACCTTCGACTATGAAGAGTTCGGTTCCTTCCGAAGAACGACGTGAGCAGTCAGCAAGTTTGCCTGGTAAACGTAATTTCCTAGTTGCTGTTTTCCGAGCCAAATCTTTAGCAGATTTTCGGCGCTGACGGTCCTCTACTCGCTCGAGCATGCGGTCCAGCAGGGCACTAGAACCAGCTGGATCGGCACTAAGCCATAGTTCAAAGTGATCCTTGACAGCACTTTCGACAAGCTTGGTTGCTTCGGGCGAAGAAAGTCGCTCTTTGGTCTGTCCTTGAAAATGTGGATCGCGAACGAAGACTGAGAGGACGGCACCAGCATCACCTAGTATATCGTCGCCCGTTATTTGTGAGGCTTTACGGACTCCTGTTAGATCGCCATATGACTTGATACCGCGGGCGAGCGCTGAACGAAATGCTGATTCGTGACTGCCGCCTTGGATTGTGGGCACAGTATTACAATAGGAATTAAGGAAGCCTTCCTCATCAACTGGCCAGGTAATAGCCCATTCAACACCACCTACTCCGTCGGCGCCCTGAACCTGGCCGGTGAACGATGTTGGTGTAATGGTTAACCGATCAGCTATTGTAGCTGTCAGGTAGTCGGCAAGACCGCCAGGGAAATGTAATTTAGCCTCCTTTGGTGTTTCTTTATGTTTGCATAGGTGAACTGGGTTACAAGACCAGCGGATTTCCACACCTCGGTATAAATATGCTTTAGACCGGACCATGCGGTATAGACGAGCTGGTTCAAACTTTGAACCTTCAGAAAAAATCTCAGGATCAGGATGAAACTTTACAGTCGTTCCTCGCTGTCTTTTTGAAGCACTTTCTTCAACTAAAGGATATGAAGGCACGCCACGAATATATTCTTGGCTGTAATGTTTTTGGTTTCGTACGACTTCGATACGAAGTCGATCAGACAAAGCGTTTACGACCGAGAGTCCTACACCGTGTAACCCTCCAGAAGTCGTATAAACTTTATCGGAAAACTTTCCGCCTGAGTGGAGTGTAGTAAGAATTACTTCGAGCGCAGATTTATCCTTAAACTTTGGATGAGGGTCGACGGGGATGCCTCGACCATTATCGTGTATGGATACAGATCCGTCTTCACAAAGCCTGACATCAATTCGACTGGCGTGGCCTGCCACTGCTTCATCCATCGCGTTGTCAAGGACTTCGGCTACTAGGTGGTGAAGTGCACGTTCGTCAGTTCCGCCGACATACATACCAGGTCGACGACGCACGGGTTCAAGGCCTTCAAGAACTTCGATATCTTTTGCCAGATAATCAGTTGCTTGCGCCTTCACCACAGTTTGTAAATTGGCATTCATGACTACATTATAAGAATCGTAACAAACTGTACGCAAGCTCATATTGTAGTTTGTGTAAAATTGACCACAATATAGAGGATAAAATTATCTTTATCATTCAGTAAAAGGGGGCGGTAATGGGAGAGAATCTAGGAGAACCTGCGGGAGATTTGGCTCTACGAACACTTGCGATGCCAGCTGATACGAATGCTACCGGCGATATCTTTGGGGGTTGGTTACTTTCCCAAATGGATATCGCAGGTGGTATGGCGGCAAGAGAGCGGGCTCATGGCCGCGTAGTCACGGTCGCTGTCGATCGTATGATATTCCACCGGCCTGTCTATGTTGGAGACGCTGTGTGTTGTTATTGCACAATTAAGAAAATTGGACGCACTTCTATCACTGTCAAGTTACAGGCCTGGGCAATCCGCGGTGCGGCTCATGGTGAACGAGTAATGGTTACAGAAGGAGTGTTTACATATGTTGCGGTTGAAAAAAATGGTCAACCTCGACCAGTTGGAGACTTAGAAGCTTCACAGAGTTAGAAGTTATTAGTGCCTGTGAGTTGGCCAATTGATTCTAGATCTAGTTACAGGGGTTTTATATAAAATTTTCGATAGAAATGAATATAAGGATTTATTGGTCATACACTGTAATACATGTCAAATTCCACTGGGTGTGGCGTCGAATTATAACGCACAACTTCTTCCTCCTTTAGATTAATATAAGCATCGATTAGATCATCACTCATCACATCACCCTTTTTAAGAAAGTCACGGTCTTCATCGAGCGAGTGCAGGGCTTGGCGCAGAGAACCACAGACAGTGGGGATGTCAGTGAGTTCTTCTGGTGGTAAGTCGTATAGGTCTTTGTCCATTGCATCACCTGGATGAATTCGATTCTCGATGCCATCAAGCCCCGCCATCAACATCGCTGTGAACGCGAGGTATGGGTTACAGGACGGGTCTGGAAAACGTACTTCCACACGCTTTCCTTCCGGATTTGTGCTGTACGGTATCCGGCAAGAGGCAGATCGGTTGCGCGCAGAGTATGCGAGGAGAACTGGTGCCTCGAATCCAGGGATCAGTCGTTTATAACTATTAGTGGTCGGATTTGTGAAGGCATTGATAGCACGGGCATGTTTCATGATGCCGCCGATGTAATACAGACAAGTATCTGACAGGTCACTGTAAAGTGATCCTGAAAATAGGTTCATTCCATCTTTCCATATAGATTGATGGCAGTGCATGCCCGAGCCATTATCACCCATCACTGGCTTAGGCATGAATGTTGCTGTCTTGCCGTAGGAGTCAGCTACCATGTGTACGCCGTATTTATAAACTTGCAACTCATCGGCACAGCGCACCAACGTAGAGTATTTTAGCCCGAGTTCGTGCTGTGAAGGGGCTACTTCATGATGATGCTTTTCCATAGAAAGACCCATTTCGGTCAGTGTCGTTACCATTTCGGCCCGTAAATCGTTGCCCGAATCGACTGGAGGTACAGGAAAATACCCTCCTTTGACGCGTGGCCTATGGCCTCGGTTTCCGTCTTCATAGTCACGATCGCTACTGTAGGATCCTTCTTCGGAATCAAGCTCTACAAAGGCACCGCGCATTGATAGGCTAAACCGAATATCGTCAAAAATGAAAAATTCGGCCTCTGGTCCAAAATAGGCAGTGTCACCAACTTTGGTGGATTCAAGATATGCTTCTGCCCGCCTTGCAGTAGATCGCGGATCGCGTGAATAAGGTTGACCTGTTGAGGGCTCTATCACATCGCACGTCACTACCAACATCGGCTGAGCGGCAAACGGGTCGAGGAACACCGTGTCTAGGTCAGGTAACAAGGTCATATCAGACTCATGTATGGCTTTCCAGCCAGCTATTGACGAGCCATCAAACATGATTCCATCCTGAAGCATCTCTGCGGTTACCGTCGATACGTGTTGTGCGGTGTGTTGCCATTTGCCTCGGGGATCGGTGAAGCGAAAATCAACATAGTTAACGTCGTTATCCGCTATCATTTTGGTAATTTCTTTTTCGTCTGCCATTTCTCTACCTACAACATGTGTGTGAAGCGATTAACCGATAACGAAGTCAGGCTGAGTACTAAAGTGCATCGGCATTCCGTTCTCCGGTTCGAATTCGAATAGCCTCTTCGACGTTGCTAACAAAAATTTTTCCGTCACCAATGCGACCTGTGTTTGCTGCCGTTAAAATTGCTTGGATTGCTCGCTCAGCCTGTGAATCTTCGACAACAACTTCGAGTTTCGTCTTAGGTAATAAATCCACAGTATATTCGGCACCACGATAGAGCTCGGTATGACCCTTCTGGCGGCCAAATCCTTTGGCTTCGGTTACTGTTGAACCTTGAATACCGATCTCCTGCAGTGCCTCCTTAACCTCGTCGAGCTTGAAGGGCTTTATAATAGCTTCAATCTTTTTCATCGCGCATCGTGAATTTGTCTGAAGGCATTTATGTATTACAGCAAAAATATGTCAGTTACGCTCTGACGCTAGGATAAACCATGAAATTATAAAGTGCGAGGTAGATTCGCTTTACAAACATGCCTGGATACGGTCAATAGCTAAACAAATATTTTCAATACTATTAGCATACGAGAATCTGACGTGACCTTCACCATACTTGCCGAAACTAGTTCCAGCGACTGTTGCCACACCCGCCAATTCGAGAAAACGGTTTTGTGCTTCTAAAGCTGAGGTCCCTGTACCCGTGATATTTGCAAAAGCGTAGAAGGCACCGTCCGGTTCGACACAGCTGATACCAGGCAGTGCGTTCAGTGCCTTGACTGTAACGTCGCGGCGTCTGTCGAATTCTGCAACCATATTGTGTACGTCGTCTTGTGACCCTGTGAGAGCCGCAATTCCGGCGAATTGTGTTGCTGCATTAACACAAGAGTGACAGTTGATGGCGAGCCTAGTCGCTGGTTCTACTAAATGCGTTGGCCAGACAGCGTATCCTAGTCTCCAGCCGGTCATGGCATAAGTTTTTGACCAGCCGTCTAACATGATGACTCGTTCGCGTAAGTTTTCGTAGCTCAGTAATGTCGTGTGCCGACGGTCTCCATAGAGCATCTGACTATATATTTCGTCGGAAAGGATATGAACATTTGGATGTGCCTCGAGGCCTTCTGCGAGTTTATTTAATTGCTCCTTAGGTACATAGCTACCGGTTGGATTTGACGGGGTGTTGAGAATTATAAGTCGTGTATTCGAAGTAATGAGTTTGAGCACCGCATTAGCGTCGAAGGTGTAGCAATTTTTTTCAAGTAGAGGAATAGCTACTGGTTTGGCACCAGTATAGTTGATCATTGATTCGTAAATTGGAAAACCCGGGTTGGGATAAAGGATTTCTGCCCCAGGTTCGCCGAACATGAGTATGGCAAAAAACATCGTAACTTTGCCACCTGGCACAACTACTACATGATCCGGATTGATACCGATGCTGTAACGCCGTTCTAGATCAACAGCAACCGCCTCACGTAACGGCTTGATACCGTTGCCTGGTGTGTAACCGTGCTGGCCGTCTCGCAAAGCCTTAATCGCGGCTTCAACGATGTGGGGAGGGGTTTTGAAATCCGGCTGACCTATACCTAGGTTGATGATATCCCGACCCTCAGATTTTAACTGTTCGGCACGTGCCAGTACGTCGAAAGCAGTTTCTGTGCCGAGGCGGTACATACCCTGGGTCAACTTAGGCAAAGCGTTTCTCACTCTTGTTCAAGTAAACGAAGTTGGTTGTTTTATCATTTAGAGTTACATACAAAATGCAACGATTAAGCTTTTAGATCACAATTTCTGTCTTAATAAATTTTTTCAATAGGACTGAGGCGATGGCCGAACGCCCGGGAATTTTATCATGAAATCTGCAAATGACATTCTTTCTTCTTATGATACTAGCGTATTCGAGGTGGTGAACCAAATTGCTACCGAACATGGTTCGATAAACCTAGGTCAGGGATTCCCTGTTGGTATGGAATCAAGGGAGGTACTGAAGGTAGCTGCAGATGCGGTGCTCAACGCATGGAACCAATATCCGCCTATGATGGGTTTGGTAGAATTACGTATGGCGGTTGCAGCTCATGAGTCTAGGTTTTACGGACTTAATGTAAGCTGGGAAAAAGAGGTTATGGTTACATCAGGGGCCACAGAAGCCTTAGCTTGCTGCTTTCTAGGGCTCATTAAGGAAGGTGATGAAGTTGTCTTAATCGAACCGCTTTATGATTCTTATTTACCTATGATTCGTCGGGCGGGCGGTGTTCCTAAGCTGGTACGGTTGAATCCCCCACACTGGTCACTTCCTAAGAAAGCTTTAGAAGCGGCTTTCTCAGAAAAAACGAAACTACTTCTCTTAAATAATCCGCTCAACCCAGCAGCAAAAGTATTTGATGTGGACGAACTGAAGTTTATCGCGAGTTTAGTCAAGAGGTTTGATTCTTATGTGGTATGCGATGAGGTTTATGAACACATAGTTTTCGATGGTCACAAACATATTCCACTCATCACCTTACCCGGTATGAGGGATCGTTGCGTCAAGATTGGCTCAGCCGGTAAGACGTTTTCACTGACTGGTTGGAAAGTAGGCTACCTGACAGCGTCGGAAAATTTATTGCGGCCTATTGCAAAGGCACATCAATTTTTAACATTTACCACTCCACCAAACCTACAGTCGGCTGTTGCTTTTGGGTTAGGTCTAGATATCGAATATTTCAATGGACTTAGCCGATCAATGCAAAATAAGCGTGACCTCTTTGCTATCGGTCTTAGAAGGGCGGGGTTTGAGGTCATTGATTGTGCTGGAACCTATTTTGTCACAGCAAATTTTAAGTCCCTTGGCTTCGATGGTGACGATATTGAATTTACTCGTTATGTGACTGAGCATGCTGGAGTAACCCCACTACCTGTAAGTGCCTTTTATCAGGAAGCTGGCGTAACAGATTATATACGTTTCTGTTTTTGCAAAGAAGATGAGATACTTAATGAGGCAAGTAAACGTCTCATATTCCTATTCCAAGGATAATAATTTACTGTGGATTAAATGGTGAGAGCTTCCACTAACCACGTTTGCATCGTGCCTTTACCTTTAATTTCTACGTCTTTTCGTGAGGTAAATTGAAAATCTGGAATCAGTTTTACAAGGTCGTATGTAGCTTCAGAAAGTTGAATATTACCTATTATCCCTTCAGATTCCATACGACTTGCGACGTTTACGGTATCACCCCACATGTCATACATAAAACGAGACTCACCGATTACACCGCCAATAACTGGGCCACTATTAATACCGATACGGACGTCTAGATTAAACTTATTTTCAGTATTAAAGAGTTCAATTTCTGTAATTACTGCCAGAGCCATTCGGACTGCGTTTTCAGCATGATTGGGAGTAATTTCAATTAAACCTGAGACAGCCATATAGCAATCGCCGATGGTTTTAATTTTTTCTACATCATATAGAGTAGCTTGTTTATCAAATCGGGTAAAAACTTCATTTAAAAGCGATACAATCCGTCTCGCAACTAGTGTGTTAGAGAGCTTCGTAAAACCCACGAGGTCAATAAAAATTACCGAAACTTCCTCGTAATTATCGTGTATTTCGTCACCTTGTTTAAGGCGTTCAGCAACGCTTTCTGGAAGAACGCGTTTAAGCACTCCTTCTGTTTCTTTTGAAGCTTCCTCCATGCTCCAAACAAGATTATTGTAATGTAGTCCGATTTGACCTGCTTGCGTGAAAGGCTCCTGTGAAGCCCGAAGCGATAAATCTCTAGATTCTGCTTGTTCTTGCATGAGTCTGAGTAGCTCTTCCACATCGTCATTTGCGCGATGTTCGGCTACGTTCAAGCCAGCTTCTTCTGCCGCTTGGCTAACACGAATTCCCCAAACCTTGTTTAGAAAAAATATCAGTATAAATGAGACAGAAAATACAAATGAAAAACATGCAATGATTCCAATCATTTGTACGGCTATTTGTTTATCTGCGGATAACCCGGTCTGTAAAATTTCTGGGTTTGCAAATAATCCGACAGCAAGTGTGCCCCATACGCCACATCCCAAATGAACTGGGATTGCCCCCACAGCATCGTCCAATAAAAGCCTTTCCAACAAGCGTTCAACAAAAAGAACTATTGCTCCACCCGCGCTCCCAATAATTACTGCTTCGTATGGTATAACTGAGTGGCAACAAGCTGTTATTGAAACCAGACCACCAAGTAAACCGTTCATAATTTTATGAACATGTGGCCGTTGATAAACGACATAACACATGGCAATCGTGGTCACCAATCCGGATGCGCCTGCCAGTAATGTGTTGAATAATACTAACGGTACATTGTTATCGAATGCACCAGAACTTCCACCGTTAAATCCAAACCACCCAAGGAATATAAGAATAGTCCCTAGTAATGATAGAGGCACATTACTGCCGTTAAATTCACGAACACTTCCATCTTTTCGGAATCGTCCTTTTCGTGAACCAAGGATTATTACTGCAGATAAGGCAATTGTACCCCCTAAACTATGTACAACTGTGGAGCCGGCATAATCGATAAAACCCAATTGAATCAACCATCCATTTTCATTCCAAATCCAGTGTGCTATCGGTGGGTATATAGTTGTAGATCCGACAGCTGCTATTGCAAGATATGTTGAAAACTTAAGCCGCTCAGCGACTGCTCCGGAAACAATAGTTATTGCTGTTCCACAAAATGCCGCCTGGTAAATAAACCAAGTAACATTCTGCGGTTCAGCAGAAACAAAAAAGAATTCAGTTGAGCCAAATAGCCCAAACTGCGAAAAACCGAATAGTAGACCATATCCAACGGCCCAGAATCCGATCATAGATATTCCAAAGTCACATATATTCTTTAATGCTGTATTGATATTATTCTTATTCCGGGTCGCGCCAGCCTCGATACACAAAAATCCCGCTTGCATTACCAAGACGAGGATTGCGCAAATAAGAATCCACAAAATGCTGATGCTGTTTACCGAGGTCATTAAATTAAGGCCTTCTCCGTGTAATCTAGGTTTTAAAAAATATTTACCACTATCCCGCTGTCATGGGAAAGTTTGTCTATTCTGTAATAATTGATCGAAGTCAAATAATTAGTGCATTTCACTTTGCTAATCTTCTTGCTTTGTAAGGCGGAGACAATCAAACTTAAATGTTAATGGCGAGCGCGGTATAGGTTGCTTGGTGTCAGTGCCTAAAAGCCGGCGGCGTAAAATGTTTCCGAGAGGCATCATGGTTAGCATTAGACCACTTTTACTGATTCCAATTATAGGTTTGGTAGTACTGGCATTCGAGCCAGCTTTTGCGGAACCCAAGTATCCTCGTCTTACAGGACGCATTGTTGACCGTGCAGAGCTGTTGCAATCATCAACGCATCGAAAACTCGTTCAGATATTAAGAAAACATGAACGTGAAACGACTAATCAGGTGGTTGTCGTCACACTTAAATCACTGCAGGGCTATTCCATAGAGGATTTTGGACTGGGCCTAGGCAATCATTGGAAGATAGGCCAGAAAGGTAAGGACAACGGTGTATTGTTGATCGTTGCGCCTAAAGAACGAAAGGTGCGCATAGAAGTTGGTCTAGGTCTTGAAGGTATTTTAACAAACTCGCTTGCTCAGGATATCATCGATACGCGGATTTTATCAGAGTTTCGCGAAAATGAGATGGAAGCTGGTATCCAAAATGGAGTGACTGCCATTCTCGAAGTTCTAACTGGTTCCTATAAACCTGGAGGGTCCAGCCTCTTTGGGTTAGGCAATCTTTGGTATTGGGTGATGGCTCCATTCTGCTTTATCTTTAGGCTTTTTCGTCGTCGACGTCGCGGCGAATCATTATTTTCAGGGGGTGGTGGATCTTTTGGTGGAGGCGGTGCCTCAGGGAGCTGGTAAAAGTGGGATTTCTTAGCGAAACAGAAAAGCAGCGTATCGCCGATGCTATCCGCGATGCAGAAAAAAATACAAGCGGTGAGTTAGTCACCGTGATTGCGCAAGCGAGCGATGAGTATGAATATATACCTATCTTATGGGCATCCTTTGCGGCGCTGCTATTGCCCTGGATACTGCTCGTTGTAGGCTACGTCTGGGATGTATTCATCCTTGGCGCTCTCGATGTTGTTTACCCAGTGCAAATAATTGCTTTTATTGTCCTGAGTTTGGCGTTTCGATGGAGTCCACTCAAGATGTGGTTGATCCCGAGTTCAGTAAAAAGTAAGCGGGCAGCTCGTCTATGTCGTGAGCAATTTTTTGAACAAGGACTTCACCTCACTCGTGAACGTACTGGGGTACTAGTGTTCGTTTCGGTGGCTGAGCGCTATGTGGAAATTATTGCAGATACTGGGATTAACGATAAGGTCGCGAGCGATGCTTGGGACATTATAGTCAATGAATTTGTCCGTGATGTGAAATTGGAAAAAATAGCCGATGGGTTTGTTAATGCGGTGAATTCGTGTGGTAAACTCCTCGCGGTTGATTTCCCCAGGCCAGACGGTGATCTCGACGAACTACCCAATCATCTGATCGAGATTTGACGAAAACTAGTGTTCCTAATCATAGCATCAACAATCTCCCATCAGTGGTTGATCTTATAAGTGTGAGCCATTTGGACTTTATTCGTTCATGATCGTCTATATAGTAGGTTTAATAAAGATTTCACTATCCCTTAAGTGCCCCGAGGTAGGGGATGTGGTGGCTGTAGCTCAGTTGGTTAGAGCACTAGATTGTGGATCTAGGGGTCGTGGGTTCAAATCCCATCAGCCACCCCAAATTATTATATGTCGATAATTAATTCCATTCGATGTCATCGAATACGATTAATGCTCCACACCGATTGATCGATATGATGAGCAATGTGGGCTGTAAATTTTGCAACATGCAGGACGATTACCCAGAAGATCGTCTGATAGGTGAAAATAACCTAGCCTTTGCCATCATAGACCGTTTCCCTGCAACAAAGTTACACTCGTTGGTAATTCCTAAACGCCACGTTGAAGATGTATTTGATTTAACGAGATCGGAATGGAAGGCTACCATGCTTCTTTTATCCAAAATCCGTACGGACATTTTGGATGAGGATGAGTCCATAGAGGGCTTCAACGTTGGAGTTAATTGTGGAGTAGTGGCGGGTCAGTCTATTCTTCACGCTCACATTCATCTGATTCCGAGGCGCCAGGGCGATGTTGAAGATCCTCGTGGTGGAGTGCGTGGTGTAATTCCCAAAATGCGACCTTATTGATTTTCCAAAATTATCAATTGGCCAATAGATGCGTGCATTAACTGTCGGTAACCCGCATATACGTGGACTTGTAATTACGGCATTGGGCGTCCTAATAATCACTCCTGATAGTCTGTTGGTCCGACTTATTGGCACAGATGCTTGGACAATTCTATTTTTTAGAGGTGCATTTCTTGCACTATCGCTTGCATTATTCATTATTGTTCGGTTTGGTCGTGAAACGCTAAATGTTACCCTCGCTATAGGTCGGGTAGGAATTCTTTCAGGGTTTCTTGCTGCAGGAAGTAACACTCTATTTGTCATCTCCATCACCCTGACGACAGTGGCTAATACATTAGTGATAGTCAGTGCAGCACCATTGTTCGCAGCCATATATAGTCGTTTATTCCTGAAAGAGACGATAGCCGCACAGACTTGGGTTGCCGTATTAATTGTCTTCCTTGGCATTGCTTCTATATTTTCAGGTAGCTTTGCGAGCGGTGTATTATTAGGAGACATTTGTGCAATTGGCGCAGCTCTTTTCTTCGCGGGGCATTTGACCGCGCTGCGTCACGCGAAAAGCGTTAACATGGTTCCGGCTGTTGCCCTCTCGGGTTTAATAACGATGTTGGTAGTTTTGCCACTTGCAGCACCATTTTCTATCAGTGTAAATGATCTCATTTTACTCGCTGTAATGGGGTTTTTCATGTTGCCCATTGCCCTCGGATTGATCACATATGGACCTCGACTTATACCGGCGCCCGAGGTTGGATTGCTCATTCTTCTTGAGTCTATCCTCGGACCTTTTTGGGTATGGCTCGTTATCGAAGAGGTTCCTGCTATTCAGACGTTTTTTGGTGGTGTTGTTATACTTGGGACACTCGCCGTACATACGGCTTATATGCTTCGAATTGAAATGAATAGGACTTCTTAAACTTAAGGCGGATAAGGACATTTCCTATAATCTGTAGCGCAAAAGGCAAAATAGACCGCTTCCTCGTCCGGTTACACTATAAGGATCAAACACTTTTCCGATATAGAACTTTGATTCGCTTGTTTCACAAAAGGGAAATTGGATTTTTCATAAAATTTCATTTTCCGAGTAATTCTGTTTATTTAGTTAGGAGATAGAATTTAATTAGATTAGTAAATTTATGTGTCGGATTCACTGGTTGCTATTGCGCGTATAGCACTATTCTATTGATACAAATGAACGTTAAGGCATTTTAGACTGAGTGTTAGGGAACAAAGCAAGGGAGGAAATTATGGCTGAGTGGAACATTTCGAAGGAAGCCACAGCACTACTAACCGATGCTCATGTTTGGGACATGACTATTCCTTGGGGTGATCGACCGGAATCGCAAGAACACGCTCTTACACGTGCAGCAGATCACGGATACACACTTACATCGCTCACAATCGCCCTTGATAGGGATCACATGGCTCATACTATTAAGTTGATTGCTATTCAACGGGCTTTCTTCAAATCAAACTCTGATAAGTACGTTTTGGTGGAAAATTTTTCGGATATCGAGCGTGCTAAGAAGGAGGGAAAGCTAGCCATTGTCTTCCACTTCCAGGGCACCAACCCGGTTGAGGGCGATATCAAATTGATAGAACTCTACCATCGTCTAGGTATTAGGCACATGCTAATGGCTTACAACATGAAAAATCTCGTCGGTGATGGCTGCTTGGAGCGTACCGATGATGGTCTAAGTCGATTTGGAGTCGCCTTAGTTGAAGAGATGAACCGTGTTGGTATGATTGTTGATGTCACTCATACTGGCCATCGAACCTCAATGGAGACATTTGATGCATCAAACGCTCCAGTCATTTTCTCACATTCTTGTCCCGCCGCCTTGTGGGATATCGGGCGAAATGTTAAGGACGAAGCAATAAAGGCATGTGCTAAAACAGGTGGGGTTATGTGTATCGCCGGTGTCGGGGTTTTCATGGGTGACAACGATGGGTCCGCAGAGATGATGCTACGGCATATCAATTATGTGGCTGAATTAATTGGCCCTGAACATGTTGGGATTGGCACAGATTATGTCTTGGATGGATGGGGCCGAGAGCCATTTGAACCGAGGCCAGCGACCCCCGCAGATCCGGCGCTAGGTGCTCGACAAACATCTTGGGGTGGCCGATTCAATCAGATGGACTTGCATCAAGCCGCACATCTCCATGCATCAGGTGGCGATTCTATTGGCCCTGATTGGCGTGATATCCACTATATTGAGCCAGAGCATATGCCAGAGCTTACTGAGTTGATGTTAAAGCACGGTTATAGTGAAAAAGAGATAAGAGGCATCCTCGGTGAAAATATAATGCGGGTCGCGAAACAGGTGTGGGAGTAATTTAGGGTTTGCCAATTCAACTGCTGGGTAATTTTCGAGCGTAATTCGCTATTTATTATTCGCCATTGCATTTGCCCAGGTTTCGAGTGGGATTGATTGTTTTTGGTTACGTCGAAATATGGGTTGGCCCCAACGGTAGGCGGTTTGCCAACCTTTTTCCGTGAGTGTCAGTTTGTCCCTCTGATCCATTATTCTGTGGGGCCCATCGAAGTGCAAAGGTCCATCTTGAGATTCAAACTTAATATTTTGGGTAAAATATATACTTAAATAATACGTCACGTTAGCGTTGCATCCGTCGACTACGTCAACAAGACAGTTAGATACAATATGACGGATGGTACTGTTGCTGAGCGAGGCCTTTAATCCTCTGAGTAATTCCTCACGCCCCTGGAGCTTGACGCCTAAAACCATCCAAAGCACATCGGGAGTGAATAGTTCCACAGCCAATTTATATTCACGTCTATCTACATATTGGTAGTAATTTTGAACAAGTTTTTGACAGTCCCACTCGATCGCTCTTACTTGGTTACTATCCATAAATTTCTGCCTTAATCTCTGAAACTTTGCAAATAATGGAATAAAAATAGGTAGGGCATCTAGGGGAGGGACATTTTAATTAAGAACTAACTCGCGCTCCCAATTTTCTTTCTTTTGGATATGTAGGCGCCAGTATTCTGCGGCTATGAGATCAGGATCCAAATTTGTCCCAGCTTCAATGCGACCGGCGATAGTAACGGTTGAAACATGAATATTACTATTACTAAGCTCGGTTGAGATGCTAAACGCGAGATTTCGTAATGCCGCCTTTGTGGCGGCGTATGATGCCCATGTAGGTTGTGGTTCTATGCCAACACCAGCACTGCTGAAAAGGATAGTGCCACAGCCAGCTGCCTTCATCGTAGGTAGTACTTGTTGAACTGAGCAAAGAGCTCCGACTGTGTTGACTAATAAATCACGAAGAAATACGTCAACCGGCAGTTCACTAGGAGGAAGCAATGTGACCGTAGCAACGTTAAAAATTAAAATTGTTGGTGGTCCAAGTGTTTCATTTATATCGATAAATTGCCGGTTAAGGGTAGCATGATCTGTTACGTCAGCCAAAAAGACATGGGCCATTACACCATAATCACCAAGTGATTTTACATTCTTCGACAGTTTTTCTCCATCACGGGCTACAAGTGCAATTTTACAACCCTCTTGTCCAAATTTTCGAGCGAGTGAAAACCCTAAACCAGGCCCTACGCCGACTAGTACACATACAGGGCTATCAGAGTTCATGTTCATAATATCTTCCAAGCTATTAATAACGTTACGCTTATATTTGATTTTGTAATTGCGTCGGTTATTTTAGCAAGATTGTGTTAATGTATGCAGGAAACGATGATAGAAAAAACCACATAAGGAGTGTTATGATGTATCAAGGAATCGCCAGTTTTATCCTTGTATTTCTATATTTTCCATTTGTAATTGCCGGCGATTTTACGCTCTCCCATTCTGATCCAGAGTGGAATGGAAAAGTTGTTCCTAAAAAAGGAATTTGTAAATATTTCAGTGGTGGAGGATATTCTCCTGAGATCAAGGTATCCAATATACCATCGGGTGCGGTGAAATTAGATATTCAATTTACCGATTTAGATTATGGAAATACTGGTGGTCACGGAAAATTTGAAATGACTATTTCTGGGGTCAATGAAATTACTATTCCCTCAATGCAAGGTGAGTCCTCTGAAAAACTGCCGTTAAATATCCGCGGTATAAAAAAGAATCACAGTCGTAGAGGTAATGCAACAAAACATTATTATCTTGGAGCTTGTTCTGGTGGTCGTAGCCACACGTATGTGGTTTACATTTATGCTAGAGATGAGAAGGGAAAAAAATTATCTAAAGCAAAGTTAAAGCTGGGTAATTACTGAACTAAGTTATTTTATATTTGAATATTCTAGTTTGTAATGGATTTAATTATATTGGTGCATCCCCTTTTACTACAACTCGGTAGGCGAGCCTCTGGTATTTTTCGTGATTCCACTGTGTCGCGCGGTGAATTGTTGCCCGGTTGTCCCATAGCATAGCGTCTCCGACACGCCAGAAGTGTGAGTATATGAAACGTGGGCTGGTAGCAAAGGCTCTAAGTTCTGTGAGTAATCCTTGCCCTTCTTCAACGGGTAGGTTGACAATTTCACATGAATTAACATCACTCATCCCTAGGAACAGGGCTTTTCGTCCATTGAGGGGATGGGTTCGTACGATCGGGTGGGTAATGTCAGGAAATTTGGCGAGCTCTTCTTTGCTAATATTTTTGCCTGGATACAGTAATACATGCCGTTTTTCAGCGCTTGTGCGCCATTTAAGACCCTCTACACGGGTCTTCATAGCGTAGGGTAGTGCTTCATATGCGGCGTACATATTGGCAAAGATTGTGTTACCGCCTTTTTTAGGTGTCACTTTTGTACAGAATAAGGATACAGAAGCCGGTTCTCGTTTGTATGCGTAATCGCTATGCCAAGCACCACTTTGCCGAGTTGGAGGCGTGCCAATTAACTTTCCATCCTTGACAATATTTGAGAGTACATAGATTTGTGGAAAATCAGGATGCGCGTCTGAAGGCACGAGATGATTTTCCAGACTCCCAAATTGCCGGGCGATCGAGAGCTGCTGTGAGATAGTAATATTTTGCTCACGAAAAAGGATAATTGCGTATTGTGATAGGGTGTCGAGGATCAACTCATAAGTCTTATCATCAAGTGGAATTTTGAGATCTACTCCTCTGATCTCGGCACCAATATTTTCATTGAGTTTCTGAATCGCAATAGTCATGCTTCAACATTAATTATGATCACTGCAGCCGCTAATCCCCGATAGCATTCTCTAACGTGAGGTTCTATTCAACACTCCTTGTAGTTCTTAAGGACACATTCACGAGCAAGTGTTTGTGCCATTTCAATTTGCGATTGGGTCATTTTTTTTTCGACAGACTCTCTATTTTTCACGGCATTTGTGACCCCCTTATCAGCGGCAAGACTCCACCACATATGGGCATAAACATCGTCTCTGATCACGCCGTCTCCCCTACTGTACATCAACCCTAGATTATAGTGTGCAAACCCGTAGCCCCGTTCAGCGGCAAGCCTATACCACTTCATGGCAGTCCTATAATTTTTGGGTAAAGGACTCTCATTGTTGATGATAAATCCAAAATTGGACTGAGCGCCGGTGTAACCCTGCTCGGCGGCAAGTTCTAACCATTTGGTGGCAGTCTTATAGTCCCGCAGTACGTCATCTCCTTTGTAGTGCAGCACATCTAGCCTATACTGTGCAAAATCATCTCCCTGCTTGGCAGCAAGACTATACCACTTTACTGCGGCCTCATAATTCAAAGGAACTCCCTCTCCACTATCGTACATATACCCTAGATTATACTGGGCTTTTGCGTTGCCGTCTTTGGCGAGAGGTTCCCATTCCTGCAAAGCCGTTTTGAAATCACCATTCTTATATGCGTCCATTCCTCTTTGAAAATCAGCGCACCAAGTTGCCGTTGGGGAAATTAATTGGAATATGAAAATTGTCAGAGTCAGGATTATTTTCCTCATAGATGAAGTCTGACAGAAAATAAAATAAATGCGATCGAAATTTATCGGTTTATGTTTATTTGTAATTGTAGCGTCATCCGTTGAGCAAAATTTTTTAAATTAGATATATTGGGAAATGATGCTTTAAACCTCAGGAAGGACCAATCATATGCCGCTTTCGATGTATCAACTAACTGTACCTATCTACACACAGTATTTAGTGGCTTTATCCGGTGTGCTTGACAAAGCTACTACGTATTGCTCGGTAAATAAGATTAACGAAGAAGTTCTCCTGCAGATGCGGGTATTTCCTGATATGCATCCCATGACACGTCAAGTTGGTGTTGCTCTTTATCATTCGGGTGGCACCGTAGCTCGTTTAGCTGGTCAAGAAGTAGGTAACTATTTTGGTGAGGATGCGAAGAGTTTTGCTGAATTAAAAAGGCGGATTGAAACGGCAGTTGATCTCATTAAAGGGGTTACACCTGCACAACTCGAAGGTAGTGAAGACCGCAATTTTGAACTTACACAAGCGGGCGAGACGTTTAATTTCTCCGGTCAGGTTTTCCTTCAAAATCATGCATTACCACAATTTTGTTTTCATATTACAACAGCGTATAATATTTTACGTCACGTTGGCGTCAAAATCGGCAAGCGTGATTTTTTGGGTGAACTCCATTGCTAACGATTCTAATGAAATAAAAATAGTGCACAACGACTGAGTTTCATAAATCATCAATTGGTGAAAATCAGTAAAACTTCATCACGGATCTGTTAGCATGAGTAGTTCGAAAAACTCTTGTCGATCTCCAGAAGTCGTCAAGGGAAAGTATTGAGGTTAGAGAGAAAGATAGTCCTGTCTGCCCCACTCATTTAGTTTGCTTCGTCCAAAACTTCCTTCAGGACTCGCTGCCCGTTCACCCCACATGGCCAACCTGCATAGAAGGCGACATGTGTAACAATACCCTTGAGTTCTTCTGTGGTTATACCGTTTACATGCGCAAATTTCATATGACTTTTTATTTCTTGTGTTCGGTATAGAGCCATCGTGATAGCAACCGTTATTAGGCTGCGGTCACGCTTTGATAGCTCTGGTTGTTCCCAGAGGTCGCCAAACACTGCATCGGCAGTCAATCTACCAAGTTGAGGTACCAAAAAATCATCAAACTCGCCTTTTTTCGTGGTCATAATAATTACTCCTCCTAAGTGAACATAGATAAGAGTTGACTCATATAAAAAAATCTTCCAGTTCGTAACCTAACCTCACTTCATTGATAGTGAATTAATATTCTTATTATCAGTTATGTAAATAAGCCGAATTAGGTTACGCGGAAGTTTGCGGTGTTTACAAATTGCATACTTCAAATACCTCATCCAAGGTGTACTGTCGACGATGCGTGAGTGTTTTGGGTGTAAGGTTTATTAAATGCAAATTGATGTTTATTTTTTTTGAATTTGTATTCGCTTATATGTGGAGTTTGCGGATTTAAATGAGCTCTCTCGAGAAAACGGCTTGCAAATCCTCGGCAAACTTGAAGGGCATGGCAATAATGTTTGTAGCTGTCTTTCTTTTTGGCATTGAGTTTGCGTTGATCCGAAATTTAGTCTCGACAGTGCATCCATTTGAGGTAGCGTTTTTTCGCAATATTTTTGGTCTAACCGTCGTGTTACCATGGTTTTTCCGATACGGTCTGGGTCCATTGAGGACTCCAATTTTTCAACTTCATCTTCTGCGCGCGGGTGTCAGTGTAGTAGGTGGATTGTGCCTAATATATGCCATTAGCATCACTCCGCTTGCGCGGATTGCAGCACTCGGTTTTCTAGTACCAATCTTTACGACAATTGGTGCTATCATGTTTCTTGATGAACGCGTAAGCATGGCGCGTTGGGTAGCAATTTTCTTTGGATTTGCTGGTACTTTTGTGATTATTAGGCCAGGTTTTGAAACGTTAGACCTTGGTACGATTTTACGTTTGATTGCATCGTTAATATTTGGTGGTGTACTGACATTGATGAAGGTAATGACGCGCACTGATTCAAGTGTCACGATAACCACCTACGCTAATCTTTTAACCGCACCAATGTTTTTTATTGCGGCCTTATTCGTTTGGAAATGGCCGTCGTGGGAATTACTGAGTTGGATGGCTTTGTTAGGAATTGTTGGAACTGTTGCACAACTTATCTTTGCGCAGGCACTCAAACTCGCTGATGCCAATGTAATTATGCCATTGGATTTCTTCCAACTACTCTGGGCAGCCCTATTTGGTTATATATTTTTTGCTGAAGTACTAAATAGTTTTACACTTATTGGCGGAGCTATGATTTTTGGTAGCACTACATATATTGCGTGGCGGGAGCGCCATATAGCACAACAACAGAAGTTGCTAAAATAATTTTCTTAACAAAATTGGTGGGCCCGGCAGGGATCGAACCTGCGACACCGTGATTAAAAGTCACGTGTTCTGCCACTGAACTACGGGCCCGCTCGGTGGTGCACCATATCCATACCGGTCTTAGCGTCAACATACGGTATTAGAAATATGAATAGAGCAACCGAATTAAAAGTGACCTCTCCTACATTAATAGATTGGGTTTTGTCAGTCATAATTGAAGTCAGGTGAGTTCTACGCCGTAATAGATGATTTGATCAGTATTCTCCAAAACTAAATAATTATTTTTTAAAATTTAGTGGAATTTGTTTTGGTCTTTTTCAACGTACTGCCGTATTTTTGAGACTTAAATTTTCAATTTTTATGCGCCAATAAATCAGCAAAATATTCGCAAGTGAAAATATCACCGCAATTTGCCATTGTCCAAATACTAAGGGCAAAATAAGTATTTCTCCTATTACGACGAGGTAATTTGGATGCCTGAACCAGCGATATGGTCCACGTTTGATCAGGCGTTCTCCTTTAACTATGATGATACGGGTTGTCCAGCGCTCACCGAGTGATACGATTACCCATATTCGACAAATTTGCAGAAGAAGAAATAGAGATAGAAGTGGCCAAGAGACTGCCGCACTGGAATCGCTCAGAAAAAACAGGGCTACAAGCCATGATACATGTAGAGCTACGATGAGTGGATAATGGCTGGCACCGATTTCTATACCACCTTTTGCACGAAGTTTATTGATATTATGATTTGATAACATAAGCTCGGCGAATCGCTGTAGGGCAACTGCAATTACGATCCACTGTGCAAGACTCATAGCTTAGATTCTAAATTAGCGAAAGCGGCGGTAAAGCCTGGCCCAAGAGCCACCATCAACATTTGACCAGATGCACCTGTTTCCAATATGTGTTTGAGCACAAAAAAAACACTTGCTGCGGACATGTTACCATAATCACGCAGGACAGTACGTGCTGCTACGAGATCGGGCTCCGCAAGTGGGAATGCATCCATTAACTCTTCGATGACACGTGCACCACCTGGATGAAAGACATAGTGATTGATGTCCTCAATTAGACGACCCTTCGATGCTAAGTAGACTTCGGTCACTTCTCTA
The DNA here is from genome assembly GCA_964419045.1 of uncultured Flavobacteriales bacterium. Lineage (GTDB taxonomy): Bacteria > Pseudomonadota > Alphaproteobacteria > UBA8366 > CAVOAK01 > CAVOAK01. The sequence continues at coordinate 46,807 of CAYQNO010000006.1, forward strand.
AGATGTTTACGAACGAGCGAGGGTATATTGCGGCTGAATAGAACACCTAAGCCGTCATCTTCAATTTGCCATCCCATAACATCAAGAGATTTAGGCCACGTATGTTCGCCCCAATTAGGGATCAGTAATCCATCGCCTTCACAACTAATCACGGCTGCTGCGGCTCCGTCACCGAATAGGGCACTAGCGACTATGTTGCTGTTTGATATATCACTTTTACGAAAAGTGATCCCACACAATTCAACGACAATAAGAAGCCAAGTTTGACGCTCGGGTAGCCGTGCCATAGCAGCAGTTCGTCCTAGCCCGAGAACTCCGCCAGCGCATCCCAAGCCAAAGATCGGTAAACGTTGCACATCGCGTCGAAATGGTAAGCGTTCCAGAATTTGGGCATCGAGGCTGGGTGTTGCAATCCCTGTGGTTGAGACCATAACAATTCCGTCGATTTCCGCTGGCTTGACGTTTGCGTCCGCCAAGCACTGAGTTGCTGCTTCACACGCAAGGTCAAGGGCATGTTCAGCGTAAACGGCGTTACGCTCTGCCCACCCGTGTGTCTGGTTATACCAATCGATCGGAACACAGGAATATCGCTTTTCGATACCTGTATTGTTATAAACAGGCAATAGACGGTCAAATTCTTCGCCACGAGCCTTGAACAGACGACGTGCAGCTTCAACGACGTCGTTCTGTTTCAATACGTATTTGGGGACGACAGTCGACAGTCCAATTAGCCGCGGTATTGTCAATAAATCTTCAAGCATAGACTGTATTATGGAGTAATGCGTCAGAATGTGAAGTTTAGCTGACAGTTACTAGCTTGCTGACATTGCAAATGCGCGATAGAAGGGGCACCAATCATGGCACCCATCACTCCAAAATATTTTATAAAAGATAACAAGTTCACGCGGCGGAGCATGCTAATTCGTCTTCGCGGTTATTTTCTCGCTGGTGTTTTAGTAACAGCGCCGGTTGCCATAACCCTTGCGGCCGCCTGGTGGTTTATCGGATTTGTCGATAGCAAAGTCGTGCCTTTGATTCCGGCACGTTACAACCTCGATGTTTATCTACGTGATATCGTCGGTTTTGAAATTGGATTACCCGGTCTTGGTGTTGTTGTGCTGATTGCGTTAATCACGTTAATTGGTGCTCTAACAGCTGGGTTTGTTGGTCGGTATGTAGTTCATCTTGGTGAGCGCATACTTGCACGGATGCCAGTGATTAGTAGCATCTATGGTGCGGTAAAGCAGGTTTTTGAAACTGTATTGAAGCAGCAATCAAACGCATTTCGCCAAGCTGTATTAGTCGAGTATCCACGTCGTGGCATTTGGGCGGTTGGATTTATCACTGGGAATACAGAGGGTGAGGTTCAAAACCTTACAAGGGAAGAGATGGTCAATGTTTTCCTCCCGACAACTCCTAATCCAACGTCGGGTTTTTTACTCTTTTTACCTCGTAAAGAGCTGATAGACTTACACATGACTGTGGAGGAAGCCATCAAAATGGTAATTTCTGCTGGGCTAGTAACGCCTCCAGACAGACGCTCTCAGGACATCAAAGAGGTACATCTCATCTCGGATGAGGGACCTGTTAAGATCGATTCAGAACCTAGCTAGAAGACCTATAAGTGAATCGTCAACCTGAACGAAGATTTGTTATGGCGGTATCGCGCTCGAATAGGTAAAGGAGCGTTCGGAGCGCTTTGCCACGCTCACTCTGCAATGTTGCATCACGATTAATGATCAGTCGTGCATCGTCGCGTGCAGCCATAAGGAGGTTCCCATGTACCGATAAGTCGGCGAGTTTGAATTCTGGTAGTCCGCTTTGCCTGATACCTAATAATTCACCAGCACCTCTGAGCCTCAGATCTTCTTCAGCTATAATGAAGCCATCTTCTGTATCGCGCAGAATAGAAAGACGAGCCCTTGCATTCGAACTGAGCGGTGGTGCGTAAAGTAAAAGGCAATTGGATGACTTATTTCCGCGACCAATGCGTCCGCGCAATTGATGTAGTTGCGCTAGGCCAAAACGCTCTGCATGTTCAACAACGAGCAAGGTAGCGTCTGGCACATCGATACCTACCTCGATAACTGTTGTAGCAACCAGAATTCTTGCTTCCCCAAAGGCGAAGCGCTCCATTACCTCGTCTTTTTGCGAACTCTTCATACGACCGTGTATTAGTTCTACGCTATTTCCGAATTTTTGTTTGAAGGTGGAGTATCGAGACTGTGCATCTGCAAGATCACTAGCTCCAGACTCATCTATTTGAGGACAGACCCATATTACTTTTGCCCCTTGTCTTTGCTCACGTCCGACCGCACCAATGACTTCATCGAGGCGACGTAGCGAGACGATACGAGTATCGACTGGTTTACGGCCAGCTGGTTTTTCCGTAAGCAGCGAGACCTCAAGATCACCGTACGCCGTTAACATCAAGCTACGTGGAATGGGTGTTGCTGTCATAACGAGTATATCGACCCCACGACCTTTGGCCTGTAAACTTAAACGTTGATAAACACCAAACCGGTGTTGTTCATCGATAACCGCCATTGTAAGGTTTTGGAATACAACCGCTTCCTGAAATAAGGCGTGGGTACCGATGACGATATCTATAGAGCCATTCTCGAGTTTTGATAGGATTTCCTGACGCCGTATACCCTTTTCTCGGCCTGTCAAGATTTCAACTGACAGCCCTGGAGTGAGACTTTTGAGTGTAGCGAAATGTTGCTGCGCAAGAATCTCAGTTGGTGCCATAAACGCTGCCTGTGAACCACATTCCACCGCATTCAACATGGAGAAGAGTGCTACTATTGTTTTACCACTACTTACATCTCCCTGAAGAAGACGCAGCATCCTGTTCTTAGACGCCATATCGATATTAATTTCACGCAAAGCGTTTTTTTGCGAACGCGTAAGTAAAAATGGTAGATTTGTGAGTAGCTTACGACGAAGTTTTCCGTCGCCTTTCAGGGGATGGCCTGGCTGAATTTTTAACCGTTCGCGAACAAGGCCAAGAGCTAGTTGGTTTGCAAGTAGTTCATCGTAAGCCAATCGCGCGCGCGCCGGAGAATTTGAATCTAGGTCAGCTTTATTTTCGGGTGTATGAGCTCTAAGTATCGAAGCTTGCCAGGATAGCCAATGTTGTTTTTTCAAGTATACCGGATCCAACCATTCTTTAAGGTCAGGGGCCTGTAAACAGCTATATCTGACTGCTTTTGCTAATGTCTTAGGACTCAACTTATCAGTTGAAGAATAAATGGGTTCAACACTTTTTAAATCGTCATATTCGTCGGAGGTCAGGACATGGTCGGGGTGGGTTATTTGTTTATTACCGCGATAACTCTCAACAAGTCCACTTACAATTCTTTTTGCACCTATCGGTAACAGTTTGGTCAAGTAGTCTTCACGGGCGTGAAAAAAAACCAACAAAAGTGTTCCACTCCCATCGGAACACCGTACCCTATAAGGTTGCCCCTTGCGGGATGAGCGCATGTGCTCTTTTATTTGGATACGAAATGTAGCTATACGATTATTTTCAGCATCTTCAATACTTGGGGAATAGCGTCGATCTATAATTTCACGGGGTAGATGCCAAAGCAGGTCTATTATATTGGGTCCAGTAATTTTTTCGATAAGCTTAGCTATACGTGGTCCTACACTTGGTAGCTTGTTTATGGGCGAAAATAGTTGAAAGAGATTAGCAGGTCGCAAAGTATCAATTTCCTTGTAGAAGGAAGGTTTTCAAACTGTTTTGAATCCAACTTGTTGACAATTTACCAGGTGGCTCATGCGCTATATACCGGCTCTCTTCATACACAGTTATAGACTTTGATAAATTCTTTGAAGAAAAAAGACAATAAATTGCGCCGTAAGCGCCTTTTGTTTCGAAGCTGGCATCGTGGAACTCGAGAACTCGACCTGTTATTAGGTTCATTCGCAGAATACCATTTAAAAAAATTTTCAACTCGCCAACTCATTGGCTACGAGGAACTTTTAAAACATAGTGATCCGGATATTTATCGTTGGATAACCAAGGTAGAACCGGTCCCAAAATCAATAGATAACGATATCTTGAAACTCCTTCAAAATTTTTGGAAAGCAATTTGAGCAATTGCAAAATATTAAAGAATATTTGTCCCACCCCTGTAGGTTAACAGTTGCTGGTGCAACAGAGGGTTATGATAGTCTTATCATAGCGCAGATTGCGGCCGAGAGCATTACGCTGTCCTCCCAGTTAATTTATGTGGCACCTCATGAGGGTGAGTTGAGGCGCGTGGCTGACACCTTGAACTTTTTTGCTCCTGACCTGAACGTAATAACGATACCAGCTTGGGATTGCTTGCCATATGACAAAGTCTCTCCTAACACGGAAGTAATTGCCCGTCGACTTGATGGCATGACGCGTCTCTGCTGTGATCATGACGCGAATAATATCGCCAATGTAATTCTGACAACAGTCAATGCATTGATACAGCGAGTGCCGTCCAGAGCTGTTCTCGAGAATGCAGTCTTGAGGGCAACAGAGGGTAGTGTCGTCCCTCTCGGTTATTTACTGAAATTTTTCAGTACACATGGCTATCGACATGCAGGAACTGTCCGCGAACCAGGAGAATTCGCCGTTAGGGGCGGTATCGTCGATGTGTTTCCATCCGGAATGGAGGCACCTGTGCGCCTAGATTTTTTTGGCGACGAACTGGAACGTATCCGTATGTTTGATCCAATGACCCAACGTACCTGCGGTGAACGGGACTGCATCAGTATCAAGCCTGTGAATGAGGTCATACTATCGCCGAAATCCATCGCCCTTTTTCGAAACCGTTATCTTACCTTATTTGGCCGCACTGCAAGCAGCGACCCACTGTATGAGGCAATTAGTTCGGGTCATAATTACGCCGGAATGGAACATTGGTTGCCATTATTTCACACAAAACTTGAAACTCTTTTCGACTATTTATCAGAAGCAATTATTATCCTTCATCCACAGGTGGAACAGGCTATTGATGCAAGACTCGAGCAGATAAATGAATTTTATAATGCTCGCAGGGAAATAACATCGTCCTCTAAAAAATCCACAACAGACATGCCACTTTATAGACCTGTCACTCCGCATTCCTTTTTTCTTGATGGTGATGAATGGAGACAAAGACTGGCGGACTATCCAGTCGTGGTGTTTTCCAGATTTGAAGAACCGCCGAGACACGATATCATAAATGCAGGTGGTCGGCGATTTGTTGATATAACAAAAGGAGGAAAACAAAACTATAAGGCCGGTCACAGCCAACTGGAAGAGGTGTGCGCCAATATCACTTCTGAGAATACACGATCAGTTCTAATAGCAGCCCATAGCATTGGTTCCCGTGATCGCCTAGCGACACTATTAGGTGAGCACGGTGTATCGATTAATAAAACGGTGAATTGTTGGAGTGAATTTCTTGAACAACCTACCGGATCAAAAGTTTTGGCGAGTTTGGAAATTGAACACGGTTTTACAACTGATGAATTTGTTGTCGTTGCCGAGCAGGATATTCTTGGGGATCGGTTGGTTCGTCCATCTCGTAAACGGGCTCGTGGAAGTGAGTTTATAGCCGAAATTTCAAGTCTCATACCAGGTGATGTTGTTGTTCATGTAGAGCATGGTATCGGTCGTTACGAAGGTCTCGATACGCTTGATATCAGCGCGGCGCCGCACGATTGCTTATGTATCGTCTATGCGGGTGATGACAAACTCTATATCCCGGTCGAAAATATCGAAATGTTGTCCCGTTATGGAACCGAGGAAGCCGGCGTATCTCTTGACAGGTTGGGGGGAGTGGCATGGCAAGCACGTAAGGCTCGTGTCAAAGAACGTATTAAAGATATAGCCGAAAATCTTTTAAAAATCGCAGCTGAACGGTCGCTAAGTAATGGCGAAATTATGGATCCCCCTGGTGCATTATTCGAAGAGTTTTGTGCAAGGTTTCAATGGTCGGAAACTGATGATCAATTGAATAGCATTGATGATGTAGTTGCAGATTTGTCCTCTGGACATCCCATGGACCGATTGATTTGTGGTGATGTGGGCTTTGGAAAAACGGAGATAGCTCTTAGAGCAGCATTCTTAGCCGCAATGTCAGGCTATACAGTGGCCGTCGTGGTGCCAACAACTCTCTTGGCACGGCAGCATTTTCAAACGTTTTCTGAACGTTTTGTAGGGCTACCGGTTAAGATCGCTCAGCTCTCACGACTCGTGTCATCCGCTAACGCAAAAATAGTTAAAGACGAACTAAAAAAAGGTACAATTAATATAGTTATCGGCACGCATACTTTGCTCTCAAAGTCAGTTAATATTCCCAACCTTGGGCTAGTCATTGTAGATGAAGAACAACATTTTGGGGTTGATCAAAAGGAAAGATTAAAACATCTAAAGGCGCGTGTTCACGTTCTAACTTTGACCGCTACACCCATACCGAGAACGCTACAAATGGCATTGTCCGGTGTCCGAGAGATGAGTGTTATAGCGACTCCACCAGCAGATCGTAGTGCGGTTCGAACTTTTGTTCTTCCATATGATCCGCTTGTTGTCCGTGAGGCGATAATCCGTGAACAGCTCCGAGGAGGACAAACCTTTTATGTTTGCCCGCGAATATCAGACATTGCTCAGGTTCATAAGCGATTGCAGATTTTAGTACCAGAGATAAAGATTGCTGTTGCTCATGGGCGAATGGCAGCAGGCTCACTGGAAAGGGTTATGGAACAATTCTGTGGAAGGCGAGTGGATCTGTTACTCTGTACCAACATAATTGAATCTGGTCTTGATATACCTGACGCTAACACAGTTATAATTCACCGAGCTGACATGTTCGGCCTATCACAGCTTTACCAGTTGCGTGGACGCGTTGGACGCTCCAAGGTTCGAGCCTACGCATATATAACAATCCCACCTGGAGCGGTACTAACTGAATCCGCGATCAGACGCCTTTCAGTTATGCAAACGTTAGACTCTCTTGGTGCCGGCTTCACCTTGGCTAGCCATGATTTAGATATTCGGGGAGCTGGCAATCTTCTTGGTGAAGAGCAATCTGGTCATATTCGGGAGATTGGTGTTGAGCTTTACCAGCATATGCTAGAAGAAGCTGTTGCGATTGCTCGTGGTAATGGTATTGCAGAATCTGACGAAGACGGTTGGACACCACAGATAGCTATAGGCATGTCTGTGTTAATACCTGAAAACTATGTTGAGGATTTAACTGTAAGACTCGGACTTTATCGACGGGCATCACTACTATCGGACCGTTCTGAGATTGATGCATTTGCTGCGGAACTTATCGACAGGTTTGGACCATTACCGGTAGAAGTTGAAAATCTTCTTCAAGTTATAACCATCAAGCAGTTATGCCAACGAGCGGGCATTGAGAAGATAGAGGCTGGTCCAAATGGTGCTGTCTTTTCTTTTCACAAAAATAGCTTTGCCAATCCGATAGGTTTAGTGTGCTTCATTAAGCGGCACTCTAATGAAATCAAAATTAAACCGGAACAAAAACTCGTCTATATGAAAACCTGGCAAGGGCTTGATAATCGTGTAAAGGGCATTCGCAAGTTCATTGGTGAGCTTATTAAACTTGTCGATGATGGAGAAGGAAAATAGAATAGTCCGTTCAAAGGGACGCAGTGGCTAAGGTTTCCGAAGCATCTCTTGGACAATGTCGAATAGTGGATAGAACGCCTCAGGTTCCTGCGCACCCGATATCACATAACGGTTTTCGACAATGAAGCAGGGGACACCTTGAATTCCCAGTTTACGGGCGTTATGATCTTCTGCCTTGACCTCTGATGTATCATCAACTCCCGCAAGATGCGCAGCTGCAGCGCTGCGATCTAAGCCGGCATAAATGGCCGCGGAAGTCAGTACATCAAGATCACCAATATCCCGACCATTAAAAAAGTAGTCTTGGAAAAGCGCATCGACGACCGAGTTAGCTACGCCAAAACGGGTCGCGTAGTGTATAAGTCGGTGGGCGTCAATTGTATTAGGTGTGCAGGAGATATTGTCGAAAGCAAATTCAATTCCTTCTTTTATTCCGACTTTGTAGATAGTCTCAAAAATTTGAGGTTTTAGAGAGCCAAACTTTGTAATCAGGTACTCATCACGAGGCATCCCCCCGAGTGGCATTGTCGGGTTTAATTGGAAAGCACGCCATTTTATCTCCGCCTTTATGTCGGTTCGAACTGTGAGTGCTCTCTCTAGTCTTTTTTTGCCAATAAAACACCAGGGACAGACCGGGTCAGCGTAAAATTCGATTTCCATCACTCATAATAACCCGCTCTGATACCACGTAAAAGCCAACTAAGAATTAGTTAGCAAATAAATTATTTGCCTTTCCTCAAGTTGGTGGCGGAGTTTCTATATTTTCAGTAGTAAGCCTTGAGCAGGGTGACTTAAAGGCATGCTATGACTGTGAATCTAGTATATGCACATGAAGATGTATAAGGGCCGGCATTATTTAAACTGCCGGCCCTACGCACACAATAGTAACTCAAATAGGCACTGACGCGGATTAATTCCTAAGAATTTGCAATATGGGTAGCGATTGCATCCATCAAAGGTGGAGACAGACAGTCATATGGCTGAAGTCCAAGCTCGTTCAGTCGTCCTCTTACCTCGCCCATTTGTTCCGGATCTGCACCTGTTTCAATGATTGATGACACAAATGCAGCAAATTCAGGAGCTGACCAACCTGATTCGCCTGATAGTTCCGTATGTACGAAATCCAAACCATGGAACGGGTGACCTGTATTCTCGATTCGGCCATACATGTGTACGCCACAACCCGTACAGGCATGTCGTTGTATCGCTGCTGACTCATCCACAACTTTGAGTTTTTCAGCGTTAGCTGTAACGCTCAGGTTATCACGTGACACAACCGCAACTTGTGAAAATAATGCGCTGGCTGGCTTCCAACACTTAGAGCACCCACAAACATGGTTATGTGCGGTGTTGCTTGCGAGCGTTACCTCAACCGGATTGTCTGAGCAATTACAGGTCAGTTTACCGCCACCAAAATCTGCGGATCCGGATTTTACGCCGTTATCTACTGCGGGGTGAATATTCACCATAATCTTTATCCTCCCGATTCAAATTTTGTTATTTACATTGAGTGACGTACCCCAAAAGAGGCCCATAGAATTTATAGTGCCCGTATAGGGGGCGATGCTCAACAAATATTTAACCTAGTACTTCTGTTCCAATATTAAATTTTAGATGCCCATAGCAATTTATTACCTGCATTAATCGGAAAAACTGTGGCTAGATTGGACTTGAACGAACGCCAATAAGAAAAATGAATTCAATTTCAATATACTATATATTTTTAATATTTAGACCGATAACAGATTGATTCATAGGCATGAACTTAACCATAAGATAATGAATCATTTATTTGTAGCGAGAGTTATTTGAAGCTGTGATAGTCACCGTGCAACACGGGATGCAAGAGAAGAAAATTGTTCCTTTGTAATATTTTTCGTTAGCAAGGTTTAAACAGATGAACAGGGAACCATTGATGATTATAACAAGTAATTAGCTCAAAAACTTTTATAATCACTTTTGGGTTATGGACCAACAAATCCCATCAAGGGACAAATTTGAAAAATGTAAACAGTAAGAATTAGCGGAGTTAGAAATATGGGTAGTGGGGCGCTTAGTGGTTTAAATGCCGTCGTAACGGGAGCTTCTTCGGGACTCGGCCGGCATTTTTCCCTAACTCTTGCCAAGGCTGGGGCGAATGTGGCAGTAGCAGCTAGGCGTACTGATCATTTGTCACAACTGGCCGATGAAATTGCGGGCTTTAACGGCCAGGCTTTACCTCTAACACTTGACGTTACCGACGAGGAATCAATTAAAACAGCGGTTGCGTACGCGGCAGAGAAGTTGGGATCAATTTCGATTTTAGTAAACAATGCTGGTATTGCAATCCCAAATAGAGTGCTTGATCACGATACAGCGGATTGGGATGCTGTGATAGAGACCAACTTGAAAGGGGCGTGGCTTGTAGCAACGGAGACTGCACGGCATATGGTGGAGTTAGGTCAACCCGGCACTATAATAAACATCGCTTCTGTGCTTGGCGAACGTGTGATGACTGGTGATGCAATTTATTCGATTTCCAAGGCCGGAGTAGTACAGATGACTCGTGCACTGGCGCTTGAGTTGGCGAAATATAGCATTCGGGTGAATGCCATCTCTCCTGGTTTTTTCGAAACGGATATGAATCGCAAGTTCATTTTGAGTGAAATGGGCAAAACGATGACTAAAGGGATTCCGATGAGGCGTGTCGGTCAAGCTGAGGACCTTGATGGTATCTTATTGTTGTTAGCTGGTGAGGGGTCACGGTATATGACAGGGACTATACTTACTGTTGATGGCGGACATATGTTAGCGATACCCTCGTGAGAGATGGTTCCGAGTATCGATATAGAATTTCCGGGTTCCTTGCTTCAGCTGCATCATCAACAAAAGTTGAAATAATTGAGTTTGAGCAACTAAGCGGAGGTTCGGTACAGGAAAACTTTAAGGTTGTTGCCTACTTTTCCGATGGGCCATTCTCCGGACTTCAGATTCTGGTATTACGTGTTAGCCCTGCACAAGGACTACGTGAAAGCGCTAGCAGGACTGACGAATTTAACATTCAGCGTTTAGCATTTGCAGAAAATATTTGCGTCCCAGAACCGCTCTGGCTATGCGAAGACGAGAATTTAATTGGTCGGACATTCTACTTTATGCGACTAGTCCCAGGCACGGCTAGTGCATCTAAAATTGTTGAATATTGTGCTCGAGATAATATTGGAGATTCACTGGCAATCCAACTGGGCACTGAATTGGCGCGCATACATGAAATTACTAGTGAAATACCAAAAACAAAATTTCTTGGTTCACCAGTAGTAAATCCGGCTAAGAATTGCATTACGAAATTAAAAAAATCTTTGGCTAAAGTTCCTACTCCGCAACCCGTTTTAGAATTGGGATTGCGTTGGTTAGAGAACACAATGCCAAATCGAAAAGAGGTGGTGTTGACTCACAGAGATTTCCGAACGGGAAATTATTTGGTTTCGGATGGTCAGTTGGCCGTTATTCTGGACTGGGAATTTTCGGGTTGGAGCGATCCGTATGAAGACATAGCATGGTTTTGTGCCCGATGTTGGCGTTATGGGCGTATTGATCTGGAAGCGGGAGGTATTGCAAATCGCAAAATATTTTATCAAGCTTATACTGAACAATCTGGCCGTACGCTCGATCCCGAGAGAATATTTTGGTGGGAAGTTCTAGCGCAAATCCGTTGGGCAGTGATTGCCTACCAGCAAGGAGAGCGATTTGACATTGAAGGTCAGTCATCGCTGGATCTCGCTTTAACAAGTCGGCGTGCCGCTGAAATTAGTTTTGAATTGTTGGCAATGATTGCTCCATCTGAACTTTCTAACACTGTCTTTTGCTGATGTTTTTCTTAAATCCAACGCCAACAACATTACTGGCTGCGGCAAATAGCGCAGCAGCTGAAGGGAGCAAGTGTAATGTCGATGACGAGTCATCTGCTGAAATCAAATTTGCAGAGATTGCTAGGGCTGTTGCGATACGTGAAATTGAAGCCAGCGGTGACATAGAGGAATCAATAGCAAAAGATATTTCCAACTTTTACGGTGAGAATGAGGGTGCAGGAACGCAGAAACCGAGCGCAAATTTTTACGAATATTGGAGAAGGTTAGCGGAGGATATCCGTGCGGGACATTTTGACGCCGAACCAAAATTTAGTGCTGTTCATGCACTACTTTCTTTGGCCGCTGATCGCTGTCTCCAAATGGAAAATCCGTCCTACCTTTCGGTGCCTAAATATTAAGTTAACGGACGCGGCAGCGAAGTAAAATTTCTTGAAAAGAATTATCCAATGAAGCACACCGTCAGTATTTCTTGTATTGAGTTAGATTTAGTTCATTTGGTTCGTTGCTGTTAATCCCAAATCTCCAAAAATTCTGAGTAGTGGCGTTTATTTTTCTCTTCCGGTGGTTCCTCAGCCTTTCCAGCGTATAGAAAACCAACAATTTGGTCTTTATTTTCCAATCCTAGCGCTGATTTAACAAAATTGTCATATGCTGCGGCACCGGTTTTCCACATACAACCGTATCCTTGGGCATGGAAAGCAAGCATTATGTTTTGTGCAGCCGCGCCTGCTGAAAGTATCTGTTCGATTACCGGAATCTTCGCATGATCCTCCTTCACCTTTGCAATCACGGCGATGATTAATGGTGCGCGTAGCGGTTTTTTTCTTTCACTTTCTAATTGTGCTATCGGTGCATCTGGCACCCTAGCTTTAAGACTTTCTGCAAATATTTCTCCTAACCGGACCCGGGCATTCCCTTTGAAAATTAGAAACTTCCATGGTCTCAGTTTCCCATGATCTGGCGCACGTATCGCTGCTCCAAAAACATTTTCTAAAATTATATCAGGAGGTAAATCGCCCTCTAATTTGTTTGGTGATTGGCGCGTTGTTAGGGCTTCGACGGCATCCATCTTTTCCTCTATTCAAATTAACTACTAAAGTTCGGTTGGAGATAAGTTGTTATCACGAAATCAACTCTGATTACTGATATACTTTCTACCCATAATGTAGCAAGAGAGATATGTTATATTGTCGTTATTTTTGAGCAGTTTCATGGGATTTCGTGCGATAGTAGTTCTAATTACTATTTTTTTGCGAAAGCCATGTCTGAGGAATTTCGGTTAACTGCTTGATATTGTCACAACTATATGCTCCCTTCTTCGTGACTCGGCTAGCGAGTGTCTTACACTATCCGACGTATTTTGAAAGGCTTATGCCGACGCGGCATCGCTCTCGCTGTCGCAGGCGTGACGTGGAAGTAAATGATGAACTGGCAGCGTATAATTGGGTTGGTGGTGCTTGTTTTGACATTCCTGACAATTTCGTTGGGCAATGGAACGGTGGCTCAGGATGCCTCACAGCTACTAATCACAGCCGATGAAACCAGATATGATCGAGACAAAGGTCTCGTCGTGGCAAGTGGTAATGTTCAGGTGGTACACGGGGAACGCACCCTCATCTCAGACCACCTAAGTTATAATCAAAGCACAGATACGGTAATAGCCTCTGGAAATGTTGTTGTGCTTGAGCCCACAGGAACCGTCTATTTTTCAGATTACGTCGAATTAAGCGACGAGATGAAAAATGGGGTGATCGAGAAAATCCGAGTACTACTATCCGACGATAGTCGAATTGCAGCAACTGGAGGACGTCGAATTGGTGGTTATCGTACAGAGATGGCCAAAGGAGTTTTTTCTCCATGTGAAGTATGTCAGGAAAATACTGATCGTTCACCCCTGTGGCAAATTAAGGCGAAGGAAATTGTGCATGACAGCAACGAGCAGTCCATAAGCTATCGTAATGCATCGCTCGAAATGTTTGGTATACCAGTGGCGTATACTCCTTACCTAACACACCCTGATCCAACGGTTGAAAGAAAGTCCGGTATTCTGTTCCCTGGATTCGGCTCAACTTCAGGGTCTGGCCAATATGTTCATATTCCAATTTTCTGGGCTATTTCGCGAGACAAAGACGTAACCTTTGAACCAATTTTCACGAGAGAAGAATATTTGGTTGCATCAGGTGAATATCGTCAACGGTTTGATAATGGTGAACTTGAAATTTCGGCCAGCGGTACGAGAGCGGAGAGAAAAAGCGGTACAACAGAATCAAGTAAGCAGGAGGGAAGTGAATTTCGTGGACACGTATTTAGCAAAGGGCGTTTTGACGTTGACGATACATGGCGATGGGGGTTCGATCTAAAACGCGCAAGTGACCGCACTTATTTTGAACGATTTCCATTTTTTGGTGGATTTGGAAACACAATTACAACTAATGCCTTTACCGAAGGGTTTAGAGGGCGAAATTATGCATCTGCTAACGCATATCTTTTTCAGGACTTGCGTGCTGATGAGTCTTTGCCGAAACCACCTCTGATTTTACCCACACTGGAATTTAGCCATGTTGGCGAGCCGAATGAGGTCGGCGGCCGATTGAGTATCGATGCCAATACGCGCGTATTACTTCGAGGTGGTGGTACTGACAGTGTCCGCATCTCTGTCAAGCCAGGTTATTCGCTTCCTTACTATTCTCAGGCAGGCCATGTAACGACTTTTCAGGGGACCTTACAAACTGATTTGTACCACGTGGAGCAACCTTCAAACAGTTCGGGTGATAACGTGACAGGGAGGTTCTTTCCTCAAGCGAAAGTTGATTGGCGTTATCCATTTTATCGGCAATCCGGACCAGTTTATCAGTTCATCGAACCTGTCGTTGGGGTCGTTGTGGCACCTAATGGCAGCAATTCAGCAAAAATCCCAAATGAAGAAAGCAATTTAGTTAACATTGACGATACTAACTTACTAAGTGCAGACCGAATTCCCGGATTAGATCGTGTAGAAAGTGGACAACGCGCATTTTATGGTCTGAAAGGTGAACTTCATGGCTTAAATGGTGGGAACACTACGATGTTTGTAGGGCAAAGCTATAGATTTCACCAGGATAACGACTTAACAAATTCTTTTGGTATAGAAGAAAGTCTTTCTGACTATGTAGGGCGTATAACTATAGCACCTAGCGATAAATTAGACATCCGCTTTCGCTTTAGAGCAGACAAAGAAGACTTTGCGGCGCTACGAAACGAGCTAGCATTTAGTCTTAACCCAGGTCTTATTCGCCTCTCGGGTCAGTATAATTTCATTGATTCTAAAGCAGGAACTAGCGATGGCGCAGACGCAAAAGAACTTCGTACCACAATTTCATCCGATATTTATGAGAATTGGATGCTCTCAGGGAGTACCGTCCGCGATCTTGAGCGTGAGGAGTCACGGTTAAACAAACTTAGTCTGGTGTATGAAGACATTTGCTTCAGGCTTAATGCTACCTATTCGCGGAGTTATACTACTGTGGCGGAAGTTGGTCGCTCGGACAAAATATTTTTTCGCCTTTCGTTCAAGCATTTGGGTGAAGTTCAGTTTTAGCTTGATACAACTATTACTCATGTTGTGAAACGTTTGTGTGTCAACTGCAATTGGGCGCGGACACCTTGGATATGTCGATAAGCACACCACAATTTTCAACTCGTCAACTAATACTGTCAGTTAACGAATCAATTCTCGCTGATAGTGCAGCAATATCTCAAGGTATTGACGGTATTGAGTTGATGGAGAGGGCTGGGGCAGGTGTTGCTAATACAATTATAAAGCGTTGGTTACCATGCCATGTGTTGGTGCTATGTGGACCTGGAAATAATGGTGGTGACGGGTTTGTCGCGGCAAGGTTGCTTCATGAAGCAGGATGGCCTGTACGGCTGACATTGCTTGGTTCGGTGGATGAATTGAAGGGAGAGGCTAAACTGAACGCTGCGCGTTGGCCTGGGACTATCAATGCGTTGGCACCTGACGAAGTAAACAAAGCTGATCTTATAATTGATGCAATTTTTGGCGTGGGTCTTTCACGACCGCTTCAGGGAATCGCTGCAAAAACCTTGATAGCAATTGGCGACAAACCATGCGTTGCTGTGGATGTCCCTAGTGGGATAGATGGGGATAGTGGATCTGTATTAGGAGTATCCGCTGTTGCCACAGTGACAGTTACTTTTGGTTGGCGCAAACCGGGACATTTATTGATGCCAGGTCGTGCTTATTGTGGTGAAGTCGTTGTTGTCGATATTGGTATACCAGAATCCGTAGTTGAGGCATTAGATCCACAACAGTCGATGAACTATCCGACTATATGGGAGAAAAATTTTCCGTGGCCTAGATTAGAGCAACATAAATATTCGCGAGGCTATGCAGTAATCGCTGGTGGGTCGGAAATGCCAGGTGCTGCAACCTTGGCAGCAAGATCTGCACAACGGATAGGAGCGGGGATCGTTGCTCTTGCCTGTGCCTCCGATGCTGTCTCAGTTTATCGCACTGCGCTGATCAGCGCAGTAGTTAGGGTTGTTGACGACACAGAGACATTCATAGATCTACTAAATGATCCACGCACGTCTGCCTGGCTTATTGGGCCAGGGGTTGGGAAAAGCGAACAAGTTCGCGAGCGCGTCATTGCAGGGCTTCTAACGGGGAAACCGGCCATACTTGACGCTGATGCGTTGACAGTATTTGAAGATAGTGCTGATCTTTTATTCAAATCGATAGTTGGACCTTGTTTACTCACGCCTCACGAAGGTGAGTTTAGAAAATTATTTAGAATTGAAGGAGATAAGATATCCCGAGTACGTAAGGCAGCCCAGGATATGAATTGTGTAATTTTACTTAAGGGTCCGGATACTGTAATTGCCCATCCAGACGGTAGGGTTGTGATTAACAGTAACGGACCAGCCGATCTTGCAACCGCTGGTTCAGGCGACGTACTGGCTGGCCTTGCTACTGGTCTGATCGCTCAAAATATGGATCCATATTATGCCGCATGTGCTGCCGTGTGGCTTCACGGCGCCTCTGCCCACAAGTTTGGACCAGGACTCGTCGCGGAAGACTTGGTTGAGCAACTGCCAAGTGTATTGAAATCCCTAAAATCCAGGGCATATTTCACTCAAGAATATCTATAAGTTGAGGTTTAAATTTTTTATAAATATTTATGGGTAAACAAAAAATTAGTATAAATGTGGTATTCTTTATCGGGCTGATGGTGCAAAAATTTCACCTGGTAGGTAAATTGTGTCCACTCAGACTCCCCATTTATCGGAAAACCTGTCAAAATTCTCTCATGAGAGATTTGGACATCATCAAACGTATTACACAATCGAGCGTATTTATTTCTTTGGGAGGATTTGCAAACGTTATGGGTCTTTTGCGTTTATACGAAAGTCTTGAATACCCAGATGCCAACTATGATGGCGGATTAACGATTAATGATATAGGCATTCACGCAAAGGAAACGTTTTTACTACTGGTGATATTATCGTTAGCTGGCTCTCTGGGACAAGTTTTGGTCAGTCTTTTGAAATGAATATTGACGCACCGCAACCGGTATTAACTTTTGCAGTATCATTGTTATTGTGGCTACCATTATTTGCTGGATTGAAGGTATTAATAACCGGAAAAGTAAAAGAGGATGCTGCTATTGTCTGATCAGGAAATGACTGTATCTTTTCAATGCCGCAAATTTTAACCTAATTATCCCCCTAAATTTGCTTTATTGGCTGCTAACCTAATGGATGTTACCATTCTATAACTGTTCGGGGACCACTCTTACTTCAACCTTATAAAGCTAGTGAATCTAACTTATAAAGCTAGTGAATCTAATCGCTGGACTCGATTTCTGTAAGCTCGTGTATCGTAATGCTAATGATTTTATTACCATCGTGCGGTCTTTGCTGGTTTGTTTAGGGACGATGTGGAGGTACTTTACCACTTATCTTGCATGCACGGATGTTTGTCGAGCTCGACTTCCGATGCGTATCTTCGCTCAACGTTCCTTGACCCGGATGAATCCTCTTCCTATACAGGGTAGTTTATAAGAGCGTGCGCCAGTTTCGTACATGCGGGCGTGGCGGAATTGGTAGACGCGCTGGCTTTAGGTGCCAGTGGAGTAATCCGTGGGGGTTCAAGTCCCTCCGCCCGCACCAATGAACCGTACGGTGATCGTCAAGGTGGCAGTCGACGGTCAACTTCGCTTCCTTACTTGGGTAATGCAGGATGAATGTAACCGAAACGAAAACTGAAGGGTTAAGTCGCGAATATACTGTTAGGGTCTTGGCCCAGGAGCTTGAGGGCAAAATGCAGACTCGTCTTGAAGAGTTGGGACGGACAGTCAACTTGCCCGGTTTCCGACCCGGCAAGGCCCCTCTATCCTTGCTTAAAAAACGATTTGGTCAGGCGGTAATGGGGGAGGTGTTGGAAGCGGCAGTCACCGATTCATCTTCGCAAGCGATTGCAGAACACAAACTTCGTCCGGCGATTAAGCCAAAGATAGAAATCAAAGAGTATGATGAGGGAAAAGATTTAGAATTTACGATGTCAGTTGAGCTGATGCCGGAATTCGAACCTATAGATTTCTCAAAACTCTCTCTCGAGCGGCTGGTTGTAAAAATTAGTGATGAAGATGTCGATAATGCGCTGACGCAAATGGCTGCTGAAAACAAGCGGCCGGAACCACTAAAGGTACCTAGGAAGTCACAACTAGGGGATGTTCTAATAATCGACTACAAAGGGACCATTGGGGGAAATGAATTTACGGGAGGGGCAGCTCAGGATTACTATCTTGAACTTGGCGCAGGTCGATTTATCCCAGGATTCGAGGATCAATTGTTAGGCGTTAATTCGGGCAGCAAGACTAACGTTAAAGTCACTTTTCCGAAGGATTATGGAAATTCTGATCTAGCTGGTAAGGCGGCGGAGTTCATAGTTGACGTGAAGGAAGTCCGAGAACTTGTAGAGGTTATTGTCAATGATGCTTTTGCTGAATCTCTGGGTTTGCCTGATCTTAAGGCATTATCCGATGCTCTCCGCACCCGTCTTGAGCAGGAGTATTCGCAAGTTTCACGAAAACAGCTAAAAAGAAAGCTGTTAGATGAATTACATTCAGCGCATGATTTCGAGATCCCGACGGGCATGGTGAATCTGGAGTTTGATGCAATATGGCACCAATTAGAGGAAGCACGAAAAAGGGAAAATCTCGATGTGGAGGATATTGATAAGTCCGACGATGAATTGAAAGATGAGTACAGAATAATTGCTGAGCGGCGTGTTCGACTGGGAATGTTGCTTTCCGAGGTTGGAAGGAAAAATAATATTGAAGTCAGTCAGGATGAAATCAATCGCGCAATCTTAGAAGAAGCACAGAAGGCAAGAGAAAATCAGCGCGAAATTTTGGAGTATTTTCAAAATAGTGCTGAAGCTCAAGCTCAACTCCGTGCACCTATATTTGAAGACAAGGTTATTGACTACATTCTTGAGATTGCATCAATCACGGATCGAGAGTCTAGTATTGATAATTTTATGCGTGAGATCAACGATGAGTCAGATTCTGCTGTAACAAGTAAGGCAGCCTCTAAGAAGAAAGTCATAAAAAAGAGAAAAACAGTAACCAAAAAATCTCCCAAGCCTACAAGTTCGAGGAAGAATAAGTCGGTGAAAACATAAAATAAATGTGTTAATTCACAAGATCAAAAAGGATTGATCCCAACGCTATGCATGATCCAATCGAGATACATAATAATTCCTTAGTACCAATGGTGGTAGAACTTACCAATCGTGGCGAACGTGCCTATGATATTTATTCTCGTCTGCTTAAGGAACGGATCATCTTTCTTGTTGGTCCGATTGACGACATGGTCGCGAGTCTAGTGTGTGCCCAGTTATTGTTCCTCGAGTCGGAGAATCCGGGTAAAGATATATCATTTTACATAAATTCACCGGGTGGAATTGTTAGTTCTGGCCTGTCGATTTATGACACCATGCAATATATCCGCTGTGATGTTTCTACAGTTTGTTTGGGGCAGGCAGCCTCAATGGGCTCTCTTTTACTTGCGTCTGGTGCCGCAGAAAAGCGCCACTCATTACCGAATGCACGGGTTATGATGCATCAACCATCAGGAGGTTTCCAGGGGCAGGCAACAGACGTAGAAATTCACGCACGTGAAATTCTTAGTATGCGTAAAAGGTTGAACGACATCTATGTGAGGCATACTGGTCAAAATTTTGATACGATCGAAGGGGTGGTCGAACGTGACAATTTTATGTCTCCACAGGAGGCTATGGAATTCGGGTTGATTGATTCAGTCGTGACTAACCGTCCACACGGTGCTGAAGATGAAGATAAAAAATAGATACTTGAGTGATAATGGTGAAATGGAGTAGCAAAATTTATAATTTTTTCAAAGTTTGGTGCTACTGGAATTGTAATACATAAATTTTGTTTTATTGAATGTAGGCTTGAATTGCAAATAGCAGTACATAGGTGAAATATTTATTCGAACGGATTTGCGTCTGATGGCTAAAACACCCAGCGGAGAAACACAGAATACACTTTATTGTTCGTTCTGTGGAAAGAGTCAGCACGAGGTACGCAAGCTTATTGCTGGACCGACAGTGTTCATATGTGATGAATGTGTTGAACTTTGCATGGACATCATTCGCGAAGATCACAAGTCGTCCATTGCAAAATCTCATGATGGTGTTCCAACACCTCGTGATATAAGGACAGTTCTTGACGATTACGTAATTGGTCAAGCACATGCGAAACGGGTTTTGTCGGTCGCTGTTCACAATCATTACAAGCGTCTTGCACATGGTAATAAGACCAATGATGTAGAACTTGCAAAATCGAACATAGTTCTTGTTGGACCGACAGGATGTGGCAAAACGCTACTCGCCCAGACGCTCGCTCGTATCTTAGATGTCCCGTTCACTATTGCTGATGCAACGACACTTACTGAGGCTGGTTATGTAGGTGAAGATGTAGAAAACATCATTTTGAAATTACTACAGTCGGCAGATTACAACGTAGAGCGTGCACAACGTGGCATAGTATATATAGACGAAGTCGATAAGATTAGTCGTAAGTCGGATAATCCATCAATAACCCGCGATGTTTCAGGTGAAGGCGTTCAGCAGGCTCTTTTAAAAATCATGGAAGGCACAATCGCCAGTGTTCCGCCACAGGGCGGCCGTAAGCATCCGCAGCAAGAATTTTTGCAAGTAGATACGACAAATATATTATTTATATGTGGGGGTGCCTTTGCTGGGCTAGAACGTATTATTTCCTCCCGTCGTAAAGGTTCCTCGATCGGTTTTGGTGCGGATGTGAGGGGACCAGACGATCGTCAAATTGGGGAAGTTTTGCGCGAAGTGGAGCCCGAGGATCTACTGAAGTTTGGCCTAATTCCTGAGTTTGTCGGCCGCTTGCCGGTGATAGCTACATTAGATGATTTAGATGAGGAAGCTCTGATTGAAATTCTAACCACTCCGCGTAATGCACTGGTAAAGCAGTACCAGCGTTTGTTCGACATGGAAGACGTCCGTTTAGAATTTTCTAACGACGCAGTTAAGGCAATTGCTCATCAGGCAATTGCCCGAAAAACTGGCGCGAGGGGATTGAGATCCATTATGGAGTCAATCCTTTTGGGTCCTATGTACGAGTTACCAAGTCTTAGTGATGTTGAAGAAATTGTGATCAATCGGGAAGTTGTTGATGGCCCGGCAGAGCCACTCTATATCTATGGGGACCGCCGCGAGGATTTGGGAACTAGTGCTTGAATGGTGATAAGACTTTGTCTAGGTCTTGAAGACAGGCATTGTAAAGCCAATTTAGAATAGTTAAGGATCTCTAATCGGCTTTGATTTACCGTTAAACAAACGTGAAAGAGAGCTAATGTCAGATTTGCCACGTAGCGCGCTCTACCCGGTCCTTCCCCTTAGGGATATCGTGGTGTTCCCACAGATGATCGTACCGCTATTTGTCGGTCGTGATAAGTCAGTGCGAGCACTAGAAGACGTGATGAAGGATGACAAACAAATATTGCTCGTTACCCAGAAAGATGCGGCGGAAGATGACCCGGCGCCGGAAGGCATCTATGAGGTGGGCACCATAGGTACGGTCTTACAACTTCTCAAACTTCCAGATGGTACTGTCAAGGTGCTAGTAGAAGGAGGGCAACGTGCCCGGATTGCTTGTTTTGTAGATAATCAAGATTTTTTTCAGGCAGAGGCGGTGCCATTTGAGGAGAAGGCCGGTGAAGAGACGGAGTCAGAGGCGCTTTGCCGTGCAGTAGTAACGCAATTTGAGCAATACATAAAACTCAATAAGAAAATTCCGGCAGAGGTATTAATTTCGATTAACCAAATTGAAGAAGCGCACAAGCTTGCCGATAACATTGCTCAACATCTTACTCTTAAGATTTCGGATAAACAGGAAATACTAGAAATTAACTCGGTTACAGATAGGCTTGAACGAATTTTTGGGATCATGGAAGGCGAAATCAATGTTCTTCAGGTAGAAAAAAGAATTCGCAACCGAGTCAAACGACAAATGGAAAAAACTCAACGCGAATATCACCTTAACGAGCAAATGAAAGCAATTCAGAAAGAACTTGGCGAAACCGAAGATGGTCGTGATGAGATCACCGAGCTTGAAGAATTGATAAAAAAAACGAAACTGTCTAAGGAAGCACGTGAAAAATCTCAGGCCGAGTTGAAAAAACTCCGTTCAATGAGTCCGATGTCTGCTGAAGCGACGGTTGTCCGAAACTACCTTGACTGGATTCTAAATATACCCTGGAAGGTTCGGACCAAATCAAAGCGGGATCTTCGAGTAGCGCAACGTATCCTTGACGAAGATCATCACGGACTAGACAAGGTCAAGGAAAGGATTATCGAGTATTTAGCAGTACAACAGAGAATGCGCAAAGTTAAGGGACCTATACTTTGTCTTGTAGGTCCGCCTGGTGTTGGGAAAACTTCACTTGGGAAATCAGTAGCTCGCGCGACCGGACGTAATTTTGTGCGGATGTCACTTGGTGGCCTCCGAGACGAGGCTGAAATTCGTGGTCATAGGAGGACTTATATCGGATCCATGCCCGGGAAGATCATTCAAGGCATGAAGAAAGCCAGATCTTCAAATCCTCTGTTCTTGTTAGACGAAATCGACAAGGTTGGGGCGGATTGGCGAGGAGATCCATCATCAGCTTTACTCGAGGTTTTAGATCCAGAACAAAACAGTGAATTTAATGATCACTACCTTGAAGTCGACTACGATTTGTCAGATGTAATGTTTATTACGACTGCAAACACGTTACGAATTCTTCAACCTCTATTGGACCGCTTGGAAATAATTCGCTTGCCTGGCTACACCGAGGAGGAAAAAATTCAAATTGCTAAGCGGCATCTTATTCCGAAGCAAATGGAAGAGCATGGTTTGAAGAAAAGCGAGTGGACGCTCTCTGATGATGCACTTCGGTTACTCATTCGCTATTACACTAGAGAAGCGGGCGTACGTAGCCTTGAACGTGAAATTGCTAATCTTGCACGTAAATCGATAAAAGAAATTCTTATGGATAAGGCTCGACTGAAAGTTGCGATTACTAGCCGCAACATTGAGAAAATGGCAGGAATTCGAAAATATCGCTTTGGTCAGCTGGAGGACTCCGATCTGATTGGAGTTGTTACAGGACTTGCCTGGACCGAAGTTGGGGGCGAGTTACTTACGATTGAATCAGTCACCGTTCCAGGCAAAGGCAAAGTCGTAAAAACTGGTAAACTTGGGGATGTCATGCAGGAATCGGTGCAGGCAGCGGAGAGTTACGTAAAAAGTAGAGCTCCCGCTTATGGAATAAAACCAACAATTTTCGAGCATCGTGATATTCATGTGCATGTACCGGAAGGTGCTACGCCGAAGGATGGACCTTCGGCTGGTGTAGCGATGGTAGCATCCATGGTATCCGTTTTAACAGGCATCCCGATACGCCGGGATCTTGCAATGACGGGAGAAATTACCCTTCGTGGTAGGGTTTTGCCCATTGGAGGATTGAAGGAAAAGCTACTTGCAGCCGTACGAGGTGGTTTATCCACAGTTCTAATTCCCAGGGAAAATATGAAGGATTTAGCAGATGTTTCCAACAATATAACTAAAAAAATTACAGTTTTTCCAGTGGCTACGATTGACGAAGTTCTTGAATTTGCGATGACGGAACCCCTTGTTTCTATACAGTGGGAAGAGGCCGATGAAACGGCAAAAACCGTTCATACTCAAGAGGATGAAGAAAATTCCGTAGTTACCCATTAAGAGGGATTAGTCCTATTTTTAGCCCAAAACTGGACCACTCTAAGACCAAAAATTAGGTGTGGAATTCTTTGGTATCTGCGTTGACGTGTAGTCAGAATTCTATTTACACTCACGATGTCGTCAATTGACAAACCACGTCTTTGTAATTTCTCAATCCCTATTCAGAAGGGGGGGCCTCATAGTGAACAAAAATGATCTCGTTGCCTCTGTAGCAGATAGCGCAAGCATGAGTAAGGCTGAAGCCGGTAAGGCGGTTGAGGCAGTATTCGATTCAATTTCGTCTTCGTTAAAGAGCGGTGGAGAAGTTAGGTTAGTGGGATTTGGTACCTTTAGTGTTGCAAATCGGAAAGCATCAGAAGGGCGAAACCCACGAACAGGTGAGCGCATCCATATTCCGGCTTCTAAGCAGCCTAAATTTAAAGCAGGCAAGGGCCTGAAAGATGCGGTAAATAACTAATTACGACAGTACTAGTTGAATAGGTTCGGCCGGCTATCTTATTAACAAGATTGCCGGCCGTTCTTTATTGGGATACTTTTTATTTGGTTGCACCAGCACAATATTCGATATCCGGCCATAGCATTATGTCTGACTGGAGGTATGGGCGATTAGCTCAGTTGGTAGAGCGTCTGGCTTACATCCAGGATGTCGGCGGTTCGAGTCCGTCATCGCCCACCACGAATAAAGACCATATATGCTCGGAGCGTAGCTTACATTCAATTTCGGTTGTGAAGTAATAGGTATTTGCTCTACATCCCTGACGCCTCGGTGGAGGTGTGGTGAAGAACGGATATGTCAACTAATCTGGTTGTAGATTTTCGGACTTGCTCTACATGTTGAACTTTGGGAATATTTAACAAGAGCTGGTTTAAAATAGGAGTTTTACTAATGTTCGCAATCTTGGGATGGTATATGCGAAGATTTTGACATGACGTCTATACCGGGTATAGAGGGGGTGTAGCTCAGTTTGGTTAGAGCGCCGGCCTGTCACGCCGGAGGCCGCGGGTGCGAGTCCCGTCACTCCCGCCACTCTCGCCGCTTTGTAGGAGGTGGTGCCCAAATTGAAAATGAAGCCTATTTAATTTTTAAGTAGTTCTTACTTTGCTTCCTTGAATTGTGGCTTTATAGTCTGGGTGGCTGTCTAGAACTAAAAGCTTTGAGGCTAGCAGCTTGTTTATAGTGCCCTTCAGATACAGTGTAGAATTAGAGCGGGTGACCGAGTCATAGTGATGGACGAGTTGCTTAGGGAATACCTGCCCATATTGTTATTTTTTGCGATTGCCGTGGCACTTTCGCTCGCCATGGTTATTGCGAGTTTTATTCTTGCGAGGCAAAAGCCGGATACCGAAAAATTATCAGCCTATGAATGTGGTTTTGAAGCGTTCGATGATGCACGCAGTCGTTTTGACGTTCGGTTTTACCTGGTTGCCATACTATTCATCATTTTCGACTTGGAAGTTGCTTTCTTGTTTCCTTGGGCTGTTTCATTGGGAGATATTGGTTTATTCGGATTTTGGTCGATGATGTTGTTCCTAGCAGTGTTGACTGTGGGATTTGTTTACGAATGGAAGAAGGGAGCACTAGAGTGGGAATAAACGTTTCACCAACATTACAGCCAGTAGTTCAAAAAGATGAAGAGGGAGTTACTTTGAGGACCGTATCGGATGTCTTGTCAGATAAGGGGTTCTTGGTAGCCAATGTGGATAAGCTGGTCAATTGGGCACGATCCGGTTCGTTGTGGCCGATGACTTTTGGGTTAGCTTGCTGTGCTGTTGAAATGATGCATGCATATATGCCGCGTTATGATTTGGACCGTTTTGGTGTCGTCCCAAGGGGGAGTCCGCGCCAATCGGATGTTTTGATTGTTGCCGGCACACTTTGTAACAAGATGGCTCCAGCATTGCGCAAGGTGTACGATCAGATGGCGGAGCCGCGTTGGGTTATCTCTATGGGGTCATGTGCCAACGGTGGTGGTTACTACCATTATTCGTATTCAGTTGTACGAGGCTGCGATCGAATAGTTCCTGTTGACATATATGTACCTGGTTGTCCGCCAACAGCGGAGGCATTAGTTTACGGGATTCTCCAGTTACAAAAGAAAATACGGCGTTCGGATACGATTGCACGTTGAAAATTATGCTGCGATGAATCAAGCACTGTTAGACCTCGGTGAATATATAGTTAGTAACCTTTCTAAAGACGTTATTGATTTGACCTTTCTTAACGATGAACTGGTATTGGTCGTTGAGAAATGTTCGATTCTACCGGTTATGGTCTTTCTCAATAATGACACCAATTGTCTTGCGAAAGTTCTAGTTGATATCTGTGGTGTTGATTACCCTGATCGAATTCAGCGCTTTGAGGTGGTTTATAATCTTTTAAGCCTCAAACATAATCAGCGCATTCGCGTAAAAATTTTAACAGATGATGATACACCAGTGCCGTCGGTGACTAGCGTATTTTCTGCTGCTAATTGGTTCGAACGAGAGTGTTGGGACCTTTATGGAATATATTTTAGCGGGCATCCTGATCTTCGTCGATTGTTGACGGATTATGGATTTGATGGTCATCCCCTGAGAAAAGACTTCCCGTTGACGGGGTTTGTTGAAGTTCGCTACGACGATGAAGAAAGGCGTATTGTCCAGGAACCTGTCCACCTTAATCAGGAGTTTAGAAATTTCGATTTTTTGAGCCCGTGGGAGGGAGACCAAATTTCACTACCAGATGATGAATACTCTGGCGAGGATGCTGACTAGTGGCCTCCGAAACGCAAATTAAAACTACAACGATTAATTTTGGACCCCAGCACCCAGCTGCTCATGGCGTATTGCGTCTTGTCATGGAGATGGACGGAGAGATCATTGAGCGGCTTGATCCGCACATAGGTTTGCTCCACCGTGGTACTGAAAAACTGATTGAGCATAAAACATATTTGCAGGCTATCCCATACTTCGATCGGCTCGATTATGTTTCGCCAATGTGCCAGGAACACGCTTTCTGCCTGGCGACTGAACACCTCCTTGGTATCAAAGCACCTCCACGTGCTCTATATATTCGTACATTATTTGATGAGATAACTCGTATACTCAATCACCTACTCAACATTACAGCATTCGCGTTAGATGTTGGTGCGATGACACCCATGTTGTGGGCCTTTGAACAACGAGAAATGTTGATGGAGTTTTATGAACGTGTGTCCGGTGCAAGGTTGCATGCAGCCTATTACCGCGTTGGCGGTGTTCATCTTGATCTACCTGTCGGTCTTACAGACGATATTTTATCATGGGCAAATAAGTTCTCAGACTTTGTTGACAATATTGAAACGCTACTCACGGAAAATCGTATTTTTAAACAACGCTCGGTAGATATAGGTGTGGTATCTGCGGAAGATGCTATGGATTGGGGCTTTAGTGGCCCGGTATTACGTGCATCAGGAGTGCCTTGGGATTTGCGTAAGGCACAGCCATATGCTGCTTACGAGGCAATGAATTTTGATGTTCCAATTGGTAAGAATGGTGACTGCTATGACAGATACCTGGTGCGAGTTGAAGAAATGCGCCAGAGCTTACGGATAATTGTAAAAAGTATAGAAATGATGCCTGAAGGGCCGGTACTAACGACAGATGGGAAAATAGCTCCACCACGACGCGCAGATATGAAACAATCAATGGAATCTCTCATCCACCATTTCAAGCTTTATACCGAAGGATTTAAGGTTCCGGCTGGCGAGACGTATACGGCAGTTGAGGCGCCAAAGGGGGAGTTCGGTGTATATTTGGTGTCAGATGGTACCAACCGCCCACATCGCTGCAAAATACGAGCGCCGGGCTTTGCCCATCTCCAAGCAATGCATTTTATGAGTAAAGGCCATTTGCTTGCTGATACAGGGGCAATTCTTGGATCACTCGATATTGTATTTGGTGAGGTTGATCGATGACCACGATAAATTCACAAAATGAGCCATTTAAATTCAGTGCTGATAACCAGCGATTAGTGAAGAGACACATCGCAAAATATCCCAAAGGGCGTCAACAGAGTGCAGTTCTTGCCTTATTAGATTTGGCACAACGCCAATGTGGTGGCTGGTTGCCGCAATCTACTATCGACACTGTTGCGGAACTACTAAAGTTACCAAAAATTCGAGTTCTCGAGGTAGCAACCTTTTATTCGATGTTTAATTTAGAACCCGTTGGACAACACGTCGTGCAAATTTGCACGACAACACCCTGCTGGCTCAGTGGATCGTCAGAAATTATTGATGCATGTGAAAAACATCTGAAGGTTCGGTTAGGCAGCACTACGGAAGATGGTGTATTCACTTTGCGTGAAGTTGAGTGCATGGGGTGTTGTGTTAATGCACCGATGATGCAGATCGGTGACAATAATTATGAAGATCTCACGCCGGTAAATGTTGTCTCTATATTAGAAAAATTTGCCCGAGGCGAAGCGCCGAATTCTGGGTCGCAATCTGGAAGACAACGATCTGCTCCAAGTGGTACGCGAACAACTCTGTTACATTTTGCTAAAGGCGATGATCGAATCTGATGTTAGACGATAAAAATCGCATATTTACAAATCTTTACGGCATACTTGACTGGCAACTCCCAGAAGCTCGGATGCGTGGCGATTGGGATAATACCAAGGGCATTCTTTCAAAGGGTAAGAAGTGGATTATTGAGGAGGTAAAATCTTCTGGCTTAAGGGGACGTGGAGGAGCTGGTTTCCCAACTGGTCTCAAATGGTCCTTCATGCCGCAGGAGATAGGTGAAAAGCCCCATTATTTAGTTGTGAATGCGGACGAAGGGGAGCCAGGAACTTGTAAAGATCGTGATATGATGCGTCACGAGCCGCACAAACTAATCGAGGGCTGCCTTATTGCAAGCTTCGCGATTAGCGCCAACACTTGTTACATTTATGTTCGAGGAGAGTTTCATAACGAAGCCGATATTCTTGAGGCAGCTATTGAAGAAGCCTATGAAGATGGCCTTATCGGACAAAATGCTTGTGGATCAGGATGGGACTTTAACCTTTTTGTCCACCGTGGTGCAGGCGCATATATTTGCGGAGAGGAAAGCGCACTCCTAGAAAGCCTAGAAGGGAAAAAGGGACAACCACGACTTAAACCACCGTTCCCAGCGCAATTTGGTCTTTGGGGTTGCCCCACAACAGTTAATAATGTTGAAAGCATTGCTGTAGTACCAACGATCCTTCGTCGAGGTTCCGGCTGGTTTAATGAGTTTGGCCGTGAAGGAAATTCAGGAACTAAGGTGTTTTGTATTTCAGGACATGTAAACCGTCCGTGTAATGTCGAAGAGTCTATGTCAATCCCGCTACGGGAATTATTAGAGACTCACGCTGGTGGTGTTTCTGGTGGTTGGGAAAATCTTTTAGCGGTTATACCGGGTGGTTCTTCTACACCAATGATCCCTCGAACAGTTTGCGACGATATATTAATGGATTTTGATGCTCTTGCTGCGGTCAACTCTGGGCTGGGTACCGCTGCTGTAATTGTTATGAATAAAACCACAGATTTGACGCGGGCAGTGACCCGTTTGTCCAAATTTTATATGCATGAGAGTTGTGGACAATGCACTCCTTGTCGTGAAGGGACAGGCTGGATGTGGCGACTAATGGAACGAATCACGCAAGGTAAGGCAATGGTAGATGAAATTGATTTATTGCTTGAGGTAGGCAAACAAATTGAAGGACATACAATCTGTGCACATGGTGATGCCGCCGCATGGCCAATTCAAGGTCTAATGAGACATTTTAGACCTGAAGTAGAACGTCACATTTTAGAGAGTAAAGGTGTCGGCATTGACGATGATGCGAGAGACGCAGCGGAATAATAAAATGCCAAAATTGACTATAGATGGACAAAACGTAGAACTTCCTGCGGGCACGACGGTTTTACAAGCCTGCGAGTCAATAGGGATAGAAATACCACGATTTTGTTATCATGAACGCTTGTCGATTGCTGGAAACTGTCGGATGTGTCTAGTGGAGATGGAAAAGTCACCTAAGCCGATTGCGTCCTGTGCAATGCCAGTCGGTGAGGGGATGGTGATTAAAACCGACAGTGAATTGGTGCGTGATGCTCGACGTGGTGTAATGGAATTTCTTCTTATTAACCATCCGCTTGACTGTCCGATTTGTGACCAAGGTGGTGAGTGTGACTTGCAAGATCAGGCTATGGGTTATGGTCTAGGAGACACCCGCTACCAAGAAAATAAGCGTGCTGTGACTGATAAGCAAATCGGACCACTGATTAAGACGATCATGACTCGTTGTATTCACTGTACACGGTGTATTCGATTTGCCACGGAAATAGCGGGTGTCAGCGACCTTGGATTACTCGGTCGAGGCGAAGATGTGGAAATCACGACATACCTTGAAAAGTCACTCGATTCTGAGCTGTCGGGGAATGTAATTGATCTTTGTCCAGTTGGCGCCTTGACTTCTAAGCCCTACGCCTTTTCTGCCAGATCGTGGGAGCTTAAAAAAACCGAATCAATCGATGTTATGGATGCTGTGGGAAGCAATATTCGGATAGATACAAGAGGTAGAGATGTCCTTCGTGTATTGCCCAGGTTGAACGAGGAAATTAATGAGGAGTGGATATCTGATAAAACGCGTTATGCTTGCGATGGACTTAGACGGCAACGGCTTGACCGTCCTTTTTTAAGAAATTCGCGAGGGCGGTTAGAAGAGGTTGGATGGACTGAAGCATTTTCACAAATCGTGAAACGGTTGAAAGCAATTGAGGGAGAAAAAATTGCTGCTTTAGCTGGTGATTTGTGTGATGTGGAGTCCATATACGCGTTGAAACAGCTCATGAAAATACTTGCTTCACCAAATCTGGATTGTCGCCAAGATGGTGCGGCAATCGATCCTCGGGTGCGGGCGGGGTATATATTTAATACTACAATAATTGGCATCGAAGAGGCAGACACTTGTCTACTGATTGGCACAAACCCACGGTGGGAGGCGCCACTTATTAATGCTCGCCTGCGGAAACGTTGGCTTACGGGAGAACTTACTGTCGGTCAAATTGGACCTTCGGTCAATCTTACATATGAAGTGGCGAGTCTTGGTGTGGGGCCGCAAACATTGCAAAAAATTCTCGATGGCAGTCATGATTTTGCGTCGAATTTAAGAAATGCCAAGTGTCCAATGTTAATCCTTGGTCAGGGTGCACTTACAAGGCCAGACGGTATGGCAATTCTTGAGGCGGCTCGCCGGATCTCCGATGATTACAATATGGTCCGTGAAAATTGGAATGGATACAACATGTTGCACAGTAGTGCTGCCCGAGTAGGTGCACTCGACCTTGGCTTTGTTCCTGCAGCTGGTGGGTTGGATACTTCGGGAATTATTGATGGTGCTTCTAATGGTTCAATTGAAGTTCTTTTTCTTTTAGGAGCGGATGAGATTGACATGACCCGCCTCGGTGATTCGTTTGTTATTTACATCGGGCATCATGGTGATGCCGGTGCGCATAGGGCTGATGTCGTGCTACCTGGAGCAGCATATACTGAAAAGAATGGAACATATGTGAATACGGAAGGGCGTGTTCAGTTAGGTCGGCGTGCAGTATTCCCGCCAGGTGATGCACGTGAGGACTGGACTATCTTGCGTGCACTGTCAGAGCTCCTCGGTGAACGTCTTAGTTTTGATAATTTGCAGGAGTTACAAGAAGAAATGAAAAAAGATTATCCAAGTTTCATGTCCACTGACAAAGTAGAGCGTGAATCTTGGGGCAACTTTGGTTTTGCGGGAGAGTTGACCGAACATCCTTTTGTCAATCCGATCAAAAATTTTTACATGACCAATTCAATCAGCCGGGCATCCGAAACGATGGCAGAATGTACGTCAGAGTTTATGTCAGCGCAGGAAACAGCGACGCAAAACGATGGCTGAATTCTGGGAGTTTTATATTGGGCCAACATTACAAATATCGGCTTATATCCTTTTTATTATCACTTCGGTTCTGATCTCTATGGGGTACCTTGTTTATGCGGAACGCAAGATATTAGCTACGATGCAGATGCGGAAAGGTCCAAACGTTGTTGGACCATTCGGCTTATTTCAACCTATTGCTGACGGACTAAAATTATTTCTTAAAGAAACAATAATTCCATCTGGGGCTAACCGAGTAATTTTTGTTATTGCTCCAATTGTCACATTCGTTCTGAGTTTGGTCGCTTGGGCGGTCATACCGTTTGGTCCAGGTGTTGTCCTCAGTGACATTAATGTAGGTATTCTTTACCTATTCGCAATTTCTTCGCTTGGCGTATACGGTATCATCATGGCCGGCTGGGCGTCGAATTCTAAATATGCGTTTCTTGGTGCTCTCCGATCGGCAGCCCAAATGGTTTCCTATGAAATTTCAATTGGATTTGTCCTAATTACAGTATTGTTGATGGTCGGCTCACTCAACTTATCTGACATTGTAATCGCACAACAGCGAATCTGGTTTTGTATTCCGTTACTACCAATGTTCATAATTTTCTTAGTTTCCGCGCTCGCTGAAACAAACCGTTCTCCTTTCGATTTGCCGGAGGCAGAGGCTGAACTCGTGGCCGGATATCAAGTTGAATACTCGTCTATGACCTTTGCAATGTTTTTCCTTGGCGAATACATTAACATGATTTTAATGAGTGCGATGACAACTATCCTTTTTTTGGGTGGTTGGTTGCCGCCATTTAACATGGCACCATTCAACTGGCTTCCCG
This sequence comes from uncultured Flavobacteriales bacterium, assembly GCA_964419045.1. GTDB lineage: Bacteria > Pseudomonadota > Alphaproteobacteria > UBA8366 > CAVOAK01 > CAVOAK01. The sequence continues at coordinate 79,332 of CAYQNO010000006.1, forward strand.
CTCCATTATGGTTTGCACTCAAGATTATATTTGTTTTATTCGTTTTCATTTGGGTCCGTGGCACGTTTCCTCGTTATCGCTACGATCAACTCATGCGACTGGGCTGGAAAATCTTTCTTCCGTTTTCATTGATATGGGTTGTAGTAACCTCGGGTGTGCTCGTGGCGTTTGATTTGGTCCCCGGTAGGTAGAAGAGACTAAACATTATGAATTTTATTTTACGATTTATCCGCGCCTTCTTTTTATCTGAACTTTTTTCGGGATTATATCTAACCTTTCGAAGTATGTTTTGGCGTAAGGCTACTGTGAATTATCCGTACGAGAAAGGATCCTTATCCCCCCGATTTAGAGGAGAGCATGCTCTCCGGCGTTATCCTAACGGTGAGGAACGATGTATCGCCTGTAAACTGTGTGAAGCTATTTGCCCCGCACAGGCCATCACAATCGAAGCCGAGCCTCGCAATGATGGTAGTCGGCGAGCTAGACGCTTCGATATTGACATGACGAAATGTATCTATTGCGGGTTTTGCGAGGAGGCTTGTCCGGTGGATGCTATTGTTGAAGGTCCAAATTTTGAATTTGCTGCCGAAACACGGGAAGAGCTATTCTACAATAAGGATAAATTACTCGATAACGGCGACCGGTGGGAAACTGAAATAGCGGCTAAACTCCTGCAAGATACTCCATATCGCTGAGTTAAACCTTCAACCATCGTTTGTATTTACAGCCAAACATTTGTAATTACACGCTCAGAATTACTTCAATGAAGTGGCACTTCAATTTATGATATTTGAAACCATCACGTTTTATTTGTTTGCAAGTATTACGGTTGCTGCTGGAGTAATGGTCATATCAGCCCGTAATCCAGTTCACTCGGTGCTTTATCTCATACTAGCCTTTTTTAACTCGGCTGGTTTGTTTGTGCTCATGGGCGCAGAATTCTTGGCGATGGTGTTGGTGATTGTCTACGTGGGAGCTGTTGCTGTTTTATTCCTATTTGTTGTCATGATGCTTGACATCAATTTCGTCGAGCTAAGACATGGATTTCTTCAATATCTTCCGATTGGTTTACTTCTGGGTATAGTGCTACTCACAGAATTAGTTCTAGTTGCAAGTAGTTGGATATTTGCGTCCAGCGCCCGAGAATCAGTTTATACACAGGTACCTATAAGCTCGACTGTAACCAATACACATGCACTGGGTCAGTTGATCTATACAGATTATATTTATCTCTTCCAGGCGGCTGGTTTGATTCTTTTGGTGGCTATGGTTGGATCAATAGTTCTGACTTTGCGGCACCGAGAGGGCGTGCGCCGACAGAATATAAGTCGTCAGGTTGGACGTCGGAGAAATGAGTCTGTAGAGGTCGTTAAGGTGCCTTTTAGGAGTGGAATCTAATGCTCTCAATTGGTATCTCGCACTACCTCTGCGTTGCTGCTATCCTCTTTACCTTGGGCTTCTTTGGTATATTTTTAAACCGCAAAAACGTGATTATTATTTTGATGTCCATCGAGCTTATGTTGCTTGCGGTGAATATAAATCTTGTTGCGTTTTCAACCCATCTAAACGATCTCCTAGGCCAAATATTTGCTTTATTTGTGCTAACCGTTGCAGCGGCCGAAGCGGCAATCGGTCTCGCAATTTTAGTGGCTTACTATCGAAATCGTGGTTCGATTGATGTTGAAGATATCAATATGATGAAAGGCTAATTCGGAGTTATGGAATTAGCAATTGTATTTCTCCCGCTTGTCGGAGCACTTTTCGCTGGGTTTTTTGGGCGTGTGGTAGGTGACCAAAAAACGTATTTAATTACCTCGACATTAATATGCGTGTCGACTGCATTGTCCTGCATTCTTTTCTACGTGGTCGCATTGAAAGGGGAGGCACGCACGCTCGATCTCTTTCAATGGGTCAGCTCAGGAACCTTTCAATTTAATTGGTCTCTAAGAGTCGATACACTGACTGCGGTTATGTTTGTCGTAGTAACCATAGTATCTGCGGTAGTTCATATCTATTCGATTGGATATATGGCGAAAGACCGCTCGATCTCACGCTTCTTTGCGTATCTCAGTTTGTTTACCTTTTTTATGTTGATGTTGGTAACAGCTGATAACCTAATTCAACTATTTTTCGGATGGGAAGGTGTGGGTCTGTGTTCGTATCTATTGATTGGTTTTTGGTACGAACGTTCTTCAGCCAACACTGCGGCGATCAAGGCATTTCTAGTCAACCGTGTTGGTGACTTTGGATTTGCGCTCGGAATTTTTGCTATCTACTTTCTTTTTAAGACAGTTCAATTCGACGCCATATTTTCTGAGGTATCTTCTCACGCTGACGCGCGCTTAATCTTTCTTGGAGGAGATTTTCACGCGCTTACGGTAATCTGCTTATTACTTTTTGTTGGTGCGATGGGTAAGTCGGCCCAGCTCGGTCTTCACACGTGGTTGCCGGATGCTATGGAAGGCCCCACTCCAGTCTCAGCACTGATTCATGCTGCTACGATGGTTACGGCGGGGGTATTCATGGTTTGCCGAATGTCCCCATTGTTTGAGTACTCGGAGCTTGCGCTAGCCGTTGTCACCATAGTTGGTGCGGCAACAGCTGTTATCACAGCAACCATTGGCCTAACGCAGAATGATTTAAAACGAGTGATAGCCTATTCGACATGTTCGCAACTTGGGTACATGTTTTTTGCGATAGGTGTATCAGCCTATCCAGCTGCAATGTTTCACTTAATGACGCACGGCTTCTTTAAAGCTCTACTATTTCTCGGGGCAGGTTCTGTTATTCACGCCTTTTCTGATGAACAAGATATGAGAAAAATGGGAGGTGCGTGGCGGATGATACCCGTGACCTACACTTATATGTGGATAGGTAGCCTGGCATTGGCCGGTTTTGGTATTCCTGGTTTCTTTGGTATGGCGGGTTTCTATTCAAAAGACGTGATTATAGAGTCAGCTTGGGCGTCGGGAACTGGAGCTGGCAGTTTTGCATTCTGGGCTGGATTAGCTGCTGCATTGATGACTGCACTTTATTCATGGCGGCTAATCTTTTTGATATTCCATGGTAAGCCTCGATGTGATGAACGTACATTTGCTCATATCCATGAGTCTCCCAAAGTCATGATAGTACCGCTAGCAGTATTGGCCCTTGGTTCCATCCTTGCTGGTGCGGTTGGTTTTGAGGTGTTTGTTGGCAATAGCATGCAAGAGTTCTGGGGTGACTCTATCTTTATTCTGCCAACACATAATGCTCTCGCTGCTTCGCACAAAGTGCCGCTTATTATTAAGATAAGTCCGTTAATCATGGCGGTCATTGGGTTTGGGTTAGCATGGTGGATGTACATCCGTAATCCAAATACAGCGTCTATCTGTGCAGCAAAACTGCGACCTGTTTATTTACTATCATTCAATAAGTGGTACTTCGATGAATTCTATGATGCAATTATTGTACGACCGATTTGTGCGATTGGCCGTGGGTTATGGAAAGCAGGTGATGGAACCCTAATCGACGGCATCGGACCGGATGGGGTGGCGGAGATAGCAAGGAAGTTTTCCCAGCGTGTAAGTACAATTCAAAGTGGATATCTGTACCATTATGCCTTTGCCATGTTGATTGGTGTCGTCTTTTTACTCTCTTGGTACTTCTATTCATCGAGTCATGGTTAGCTCTCAATGACTCAATCTTGGCCAATTTTATCTATGACCACCTTCTTCCCACTTTTAGGTGCGTTGGGGATATTGATGATCCGTGGCACGGTGGAAGAAGTAGACCGTAATGCAAGGTGGACGGCACTTTGGGTTTCCTTAATTACCTTTGTTCTTTCGATTTTTCTCTGGCTGGACTTTGATTCTAGGTCGGCAGGTTTTCAGTTCACGGAACGATATGATTGGATTCCGACATTTAACATTACTTATCACATGGGGATTGACGGGATTTCTTTGTTTTTAGTCCTACTGTCAACATTTCTGACACCAATTTGCGTGTTAGCAAGTTGGGAGGCTATCAAGAATAGGGTCAAGGAATACATGGTCGCCTTCCTTATCTTAGAGACAATGATGGTGGGCATGTTTTGTGCACTTGACTTTGTTCTTTTTTATATATTTTTCGAGGGTGTGCTGATTCCGATGTTCCTTATCATTGGTGTTTGGGGTGGCTCCCGGCGTGTATACGCGGCATTCAAGTTTTTTCTTTACACTCTATTAGGTTCGGTCTTGATGCTGCTGGCCATTCTTACAATGTACTTTCAGGCAAATACGACCGATATACCGACTCTTATGGGTTTTGGATTTTCAGCCAATTTGCAGAACTGGCTGTGGCTTGCGTGTTTTGCCTCATTTGCCGTCAAAGTGCCAATGTGGCCAGTTCATACTTGGTTGCCTGATGCTCATGTTGAGGCGCCTACTGCGGGTTCAGTAATCCTCGCGGGTGTTCTATTGAAAATGGGTGCATATGGTTTTCTCAGATTTTCAATTCCGATTATGCCGATTGCGTCTGAGTTTTTCACACCCTTAATTTTTATCCTGAGCATAATTGCTGTGATCTATACCTCGTTGGTCGCATTGGTACAGGATGATATGAAGAAGTTGATTGCTTATTCATCGGTCGCGCATATGGGATTTGTGACAGTAGGAATATTCACTACCAACCAGCAGGCGGTTCAAGGGGCAATAATACAGATGCTTAGCCATGGTATCGTTTCGGCAGCATTATTTCTCTCAGTTGGAGTTCTTTATGACCGCGTTAAAAGTCGCGAGATTTCTAACTACGGCGGGTTGGTGCACCAGATGCCAAAATTTTCCTTATGTTTTATGTTGTTCGTGTTAGCTTCGGTTGGATTGCCTGGCACGAGTGGCTTTATTGGTGAGCTCCTCATACTCGTTGGAGCTTTTCAGGTTAATACCTTGGTGGCCACGTTGACCGCGACCGGTATTATTCTCAGTGCGGCCTATATGCTCTATCTTTACCGCCGAGTCATTTTTGGCAGACTTTCGAATGAAAATTTAAAATCCATTTTCGACCTTAGTCGACGAGAAATATCCATACTTACACCGTTGGTACTCGTTATCTTTTGGATTGGAGTATTCCCTAATACGTATTTAGAGGCGATTGAGGCTTCTGTCGTTAGGCTTGTCGAAAATTATCACTTTGCACTAGTTGCTGCCGATGAGCCCGGAAAACTATTTTTGACCTCGTTATCAAGTGAGGCAATTAAGTGATGGTTTTGCCTAATATCCTACCGGCTATACCTGAAATCTTTCTTGCGTTAGCTGCACTGTTATTACTGATGATAGGAGTGTTTACGAAAGAAGATCGAGCAATGAGGTTGGTTTCGAGGCTCGCAGTGCTTACAGTTTTTCTGGTCCTTGGATTAATTTTATTACAGTCACAGTTGGATGTAATCACATTTGGTGGAATGTTCGCTCTGAACAGTTTTACGGTTTTTACTAAGGTGTTGATGCTCCTTGGATCGCTACTCACGTTACTTATAAGCCAGGACTATGCCCGTCGCGAAGATATGGCGCGCTTTGAGTTTCCAGTTCTCATACTATTTTCCAGTGTTGGCATGATGATGATGATTTCAGCCAATGATCTTGTTGCGTTATATCTTGGTCTTGAACTGCAGAGTTTACCTCTTTATGTCATTGCCGCCTTTCAGCGTAATACGATGCAGTCGAGTGAAGCTGGACTGAAATATTTTGTTCTCGGCGCATTATCGTCTTGCATGTTGCTTTATGGTTGTTCGATGATTTACGGCTTTTCTGGAACAACGCAGTTTATTCAATTAACCCAACATTTCAGTAATGTTGAACAGGCGTCGATGGGAATCGTTGTAGGGATTGTATTCTTAACGGCGGGTCTCGCCTTCAAAGTATCTGCTGTACCGTTTCATATGTGGACACCCGATGTTTATGAAGGTGCACCGACTCCAGTAACGGCTTTCTTCTCTGTTGCGCCCAAAATTGCTGCCGTCGCGCTTTTGGTACGCGTTATGATTGGGCCGCTTGGTGGGTTAGCTGCTGAGTGGCAACAAATTATGATAATCATATCTATTGCTTCAATGGTTCTTGGGTCGCTTGCAGCAATTGCTCAACGCAACATTAAACGGCTGATGGCTTATTCCTCTATAGGCCATATTGGCTATGCCCTGATAGGCCTTGCAACTGCCACCGAGGCAGGTATCCATGGTGTTCTTATCTATATGTCTATCTATCTCGTTATGAATATAGGAGCATTTACTTGTATCCTCAGCATGCGACAGAACGGGCAGGCAGTAGAAAGCATTGACGATCTGGTGGGTCTTGGCAAAACGCACACTCGCATGGCATTTGCTATGCTTATTTTCATGTTTTCTCTGGCAGGTATTCCGCCATTGGCAGGTTTTTTTGGAAAGTTTTATATTTTTCTTGCTGCCATACGAGCAGAATTTTTCACTCTTGCAATAATCGGTGTAGTGACCAGTGTGATAAGTGCTTTCTATTACCTTCGCATAATTAAAATTATGTATTTTGATGAGCCTGTAGAAATTCTCGATAGGCTGTCGGCAAAACCTGTTGCCCTTGTGATGGGACTTGCTGCATTCCTGACTATGTTTTTTATGGTGTGGCCAGCACCACTAATCGATGGGGCAGCGCTCGCGGCTGCTTCACTGTTTCAGAGATAAGCAATTGCCCGAAACGTTCCAGTTACCAGACACAATTCATTTAATTCACCACGGCAGTATCGGTTCAACAAACGACAGAGCAAAAATTCTTGCATCTGACGGTGCAAAGGATGGCACTCTAGTGTGGGCTGATGAACAGACACGCGGTCGAGGTCGTAACGGACGTCACTGGTATTCCCCACCCGGTAATCTTTACTGTTCATTAATTCTGCGACCAAAAGGAATACCCAGTGTCGTTTCAGGAATTTCTCTAATTGCGTCTCTTGCTGTGGCTTCGGCATTGGAGAATTTTTTACCACAAAGCGCGGAGTTGAAGCTTAAATGGCCCAATGATGTACTGATTAATGGTAAAAAAACAGCTGGAATTCTTCTTGAAACGAGTCCGAATGGAGTCAGTCTCTCTCGGTGGGTTGTTGTTGGATGTGGGGTTAATATAGCGAGTTCTCCCCCAAAGGGGCTTTATCCCATGACAAGCCTAAATAAAGAATTGGGTGTAGAATCGGTAGTGGAGAAGGTGCTGGTAGCATATATACGATATTTTCTTGATTGGTTAGAGCAATGTCGTAGACATGGATTGCTAAGAATCCGAGATGCTTGGCTTGAGCGTGCCAAGGGCCTTGGAGAACCTATAACAGTGAATATTGGCAAAGATATATTAGAGGGAATTTTTTGGGATATGGATGAAAGCGGTGCGTTGATTGTGAAGGTCTCGTCGGGAGACACGCGCAAAATTACAGCCGGCGACGTGTTATAGAGAATATTTATGCTCCTTGTAATTGATGTAGGTAATACAAATACCAAGTTTGCAATCTTAAATGGTACGAAACTGTGTGCACTTTGGAAATCTCAAACAAATCGCTGGAGAACATCCAATGAATATGGGATTTGGCTGAAACAATTGATGGAAGATAAGGGAATTAAGGGTGAGGATTTCACAGGTGCTGTGATTTCCTGCGTGGTCCCTGAAGCCATAGAAAGTCTATTTATCCTTTGTAAAAATTTATTTAATGTAAAGCCGATTATTGTCGGCAAGAGCGACGTAAACCTAGGTATAAAATTTCTTGTCGATTGTCCAGATCTTGTGGGTGCAGATCGGCTTGCTAACGTAGTGGGGACCAGCGGTTGTTATAAGGGACCACAAATAATTATCGACTTTGGTACAGCGACAACCTTCGATGTGATCGATGTTGATGGCAACTTTCATGGTGGAGTTATTGTTCCAGGTATTAACCTTTCATTGGAAGCACTCTGTAGGCGTGCGTCAATGCTATCTGGTGTTGAGGTCGGGCCAACAAAAACCATTATCGGTAAAGATACAAAATCCGCTATGCAAGCTGGTCTTTATTGGGGTTATGTCGGAATGATAGAAGGTCTTGTCACGCGTATCCAAGGGGAGTTCGGCGAGGCTATGGGTGTTGTAGCAACAGGCGGACTAGCGTCGCTTTTCTCAGATGGGACTGATGTTATTAAGTATATTGATCCTGAATTAACAATCCGCGGGCTTCGCATAATCTACGAGCGTAATCATTGAAAGTTGCCCGAGACGGGAATCTTCCAAGATTAAACGAGTTGTTGTTTGTACCTCTTGGTGGAACTGGCGAAATCGGTATGAATGTCAACTTATATAGCCATTTAGGTAAATGGCTAATGGTGGATTTAGGCGTGATGTTTAGTAATAAGACATCTTATCAATTCGACGCCATAATGGCGGATCCAATATTTATTTCTGAGCGCCAAAAGGACCTTGTGGGTTTAGTTTTGACACATGCCCACGAAGATCACATAGGTGCGATCCCTTATCTTTGGCCACAACTTCGTTGTCCAATTTATGCAACACCTTTTACCGCTAGTCTTGTTAGACGAAAACTTAAACATGTGGGTTTGTTGAATCAAGCAACGGTCATAGAAGTACCAATATCAGGAAAATTCGAATTAGGACCATTCAATATCGAACTTGTGACTCTCACTCATTCTATTCCTGAACCAAACGCTGTCGTCATTCGAACGTCACTTGGTACAGTTGTTCATACTGGTGATTGGAAACTTGATCCGGGGCCTTTGATCGGATCTACGGTAGATGATCGGTCCCTTGTTGCCATTGGACAATCAGGAGTGCTCGCAATGGTCTGCGATTCAACCAACGCACTTGTCGATGGGAGATCGGGCTCAGAAGCTGAATTACGGAAAAGTCTGGTGAAGATAGTTGGGCAATTTAAGAAGCGGGTGGCGGTGAGTTGTTTTGCAAGTAACGTTGCGCGTCTAGAAACCTTGGCACATGCTGCGGAATTTAATGGACGACACCCAGTACTCGTCGGTCGGAGCATGTGGCGAATTCATGATATTGCACGCGAGAATAACTATCTCTCAGATGTCCCAAAATTTCTTGCGGTTGAAGAAGCAGCTGGTTTGCCGCGCGATAAAGTTTTACTTATCTGCACGGGTAGTCAAGGAGAGGGGAGAGCGGCACTTTCAAGGATCGTTCGTGGACAAATTGGCGGAGTGAAATTAGAGCATGGCGACGTAACTATATTTTCAAGCCGTATAATACCTGGAAATGAGGAAGCCATAGCTAAATTGCAGGCTAATCTAATGCAAATGGGTGTTGAGGTTGTCACGTCAAAAAATGCATTCGTACATGTTTCAGGGCATCCCGCTCGTGACGAACTCAGACAAATGTATAATTGGATAAGTCCTCGAATTGCAATTCCAGTCCATGGAGAAGCAAAGCATTTGGATGGGCATATAAGTCTTGCGACAGAATGCCAAATTTCTGATGTTTTACGAATTAATAATGGTGATGTAGTCCGACTTGCGCCTGGTAATCCAAAGATAGTAGCTGGTGTTAAGGTAGGGCGATTAGGTATAAAAAAAGGAAAGATAGTTTCCTTGGAACCGAAATTTACCGACGCCGACATTTTTCTGTCCTAAGATTTTTTGGAGTAGTAAAACAAAGAACATGCTGATTTGGAAATCCCAAGATATATCTTGCATGTACGTAATCTGCGCATGATCGGACGACTTAATCATGTTGCCATTGCAGTGCCTGATTTAGATAGAGCAACTACAATTTACCGTGATACTCTCGGGGCCAAAGTCTCTAAACCAATCAAACAGCGCGAACACGGTGTTATCGTTGTTTTTATAAAACTTATAAATACGCAGATTGAACTTATAACGCCGTTCGGAGCAGACTCACCGATCGCAAATTTTTTAGAGCGAAATCCGAGCGGGGGCATACATCATATTTGCTACGAGGTTGAAGATATTAATGCCGCCCGTGACCATTTAGTTAATTCGGGTACTTACGTACTCGGTGATGGCCAGGTAGAGATAGGAGCACATGGTAAACCCGTCCTGTTTCTGCATCCAAAGGAATTTTGTGGCACTCTAATTGAATTGGTCCAGACGTAATTCATAATTCCCGGGAAAAGAATTCAAACTGGTATCACATTATTATGTGTAGCTTTGATTATTTCTGTACGCTTCGACAAGCGAAATTCAATTTATGCCGATGCTAAACTTCATGGACAATAGAACAGGTAACGAGATGATTGCATTTCTCGTACCAGTGTAGTGTTGATTTATTGTTTTAACTATAAGATCCGGTGTCGATAGCTATACCCGAAGGATTGGGGACATGGTTACTACTAATGGTTAGATTAAAAAAATATGACAGGCGTTCACCTGTGAACCCCTGCCATCGAACTAAGTAATCAATTGTATTTTACTCGAAATGTAGCAACTCAACTCTATTAACTGAGGACTGTAATGCAGCCTTATAATTAATTTTACCCCCTGAACCTTGGTTTTGCGTTGGGAAACTTATTATAACGATAGTCTTACGTGATTTTTACTACAACGTCACGAAATTTTATGCGACTCGCTGTGTTTCTCTTAGTTTTGTTAGCTGGTTGCAACCAATCTATAAGAAACCCTATGGCATAAATTGAATTACTGATACCTAAAAATAACCAGCTATCCGATAAATTATTATAGGGAAAAATTTAGCGATGCGTGCTGGTAAATTATTACGATATACTGATAAGTGAGTGAACTAGGTCCTGCAGTTTAATATGTTATTTTATTGTTTGCAGTACATAGTGGTTCCTGTTGCAAAATGTCGTAAACTCATAAGTCACTCAGTGAATTGTGATGATTAGTTAATAGACAACAAAAAATTAAAAAGTCTGTTACCTGGTATCCCACAATTCGTAAACTTGTGGCCCAACTGTTAGGACAGGTAACTGGGGAAATGCGCTTAACACATTATTTTATGCCTACTCTCAAAGAAAATCCGAGCGAGGCACAGATTGTATCCCATCGCCTAATGTTGCGTTCGGGTATGATACGTCAAGCGAGTGCGGGAATTTACTCGTGGCTTCCGCTTGGTTTTCGGGTGCTCAAACGTTTAGAACAAATCGTTCGCGAGGAGCAAGAAGAGGCGGGCGCTCAGGAAATGCTGATGCCGACGATTCAATCGGCTGATTTATGGATCAAGTCGGGTCGTTACGATGAGTATGGTAAAGAGATGCTACGCATCAGTGATCGACATGAACATGAAATGCTATACGGACCGACTAATGAAGAACTAATCACAGATATTTTCGCACAGGAAATTAAAAGTTATCGAGAACTTCCAAAAAATGTTTATCACATTCAGTGGAAATTCCGAGACGAGATACGCCCACGTTTCGGTGTGATGCGTGGGCGAGAATTTTTCATGAAAGACGGATACTCGTTTGACTTAGATGAGGCTGCGGGCCGCATATCCTATAACAAGATGTTTATGAGTTATATTCGGACATTTTCTCGGATGGGATTAAAAGCGATCCCCATGCTTGCAGAGACGGGACCTATTGGAGGTGAGTTGAGTCATGAGTTCATCATTCTTGCTGATACTGGAGAGAGCAGTGTGTTTTGCCACCGATCTCTGATGGACCGGGACATAATGAGTGAAGGTTTCAATTATCAGGCAGATTTACAACCTGTCGTCGATAGCTGGACAGCACCCTATGCTGCTACTGATGAAAAACATGACCAGAAAAAATTCGAGGAGGAAGTTGCAAAACATGATCGTATTGAAGCGCGTGGTATCGAAGTTGGACATATCTTTTTCTTCGGTACTAAATATTCTGAGAAGTTGGGGGCCTATGTGACTAACCAAAACGGTGAGAGTGTCCCCGCCCATATGGGTTCTTACGGAATTGGAGTATCGCGGCTTGCAGGTGCAATTATTGAGGCCAATCACGACGAATCCGGTATCATTTGGCCGGAATCGGTGTCTCCGTTTCACATCGGTCTTATTAACCTTAAGGTTGGTGACAGCGCATGTGGAAATCAGTGCGAAAATATATATGGCAAACTTCAAGAGCGAAATATTGAAGTACTTTACGATGATCGAGATGAGAGGACAGGTATAAAGTTTGCTGAAATGGAGTTAATTGGTTTGCCATGGCAACTTGTCGTTGGACCACGGAGCCTTGCTCGAGGAATGGTTGAAGTTAGAAACCGTCGCTCCGGTAATATGGAGGAAATGACAATCGAGAGCGCACTTTCAAAGATAACAGGAAACTAGACGATATGTTTTCAACCTTCGAGTGGTTAGTTGCATTTCGCTATTTGCGCGCACGCAGACAAGAAGGATTTATCTCCGTCATTACTTGGTTTTCTCTACTTGGTATTACCCTAGGCGTTGCGACGTTGATTATAGTAATGGCCGTGATGAATGGTTTCCGAGAGGAGTTGTTATCGCGAGTTTTGGGGTTAAACGGTCATATTAACATCTCGACTACGCAAAGCCGATTAATAGATTTTGATAAACTCAGCGCTCGAGTACGCATGATGGATGGTGTCAATATGGTAACACCGTTAATTGAAGCCCATGCCATGGCTAGTGCTAATGATGTGGCGTCGGGTGTAGTCGTTCGGGGTATGCGTGCTGCTGATTTTGCTGTGAAGCCGATACTTTCCAGGAACCTGCGGGTCGGTTCAATCGAGAAATTCGCTAAAAATGAAGGCGTATTTCTTGGGTCCAGACTTGCACGCAGAATGGGAATATTTCTGGGTGATCAGATTACGCTGATTTCACCCAATGGAAACCCTAGTGCCTTTGGTACAATGCCGCGGATGAAGGCATACAGTGTCATAGGTATAGTTGAGATAGGGATGTTCGAGTATGATGACAATTTCATATATATGCCACTTACCTTAGCTCAAAAATTATTTAGATTAGAAAATAGCGTAACTTCGTTGGAGGTTGTCATTGACGAAGCAGATCACGCAAGCACCATGCGTGTGCGGATCGTCAATGCAGTAGGAGAATTTGTTCATGTGCGTGACTGGCAACAGGTCCATTCTAGTTTTTTCACTGCACTTCAGGTTGAACGTAACGTCATGTTCCTTATTCTGGCGCTAATTATTCTGGTTGCTGCGTTCAATATTGTGTCTAGTCAGATCATGCTGGTGAATGACAAGGGAAAGGGTATAGCTATACTGCGCACATTGGGCGCTACGAAAACCATGATTCTTCATATCTTCTTCATCACTGGCGCGAGTGTTGGCTTTTTAGGTACAGCTCTAGGCAGCATACTAGGAATTTGCTTTGCTTTGAATATTGAAAATATTCGCCGCGTAATTGAAATTTTCTCAAAGGTGGACCTGTTTCAAGCTGAGATCTATTTTCTTTCGAAATTACCAGCCAAGATAGATAGCACAGAAGTGATCATGGTTATGGTGATGGCGTTAGTTCTGTCTTTTTTTGCCTCGATATACCCTGCTTGGAGAGCGGCTAGGGTCGATCCAATAGAATTATTACGCTATGAGTGATTCTACTGCTTTGGCTCTCCTGCGTGTGGTTCGCACATATACCCAAGCTGCGGAGAGGTTAGAGGTTCTCAGGGGTGCTTCTCTGAACATTGGAACAGGGGAATTAGTTGCGTTGACCGGGCCTTCCGGTTCAGGAAAATCAACATTATTACACACAGCTGGGTTACTTGAATGGCCTGACGGTGGTGATGTAGTGATAAGTGGAATTTCGTGTGCCACTATGTCGGATGAACAACGCACAGCGATGCGTCGCGAGAAGATCGGTTTTGTGTACCAGTTTCATCATTTGCTGCCAGAATTCTCTGCTTTTGAGAATATTGTGTTACCCCAGCTAATTGCCGGAACTACTAAAGCAGAAGCCAATTCCTGGGCTAAAGAGTTATTGGCCGCGGTTGGATTAAGGGATCGGGCGAATCATAGACCGTCACGTTTGTCTGGAGGCGAACAGCAGCGGATTGCTATTGCCAGGGCCTTGGCCAACAAACCACAAATTCTGCTGGCCGACGAGCCGACAGGCAATCTTGATCAGTACGCGGCAGACGAAGTTTTTAATATTCTTGTGGAACTGGTCAAAAAAACAAACCTTGCCGCTCTCATAGCTACACATAACCTTAAACTTACGAGTCGAGTGGATCGTATCGTCGGGTTACAAGACGGTTTAATAATCGAGGACTCTTCAAGACTCAATGAATCTACCATATCGTAAAATAATAAAATCGACGTTAAGTTATAGATTACCGTGCAAATGAATTTTGATGCAGTTTTAACTGCATAATGTACGTAAATTTTCAGTAAATACCAAATGTTGCCTACTCGTTCTGGATGACAGGTGGTGGTCCGACGTGCAAATTTAGCATATGCCCTATGCGGAATTCGTTCATCTGCGCGTCCACAGCGCCTTTTCACTTTTAGAAGGTGCGCTGAAGATAAACGAGTTAGCAAAACTTTGTGCGGAGCAGAGAATGCCTGCTGTTGCTATCACGGATACGGGCAATCTGTTCGGAGCATTAGAATTCTCAACAACAATGGCAGATGCCGGTATTCAACCAATCATTGGATGCCAGATCGCCGTACGTCGCGAGCAATCGCATGCTTCTAACGGGGCCATACTGCCACCTGACCAGCTAGTTCTTTTAGTACAAAACGCAGAGGGATACGCGAATTTACTTAAACTAGTAAGTATCTCCTATTTAGAGACTGATTTAGGCGAACCCGCGCAAGTAGCGTTAGCTGACTTTGATAATCTAAGCTCAGGATTATTGGCACTTACTGGAGGTCCAATGGGGGGAGTTGGACGTCTTATACGCGAAGGACATGTGTCCGGTGCAGAGGCAATGTTAAACCAATTGTACGAATTGTTTGATGACCGACTCTATGTAGAAATCATGCGTCACGGGATGCCAGAAGAAACTCAAATTGAAAAACATTTGATTGATCTCGCATTTCGCTTTGATCTGCCAATAGTAGCTACTAACGAAGCCTTTTTTGGTGATGCTAACATGTTCGAAGCTCATGATGCGTTAATATGTATTGCGCAGGGGAGTTATGTTTCGCAGCGCACTCGTCGTCGCCTGACGCCAGAGCATCGATTCAAATCAGCTGATGAAATGTCTAATCTATTTGCCGACCTCCCTGAAGCTATCAGTAATACAATGGTTGTCGCGCAGCGATGTGCATTCATGGTTGAGACCCGCGAACCAATCCTCCCGGTTTACCCTAAATTACAGGGTCGAAACGAAACCGAAATATTGCGTGAGATGTCCATTTCTGGTTTAGAAAAAAGATTACAGACACATGTCTATAAAGTGACTATGGACCAAGAAGAACGTAAGGTAGCTTCTGCACCGTATAGGGATCGCTTAAACCACGAACTAGACGTCATTAAAGAAACTGGCTTTGCCGGATACTTCTTAATTGTTGCCGATATAATTCAATGGTCGCGGAACGCTGGTATACCAGTTGGGCCTGGTCGTGGGTCTGGTGCAGGTTCTGTGGTATCTTGGGCTCTAACTATTACCGACCTCGACCCTCTTAGATGGGATTTGGTTTTTGAGAGGTTTCTCAACCCTGAGAGAGTTACTTTACCTGATTTTGATCTTGATTTTTGCATGGCGCGACGTGATGAGGTTATACGATATGTCCAAAGGGAATACGGGATAGATCGAGTTGCTCAAATAATTACATTCGGTAAATTACAGGCTCGTGCTGTTCTACGCGATGTGGGGCGTGTCCTGGAACTGCCGTACAATCAAGTTGATCGAATTTGTAAACTTGTTCCAAATAATCCGGCTAATCCAGTTGCCCTTCAGCAGGCAATAGACGAAGAGCCCATTTTGCGCGAAATGTATGCGCAAGATGACACAGTTGCGGGATTAATCGATATTTCACTCCACTTGGAGGGTCTCTATCGACATGCATCTACCCACGCGGCTGGTGTTGTCATTGGTGATCAACCGCTCGATCGCCTCGTTCCGCTATACCGTGATCCGCGTTCCGACATGCCTGTAACGCAGTTCAACATGAAATGTGTAGAATTGGCGGGTCTCGTTAAATTTGATTTTCTTGGTCTGAAAACATTAACGGTTCTGCGGCGTGCAGTTGATTTACTCGAGGAACGGAACATCAAATTGGATCTATCTAAGATACCACTCGATAATAAAGCGACATACCGGTTGTTATGCGGTGCTGAGACATCTGGCGTATTCCAGATGGAAAGTTCTGGGATGCGTGATGTCTTGCGTAAATTGAAGCCTGATCGGTTCGAAGATTTAATTGCTGTTGTAGCTCTGTATAGACCAGGCCCGATGGACAATATCCCTAATTACATTAATCGTAAACATGGACGTGAATTGCCTGACTACCTGCATCCCTCGCTACAGACGATTCTTAGCGAGACTTACGGAATTATGATTTACCAGGAACAAGTCTTGCAGATTGCGCAAGCGTTGTCGGGTTTTACGCTAGGTAGCGCTGATTTGCTACGGCGGGCTATGGGGAAAAAAATTAAAAAGGAAATGGATGCTCAAAATGAGGCATTTGTAGAAGGGGCCGTCGCCCGAAACGTTGACGCTAGAGTTGCTGGTAAAATATTTGAACAGATTTCGAAGTTTGCCGGTTACGGGTTCAACAAGGCGCATGCGGCAGCGTACGCGTTGGTAGCATATCAAACTGCGTACCTTAAAGCTAACCATACTGTCGAATTTATGGCAGCGTCTATGTCCTATGAACTTGGTAATACCGATAAGATAAATATATTTCGAAGCGATTTGGAAAGACTAGGAATAGAACTACTTCCTCCTGATATAAACCTATCAAATTCTGATTTTACCGTTGAGCGAAGTGATGAAGGTCCCCCTGCCATTAGATATGCCTTGGCAGCATTAAAGAATGTTGGATCGGCTGCAATAGATAGTCTTGTTGCCGAACGCAATTTAAACGGTTCTTTCAGAGATCTATTTGATTTTGCTGAACGACTTGATGCCCGGATTGTCAATAAGCGGCAGCTAGAATCACTTGCGCGTGCGGGTGCGTTTGAAACGCTTTGTACGAACCGTCACAGAGTTTTTGAATCAGTTGAGATCCTTATCCGATGCGCCCAGGTGGCACAAAATGATAGAGACAGTGCACAAGTAAATCTCTTTGATGAAGAAATTGTGGCTGCGTCACGAACAGCTCTTCCTGATATTGATGAGTGGCCTGAGAAAAAGAAACTTCAGGAGGAATATGAGGCTATTGGATTCTATCTGTCTGCGCATCCTTTACAATCATTCGCGCACGAATGGGAAAGTCTTAATGTAGTCTCTTGGTCGAGTATACGAAGTGGTCAAATTCCTGACGGTCGTATAAAGCTTGCCGGAATCGTTCTTAGCCGACGGATTACAAATTCGTCGCGGGGGAGTCGAATGGCATTTGTACAAATGTCGGATGCGACCGGTACATATGAAGTTACAGTATTTTCAGAAGTGCTGTCGTATTGTGACAGTTATCTTGAATCAAATGCCCCACTACTGATCACGGTTGACGTGCAAACCCGTCAAGATATTACTCGATTGACTGCCCATATGATTGAGCCACTTGAGAGAGCTATCACAGATGTAACTTCGGGTATTAAAGTATTTGTTGAGACCAAAGAAGCCTTACCACAGTTGGCGTGTATTATTGAAGAACACGGTGTTGAGGGAAAAGCACGAATAGACCTTGTGCTTAATCTCGACGCTCAGGAAGTTGAAATGGCTTTACCTGGTACATTCACAATTTCTCCAGCAATTTTTTCGGCAATTAAAGCAATTCCAGGCGTTATCGATGTGAGAAAACTATAAGTGTTCCTTTAATCGCAGCCTAGGATGGGCTTGCCAAGTCTTGAGCAAAACGGTATATCGCAGCGTTAAATTAATCTTTCACGCGGGTTAAGTGCACGCTGCATAGTGATTAATGGGTGGCGGACGCTCCGGTGCCAAATTTTGGCCATTCTCGCGGTTGCATAACCGGAAAAGGAATTTATTTGTGACGATGCCTACCTTTACTATGCGCCAGCTTCTTGAAGCGGGCGTTCATTTTGGCCATACGACGAGGCGTTGGAACCCGAAGATGGAGCCGTACATTTTCGGAGTTCGTAGTGGAATTCACATCATTGACTTGGAACAAACGGTACCAATGATGCAACGTGCTGTTGAGGCAGTTCGTACAGTTGCGGCGGCAGGTGGACGTATTCTATTTGTTGGAACAAAACGTCAGGCAACTGATGTCGTAGCGGATGCTGCTCGGCGTTGCGGCCAATATTTTGTAAACCACCGATGGCTTGGCGGTACATTAACAAATTGGAAAACAATTTCGAATTCGATAAGACGATTGCGTGATTTAGATGCTCAGCTTGATCAAGCAAATATCGGTTTGACAAAGAAAGAACTATTACGGCTCACGAGGGAACGCGACAAACTTGAACGCGCGCTCGGTGGGATTAAAGAAATGGGTGATCTTCCAGATATCTTGTTTGTTGTAGATACAAATAAGGAAATGATTGCTGTGAAGGAGGCCTATAAATTAAAGATTCCAGTTGTTGCAGTATTAGACAGCAACTGTGATCCTAATATGGTGACATTTCCCATTCCTGGCAATGATGACGCGATGCGTGCAATTGGACTCTATTGTGATTTGATTTGTGGCGCGGTATTGGATGGTTTGCAGGCAGAACTAATGGCCACTAGTCCTGATGCTGGAGAAGTAGAGGAGGGTTTAAACGAAGCGCTGCCCGCAGAAGGTGTTACAGTTGATATTGGAGATGATACTGCAGTGGTAAATCTTTCAGAAAATTTGGTTGATCCTGTGTCATCCAAAGAAATTGTAGACTCCAATATTGATATAAATTCTCCATCGATGACAACTGAGAATTCGAAGGCGTCGAAAGAAGAAACAAATTTAGATACACCGGACGATTCAGCCAAGGAAATGGCTAAGGATATTTAAAGCCACTCGTAGAAATCCGTTTTATTAAAATCATTGGAAAAGATTAATACTCCATTTTTGGTAGACCTAGGTCTGCGGATTAAAGGTTAATAATGACACAAATTTCAGCCGCTCTTGTTAAGGAACTTCGGGAGAAAACCGGAGCAGGAATGATGGACTGTAAGCGGGCGCTTGGTGAAACAGCTGCGGACGTAGAGAAAGCGGTGGATTGGCTGCGCAAGAAGGGATTGTCGGCTGCTGCTAATAAGGCTGGTCGTGTTGCTGCCGAAGGCCTTGTAGGTATTTGCGCGGAAAGAGGGTTTGGTACTATCGTAGAAATTAATGCGGAAACAGATTTTGTTGCACGTAATCAGGAGTTTCAGACGTTTGTTAGTAAAACATGTGAGATTGCACAGCAATTTGGTGGTGATATCCAGTTAACCCAGAAGGCACAATTTGGGGATTCTAAACGAACCGTCGCTGAGGAATTAACTCACAATATTGCTACCATTGGAGAGAACCTTACTTTTCGTCGCTGCCAGTCATGCTCGATCGGAGAAGGTGTTGTTGCTTCCTATATTCACGGAGCGGTGAAGCCGGGACTTGGTAAGATAGGAGTTTTGGTTGCTTTAGAATCCAAAGGGGAACAAGAGTCATTATTATTACTTGGTAAACAATTAGCTATGCATATAGCTGCTTCCCAACCCAGATGGCTATCGATAGATGATGTAGATTCTTCGACTATAGAGAGAGAACGGCAGATATTAGGTGAGCAAGCACGTGAGTCGGGCCGGCCAAATGATGTTATAGAAAAAATGGTCGTTGGCAGACTTAAAAAATTTTATGAAGAGTTTGTTTTACTTGAACAAACCTTTGTAATGGATAATCAGACTAAGGTCGTAAAAGTTCTTGAAAATGCCGAAAAAGATCTAGATGCCCCCATCCGCATATCCCAATTCATTAGATACAATCTTGGTGAAGGTATAGAGAAGGAAAAATCTGATTTTGCAGCAGAAGTAGCTTCGACGCTCCAAAACTAAGTTTAATATTCAAATGTATGGCAAAGTAGAACAATATGAAGGCTCGCTCTCGAGTAAAATATAGCCGTGTTTTGCTCAAAATTTCGGGCGAAGCTCTTATGGGTTCAAGGGATTATGGTCTCGATCCTGATACAATTAAGCGTGTTGCGGAAGAGATTAGAACGGTGAACAACCTCGGAATAGAAATTTGTATTGTTGTTGGCGGTGGTAACATTTTTCGGGGAGTTTCCGGGGTCGCTGAAGGTATAGGAAGGGCAAGTGCAGATTATATGGGGATGCTTGCAACCGTGATTAATTCTCTCGCAATGCAAAACTCGCTTGAACAAATTGATGTAGATACGAGAGTTCTTTCAGCAATTCCCATGACTACCATTTGTGAACCGTACATTCGTAGGCGGGCGATCCGTCATATGGAAAAAGGTCGAGTTGTTATCTTTGCTGCGGGTAGTGGTAATCCGTTTTTTACTACTGACACGGCTGCTGCACTCAGAGCGTCTGAGATGGGCTGCGATCTATTACTTAAGGGTACCAAGGTAGACGGGGTATATAGCGCTGACCCAGTCACTAATCCGGAAGCCGAACGATTTAAAAAATTAAGTTATTTGGATGTTTTGACACGAGATCTTAAAGTGATGGATGCATCAGCTATTTCGCTTGCGCGAGAAAATAGCATTCCTATTCTTGTATTTTCGATACACAATAAGGGTGCATTTGCGGAAGCTATACACGGTGAGGGCCGCTTTACTCTGATCACATGAAAGGGTGAAGACATGGATGAAGTTGACCTGTCTGATATAACGCGTCGAATGGATGGTGCACTTAGTGCTTTAGAAAAGGAATTTAGCGGACTTCGAGCTGGTCGAGCTTCACCGAATTTGCTCGAATCAGTTAAAGTTGATGCTTACGGTGGTCAAATGCCATTAAGTCAGTTAGCAGCGGTAAACGTCCCGGATGCTCGTCTACTTACAGTCCAAGTTTGGGATAATTCCTTAGTGCAAGAGGTTGAAAAAGCGATACGTAGTGCTGATTTAGGTTTAAATCCTCAAATAGAGGGAAATCTTATACGATTGCCAATCCCAGCCTTAAACGAGGAACGGCGAGGAGAACTATCCAAGCTGGCATCCAAGTTCGCAGAGCAAGCACGTGTTGCTGTTCGGAACGTACGTAGAGATGGTATGGAGCGCCTAAAAGAGCTTGAAAAGAATGGGGATATTTCAAAGGACGAACATCACGCGCACTCTTCAGATATCCAAGACTCAACGGACGAACATATTGCGAAGATTGATGGGGCGTTAGTAACCAAAGAAAATGATATTATGCAGGTCTGAGAAATTGGAAGAGCTGCCTGTAAGAGTTTCGGATGATGATGTTCCACGCCATATTGCCATAATTATGGACGGGAATGGCCGTTGGGCGAAAGCAAAACGTTTGCCACGTTCTGCTGGCCATAGGAAGGGAGCCGAAGCCGTTAGACATACGGTTCGTGCGGCTTCAGATCTCGGCGTATCTTTTTTAACTTTATTTGGTTTTTCTTCTGAGAACTGGAAGCGATCTGAAGAAGAAATTAGCGACTTGATGGCCTTGCTTAAGATGTATCTTCGGGCTGAAATCGCTGAGTTGCACGAAAATAGTGTTCGTTTCAGGATGATAGGTGATCGATCACGATTTTCTCATGATATCATCCGATTAATTGAATATGCCGAATTAACAACAATTGATAATTCCCGGATGACCTTGGTACTTGCGTTAAGTTATGGGGGACGACAGGAAATTGCGGAGGCAGCTAAGGCCCTCGCAAGAGATGTAATGTCTGGCAATATTTCAATTGATTCTATCGATGAATTGGCTCTGGAAGACTATCTTTCAACACACGATATTCCAGATCCAGATCTTCTAATTCGTACTAGTGGTGAACAGAGAATTAGTAACTTCCTTTTATGGCAACTTGCCTATACTGAATTTGTATTCACCGAAAAATTGTGGCCTGATTTTGAATATAGTGATTTGGCGGCTGCTATAACTGAATTTCAAAGACGCGAACGACGTTATGGTGCAACAGTTAAGTCGGCATGGCGTGAGTGAACTGAATTTAAGATTGATTTCAGCAACTGTGCTGATGTTGATTGCGGCCACAGCAATCTGGGCCGGCGGCTGGTATTTTGGTGCGTTTATTGTAATCGCAAGCGTTGTGATGTGCATAGAGTGGGTTAGAATTTGTGTTAGCAACTCATATTTAATTTTAACCACATCAGCCGTTTTTAGTGCCTTAGCACCATTGTTAGCGATGAAAAACTATTTTTCTGCAGCATGGTTAGTTTTGGGAATTGGCACAATTGTGATCCTGGCTATCAGTCGGTTGCCATCTTGGCACACTCGGATAATTTTAGCTCTTGGAATTCCCTATATTGGTATGGCAGTCATATCTATTGTTTGGTTGCGAAATGACCCTTTGATACCCCTCGCGATATTAATTTGGATGATAATTGTTGTCACTGTCACAGATTCAGCGGGATATTTTGTTGGGAAAAATATAGGAGGACCAAAACTTTCACCCCGGATTAGTCCAAAGAAGACTTGGTCTGGTTTTTTTGGTGGTTTGGGCGCGGCAGCGATTGTCGGCCTCATAACCGTGCAAGTAACAGGTCAAGGCACATTTCTTCAGTTCACCGTATTAAGTGTTTGCCTTGCTCTAACTGCACAAACGGGCGATCTTATAGAATCTGGACTGAAACGACACTTTTCGGTTAAGGATTCTGGAAGCTTAATCCCTGGTCACGGCGGATTGCTAGACCGTCTTGATGGATTTCTCCTAGCTACACCGATGCTTGCAATTTTGAGTTGGATTGTTGACGATACCCCGCTCACTTAGCTTTGCATGTATTAAGTTTGCCTTTCTTCTTATTTTTTTAGTAGTCCGAATAGTTGTATTCTTCGTATTTAATTTACAGGTGCATTGATGGAATTATTATCAGGAGTATCGTTGTACCTTCTGCCATTTCTTCTTGTGCTTACAGTTCTGGTTTTCGTGCATGAACTTGGCCATTTCTTGTTAGCACGAAGTAACGGGGTAAGAGTTTTAGTTTTTTCAATAGGTTTTGGTCCGGAATTATGTGGTTACACAGATAAGTCAGGTACACGCTGGAAATTTAGTGCGGTCCCCCTTGGCGGTTATATTAAAATGCTTGGTGAAGGAGAGATTGAGGATCAAGATCAATTCCCTCGCGATGATTTGCATACAATTACGGAATCTAATTTAGATACCTCTTTTGCAAACAAAAGTCTTGGTCAGAGAACTGCTATTGTTATCGCGGGCCCTGCCGCAAATTTCCTGTTTGCAATTGTCTTACTTGCCGGTTTGTTTAGTATTGTGGGTCAACCCTTTACACCGCCAATCATTACATCAATTCAACCAGGTAGTGCTGCTGAAGAAGCTGGAGTCAGGCCTGGCGACACGATCATAGAGATTGATGGCCATAAAATTGAACGCTTTGAAGAAGTTCGCCAAATAGTCATTATCAACCCAGAACAGACAATGACTGTGGTCGTACGTAGAGGTGAAGGTGAGGTAATTTTAAAGGTGACACCAAGGCTAGTGGAAGAGACGGATCGATCGGGAAATGTTCGTCTCACTGGCAGACTTGGTGTAATGGGACAAAGCTCTGGCTATGTTCGCCACGATCCATTAACGGCTATTTGGCAAGCCGCGAAGGAGACTCTTTTCATATCAACAAGTTCCCTAAAAGTTGTGGGACAGATTATTTCTGGTTCTCGCAATGCGAAAGAGCTCGGTGGGCCCATACGAATTGCGCAGATGTCTGGGGAATTTGCTAAGGTTGGGATAGTTCCTTTAATATGGTTTACCGCGTTGATTTCAATTAATTTAGGCTTGATTAATCTGTTTCCTATTCCCATGCTCGACGGCGGTCACTTGTTGCTTTATGGGATTGAAATGATACGCGGAAAACCGCTTAGCGAAAGAGCACAGGAAATTAGCTTTCGCATAGGTCTGGCATTTATACTCGTACTCATGATATTTGTAACTATTAACGACTTGGTACAACTACATTTTTTTGATTTCGTTAAAGAACTAATTAGCTGAACTTATGAGCTTGAATTCTGGTGTGGAATACATCCCATAATATGGTTTTGGGCGTGATGACGGTTTTTGCCTTGTTGGTATCTGAATCGTTGCTGGCGCAAACTGTTACTCCCACTCTAGTGCCACCGACACCGTCTAACGGTGTGGTGACCCAGCCTACTGCTGTGCGCAATTTAGATACCAATTTGCCTGTGATTACCGAAATTGTAGTTGAAGGCACGCAACGTATCGAACCGGATACGGTTCGTTCATACATGCGGGTGAAAACCGGAGGTACGCTATTACCAAGTCTCATTAACGAGTCACTTAAAGCGTTGTTTGCGACTGGTCTCTTTGCGGACATAACAATCCGTAGGGAAGGTACAGCGCTTATTGTGCGGGTGGTCGAGAATCCGATTATCAACCGTATTGCGTTTGAGGGAAACAAACGTATTAAAGATGAAGTTCTCGAATCAGAAGTTCAATTACGTCCTCGAATTGTTTATACCCGAACACGGGTTCAAGGTGATGTAAAGCGTATCCTGGATCTTTACCAACGTAGTGGGAGGTTTGCATCAACAGTAGAGCCAAAAGTAATACAGCTAGAACAAAATAGAATTGACCTTGTATTTGAAATTTCCGAGGGTCCAGAAACTGGTATCAAGCGCATTAACTTTATTGGTAATAGACGTTTTTCAGATCGGGCATTGAGAGGGGTGATACAAACCAAAGAATCGCGTTGGTATAGGTACTTTGGTACGTCTGATACGTATGATCCAGATCGTTTAACTTTTGATCGTGAACTTCTTCGGCGGCATTATCTCAAGAAGGGGTACGCTGACTTTAGAGTCGTTTCTGCGTTTGCAGAGTTATCACCAGACCGAGAAAATTTCTTTGTTACGTTTACCATTAAGGAAGGCGAACGTTACAAGTTTGGTAGCGCGGATATTACCTCAAAGATTTCTGATGTTGCTGCTGGTCAGTTTTTGGATTTGATAGAGTTTAACGATGGAGATTGGTACGATACCGAAGTGGTCGACGATGTCATTTTGTCCATTACAGGAGCGGTCGGTAATCTTGGTTATGGATTTGTCGATGTTCGACCAAGACTACAAAAGATGCGCGATAAAAAAATCATTAATCTGGTATTTGAGATTGGTGAAACTGCCCGAGTTTTTGTTGAACGTATAGATGTTCAAGGTAACGTGAGGACGCTTGATAAGGTAATTCGTCGTGAATTTCGTCTGGTTGAAGGTGATGCGTTTAATGCATCAAAATTAAGGAGATCTCGGGATCGGGTACGTAATCTGGGGTATTTTCAAAGCGTTGATATAAACATTACGCCAGGATCGAGTGCCGAAAAGAGTGTTGTAAAGGTTGATGTAGAGGAAAAGTCGACTGGTGAGTTATCAATTGGTGGTGGGTTTTCCACGACTAAAGGTCCACTGGGTGATATTAGTATTCGTGAACGGAATTTATTAGGTAAGGGCCAGGAGTTAGCGGCAAGTTTCCAAGTCTCTGCCGTATCGCAAGAATTTGATATCAGCTTTACAGAACCTTATTTTCTCGAACGTCAGTTGTCGGCTGGTATAGATGTTTTTCATGATACAGAAGACAATCTCCAGGATAGCTCATTTAAGGCAAAGCGCGCAGGCGGTGGTGTTCGCGTTGGTTATGAAATAAATGAGACTTTGTCACAACGACTTAGATACTCTCTCCGTCGGGATGCAGTGGAAGATGTAAAAGACGAGGCGTCTGCATTCATCAAGAGGGACGCTGGTACATTTTATACTTCACTTGTGGGACAAACTCTTTTGTATGACCTGCGCAATAATCGTATCGATACGACGGAAGGATACTATACACGTCTAACCAATGATTTAGCGGGTCTGGGAGGTTCAGAGCATTATCTGCGGACTACAGTAGACGGTGGTTACTATTATCCATTGGCTGAAGAAGTCGTTGCCGGTGTTTCTGGAAAAGTAGGATATATTTTTGGTATTGATGATCAGGTGCGTATAAATGATCGATATTTTCTGGGTGGAGATAATCTGCGCGGATTTGAGACACGAGGCGCGGGTCCGCGTGATTCCCTGACTGGTGATGCTCTTGGTGGCAACACGTTTGCCGAAGGAACTGTTGAAGTAACTTTTCCATTTTGGGGGGTACCAAAGGAATTTGGACTAAGTGGTGCGGTATTCAGTGATATAGGTTTATTGACAGGGGCTGAGGATAGTGGCAGCCAACTGTTGGACGAGTCTTCATTACGCGCTAGCGCAGGGGTAGGAGTTGCCTGGCGGTCACCTGCAGGTCCATTCACCGTTGATCTTGCATGGCCACTTTTAAAGGAAGATTTCGATAAGACAGAGGTATTCCGATTTAGTTTTGGCACTAGGTTTTAAGGAAATATGGAAAGTAAGCGCATAGCACTAGCTTATATACCATTAGTGATGGTGGCTTTAGTTGTTAGTTATGTTCCTTCTTGGGCGCAACAATCTCCAGGGACTGTAATTGCCGTGGTTGATTTCAGTCGCATATTGCGCGATTCTTTGGCAGGCCGAGACGTTCGAGCACAAACAGACGCACAGCGTACAGACTACCAAGCTGAAATTCAGCAATTTCAGAACGAGTTAGAAAAAGCACGCCAAGAACTAAAACGCCAGCAGACGATTCTATCTCCAGAAGCGCTCAACAGAAAACGGAAGGCATATGAGCAGCGTGCCCGTGAATTACAACAAACTGTTCAGCAGCGGAAGCAGGATCTCGATCAACGATTTGGACAAAGCATGCGCGTTGTTGAACAGGAAGTAGCAAAAATACTTCGTGAGTTAGCGGCAGAAAAAAAGATTAACCTGATAATGAATGCAGCTCGAGGTGGTGTTGTCGTTTTTGCTGAAGGTGAACTCGTCATTACGGATGAAGTCATTAATAGGTTGAATCAACGATTACAGGCCGTTCCGCTCCCACCTCCGGTTGAGAACTAAGGCCATGACTGATCCGCGTTTTTTCAAGGTCGCGGGTCCATTCTCGCTCAAAGAATTGGCTACTTTAGTGGGGGCAAAGATGAGCGCCAATGCTGATACTGATGCCAAGTTTGAAGATGTAGCCCCTCTATCAACAGCTGGACCAAGGGATATCACGTTTCTCTACAACAAAAAATATGTAGGAGAATTTCAAACCAGCAAGGCCGGCGCATGTATCGTCGATGAAGACTTTGCTGATCGTGCACCGGCTGGCATGGCATTGTTAATTAGTGATAACCCCTACCGTGACTATGCATTTGTAGCCCAAGCATTCTATCCCAAGCCAGAAATCACATCATTTATTGCGAGGTCAGCCGCAGTTCATAAGACGGCAGAAATTTCAGTTGATTGTGTGCTCGAGGAAAATGTTGTTGTCGGTCCGGATGTAATCATTGGGGCGGGGTCCCAAATCGGAGCGAACACGGTGATAGAACAAGCTGTGATTATTGGCGAAAAAAATGTAATTGGTTCTGGTGTGCACCTCAGTCATTGCGTTATTGGTGACCGCGTTCTGATTCATCCTGGTGTCTGCATTGGACAGCGAGGATTTGGTTTTGCCATGTCTAAGTCTGGCCATGTAAAGGTGCCACAGCTTGGGCGAGTAATTATAGAGGATGGTGTGGAAATAGGTGCCAATTCCTCCATCGACAGGGGTAGTGGACCAGATACCATAATTGGAGCGGGCAGCATGATAGATAATCTTGTTCAGATTGGGCACAATGTTCGACTGGGTCGGGGTTGTATAATTATTGCTCAGTCAGGTGTTGCCGGTAGTAGCAAGCTTGATGATTTTGCTATTGTAGCGGCACAGAGTGGCGTTAGTGGCCATTTGGTAATTGGAGCGGGTGCGCAAATTGCAGCAAAAAGTGGGGTCATGCGAGATGTTGCTCCTGGAGAAAAGGTTGCTGGAATTCCAGCTGTCCCAGCTAAAAAGCACTTCAGGCAAGTAGCAATTCTGAATCGCCTTGCCAACAAGAAGGGCACCTAAGATGTCACGCGAACAAGAAAAAAAAATAACGTCGGAAATTGATATAAACGGTGTAATGAGGATGTTACCGCACCGCTATCCATTTTTAATGCTAGATAAAGTAATTGATATAGTTTCTGGTCAAAGTGCTGTTGGTATAAAAGCGGTAACAGCTTCTGAGCCGCATTTTCAAGGGCATTTTCCATCACGACCAATAATGCCTGGCGTCCTTATCATTGAAGCAATGGCACAGACGTCTGCCGTGTTAGTAATCGAATCACTGGGTGGCCAGGCAGACGGTAAAATAGTGTATTTTATGTCCATTGATAACGCTC
The DNA here is from genome assembly GCA_964419045.1 of uncultured Flavobacteriales bacterium. Lineage (GTDB taxonomy): Bacteria > Pseudomonadota > Alphaproteobacteria > UBA8366 > CAVOAK01 > CAVOAK01. The sequence continues at coordinate 107,706 of CAYQNO010000006.1, forward strand.
GCTTTAGAAAACCAGTTCTGCCGGGAGATACTTTAAAAATTCATGTCAGTACACAACATAGTAGAGGTACCGTATGGAAGTTTTCAGGTGAGGTAAAGGTCGACGGGCAACTTGTCGCGGAAGCGAGTTATTCTGCTATGATCGTTGACGAATGACGAAAACGATCCATAGAACAGCGGTTATCGGTGATGCTACTAGGATTGGTGTTGGTGTAGAGATAGGACCATACTGTGTGATCGGTGACGATGTTCAACTTGGGGACAATGTAACTCTAAAATCGCACGTTGTAATTGACGGTTGTACCGAGATTGGCGCTAATACCATTATCTATCCATTTTCATCAATTGGCCTTCCACCGCAAGATATGAAGTTTAAAGGTGAACAGTCACGTCTTATTATTGGGGAACGTAATACCATCCGTGAGTATGTTACTATTAATCCTGGGACCGAAGGGGGAGGTCTATTAACAAAAATTGGAAATGATTGTCTCATAATGGTAGGAGCCCATATTGCGCATGATTGTGCTATAGGTAATTTTGTTATCATGGTGAATAATGCCACTTTAGGTGGCCATGTTGTCATTGGTGATTATGCTATTATCGGTGGACTTTCCGCTATTCATCAGTTTGTTCGTGTAGGGCCGCACGCGATGGTGGGTGGTATGTCAGGCGTAGAAAATGATGTTATCCCGTATGGTTCAACAATTGGTGATAGAGCTCGTTTATCTGGTCTGAATATAGTTGGCTTGAAGAGGCGGAATTTTTCCAAAGAAGGCATTCATCAATTGCGGGCTGCATATCGGATGTTATTCGCTGAAGAAGGTACACTGGGTGAGCGAATTGAAGATGTTGCAGGGATGTTCAAAGAACATTCTGCGGTTATGGACATTGTAGAATTCATGCGGGCTAATTCACAGCGTGGTTTGACCCAACCAAAATCGGATACATGAGCAACAAACTTGGTATTCTCGCCGGCGGTGGAAGTTTGCCGCGTCTGATCATCGATGCCTGTCAGTATGAACAAAGAGACGTCTTTGTCCTAGCATTTAGAGGTCAGGCCGACTCAAACGTTACGGATGGAGTTCCTCATTCCTGGGTAAACCTTGGTGCTGCTGGGAAATCGCTGAGACTTTTGAAAGAAGCCTCGGTTAGCGAGCTAGTGTTAGCAGGCAATATAGTCCGTCCTACCATGGCCTCACTTAAACCAGACGCAAAAGCATTAAAATTTTTTATGAAGCTGGGTAGAAAGTCACTTGGTGATGATGGGATCCTCCGGGCGTTGATAAAGACCCTTGAATCTGAGGGATTCAAAGTTACTAGTCCAACAGCGGTTCTTCGAGGACTTCAGGTGACTGATGGGGTCCTTGGGGCAATAGTTCCCGATGAGGATGCAAGGTCTGACATTGCGCGAGGCATAGAAGTTCTTCGGGCGTTATCGCCTGTCGACGTAGGACAGGCGATTATAGTGCAGGAGGGTCTCGTCTTGGGTATTGAGGCCGCAGAAGGTACTGATTCGTTAATTGAACGTTGCGGTTTTTTGAAGCGTGAGGGTCCAGGTCCAATTCTCATCAAATTGCGTAAAATGGGACAGGAAACTAGAGTTGACCTTCCTACAATAGGCGTGGATACGGTTAAAAATGCTATCGATTTTGGTCTGCGTGGATTAGCAATTGAGGCAAATGCAACTCTTATTATCGAACGGGCAAAGGTAATAAAAATCGCAAATGAGGAAGGCCTGTTTGTCATCGCCATTACGGTCAAATCTTGAATAACAACCCACTTTATTTTTTTGTAGCTGGCGAACCCTCAGGTGACGTGTTGGGTGCACATCTGATGAAGGCTCTTCAACAGTTGAGTAACGATTCGATAGAATTTTCGGGAATCGGTGGTAAGTCTATGGAAGCCGAGGGATTTACCAGCCTATTCCCTATGGAAGAACTTTCAATTATGGGTGTATTCGAAGTCCTTCCTCACGTACCGCGTCTCATGCAACGAATGAAGGAAACTGCACGTGCGATTGATGCAGAGAAACCCGCAGTTGTTGTGACCATTGATGCACCGGCTTTTGCACATGGTGTGGCTAAGCGCATCCGAGATAAGACAATCCTTCACGTTCACTATGTTGCGCCGACTGTTTGGGCTTGGAGGCCGTGGCGAGTTCAAAAATTTAAACGACATTTTGATCATTTGTTTGCGTTACTTCCTTTTGAGCCACCATTATTTGAGAACTCGGGACTTCCATGCACATTTGTTGGGCACCCAGTTGTAGAAACTGGCGCGGAAAATGGCAATGGTTCTCGTTTTCGTAGACTTCACGGGATTACTTCAGAGGCAACGGTGTTATGCGTGTTGTTTGGTAGTAGGAAGGGAGAGGTGAAGCAGCTCGCAACGATTTTTGACGCGACAGTTAAAAGAATTGCAAATAGGTGTCCCGACCTTGTCGTTGTAGCTCCGACAATTAATAACCTAGCCTCAACCATTAAAGAGCTCACAGTATCTTGGAAAACCCCAACCATTATAGTCGAAGGTCCAGATGAGAAGTATGATGCTATGGCTGCATGTAACGCAGCCTTGGCTGCTTCGGGAACTGTCTCGTTAGAACTCGCGATGGCGGAAGTGCCTTCGGTTGTGACTTACCGCTTACCTTGGCCCACCTATCTCGTAATTAAGGCAATGAGCAATGTTCGTTTTGTTACATTGATAAATATCATTCTTGATCGTGAGGTAGTGCCAGAATTACTACAAAACAATTGTAGACCTGACAAATTATGCGAAGTGGTACTCCGTCTCCTTGATTCTGGGATACATCAGGTTAAGGCTAGTCGTGAAGCGCTAAATCGAATTGGGATGGATGATGAGCAACCAAGTAAACGCGCTGCAAAAAAATTGTTGAGCTTAGTCGCTGAAAATTCAGAAATGGCACAAAATATTAATTAATAATCCTTAAGGAGGATATTCTATGATTGCACAATCGGAAGGGAATATACCTATTGTTGATAGTAATAAATTCCGATTTCTTCACACCATGATACGAGTAAAGGATTTAGATAAATCTATCGATTTTTATACACGTCTTTTGGGTATGAAACTCTTACGAAAGAAAGAATTCCCTTCAGGAAAGTTTACCCTTGCATTTGTAGGTTATGGTGATGAAGCCGAAAGTACAGTGATTGAATTAACACATAACTGGGATCATGAATCAGGGTATAATCTCGGGACCGCGTTTGGTCATATGGCAATCGGTGTGCCTGATATTTACGGGACCTGCGAGCTTTTGAAAAAATATAACGTTATAATCTCGAGACCTCCCGGACCAATGAAACATGGTGGATCGTCGATTGCATTTATTGATGACCCGGATGGATATAAGATTGAGTTAATTGAACGGAGCTGATTTTTAACTAAAACTGGGAACAGTATTTGCCGTCCAGTATTCTACTAGTAGAATACTGCCTGCTGAATCTCGAAGGTAAAGGGTGGGGTAACTAACTACGTTTCGTAATTGGAACGAATTTTCGAATTTTGCTACCCTTATAAAGTTGTCGAGGTCTGCCGATACGCTGTGTCGGATCCTCTATCATTTCTTTCCATTGGGATATCCAACCAACGGTTCTCGCAACCGCGAACAGAACGGTAAACATGCTAGTCGGAAAGCCAATTGCATTCAGAATAATACCAGAATAGAAGTCAACGTTAGGAAACAGTTTTCGCTCGATAAAATACTTGTCCGAGAGCGCTATGTTTTCCAATTCTATTGCGAGTTCTAAGAGTGGATCTTTCTTGACACCTAGTTCGTCCAACACATCATGGCAAGATTTGCGCAATACGGCGGCCCTAGGATCATAGTTTTTGTATACCCTGTGGCCAAATCCCATGAGTCTAAATGGATCATTTTTGTCTTTAGCTCTTTTGACGAACTCAGGGATATTCTTCTTATCTCCTATTTCCTGAAGCATGTTGAGTACTGCTTCGTTGGCTCCGCCATGGGCGGGACCCCATAGAGATGCTATGCCTGAGGCTATGCAGGCAAATGGGTTGGCACCGGTGGAACCGGCTAAGCGCACGGTTGAAGTAGACGCATTTTGTTCGTGGTCTGCGTGAAGTATAAAAATTCGATCCATAGCGCGGGCGACGGTCCTACTGACCGAGTAGCGTTCTGTGGGAACCGAAAACATCATATGTAGGAAATTTTCGGCATAGCTTAAATCGTTACGTGGAAATACAAACGGCTGACCTAAGGTATATTTGTAGGCCATTGCCGCGATAGTCGGCATTTTGGCAATTAAACGATGTGAGGCTATTTCACGTTGTACCGGATCCGTTATGTCAGTTGAATCATGATAAAAAGCTGAAAGAGCCCCAACCACACCTACCATTATGGCCATAGGATGAGCATCTCTTCGAAAGCCTCGATAGAGGTATAAAAGTTGCTCGTTTACCATGGTGTGGTTGGTTATATGGCTGTTAAATTCTGCCAAATTTCTTTTATTTGGCAGAGCGGAGTATAGTAAGAGGTAGCAAACTTCAAGAAATGTGCTGCGTTCCGCTAATTCTTCGATAGAATAGCCGTCGTATAGAAGGATACCCTTATTACCATCAATATAAGTAATCTTTGATTCACAGGATGCCGTTGAGGTAAATCCTGGATCATATGTAAAGAAACCTGTTTGTTCGTAAAGTTCACGAATATCGATTACTTTTGGTCCAACAGATCCTTTAATCAAGTCAAATTCAAAACACTTCCCTGTCTGATTATCAGTCAATGTGACGGAGTTACGTCTTGAATTTTTACCAATTTTTTTTACCAAAGTTTTCCTCTTTTTCATAAAACTAATTTTTTAATTATAATACGTTATGTAAAAAAAGTAATATATACCTTTAAACATTAATTCTATTACCAAAATAGAATGTACTCACCAATCATTATTCACTTAATTTCCCTACAAAGAATTTTTATGAGTCTTTCAGTCACGAAACTTAGGTGGTACCACCGACGACATTTTCAATTCGTACTAAGGTTTCTTCTCTCCCAAGTATTTCGATAACCTCAAAAATACTTGGAGATACGTTTGTTCCTGTAACGGCTGCACGTAACGGCTGTGCAAGCTTCCCTAATCCAACCTCTAAGTTCTCTGCAAGATTGCGTAAGTCTTTCTCTAGGCGTGATGCCTCCCAGTCTCCAGGGACAGCCAATAACTCATTTACCTTCGATAATAACTCGAGTGAGTTTCCCTCGAGCAATTTGGCAGCTTTTGGATTGACTAACGGCAACTTTGGTCTCTTTACATATATTAATGCGTTTTCCACTAGTTCGTTGATTGTTTTCGATCTCTTTTTTAACTCGTCTAGACTATCTAAAACGCGTTTTTGTTCTTCAATTTTTATTGTCCTGTCGACTAGGGTCGTAAGCTCTTCCAAGACTGTATCTAATAAAAGCGGTTTTGGCATTTTTCTTAAATAATGTGCATTTAAACTACCAAGCTTAGCAATATCGAAACGGGCTGGTCCCTTTCCAACACCGTCTAAATCAAACCATTTTACTGCTTCTTCGAGGCTGATTACTTCATCATCACCGTGGCTCCAGCCTAGTCTCAATAAATAGTTGCAAAGCGCCTCTGGCAAGTAGCCCATTTTTTTGAAGTCACTGATGCCTGTCGCACCGTGGCGTTTGGAGAGCTTTGTGCCGTCGACGCCATGAATTAACGAAATGTGTGCGAAACTTGGAATATCCCATTCCAATGCGGTGTATAATTGCAGTTGGCGAGCTGCATTAGTTAGGTGATCGTCCCCTCGGATTACATGAGTTATGCCAGAATCATGATCGTCGACAACAACAGAAAGCATGTAGGTAGGTGTGCCATCCGCGCGCAGAAGCACCATATCATCTAATTGTGAGTTGGAGACTCTGACCAGGCCCTGTACTTGATCGTCGATTGTAGTTTCACCTTGTTGCGGCACCTTAAGCCTTATAACCGGTGAAACTCCTGCAACAGCTTCTTTTGGATCACGATCACGCCAACGGCCATCGTAGCGCATGGGATGGCCTTTAGAACGCGCTAACTCACGCATTTCGATCAATTCTTCGGGAGTTGCATAACAGTGATAGGCGTTACCACTTGCCAAGAGGGCTAAAGCAACTTCTTTATGGCGTGCAGCTTGATGCGATTGGTAAAGGATTTCTCCATCCCAATTTAACCCAAGCCATTTTACTCCATCAATAATTGCATCCCGAGCCGCAGGGGTAGAGCGCTTGAGATCTGTATCTTCGATACGTAGAAGATTTCTACCGCCATGGTGGCGGGCATAGAGCCAATTAAAAAGTGCCGTACGTGCACCTCCCAAATGCAGTACTCCGGTAGGGGATGGGGCAAATCGTGTTGTAACAATCACAGTTGTAAATGCCAGTTATGTAAAAAATTTTGCATGATAGAGGTCTATCACATCGTAACATTACAGGTCATTCAACTTTGAGAAATTCGTCGCATTTGCACGAATACATACGCAAATATTATTCTCTGACATGCGCTCTGCGAGTGTTATCCAAATAGTACTAGTGACCGGAAAGCATTTTCAATTTATTTGTAACGTCTCATCAAACTGACAAGGCGGCCCTGAACTTTGATGCGGTCGGGGCCAAAAATACGAGTCTCGTATGCCATGTTTGCGGGTTCTAAGGCTATGGAGTTACCCTTACGGCGAAGACGCTTGAGGGTAACTTCTGCATCGTCGATCAAGGCGACAACAATCGAGCCACTATCTGCTGACTCACACCGCTCAAGAATAATTGTATCGCCATCAAAAATTCCTGCGTCTATCATTGAATCCCCTTCAACTTCGAGTGCGTAATGATCTCCTGAACTTACTAAGCTCTGAGGTATCTCGACGAAATTAGATTCGTCGCGCAATGCCTCAATCGGTGTACCTGCCGCAATTCGGCCGTAAAGGGGTAATGCAGCCAATTCGTTTAACGAATCTGTATGTTGTTGTGCGCGTCGTTGCGGAAACTCGCTGCGGATGACGGTTGGTGCAAATTGAGTGCGGTGCTCTCTTTCGGAATGATTGGGGGTATTGTCAGGTAGACGGAGTACTTCAAGGGCACGCGCTCGGTGTGGAAGACGGCGAATGAATCCGCGTTCTTCTAACCCCGTAATGAGGCGATGTATCCCAGATTTTGATCTTAAATCAAGCGCATCTTTCATTTCATCAAAGGATGGAGACACACCAGTCTCTGTCAATCGCTTATGGATATAGGTCAGTAATTCATATTGTTTTCTAGTTAACATTAGCGGCACCCCATCATCATGTTCATCGATATACGAGCATCCACAATATATAGAACAAAACACAAACATTAACACATGTTCTAGTTTAGTTCTTCTACGGGGTCAAGAAATAATCATGCTGTCAACACGGGAAAATTTAGATTCTCACCAAACCATCATCTATCGGGATGATTTCCACCATATTACCAGTTTCAAGTGCCGATGCGTGAGGTGGACGCACAATCAAGCAGTCCGCTTGGGCAAGATGAGTCAGCATAGAACTGTCTTGTTTTGAGAAGGGCGTTACGAGAGATTCGCCTTTGGCATCGTAGGAAATTTTTGCACGCAGATAATCCTGTCGATGATCGTTTTGCGACAAACTTGTTGCAAGGCGGGCACTGATAGTACGACTTTCGACTGGCTTGACACCTAGCATGGTTTGAAGGGCTGGCTTTAGGAATATCATTGCACAGACTATGGTTGATACGGGATTACCCGGCAGACCCATCACCGGTGTCCCACGAATCATCCCGAACATCAGGGGTTTCCCCGGCCGCATAGCGATTTGCCAGAAGTCTAATTCAAGGCCCTCTTCTTCCAGAACGCTACGTACTAGGTCATGCTCTCCGACGGATATGCCCCCAGTTGTAATAAGTAGATCTGCGCGGGTGGCACCGGCTACCATACTGCGCAAAGATTCGCGATTATCCGGTGAAATTCCGAGCTGCAAGGGCTCTCCGCCCAAAGCTGATATCGTGGCACCAAGGGCAAGGCTATTTGAACTTACAATCTGGTTAGTTCCAACCATATCGCCAGGCATAACGATCTCGTTGCCGGTAGCGAGAATGGCAACTCTTGGACGTCGTCTAACCATCAGCCAGGGTAGGTTCATTGCCGCTGCAAGACCGATGTCGCGGGCACTCAACACCTGACCAGTCTGAAGGCCTATTTCCCCTAGTTTGAAATCAAGCCCTGCTGGTCGAATATAGCGACCTTCTTCGACACTCTTCTCGATGGTTACAAAATCGTCGTTGGCATTTGTATATTCCTGCATCACTATTGCATTGGCACCAGCGGGCACTGAAGCGCCGGTAAAAATCCGCGCTGCCTGACCCGGTTTTAGTGTACCGTCAAAAGTAGCCCCAGCCGGCAAATAAGCAGCTATGGTAAGGGTAACTGGTACCTTTTCAAGGTCGGAGGCGATGACTGCATAGCCATCCATCGCAGAAACTGCTACGGGTGGTTGCGTGCGGCGCGCTATTGCGTCCTCCGCAAGAATTCTCCCATGAGCTAGAGCAAGGCTGATTTGCTCAGACGGTAGCGGTTCAAATGTTCCTATTATACGCGCTGTTGCGTCCTCGACCGAAATCACTGTTTTGCCTCAAATTCGCCAGACTTACCGCCGCTCTTATGGATCAGGCAGATATCGGAGATGCACATCGAGCGATCCAAAGATTTGCACATATCATAGATTGTAAGAGCAGCTACGGAGACCGCGGTGAGTGCTTCCATCTCTACGCCGGTTCGGCCGCTGATTTTGCAAGTGGCAATAATTTTTACCGCGTTTGTCTCTTCATTAAATTCGAAAGAAATCTCTATAGAATCAATGCTCAAAGGGTGGCATAATGGAATTAGTTCCGCTGTTCGTTTTGCTGCCATAATTCCTGCTAGTCGCGCGACCCCGAGCACGTCACCCTTTTTTACGGTCCCAACACGAAGCATAGTGAGCGTTTCTGGTTCCAAGTATACGAACCCTTGCGCAATTGCTACCCGCTGCGTTACCGCTTTGCCAGAAATGTCTACCATGGTGGCATTGCCGTACTCGTCAAAATGGTTGAAATCAGACATTTAAATTCAGAACGAAGCAGGAGAGGCCGCTCCAACGAGCTTGCGGGTTGCCTCTTCCACATTAGCCTTTTGCATCAATGCCTCGCCAACTAGAAAACACTGAAATCCCGCGTCAGCCATACGTTTTATGTCGTCCGGTGTGGCCAGCCCACTTTCACTGACCGATAGGCGATCCGGTGGGACCAGCGGAGCAAGTAGCTCACTCGTCTCCAGATTAACCTCAAGAGATTTTAAATTTCGATTATTGATGCCTATTAGTGTTGTATCCAGCAAAAGTGCATGCTCAAGTTCTTTCTCGTCGTGCACCTCCACTAAAACGTCCATTCCCAGCTCACTTGCAAGGGTGACTAAGTCTTCTGCTTGAGCGTCGCTTAGCGCCGCCATAATCAAAAGTATGCAGTCAGCACCGATCGCTCTCGCTTCGAAGACTTGATATGGATCAAGCATAAAATCCTTGCGAAGAACGGGTAAGGTAGTTGCACTCCGTGCTTCCTTGAGGTGTTCGTTTTCGCCTTGGAAATTGGGGGTATCGGTTAAGATCGAGAGACAACTGGCCCCGCCAGCTTGATAAGCACTGGCTAGGGAGGCTGGTTCAAAATCCTCACGGATTAATCCTTTGCTGGGTGATGCCTTCTTAATCTCTCCAATTAATCCATAGTTTCCAGCTTTTACTTTTGCCCTGAGCGCGGCTATAAACCCCCTTGATTGGGGTGCTCTAGCAGCCAACATTTCGATCTCCGATAATGGACGTACAGCTTTACATGCCATGACGTGTCCACGCTTTTCGGCGCAGATATGTCTAAGAATGTCGGTCATACATTAACGCCAGCAATTGAAATCAAATTTTCTAAAGATTTTTTAGCTCTACCATCGTCAATTGCCTCGGTAGCAAGCTTCACACCGGTGCGCAAGTCAGGTGCCTTTTCAGCCACGATTAGTGCGGCAGCTGTGTTCAACGCAACGATGTCTCTTAATGGTCCTAATTCACCCGAGAGCATTGCACGAATTGCTGTCGCATTTTCCTCTGGACTGCCGCCTCTGAGGTCGTCTAGAGAAGCGCGACTTAATCCAGCATCTTCCGGTACAACCTCAAATAATCTGATTTGCCCATCGTCGATAGCCGCTACCTGGCTTGAGCCAGTTGTCGATAATTCATCCATGCCATCTGTACCATGCACGACCCATGCTCGTTCAGCACCTAGGTTTCCAAGTACAGCCGCCATGGGTTGGACCCATTTTTGGTCGAAAGTACCAACTAGGAGACGCCGCACTGAGGCAGGATTTGATAGCGGACCTAGAATATTAAAAATTGTCCGGACACCCATCTCTACTCTGGTAGGCCCAACGTTTCGCATTGCTTCATGGTGGCGGGGTGCCATAAGAAAGCCAATGTGGGCATGCTCCATTGCTTGCCGTACTTTTGCAAAGTCGGCTTGGATATCGACACCCAGGGCACTGAGCACATCCGCAGCGCCAGATTTTGAACTAAATGCTCGATTACCGTGTTTCGCCACTGGAATCCCACATCCAGCCACAACGAATGCGGTTGCGGTCGATATATTGTGTGTTCCAATCGAGTCCCCCCCAGTCCCAACGACATCAATAGCGCCTTCCGGCGCGTCGATGGGTGTTGCCTTCGCGCGCATAGCTCGGGCCGCGCCAGTAATTTCATCTACCGTTTCGCCCCGTAACCGAAGAGCCATAAGGAAAGCGCCTATTTGAGAAGGTGTTGCATTCCCCGACATAATGATGTCGAAGGCTAGCTCCGCTTCACTCTCATTCAAGGGGTTACCGTCTGCGACTTTTGCCAACAACGGTTTAAGTTCAGTGCTTCTATCACCCATTACGCTGCCTCATTGTCTGTCTTCGGTCCGTTTTTGACTATATTTATAAAATTCTGGAGTAAGGTATGCCCGAATTTGGTGGCTATACTCTCTGGATGAAATTGCACTCCATGCAACGGTAAATCCCGGTGTGAGCAGCCCATGATGGTACCATCATTGGTCTCTGCGGTTACTTCTAAGCAATCGGGCAGGGAATCACGGTCGATTATTAATGAATGGTATCGAGTTGCGTCAAAGGGGCTTGGAATATTTTTAAAAAGTGGATGTTTGTTATGAGAAATTAGGCTTACTTTTCCATGCATTGGCGTCGCTGCACGAATAATTTTCCCACCGAATGCCTCACCAATTGACTGGTGTCCTAAACAGACCCCTAGAACTGGCAGTTTTCGATTTGCTGCGTTATTAACAAGATCAATACAGATGCCTGACTTCGCGGGTACTCCAGGGCCAGGAGAAATAATGATCGCCTGTGGGTTCATCGAAATTACGTCACTCACGCTCAAAACATCATTACGCCGTACTTCAACGTCAGCGCCAAGTTCCTCTAAATACTGAACCAGGTTATAAGTGAAGCTGTCGTAATTATCTATTAGGACATACATTACAAATAGTTATCTGCTGGTTTTCAAAAAATTTTTGGAAGCGTCTAACGCTTTATAGCAGGGAATTTTGAGTCACGATAGCGTGGCTGGGTTCCGTTTACCAGGCTTGTTTTAGTTAGTTTTTTGGATTCTATGCAACTGCAAAGAATTTTACTTATGCATTTTTGGGAGCGTTTTACATTATTGAATAGCGGAGTATTTAAAAGAATTGATATGCGTAACTTTATTAATAACAACTTTCAATGTGGTTTCAATAAAGTAAGGCACACCTTGGTGTTTCCCGGATAATCATTTCCCCGTTTGGCCAATTTGGTTAGGGCCCTTCTTTTTATTTGAAATAATTTCTAAATAATCTTTTTTTCAGATACAGATATACCGAATTACAGTGATATTAGGTTCGAGTAGTATTAACACATCGTATTACTGTACCAAGGAAATTGGTCAATAAAATATGATAAGATTTAAATTAGATCAGAGTAGATGGTTCCGTAATGGCAAGTCTACAAATAGTAACACTAAATTTGGAAAGCTAGGAGGCCAGAATAAGAAACTTACCCCATCATTATTGATGTGGGCTGGTGGAAAAACTCTAACAACAATATTTTCGGCTCTAATTTGTGGTGTCGGGTTGGGCATGTTGATCGGTTACTGGCTCCATCCTAACGGTAATAATCTGCCCATGGGCATCCAACTCTTACCCCCTCAAAGTAAAGATCAAATTTTGGAAAAGTCTCCCAATAATTTTAATGATCTATCAGAACTACCATCGGCGGTTTCGGGTCCGTCTGAAACATCTAGATTTATAGATGGCCACGCATCGATTGCTCCGAAGGTGAATGCTTTACCGCCAGCAGGGCGAAAATTACGAACTAAACAAAGTTCGACGACACGACCACAATGGCTAGAAAATGCGGCAACTTCACCAAAATCATTTGGATTGCCAATGATAGCAATGGTTATAGATGACGTAGGGGTTGATCAGACTAGATCGAGAAGGGCTATTGCGCTCTCAGGGCCCTTAACAATAGCGGTTATGTCATATGCAAGAAACATTGAAGCGTACGCTGAGGCTGTAATAAAAAACGGGCATGAGTTGATTGTCCATGTACCTATGGAGCCCATTAATATTGCTTCAAAAGCTGGGCCTAACGCATTACTGACGTCGTTAGATGAAAACGAGATTATGCATCGCCTTAACTGGGCACTATCACGTTTTGATGGCTATGTGGGTATCAGTAACCATATGGGAAGTCGCTTTTCTACGTTTGGGCGTGGCATGCGTATTGTATTAGAGGAAATTAATAGACGAGGTCTGCTATATTTAGATTCTCGAACGACGTCGAATTCCTTGGCTGAGCCAGTGGCACGGTCTTTAGGAATGCCCTTCGCAACGCGCGATGTATTCCTTGACAATGATCCATCGCCGGTTGCAGTGCGTAGGCAAATAGTGGAACTAGAAGAGCTTGCAATGCGTCAGGGTTATGCTGTTGGCATAGGCCATCCACACGATGCGACCATAAAGGTCTTAGGTGATTGGTTATTGGATTTTAATAGGCGAGGATTTGTGCTCGTCCCGATCAGCGAGATTGTACGCCACCGGTTGTCGGAGAGTTGAACAATTTTAGTTCTTGAGTGAAGCGTGGCGGATTGCTTCTTCGGCTGCTAATATAAGAGCACGTGCTTTGTTACAACTTTCTTCGAATTCCAATTGTGGATCGCTATCAGCAACGATACCCGCACCGGCTTGGACATACATCATATCATCTTTTACGACTGCAGTTCGTAAGGCAATACAAGTATCCATATCACCATCTGCACCGAGATATCCGATACAACCAGCATAGACGCCTCGCTTATCTGCCTCTAATTCTTCAATGATTTCCATAGCGCGCACTTTGGGAGCACCAGATACTGTGCCGGCTGGGAAACCGGCGAATAGTGCTGTCAGCGCATCATTTTTAGGTGCGATTTCCCCTTCAACATTTGAGACAATGTGCATGACGTGCGAATAGTACTCAATTTTCATCTTCTCGGTAACCTCAACTGTTCCAATATTGGCGACCCGCCCGACATCATTACGCCCGAGATCTAGGAGCATTAGATGTTCTGCCAATTCTTTAGGATCGGACAATAGATCTTCGGCTAACACCCGATCTTCGTTGGCGTCAGTCCCTCTGGGGCGAGTACCAGCAATTGGTCGAACTGTTATTTTACCTTCTCGCAAGCGAACCAGTATCTCTGGACTCGACCCCACAATCGAGAAGCTACCAAAATCTAGATAAACTAAAAAGGGTGATGGATTGAGGCGTCGGAGGGCGCGATATAGTGAAAATGGTGAGAGCGTAAATGGGATACTGAAGCGTTGACTAAGTACCACCTGAAATATATCGCCGGTAAGTATATATTCCTTTGCTCGCGCCACCATGTTGCAAAACCTTTTGCGGGACATATTCGAAACCGGAACAGGCACTGTTGGTGGACTTTCTTTAATGTCGGTTTCGCTGTCTATTGTGTTTGAAAAATCGGCTAGCACTTTTGTCAATCTATCCAAGCCATTGCGATAGGCTTCGTCTGCGTCCATAGCCTCAACGGGTCGTACCGGTGTTACAATCGTCACTATGTCTTCAATACTATCGAATACAGCTATCACCGTCGGTCGAAGAAAAATCCCATCTGGTAAGCTTAAAACATCAGGATTGTTCTCTGGAATGTCCTCCATTAAGCGCACTGTATCGTAACCCATATATCCAACCAGTCCTGCTGCCATTGGTGGCAGATGTTCTGGCAATTCGATGGCAGATTCGATGTGCAACGCTCTCAAAGATTCTACGACACCGCTTTCACAAACCTCGTATGCATCTGGGCTATAGAGTGCATGACGATTTATCTCAGCACATTGTCCATAGCACCGCCAAATCAAATCGGGAGTCATACCTATAAATGAATATCGACCGCGAATTTTTCCACCTTCAACAGATTCAAAAAGGAAACTATTTGGTTTACCCTTTGCTAATTTCAACATTGCCGAAACCGGCGTCTCTAAATCTGAGATAAAGGTCGTCGAGATGACTTGGGAATAGCCCGCATCATATACTCGTATAAATTTTTCCAGTGCAGGGATTGACTTCATATTGTTCAAAATATCGCGTTGAATGCAGGCTGGTTTACGGTAACACCATAACGATTTTGAAGTGCACTACGAAGTTGTTCGAGTAAATCTTTCGAATACTCCGCGTGTATCTTGAAGGTAATTTCATTCTGTTGTGTTTGGTTAATTGATTTAGCCGGCAGTATCTCAGAAAGTTGGGCTACGACGACTCCCCCATCGATTTCGCTAGTAGCTACTCCACCAAGAGTGGTCTCAAACAGATCGCCAATGAGTCCTAATGGAAGCGGACTTCCATCAATAACACCATCACGCATAAACGGATTGCTAGTTTCTACCTTTAGTGCTCTGCCAACTGGGTCTTTGCCAAGTGTTTTACCAAGCTTTAAAATATCTACCAATTCCTTTCCCAGTTGAACCGCTTTCTCTTGAGCCTTGTCCTTTTTCCAAGTGTTCGTGACCTTGTCTCTAATGTCGGCAAGGGGTCTCAGTCTCGGTGGCATAATTCCATCTATGCGCATGACAATATAGCCGCCCTCTTCTGTTTCAGTGAGCATGCTTTCCTCGCCTATCTGGAGATTGAATGCTTTTTCTACTACTTCTATTCCACCAGGAAATTCCTGAATAATTTTACCGTTAATATCCCTCCCTTTGCTATCAACTCCATCAATACGACTTAGAGGAATACCAAGACTTGAAGCCGCATCCTCAAGTGTTGCGCCGCCACCAAGTGAATCCTCTAGTTGGTCTATAATTGAGTACATAATATCAATTGCTGATTCATTCTTAATCGTCTGTTTCAATTCATCACGAAGCTGATCAAAAGTAGGTATGGAACTGGGCATAATTTCAGTGACAAATAATAAGTGCCATCCAAACGGACTCTTGATAGGTGTAGACGTTTCTCCCAGGCCGATTTCAAAAGCGATGTCAGCAAATTCTGCAGGCAGTTCTAGTTTAGTTACGGTTCCAAGTGCCGTATCTTTGCCTCTGCCGAGTTCAGTGGCGATGTTAAAAAATGTTTCGCCATTTAATATTCGAGTTGCCGCTTGCCGGGCCACCACCTCGTCTTCAAGTGATAGTTGAAATATCGTTCGTCGCTCTGGCGATTCCAAATCGACAGCACGAACCTCATATTCCTCTATTAGCTTATTTTCGGAGATGATTATTTCGTCTGCAAAAACGGAGGGTGTTAAATGTACATAACTAATTGTTCGCAGTTCCGGCAGAGTAAATGTTTCAGAATTGGATTTATGATAATTGTCCAGCTCACCTTGGTTCGGTGATCTTATCGATTTGGGAGCTATTTTTATTTTCGTCAGTTTTGCGACCCGACGTTCACCACGCCAACGATAGAGGCTTTTGGTCAAAGTCGTGGGGGGCGGAACGCCAGGTAAAAGACTCTCAATCACCTGTTTACGGCTAATTTCTTTTCGGAGCTCTTCAAAATATCCACTTTCCGTACGACCATCGCTCAGGAGCGCAGCCTCAAACCGTGTGCGGTCAAACTTTCCCGCCTCATTACGAAATGCTGACCGTGAATGTACCTCATCTCGTAGAGCTTGGTCACTTATCGAAATACCGAATTCATCAGCGTGTAAATCATAAAGTCGTTGGGCAATAAGTGCATCGAGTAGTTGTAAATGCAAGCCGATACCTTGCGCCTGTTCCGCATTGATATCGAGCATTTTTTCCCACAAGTTTAGGTTACGGCGGTAATTGTCAGTGAATTCTTGCGAAGTTATTTGAATATCTCCAATTTCCGCGACTGTGTCACTTTGTCCACCGCCCGTGAAGACGTCGCCGATGCCCCATACCGCAAAACTTGCGACCAGTACACCGAAGAAAATTTTTGCGGGTAGTGATCCCGCTCCTCGCCTAAGAGCATTTAACATTCCATTGCTCATAACATTATAAAGTGAAACATAAAAAGTGCGGCATCATAATGAGGCAAAATTAAGCCCGCAACCAGCAAATATAGTGGATTTCAGAGAGGGCTGGTAAGGACTATGGTATGCCCATAACAATGTGTAAGTTATGTTACAAGCTCGTAATACCCAGGGCTTGAAAGGAAATTGATATCAATGACCACTGAACGAAGACCTTTAATTGTGGGTAATTGGATAATGAACGTAAAACTAGAAGAGGGCCGCGATCTAGCAAAAAATGTGGCCTTGGGTGCTGAAAAAATGTGCTGTGACCTTGTTATTTGTCCTTCCACAATATTCTTGCAATCTATCGTTGATCTGCTCTCTCCAAGTGACATTGCCATTGGTGCACAGGATTGCCATGCAGGATTGTGTGGTGCACATACGGGTGATGTCAGTGCACCGATGATAGCCGATATTGGTTGTAAATATGTGATAGTGGGGCATTCGGAACGTCGAATAAATCATGGTGAAGATGACGTAAGTATTCGAGCTAAATGTAAGGCGGCCCATTCGGTAGGTTTAACCGCCATCGTGTGTGTGGGTGAATCGCGAGCTGAGCGAGACAGCGGGCTGACGATAACGAGAATTAGTTCTCAGTTGGAGAACTCGGTCCCAGTATCGGGACGTCCTTGCAATACAGTGATAGCTTATGAACCCATCTGGGCAATTGGGAGCGGACAAACGCCCATGGCAGAGGAAGTTTCAAAAGTTCATGTCCATATCCGTACACAACTTAAACTTAGACATGGCGAATCAATGGCAAAAGATTTTCGAATTATTTACGGGGGTTCAGTTAATCCCAGTAATTCGAACGAGTTGCTGAGACTAAAAGATGTGGATGGTGCGTTGGTTGGTGGTGCTAGTCTAAATGCGGAAAGTTTTCTTGAAATCGCAAGAGCCTGTAGCAGAATCGTAGATTAGGTATGGAGAAAACTAGTACATCAAATTCTTCAAAAGGCCCTAATTATACTTTCAAGGGACTAGCTATCGCGACGGGAAGGCTTTAAATACCAGCAATTAGTTGCTGAAGTAGACAATTGAAATGGCTTTCTGTGAGAGCATACTGAATGATTACAATTATTCTTGTGATTCACTTGATGCTCGCCCTATCCCTTATTGTCGTTGTATTACTGCAGAGAAGTGAGGGGGGAGCTCTCGGTATCGGCGGCGGCGGCGGCGGCGGCTTTGGGCTGATGAGTGCACGTGGTACTGCAAACTTATTGACACGTGCTACTGCTGTTATAGCTGGCTTCTTTATATTAACTAGCTTGCTTCTGGCAATTCTTGCTGGTGGTGACAGTCCCTCAAAATCAATTCTAGACCAACCTACTTCTCACCAACACAAGGAGCAATCACAACCGCAGAAACCGTCGGTACCATTATCCAAATAAGCATTTAGAATTGCCAACAGTATACTGGCTTGGGATTTTGCGCGTGATCCTGTATGGTATTGTTTCATGACGCGGTTCATATTTATTACCGGAGGTGTAGTCTCCTCCCTAGGCAAGGGGATCGCTTCAGCTTCTCTTGGGGCATTATTGCAAGCGCGTGGATTCAAGGTTAGGTTGCGCAAGCTAGATCCCTATCTCAATGTCGATCCAGGTACCATGAGTCCTTATCAGCATGGTGAGGTCTATGTCACTGATGACGGTGCCGAATCGGATCTCGATCTCGGACACTATGAGCGTTTCACGGGCGTTGATGCGAAACATAGCGATAATGCGACAACTGGTAAAATTTACTCTGAAGTAATTGCAAGAGAGAGACGTGGAGGTTATCTAGGCGCAACAGTACAAGTAATTCCCCATGTTACTGATACGATAAAGGAATTCATCCAGGCAGACCTTGATGACGAGGACTTCATCTTGTGTGAAATTGGGGGTACGGTTGGTGATATAGAGGGGTTACCTTTTCTCGAGGCAATTCGTCAAATCGGCAATGAGATGGGCCACAAACAGACACTTTTCATCCATCTCACGCTAGTCCCGTATATAGATAGTTCACGTGAACTAAAGACTAAGCCGACACAACATTCTGTAAAAGAGTTACTCAATGTAGGTATACAACCGGATATTATACTTTGCCGTTGCGATCGAGAAATTGAGGCAGACGCGCGTCGAAAAATTTCACTATTCTGTAATGTCGGTGAAGATCGGGTGATTCCCGCGTTGGATGTTGATACAATCTATGACGTGCCGTTTACCTATCATGCTCAAGGGTTTGATACCCAAGTGTTACGACATTTTGGATTGGCGCAAGGACACGAAGATGAAGTCGAGTTGAAGCATTGGAACGATATTACCCATCGTATTCGTAAACCAGAAGGTCAGGTCAACATTTCCATTGTTGGCAAGTATACAACTTTGCCAGATGCTTATAAATCGTTAGGCGAGGCGCTTTGTCATGGCGGTGTTGCTAACAATGTTCGCGTAAACTTAAACTGGTTAGAGTCTGAGTTGCTGGAACGTGATGACCCCCAGGTAAGTTTAGAAGGATGTGACGGTATCCTGATTCCTGGTGGGTTTGGCGAGCGGGGTGCGGAAGGTATGATATCTGCTGCCGGATACGCTATGGAGAAAAATGTACCGTTCTTTGGTATCTGCTTTGGTATGCAAATGGCTGTGATTGAAGCGAGTCGCCGCTGTGCTGCACTGGCTGGTGCTAATTCAACTGAGTTTGGTCCGTGCGATGATCCTGTCATCGGTCTACTAACCGAATGGAGATATGGAGAAATAATTGAGCGTCGAAAAGTAGAGGATGATATGGGCGGGACCATGCGACTTGGTAATTTCCCCTGCTTACTAACGCCCGGGAGCCGTATTGCCGAGATATATGGAAACCAACTTGAAATAAACGAGCGACACCGCCATAGATACGAGGTTAATATCACGTATCGTGAACAATTAGAATCTGCTGGCATGAAGTTCACTGGTATGTCGCCTGATGGCCAGTTACCTGAAATTGTTGAACTGCCGGAGCACGCATGGTTTATCGGTGTTCAATTCCACCCTGAACTGAAATCTAGACCATTTAATCCGCATCCGTTGTTTACGAGTTTTGTAAGGGCAGCGATCAAGCAGTCGCGGCTTGTCTAGTGGGTTGTTGATGAGCAAGATAAGACAAATTCATGTAGGTAGTATTAGTATTGGCAATGACTGTCCACTAACTATAATTGCCGGCCCCTGCGCCCTCGAAAGTCGTAGCCATGCGCTCGAAATGAGTCATGCATTAAAAGAGATTACCGATACATTGCAGATAGGGTTCATTTATAAAACATCTTTCGACAAGGCGAATCGAACATCCATTAACGGGCCTCGAGGTATTGGAATGTTCGATGCACTACCAATATTTGCTGAAATTAGGGAAACGATAGGTTGCCCCGTGTTGACAGATGTTCACTTGCCTGAGCAATGTGCGCCCGTCGCTGAGGTGGTAGATGTACTCCAAATTCCTGCATATTTATGTCGCCAAACGGATCTTCTTTTGGCAGCTGGGGCGACGGGTAAGCCAATAAATGTCAAGAAAGGACAATTTCTTGCGCCCTGGGACATGATTAATGTTGTCAAAAAGATAGAATCTTCAGGAAACTGCAATATTATGATTTGTGAACGTGGGGCAAGCTTTGGGTATAATACGTTGGTTGTAGACATTCGGTCCTTACCTATATTGGCTGAATCCGGCTACCCAGTTGTCTTTGATGCGACTCACGCCGTTCAGCAACCGGGTGGTATAGGAACAAGCTCTGGCGGGCAGCGTGAATTTGTTCCCGTACTAGCACGGGCAGCGGTTGCAGCAGGGGTGGCAGCGGTATTTATGGAAACGCATCAGGATCCAGATAATGCGCCCAGTGACGGTCCAAATATGATTAATATCAATAACTTGAAAAGCGTTCTTTCTACATTGATTGAATTTGATAAGCTTTCTAAATCCGATCCGGTTTCTCTTAATTAAAATGAAGTTAGGCACTAATTGATGACAGCTATCATCAGCATACTTGGGCGAGAAATTCTAGATAGCCGTGGCAATCCTACTGTTGAAGTAGACGTCGAGTTGGAATCTGGAGCCTTTGGTCGTGCAGCGGTACCCTCAGGAGCTTCTACAGGGATCCATGAAGCTATGGAACTGAGAGATGGTGGCGATCGTTATTTGGGCAAGGGGGTTAAGAAGGCGCTTGAAAAAGTGAATGGCGAAATATCTGACTTAATTTCTGGAATTAATGCGGAAGAACAGCGTCTAATTGATCAGATGATGATCGAACTCGATGGAACCCCAAATAAGGGTCGATTGGGGGCCAATGCTATTCTAGGTGTTAGTTTGGCCGTAGCTAAAGCAGCAGCGGAAGATTCAGGCCTTCCATTGTATCGTTACCTTGGGGGACCCAACGCGTGCCTTTTGCCCACGCCGATGATCAATATTCTCAACGGTGGTGTGCACGCTGATAATGCTATCGATGTTCAAGAATTTATGATCATCCCGGTTGGAGCGCAGAGCATAGCCCAATCAATGCGTATGGGGGCTGAGGTGTTCTCCTCGCTTCGTCGGTCACTTTCTGATGCTGGGCACTCTGTGAATGTTGGTGATGAAGGAGGGTTTGCGCCTAATTTTAGTTCTGCGGATGAAGCCTTAGCATTCCTAGTTAAGTCAATAGAATTAGCAGGTTACCGGCCTGGTGAAGATATAGTCCTTGCGCTTGATTGTGCCGCTAGCGAATATTTTAAAGATGGCGTTTATACAATGAGTGGGGCAAACAAGACATTCGACGCTAATTCTATGGTTGCGTGGCTTGCAGAACTCGTAAATCGCTATCCGATTCTATCTATAGAAGATGGTATGGCAGAGGATGATGTGGAGGGGTGGCAACATTTAACAGCTGAACTGGGGCAAACCGTGCAGCTTGTTGGTGATGATCTTTTTGCAACCAACACTTCTCGTTTGCACGAGGGTATAGATTCAAATATCAGTAACGCTATTCTGATAAAGGTCAACCAGGTAGGAACATTAAGCGAAACCCTTGATGCGGTCGAATTGGCTAAAGAATCGTCTTATGCCATTGTGATTTCACACCGTTCCGGCGAAACCGAGGATGTAACGATTGCTGACCTTTCTGTCGCTACTGGCGCTGGCCAAATTAAGGCAGGCTCTTTATCACGATCTGAGCGGGTTGCTAAATATAATCAGCTTTTACGCATAGAAAAAGCGCTTGGTAACACAGCTAAATTTGCGGGGCGTCAAGCATTAATTCGTTGATTAACCATTATGTCACTACTTCTCACAAAATTTTATATCAGATAAAACATTGTGATCTAACTTTTCGAAGTTTTTAAGCAATAAAGTCCTGTAACTATAAGAAATTATTGTTTATTGACGATATTTCTGAGTGCGTGATACCATGATTCCATGGTAGTGCTGCGTGAAATTCGAAGGCGTGCCCGTCATGTCATTCCACCAGTTCTTGGTGTCTGTGTAGTTATCTACTTTGTCTATCATGCAATTCAGGGTGACCGGGGTCTTCTAGCATATGCTAGCCTGACTGGAGAAGTGGAACATGCGTCTACAATACTTGGCGCACTTAATAATGAGCGCTACGGTTTTGAAAAACGTGTTCGTCTCCTGCGTCCAGATAGTCTTGACCTAGATCTCCTGGAAGAACGTGCACGGGCCACTCTCGACGTCGTGCATGACGATGATGTCATAATACTGATAAAAGGCCAAAATTTTCAGTAAAGAGTAAACACTTTTCATACAATATCGTCTTATGTCCATTCGTGGTGACTGGGGGATTAAATGATGTTTTCCCACGCAAATGTTAGTGTGGAACCGCCATCTTGGAGTAAGTAAATATGAGTGAGAAAATGACGGGGGCCCGCTATCTTGCACAGGCCTTGGATGCGTACGGTGTACGAGACGTTTTTTTTATGGAAGCTATTTTACGTAATACGCTGCGTGAACTTGAGACATTTGGCGTGCGTCGAATTTTGGGACACTCAGAAAAGGGTGTAGCTTACATGGCTGATGGCTACGCTAGGGCATGTGGTAAAGTAGGTATTTGCATGGCTCAGTCGGTCGGAGCTGCTAACCTTGCTGCCGGATTGCAGGATGCCTATTTAGCGCGCTCGCCGGTCGTTGCATTCACCGGTCACAAGCCGATTCCGGAGTTACAACGAAACGCTTATCAAGAAGTTGCACATCCTGCACTATTCCAGTCTGTCACTCGGTTTTCTGCCAGTGTCGATGAGGCGAGCCAGCTGCCATTACTATTACGCCAGGCTTTTCGAGAAGCTACAGGACCTACGCCGCGCCCCACCCATCTTGATTTTACTGGTCTTTCGGGAGAGATCATGGAGCTTGGCAAAATCAAACAGCCAGTTGAAATAGATCCAAGGCACGGTTATGTGCCAGCTTATCGTGGAAGTCCGGATCCGGCTGATATTGAATTAGCGGTAAGATTAATTGAGAAATCTGAACGGCCAATTGCTATCTTAGGTGGGGGAGCTGTCCTGGCTGCTTCGGAGCCTGAGGTTAAAGATCTTGCAACAGTTGGTATACCTATCGCGTATAGTCTCGACGGCAAAGGAATAGTAGATGACAAGGCTCCTACTACCGTGGGGGCGGTGGGCAATTATTCGGCTCCCTACGCCAATCTGATAATAAATCAGGCGGACCTTGTTATCTTTGTGGGTAATGATACTAGCGACATGTCTACTGGTAACTGGCGCTCAGTGGCGAAGGAAGCAAGCATTATTCAAATTGATGCGGATACAGACGAACTTGGTAGAAATTTTACTGGAGTAACTGGGATTTATGGTGATCCAAAATTTGTATTACGGGACCTGATAGCTGCTCTTCCTAGACTCCAACTGGACGATTGGCTTGCCTACACGCAGGGAATACGCAGGAACTGGGAAGCGGAAGTTGAACCACTCTTAGTCTCTGATAATAAACCTATTACAGTAGAAAGACTCTGCCGTGAACTAGAGAAAGCTTTGCCTGAGAATGCTGCGCTAGTCGCCGACACGGGGTACAGTGGAATTTGGACCGGAACGCTCATTAATCTTAATGGATCAGGCCAGCGTTATTTGCGTGCAGCAGGGTCATTGGGCTGGGGATTTCCTGCGGCTATTGGCGCTCAGTGTGCCTTATCTGATAGACCGGTGGTATGTTTTTGTGGTGATGGTGGATTTTACTACCATCTCTCCGAGCTAGAGACAGCCAAAAGATGGCAAATTCCTGTTACCGTGATAGTTAACAATAACAGTGCCTTGGGACAAAACATTAGTGGAGTACTTGCGGCGTACGGGGGCAGTAATGGCCGCTTTCAAGACCTGACCCAGTTTGAGGAGATCAACTTTGCTAAGGTCGCAGAGGCGTTTGGTTGTACGGGTATTCGTGTAGAGGAACCTGGTGAACTTGCTAAGGCCATAAAGGTTGGCATCGAAGCAAAAGAACCGGTAGTTATAGATGTTGTCACTGATCCTGAACCGCGTGCTCCTGCCGCTTGGATGCCAACAAATTGAAAACTGTATGTTAATGTATTTTAAGATCAGCCGTAGTAGTTAATCCGTGACCTTGATTGAAATATTGGCATTAATAGCTTTGTAATAAGCTGACAGATAAATTGGAGTTACAACTAAGGCAAGTTTTGCAAAGATCAACGTTCATGACTGTAACCGCAAAGAATAATAGTTCCCAGCTAGAAGCGAACAATCATCCAGGTGTCTTGGGGAGACGTAAGCCGCACTGGCTTAAGGTTCGAATTCCCATGTCCGCGGAATACAAAGAAACTCGCAAAATCATCCGTGAAAACAAATTACACACAGTTTGCGAGGAGGCTGCTTGCCCGAATATTGGTGAATGTTGGTCAAAGCGGCACGCTACCATGATGGTAATGGGTAATATTTGTACACGTGCTTGTGCATTCTGCAACGTGTCTACGGGGAAACCATCTCCCCTAGATCCGTTGGAGCCCATGAACGTTGCAATCGCGGTAGCTAAATTACGCCTCAAACATGTTGTGATCACCTCCGTAGACCGAGATGATTTGCCAGACGGTGGTGCTGGTCATTTCGTTACATTAATCCAATGTTTGCGGGATACTGCACCAGATACAACGATTGAGATACTCACCCCTGATTTTCTTCGTAAAGAAGGCGCTATTGAGACCGTTGCTTCTGCTCGTCCTGATGTTTTCAATCATAATTTAGAAACGATACCCCGCCTGTATCCATCAATTCGGCCTGGAGCACGTTATTTCACAAGTCTTGAACTTTTACATAGAGTTAAGACGTTAGAACCGGGAATATTCACAAAATCTGGGATAATGGTTGGTTTGGGGGAAACACGTGAGGAAGTTGGGCAGGTAATGGACGATTTAAGGGCAGCAAACGTTGATTTTTTAACGATAGGACAATATCTCCAGCCAACGCCAAAGCACGCAAATGTTGAACAATTTATTACACCACAGGATTTCGAAAATTATTCTAAACTCGCACGTGGAAAAGGTTTCTTAATGGTTTCTAGCTCTCCACTTACACGCTCTTCCTATCATGCAGGTGAAGACTTCGTAAAACTTAGATTAGCCCGAGCAGCTGGCAGATCATCGCAGGTAAATAAAATTATCAACCAGACCTAGTTTCTCAAACTATGCCATGTCACCGTGAACAACGTCACCTTCTATTCCCAGCGATTTTACTGTTTGAAATAGTAGCGGATGTCGAGAGGTATCCGGAATTTCTCCCTTGGTGTTTGGAGGTTCATATACGAGAGAAAATAGAAAATAGGTTGGTCGCCGACATGGAAATTGGATTTAGTGGCTTACGAGAACGGTTTTCCAGTTACGTCACTCTGGATCCAGCGAGTTTAGTTATTAATGTAATATATAAAGAAGGGCCATTTAAGTCACTGATAAATAATTGGAAATTTGTTTCTCTAGGTGAGAATCAGTGTATGGTTAATTTTTTTTTAGAGTTCGAATTAAAATCTAAGCCTCTTTCAAAGCTTATAGACATAGTATTCCATAAAGCAGTTCAGCAGATGGTTGCAGCATTCGTAACGCGAGCAGATGAACTTTATGTTCTACAAAAATGACTTAATAGACAATAAGTAGCGTCAAATTGGTATATATCCAATAAAACTACATTCGTAGCTATTGTGTTAGTGATGTTCGTAGGTGCGGAGACACAAACTAATTATAGCGCAAATTTAAAGAATTTTTACTGGATATTGTGTTAGTTCCAGTGACAAATTAGCGAACGGCCTATATATTAGGTATTAAACCTAATTTGGAGTGCTGTATTGTTAAATTTTTCATGTTGTAGAGAAGGTTTGTTGTGATTGCTGCATCTCAAATTCGTGCGGCCCGCGCGATGATTAATGCTAAACAGAGTGAGTTAGCTAAGGCTGCTGGTATTTCGTTAGCAACACTTAACAATATTGAGCGTGGGGTAGGTGATCCGAGAACGAGTACACTCGAGGCTATCGGAAACGCCCTTGGTGCTGCCGGTATCAGTTTTTCTGAGAATGATCACTCCGAAACAGTTGAGTTGATTAGATTGGCGAGGCCAAATGCGTTCGATACATATTTTGCTAGTCAGCGTGTGCTAGAGCTTTTGCGTCGTGAATCATTGACTAAGATTACAAAGGTGCTGTTTTTTGTTCGCTGGGCGCGTACCTTATCCCATACTGAAAATAGGCATCACATCTGTCTCTTGATTGAAGGTGAAAACAGATCGGTTCTGTTTGACCAGGTCAATTTCAATGTAGAAAATATGAGCCGTGCTGCTGAAGTAGCGGGGATTATGCTTGTAGCTTTCGTGCTCCATCGCAACCGACTCTATTTTTTGGATGAAGTTCTTGAAGATACGACAACTGCTGAACAAAGTGAAGCTTTTCAGAGGTTGCGTAACTTGCAATGGCAATTGCTCGATCACCCAAAGAAATTTTTCGACGTTTTTGATGATTGGAATGGGCGACTTTTAGCCTTTGCCAGTCGTAATGGCCACCCTATGAATGACCTAGTTGGCCTATTCACTAGATCGACAACCGCTTAAGCATAAGATCAAGCGCTGTTTCGACTGCTTGCACTCGTACTGATTGACGGTCGCCAACAAATTCCTGGCGTATAACATTAACTGAACCAGCCTTTAGGGATGTACCTAAATAGACAAGCCCGACGGGTTTGTTCTTTGTTTCTCCACCAGGTCCGGCGATGCCCGTAATTGATAAAGCAAGGTTAGCATGGGACCGATTGATTGCTCCATTGGCCATCGCACCAGCCACTTCGGCGCTGACTGCCCCAAAGGTATCTATAAGTTCCGCAGTAACACCCAACTGTTCTATCTTGGATTCATTAGAGTAACAAATGAAGCCACGTTCCACGACGTCCGATGATCCAGGAATTTCTGTTAAACATCCGGCTACTAGGCCGCCTGTACATGATTCAGCTGTAGCCAATAGATATCCTGCCGATCGACACAGATTAAGTAGTTCTTTAGATTTCTTAAAAATAACTTCTGAAAACATTATTTAACCGACAATGATCACTTTAATAACGAAAAGAACTGAGGCGGCATAAATTGCAGCGACAACGTCATCTAGCATTACGCCAAAGCCATTTTTCATCTTACTATCTACTTTGTTTGCTGGCCACGGCTTTAGGATATCCGCAACTCGAAATAGAAAAAAAGCGGTCATATAATAAAGGAGATCGGGGGGGACTATGGTGAGGGTTAGCCATTGACCTACTACCTCATCAACGACTATCTGTGGTGGATCAGAATCAGTTTTATTTTGTAAATAATGTTCCGAGGCAAATGTTCCTATGATAAATAGGATAAGAGCAGCAAGACACAACCAAGTCTGGCCATAATTGATTACAATCAGCCAGGCTAAAGGTAAGGCTGCAAGGGATCCCCACGTTCCGGGGATCTTCGGCAGGTGGCCTACACCAAACCAAGTTACGATCAGGTTTGCCGGACGCCAGAAAGATTTATCCCAAACCATTTTTCTCCAAAGTGTTTAGATTTTAAGATCACGATATAGAATTCTTTGTCAAATTAGGTGAAGCTGTTATAGGCAGGCATAAATAAAGAGGCAAACTTATGTCGGCGGCTAAGTACTAAAACAAAGATAGAATTTAACTAAATGGCAATACTTACATATCAGGCCCATGCGAAAATCAACTTATATCTTCACATCATCGGGAAGCGCGGAGACGGATATCATCTTCTCGATTCTTGTATTGCATTTACTAAACTTTGTGACACACTAATCGTTGAGCCATCAAACACACTATCGCTTAACGTTAGTGGAGCATTTTCCTCCTCGCTTTTTGAAATTGCAGAGGACGATAATTTGATCTTGCGGGCAGCAAGATTACTGGCTGACACGACAGGTATAAGGGCTGGAGCATCCTTATCTCTTGTCAAACGCCTTCCGGTAGCTGCTGGCCTCGGTGGTGGTTCTGCCGATGCGGCTGCAACCTTAAATTCACTTATTAAATTTTGGAAGGTTGATGTCCGAAAGATAAATTTACCGGAACTTGCACTCTCCCTAGGTGCTGACGTCCCCGCTTGCCTTACTACACGACCAACTTTTGTGGGTGGAATAGGCGAACAAATTTTTCCTGCTCCGAATTTACCCAGGGCTGGCTTACTATTGATTAATCCGCGTGAACCGTTAGCAACAGGAGATGTATTCGCTGGATATTCCGCGTCTTATTCTAATGAGGCTCGCTTCACAGCAAACCCAAGTAACGTTTCTGAATTGTCGGCGCTTCTTGTAAGGCGGCGAAATGATTTAACCGATATTGTGTTACGTTTATGTCCAGTAGTCGGTGAGATTCTAGAAGTCCTCGCAACAACACCTGGTTGTCATTTGGCACGTATGACTGGCAGCGGTGCAACGTGTTTTGGCTTGTTCGACAATTTAAATGCTGCGGCAAAGGCTGCTAAAGTTTTAGAATGTGATAAATGGTGGATTATGCCGACAGATATAGTTTCTTACTAAGCTATCGCTACCAAATTTAGCTAAGTAAATATTAATTTTCTTAAGAACCTGTTGACAGATACTACCCGCACCGGTTTCAACTGCTCCGGCAGGTACTTCCATACTCCGAGGATAGGAATGATTGAGACGGTGGTAATAGTTGTGGCCGCCGGCCGTGGAGAACGGCTGGGGGGTGACATACCCAAGCAATATCGACGGCTCGCTGGCCAGACATTGCTTACGCGGTCGCTTCGAGCTTTTGCTCTCCATCCTCGTATCACAGGTGTTCGCGCAATCATACATCCTGATGACCTAGCTCTATACAACGAAGCTACGGATGGACTAAATCTCATGCCAGTTGCCTTCGGGGGAGTAACAAGGCACGAGTCGTCGCGGAAGGGATTGGAAAGTTTGGCTTTAAATCCGCCAACTCAGGTTTTGATCCACGATGCCTCGAGACCTTTAGTAGATGCGGCCACGATTGATCGTGTCCTAAATGCACTCAAATCAGCGAGTGCGGTAATTGCCGCTTTGCCTGTACGTGATACGATTAAGCGTGATGACGGGAACTTATCGGTTTTAGAAACCGTCGACCGTTCAGCGTTATGGCGTGCCCAGACACCCCAAGGATTTATTTTTGATTCTATCATGGATGCCCATAAAAAACTTCCCAATCAGTCGTACACAGATGATGCGGCAGTCGCTGAAATGGCCGGGGTGACTGTAAAGTTGGTATCAGGTGATGAGGATAATTTTAAAATTACTACTGAAAAGGATTTTCGACACGCAGAACGGCTATTATCAGGGAGTGAGATGCGCGTTGGTAATGGGTTTGATTCGCATCCCTTTGGTCCCGGCGACTTTGTAACTCTTTGTGGTGTTGTCATCCCACATGAAAAAGGTTTGATTGGCCATTCTGATGCTGATGCAGGATTGCATGCATTAACGGACGCAATTCTCGGTGCTCTTGGAGAAGGCGACATTGGAACACATTTTCCGCCTACTGATCCGCAATGGAGGGGAGAGGATTCATCAACATTTCTCCGTCATGCTGCGGCCCTATTGAATGACCGTGGCGGTTCAATCCGGCATCTTGACGTAACTTTTATATGTGAAAATCCAAAAATATCACCTCACCGTCAAAAAATGCAGCACAAGGTGGCTGAGATTATTGGGATAGATTCTACGCAAGTTAGTATAAAGGCGACAACGACCGAAGGATTGGGATTCGCTGATCACAGAGAAGGTGTTGCCGCACAAGCTGTTGCTACGATCGCACTATTTTAAATTCTGTTTATATTATATCCACTGATTACCGAAGAGGTGACAGCAGAGTTGCTTTAAACTGGTTGAGGGAAATTACTTAGAACTAACCTGTCTCAGCTATTTTTGTCAGTTTTGGGTACAAATTAACGGTGTATATTAAAGAGGCACTCTATGGCCCAAAGTTTTATCTTCAACCTTGCTGCCTTAGTGGCACTATTACCGGCAACAATTTATTCATACTTTGGTAAGGGTCGGCAAAGTTCGGTTTTTTGGCTAGTTACTTTCGTTGCAGTAGCAGGATCATTGTTAGCAGTATTCATTCAATTTGAAGGTGTCTGGCGTACCGGGTTTTCTCTGGCAATTTGGATTACGATTGTCTTGTGTATTCTAATTTTTGCTGGATTAAGTGCGCTGACAAATTACTGTTGGCGACTTGGCCCACTCCTCTTACCGTATCTCGTAGTTCTTGGGTTTTTTGCAATGATTTGGAGTCAGGCTCCAGAGCAGCCTATGGCCATAGAAGCGCCGCTTGGTTGGCTGGGCCTGCACATTGTGGCTTCCATCGTCACATATGCAATTCTTACAATCGCTGCGGTCTCCGCAGTTGCAGTATTTCTTCAGGAAAGTGCCTTGAAGTCGAAACGTAAATTTACAACACTAAACAGCATACTTCCCTCCGTTGTTGATGCCGAGGGAATTCAGATAAAATTAATGATTTCTGCGCAAGTTATCCTCTTATTTGGATTGTTGAGTGGCATGGCGACTCAATTTTTTATTACAGGTGATCTATTGGTTATTGATCACAAGGTATTACTGACATTCGCTGCATTTTTAGTAATTAGCGGAATGATCATAGTGCATTTTCGATCCGGTTTACGTGGGCGTAAAGCTGCGCGTATAGCGTTGACGGCCTACCTGTTGGTGACGTTAGGATATCCAGGAGTTAAATTCGTAAGGGACGTTTTGCTTGTTTAAACTCGGTAAATAGAGTCAATTTCTAATATGGGTGTTGGAAGAACCGCTGTTGCAGTTTCTCTCAATGCTATCCCATAGTGTTCGAGGCAAAAATTTATTTTCGGAACAGCTACTTAATTTCGGCGATGTATGGAGTTAGAGCAACTTCATTGCAATTTTTTTAGGAATGTTGGAATGGATGAGCAATATGACGAGAGACCTTTTAATAGCAAACCTGAAGTAGCAGTCACTCCGGGAGGTAAGAGGGGTTTAAGTGCCGCAGTTAAATATCATTTGGAAATTTATTTTTCGGCACTTGATGGCAGTGTACCTGCGGGAGGACTTTACAACCGTATTCTTTTTGAGGTTGAAAAACCACTTATAGAACTGACACTAAAGGCAACACGTGGTAACCAAGTGCAAGCTGCACGACTTCTGGGTATAAATCGCAACACGCTGCGAAAAAAAATACACAAACTTCAGATTTCGGTGACACGGAGCTCCAAATGACGTTTGAAACGTCTAATTCAAAAGTCTCAAGTACACGGAAAGAGTCCAAATTTACCCGGCGTCAAGCAGCGGTATTTTTTTTGCGCTGGGCGCGTCAGGTACATTTGAGCAGGATAATGACAATCGCTTTGGCGATTGCAGTCCTTGGTGCAGCATTCGGCACATATGCTGTACTGACCGACCTTACCACACTTGGTTCGGAACCTAACACTGTTCTAATTTTCCTAAATATTGACCTCGCATTACTTTTACTATTAGCGGTTTTTATCGTTCGTAGAATTGTTAGTATTTGGTCCGATAGAAGAAAAGGATCAGCGGGTTCTCGCCTGCACGTACGCTTGGTCGTTTTATTTGGGTTAGTCTCCGTGACGCCAGCGATTATTGTAGCCATTTTCTCTGCTCTATTTTTCAATTTTGGTATCGAATCATGGTTCAGTGATCGTGTGCGTACCGCACTAAATGCTTCCCTCGCTGTCGCTGATGGATATTTGAAGGAACATAAACAGAATATTCGTGCAGATGTGTTGCGGATGGCACGTGATCTCAGCAATGAAGCTCCCACACTTGGTAATAGTCCTGCTCGATTCAACCAAGTCGTGAACATGCAGTCACAACTTAGAGGGTTAACAGAAGCAATTGTGTTTACTGGGAATGGCCAAATTCTTGCACGATCCGGTTTGACATTCGTATTGGAATTTGAACCAGTCCCGGATTCTGCGTTGGTGACCGCACGCGCTGGTGAAGTAGCAATTCTTACAAGTGAAAATGAAGATCGGGTAAGGGCACTGGTCCGACTGGATAATTTTATAGACGCCTATTTATTTGTTGGTCGATTTGTTGATCCCAAAGTTTTAGGACACATGGAAAGAACACAGGGTGCAGTAACACAATTTGAACGGCTTGAACTAGAGCGGGCTGATTTGCAAGTATCCTTTGTCCTAATATTTGTACTCGTTGCACTTCTTCTCCTTCTCGCTGCTGCATGGGTGGGACTGAATTTTGCAACTCAGCTTTCGCGCCCAATCAGTGGACTAATTGGGGCTACCGAAAAAGTTAGAGGAGGAGATCTATCGGCACGTGTTCCGGAGCAAAACGCAGCCGATGAATTGGGTATGTTAATGCGCGCATTTAATCGCATGACTAGTCAACTCGCATCGCAGCGAGATGAACTCATAAATGCAAACGAGCAATTAGAGGAACGTCGTCGTTTTACGGAAACAGTTCTTGCAGGCGTTTCTGCAGGTGTAATTGGTCTCGACGAAGAGGGACGGATTCATTTATCTAACCGTTCTGCATCTGTATTTTTGGGGATCGAACTTGGTGAATATACTGGTCAGCACTTATCCGAAATTGTTCCTGAAATTAAAAAAATGTTGCAGCAGGCCCGCATGCGAAAATCAAATCGAGCGGTAGAGAGCCAGATTAGTATAAAAAGGAATCACGAAAATAGAACGTTGTTAGTTCGCGTTGGTGTTGAGAAAACAGGGTCGCGGATCAATGGTTTTGTAATTACGTTTGATGATATCTCTGAACTTCTTTCTGCTCAGCGTAAATCGACATGGGCCGATGTGGCACGTCGTATTGCGCATGAAATTAAAAATCCTCTAACGCCAATCCAACTTTCCGCTGAACGCCTCAAACGAAAATATTTAGAAGAAATATCGAGTGATCCTGAAACTTTTATCACCTGCACTGACACAATAGTACGACAGGTTGGTGATATAGGGCGCATGGTTGATGAATTTTCTCATTTTGCGCGCATGCCTGCACCCGTGATAAGGAACGAAAATCTCACAGATCTTTGCAAGCAAGCAGTATTCTTACAGAGGAATACGCATCGCCACATCACTTATGAAATGTGTTTACCCGAAGAATCGTTGCATGTTGCGTGCGATGGTCAAATGTTGAGTCAAGCATTGACTAATCTGCTGCAGAACGCAATTGATGGTATCGATAGTCATGAGGAAGAGAAACAACAAGGACTAATAACGCTCCGATTGTACCAGGAACAAGACGATCATCGGACAGTGATTGAAATCGAAGATAATGGAAAAGGTTTACCCATCGAAGGTCGTGAAAAATTAACGGAACCGTATGTGACTATGCGTCAAAAAGGAACAGGATTAGGACTGGCAATAGTACGTAAGATTATGGAGGACCATCTTGGTCATCTTACTCTTGGTGATGCACCCGGGGGTGGTGCTCTGGTGAGTTTGGAGTTGCCAAGCGGCGTAACGGCGACAGAGATTGAGGAAGCATCCTTATCGAAGAAGTCAATGGATGAGGAAGAAGTGAACCATGGCACATGATGTTCTCATTATAGACGACGAGGATGACATCAGAACGCAAATTTCAGGAATTCTTTCTGATGAAGGATATCAAACGCGTGAAGCGGCTAATAGCGTTGACGGATTCAATGAAATTACGGCTAGGCAACCAAGCCTGTTAATACTTGATGTCTGGCTCAATAATAGTGAGCTAGACGGGTTACAAATGCTTGAAATTATTCGCCGAGATTATGCAAATCTGCAAGTTGTCGTCATCAGCGGACATGCAACCTTTGATATGGCAGTCAACGCCACAAAAATGGGTGCTTATGATTTTATTTCAAAACCATTTAAAAGTGATGTTCTCATACTTACCGTCAGTCGGGCAATTGAGGAAGCCCGTTTGCGAAGGGAGAATCGAGATTTACAGCAACTTTCTGGCGGTCGTGTAGATGAATTAGTAGGAGAGTCCGTTGTGCTTGCGCAGGTTCGCCAAGCAATCGATCGCGTAGCTTCCACCGATAGCCGTGTATTGGTGACTGGACCGCCGGGAGCTGGAAAGAGCGTGGTTGCACGATTACTACATAACCGTTCTGCACGACGCGATGGACCATTTGTCGTGTTAAATTGTGCAACACTTCATGCAGAAAGGCTGGAAACGGAACTATTCGGCGAGAGTGGGGTTGGAAATTCGCAGGGCGTTGGATTACTAGAGCAAGCGCATGGTGGTACCTTGTTGCTTGATGAAGTGGCAGACATGTCTCTTGATACTCAAGGCAAGATCGTCCGTATGCTCCACAGTCAACAATTTCAGCGGGTAGGTGGAAACCAGAACATTGAGGTTGATGTTCGAGTGATTGCCACTACCCACAGAGATCTCCAAGCGCTTATGGCAGAAAACCAGTTTCGGGAAGATCTTTACTATAGGCTTAATGTAGTTCCGATCGAGGTGCCTTCTCTAAGTGCGCGTCGCGATGATATTCCACTCCTTACAAAATTCTTAATGAGACGTTCTGCCGCAGCCAAAGGAAGGGCGCCTCGGCACGTAAGTGAAGATGCCTTAGCATCACTTCAGGCGTATGATTGGCCAGGTAACGTTTGGGAACTTGTTAATGTGGTTGAGCGGCTGCTGCTCATGGCTCCTGGTGGGCTCGAATCGCCGATTTCCGCAGAAATTGTACTCCAGTCGATCGGACACGAAGCACCAGAAGTTATGTATTGGGATCGGGCGCCTGAAGTCATGAACCGTCCGCTACGAGAAGCTCGCGAATCGTTTGAAAAAGAATATCTTTTGTTTCATGTCAAAAGGTTTGGAGGCAATATCAGTAAGACTGCTGAATTTGTTGGAATGGATAGGGCAGCCCTCCACCGAAAACTTAAAATGTTGGGCGTACATAACGTGATTCGACCACAAAAAGTTAGTGCGTGAGTCAACTCTTCCAAAAGGGTTTCGAACAATTACGGGGAAGGTGGGTTAAAGGTCCACCTGAGAAAAATTATTATGAAAGTCATTATTTGCGGGGCTGGACAGGTTGGAACAAGTATTGCTCGGTATCTTGCCAGCGAAAATAACGATGTTACAGTTCTTGATCAGTCTGCTGAACTGATCAGTCGGATTAATGATTCCCTAGATGTTCAAGCCGTCGTAGGCCATGCCGCGCATCCCGAGGTATTGGAGCGCGTCGGTATTGCCGACGCAGATATGCTAATTGCCGTTACTTTCGCAGATGAAGTGAACATGGTGGCGTGTCAAGTAGCCCATTCATTATTTAATGTGCCAACAAAAATAGCACGTATTCGCCATCCAAGTTACCTGAATCCCATGTGTGCGGATTTGTTTAGTCGCGACCATATGCCAATTGACGTCATAATTTCTCCAGAAATTGAAGTTGCAAAAGCTATCAGTAGGCAACTTACGGTACCAGGTGCCTTTGATACGATTCCGCTAGCAAATGATATGGTTCGTCTAATTGGCGTCAGATGTACCGAAACATGCCCTATTGTGCATACGCCACTTCGGCAGCTCACCTCGTTGTTTCCAGACCTTAATATCATTGTTGTTGGTATTGTAAGAGACGACAATGCTTACGTTCCAAATCCAGAAGAGCAAATGCTTCCTGGAGATACGGTTTATTTCATCGCAGACAGCAAACATGTTCCTAGAGCAATGGCTGCATTTGGACATGAAGAGCAGGAGGCACGTCGCATCATCATTTTAGGTGGTGGCAATATTGGGCTTAGCCTCGCACGTCTGATTGAGAAAAATAAAAACGATGTTTCTATGAAAATTATTGAACTAGATGGAGAACGTGCTCGTGTAGCTGCTGAGACTTTACCTGGCATATCCATAATCGAAGGCGATGGTCTTGATCCCGAAATTTTAGCTGAGGCTAATGTATCGATGACCGAAACAGTCGTAGCGGTGACTGATGACGACGAGACAAATATTCTAAGTTCCTTGCTGGCTAAACGATATGGTGTAGAGCGTGCTGTTACATTAATTAATACTGCGACTTACTCACCACTTATAACCTCACTTGGTATAGATGTTGTTGTGAGTCCCCGCGCGATCACCGTATCAACTATTCTTCAACACGTTCGGCGAGGGCGGATCAGAGCAGTCCATTCGTTAGGTGATGGCTTTGCCGAGGTTATCGAAGCCGATGCACTGGAAACGTCACCACTGGTTGGTAAGCCACTAAAGGAAGCTAAACTACCTAGTGGTGTGATCGTTGGAGCTGTTGTGCATGATGGGAACGTCATAATACCTCAAGGTGATACCATCATCTGGCCAGATGACAGAATTATAATTTTAGCTGCAGCAGAGGTTGTTAAAAAAGTTGAGAAACTATTCTCCGTTCGTCTTGAATTTTTTTAATAGTATTTTGTTTGAATTTTATTATCAGGAGAAACTACTTTGGCGCGATTAGCTTATGTGAATGGTCGATACATGCCGCATGCTGACGCTTCCGTACATATCGAGGATCGTGGTTACCAATTTGCTGATGGTGTTTACGAGGTAATCACTGTTATGGCCGGGCATCTTATAGACGAAAACCCTCACTTCGAAAGACTTGAACGATCTTTAGGAGAACTCAGTATTGAGTGGCCCGTTACCCTAAGAGTTCTACAGTTAATATTACGTGAATTAGTTCGGCGTAACGATCTGGAGAATGGAATTATATATATCCAAATTACACGCGGTGTTGCACCCCGAAATCATCAATTTCCAAAAGGTGCTACGCCATCCTTGGTAATAACAACAAAACAGATCAATTTTTCAGACGACCGGAAATTTGCGGAGGGTGTTAGTGCTATCTCGATTCCTGACCAGCGATGGTTGCGTTGTGACATCAAGACTATATCGTTATTACCAAATTGCCTCGGCAAGCAGTTAGCTAGTGAAGCCGGTGCCTATGAGGCCTGGCAAGTCGACAATGAAGGTTACGTTACGGAAGGTACCTCAAGTAATGCTTGGATTATAACAAAAGATGGACGTTTAGTAACACGACCTGTTTCCAATGCGATTCTCAATGGAGTCACTCGGCTCAGACTCCTTAGTATAGCGGAACAAGAAGGACTCGTGTTCGAGGAGCGGCAATTTACGCTGGAGGAAGCATATGTTGCTCGCGAAGCATTTGTGACAAGCGCTACATCGTTTGTTACTCCTATAATCAAACTTGATGGTAAAACTATTGGAGATGGTGTCCCAGGTAAGGTCACGGTCCGATTAATAGATTGGTATAACGAATACACAGCGGGCCTTAGAGTAACTGCATGAAATTTTTGGTGAAAAGGCCTAGCGCAGTGCTCTTAGATTGGGACAATACACTGGTTGATAGTTGGGCCATTATCCATTTAGCGATGCGTACAACGCTTCTTGAGTTAAAGAGGCATCCATGGACATTGGAAGAAACAAAACAACGAACTGGCTATTCACTTCGTGATTCGTTTCCAAAGTTATTTCGTGGTGATTGGCAACTGGCCAAACGTATCTTCTATGAGGCATTCGAAGAGCAACATTTAAAGCTTCTGAAACCTTTACCTGGTGCGGGGGAGCTTTTGAAGAATTTGTACGCCAAAGGAATTTACCTCGGCGTTGTCTCCAACAAGACTGGTCGTTATTTAAGAATAGAGGCGGAATACCTTGGATGGCATCGTTATCTCACGCGGGTAATTGGTGCCGGAGACGCTGCCCGGGACAAACCTGCCAAGGAGGCATTAATTATGGCACTTGCCGGTAGCAATATTATACCGGGGAAGAATGTCTGGTTTGTTGGTGATTCTACTCCGGATATGCAAGTTGCTCATAACGCTGGATGTTTGCCTGTATTATTACGTGCAAACTCTCCCAATCCTGGTGAATTTATGGCCTTCCCACCTGCTTGGCACGCTACTAGTTGTAGCGACTTAGAAGCTAAAATTATTGGGTTGTGATTGCACGTCAGGCGAATTTATGCGGATACTGTTAATCGGAATCAGCTCAATGGCAACCGTGCCCAAATCGGGTCCTCTAACTGCGGGCCCCAACAACCTAAAAATGGGATTGAATAATGCCTACGGAGAACTCGCAAAACGTTCAAGACGTTTTTTTAAATCACGTACGTAAGAATAAGTTGCCCGTTACAATATTTCTTGTTAACGGAGTTAAATTACAAGGAATTATCACTTGGTTTGATAATTTTTGTGTTTTGTTACGTCGTGATTCGCACTCTCAATTGGTTTATAAACACGCAATTTCAACTGTAATGCCCGGGCAACCTATTCAACTGTTCGAACCAAATCCTGTAGAAAGTGATGAGTGCTGACGGTAAAGAAGTTTTGCCTGATTCTATCGCCCAGACTATTGGACACGCAGCGGTCATTTACCCAATTTTACCGCATGGAGTTAATGGCCTCCGTGAACCTGGTGCGCGGCTTGAGGAAGCGGTTGGACTCGCTCGGTCTATAGGCCTTGAAATTTTAAGTTCAGAAGTAATTCGAGTGAACCGTGTCCGCTCCTCTACTTTGCTCGCAAAGGGGACTTTGGAACGTTTATCTATTTTAGTTTCAGAAGCTCATTTGGACTTACTCATTATCGATTCATCGCTGACGCCTGTACAACAACGGAATCTTGAAAGAGCGCTCAAAACTAAAGTGATAGACCGGACCGGTTTAATACTCGAAATTTTTGGTGCCCGCGCGCAAACATACGAGAGTCGTTTGCAAGTGGAACTTGCGGCGCTTACCTGTCAACGGACTCGCTTGGTTCGTAGCTGGACACACCTTGAACGTCAACGTGGAGGTCATGGGTTTCTTGGAGGACCGGGCGAGAGTCAGATCGAAATGGACCGCCGCATCATTGGTCAACGAATAAGCAAACTTAAAAAGGATCTTTCAGTAATAAGGCAAATGCGTGGACTGCACCGTCACAAACGACAACGCGTGCCGTACCCTGTGATAGCGCTGGTCGGATACACGAATGCGGGAAAATCGACGCTATTCAATCAAATGGTAGATGCTGGCGTACTCGTCAAGAATATGCTCTTTGCGACCTTGGATCCGACCCTTCGGCAAATTAAATTGCCGAGTGGTCGTAAGGCTATAATAGGGGATACGGTTGGTTTCGTATCAGAGCTTCCAACGCAACTGGTTGCGGCGTTTCAAGCAACCTTAGAAGATGTGGCACATGCAGATATAATTGTCCATGTGCGAGATATTGCGCACCCGGACAGTGAAGCACAGAAGGAAGACGTTCTAAAAGTATTAGCAGAACTAGGTGTTGAAAAAATTCCTACCATAGAGGTATTGAATAAGAGTGACCTTCTCAGTGATGAGAAACGCAACATTATAAAAGAACGCAATATCCGAAATCCAGATCGCATACTAGCCTCGTCAATTACTGGAATAGGGTGCGAGGATGTGCGGCGTTTGCTTGATTGCAAACTTTCCCGAAGTGAACAGGTCTACGAGATGGTGATTAACGCTGCTGATGGTGCTGCCGCTGCGTGGTTATACCGCAATGGTCATGTGCTTGAGCGAATCGAAGCGGGTTCCAATAGCCATATTCGAGTTACTCTTGACCAGGCCACCAAAAAACGGTTTGAGCATCGCTTTATTAATAGTATTTCCTAGCCTTCTCAATTTTTATTCCTTTAAAATTAACATAATAAAACCCAATATTCACGCTTCATGCAGCCTAATCCTAATCTTGTAAGTGAAATAATTATCGAAACAGCTAACAGGGCTATTTTACCCCGCTTTCAAGCACTTGCTGATCATGAGGTGATGGAAAAAAGACCTGGTGATCTTGTAACTGTTGCTGACCTCGAAGCTGAAGAAATGCTTGAAGCACGTCTTAAAGACTTAATTCCTGGATCGACTGTCGTTGGTGAGGAAGCTGTACATAGAGATACCACAGTGTTCGGAAAGCTTAGCAACGACACGCCGTTATGGATCGTCGATCCAGTTGACGGCACTGCAAATTTTGCGGCAGGTAATCCAATATTTGGAACTGTTGTCGCATATTTGGAAGGAGGAGAGGTTAGAGCCGGTTGGATCCATATGCCGGTTCAAGGGACAACAGTATTTGCGGTTAAAGGAGGAGGAGCTTTGTGTGATGGAAGAGTAATTCATACATCAAATCCTGTTCAAATAGAAGAAATGGTAGGCCTTTTGAATTTAGGACAATTCGGGTTAAATCGACGTGTAAAAATTCAAAAAAAAAGCGATCGGTTCGCTCTAATTGAGAAGCAACGATGTGCTTCTTATAACTATTTATCTTTAGCGTTAGGTAACCGTCATTTCTCTCTGTATCGTCGACTTTGGCCATGGGACCATGCTGCTGGTATTTTTATACATAGTGAGGCTGGAGGATATAGCGCTTTAATAGATGGTTCTCCGTACAGCCCTACAGAGCGCAGTCATGGTCTGTTTTCAGCACCTGATAAATCTTCTTGGTACATGATTTATGATTATTTGTTCACGGATTGAGGGAACTGGGTAACCTCATTATGATAAAAAATTCGTTTAAAAGTTTTTATAAACAGAACATTCTCAGAGGATAGAAAAGATATGAGTAAAGTTGCCTTTATTGGTCTTGGAGTCATGGGATATCCTATGGCAGGGCACCTTCAGCAGGGGGGACACGATGTAACAGTCTATAATCGTACCATTTCAAAGGCTGAAAAATGGGTTAGTGACTACGAAGGGTCATTTAGAACAACTCCCCGTGAGGCGGTCAAAGACGCGGAATTTATTTTTTCGTGTGTTGGTAATGATGATGATGTTAGATCTGTTATTTTTGGTGATGATGGTGCCATCGCTGGTATGTCGCCAGGTAGTATCCTAGTAGATAATACGACAGTTTCTGCATCACTTGCCCGTGAACTTGCGCAAGTTGCTATTGAACAAGAAATTCATGCAATCGATGCACCAGTTTCCGGAGGACAAAAAGGTGCCGAGGAGGGTGTGCTGACTGTAATGTGTGGTGGTGAGAAGGAGCCATTTGAAAGAGTGATGCCTGTCATAAAATGTTATGCTCGTGCCGTTACATTAATGGGTGCTCCAGGAAGCGGGCAACTAACTAAAATGGTGAATCAATTGTGTATAGCTGGTCTATTGCAGGGGCTATCAGAAGGAATGAATTTCGCAGTCAAAGCGGGTTTAGACGTAGAAACTGTGATCGATGTTGTTTCTAAGGGTGCAGCACAGTCCTGGCAGATGGAAAATCGTGCTGCGACCATGTGTAAAAACGAGTTTGATTTTGGGTTTGCCGTTGATTGGATGCGAAAGGATCTCATGATATGCTTGGACGAAGCTGAACTCATTGGAGCGCGGTTGCCAGTAGCTGCACTCATTAACCAATTTTACGCTCAAATTCAGGCTCGTGGCGGAAACAGATGGGATACTTCAAGCCTAATTCACTTATTGGCGAATAATTGAATTTATTTACCTATTAACTAATTTGAGAGATATAGAAAAGAATTTTAGACAGCATCCTTGTCTTTCTTAATTGCGTTCCATCGTGCTTCCATATCTTCTATTGAAGCGGCGCTCATATCGAGGCCATCACGCTCATAGCTTGCTTCAATTTTACGAAATCTCTTATCAAACTTTGATATGGAAGCACGTAATGATGCCTCTGGATCCACGCCTAAATGACGTGCCAGGCTACTTGCAGTAAACAGCAGATCACCTATTTCTTCGGCTACCCTTTCTTTTGTCTCACCATTCATTGCGGTGATTACTTCCTGTAGTTCTTCGTCAAATTTTGCAAATACACCCTTAGTATCGGTCCAGTCAAAACCGACATTAGCCGCACGTCGACCAATTTTATCAGCATAGGTAAGCGCAGGTAGCGTTATAGGGATATCATCAAGTACACTAACTTTTTGACCTTTTTCTGCAGCACTAATAGATCGTTCCAAGGCTTTTTCTTTTTCCCATTGGCTTATTTGTACATCTACTGAAGAAAGTTTTTCGCCACCAAATACGTGCGGGTGGCGCCGTATCATCTTTTCACAAATACCACAGGCAACAGCATCGAAATTGAAATAACCTGCTTCTTCGGCTAGTCGGGCATGAAACACCACCTGGAACAAAAGATCGCCTAACTCATCACAGAGAGCTTCATGGTCACCCTTTTCAATAGCGTCTGCTACTTCATAAGCCTCTTCGATAGTGTAGGGGACAATAGATTTAAAGGTTTGCTGGATATCCCAAGGGCAACCGCATTTCGGATTCCGCAAGTGAGATATGATATTGAGGAGCCGGCCTAAGTATTTAGACATAAT
The DNA here is from genome assembly GCA_964419045.1 of uncultured Flavobacteriales bacterium. Lineage (GTDB taxonomy): Bacteria > Pseudomonadota > Alphaproteobacteria > UBA8366 > CAVOAK01 > CAVOAK01. The sequence goes on from CAYQNO010000006.1 coordinate 150,051, forward strand.
TGTACCACTAGATGTGAATTCACTAAGTTATCTACGGGTAATAATTCCTTCTTTTTATCTTGTACCAACATGAGTTGAAATGAGAAATCGACTTCATATAAGAATTTGAGTACAAACTACTACTAGTAGAGAACAGTAAAATAGTTGAGGGCTTAAAAATTATGGCAACCGCAAAACATCAAAGACAATGGCGTAATAATAATAAGTCAACAAAAAGCCAGTTAAATATAATGGCTCGAAGAGTGACTCATGATGATTTAAATTATTTAGCAAATCACATGAATTTACGAGGGAAGGGAGAGGCGGTTGCATTTGCTTGTTACGTAACAAAGTGTTTAATCCAATTTGCAGAACAGGACATGTATGCTCGTCAGCTTGTTGGTACTATTAATGATTCGTATGGACGTAATCGGGATCTTTACAAATAAAATTTTGAAATTTGGATATCTTGGTTAAGAAGTTTGGTACGGCAAGTAATACAAACATATGCTCTTCATTTGTTTCCAACCCGTGGAATTCCGGTTAGTATACTACGCTTCGTATGTGTCATAATGTATATTATGGAAAATAATATATTAAAGTATAAAATTAGTTAAACAATATAGCTCTTTGTTATACAACATATAACCCTCTAGTATAACTTCGGTCTCTATCATCAACTGAAAGCTGTTTACCGCGTCAACTCACCGACAATACAGATCGGGCTCGCGAGAATAACCGAAAGAAATTAGCGGTCGTCGCAACGGTTAATTCCTCGATGCTGATACCCTTCAATTCGGCGACCATGGCCGCAGTGTGAGCAACGAAGGCCGGTTCATTTTTTTTACCGCGCATCGGCACTGGTGCGAGATACGGGGCATCGGTTTCAACAAGGATACGGTCAAGGGGAAGAATACGGACTGTTTCGCGTAATTTTTCGGCACTGTTGAAGGTGACAATTCCAGATAGTGATATGTAAAACCCAATCTCTAAAGATCGTTCGGCTAGCTTCTGCGATGCGCTGTAACAATGAATAAGACCTGAATACTTACATTTCTCAAACTCATGATGAAGAATATCGATCGTATCTTCGTCAGCGTCCCGCGTATGAACGATGAGCGGTAAACCAGTTATCTGAGCAGCTGTGATGTGAGTAAGGAAACTGTTACGCTGAGCCTCGCGCGAACTATGTTCGTAGTAATAGTCGAGGCCACTCTCACCAATACCGACAACCTTAGGGTGTTTGGCCAATTCGACTAGGTCATCGGCTGAAACGTTGGGCTCTGTATCTGCTTCATGCGGGTGGATGCCGAGCGAACACCATATATCGTCGTAGCGCTCAGCGATGCCTCGAATCCTAGCGAATTCACTCACTTTAGTACAAATTGTGACTATGCCGCCTACTCCAGCCGCGCGGGCCCGGGCAACAATATCGTCAAGGTTATGATCGCGCGCCAAATAGTCGAGATGACAGTGGCTATCGATCAACTGTGTCCATAAATCCGGCATCACATCTTTACCTCCGTCCCCTCCTCCAGATCGACATAGCGCGGAAAAATTGGAATAGGCTCTGGCAATTCCGTTCCCGGTGTCAAACAACTTCCGATTCGCGCGAACGAACGTTCGTCTCTCGGAACTGCCAACTGGTCTAGTAAACGCGCTGCGGCCTCGGGAACCACCGGCTGAGCGTAGAGTCCCAGGATGCGAATAACATTTGCCAACACGTAGAGCACTGTATTCATCCTCGGTTCGTCGCTGTTCTTTAGAGTCCATGGTGCCTGCGCATCGACGTAGCGGTTTGCCTCAGTGACCACGGTCCAGACCACCTCTAGCATACGGTGAATCGCTTGTGTTTTCATGGCTTCGCGCATGTCTGATAACGCATCTTGTGCTGATTCTTGTAACGATTTGTCTGCATCGTTCAGGCAAGCTGGTTCCGGCACGCAGGCTCCACAATTCCGGTGGATCATGGTCAACACACGTTGCCCCAAATTACCTAGGTCATTTGCTAGATCCGCGTTAATTCGGTTAACCAGGCTCTCTTTGGTGAACGATCCATCGTTACCGTAGGGAACCTCCCTCATCAGAAAATATCGTATTTGATCGAGTCCGAATTCATCAATCATCGCTTTTGGCGTAATTACATTACCCAACGATTTCGACATCTTCTGGCCTTCGATATTCAGAAAGCCATGACCGAATACACGTTTTGGCAACGCTATTCCTGCTGACATCAAAAATGCTGGCCAATAGACCGCATGGAATCGGACTATATCCTTCCCGATCACGTGAAGGTCTGCTGGCCAAAAAGTCGAGAACGGCTCATTCTCAGTTTCGGGGTAACCTACCGCAGTCACATAATTTGTCAGTGCATCTAGCCAAACGTACATGATGTGCTTGGGGTCTCCTGGTACCGGAACGCCCCAACGGAAACTAGTACGTGAGACTGATAGGTCTTGGAGACCCTGGCGGACAAAGTTAACAACTTCATTTCGCCGAGTGAGTGGTAGTATGAATTCGGGGTTATTGTCATAATAATTTAGTAGCTTTTCCGTATAGTCTGATAACCGAAAAAAATAGCTTGGTTCCTCGACCCACTCGACCTCAGCTCCCGATGGAGCCAGTAACTTCCCATTCTCCCCTTTACTTAATTCTTCTTCGGTGTAGAACGCCTCGTCTCGTATTGAATACCAACCCGCATACTGGTCCAGGTAGATATCGCCAGCGTCCATAATCTTAGTCCAAATGGCCTGTGAGGCTTTGAAATGTCGCTCTTCAGATGTTCTAATAAAATCATCGTTTGAAATATTCAGCATCTTCGTCATCTGACGGAATTCGTCCGCGATGCGCGCGCAGAAGGTGACTGGCTCTTCACCGCGTTCTCGGGCTGTTTTTTCTACCTTTTGACCATGCTCATCTGTCCCCGTAAGGAAATGGACTCGATACCCATCGAGACGCTTAAAGCGCGCAATTACGTCTGTTGATATGGCTTCGTACGCGTGTCCCAAATGGGGAGCGCCATTTACATAAGAAATTGCCGTTGTGATATAGAATGGCTCTTCACCGGCCATACCGTTACTCTCCCAAATGCAGAATGTCTAACCTATCGCGATGCGCTGGCAAGCATGAAAAATATACCAATTATTACCTGTTTGCGTTCAAGATTTGTATTTATTGCACGGGACAAGAGATGGTTTACTTTGTCCCATACGGTCAACCAATCTTCAAGCCTTGCCGTGCCAACCATAATTTGCACGATTGTTTGCTCACCTGGAACGGTCTCCATAATTGGAAGACCGGTAGCAGCGTAGCGGATCATCCCAGTTAGCCAACGTTCTACGAGTCCAATAAAGGTTAAAAAATCTTCATTGGCATTATTACGAGCTAGTTTATCTCCAAGAGCGTGGACTGCTGGAACATCAAGTTTCGGCAAGGTACCAAGGATTCGGACAAATTCTCGATAAAACTTGAGGCCACCAGCATCGTTAATTGCAAGAGCTTTTCCAATACTGCCTTCTGAAAGTTTAAGAAGCAACGAACGATCATCATCAGGAATTTGTGGAGCAAATTGGATCAGTAATTTTGAAATTTGCGTATCATCAAGCGGTGCCACAGAAAGGAGACGACAGCGTGATCGGATTGTTGGTAACAATGTCCCTGGTGTATTACTTATAAGTAAAAACATTGCCCTTGATGGGGGCTCTTCTAGACTCTTAAGAAGTGAGTTGGCAGCATTTGTATTCATCGCGTCAGCTGGATCAATAATCACGATGCGCCAGCCTCCGAGGGCTGGTGTCAGATGCATGAACTCAACTGCCTTTCTGACCTGTGCTACGACAATACCCTCGGTAGTTTTGCCGGTATCTGGATGAATATCGCCGGCCTTGAGCGTTAGTAGATCCGGATGGCCTCCTGAAGCAACCATTTTGAAGGTTTCGCTTTTCGGATCGATTGTTAAATTCCCAATCTGCTTATTGAATAGACCCTCACTAACTATTCTATTTGACAATAAGAAACGTGCGAATCGATAAGCAATTGTCGACTTGCCAACCCCCTGTGGGCCAACGATGAGCCAGGCATTAGGTAGTCTACCAGTTTCCCAAGCATCTAATAAAATATGTTCTGCTACATCTTGTCCAACAAGTTCTGGATTTTCACGGGGCGATAGATATCTCTCCGTTTCAATCATGAAAATTTGACCTTAAGATTTTTAGAAATTATTTGTCTAAGCGTTTTCTGTACTTCCTGTTTGCCAATTTGTGTATCAATCAATACACAACGTTCTGGATCATGTTTTGCTATCTCATGAAATCCATTCCGAACCCGTTCGTGGAATTCGATGTCCATACGCTCATAACGGTTTTCTTCATCTATTCGTTCTTTTGTGCGCAAAAGGCCTTCTTTCACCGATACGTCTAAAATTAAAGTTAGGTCCGGCTTAAATTCACCTATGGCGAATTGCTGAAGGACTTCGACGGCCTCACGTCCCAACTCAAAACCAAATCCTTGGTAAGCCATTGTTGAATCGGCAAAACGATCACACAACACCCAGTCACCCCTTAAGAGCGCGGGTTCAATAGTTTTTTGTAAATGATCATGGCGGGCTGCAAAATTGAGTAAAGCTTCACTAATTGTATCCCATCGTGTGACCTCACCCTTAACCAGAAGTTGGCGAATTTCTTCGGCCCCTATGGAGCCTCCAGGTTCCCGAGTCTGAAGGACTGAAATACCCGAATTGCGTAAACCTTTGGATAGCAGGGCCAGTTGGGTGGTTTTCCCGGCACCTTCTCCCCCTTCAAACGTAATGAAACGACCACGGACGATATCAGACATCACAGACAGGCATCTAAATTTCAATCACTGAACTAATTTACTCCCCCACATCAAATAATTCATGGCGGCACCTAATCTACCCACAACACCCAATCTTTCAATCTTTGATCCAGCAACTATAGGTACTTCAATAGTCTCTGATCGTGGTATTGTTATAAGCAGTTTTGCTATTTTATCTCCTTTTGCAAGGGGAGCGGGAATGGGCTCGTTATAGACCAACTTAAGTACCATATCGCGGCGGGCCCGGCGTCGTAGAGTAAGGGTAAGCTCTTCTTCAATCACGAGCGGAACGGATTCTACAGTACCCAACCAAACATTAGCTGATGCAATTTTTTCGCCAGCTTTGAATAGGTTGTAATTGTTCCACTCACGGAACCCCATCTCGAGGAGTCTTTCCGATTCAGTTGATCGTATACGGTCCGAGAGCAAACCGTTCACGACCAATACAAGGCGTCGTCCATTTCGCTCTGCGGATGCCACGAGTCCATAGCCAGATTTAGTCGTACGGCCTGTTTTGAGGCCGTCTACCCCCTGTACTTTTCGTAGCAAAGGATTTCGGTTGTACTGCTTTATATTATTGAAGCTAAAAATTTTTTCGGCGTAATAGTGATAAAATTCAGGAAACTCACGAATAGTTGCAGTTGCAAGTATGGCTAAATCACGTGCACTCGTTTTGTGCTGGGGGTGTGGCCATCCGCTGGAATTGAAAAATGTCGACTCAGACATTCCAAGTTCTAAAGCTGTTTGGTTCATCTCAGCTGAAAATGCGTCCTCGCTTCCAGCCAAACCCTCAGCGACTACGATTGAGGCATCGTTGCCGGATTGTACAATGATACCACGAAGTAAATCCTCGATTTTTACTCGAGACCCAACATCGACATACATTTTTGATCCACCTTTGCGCCAGGCTTTTTCACTGACTGGAAAAGTGTCTTCAAGCGAAAGACTACCCTCCTTCAAGCGTTCGAAAAGAAGGAATGCCGTCATCATTTTTGTCATAGATGCAGGTGCCATTGTCGCATCTGCATTTTTTTCGAGCAGTACTACACCGGTATTAAGATCAACAAGATAGACTTGTTCAGCACTGCTCTCAAAATGTTGAGCTGGTGCAGAGTTTCCTGCAACAAGTAAAGCTATAACAGCTCCACAAATTGCTGCGGTTGGCCGGAATACGGTTGCTGTAAGTGAATTCTTAGAGACTGTCATTTTTTTCCTATTTTAGTTAGCAACTATTATCCGAAATTTCTGATGGATCGTGCAGTGGCTAGGATGGATTAGTCTATAATTAATCGAGAGTCTGGATAACCTGCCTTAACCACTGCCGCCAGAGCGTCATCAGCCTCTTCCAAATTGTTAAGAGGGCCGAGACGTACTCTAAATAATGGCCGGCCGGTGATCCTTATCTGGGTAATCTGTATGGAACCAATAGGCGATAAGACCGCCCGTAAACGATTAGCATTTTCAAATTGTATAAATGCCCCTGCCTGTATGTACATTTTGGGATCTTTATGAACCGGTGTTAACGCAATAATGACGCCATCCTCTGACTCATCGAAACTCACTGAATTATTCTTGATTGGTGTTGACTTCAATTTTTGATGTTTTTTGTTTGCTTCTGCTCCAGTCTTTAAATTTTTTGGCGCTGGCAATTCAGCGCTATATACGGCTGCTCGTGGCGCTGCGTCTGGAACTGGATGGTCGTCTGCCACGAGTGGCTTCAAACTCCCTGATAAACTATTGGCTAGGCGGATACTCTCATCAGAAAGAATGCGTACTCTCACTGGTGCGGTACCTTGGCGTTCAAAACCGAGTAATTGTGCCGCACGGCGTGACAGGTCAAGAATACGACCACGTGCAAACGGACCACGATCATTCACTCGTACCTTAATTGCTCTACCATTCTTTAAGTTTACAACCTGTACTATTGATGGCAGTGGCAAGGTACGGTGCGCGGCACTAACTGAATTCATATCGAAAATTTCACCGTTGGCAGTTGGTTTCCCATGGAATTTTTTCCCATACCACGAGGCTACGCCGGTTTCGTTGTAACTGTAATTAACCTTTGGATAATACCAGATACCCTCGATTTGATAGGGATTTCCGATTTTGTACTGGCTTTTACCTGTAATTTTCTTAGGTAATTGTTTTTTAATTTCATTTTTTAGTTCTTTTGCTGCGTGAACCACGAGTTCCGTTTGCGCACAGCCACAGGTTAGTACAAATACGGATATCATAAGTTGCCAGCTACAGATCCGATGGAACTTATCAAACCACATGATATGGTATGTCATCCAGTTCTATTGACAGAATATTGTAATCTACATGCCTATAATGCGGTCGGCAAGATGGCCAACGGACGTGGCGAAATAATGTGACCGATTCCACTTAAGAATTGTCCGGTAATTATCATAGACAAGGTATACGGGACCGTCCGGCCCTCCTGGCTTAAGTAAGGATCCTCTCATATCAGCAACCGGTAGATCACTACCATCTATCCGTCGGACCCCTAAGGCTTGCCATTCAATCAACGCTTTTAAAGTTTTGAGTCCTATAACTCCTTCTTCTAACTGGTTACTTAGGCGGACGCGTCGGGCCGAAATCTCATCGCCTCGCCAACCGGATTTAGAGAGATAATTTGCGGTAGAAGCAAAAACGTCTGGTAAGGTCGTCCAAATATCTTTCCGTCCGTCATCGTCATAATCGTACGCAAATGCTAAAAAGCTTGATGGCATAAACTGGCACTGCCCCATGGCACCGGCCCAAGACCCCTTCATCTGATTTGCATTTATATGTCCAGCATCAATTATCTTAAGGGCATTTATCAATTCTTTACGAAAATATCTACTACGACGACCGTCATACGCGAGCGTTGCTAGGGCTGGAACAACATGAAACCCGCCTGTTAGACGACCGAAATCTGATTCAATTCCCCACAGTGCAACTATAAAGCGAGGTTGAACCCCAAATTCCCTCCCAATACTTCTTAATAATTTTAGATTAGTATTATAGAGGCGTTGTGCCATCTTGACGCGTCTCTCTGGGACAACACGAGACAAGTATTCGTTAAAGGTTAGCGTGAACTCCGGTTGCGATCGATCAAGTTCAATAACTCTGGGAATTAGTTGTATATTATTTAACGCAGTGTCCAGGGTTTTGCTCTTAATCCCTTTTGAAGAGGCTTCAATCCTAAGTGCGGTGATCCAAGACAAAAATTTATCATCGTCTTCCGCCTTAGCTGCTATTGATATTAAACTAATAGATCCAACTAGAGCCGCTATAACAAATTTATTAAGCGTCATAACACTACTCTCAATAATGACCATGGCGCTTCAGAACTATGGGAGAACTTGCCTGATGCATATAACCAAAATAGTCTACGCTAGGTTTACTCTTATAGAACAAATTTTGTCCACCGTATCTTTAAATCGGCATCTATACAGTCGTATTTCGACAATCCCTAATAGTTGAATTGTGTGGCATTATGTCAGCAGATACTCAGACATTTGAACCGTGTGCTTTTCTCCCAGCCCGTGAAAACTTTATAATTAGACATGCCCATGTACTGAGTATGGATGAGGATATAGGCAATCTAGAAAATGGTGATGTACAAGTCTGTGCGGGCAAGATTGTTAAAGTTGGCAGTAATATAAAAGCAACTGAATTAAAAGAAATCGATGGTAAAGGCATGATAGTAATGCCTGGTTTTGTCGATACCCATTGGCACATCTGGAGTACACTATTTCGCAACCTTCCCCGTGCCGATAGAGGTTATTTCCAACTGTTGTCTGATCTCGCCCCTCATTTTTCTCCAATAGATTTTTATCGTAGTGCTAGACTTGCACTAGCCGAAGCATTATCTGCCGGCATTACAACTATTCTGAATTTTTCACATAATACTCGGTCGCCCGCTCATGCAGATGCTGAAATTGTAGCTCATATAGAAAGTGGGCTCCGCGGTCGTTACTCCTATGGGCATATTTCAGGTATGCCCGTTAACCAAATGATGTCACTCCACGACCTAGCCCGAATACAGCGAGATTGGTTCTGCTTTAATGGACCGTCAGAAGACCGCGTTAGCCTCGGATTTTCTTGGCGTGGACCTCTATTGACACCTCCCAATGTTTATCGAACGGAATTCGAGTGCGCACGAAATCTTGGTCTGCCTATTACTACTCATGCGGGTCAGGGGCCTCCCTACAAAGTAGACGCGGTTCAAATGCATAAAGACGGATTCCTCGGCCCTGATACCCTGCTTGTGCATTTTTTGGAAGCTCGCCCAGAAGATAGAGAAACACTTGTAGAAACGGGTACTTCGCTAAGTCTGGGAATGCAATCTGAGCAACGATTCGGTGCAGAATGTGATTTACGAACACACCTACTCCATTGTTTGGCGGACGGTGTTAATACTTCTCTTTCCGTCGATACAACTTGCGCAGCCAGTGTTAATCCATTCGAAAATATGAGCATTTGCTGGTACATAGGTGTTCCATCCTCCCGCGCATCAACTGCATCTATTCCAGCCGTAAGCTACCGCCAGTGCCTCGAAATGGGAACAATTAATGGTGCACGTGCAATGAACTTGCATGATCAAATTGGCTCGTTGACACCTGGTAAGCGCGCGGATCTCATCATGATCCGGGCAACAGATCTCAATATGGTGCCATATGGCGAATTGGATTGTGCAGTGGTACGGTCGGCGACACCGGCTAATGTTGATACAGTAATTGCTGATGGTCGCATACTAAAGTCCGGGGGTAATCTTCTCTACTATAACTTGGAAGAAATTATCTCCGAAGCTGCTGTTTCTCTTCACGCTATAATGAAACGCGCAGGTGGAGAATATAGCCTACCCAGCGAATTTTCTCGTGATTACTAGTCGAATCTGGTGATGATAAACACCCCTAATCAAGCGTCTACTCACCACTGGACTGAAAGAGCCAGATATTGGATTAAGTGGGCGGATTACCTTTCCTCTGGTGACGACGAATTCACTAGAAAAATGTTAGCAACCCTTGATTTGCAAGCAGGTCATGAACTTCTTGATCTAGCGTCTGGTCCAGGCGAACCTGCTCTTAAAGCAGCTAAAACTGTTGGTCCAAAGGGATTAGTTGTTGCTACTGATATCGTCCCAGAAATGATTACTGGTTTACGTGACCGAGAAGAATCGGTTTGCTTCGATCATTTGTTTTTTGCTTCGGCAGATATGCAATATTTGCCTTTTCCCGATTTACAATTCGACCGTATCACGTGCCGTTTTGGTATTATGTTTGTGGATAATCCAGTTCGCGCGTTTAGGGAGATGAAAAGGGTATTACGACCAGGTGGTCGCGTGGCGCTTATGTTCTGGGGCCCCAGGGATGATACACCCATATTTCGTATCAACCATGCGGTAGCGGTGGAAGTCTTGAGTTTACCAGCTAAACAACCTGAAATAGCTAACCGCTACGGTGCAGAAGGTTCAATATTAAATAAAATGTTGGAAGCTGGTTTAGTTAATGTTGAAGAAGTTGAGCATCGCTCCGTTAAGCGCGAACCCGAGGGTAAACCATTCTGGAGACCATACTTTGAAATGACCTTTGGACCACAACTCATTGAGCACAATAAAGATATTATGCAGCGAGTTGATCAAGCGATGCTTCGATATTTAGAACCATATCGAAAAGGGAATGAGTATCATCTCAATACGCACATGCGCCTCGCAATTGGGAGCGCCGGGTGAACGAGCACATTATGAGTTAGGGGTCCATGCCAGAGCTCTAATTTCACTGAATTCCTGTTTGACCTTGCGCCATTTATCACCTGCATCATCACTTATGAAGACCTGCCCGTAATGGGTTGAGCAAAGGATAAGATTTGGATCAGCTGGATTTGTAGCAAAGTTCCAGACTGGGGTATTTGGTGGAACTGGAAACGAAAGTTTTTTCCATGTCTTTCCGCGATCCTTTGACCGCATAACTACTCCATTAACACTGTTATCATCGCCTCCTAGAGCAATGTATATGACGTTTGGGTCGTCAACTTTGACAGCGACATGGCGACAGTTCGGAGGTAAAAATTTTTCCTGTACGCCTAATGCTTGCCAAGTTTGACCAAGATTTTTGGTGCTAAATAATTCTAAATCTGCACTGGCAAACAAAATACTTTCTGTGCCTTCGCTTATCGCAACACCGTGTATGTCCAGATCGGTTAAACCCGAGCTCACGTCTCGCCAACTATCCCCACCATCTTGACTCAAGCGTATCCCATCAGCCTCCACGCCGGCCCAGACAATATGATGGTTCGTTGCGTCAACTTGAATTTGGAGGACTCTAGCTGGGCCACCGAATACCCCTTCCGTGGTGAAGTTTGCCGGGCGTAAATCCCAGCGTTCTCCGCCATCACGCGTACGAAATATCGCCCCTGGCCGACAACCGGCGAAAACAATATCTTGATCGACTGGATCAATCGCGATCGACCAGACCCCGTAAGCATTTATTGGTGATTCAAGTCGGTAAAAATGGATGCCAAGGTCATCACTTCGATAGATACCATTATTTAAGCCTGCATAAATGACTTCAGGTCGATTTGGGTGCGTTGCAAGGGCGCAACAGTCATTCTCATCCCTACTCCCCTTCGGTACAACCCACGTATCGCCAGCATCTGAGCTTCGCCAAATACCTGCGCCGCCGATGCCTGCCGTGCCAACAAATATACTAAAATCTTTCGTCATAAGAAGATCACCATGTAGAATGTTTTATATGTTTTTTTCGGTAATGTTTGCAACGCGTAGACAATAACGTAAATCAGACTAACTGTAGTGAGTAAGTTCACTACAATTAGGTTTGTTTCGGTGGTAAATAATACAAATTAATATTAAATAAGGATACGTGTTGGATCCGATCTATCCCAAAGCAAGTCGAGAAGGTAGAATAAAGAGAGAGAAGCTTATAATTTAAGGAGAGTCAGGATTTGGAAAAACAAGTTTTTGATTTTTCTCTGGCCATAGGAGGAGCTGCCGGTCAGGGTATTGCAACTCCTGGTAGTATCCTCGCCCGTTTGTTTGCGCGCCGAGGTTTGCATGTAAATGCCTACAACGCCTATCAATCTATAGTTCGAGGCGGCCATATTTTTCTTACTGTGAGAGTAAGTGACGATAGAATTTATAGTCATGGCGATCACTTGGATTTATTGGTGTGTCTAAATCAGGACACCATGGATCGCCACTTACATTTAATGGATTCAGATACGTATGTAATTTTTAATAGCGACACGATCACCCCAGGAAAGGTGGAAGATGGCGTAAATTTATGCCCCATTCCGGTTCGTGATTTATCTAATAAGAGTCGTAATAGATTGGTGCAAAACACAATTTCTCTGGGTGTGACTACGTTTTTACTTGGGATGGACTTTAAAGATCTTGCAGATGCCCTAACCTTACAGTTTAAGCGAAAGGGCGAGGAAATAGTTTCTGAAAATGTAAATATGGCACGAGCAGGTTTTGACTATGCCGAGTCGAATTTTGTTCCCCACCCGAAACCAATAACTAAAGGTAAAAAACCTCTTGCATTGTGGACTGGCAATGAAGCATTAGCCATGGGCGGTGCTGCGGCGGGTGTCAAATTTTATTCTGCATATCCTATGAGCCCTTCGACGGGTGTTCTTCACTGGATGGCTCAAAATGGTCGCGATTTAGGAATCATGGTTCGTCAAGGAGAAGATGAAATCGCAGTTGCCAATATGGTGGTTGGCGCTGCACATGCGGGTTGTCGGGCGATGTGCGCAACGTCGGGCGGTGGATTCGCCTTGATGACCGAAGTGATCGGTAGCGCTAGTATGATGGAAATTCCAGCTGTATTTATTAATGTCCAACGTGCGGGACCATCGACCGGGGTTCCAACAAAAACCGAACAAGGTGATTTGTGGCAGGCACTAGGTGCAAGTCAAGGAGACTTTGAACGGATCATAGTAGCACCCTTTAACGCTATCGATGCGTTTAATTCAATTCCTGAACTTTTCAATCTCTGTGATCGTTACCAATGTCCTGGGATTGCGATAACAGATTTGTTAATTTCGGAAGGGACGTTTGCTGTTGATCCGGATCAAATTGATATGAAACCGGAGATTGATCGCGGAGAATTAATTACGACATCGAAAAAATCTGAATCGAACGGTGAATATCTCCGATATGAAGATACTAAAAGCGGCGTGTCCAAGCGAGCGCTGCCCGGTCTGGAAGGTTATGCTCATGTTGTTGCAACCGATGAGCATGATCAAGATGGTGTGTTGATTAGTGATGAATTCACTAATCCTCATAAACGCCGGATGATGGTTGAAAAACGTGCGCGCAAGTTTAAGGACATAATTGATACGATTGCGCCACCAAAACTAGAAGGTCAAGAAAACGCAGAAGTCACTTTAATTGGGTGGGGATCGACTCACGGTGTTATCAAAGAGGCTATTAGTCAGTTATCCGACAAGGGCGTAACTGCCAACCATCTACCTATTAAATGGATGGTGCCATTTCACGCAGAAGAAATAGTTGCCATTCTTACTAAGGCAAAACACACAATTGTTGTCGAAAATAATTATTCCGGTCAGTTTTATCGCTACATGCGTAGTGAAACAGGACTCAGCGTTGATGGACATATACGCAAATATGATGGCGAACCCTTTATGCCTCACCACATTGTAAATGGTGTTATTGAGCAGCTTTCCGGAAAAACTAAGCACACAGTACCGGTACAAGAAATTATGGTTTGAGGAGAGAAATATGAATGAACTGACTACCAAAGAACTGGAGGCCCCGCTCCTAACTGTTAATGATTTTAAGGGAAAAGTCGATCCGGACTGGTGTCCAGGTTGTGGTGATTTTGGCGTTCTCAATAGCCTTAAGAAGGCTTGTGTAGAGCTCGGGCTCAAGCCTCACGAAATACTAAACGTGAGCGGTATTGGTTGTTCGTCAAACTTCCCAGGTTATTTTAATGCGTTTGGTATGCACACCTTGCATGGTCGTTCACTGGCGGTGGCAACTGGAGCAAAAATGGCAAACCATGAGATGACTGTAATTGTGACGGGGGGTGATGGTGACGGCTATGGAATTGGTGGCAACCACTTCACTCACACTGCGCGACGCAACGTTGATTTGACCTACATTGTGATGGATAACCAAATTTACGGTTTGACTACGGGACAGGTTTCACCTACTAGCCGCTTGGATATGAAGACAAAAAGTACACCAAGCGGTAGCGTAGAAAATCCTGTTAATCCTCTAACAACAGCAATTATGAATGGAGCTACATTCGTCGCGCGCGGCTTCAGTGGCGACACCAAGCACCTTACTATGTTGATGAAAAAAGCAATTGAACATAAGGGTTTTGCGCACATAAACGTTTTGAGCCCCTGTGTCACTTTTAACCATGATAACGATTTTCCATTTTTCAAGCCGCGGGTTCGGCGTCTCGAGGACGAGGAACATGATAGCAGAGATTGGAAGGCTGCCTGTGAAAAAGCTATGATATGGGATGATACAATTTATACGGGAATATTCCTTCAGGTGGAGGGCTTGCCGACGCTAGATCAACAGGAACCAGTTCTTGATAATGATGGTCCTTTGAGTTCTCGTCAGCTTGGTTTAAGCAAGAGCCAAACGAAAAAAATACTTGATCGAATGATGTGATTAGCCAATTTCACCAAGCCTTTAACATTTGAAATTATTTTATGAGTTTCGCGGTCAGGTGAGAAGGACTTCGAAAGGATTACAATGGTATTACAAGTTGTAGGAGCTGGTCTTGGTAGGACCGGTACCTATTCACTAATGTTAGCACTGGAGCAGTTACTTGGTGGACCCTGTTATCATATGACCAAGGTAACTGATCACCCAGAGCATATTAAGGTTTGGACCGATGCTTCAATTGGTCATATGCCTAACTGGATAGATTTATTCCAAGAATTTCAAGCCGCCGTAGATTGGCCTGCAAGCGCTTTCTGGCCAGAAATAAGTGCGGCATTCCCAGATGCACTGGTTTTACATTCGGTGCGCGATCCAGAATCTTGGTGGAAAAGTGCTAGCAACACTATCTTTGCTAATTTAGGCCACCGTTCACCCGAGAGGCAGATAATGTTGGATTCTATGTTTAAGAGTCGATTTACCTCACGGATACAAGATCGTGATGCCGCAATTGAAGCATTTGTTGCTCACAACGCCTCTGTACGTCAACTGGTAACAGAACAAAAATTACTCGAGTGGAGGGTCGAAGACGGATGGGAACCCATCTGTAATGCACTTGACTTATCTATTCCCGCTAACCCATTTCCTCACGCAAATACGACTGAAGAATTCATAGCGCGACGTGGATCTTCTATACCCCCATCACCAACCCGCTAGCGCCATTAACATGCCGGATTAGGCTAAGTAGCTTAAGAAATCGAGTTGATAGACCTTCTGTAAAATACATACGATTTAATCGCATTTAATTAATTTAAAGTGTGGAATTTGTGGAGGAGTGGCAGAGTGGTTGAATGCGGCAGTCTTGAAAACTGTTTTACGTTGACGCGTAACGGGGGTTCGAATCCCTCCTCCTCCGCCATGCACCTGTCCAGGAACGTTCAAATGTATCCATTAATTATCGGAATACATGGGATAATATGGGATAGAGAACCAATCCTGTTTATTGAAACCCAACCTAATCAAACATAAATGTGGTATGTTTTGTGGGATGGGAGATAGCTAAGGGAAAATATCCCGTCAACGCCCTCACCACACGGGATCGCCTACCACCAGGCATATTTCACCCCGCCCCCAGACTCCCAATTCTCCTCAATATCTGTCAGACTTTGCCTTCTTCCACCAAAACACTGAGATTCGGTGCGGAGAATAACCTGTGGTAGAGTTTTCAACATGTATGTGAGAGGAATTCATGGCCAAGGAAATTATCAACGTTCCAGGACTGATAGAGCGGCGCGACGATCAGGGAAAGCTAATGACCCCGCTCTCCAAAGCCACTAAGGGTGGCGGTTTTGTCTATATTTCCGGTATAACGCCTAACGACCCCATCACCGGCGACATGGTCAGCGGTAATATCGAAGCGCAGACTGAACGGGTAATGGAAAATCTCAAGATGGTGTTGGAAGCGGCGGGCACGTCATTCGACAATGTCATCAAATCAACCGTGTTCTGCACTAACGTTGGGCATTTTGGGCGCGTCAACGCGGTCTATCGTAGGTATTTCACCGAGGACGAGTTTCCAGCGCGCACGTTCGTTAATGTTGGTTCCTGGCCACGCGACTTTGATATTGAGATAGAGATGATTGCGTTGGCGGAATAGGGGTGTGGGCCTTCAGGCGAACGGATTCGCGATTTCCTCGGCGACGCTTAGCCATATACTTTTCACCTGTAGGTATGACTTGATCGCGTCGAGGCCGTTTTCCCGGCCAAGACCGCTGCGTTTGTAGCCGCCAACTGGTGAGGTAGTACTGACGCTGCGGTAGTTGTTTATGTAAACCGTTCCGGCCTGTAGACGTTCGGAAAATCGGATTGCGCGTCGTAGGTCACTTGTCCATACGCCTGCTGCTAGTCCGAATTCGGTATCGTTCGCATGCGCCAACACTTCTTCCTCATCGTTGAAACGCATGACGCATAGAACCGGCCCGAATATCTCTTCGCGGACAATGGTCATGTTCGGCCTGACGTCCGTTAGGATCGTCGGCTCGACGAACCACCCATTGGCGCATTCTGGTCTGGTCGCGGCATTACCACCGAGGACACAGTTGGCACCATCCGATTTTGCTCCGTCCAGGTATTTAAGAATTGTTTCGAATTGTTGGCGATTGGCAATCGGGCCAACCTGCGTCTCGCTATCTTTCGGATCGCCTAGCCGAACCTTTTCAACAACTGCCTTGATCTCCTTAACAAAGGTATCGTGGATGCTGTCGTGTAAATAGAGACGGGACCCGGCAACGCAGGTCTGGCCATTCGATAGGAATATTCCGGAAATGACACCATGCACCGCATTGGCCAGATTGGCGTCTTCGAACACGATCTGTGGCGACTTGCCTCCAAGTTCGAGTGTTACTGGCTTGATTTGCCGCGCTGCTAACTCGCTGATGCGCTGACCAACACTGTCGGAACCAGTGAACGAGACTTTTGCGACACTCGGATGAGTCACCAACATTTCGCCGACCTCGCTACCGAATCCCGTTACTACGTTGAGGACGCCGGGCGGTACGTCGACGTCCCCGAACAGTCGCATCAGTTCCAGTGTCGAAGCCGAGGCAAATTTTGGGGGCTTGATTATAACGGTGTTGCCAGCCGCCAAAGCCGGCGCGATTTTCCACGAACCGAGCATCAACGGCGAATTCCATGGTGTGATCGCCGCGACGACGCCCAACGGCTCGTATCGCGTGTAGTTGAAGACGCCAGGCATATCGTTGGGAATGACTGCTCCCTCGATCTTGTCGGCGAGCCCCGCGTAATAATAGTATGTTTCCTTGAGGTAGGAGAGCTGAGGCAGAATCTCGGAAACGCGCTTGCCGTTATCGCGGCTTTCGACTTCAGCCAGTTCCCATCCACGCGCGTCAAGCACGTCTCCCATCTTGCGTAGAACTGCACCGCGTGCGGTCGCTGTCATCTTTGACCATGGCCCTGTCGTAAACGCGGCATAGGCCGCATCGACGGCTGCATTTACGTCGTTCTCGTCGCAGCGCGGGATACGTGCCCAGGGCTCGGCGAGGAATGGGTCGTCGGTCTCAAAATATTTTCCTGACGTGGGCTTTCGCCATTCTCCATCGACATAGATCTCATATTGATTCATCATCGCACCTCGATTGTGATCGCGCCGCTACGAATTTATTCGCCCAGCGTGGAGGACAGTTAGCCCGGCGGACGGAGCATTACTCGAATAAATGATGCCATATGCACCGCAAATGCGACAATAGTGAAGATTGACCATTGTGACGCCCGAAATCACAGCTTGTCCGAACCGACGCGGGAGCACTGTGGGCATGAGCCAATATGTCTTTACCGGCCCTAACATATTCGGCCAACCGGATTAATAAGATACTGAAGAACCAAGTGGTCTCTTCGGTACGTGCAAAACTCAGGGTTCCCGCCAACAGACATAGATGCTAACCTCCCACCCAGTATGTAGCAATAGACGGGGAACCGATGGCGTTAAGCACGGACAAGCTTCTACGAGGCACCGACATCATTGAGGCCCTCGAGGCAAGCGGCATCAAAATTGTTGTCGCCCTGCCTGACATCACCACCAGTGCAGGCTTGCTCTGGCCGCTTGCGTCTCACCCGACCATCCCCCTTATCCGGGTTTGCAAGGAGGACGAGGGCATATCCATTTGCGCAGCGATGAGCTACTGCGACAAACGAGCGCTGCTGTTGATGCAAAATACTGGATTGTTCGATTCGATCAACGCGCTCAGGCACATTGCCGTCGAGTATTCGCATCCGATCTGCATGATGGTCGGACTTCAGGGCATCGAACCGAACGTCCTGCCCCACGAATCAAACATGTACTCTATACGCATCGTTGAACCCATACTCGACGTCATGGGTGTCGAACACGAATTGCTTCGAGAGGCGAGTGACGTGGCCAAGATCGGTCCGGCAATCGATCACGCCTACGATGAACGAAAACCGGTCGTATTGATCGTGGGAAGCAGGCCCGAAGCGCCATGATGAAGCGTGACGAGTGCCTGAAGTCCCTAGCAAGACACCACAGCGACGAGATCGTCGTCTCGACTTACTCGGCCGCTTTCGAGTGGATCGTCATCAAACCGAGTCCGCTGAACTACATATCGCCCGGTGCCATGGGACAGGCTTCGTCACATGCGCTCGGCTTTGCATTAGGACGGCCAGACAAGCGAGTGCTCGTGCTCGACGGCGACGGCAGCCTGCTGATGAACCTAGGCTCACTGGTTACAATCGCCAACGCCGCACCTACCAACCTAATTCATTTCGTTTGCGAAAACGGCTGTTACGAGGTCAACGGCGGCCACCCGATCCCTGGCCAAGGCCACCTAAGCTTTGCCGACATGGCAAAGGCAGCAGGCTACCGATCAGTTCATGAATTTGATGAATTGACCAGCTTCGAAGAGTGCATTGCCGACATCCTACAAGAAGAAGGACCCGTATTTGTTGATCTGAAGGTCGAACAAGGTGAAGTCTATCCGCAGGATTTCGACCGCATACATGGCCCAGAGATGCGGGAGGCGTTCGCAGCAGCGCTGAGAGCAAGTTAGGCGGAGCAGGTGCAAATATAACCGACAGTCCAAGTTGTGCCACTACCGCGAACCTCGAGCTGTCTTGAACGTTAGTCGTCCGTCGGCAATAATGTCGCCATCACATCGCATGTATGTTACGTCCCCCCAGAGAGGAACTGGCACATACGATTTCATCACATTTCTCGTTGAGGTTTGGCCCTTAATCGGGATTGGCTAGAAAGGGACCTGAGATCGCCAGGTAGCTCCAAAATAATGTGGTACGGAACGTGGTGCGGCGTTAGGGAGGGAGAAAATTATTGTTTATTATCAGAATATTGTTCTAATAATAGGCGTACTCCTCCTCCGCCATTATTTTTGCGTTTCTACTGTGCCAATAACTCGCGGACACGTTTTTCGATCATCATTGCGCGGTCTCCCTGAGTTAACGGCAAGGTTTCGACGACAATTTTGCCGACCTTGCGACCCAGTGTTTCACGCATCTTATGGTCCTCGAGACTGGATTCATCAATTTTTACGATAACATCGCCACACATCGTTGGAATTAACCCATCTGCATTTTTTTTGGGTATTGGTGGTTCACTACCATTTTTGAGATCCCGAATGGCCCGCTTGAGCATTACACGAAGCATTGCTACCCCTGTATCGGACCATCCTAAATGTTCGAGTTTGTGAATTGTAATTGGACCTTGACCAGTAACGGCTTCATAGTCCCCCGGCTCACGTTGTCCCTCTTCATAACTTCGCTCGTCTTTCGTTTGACCCACAAAGTCAACGGAATTAAGTCCGACTTTTGCTTTATCGCCCTTATTTGCAAGGTCAAGTTTGTCGCTGTAGTGACGCCAAGCGATTAATTTACAATGTGTATTGTCAACAGGTACAACCCATTTAGTAATTCCGGCGCGCGGAAAGAATTGCTCACGATCAGCATTTTGGAAAATATCGGGCGGTTGTGCGAAGTTAGGTAACCAAGATTCACCAGTCCTAATCCAAATATACTCGTTCCAACGTCTCGTATTTGTTAAAAATATGCCTGTTTTTTCCTTCATACGGTGCCACTCAAGAATTGCTTTTGCACCAAAAGCCGGCGTGAAATGGGTGTTTGTTATCCGAGTATGTAAATAAACGCTATGGACCGGATCCATGGGGTTTTCAACTACTTGTAGCCAATTACAGTCCATATCAATGGCATATGGCACCAATTCTTCACCTGGAATGTCCATGGTATCGTAAATAGGAAAATCCGGCTTTTTATCTGGTGGGCCCATATAGGCAAATACTAACCCCTTATATTCGAGCGCCGGATATGCACCGTGCGACAATGTATGTCTGATTGGACTGTCATCTGGTTCTCCGGGCGTTTCAAGTATTGTACCATCAACGTCAAAGAGCCAGCCATGGTAGCAACATCGAATACCGTGTTCTGCAATTACGCCATATTCTAGTGATGTACGTCGGTGGCTACATTGCCGGTGTAAAAGTCCTACTTGGCCAGAAAGATCTCTGAAAACAATAAGATTTTCGCTCATTATTCGTACAGCTAACGGCAGGTCGGTTAATTGCTCAGACATACAGATTGGCTGCCAATAGCGTCTCAGGTACTCACCACATGGTGTCCCTGGACCAGTATGCGTCAGCTCCGCATCTTCTTTGGCTACACCGGAACGGTAGTAACCGTTGTAGGATACGTTCATCATATCCAGCTTATTATGCATAGAACCTTACCTCTAAAAAGCATCACATTTACTAATGATAATAATCGAAGAAACTACCTCTAGGTCTAGTGTGTGATGCGCTGCATCTATAGAATAAAACTAAATTCTGGTGAGGCATGTATGTTGTTGATACAACAGAAATTCTGCAGAGACTCCCCCTTATACAAAATCCATGGCAGACTTAACTTTATGTGGAAACTATTACCATTTCTAATAGCCTTCATCTTCCCACTAGTATTCACCACATTTGTGTGGGCGGGTGACTTTTATAAGGGTTTGTTAGCAGCTGAAAAGGGTGATTTTTTGACTGCTCTTATGGAATGGGAACCACTCGCGTTGGCCGGTGATGACATGGCGCAATTTAACCTTGGTCAATTGTACAATAAAGGGGGGGTAGATTTACCAAAAAGCCACGAAACCGCCGCTAAATGGTTTAGTCTGGCAGCTGATAGTGGTCATGCCGGTGCACAATATAATTTAGGTTGGATGTACGATAATGGCTATGGCGTGCAAAAAAATCTTAAGGTTGCAGTAAAATGGTTCATCTTAGCTGCGGAACAAGAAGACCCTGATGCTCAGTTTAATTTAGCACATCACTATGCATTAGGTAACGGGGTAAAGGTTGATTATGTGTATGCGTATATGTGGGCAAGTTTTTCTGACTCGAATGGCTCTAAGGACGGCAAGAAATTGCGTGGCTACTTGGAGAAGTTATTGAACCCTAGCCAAAAACGTGAATCTCAGAAACTATCTAAAGAATGTATACGAAAGAAATACCAAGGGTGTTGAGCAGAACCTAGTCTGGTTTTGTTACTTACTAAGAACACTAAAACTGAGAATGGTTATCTAGACAGAAATTTGATTTGTAGCCATACTATGTCTAATTTTTGTGGGTCAATTTGTGGGTAATACATTTGAGAAATCGAACGTCACACAGGCTATCGCCTCAAAAAATTAAAACGGAGTGGAAGCGAGGACGATACGCCGACGGTGGCGGTCTCTATCTTCAAGTTAGTCAACAAGGGTCAAAGTCGTGGCTGTTTAGGTTTATGCAGCACGGCAAAGCACGCCAGATGGGTTTAGGCCCTGTTCAAACCATCTCGCTCTCTGAAGCACGTAAGGCAGCTTTGAATTGTCGTAAACGATTACATGATGGTGTAGACCCGATTGAGGCGCGAATTCGAAAGCGAGAAATTCAACGAAAACAAGTTGCGACTGCGAACGGTAGTAGAATTCGTTCGTCTAATAAATTTGATGCTTACGCAGAAACCAGTTTTAACACTACTAATTTGTGAGCTCTCAGTAATGGGTTCCAAGAAGTGAGAGAATTACGGTGAGGTCAGTGCCCAGCTCTTACAGAATAAGAGGATTCGCAGTAACAATTGCTGTGATGTTGATAGCGTTTGTGGCACGGGGCAACGCGGTTGATCATACAAAAGATTACGCCAACCCGATGATACCTGGTGAGTGTGAGAACTGCGGGTTTCAATCAGGAACAAAAGATACTCTTACCTTAACCAATGGGATTCCGCCCAGAATACAAAGCCAATTTCAAGCAGCGCAGCCAAAATTTATCAAAGGAAACAATAAGGCCACTGATCTCCAAGTTGCTAAAACTTCGACTGCTGGTAGTGAGGTAATTGTAGCAAGTATAAAGAAAACCGAAATAAGTGAAATGCGGGCCGCTTTTCTGAAATTAATTCGAAATCCTTCTGATATTAATTTGAATGTATTGTATGCTGAATTAGCTGAAAAAAGCGGTAAATTTAACAAAGCTTTAGTTACGTATGAGCGGCTAGCTTTGTTAGAACCCAATAATAAGAGTTGGAAAAACCATGTTAGGCGGCTTCGTGATTTATCGCAGCCGCCAGAGACCTCTATTGCAGCAGTCCTTGGCCTCCGGTTTGATAGGAACGGGCCGCTAAATGCAGATAGTATCGGGAACCGTGCTGGCTATAACACCTCCCTGGTAGTTACCCTTGATCATAAAAGAAGCATGGGAGGCCTTAAATACCAGGCAACTGGCCAGTTTTTTACCGATTATAATGTTACGGCCCCGGCGAGCGATCTCTACCTGGGGGCATTCCAATTTGGGCCTATATTAAGCTTCTCCGATACCTGGCAAGTTCGCCCTGCCCTCTTATTGGAACGGTCGCTTCTCAACCGTCGTAAGCGAGATTCCCTTTCGTATTCTGCGGGAAGCATATTGAATTTTGAAAATATGGAAGAAGGTCCATTTCGGACAGTGGATGTTAGCATGTACTATGTTAATTTTCATGATGAGTCCCCAGGGAAGGACGCTGTTGTTTTGACTGGTACAAGTGGAATTGAAACCGAAGGATTCAATAGCGATAGCACTATACGATTGGCCCCTACCATCACCTATAATCGACCAAAGAGTGGTATAGGCACGGATGGATTTAGCGACCAGTTTTATGAGTTTGGATTCGATTTATCATATACTTTAGAGTTGACAGAAAGTTTTGAATTTGGACCTACGATGTCGTACCGATATCGCGAATTTATGGATTATGAGCCAAGTGGAAATGTACCACGAGCTGATCGAAATTATATTTTTGGTCTTGAGACGGCAGTAACTAATTTGATTCCTGAAATAATCGTATTGGGAGGTTATAGTTTTGAGAGAAATAAGTCTCTTTTAGAAGGAAATACGTATACTAATCATTCTGTTGCTATAAACTTTATAAAATCATTCTAGTAAAAATTTTCACTATGCACTTCAAATTTCCAATTACAATGAAACTATGAAATAGTAGAATCGGTGCTCTTGAGCTATTTGGTTTATAAATGCAATCCTTTTAACGAGCGGATTTTCGTTTAATACTTTGTTAGGTGGAAATAACATGACCCGATATTTATTAAAATTCGCATTTGTCTATGTCATGTCGGTTATCACGATTTCGACGGCACGGGCAGAGGAAACTAATATCGCCAGCACTTTTGGCGATAATCATACAAATATTGGGATTGCAGCTTTAACCGTTAATACTGTGACGGGTACGATTGAAGATCAGACAGTTAATGTAAAGGGTAGTGATCCGATATTTCAAAACGAGATAATTGAAACAAAGGCAAACAGTACTACACAGTTCATGTTTCTCGACGAAACGGTTTTGACCGTTGGACCGGAATCTCGACTAGTTTTAGACGAGATGTTTTTCGACCCTGATGCCACTAAGGGTAAGGTAGTTATGTCTGCGATGAAGGGCCTATTTACTTTCGTTTCGGGCACCCTTCCCTCAGATTCTTACGAAGTTAAAACTCCAACCGTGTCGATCGCTGTACGAGGAACAAAGTTTAACTTGTTTGTTGCAAGAAATGGTGCCTCAACCGTAGTTTTAAAAAGTGGCGCAGTTGACGTAAAAAATCTCCGTGGCATTACCAGGCGTATTTCTAAACCTGGTTTAGCCACTAGAGTGAGCACAAGACAATCGGCACCTACGAAACCTGCGATCCCCTCTGCAGAATTAACGGAACTATTTAAGCCTCTTGCGAACCCAGTTGAGTTAAAGGGCAAGAGTCCAGAAAAAATTAATTATGCAAGAGAGCATGTGGAGGAAGAAAGTACTGAAATTCAGCAGGTTATATTGAAAAAAGAAGCTGAAGAGGCGGCAAAAAATAAGCAGGCACCCAAAAAAGCTGAGGTAAAGAAAGAACCTAAGAAGAAGAAGACAAAAGCCGAGTTGGCGAGGGAAAAAAAGGAAAAGAAATCTAAAAAGGCTGACCTGAAGAAGAAGCCAAAGAAAAAGACTAAGGCGGAACTGGAGAGAGAGAAAAAGAAGACTAAGAAAGCTGACCTGAAGAAGAAACCAAAGAAGAAGACTAAGAAGGCTGACCTGAAGAAAAAGCCTAAGAAATCTAGTGGTAAGAAAAAGGTCGCTAAGGGTGCGTCCAAAAAGTCTCTTAAAACAGCACCAAAGAAAAAGAAAAAGAAGGTAGCTGTACCGAAGAAGAAAAAGAAAAAGAAAATAATTCTACCGAAAAAGGTTAAAACTGGCGTTAAGAAGGCCGCCAAAGTCGCTAAAGGATCCTCAAAGAAGGCCGCTAAGAGCGCGAAAGTAGCTTCAAAATCGGCCAAGGCCGCATCAAAGAAAGCCGCTAAGAGTGCCAAAGCTGCTTCAAAGGCTGCTAAGAAGGCTTCAAAGAGAGCAGCTATTAAAGCTAAGGCTGCTGCAAAAGCAGCTAAGGCCGCATCCAAGCGAGCTGCCAAGAAAGCACGCGCTCAAGCAAAGAAAGCAGCGGCAAAAGCAAGATTGGCTAGTCAACTTAGGAAAAAGTTCGCGTTTGAACGACGACTACCAATTAAAAAAGTTGTGGTAGAATAGGTAATATCAATACCGATCGGATTTCGTTCGAACTACATATTGTTAGCTGGTGAATTGCGAATCTTGCGCCTGTCCTCGCCAACATCGGATAGTTTGATATTTGTTGTGCTGCTAGAAATCGAGCAGTTCTATATTTAAGCCGTATATATTTCGTAATCGTATCTAAGCGCGTCTACAACTTTTTAGAGCGCGACTTTGATTGCTGTTGCGCGTCTCGATACAGCGCGTCTAAATGGGGTAATGGCCGCACAATCATAAATATTTGATAGGAAAACAGAGACGAAAATGGAATGCAAACTATACGGTTCAACCATAACAGGATCCGCGAAAACCAGTTGTCACCAAACACAAGTGGCCAAGGTAAAGGTACGCTGTAAGTTTTTTCAATTTCGAATCCTGATTGGGTAAAAAGTTTCCTTAAGGTCGAGAAAGTAAAAAGGCGCTTATGTGTCAGATCAAGAATACCCTTTTTACCGTAGTTGAACTGTCCAAATAGCAAAAGCAAGCGAGTTAAGATAAATGCAACGTTGGCCGTGCTAACAATTATTCGTGAGTTCGGATCAAAACGAGTACCATGTCGTAACTGGTCAACAAATAATTCAGGGTTGCTCAGATGCTCGATAACATCCAGCATAACTATATAATCGAAGTCTCTTAGATTCACTGGAATTTTGTTTGTCTCGAGATTGCTTTGGACATAGCCGTTCAATTTGATATTTGGAGCGAGAGGCTCCAGGTCGACTCCTATCACAAATGCATTTCGACGGTTTCGCAAAGCAGCGCCTACATAACCGCCTGCACATCCAAGGTCGAGCACTCTCATGTCATTAGGCACAGAATCGAGGGTTAGACTATGTGGACTTAGCCATTCAAACTTAGAAAGATAATGTTGATTATCGGAACCTGACGGGCGGCAATCAAATTTGCGTTCATATAGCAAGTTTAAACCCTGCAGTTTAGCCCTAACTGCGGCAGAGATGACCTGAAAAGCATATCTAATTCCATTTACGTGACAAATCTCGTCTCCATAATACGTCGGGATGGGACTTTCTTTGATACGAAGTCCTGCGAATGCAAACTGAATAATGATTTCAGTATCAAAGTGAAAATCGTTTGTGTTAAGTGAAAAGGGAATCTGTTTCAGAGCATCGATGCTGTAGATACGATAGCCTGAATGGAATTCGCTCAAATTTAGTCCGAGCAAGCGATTCTCAATCCATGAAAGAATCCGATTTCCAATAAATTTGTAAAATGGCATCCCCCCACGGCGTGCTTCACCTGTCTGCATCATACGCGAGCCGAATACCGCATCTGCTTTCTTATCGCGTAATGGCGCCAACAATTTCGGCAATTCTTCAGGAGCGTATTGGCCGTCGCCGTGTAAAAGTGCGACGAAGTCGAAGCTGTTCTCAATTGCGAAGTGATAACCAATTTTTTGATTGCCACCATATCCCTGATTCTTGGGATTAAATAATACATGCAAAGGAAACGGATGTGTACCGGAGCTGCGAGCAATCTCTCCCTGTTCAAATGTTGCGTCACTTGAAGCATCGTCAATTACAAGTACTTCGACGTCATATTCGTTACTTAGTTCAGCTGGGATTCTCCTTAGAACCTGAGTTATCGTTTTCTCGGCATTGTAAGCAACAATGAATACAAGAACGCGCGGACGTTTAACCACAGTAGTAGCGGGTACTTCTTCTCCACCAGGTTTTTGGAGATTGTTATTATCCTTGCTTGCCATTTCCATCACTCAACAACCAAAGGTTTTCTTGTAGAAGACAACCACCAAACACCTTCTTTGATTCGTGCACACGCACTCACTAATTGGCTATGTTCAAATGACTGATGTACCAATGGACTGAGAAGATTTCCTTTAACCATATCAAAGCCATAACCTATCATTGACGGAGCCACGATTGCTGAAACGGCTGGAAGCAAAGGTAAATACGAATTCACATCCGAGCGAAGTCGGTTGTCAATCCACTTTCCGCGTGACTTCAATTCACCGTAGCTATACCCATTGTTACCACCGATCATTATGGACGAGCCCTTACCTGTTACAACAACCGTCGGGATCTTACCAGAAGCACATATGCCACGGTCGATGGAGAGTAAATCTTTAGTGCGCCAACTTCCTCCTGCGTTTATGCCTACTAACACGATAATGCATAAGAGTAAGGTTGGTAGAACTGCGAACCAGGCATACATAGAAGTTGCCTCTTCGCTCAATAGCGTTCGGGGATATTTAAATTTTCGAATACGTTGGCGCAATGTAGCACTGCAAATAACCCAGCCATGCCCGGTTATTGCAGCCAAAAAACCAACGGTTGGCGCTGGGACCCGAGATTCTCCGCCATATAAGAACGGCTGAGAGAGTACCAAGGCAATAAAAGAAATTCCGAGGAGCCCACCAACTGGGTTCTGTTTCCTTCTCATGATGATTAATAAGTTGAATCCCCCAATTATGGTGAGGAGAGTAAGAAAAATTCTTACAGGTTTGATTTCAACAAACCGGTACATCAAGAAATCACTAAAATAGTGAATTATTTCTTTTAGTGAACCTACAACGGCTGCCTCAGGTGCAGTCTTTAATGTATTTGAAAATATCTCTTTTTTTCGCTTGGGCCTTTCAGTTTTTGGCAGTGCAAGTATATCAGGATAATCACGATATATCTGTACCCACCGTGTCACGGGGATAACCGAATCTTTTGTACGTTGACCGAGTAATAGTTGTCCCTCGACTATAACTGCATACCAGGAATCAACTGCATTCACGAAACTACCGCCAGACTGAGGTGAAATTTGTTTGGTTAAGGCCGTATTACCTATTATGACAACCCCTGTAATTATCAAACCAACAGCCCCCATTAACCACCGACGATTCAATAGAGGTGGTAAGTAATAAAAGCTCCATATCAATATTCCAGGGAGAACCAGTGCGGCGCCAATTCTCGTGATCATAGCTACGCAAAGAATTGTGTAGCCAACGAGAACAGCAGACCGAGAACCGCTATGCGCGCCAAATACCAAGAGTGCAGTTGCTGAGAGACCAAACGATAAACCTGGAAGTTCGGTTGTTGTCCCCCCAATATGTTCATATGCGAATTGGAGTAATACAAACGTTGCAATCAGAGCTACAACGGTGGACATGCAACGCGAGAGTACTGCTAGTAATATCACAGTACTTAAAATAGCAATAAACGTTATTACCCACATCGACAGACGCAAGTTAAAATTAGTCAGATCTATCAGTCCAGCATAGAGAAGATTACTAATCACTCGACCGCGTGGTGTGAAAAAACTTCCCTCGAATAGATAGGTCACAGCGCTATTTAGAAAATCTGCTGCGTCGTTTATCTGAAAGAGACCCCATACGACCCAACGGGAGTGCAACTGTTGATGTATTAAGAGTGTTAGTGCTAATCCGAAGAATGAGGTAACCAATATCAACTGGCCCAAGTCGATCATATGACAGGCAATTGCGTTGGTTCGGATCATTAAAGGTATAGATCCGATGATAATTAACAGCCCTATTGTTACTAAAGGAAGATCGTAATATAGCCATGGGCCAGTTACATGCTCGAAGGGAACAAGCATCAGCACCGCTGTAATAATGATGCAGATTAGAAAAGATAAAATTGGTAGAAAAACTGTCTTGCTAACTTGGAGCATTTATCTCTTCAGCAGATACAGTTTTGATTGATTGATGCATAAGTAGCAATTTCCGCCCTGATAAGAGTGCGCCAGTTTGGACCATGAATACCGAAGGTTTTATTTAACTCGTTTGAGGAGAGTCTTGTATTTTTGGGTCGGTTGGCAGCAGTAGGCCAGTCTTTTGTCGAAATACCGACCGCTCTACAATTTCCTATCGCTAAATCATATCTCCGTGCTTCCTCCAGCAGAGCTGTCGCGAATCCCATCCATGATGTATATCCAGCAGGTATGGCATGAAACACGCGAGTCGATGTCGAATTCAATTCATTAGGATTATCCAGCCAATGTTGCAAGATCTTGAGTGTTGTATTAGCAAGCCATGTAGCCGAGGTCGGCGTTCCTACCTGGTCGTCGACAACCTTGAGTACGCAAGTAGTTTTTGCACGCTCTAAAATTGCTGATAAGAAACTCCTACCAATTCCACCGTAGACCCAACTAGTTCTAAGAATTATAGCCTTGGCATGGCTTGCAACGATTGCTTTATCTCCTGCTAGCTTACTTTCTCCATACGTATTTAAGGGACCTAAGCCGTCATTCTCTGCACGTAAGCTGTTGCCTACTCCATCGTAAACGTAATCGCTCGAGAAGTGAATTATCCGGGCATCGTTAGTATGAGCCCAGTTTGCCATGATTTTGGGAGCGGTAACATTAATGTCAAATACTTGTTGACGTTCGGTTTCTGCTTTGTCCACAGATGTATATGCGGCCGCATTCACTATAACATCAGGTCTATGTAGATCGAGAACGCGATGTACAGCATCGGAATTCTCCAAATCGGCATCACTGCGAGACAGTGCCGAGAGAACGCCTGCTTCCTTTAAGAGGGGAAGAAGTTTCCCACCAACCTGACCCGTTGAACCGAACAAAAGGATTTTCAAAAATCATTGCCTTTATCAGAGAGAATCATTTCAAGTTCTGTGAGGCGCGGTGCTGATCGATCACGATCGTTCATTTGTGTTGGCGTAAAGGGCCAATCGATCCCAATATCAGGGTCATTCCAGCACAGGACCCTATCATTAGCAGGAATCCATGGATGAAGAGAGCATTTGTAATAAACCTCAGTACCATCGACCAACGCTAGAAATCCGTGAGCACACCCGGGAGGGATCCAAATCTGTTGGTGAGATATGTCGTCGAGAGTTACACTTATCCAATGGCCGAATGTGGGGCTTTTTCTACGAATATCAATAACAACATCGTAGGCTTGACCACGTATTGCAGTAACAAGTTTCCCTTGTGGCTTTGGAAATTGGAAATGCAGGCCTCTCAGCACACCTCGGTCTGACCTTGAAAGATTGTCCTGTGTCCAAGGACCCATTATTCCCAATTCCTGATAATGTGCTTCATGGAATATTTCCATGAAAAAGCCACGTTCGTCATAATGTAATTTAGGGGTTAAAAGGAGCACACCGTCAATTTCAGTTAATTCGATTTTCATCGTATGGCTAATCAGGCAGGCTCATCAAGTAGCGCCCATAGTCAGAATTTTTCATTTGTGCCGCTAGTGAACAAAGTTGCATCTCACTAATCCACCCCTGGCGCCAGGCTATTTCCTCGATACAGGCGATTTTAAACGTTTGTCGACGTTCGATCGTGGCTACAAAATTAGAAGCATCCAAAAGCGAATCCGGTGTTCCGGTATCGAGCCAAGCATGGCCACGGTTAAGTGTCTCCACCGATAGTTCGCCTGCTAATAAATACGCTTGGTTGACAGATGTAATTTCCAATTCGTTACGTGAAGATGGTTTAACTTGATTTGCAATTTTCATCACCTGTTCATCATAAAAATAGAGACCCGTTACAGCTAGATTAGATTTTGGTAATTGGGGTTTCTCTTCTATAGAAAGGGCTCTACCATCGTTATCAATTTCAACAACTCCATATCGTTCAGGGTTACTGACCCGATAAGCGAATATTGTCGCACCTTGCTCACGGGTATTTACCTCCTGCAAACGTTTACTCAACCCTTCTCCGTAAAATAAATTATCGCCAAGGATTAGACAGCTGGGGCAACCGTCAAGAAACTCTTCAGCAATCAATAATGCCTCTGCTATGCCATTCGCTTTGTCTTGTTTGGCATAACTCAATGAAATGCCAATGTCGCCTACCGAGCCAAGTACTCTACGGTATGAGGGCAGGTCATCTGGTGTAGAAATTATTAGAATTTCCCGAATTCCCGCTAGCATTAGAACCGACAGCGGGTAGTAAATCATTGGTTTGTCGTAGACCGGGACCAGTTGTTTACTGATTCCGCGTGAGATAGGAAAGAGTCGTGTACCCCTTCCCCCTGCAAGAATAATACCTTTACGCCTTTTAGAAGTCATTTTGTCAAAATCTTGACAGGTTCGTTAGAATGAATGTCGTCATCAATCAAGCCAAGGCGCTTACCGCCATATTGATTATTTCGAAGTGGTTCCCACCAGTTGGGCATATCAAGGTACCATTGGACTGTCTCGCGCATACCAACCTCGATGGTAAACGCTGGAGACCAATTCAATTCGGTTCGAATTTTACTAGAATCAATGGCATAACGTCGGTCATGACCTGGCCGGTCCTTTACAAATCGGATTTGATCAAGATATGTTCCGCCGCCTAATTTGGGATGGATAGAATCAAGTGCTCGACATAAGAGTTGAACTATCTCAAGATTAGGGAAGCAGTTATTACTCCCAATCAAGTATGTTTCTCCGGTCTGTCCCTTCTTGATAATCTTCATCAGCGCGTTGACATGGTCATTTACATGAATCCAATCTCTAATATTCTGTCCGTCTCCATATACAGAAATTGGTTGGTCTTCTAGGGCATTAAGAATTGTCAATGGTACAAGTTTTTCCGGGAATTGATACGGTCCATAGTTGTTCGAACAATTTGTAATTATCGTCGGGATTCCATAAGTATGAAAGTATACGCGAGCGATATGGTCACCGCCCGCTTTTGATGCCGAATAGGGCGACCTAGGCGCGTAGGGTGTTTGCTCAGTAAACTGACCGTTGCTTATTGAGCCAAAAACTTCGTCCGTTGAAACTTGAATAAAGCGGAAGTCATTTTGAAGGTGGATTTGGTTGACACGAATTGCTTCCAGCATTTCAAAAACGCCGAGCAAATTAGTATTAATAAATGTTTCGGGAGCGTCTATTGAGCGATCGACATGACTTTCAGCTGCTAAATTAATGAGGGCCGACGGCTTTGTGTCCTTCAATAATTTTGTCACAAGTGTGCGGTCTTCAATTCGTCCGATGACTATCTTACAGCCGGGATCTGACTCAAATTCGGTAACCGTCTCTGGATTGGCGGCGTAAGTTATTGCATCTAATATAACTACTTGATTATCTTTTTTTCTAAGTTGGCGAACTAGATTGGAGCCAATAAATCCCATTCCACCGGTAACAATTATTGGTCCGTCAATCACGTTATTCTAACTCCGCAAATTATCCAAAAGTATCAGGTGGGAATACATTCTTAAAAATACCTTTAATTGAAGTAAGCTAGCAAATAGAACCACCAAAGGCGATTCTTGTTGTGGTGAAGCTTTCAGCGAGACCCATATTAAATGCATTCAAGATGGAGTATTTAAATACTCTATTTTTCAAAAACCTTGATGAACTAACCTAGATAGAATTTCATTTGTGAGAATGTCCAGATGCGTAAACAAGTAAAAAAAATAATTAATGGGCCAGGAGCTTGGGTTGGTAATAAAATTACAGATGATAGATCTTGGATTAACTATTTAGATGATACGGCGATTGAAGAGATCAATGATGCTCTCGTTGGACTCCGTCAAACCGGGATGCGAATTCCATTTAGCGCAGCCGACTTTCCGCTACCTACACTTGCAGTTAAACTTAAAAGCATTTTGGATAAAATTGAAAAAGGAATTGGATTTGCTTTAATTAGAGGTTTCCCGCGCGAACGTTATAGCGATGAAGAATGTGCCCTAATTTATTGGGGAATTTGCGTCCACATTGGTAAACCGATATCCCAAAATGCGAGAGGAGACCGGATTGGTCATGTCCGCGATGAAGGGCAGTTCTATGATAATCCAAACACGCGTGGATACCAGACAAGTGAACGAATGGATTTTCACTGTGACCTCTTACCGGTAGATGTATTGGGATTATTTTGCTTGCGTAGTGCAAAATTAGGTGGAGCCAGTGCTTTAGTTAGTGCACTTACCATACATAATATACTTCGTGAAGAACGACC
The DNA here is from genome assembly GCA_964419045.1 of uncultured Flavobacteriales bacterium. Lineage (GTDB taxonomy): Bacteria > Pseudomonadota > Alphaproteobacteria > UBA8366 > CAVOAK01 > CAVOAK01. Next base: position 183,052 of record CAYQNO010000006.1, read on the forward strand.
CGACCTATTAGAGACTGCATACGGTCGATTCAATATAGATTGGAGGAATGAGGAACCAGGGGGCGAACGACCATGGTACAGCATTCCAATGTTCAGCGCTTTCCATGATATTATTTCGTCACGTTTTTGTAGTCGCCAGTACTATGAATCTGTCATTCGTCATGGCGCAAACTTGGCAATGAGCTCTGCACAGCGTGAGCTACTAGACAAAGTGCAAGAGATAGCTAACCGACCTGAACTCAAACTTTCCATGATATTCAAGGAAGGTGATATTCAACTACTTAATAATCACATCATTTTACATTCGCGTGAGGCATTCAACGACTACCAACACACTGAACGTAAACGTCATCTACTGCGCACTTGGATAGCCATTTCAGATGAACAGCGTCGACCCTTGTCTGATGAACTTAGTGAGCGTTACGGGTGGGTAGAATCTGGTGGTATCCCTATAAAGGCAGGTCCAGTGTTATCGGATTAAATCAAGAAGGTTTGGAACTATCGTGATAATCCGTAGGTCGCTCATTTCGTGCTACCCGAGTTGCTAAAATTAGCACAGTGAATGCTAGCGCAAGGGCAACGATGTATGCATTTTGTAGTGAGTCTGCAAGTAATTCAATAATTTCATTCAATTCATCAGAATTGATTGAAGCACGTTTAATTGGATCCATAATGGACTCAACATTTTCAGGAGAGCCTGGCGGCCCACCACGTATGCCAGCATTAATAATTGAACCAAAAACTGCGGCACCGATTGCCTGCCCTAACATACGGCTGAAGTAGAGTGTTGAAGTAGCTATCCCGCGGTGTTGATAGTCGACGCTGGATTGAACAGCAATAATATAAGTTGTATGGCTAAACCCCATACCAGCCCCCACGAGTGTTGCTGCAAGAGTTAGCCAAAATATGTCATTTCCTAATGGCAGTACTGAAAGTGTTGTACAGCCCATAATAAGAAATGTTGCCCCGGTTATAACGTTGGTACGATAGGAGGTTCGAATCATCAGACGACCCCCGATAGCGGCACACGCAGACCAGGTCAATGACATGGCGACAAGCGCAATAGCAACCGCATTAGCAGATGCACCCAGCACACCCTGAAAGTGTGCAGGCATAAAAGATAAGATAACCATTAACTCGGCGCCAAGAATAGCTCCCGCAGTAACACCAATCATGATCATCGGATTACGGACAAGCTGTATGGATAAAATTGGCTCAGGCGCACGTTTTTCTTGAATTACGAGTGCAACGATTGCGAGAAATGCAACTATAACTAATGTTATATTAAACCATATGGGCCAGTTAGCACCTTGTAGCATAACAAGCATGAAGCTCGCACTTCCAAACATCAGGAGCATAGCGCCTAAATAGTCTATTTTGTGTTTACGGTTTTGTGCTACCTCGCGATAGAAAACCTGTATCATTACAAGAGAGAGTATCCCAAGGGGGATATTTATCCAGAATACCCACGGCCACTCGAACCTTGAGATAATGACTGCACCAAATGCTGGCCCGGCAATTGCTGAAATTGCCCAGACAGTGGCCAACTGTCCCTGTACACGTGCACGTTGCTCCGGCGTATAGATATCACCGACAATAGTGTGAGCAACTGGCAGGATGGCGCCCGCGCCCACACCTTGTAGACCGCGATAAATTATGAGTTCGGGCATATTAGTGGCTAGACCACACAACAACGATGAGATTAGAAATATTATTATTCCAGTAGCGAGTATTCGACGACGACCATAAATATCCGCCAACTTTCCATAGATAGGTGTCGTCACTGCTTGGGTAAGAACAAACCCACCAAATACCCAGCTATATAAATGAAATCCTCCAAGTTCGGGCAGGATAGATGGCATTGCCGTTGCTACAATATGAATTTCGACGGCAGCCATAAATGTTGTCGCCATAATTGCGGCGAATACCAGACGTCGCTTGCCCGGTGATAATGGAGCTATCTCGATGGATTCCACGCCATTATAATTCTTCACATTAATTTCAAAATCATCGGTTGAATTCCCGTTTTTCGACGCAGAGTTATTTTGGACCTTTGTATTCATGAACAACCTTCATAAAGCATATTCTAGGTGACGGCGAGTACACTAATTATCGGGACATCAGATTATGAATTAGAAATTTCAGTGGACCTTTGTTAAGGCTCGATCATGAATGTACTGTGATACAAGAGAATAACGGATTAGACCACTTGTACATGAGGTAAATTATTTATGAAAACTGTACTGACCGATAATCCTGTAAGGAGCTAGAGCGATGACTAATACCGGACGTAAGGATCGCGCAATGGGCGCTATCATCGGAAATTTAGTAGGTGAAGCACTTGGTCTTGGTTGCCATTGGTATTGTGATCTTAATGCTTTCGAACATGAATGTGGTACCTGGGTCTCTGAGTACATGGACCAGAAGATCGATCGTACCGATATGTTCGGGGATATAGCGCGTCTCCGTCACGAATATGGCTTACGAGCTGGTGATGTTTCCCAAACGGGAGAAGTTTTCATAATGCTTTTAAAATCGGTGGCAGAATGTGGAAGATACGATCAAGAAAACTTTACTCATCGCTTAGATGAGTTGTTAGCCACATTAGACGGAACAAGTATGTCTGGGAGATTTACCAACTGGTTTCTGCGTGATGTGTGGGAACAGCGCAACAACGGTGTGCCATGGAGAGAATGTGGAGGACATTGCGATAACCACGAAGCCGCAAGTCATGGAACGGTGCTTGCTGCATTCTTAGCAGGCAACACGGAAAAACTGCTCGAAACTGCTAACCGGATGGTCAGAATAACGCATCGTGATATGTCAGTTGTTGGTCAGTCCTTAGCATTTATTTTAACTACTGCTTCATTCGTAGAGGGAGTTTCAATTGATGATATCAGCACATATATGATTTCTATGGCGCATAATCCACATATTAGAAAAAGCATTCCTTCATTTGATACACTAACGCAAGTTCGTAATGGTATTGTCGCCAATGATCCAGAAATTGACATTAAGCCACACTTAATTTCTCGCATAGTCGGTTTACCATGCACTATGGGATTTATGCTTCCTGCTGTTTACTATTTTATTCATCGCTACCCAGATAATTTTGAGTTGGCAGTTCTCTCCGCTGTAAATGGCGGATGCAGTAATTTGGAGCGTGCTTCATTAACAGGCTCATTATCTGGGGCAATGGTAGGGCTTTCTGGAATTCCGGAACGTTTCATAACTGGTCTTAAAGATCATGAACAACTAATTGAACTTGCGGATAAAGTTACTAGTTTATCAACTCATTAGTAAGCGGCAGTAAATATTTGGATGATTATTATTCAGAGGCGTTAATAAAGGCCGTGATTTCTAAAAAAACTAATTAAATCCGGGATTACTAAAATTTAGTTTTGGACGGTGTCAATACTAAGATTAAGTATTGGGTTTAGTGTTGAAATACAAAATTCTAAATTTACATATTACCTATTCCCTATGGGTATCTTCTGCCGACCAAGCGTGTTTTATAGTCTGGCAGACAAAAATTGATTGGAGGCAGACCAGCCATGGCAACTGATATGTTGGAGTATAAGTTATTCAACGCGGAAGATATTATTTTTAAGGAAGGAGATACCCCAGAAAATGCATATCTAATCCATATGGGGGCGGTAGAAGTAATTGTTGGACATAACGGCGGGTCTAAAATTTTAGATACTTTGAATCCGGGAGAGTTTTTTGGTGAGATGGCCCTTGTCGATAATCAGCCGCGATCAGCAACTGCAATTGCAAAGGTGCCAACCACATGTGCCATGGTATCTAAGGAAAACTTCGAAAATCTTCTAAATGAAGCTGAACCATTGACACGAGCCATGCTTGAGTTGTTAGTGAAACGCCTTCGGAAGGCTACACGTGTATCAGGTTCTAAGATCAAATAAACTGCGCTATTAATAAATAAAGAACCTACGTTGATCGAAACCTTATATACCACAGTAACTAGTTTTCTGAACGAACCAACCAAGAGATTTATTTTGTTCATTGCTTTAGGTATTTGAGTACTCCCGGCATAATCGAGTTAATGGTAAGAATTAGATGGCCTTAAATATTTTGGTGTCGTCTGTTGCAGGATTGCTTTACGCAACCGCCTACTTCCAGTTCGTAAATCTTCTGCGTTTTTTGCGGAATTGGATCCCGATATCTAAGGTGGACATCGGCAAGACTGTGATTTTGTTAATTTTAGTAATTACTTTCCCCTCTATATCATCGGGCAAGTTTGAGGGATCAACTCTGGTATTTTCATTAATTTTTGTATGCTTGATGTTTTTTATTATCGCTGCTCCTGCACTTGCGTTTTCACCGACGCGATCGATTATTGAATTTTTTGCAAAACATGGAGATTACGCTGGCCTTTGGCTATCTCCAGTTGCCTTCGGTTTAGGAGTAACAGTTCCTAATGCTGGACTTCGTGGAATTTTAATAATATCAGTGCTTATTGAACTGTCATGGTTCGTGCGGCGAATGAGACAAGATCGCCATCGAGTGACACAGCCCTTAGACGAAGCCGCTATAACGGTATTAACTCGCCAAGCAGAAGGTGATTTAAAAAAGTTTGCAAATAAAAATAAAATTACCGAACTAGTATTCAACGAATCAGTAGCTTGGCGAGGTTGCACAAAAAATTCTGCGCCCTGTCCATTTAATTTCTATGTGAATAATCTCGGTATGAATACAGCACCTTGCTGTCGCGAACATTTAATTGAGCTTTGTTTGTTTGCTAACAACTGCTTAGAAGATTTGGCCGTGATACACTGGTTAGAGGGTGGAACACTGCTCGGTGCAGTTAGAGAGGCGAACCTTTTGGCATGGGAAGATGATGTCGATATATCCGTGTTATTGAACGATGAAATAACCTGGGAGCATTTTGTATCTTTATTACGACATAGAGCCGTAGATGCTGGCTATGCATTTGAAGCATTTCCGGAGCACGAAGTCGTTTCTTTCTGTTTTGATCGACGAGGTATTTGGCCATTTGGATATGAGCGAAACCGATTTCGTGGTGACCTGCGCGTTGATATCTCGACCTATCGTCAAGGAGTGAGTGAAGGAAACCCGGTGCTTGAGCGGTTTACTTCCAAAGCCGGAATGCCATTAATGAAAAACGGAAAATACGGCGTTCCCAGGGATTTGATTTTACCAACAACAAATATTTTACTATTTGACAAAACTATGCCGTGTCCACAGAATTTTGATGCGTACCTCCGGTTGTTATACGGCGAATATAGTAAGATTGAGTATACCTACATTAAACCTGAAGCAGCAGAGAAACGTGGAGAAAATATTGAATTAGAAGACTGAATTCAATATTCAGAACAGATATCTTATAGTCTTAAATGTTAAAGTTACTAATGTTACTACCTCTCTACCTCTAAATATCAATCTCCATGAATTGGCATGAGACCAAACATATTTTCAATAAATTGATAGTTTAGATTCAATTCCGATGACCATCATAGTAGCTTTTTGTGTAATGATGAAAATCACGAACAACCAGGCGAATAAAAATAGGAAGCAAAATGAACGAAAAAATCTGGAATATATATTTATCTGGTGAAATTCATTCCGACTGGCGTGATCGAATTGCGGATGGCGTGAAGCAATCCGGATTGCCGGTACATCTTGATGGTCCCAACTGTGTTCATGAGGACAGCGACGACTGTGGTGCGATGATTTTAGGTAAGGAAGAAAATGCCTTCTGGCACGATCGTAAAGGAGCAGCAATGAATGCTATTCGGACCAGAACATTAATCGCCAACGCTGATATAGTTGTTGTCCGATTTGGCGAAAAATTTAAACAATGGAATGCTGCATTTGACGCTGGTAACGCTGCGGCTCTTGGTAAGCCACTCGTGACTTTGCATAGTCCAGACCATAACCACGCTTTGAAAGAAGTTGATGCAGCGGCACTCGCGGTATGTGAAACGCCAGAGCAAGTGGTACAAACTCTTGCCTATGCTATAAAGGCAGAACTGCCTAATAATAAATCTGTGGCGGCTAATTAAAACGAGCTATGGCATGTCGGTTACGGGAATTAACAGTGATTTTAGTAAGACGGTGATTATCCGTACGGCTGAAATTGAGTGGCAGAAGAGTCCTAGTCCAAATGTTTGGCGCAAGCGATTAGACCTAGCTGGTCCGTTAGAGGCTGGCAGGGTCACGTCCATTGTGCGTTACGATCCGGAAAGTGAGTTTACCTCACATTCGCATCCTCTTGGCGAAGAAATATTTGTACTGGAGGGTGTTTTTTCTGACGAATACGGCAACTACCCTGCTGGTACATTTTTATTAAATCCAGAAGGATTCAGTCATGCGCCGTTCTCCAAAGATGGCTGTGTCATATTTGTTAAGTTAAGACAATACCCGGGCGTAAGACGTAAACAAGTCATAATTGATACCAAAAGCAAGATTTGGCAGCCAACCAGATTTGATGGTATTGATATCTGCCCACTGTATGAAGAAAAAAATTACCCCGAAAATATTCACTTAACGCGGTTTTCTCCAGGTACTTATGTCCCCAATCATAGTCATCCTGGTGGAGAAGAAATACTGGTACTAAGTGGTATATTTTGTGACGAGTTAGGCGAACATGGTGAGGGATCTTGGCTCCGTTATCCCATCGGAAGTTGCCATTCTGACTGGTCAAACGAAGGATGTGTAATTTATGTTAAGAACAATCATTTGCCGGATGAAACAAGACCTATAAGTTATTAGCTTGCCAGTATTAGTTGCTCATAGAATCTTAATTATTGGTTTTGGCGGTAAGTGTTCGATTAACAAATTCTAGACGGTCCTGACCCCAAAATGGCTCTCCGTCAACAATGTAGGTAGGTGAACCAAAAACACCTTTTTTTACGCCCTCAATTGAGTTGCGTTCGTACTCATCTTGGATAATAGGCAACATTGCATCTTCAAGTAGTTTTTCCGCATCAATGTTGATCGACATTGCCAGTTCACGCAGTACCTCTTTGTTAGCGATGTCACGGTCGTCACGCCATAATGCTTCAGCAATATGGAAGCTCAATGAATCTACATCATCGCCATTTCGCTGTGCTGCAATGACCATTCCAGATGGTAGTTCACGGTCGCCGTAATGATATTTTGGGTCGCCCGAAACTACTGGAATCTGGAGAAATTTACTCCAGCGATTAACCTCACGGAAAAAATGTGATTTTCGGATTGGTGATGTTTCTCTAAACCGACAACCACCAGTTGCGGGTACTACAGTTCCATGAAATATTGGTTTATGGATTATCCGCACGTTATGGCAGTGGGCAAGCTCTGTTAGACGTTTGCTGCCAAAATAAGCAAACACTGAGCTCACCGAATAATAGTATTCAATTTCCTTCATTATCAAAATTTCACTATACTAAGTTAGCTTGGCTTAATTAATGAAATTGAACTGTGGCTGCGGATCCGTAGCCAGAACGCAGCGCTGAATGCCGTAATAATTGGAATAACAACTCCTAAATTGACGGCTTGCCACCCTAATTGATTATGGAGAATACCTGATAAAAAAGCAGCTCCGGCGACTGTTGCAAATATACAGAAGTCATTTACACCTTGGACTTTTGCGCGTTCTTCGGTTTCGTATGTGGTTGTTAATAGTGTAGTACCGCCTACAAACATAAAATTCCAACCTACTCCAAGTGCTAAGAGTGCAACCCAGAAGTTCGAGAGCCTAATCCCCCATAAATTGATCCCTATGCAAGTCATAATGAGTATGGCGCCAACAAGGATTATATTTAGTGTCCCAAATCGATGGATTAAATGGCCGGTGACAAAACTTGGCGCAAACATCCCTAGCACGTGCCATTGAATGACAAATGCAACATCAGCAAACGTATGGTCATGAGAGGTGACCGCCAACGGGGTAGCCGTCATTATCAAAGTCATTGATCCGAATCCGAACATGCCAGAAATGAGTGCGACAATAAAAGTAGGTTGTCTTGCAATTGCAAGTAACGGACGACCAGTATCTTTTTTTTGAACAAGCGATAATCCAGGAATTCGGATAAATTGAAGAATGATGATAGTTATTAAACACAAAATTAAGATGACCATAAAATTACCAGCAAATAATACTGGTTGAAATAAATCTCTGGAAACCTTTGCTAGTTCGGGACCAAATATCGCACCAATAACTCCACCAGCCAAAACAAAAGAGATAGCGCGGCTTCTGTAGCGCTCTCCTGCTACATCAGCAGCGGCAAAGCGATAATATTGGAAGAAAGCACCGTGAATACCAAACAAGGCACCACCAACGGCAAATAGCCAAAAATCATTCTGATAAATAGCAAAAATAGAGGTTGCCGCAGCAAATACTCCTATTAATTGACCGGTAGTAAATCCGATCCTACGCCCAACCAAACGCATGAATAGAGAGGCTGGGAAGGTCGATAGCATCACAAACGTAAATACTAGCGCAACAGGCACAGTTGCTAAGGCTTTGTCAGCGGCAAGCATATATCCCGTGAGTGCCGATGTTACACCAATTATGATATTTCCAGTTTCGGTCAGTGCCTGACAAATAGCTAGCAAGAACACTGTATGCTGCGCATTTTTGTCAACATGGGTGCCTTCTCGAACACTTAATCTCAAAATACGCACACCTAATGTAGGTAAGACTTATTGGCTTGTCGCCGGAATACGACGAACGCGTAACCATAACACTGCACTCAACGCGATTAGAATTGGCAGCAAAATTCCAAGATTAACACCATCCCACCCAAAACTTGCATGTAGTAGACCAGAAGACAACGCCCCAGTAGCTACACAACCGAAAACAAAAAAGTCGTTTACTGCCTGCACTTTTGCTTTTTCTTCTGGTTTGTAGGTAGTGGTAAGCAGAGTGGTAGAACCAATAAACATAAAATTCCATCCAACACCGAGTGCTACAAGTCCAAACCAAAAATTAGCTAAATCAACGCCTAATAAATTGGAAATAATGCATAACAGTATTAGAAAAGATCCTATTAGGATAATATTCAGTGTTCCAAAACGATGGATAAGATGGCCTGTAAAAAAACTTGGAGTAAACATGCCAAGAACATGCCATTGAATAATAAAAGCGGCATCTGAGAATGAATGATCGTGCGCTACAACGGCCAATGGGGTGGCGGTCATAACCAGTGACATAACACCCCAGCCTAGCATTGCTGCTACGATTGCAACTATGAATGCGGGCTGACGGGCAATCTCTGACAATGGGCGGCCACTGTTTGACTGCTCTTCTAACGTTGGCTTTGGAATATCGATAAACTGGATCACTAATAAACCTATCAGGCAGAGAACGAAAATGGCGCCATAGGATCCCGCAAAAACCACGGGTGCGAATAGGTCGCGGGTTAGTTTGGCAAGTTCAGGCCCGAGAATGGCGGCAAGTACGCCCCCCGTAAGAACATATGATATAGCCCTACTGCGATAAGCACTGCTTGCAGCATCTGCTGCAGCAAATCGATAATAGTGGAAGAAAGCAGTGTGTATCCCGTAAATTGGTCCAGCCGCAACAAATAACCAGAAATTCTCGGTAAAGATTGCATATATAGAAATTAAGGCAGATGTTGCTCCACACAGTTGACCGATCGAAAACCCAGCGCGTCGGCCAATTCGTTTCATTAGTAGTGACGCTGGTACAGTCGCGAACATGACACCAAGCATCATTGAAGCCACTGCCAGTGTTGCCAGTTCCTTATTCTCTGCGAGCATCAATCCAGTAAGGGCAGAAACAACACCAATGATTATGCTTGAGGACTGGCTTACTCCCTGGCAGAAGGCTAGTAATAAAATAGTTTTGATTACACCCTTAGGCTGACTCTTTGCGTCACTCATGCATTTAGGGTCAGTCATATGAATAAAAATTTACTCCAGTGTTGAGCTGCAAAATTTTGGCGGCACCCGATGTATCTTAGGGTCCGCCGTATTAATGATTTCCCATATTTACTATCACAATTTAGCAGGAGATAATTATCGCTGTCACGAAGCAATGTGGTTTGCAGAGGAACTAATGACCCATCCTTCGCAAATATTGGATAATTTACCAAATTATCTGTTGTAGCGAAGTGAGAGGATAAATACATGGTAAAATCAATTGACTCAATATCTCTCAGGGCTGCGTTATTGGAGGGTAATGAAATCGCCATTATCGATCCACGTGAAGAAGGGCCGTACGGGCATGAGCATATTTTACTTGCAGTTAACGTACCTTTAAGCCGTTTTGAACTTGAGATACGTGATCTTGTCCCACGACGGGCAACTAGGCTTGTCCTTTGTGACGGTGACGATGGTTTTTCAGAGCGTGCTTTACTCCTTTTAAACGCAGCAGGTTATACAGACATAGCTATTCTTTATGGTGGAACAAAAGCTTGGAGAAAAGCGGGATTTGAATTATTTAGCGGCAGATTTACGCCATCGCAGATGTTTGGCGCCTTCCTTAGCAACAGAGAAAATACTCCCAAAATTTCTGCCCATGAATTAAAAGCAAGGATTGATGCAGAGGAAAAAGTGCTAATCCTCGATAGTCGACCACCAAACGAGTATCGAAAAGCAAGTATTCCTGGAGCAATTGACACCCCTGTCGCTGAAATTGTTTATCGTATCCGTGACCTTGCCCCTGATCCAGAAACATTAGTTGTTGTAAATTGCGCGGGGAAAACTCGCTCCGTACTCGGAACCCAATCACTAATTTATGCCGGTTTGGTCAATCAAGTTGCTGCTTTAGAGCATGGGACGATGGGCTGGTATTTGGCCGGCCTTGAACTGGATCATAACGCAAACACAATTGCTACTAATCCCATAACACCTGAAGCGGACTCTTGGGGTCGAGTCGCCGCGACAAAAATCGCTGAACATTTTGGTGTTCAATCAATTTCGATTGAAGACTTAGAAAGTTGGAAATCGGAATCGGAGGAACGCGCGCTATATATTTTTGATGTTCGTTATCCAGAAGAATACGAGATTGGACATTTACCAGGGTCAAGACCAGCGCCGGGTGGTCAGATTGCGGGATCAGGTGGACACTATATGGCTATTCAAAACGCACGTATTGTCCTTGTCGATGACAACGGAGTCAGGGCTACGGTCATTGCTGGCTTTCTTCTCCAACAAGGATTTAAAGATGTGCGTGTCCTTGAAGATGGGATCAATAATAAAATTCTTGAACATGGAGCATATCGTCCGCTGATTCCAGAACTTGAAGAACTTGAGTTAGATACCTGTACACCAAATGAACTGAAAGATTCATTAACTAGGGACGCTATCATTGTCATCGATTTTGCAACTAGTTCCCAATATTTTAGTGGGCATATCCCCGGTGCATGGTGGGTATTGCGCTCACGAATAGCCGAAGACTTTGGTAAACTACCAAAAGCGCATACATATGTACTAACTAGCGAAGATGATCAGCTAGCGCGTCTTGGAGCCTCCGATTTATTTCAACACACAAATGCTAAAATTTTAGTGCTGGAGGGAGGCACGGATGCATGGCGCGCAAGAGGAATGCCTATCACTAATGGCTTGGAGCATATAGCGGGTATTCCCAATGATCTTTACACAATCGAAAGGCTTGACGACAATGATTCGTTAGAAAATAAATATTGGCGATACATAAATTGGCAACAAGACCTTTTGAACAAACAAGAGCCAGATGGAACACTTAAATTTCCTTAATACATTTTCACACATCAATAAATTAGTCGTCTGCTAATTTTCCTAAAATGGTAGAATTTTTTTCATTTTTTTCCATTTTACAATGACCTTTCCACAGGAAATTTTGTCAAAATACCAATCTTGAGCCTGAACTGCTTTATTCATCTCATTCATCATATTACTTGTAATTTCATCATGGTGAGTTTCTGTAATTCCTCCGCTCTCAAGTGTCTCTGAAAGTCCACGGTTCATTCGCCTCAGGGAAACAATAACTTCCGAATTTGGTAGGCCGCATTCAGACGCGCGACCTAATGACTCTCCAAAACTTTCGAAGTCGCCTATTGAAGGCAGTTCTGGCGAGTTCCCTGGTTTAAAAACCGCCTGACGCTCGATGCCAAAATGGTTTGAATAGGGGCCTGCATAAATCAATTCAAAGAAAAGTGCATAAAGTAAAAGACACGTTGCTATCATGAAGGTATTTGAAATAAATAAGACTCGGTAGCAGTGCTTGTCTTTAATCCAAAGGTGAATTAGGTAAGCTATTACGCAACCCCAAAACATATTCTGAGGTATTTTTCCCAATTTCAGAACGAGAACCCCCCAAAGAATCCCAGCAATAAGAGCTAAGAATGCTAAACTATTGTATCTTGTTGTCGAAGGTGCATCATGAAGCCAATTATCGTTATGATAGATTTGCCACAAGGACAGGGCGGCCAATCCTGATTGACAAGCGAACCAGCAGAAAACAATGTAGAGCAAATTCATAAAATCAACCGAAGTTGCCTTCACTTAAATAACCTGTTGGAGGGCCTTTTAAATGTTGGTTGAAAAATCTATCCTAAATATATCAATATTTGGTTCAGGTTTACTAAGTGTTATTTCAATTTTCATTTTGTTCTGTTTAGAAGCAATATAGAATTGGAAACGTAGAATGAATTATGATGAACGTGGACTAGAAATAACTGCGGCTGATCCGGAAGCCGTAAAGCGATTTGATCAAACTGTAACGAGTTATCTCACAATATCTAACGATACGATGACTCTTCTTGCCGCAACTCTTTCAGCAGATCAGGACATGCTTATGGGACACTGTCTCAAAGGCTACATGTTGGCACTTGGAAACAAACCAGAATTAAGCCCAAATATTGCTGAGTGCATTGGTTCCGCCAAAGATTCAATTAAAAAACGTGGAGCAACAGTACGCGAAAAACAACATTTAGAGGCGCTAAATGCATTGCACATTAATGATTTGCTGGGGGCAATTGCGATATGGGAAAATATCCTAATAGATAATCCACTTGACGCGATCGCTCTTAAGATAGCACACCTGCATTACTTTCGGTTAGGTGACATGCCCAATTTGCGGGATACTTCGGCACGCGTAGCCCATGCCTGGGACGACTCTATACCAGGGTATGGACATTTTCTTGGTATTCGTTCGTTCGGTCTAATGGAAAACGGTGACTACCGCGCTGCGGAGGAGATTGGTATGCAAGCGGTGGAATTAGTTCCAAATGACCTCTACGCAATTCACGCAGTTACACATATTCACGAGATGGAAGGACGCTGGCTTGATGGACTAAACTGGTTGGATAACCCAAACCTCAATTGGGAATTTTGGAATAATTTTCGATTTCACGTTTGGTGGCATTATGGACTGTTTTTAATAGAGCTTGAACGGTATGACGAAGCACTTGAAGTCTATGACACGCGGGTCCGAAGTGAGAAGTCTGATGCACCGACAGATACAGCGAGCGCAACCTCTACACTTTGGCGATTAGAAGCTGTCGGTGTCAATGTGGAAGACCGTTGGGAAGAATTGGCAGATATCGCAGAGCGACGCCTTAAGGATCATCTTTTCGCATACTTTGATTGCCATTCCATGGTCGCGCTAACTGCTGCTAAACGTGACCCGGCCGCACTAACTATGTTGTCATCACTTGAAGACATTAAACAGGACAATGGAGTGACACAGTCACTTATCTTCGGGAATGTAGGAATACCATTGTGCAAGGCAATTTACGCTTACCACAAAGAGGATTACGGGCTTGCTGTTGACCTGATGATGCCTATCCGTAATGACTTATATAGACTTGGAGGTAGCCATGTACAACGCGATATATTTGTACAAACATTGTTGCACTCAGCCTTAATGAGTGAACGCTTTGAGGTCGCGCAGGCGCTCCTAGCCGAAAGAGTCGCATTAAAACCAAATAGTGGTGCAAGTTGGAAACTTTACGCTCGTGCACTTGAGGGTACTGGTAGAACAACTGATGCAAAGAAAGCCCACTCGAAGGCAATAGCAGCTCTTTCCGTATAGCGGCGTTACCCGATATACTAAACTTAAATAGTGTCACTAAATTTTTTTGAACATTTTCAGTGACAATAAGTTTATTAATAGTTCATAAACTCATTGCCAACAAAAACTTGTGGCAGTGATTTTTCTTTCCATTTTTCTTTTATATTTATAACTTTGCGATTTTCGTGAAGTACACTGATTATCGAATGTTGAGAGTTTATTTTTTCCTTTTTTATAGTAGCAAGTAAATTATTAACAAAAAATGTCCCAGTAGATAATGGCCTACAACCTTTTGATGTTTTATCAGAAGAAGATGCAGTTGCTATCACAATGTTGGACGATTTCAAAGGTTGTATAAATGAACCTGAATAACATGCTGAGATAATTAATAAAACATTTGTATCTTTAAGAGGATATAAAAATTCTTTTATATTATTGGAAAACATGACTCCATTAGGCTGGCCTTTATTTCCTATGTTTTCCCCTAACCTGAGAGGAAGAGCGCCTTTTTGACCATGAGAAAAAAATCCTATAACTACAAGATCATCGATAGAGGTTAAGTTTTTGATACGATTAAAATGACGGTGTATTAGGTCAAACATTGCTGAAGGATATAAAACTGGTAAATTATCTATTTCATCATTACTAAAGATAAATTCTTGGAAATAATGATCTGAATAGTAGCTCTTTAACGCTGAACTAAGGTTTTTAGCATCACCCATGGACCATTTCTCATTACCCCATAGAGAAATTCCTGTGTAGATAATTACTTTACTGTTGGTAAGTTTACTTTTTTTAACATTACTCCGGACACCTTCCCACATAGAGTCGAAAAGTATTTTGTTTCTTTTTTGGTACTCATTAGAAAGATAATGCTCAGAAAACGAAGACGTCGAAGCTAAACAAAAAACAATACATATACTTATTGTAACGGCAATTCTCTTTAGCCCTTCCCAGGTATTAAAAAGTGCCATAGATCTATCCACATGTATTATGGTCGGAGCGGCGGGACTCGAACCCGCGACCCCTTGACCCCCAGTCAAGTGCGCTACCAGTCTGCGCCACGCTCCGATATGTTTCAATACAGTTAATACGTTGGACTGACAAATCAGCCGAGTAGTGTCCTACCCAGTACAGGTTCTTGAAGATTTTCTGGCCTACCATTAATTCTTGAGCAAACCCCAAAGCCTCGCTTTGATCTGGCAAGCTTACGGCATCCCTAATGGGACAATTTCCAGTCAGGATGCACTGCTCCGCCTTATGTTGTAGCGGTTCTCCTATTCCGGTTTTTACCACGCAGAATTACTCCCTCTCCCGCCTTACACTTTGCTAAGCATTATTACTTTTCTCTACTATCCCAATTAATTGTTCATAGAGTGCTTCGTCGATACAGATCTGATTTTTTTCAAGTGACTCTGTTGTTTGTTGGTTACCGCGTTCGCTGGGAAGCACAATTTCATCAAATCCTTCTGCCTTGCGACCCCCTTTAACCCGCGAAATAAGGGTATCGACTCGTTGACGAAAAATCTGACTGTCGCCAAGGCCGTTCGGGTTTATAGCAATGAATATGTCACCAAAACTCGGTAGGCACTCGTCACCTACGATGTTGTTCCCTAGGAGGGGACCAGTCAGGATCTCAATCATGAAAGCAAGTCCCGATCCCTTATGTCCACCAAATGTCATGGTTGCGCCCTTCATAGCCTTGTCAGGATCATTGGTTACGGCGCCGGTCGCATCGTATGCAATTCCGTCAGGAATATCTTGGCCCCTTTGCTTAGCTTGAATGAGACCAAACCAAGCCATTGCAGCGGTAGTCATGTCGAATACAATCGGAACAGTACCAGTAGGTACTCCGATAGCAATCGGGTTTGTACCCAGATCCGGATCCACACCACCCTCGATCGCCATCACCTTGGTCGAACCGGCCATAACAATCCCAACCATTCCCTCGCGGGCAATCAAGTCCGCATAATAGCCCATCGCACCTGTCGACGTTGCACGACCACTAGTCCCGACAACACCGATACCGTGGGTGCGAGCTAGTTTGGTTACCTCGTTCGCTGCTTTTGTGGCAGCCACCATTCCTGAATTACCATTTACGGCAATGTGTGCCACAGCTGGTAGTTTGTGCGTGATTTCAATTGGCCTGGCATCTGGATCCGGTATCACGGCATTAACTGGGATCTTAACCAGTCCCTGATTGTTTCCACGGAGTTCTGCGTACATCAGGACGTCCCGGATAGCATCAACTTCCGAATCGGAAATGCCAATTGCTTTCAAACTCTGGTCTACTAACTCGGTTAATTGATCGACCCTCACTTTAATAGTTTTGGTATTTTCCGTCATGACAGATTCCCATAATTCTTCACAGTCTTTGCCAAACCCAGTACTAGAGGTAATAGATGGTTGATAGTCACATACTGTTTAACCATTTCTATCGAGAGTATACTGCTCCCCATCCTACTTTCTCTCTGAGCGATTTGAATTCACGTTATTGTCATATTGGCTATATCTTCACAAAGCAATTAGCTTGATGGTTTCTAAATATCACATCTTCGAAAGTTATCGTGCCCATGATCTCCTGCCGAAGCCGCAAGATATTGCCTTGATCCCTATGCCACCAAGGCGCTTGATTAAATAAATGCATGGGGAGGCCAATGAAATCAATTCAAGTCTTCGAGACATCAATGAAATCATTATCGAGCGTACTAAGAGATTTGGATTGGTTTCCCCTAATACTAAGTATCAGGCGGGACACATATGATTGGACTACGGCTTAATTAAGAACTCTCACATGACAACTTTAATGGATTTGGGCAGCTTCTCGCAAAAAAAATAATTATCTAAGCGTCCGCGAGGGCTGTATCCGTGTATCGGCGCATCCACATATAAATGAAAAGGATATTGATCGACTAATCTCGGGTATAGCAGGTGTATTTTTGGATATCGCTTATTCAAGATAGAAAAATTATCTAGACCATTTACTTATCTAGGTATCGAGTAAACAGCTCCCAAACCCAAAGACTATTTCCAAACCTGCTGAGCGAGCCTTAACCAATTTTCACCAAGAATGCCTCGAACTTCATCCTCTGAATAACCACGTTTGATCATACCTTCTGTGATTTCAGGTAGTTGTTCCGGATTGGCAAATTTTGTGTCGCCCCAACTTGCACCCATATAATTTGCCAATGCCATCGGATCTGACACATGGTCAAGACCGATTCCAACATGTTCTGGACCGACCATTTCGGCCAAGTAGTCTATATGACGTAGCATCGTCTCTGTTTCTGTATCGTTGTCGCCCAGAAACGTACCACAGCCATTAAATCCAATAACCCCACCAGACTTGGCGCAAGCCTTAATCTGATCGTCTTTGATATTACGATATGTGTCCCATAGTGCAAGTGGATTGGCATGCGTGAAGACTACTGGTTTAGGCGAAAACTCAAATACATCCATACTCGTACGATAACCCGTATGACTCACGTCAACCATCATTCCAACTTTATTCATCTCTTCGACTAACGACATACCAAAACGCGTTAGTCCTCCATCGGTACGTTCGTTACATCCATCTCCTACCAAATTTTTTGAGTTGTATGCCATCAACATATGGCGCACGCCGAGTTTATAATAAGCATCAATCATATTAAGGTCGCTACCAACTGGGCCAGTCCCCTGGAAGTGAAAGCCAATAGCTAGTTTATTCTCTTTCTTTGCACGCCTAATATCATCAGCCTTTTCAACTAAAATATACATATCCGAATTACTTAAAAAATACGCACGTTCCTTCGCAATAATCTGTATTGTGTTGCTTAATCCGGTCGAGTCGACCGCCAAGGTTAATGAAACAAAAGTGTATCCACTTGCCGCCATTTTCTGAAGTGGAGCAACTTGCTCATTCAATGGAAGATAGGGCAGCCATGGAAATGTCATGTCCATAATAACTGCGTCACGGTGCAAATTAGTTGCTTCTTCTGATATATTCCATTCGCACATTACGTTCTCCAGTATTAAATAATTATCGCTGTTATACGTCCTTAATACTTATTAATATCTGACTTATCTTTTTTCCTTGACTGAAGAATATATCGGAGTGCAATTAAAGAAATCACTATTAGTACACTATAATATATTAATATATCCCTCCAACTTTCAAAAAATATAAAATCAACAAATACTAAATTTTTATCGGCATAAATCAATGCGGCAATAATAAACGCTGATATTGAAAATGGTAATAAAACAAAACCTAAAAAGATATCAGCAATTAAAAGTATTAATCCTAAAATCAACCATATGTGTGGTTGAAAAATCCAATAAGAGAATTGAAGATAAAAATTCATTTTACTTCTTTATGTTCTCGAGTAATGTTTGAAAAGTCCCAATTACTTTGGTTATATCCGTAGGAATAATAACTGCTTTGGAACTTTCAGAAGAAGCTATTTCAGAAAGTCCGGCTACTTGCCTTTTCATTATTTCAAAATCAATCGCGGGCTGACCATTATCGGCAATAGCCTTCGCAATAACTCTTGTTTGCTCAGCATTGGCTTTTGCTTCAATTTCAATGGCATAGGCCTTGGCTTCAGCGTTAATCCGTACAGCTTCGGCTTCTTTTTGTGCAGTATAAAGTTGAGCCTCAGCTGCAAGTTCTTGTGATTTTTTAGCACCTTCTGCCTCTGCAATTGCCGCACGTCTCTGACGATCCGCATTTAATTGCTGACGTTGGGCATCTTTGGTTGTTTCATCAATTATTATATCAGTAATTTCAGTTCGAGTTACTTCTACACCCCAAACATCTGCTGCTACTTGAAGGTTTTTTGCGATTTCATCGTTCATCGATTCCCTTGATGACTGCAACTCATCTAGATCTAATCGACCTGCTGCGGAACGTATTATTGACGTGGATGCTGTATGAAGTGCGCTATCGATTTGTTCTATACGATAGACTGATGAAGCCGCATCGACAATACGAAAGAATACTGTAGATTCTAAATCAACTTCGACATTATCCTTTGTAATAACTGATATTCTAAATTCAGGCAATTGCCGTTCGAGAATTGAAATTTTGTGCCTGATTATATCAAGAAATGGAACAATAAAATTTAAACCAGCCGTTAATGTTCTTGTATATTTACCAAATCGTTCAACAATATAAACTCTAGACTGTGGTACCACATTAATTCCTTTCCATATTGAAATTAATGCGAGTATCAGAATTATAATCGATGTTATTGAACTCATTGCTATTTCATGTTCCATGGTCTACGTCCTATTGCTCTCTCATATATCTTATTGTAATGAAACTTTAGGTAAAATTTATATTACTGTATTATATTTAAATACCTAAAGAATACTATAAATGATTAGTTGTATGTAATAAACATGATTGAGTATACATTTGTGAATAAGGATAAAATAATATTTTTACTACGGACACATTTATTTTCCGTTTAGCTCTTGTTGAATAGGAAAGTTTATTATTAACAAGAGTATACGATCCGGCGCAATAAGTGTTTGTCACATAACCATTTTCGTCAATTTAATAGTCTCTCGATGATTTTGTCCATATAACTAGCTAGCTTATCACATAAGGGGTGCGTGGGTTTGACGAAAGGTATGCGCGGTATATGTCTCGCATTTCTGTCCACCTTAGCGTTTTCCTCGGGTATGGCGGTCGTACGTTTTCTCTCCGCAGATTTGCACCCATTTCAAATTGCTTTTTTCTCAGCCTTTTTCGGCTTTTTAACGATGTTATTTTTCCTTCCGAAATATGGTCGACGCTCCTTTTATACACAAAATTTATCGCTTCAGTTAGCGCGGGCAGTATTCAGTGTGGCTGGTATTTTAGCTGTTTACTACGCCTTAAGCACCACACCTTTGGCAACGGTTACTGCGCTAAATTTTACTATGCCATTATTCACTACATTGCTGGCGGTAATTATTTTGAAAGAGAGAGTCGATACGGCCAAATGGATAGCCATATTATTTGGCTTTATTGGTGTAATTGTTATCATTCGTCCGGGCGAAGCAACAATCAATGAAGGGGCATTACTGGTTATTGCTGGTTCATTATTATTTGCTTTTACAATTCTCGTAATGAAAGTACTTACCCGTACCGATACAATTATCTCAATCACCTTGATTGGCGTGTTACTGCGCGCACCGCTAACGCTTGTTCCCGCTTTATTTGTATGGCAATGGCCAACTTTACATCAACTTATATGGCTCGCTGCTATGGGTTTCGTCGGCACTATGTCAAGTTTTGTATTTACTCAAGCACTCAAAGAGTTAGAAACCAACGTAATATCCCCAATGTTTTTTCTTCAATTAATTTGGTCCGCAGTCCTTGGATATTTCATTTTTTTAGAAATTCCCACGGTATATACGTGGTTAGGTGCCATTATGATATTAGTAAGTGTAACTTATATGGTGTACCGCGAAAAAAAGTCTGAATAATCCCTCAAATGATTATACGATTTGTTTTTCAAACTCCTTTTGCATTTCATGAAGTTCTTTTATTAAAGCCTGCATATCCGAACTGTTAATTACATTTAATTCTATATATTTACCTACTCTTGATAACTGCTGGCGTTTCTTCCTATGGGCTGAAGAGACAAAGTCAATGACCTTATACACTTTTACGGGGCGTGACATCCCTTTGGGATTAACTTCATTAAAATGTTCACATTTGACGTGATCATGAATTAAATTAAATGTTGTTTCATCAACTAAAGTTGTATTTGGCTCTGCCAGTCCCTCAAGTCGTGACGCTAGATTGACCGGCCTCCCCAGGGCAGTGTAATCAAGTCTTTGTTCTGATCCAAAATTACCTACAGTGCAATAACCGGTTGCAATCCCCATCCGAATTTCAAGCTGTCTTTGAATGCCTTGCTTCTTCCAATACTTTTGTAGTTCTCCAATGCGTTCTTTCATTCGTAAAGCCATTTCCACACAATTTAACGCATCATCTAGCTCACCTTCGCTTTCCGGATCGCCAAAAAATACAAAAACCGCATCCCCAATAAACTTGTCTATCGTTCCACCGCATTCTAATGCAATGGTTGCCATTTCTGATAAGTAGGAATTAATGATAACAGCAAGACGTTCCGGTTCTAAAGTATCAGTCAGATCGGTAAATTGGACTATGTCTGAAAAAAATACCGTTAAATTTTTCCTTTTATGAGAGAGGTTGGTTCCTTCAGTATCAGAAAAAATACTTTGATAAATTTGAGGTGAAAGGTACTTTGCCAGTCTAGTCGCTAAACTTTCAAGTCGAAGACTTTTTTCCTCAATAATCTTTTGATCATTTTCCTTTTGATTAATAAGTTTTTCTTTATCCTTTTGAAGATCCCACTCCTTAGTACGATCGATAAATTGACCTTGAATATTATTAAGGTAAGAAAAAGATTCATCAAAAGTTCTTGTTGATAACAAGGAATATACTCGATCTTGGCCATCTATATGAATTTGGATAGAAGGAATCTGTACAGAACCTTTTTCATTAATGTTTGATATAAAGTAATCAATCTGCTCTTTATTTACACCTAATTGCTTTAATACATCGGGAAAATATGCATTTTGTAAATTTCCGAGAACCGGGAAAAATTTTGTGAAATTATCATTTACCCTTAATATTCTTAAGTCTTTATCGGCAAAATATGCAGCAGTTACCGCATTTCGAAAGTTAAAAAAGCTTAAATCAATAATATTTTCTTGATTTAAAAAATCTTCAATTTTCATTTTATTTTTTGATCACTTAATAATTTTTTTAATTCGCTTAATTCGTTTAATATCAACCTTAATTCTGTGTATTCATCTTTTGACAAATTTAAAATATTTTCTTTCTTATTCTCTACCTCTTCGCTTTCTTTCGAGTGCTTAATAATTTGTTCAGCCTCAGTTTCAACAATGATAGGGCGGCCCCGTAGCATATTACGCACACCGTTTTCACGGAGTAACCGTTGCACTCCTTTAATGGTATAACCATCGCTGTATAGTAGGTCTCGTATCCGACGCAAGAGCGCAACATCTTCTGGCCGGTAGTTACGACGACCACCACCCCTTTTCATGGGTTTTATATAACTGAATTTGGTTTCCCAGAACCTAAGTACATGTTGTGGAACCTCAAGGTCATTTGCCACCTCGCTAATTGTACGAAAGGCTCTCACCGATTTTTTATCACGTGGGTTTAGCGACATGGCGTGCGTTGACGGATAATTACCACTAGCCATCTTCACTTAGCTGAACTTGAGTTCACTCGATTCTTCAAAACATGGCTTGGTCGGAAAATAAGTACACGTCGTGGTAAAATTGGTACTTCTTCTCCAGTCTTGGGGTTACGGCCAATGCGCTGGCTCTTACTTCTTATAGAAAAACTACCAAATGAAGATATTTTCACCATTTCACCACGTGACAATGATTTTGACATCTCGGATAGAATGGATTCAACTAAATCTGCTGATTCGTTACGCGAAAGACCAACCTCCTGGTACACAGCCTCACTTAATTGCGCCCGCGTAACAGTATGTCCTGACATGCCTCCCCCCAATCATGTTTTGCTAACGGTACTGCTAGGCGAGAAATCCGTCAATTACAAAGAGATGGATGCCACACTTCAAGTTACTTAGAAACGCGCAGTTTAAAATATTTTCTCGCCGGTAGACTGGGGTTTTTAAAGTCTTATTAACGCTGAACCCCAAGTAAACCCGCCACCCATGGCTGTTAGAGCAATAATTTGTCCTGTCTCAAAGCATCCTCTTCCCACTGCGTCAGCCATCGCAAGCGGTATTGTAGCTGCTGAGGTGTTCGCTTGGTCATTCAATGTCGTTACTACTTTTTCGGCAGGAATTCCAAGTCGTTGAGCAACATTTTCCATAATACGAATGTTCGCCTGATGGGGTACTAACCAGTCAATTTCACTTGTTGTTAGACCATTTGCCGTAAGAGCAGCATCAACCCCTTCAACCATACGCATGACAGCTTGACGATAGACTTCTTTGCCTTGCATACGGACATACCCTGATGTGCCTGTAGTTGACGGGCCTCCGTCTACCTTAAGCGCATCATATTGTGTTCCATCCGAATAGAGATGCGTTGAGAGGACTCCGCGATCTTCGGTTGAACCATTTCCTACGGAAGTTTGCAAAATAATGGCGCCAGCTCCATCACCAAAAAGAACACAGGTGGATCTATCATTCCAATCTAGGATTCGACTAAAAGTCTCAGCACCGACAACTAAAACTGTTTTTGCTTGACCGAGTTGAATCATATTGTCCGCCATGGCCAACGCATAAATAAATCCCGTGCATACAGCCTGCACATCAAATGCTGCACCCCGCTTCATTCCTAGTTTTGCCTGCACGCGTGCTGCGGTTGCCGGAAAAGTATTATCTGGTGTCGTGGTAGCTACAATTACAACATCTAAATCGTTCAGATCAATTCCGGAAGAGGCTATTGCCTCATGCGATGCGCTCACTGCTAGGTCAGACGTGAATTCACCATCCTCGGCAATATGTCGATTACGGATACCTGTCCGTTTCTGAATCCATTCATCGGATGTATCAAGACCATCTGCGAGTTCATCGTTCGTGACAATTCGTTTCGGCAAATAAGAACCATAACCGGCAAAATATGAACGCAACATCTTTACGAAGCCACTGTGGCGTGAGGTTCATCTTGATGTACTCTTAGTTGCTCAAAGTCTTGGCTCATCTTCGCAAAAAACTCATTATCAATCATGCCAACCGCTACCCCGATAGCATGCTCGAAACCCATGGCATCGGTGCCACCATGGCTTTTTACTACAATGCCATTCAGTCCTAATAAAATTGCTCCATTGTGACGTCGAGGATCGAGTCTCTCGCGCATCATTCTTATCGCCCTTCGAGCTATCATTGCTCCAATTCGACCCCAAACACTGCTTTTCAGCGCATTACGCATGAACCCAGAAAAAAACCTAACTGAGCCTTCCATAGTTTTTATGGCGATGTTACCAGAAAATCCATCGGTAACCACTACGTCAACTGTTCCGGCTGGAATATCACTTCCTTCAATAAATCCGTGAAATTCAATCGGTAGATCTGTAGTACGAAGAATAGATGCTGCTTCGCGTACCTCTTCATGCCCTTTCAATTCCTCGACACCTACATTCAATAGACCAATTACAGGTTTTTCTACACGCATAATTGTCCGTGCAAACACCTCTCCCATCACTGCAAATTGTACAAGATTATCTGCATTACATTGGACATTTGCCCCCAAATCTAACATGCAGGTTGATCCGCGGACTGTTGGAAATTCAGATGCTATTGCCGGCCTATCTATACCTTTTTGCGTTTTCAATACGACTTTTGATATTGCCATCAAAGCGCCCGTATTGCCTGCAGAAACGACTGCGTCTGCACCTTTATTTTTTACTGCGTCAATTGCCATTCGCATGCTCGACTTGCGTCTACCACGGAGAGCCATAGATGGTTTATCGTCGTTTGTTACGATGTCGTCTGCATGATGTATCGTAGCAACACTACTTAAACCCGGATGCACGCTGACTAACGACTTTAAGCGTTGTTCATCACCAAAAAACAGGAATTTAACATGTGGAAACCGAGTAACCGCTAATGCAGCTCCGTCGACAACCATTGCTGGTGCTCGATCTCCACCCATAGCGTCGAGTGCAATTGTCAAACGCTTACTCACAACATACAGCCCTATGGCAAGCTATCCACTACGCTACCCTACTGGCTCACAACTTCTCGGGTATCGTAGTGTCCACACATCCGACAAATATGGTGTGGACGTTTCAACTCACCACAATTTTGACATTCAGTTTGTTGTACCGCACGCAAACTATCGTGCGAGCGCCGCATGTTTCGGCGCGATGGCGATTTCTTCCTTTTGGGAACGGCCATGACTCATAGCTCTCCATTTTAGAAGTCATTACGCCTGGATTGGCTCGGTTAAATAACCGCAAATGGGCGTCGGGGCAAGTTGATTTCCAGTACTATCTGCACTCATTGTCCCATTTTTGAAGCATAGACGATAGTTTATTCTCCGTATTATCGGATTCAGGAGTCACATTGGAGCCTTTATAATCCATGAAATTTGCACCTGTTTTTCTCGGATAGGGGTCGTAGGCAACCGCCAAATGTTGGATAGCTAATTCGCCCAAGTCAATTACATCACCATCTAGCGGCTCCAACAACAAATCATCTTCGATATTTGTAGCGGTGTCTCCATTCCTAGTTGAACGCTCAGGATCATATAGCGCTTCAACGGGTTCTTCAATTCGTTCTATGATTGGTTCAAGCGTAATGACGCATCGTTGAACTAACTCAGCACTCAAAGATCCTACTAATTTTACATGAGGACCAGTCGGTTCATGAGATATTTCTAGACTCATGCTCAAACTTTTAAGTTCAAAACAACCAAATCGCTCTTCAATATTTTTTAATTCTGTCGGTTCCGCGATGATCTTACGTTCGATTGTCCCATCACATAATTCCTGCAATCGAAGTGGCCTAGAAAATTCATTGCTTCTGTTATTATCTTCTATCATTACTTTAAAGGTAGTTTAGAAAGAGGTGCAAATTTAATGCGCCCCGTCTCAAAATTAGAAATTGGTTCTCTCATTAAATTCTCGTCACTTCTACGCATGTAATCGATGATGTAATCTACTTGAACTGGCGTCGGTTCAGCTGCAGCATAAAGGTTTCGGTATAATGCGAGACGCAATTCATCATCGTTACCCTCTAGTCCGCTTTCATAAGCTAATGTAAGGCCGAAATAATGGCTAGCTAACGCTTTTACACTTTTACCGACACTGAGATCTCCTACACCCATTTCCCGCAAATTACTATCCATATCGGTAAACATGGTATCTGATAGCGCTTGGACAAGATCTGAAGCAACTGTTTCATCTCGAAGGCGTCGAATAACCAAAAAACTATGGAGGGCAACCATATCAAATCGCCCGGTAGGCGAATCCGGTACACCTAAAGTGTTATAGAATTCGGGTATGCGCGCCTGTTTTACAATCTGAGTATAAAGACGAAGTGCTTCATCCTTCCTAATATCATTTTTAAAGAGTTTCAAGATTCCGTTAATCATTAAGGTTCAAATTTTGTTTCGCGAAAGATAATTGACAGGGTTAAACTGCGGTATAATGTCTAAACATAACATTCAGCAACGAGTTAGACCTTCTAGAGATATCGTTACGTCTTTGATGTGCCTCAAATTGAACCACTAATTAAGTAAATGAATTTCACGAAAAATATAACAGCTCTGCCCTTTTACTTGTTAGCTAAACTGGGAAGAAGCTTGCGCAGTATAGTTTATCTGACACTGATCTTGGTTATCAGTTCTTGTGCTCCTAGATCAGCAACACATGGTAATATTCCATCCGACGACAAACTATCTAAGGTATCAATTGGTGTTCATAAACGAGCGGATATAAAATCAATTCTCGGCGAGCCATCAACAATCGGTACATTCGAAGATAGCGTTTGGTATTATATTGGACGCCGTACGGAGCAATACGCGTTTTTTAAAGAAAAAATTATTGAACAAAAAGTTGTAGTTATAATCTTTAGTGACAAAGGCATTGTTGACCAGGTCAGGTTGTTTAACCAAGATGACTTACGAGAGTTCAGTCTAGTTGAGCGAACTACACCGACCGTCGGGCATAAGCTTGGTTTTATTGAGCAAGTCCTTGGCAATATGGGCCGATTCAATAAGTAACACAGCACATTTAGGAGCTATAACCGCATAAACCCTTTTCACCCATGAGCAAATTACCAATTAGTGCGCCAACACTGCCAATAATAAGAGTGCCACTATATTAGTAATTTTAATCATAGGATTAATCGCTGGCCCCGCAGTATCTTTGTAAGGATCCCCTACTGTATCCCCAGTTACTGCTGCCTTATGGGCTACCGACCCTTTACCACCAAAATTACCGTCCTCAATATATTTTTTAGCGTTGTCCCATGCGCCACCACCAGCTGTCATAGAAATGGCAACAAACAGTCCAGTAATGATGACACCTAGAAGCATGGCACCTAGCGCAGCAAAGGCAGCGGATTTACCACCAATTACCAAAATCAGGCAAAATAAAACGATTGGGGCAAGAACAGGCAGAAGCGAAGGTAAAATCATTTCTCTAATCGCTGCCCGAGTCAGCAAATCGACAGCCTTCGAGTAATCTGGACGGCCGGTTCCTTCCATGATTCCCTCTATTTCCTTGAACTGGCGTCTGACTTCTACCACCACAGACCCGGCAGCACGACCCACCGCTGTCATTCCTAGTGCCCCAAACAAATAGGGCAGAAGGCCACCAATTAGGAGACCTATAACTACAAATGGATTAGACAACGAAAAATCGAGTTCTACACCGTGGAAATATGTTGCTTCAGTTGCATTCTTAATAAAAAAATCAAGATCTTGTGTATAAACTGCAAACAAAACCAAGGCACCAAGACCAGCAGAGCCGATGGCATAACCCTTTGTTACTGCCTTCGTCGTATTACCAACTGCATCAAGAGCATCTGTTGTCTTACGGACACTCTCATCAAGATCGGCCATCTCGGCTATTCCACCAGCATTATCAGTAACTGGACCATAGGCATCGAGTGCCACCACTACACCAGCCATGGCTAGCATTGTGGTCACAGAAATAGCTACACCATAAAGATTGCCCAGCATAAAGGTCGAGATGATTGCAACACATATGATTAACGCTGGGAGTGCAGTCGACTCTAAGGAAATTGCTAGACCTTGAATTACGTTAGTTCCATCACCGGTCGTTGATGCGTTAGCAATCGATTGAACCGGTCTATGCAACGTACCAGTATAAAATTCTGTTACCCAGATAATTAAACCGGTTACTGCTAACCCAATCAATCCGCAGAAATATAACGAGAGCCCGGATATTCCACTGTTTCCTATCTCACCCATTCCGAGAACCCAGTTAGTTAAGGGATAAAGTGCTAATGCTGATAGGACCGTTGCAACAATAAACCCTTTGTAAAGAGCCCCCATAATATTTTGAGATGATCCAAGTCGGACAAAATACATACCAATAATGCTACCACCGATGCACACGGCTCCAATTGTCAGAGGGAAAAGTATTATATTTTCAACACCTTCTGCCGTCTGAATAAAAAATACTGAGCCAAGCACCATAGTTGCGACCATCGATACCACGTAGGTTTCGAATAAATCTGCCGCCATGCCTGCACAATCACCAACGTTGTCACCAACATTATCAGCAATTACAGCAGGATTGCGTGGGTCATCCTCGGGGATACCAGCCTCAACTTTTCCAACCAAATCTGCACCCACATCTGCGCCCTTAGTAAAAATACCACCGCCAAGCCTTGCAAAAATTGAAATCAATGAGGCACCAAAGCCTAGTGCAACCAAGGGGTCAGTGAGCTCGCGCCCTTCTGCACCCATAACTTGCAGCATGAGGAAATAAAGAGAGACTGAAAGTAGAGCTAAACCCGCAACCAACATTCCGGTTACTGATCCCGATTTGAAAGCGATAGAGAGACCTTGCGCCAGGCCAACCCGTGCAGCTTCTGTTGTGCGTACATTTGCCCGAACTGATATATACATACCTATATATCCAGTCGCACCCGACAATACGGCTCCTATTACAAAACCAAGCGCAACACTCCAATTAAAAAGAAGAAAAAGAATTACAACGATTACTACCCCGACAATTGAGATCGTTGTGTACTGACGATTAAGATAAGCCGCCGCGCCCTCTTGAATTGCCAAAGAAATTTCCTGCATGCGCTCGTTACCCGTATTGGCGTTAAGCACTGCTCGACTAGTTATTACCCCATACAGTAAGGCAAAAATGCCACAGGCAATTACGAAGGTAAGCATTTTAGACTGACCTTTCTCTTATTTGGTTTAATTTCGTATTTTTAATATTGGCGTATAAGCTAATGAAAAAAAATTAGCCGCTCTACCTTGGGCTGAATTGTAAACTCAATACTTGACGATGCCAGAACCAAGCTGCAATAGCAACCAACCTGATCTAGCGATTACATTTGATAGAAATTCAATATCAAATTGTAAGAAATCAATCGCTTTCAGAAAACTTGTTCGATCGAAGCAGATGAATAATTAGATAACCGATACCAGAAACTTAGAGTCAACGTTATAACTATTGGTAAAACAACGGTAAGGTTAACACCTTGCCAACCGATCTTATTAAATAATACTCCAGAGCAACAAACTTACTGTCAGTTATCCTTCTTCGGGACTGGCTCGTCATTAGGTTTCGCAGTAGGTTCATCGACAACAACCTTTACAATGGTATTTTCGCCAAGAATTTGATTATTTATTTCTGTTATTTGTTTTGTAAAATCTGAGATTCTATCTTCTAACGATGAAAGTGGCCTATCTATCAAGTATGTTTCCAGCTCCTCCTTGTATACACTTCGAAGTTCCGGAACAGCAGCACGGACACGATCCGCATCGCTAGTTGTTGCAGTTCTTAAATCAATAGTTAGCAAAGCTATGTTTACTATCCGGCCACCACGGCTTTCCGGCACCAAAAGGGGCGCCATACTTATTACAAGCGCTTCTTCATCCGGAGAATCCGCCGATATTGCAGTATTGCCATTATCGACAGGCGTTCGGTCATGCACAACCAGGTACCATCCTCCACCCAATACCACAACGACTGAAACTATCATCGCTAAAATTATTTTTCTATCACTCATAAATTCTGACTCGCTAGAATTCGCTAAGGAAATGGTTAGTCCTTTTATCAGGAACAATGCTTTACGTAACCGTATTTATAACAACAAATTTACATAATTAGTGTACGTAACCCTTTATTACTGGTGTTATATCGTAACCACACTTATCTAAAAGTCGGACTCCGGCTGCCTTTTTTACAAGCCCGATTTCAGTAAGCGGCACTCCGAGTGATTTTGCAAATGTTGACATAGTTTTTCTGGCTAGTGCGGGAACAATTAGAGCAAGTTCGTAATCATCACCACCACAAACTATATCATTCATTGATACAATTTCGCACTCTAGTGCAGTTTTACCTGCCATTGATAAAGGGATTTTAGTCACGTCAATATCGATCCCAACATGTGAATTATCAGCAATATGTCCGAGGTCAGCCAATAAACCATCTGAGACATCAATTGCTGAATGTGCTGTCCCAATCAGCGTTCGACCCAACGTGAGCCTAGGCTCTGGCATAAAGTAGCGGTTCAAGAGGTAATGCCGGTCCCGATCTGAAAGCCCTTCGGCATTTTTTTTGGCGACTTCAAGGCCTGCTACGCTGTCTCCTAAAGTCCCACTTACATAGACAACATCACCAACAAGAGCACCAGTTCGTCGCAAAACCCCACCTGTAATAACATCACCGAGTGCGGTTATTGTGAGTGCTATCGGTCCTCTAGTTGCGACGCTATCACCTCCTATCAATGATATAGAAAACTTCTCTTGATCCACCGCAAGACCCGAAGCAAATGCTTCGAGCCATTCATTTTTAATTTTATTTGGTAGCGCAATATTGAGCATGTAACCAAGTGGGCGAGCGCCCATGGCGGCCAGATCTGACAAGTTGACTCTTAAAAGCCTCCTGCCTATCAACTTTGGATCATCATTAGGCATGAAGTGAACTCGAGCAATCATTGTGTCTGTCGTCACGACTAATTCATTACCAGTCGCCGGACTGATAACGGCAGCATCATCTGTTAGATTAAAGGCACCCGGGTATCCAGCAGCTAAAGGCGCAAATATTTTAGAAATTCGCTGAAATTCCCTATTCTTCGAATCCACACTATTCATACTCGGGAATCCATACTCTCATTCGGTCGCAGTTTGCGCGCTAGACTATCAAGAACACCGTTAACTAAAGCTGGTTCCTTGTAAGCAAAGAATGCCTTTGCAATGTCAACATATTCGTTGATTACAATTGGAGGATCAATTTCAGTCCGATCAAGAATTTCGTATACGCCAGCCCGGATAGTGATCCGTAATAATGTCTCCAGTCGATCTGTTGATCTATTCTCAGTTAGCGCAGCATCAATCAGTTTATCAATATTTTTACTTTGATCAATGACGCCATGCACTAGACACTTAGTCAGGAAAGGATCAGGATCTATTAGTTCAAAATCATCAATCTCATCGCCAATTTTATGGGCGAATTCTTTCGCTTGCTCAACAGCTTCCTCTGGTGTTCCACCAGCCAACTCTAATCGATAAAGAGCCTGGACAGCAATTAATCGAGCAGTACTTAATCCGCGACCCTCTGGTATCCACCGACGACGCGGTTTCATCATGGATAAAGTCCAAATTTAAATTTGAGATCAATCATTTCTAGGCAGGTCCTTGCCGCACTTCCCCCCTTATCATGTCGATCTACTCCAGCTCTCACCCATGCCTGATCGGCATTCTCTACTGTCAATATTCCATAGCCAAGAGCTAAGGTAAATTTACATGCTAAATCCTGCAAAGCTCTCGCGCTCTCGCTACAAACATAGTCATAATGGGTTGTTTCACCACGAATAACACACCCTAATGCTACATAACCATCAAACTTCGACTGGGACGGCTTTGGACTCTCTATGGCGTATTTAATCGCTGCTGGTATCTCAAAAACACCGGGCACACTATGACGCTTGTAAGTCACATGCCCCTCATCCAACGCAGCTGTAGCACCACGAACAAGTTCATCAGCAATATCGGGATAAAACCGAGACTCAACTATCAAGATATGTGGAGATTTATAATCCATAGTCTGGCTACTCAGCCGGAATAGATCGTGATTCTACCACCTTCAATCCATAACCACCAATACCTATAATTGTTTTCGGTGTATTCGATAAAAGCACCATTTCACTAACCCCAAGATCAAGCAATATCTGTGCACCTACACCGTAATCACGCAGTTCATCAGTCTCGTGTTTTGTATCATCCACCACTGTCGAATCTCGATCTTTAATCATATCCGATAGATGTTTTGCATAAGGTTCACGAATGAGCACTACAACGCCACGTCCCTCCTCACCTACAATTTCCATTGCTCGTTGTAATTCTCCAGCTTTTCCACTTTTAAAGGATCCGAGAATATCATCGAGCGTATTCTGAGCATGCATTCTTACCAGCGGCGGTGAACCTTTAGTAATATCTCCTTTTACTAACGCTATATGCTCTGCATAGGCGACACGATTGACGTAAACATACATACGAAATGTGCCACCATATCGACTATTAAGAGTTGTTTCTATCGTACGCTCTACTATGCGATCATAGCGACGACGATATGCAATTAAATCGGCAATTGTCCCCATCTTCAAATTATGCAATTTAGCAAAGTTGATAAGGTCTGGCCGACGCGCCATGGTACCATCATCATTCATGATCTCGCAAATAACCCCAGATGGATTGAGACCGGCAAGACGCGCAATATCTACTGCTGCTTCCGTATGCCCAGCTCGCACCAAAACGCCACCGTTACGCGATAATAATGGGAAAACATGACCCGGTGTGGTGATATCGTTAGCCGTACTCTGTGGATCGATGGCAACTGCGATCGAGCGAGCACGGTCAGGCGCTGATATACCTGTGGTCACACCATTACGCGCTTCTATTGAGACCGTAAACGCAGTTTGGTGTCTTTGCTCATTATGCCTAGCCATCAACGGTAAATTGAGCCGATCCACACAGTCGCTTGTTAAAGCCAAACAAATCAACCCACGTCCATTCTTGGCCATAAAGTTGATGGCCTCAGGCGTCGCCATTTGGGCAGGAATCAGGAGATCACCCTCATTCTCGCGGCGTTCATCGTCCACTAAAATGGACATTCTGCCATTTCGTGCTTCTTCGATAATCTGCTGAATTGGACTAGTAATATCTTTAAATGCCACAGCCGCCCCTAATTCTACGAGAGGCGCGCAACATATCGGGCAAGCATATCAATCTCAAGGTTGATTTTATCGCCAACTTGCACGCTTCCAAATGTTGTATGCACCGCGGTATGAGGAATGATATTTACATTGAAACTTGTCTCTTCAACTTTATTAACCGTTAAAGATACGCCATCAAGCGTAACCGAACCTTTCGGTACAATAAAGCGCATTAATTCTTCTGGTGTATCAATTTGGAATTGAATGCTGGTTCCGTCCATTTCTCGGGACACTATACCAACAACAGCGTCTACATGTCCCAATACTAAGTGACCGCCGAGTTCATCTCCAACTTTAAGAGAGCGCTCCAGATTTATTGCAATGCCCGGCTGCCACAGTCCCAACGTTGTACATGAGCGAGTTTCAGGAGAGACCTCACAAGCAAACCAATCTCCCGAGTACTCTACAACGGTGAGGCATACCCCTGCACATGCAATAGATGTTCCGACAACTTTATCGTACCGACAAATTTGTGAATCGATGACAAATCGCAAATGGCCCTTGTCGCAAATTGAACGAAGGTAACCGATATCGGTGATTAAACCCGTGAACATAATTCTAATTTAGTCTTCACGGATATAGGTTTCCAACAAATCTTTGCCAAGGGGGCGCGTTAAACCACGTTTGAAGCGCGCCATCGACGCCAATTCATTTGTCCCGTATGCCCCAACAGAGGGAATTCCATCACTGCCCATGATGCTAGAAGAACGGTACCAAAGAACACGATCAATTAAATTATTTCGAACCATGGATCCTGCAAGATGGCTACCTCCTTCGACCATTAAACGTGTAATTCCGCGTGCAGCAAGATGATTAACCACAGAACCGAGATCAGGGTAGCCATCGTTATCCGCGGCTACTTCTATGACATCAACACCAAGATCTTCCAATGCTTTACGCCGTTTCGGATCACTTGTTTCCAGTGTAATTATCCAAGTAGGCTGATTCTTCGCCGTTTCGACAACATTAGAAATTAGTGAGGTACGCAACCGACTGTCGACTATTACACGTATCGGCGAATTATTCTCGAGTCCCTCGAGCCTACAGTTTAGTCGAGGATCATCTGCGATAATTGTGCCGACACCTACCATTACGGCATCCTGGGTTGAGCGCATTAGGTGGGCGTGAGCCCTAGCTTCATCACCAGTGATCCAATGGCTCTCTCCGAGTTGTGTGGCGATCCGTCCATCCATCGTAGTCGCAATTTTTAGCGTGATAAGTGGCCTGCCCGTACTCTGGAGCAATAAATACCCTTCATTGATATATGCTGCCTCTTCGGCACAGATACCACAGTTAACCTCTATTCCCGCATCTTTGAGGGTTCCTAAACCTTGTCCTGATACCTTGGGGTTAGGGTCCTTTAGTGCTGTGACCACGCGTGAAATTCCCGAGTCAATCAAGGCCTGTGTGCAAGGAGGGGTCTTGCTATGGTAGTTACATGGTTCCAAAGAAACATATGCGGTTGCTCCTCGAGCTTCTTCACCGGCTCGATCCAGCGCTTGTGTTTCCGCATGTGGACGACCACCTGGCTGCGTCCAACCTCTTCCGACAACCTTACCACACCGCCATTTTTCTAAATCAAAATGCACTAAAATGCATCCTACTGCCGGATTTGGCCAAACCCGCCCTAAACAGCGCCGCGCCAAAACGAGCGCGGTCCGCATGTAGGCCTGATCAGATGGAGTGCCTTTATCAGCCGTTTGTGACACTGAATTCGTCGGTAATAAACTCCTCAAAGTCACGTGCCTCACGAAAGTTACGATAAACCGATGCAAAACGCACATACGCAACCTGATCGAGTGTTGCTAATGCCTCCATGACTAACTCGCCTATGTTCTCACATTGAATATCACTTTCACCTGAGCTCTCAAGGCGTCGGACGATTCCGTTTACGACACGCTCTATCCGATCAGGATCAACAGGACGTTTACGCAAAGCAGTATTCATTGAACGAGAAAGTTTATCACGGTCAAATCGCTCACGTTGGCCATTCTTTTTAATTACTCGCAACTCCCGAAGTTGAACTCTTTCAAACGTCGTAAATCTAGCTCCACAATTAGCACAATAGCGCCTACGCCGAATTGTTGAGTTGTCCTCCGCCGGCCGAGAATCCTTTACTTGGGTATCGTCGTGAGCACAAAATGGACAACGCATTATATCATTCCCTTTCTATAGGGTGGCTTTCTCTACGCCAGGGTAAATTGGAAATTTTTTACACATAGTTTCAACACGCTTTCGAACAGACACCTCAACAGTTGAATTATTATCCGGCGTTGCAGCTAGGCCGTTAAGTACTTCGATGATTAATTTCCCAATTTGAGTAAATTCAGCACTTTTAAATCCACGAGTCGTTGCTGCCGGACTACCCAATCGGATACCAGATGTCACGGTCGGTTTTTCAGGATCAAAAGGGATTCCATTCTTATTACAGGTAATGCCAGCTCGCTCAAGGGAGTCCTCAGCTAAATCTCCAGTAAGCCCTTTTGGACGTAAATCAACCAACAAAAGATGCGTATCAGTGCCACCAGAAATAATTTCAAGCCCCCCATCAACCAAGGTCTTCGCCAATACACGTGCATTGTCTACTACATTGCCCGCATATTGCTTAAATTCTGGCCTTAGGGCTTCTCCTAGTGCAACCGCCTTACCCGCAATCACGTGCATTAAAGGACCACCTTGCGTACCTGGAAATATCGCCGAATTTACCTTACGTGCAATATCGGCATCCATCGTCAAAATCATGCCTCCTCTTGGCCCTCTCAAAGTTTTATGTGTCGTCGTCGTAACAACGTGCGCATGTGGAAATGGGCTTGGATGTATCTCAGCAGCAACTAAGCCTGCAAAATGTGCCATATCCACCATTAATATGGCCCCCACAGCTTCTGCAATGCGTCTAAATGCCTCAAAATCAATTATCCGTGGATAGGCAGAACCACCACATATTATGAGTTTTGGCTGACATTCATGAGCAAGGCGCTCCACTTCACCCATATCGATCAACGCGTCTTGCCGTCGCACGCCATATTGCACAGCTTTAAACCATCGGCCTGAAATATTGGGGCGTGCACCGTGGGTTAAATGCCCTCCAGCAGCCAGCGACATACCCATAATTGTATCTCCGGGTTGAAGAAGTGAAAACAAGACTGCACTATTGGCCTGTGCACCGGAATGCGGTTGAACGTTAACGAAATCGCAATTGAATAAATCCTTTGCTCGATCAATCGCAAGCTGTTCCACTACATCAACAAAATTGCATCCACCATAGTAGCGCCGTCCCGGATACCCTTCTGCATATTTATTTGTAAGAATTGAACCCGTTGCCTGGAGCACCGCTTTGCTAACGATGTTTTCTGATGCAATCAATTCGATTTGCATTTGCTGGCGATTCAACTCCTGCGTAATCGCTTGGTTAATAGCATGATCAGAAAACGCGAGGTCTGACTCGAAAAAAACTGTCTTCTTAAATTTATCCATCTTTTCTACTCAGACTTTAGCTCGATAGGTTGTTGTAACAAATAAGCAAGCCTCACATACACGTTCTCGTGAGCAAGGTACGTCTTTTGTTAAGATAATTTGTTAACGCGAGCAACATGGCGACCGCCCTCGAATTCCGTCAAAAGAAATGCTTTGAGGCTATCTATAATTATTTCAAAACCCATCGTACGTGCGCCAAAAGCAATTACGTTTGCATCGTTATGTTGACGAGCCAAACTAGCTTCGGTTGAATTATGACAGACAGCCGCTCGAATGTTACGATGACGATTAGCTGCAATCGCTATTCCTGTTCCAGAACCACATATAGCGATACCGCGTAGCGCACCACCTTCCGCAAGCGACTTCGCTAAAGCATCGGCAAAATCAGGATAATCAACAGACTGCGAATCATGTGAACCAAGGTCCACTACCATGTAACCCATACCTCCGATAACTTCTTTTATTTTTTCCTTTAATTCAAATCCCGCATGATCGGATGCAATCGCAATCTTATTTAACGTCATTTAAGCATCTGCCTCGAACGCAGCTCAAATATTAGAGTTTTAGCGTCACCAACACAAAGTCCACATGCACCCCCAAATACCATATGTCGCCTTGCAGCGCTAGCCTACTACTAGGTTTCGAAAAAGTAATTAGCCAATACGGTCCTTAAAATTTAACAATATTGAATTGTCCAACTATCCATAAAGCTCTTGAACAAAACTAACATTTAATTTTCAAATACACATTCTGAACAAATGTCCAAAATAATAAGACGACATAGTGCAGTTTGTAATTGAATCTAATTGGAGTTGGAAAATACTCTAACGGACCACAAATCGGTCGTAATTTGTTAGCATTACACTGCTTTACTGGAGATATATCCCATGACGGCAATGAACAACATGGCAATATTGTATCCAAAACAAAATGTGGAAGGTGAAAAGTATGAGTAAAGCTCATACAAGATTTAAATGGGAGGATCCGTTCCTTTTGGAGGAAGAATTGAGTGAAGACGAGCGTATAGTGCGCAACATGGCTCACGATTATGCTCAAGAAAAACTTATGCCACGCATCCTTGAGGCCAACCGCAAAGAATTATTCCAACGAGAAATCATGCGTGAAATGGGCGAGTTAGGTATGCTTGGAGCAACAATTGTTGGGTGCGGATGCCCTGGTATAAGCAATGTGTCCTACGGCCTATTAGCACACGAGATAGAGCGAGTAGATTCGAGTTATAGATCAGCTCTTAGTGTCCAATCATCCCTAGTTATGCAACCTATTGATGATTTCGGAACTAAAGCGCAGAGAAACAAATATCTGCCAAAATTGGCAAGTGGTGATCTAATTGGATGTTTTGGTCTTACTGAGCCCGATTTTGGCTCCGATGCTGGCGGGTTGAGTAGCAAGGCGATAAAAGTTTCCGATGGATGGATACTCACCGGGAATAAGATGTGGATTAGTAATGCCCCCATAGCCGATATATTTATCGTTTGGGCTAAAGACGAAGAAGGCGAAATTCGTGGCTTTATTCTTGAAAAGGGGATGGAGGGCCTGTCAACAAATACAATTGAAGGAAAGTTTAGTTTACGGGCCTCTTCCACAGGTGGGATTAAAATGGAAGAAGTATTCGTGCCAGACGAGAATCAATTACCACATGCCAAGGGACTTCGTGGACCATTCACCTGCCTTAATAATGCCCGCTACGGTATTGCTTGGGGAGCTTTGGGTGCAGCCACCTTTTGCTGGCACGCAGCTAGAACTTATACCCTTGAACGTACACAATTTGGACGACCTTTAGCAGCCAATCAACTAATTCAAAAAAAACTTGCGGACATGCAAACTGAAATCTCGATCGGTCTACAGTCCTGTCTCCGTGTTGGTCGACTGAAGGACGAAGGCCGTGCATCGCCAGAGCTCATCTCTTTAGTAAAACGTAATTCAGCTGGAAAGTCCCTTGATATAGCCCGCACTTCTCGCGACATGCATGGTGGTAATGGGATATCTGATGAATACCACGTTATCCGACACTTACTTAACCTAGAATCTGTGAACACATATGAGGGAACCCACGATATCCATGCATTGATTCTCGGCCGTGCGCAGACAGGAATTCAAGCGTTTACAAGTTAGTTCTCATGACTAAAAATAGAAAAAATAGGCGGGGAAAGTTTGAAAAAGGTCAGCAGGCTATTCCTATTACCGCTGTATTTTTGCTGGTTTTTCTAGCGCTCAATTGGGGTTTGCTTTGGCCTGTAATGAAATTCGCTGTGGGCCAAATGCCCTACATGACCTTTCGGATGGTCTCTGCACTGGGTAGTAGCGTAGTGATATTTGTTGCCCTTGCACTTTTCAAGCGACCTCTTCTTATAAGCAAGGCTGAAATAATACCGCTCATCATTGCAAGTCTATTTAACGTCACAGGATGGCTAGGTTTTTCTGGATGGGGCCTAACATTGCTGACCGCTGGGCGCGCGACGGTTCTTGCATATACGATGCCTGTATGGGCGTTTCTTGCCGCTTACCTCATCCTAAAAGAAAGCGGGGGCCGGCGGCACATTTTCGGTGTTATATTCGGATTAAGTGCTGTTGCAATACTTGCTTGCACCGATATTGAAAATTTGAGAAATACACCGCTTGGGGTATTAGCAATGTTGGGTGCAGCAATGACCTGGGGCATCGGTGCGGTTCTCCAGAGGCGTATCAACTGGACAACACACATCACGACAATTACAGCTTGGCAGCTACTTGTCGGCGGTACGCCTTTGGCAGTCCTAGCGCTCACGTTTGAACCAAATGGCATAGTCTTGGCAACTCCATTTGGTTGGATCGCCGCTGCATTCGTAATCTTTATCGGGACGGCAGTAGGTCTCAACGTTTGGTTTAAAATTTTGCAGCTCGTCCCGACAAATATTGCCTCTTTGGGAATCCTTCCTGTTCCACTAATAGGAGTCTTTGCGGCTTCCATCTCGTTAGGCGAGAAAGTAGGGTGGCCCGAATTAATATCACTGACTTTTGTGACTTTAGCTTTGGGGACAATCTTGCCCGCACCTCGACTAGGAACACGCGCCAATTCTTGACAAAACACTTACATGAAAATTTTAATTAAAGAATTAACTTAAAATACTCAGTTATCCTCAATTGTTGTGTCATTTCTTGGTCGAGAATAATCTAGTTAAACGCAATCACTGACAGCAATTATGCTAAGTCAACAATTTGGAAACATTATGATTCTGAACAACAAATATTTTGGTAACTATCCTACAACTCGTATGCGCAGAAATAGACACGACAATTCAGTACGTAGACTCGTAGCAGAGAACCGATTATCAGTTGACGATTTAATTTGGCCTATCTTCGTTATAGAAGGTAAGCAAAAACGAGTACCAGTAAAATCTATGCCGGGTGTAGAGCGATTATCAATTGACTTAGTTGTTCAGGCAGCTAAAGAAGCAGCAGATTTTGGTATACCGGCAATTGCATTGTTTCCAAATATTGATAATGAAAAGAAAGACGAAACCGGAAGTGAAGCAATAAATCCAGAAAACCTTGTCTGCCGTTCAATAGCTGAGGTCAAGAGTGCAGTTCCACAAATTATGGTGGTCTGCGATGTGGCACTTGATCCATTTACTAGCCACGGTCATGATGGTTTGATCAGCGGTGTAGAAATCCTCAACGATGAGACTCTAGCGGTACTTTGCCAGCAAGCCGTCGTCCAAGCAAAGGCCGGATGCGATACAATTGCGCCATCTGATATGATGGATGGACGGGTCGGCGCTATTCGCAAGGCACTTGACACCGAAGGGTTAAAAAATACACGAATCCTCGCCTACGCGGCGAAATACGCCTCAGCCTTCTACAGTCCTTTTCGCGAAGCGGTTGGCTCAAAGTCTGCTTTAACTGTCGACAAACGCTCCTATCAAATTAACCCAACAAATAGCGATGAAGCGCTTCGTGAAGTGGCACTTGACCTTGCAGAAGGTGCCGATATGGTAATGATAAAACCTGGATTGCCATATCTGGACATTATTCACCGCATAAAGGACACGTTTCGTGTACCGACCTATGCATATAATGTTAGCGGTGAATACGCGATGCTAAAGTCAGCGGCCGAAAAGGGTTGGCTCGATTGGGACCAAATAATTTTTGAAATTTTAATTTCTTTCAAGAGAGCAGGTGCGGACGGAATTCTTACTTACGCAGCATTGGAAGTAGCGCGCAAACTAAGTAGCAAACAAACAATTAAATAAATTTTCTTGGAGGCAACCGAAAATATCTCTGTTATTTCTCAAACTTGGTAATAATCTTAAATAATAGGTCTACTTTTATTACTTATCTAAAGTAACAAATGTGCTAGGACAAAAACCATTAAAATTCGAAGCCATTGAGTTTGAATAGGCACCCATTTGACCAAATTCCAGCCAATCTCCCTCTCTTGTATCCGCAGGCATGGGGAGACGGTAGGGTAAACAATCGGTGTTATCGCAAGTTGGTCCATAAACCGTAAATTCAAGACTTTCTTCTGTAAATCTTTCTCCAGGGCGAATAAGTCGAACAGTCGGTTTTAGCCCACTGCTCACACATTCAGCCATACTGTGGTAGATACCATCATTTATATATAACGCATTACCTTTGCGAAGTTGTACTTTAACCACAAGCGAACAGGCCTCTGCTACAAGCGCTCTGCCTGGCTCACACATGACGATACAATCCTTCGATAACACAATTTCCCCAATCCCCTGTTCAATTGCCTTAAAGAAGTCACTTAACGGCGGTGGACTGGCATTTAGATAGTTTGATGGGAAACCACCTCCTACGTCGAGATATTGTAGTTCGACACCTGCACGCTCAGCAATTTCCCCTGAAAGACGTACTGCTGACAAATACGCATCTGGACTATGACATTGAGATCCAACGTGAAAAGTCAGCCCTGGATCAAATCCAGCTTCTTCGACCTCACGTAAAATCCTGACTGCATCGTCGATTGTAGCCCCAAATTTTTGCGATAATTCAAATCGCGCAACTCCACCAGGTGTCGCGAACCTTACCAATACCGCAAGTCTCTTCGCATTTTTTAACTCTTGTTTAATTTTGTTTAGCTCTGCAGAATGGTCAACTACATAATGGCTAAGACCATATACACTATATGAATCAACTATTTCGTTGCGTGATTTAATAGGATGCATGAAGTAAGCTCTAGCATGTTTATCTATTTCCACTACGGTCAAAATTTCAGCCAGCGAAGCAGTATCAAAATCCTGAATTCCAGCTTCAAATAAAGCCCTCAACACGAGCGGATGGGGATTACATTTTACCGCGTAAAGTATTTTTCCTGGAAAATGATCAAGAAATTGACGTGCAGCTATTCGCAGTTCATCAAGCCTGAGGCAAT
Source organism: uncultured Flavobacteriales bacterium (assembly GCA_964419045.1). GTDB lineage: Bacteria > Pseudomonadota > Alphaproteobacteria > UBA8366 > CAVOAK01 > CAVOAK01. Next base: position 224,846 of record CAYQNO010000006.1, read on the forward strand.
AAACTGGGTAACTAGGCCTTAACCTTTTGACAACCTCCTCAATATTTAAAAAATGTCTAATTTTTTTTGAAATGACTTGTTTCCCTATGTTAGGTCGAAAGTAGTTGGTCACCGCAACCGTACAATTAAATACGAAGAACTAATTGTCTTATCTACTAAACTCAATAATAGTTCTCGAAGATTGAAGGGGAAACATTTACCTTTATCAATACAAAACCACCTTTTAACACTATATTAGCAACCTAAAATACTATGGGTAACTTAACATTTTATAGATCGCGACCCACACCGTGTCCTTATCTACCTGATCGGACAGAACAGCAACTTTTTGCAGAACTTGTGGGCCCTGACGCGAACGAATCATTTCAGTTGCTTTCTAAATGCGGCTTTCGAAGGACACAGAACGTTATTTATCGGCCAGCTTGTCCAGCTTGCAACGCATGCCGCCCAGCACGAGTCGTACTGAAGGAATTTCAATTCGATTCAAAATGGAGACGTATTCTGCGAATTAATCGCGATATTAAAGTGAAGGATGTTGGTTTAAGAGTTGATGATGAGCAATTCAGGTTATTTCAGAGTTATCTGCAACTACGTCATAGTGATAGCGAAATGCTAGGAATGTCTCACGGCAAATTTTCAGAGATGATTATAACAAGCCCAGTAGATACGAAAATTATTGAATTTCGTGATCCAGACGAACGATTAATTGCGTGCAGTTTGGCAGACTATCTCGATAACGGAATGTCTGCGGTTTATACAGCCTTTGATCCAGCGCTTTATCGTCGAAGCCTTGGTACATACGCGGTCTTATGGATGATTCAACAGTCTCTAAAATTAAAATTAGATTATCTATATTTAGGTTTCTGGGTTCAGGGAAGCCAGAAGATGTCCTACAAGAGTCGATTCCATCCTCTAGAAATATTTGGATCTAAGGGCTGGACCCGCTTGATTAGTTCATAATCTTTTATTGAGTCGGCAGTTAATATTCAATCAATTGCCGTTAATGATCCTACACGCTGTCAGTAATATTTTAGCTTTTGGCCATGGATGCACCTAGAAATAGAACGTGTCCACTGGTCGCATGTATACCAATACGTTTCCTGTATTAACTTATTTGTTTCAAAAATAGCTATGCTTTTTAATTTCCAAATTTATTTGTCCGTGGAAATCCAGGTGGAGGCAAGCGGCCAGTTTGGCCTCTTTTTCCCATCCATTGGTCAAGTTCCATGTGCGTCCGTGTGCGATTCCCTGACTTCCAGATTAACCCCTCACCTCTACTAAAAACCTTAGCGTCAGACAATCCACCTTTATTGAATCTCTGCAAAATTACACCTCTTCCTCGTGACATCTCGGGCACATCGGATAGACCAAATACTAACAATTTACGATTATCACCGACTGTGGCAACTAAATCACCTTTAGCAACACAGCAGCCCACTGCCTCTACGTTTCCTGAAACATTTAAAACCTGGCGACCTAGCCTAGTATAAGCAATTATATCTTCTTCTTTTAAAACTAGCCCCCTCCCGTCTCTGGAAGTGACTAATAATCGTCCATTAAGGCGATGAACCAGTAATGCGACAATGCCGTGATCAATTTTGAGATCAAGCATTAAACGCAAGGGCTCACCAAACCCTCTTCCATTCGGCAACTTCTCAACACCGAGGGTATAAACGCGCCCGTTGGTTGCAAATATTAAAAGTTTATCAGTAGTTTGCGCATGTAAAAGGAAACGATGTCTATCCCCTTCTTTATATTTAACATCTCTCACGTCGTCTAAATGGCCTTTAACCCGTCGGATCCAACCTTGCTCTGAGCAAAGAACAGTGACGGCTTCACGCTCAATTTCTGCTTCCAGTGGTACAATGATTGCAGAGGGAGCCTTGCTTATTAGGGTGCGACGTTTACCTAATTTGGTATCCTGGCCAAATTGCTTTTTTATATTTAGTAACTCCCCTGTAATAGTCTTCCAACGTTCCTTTTCATTATTTAGAAGTTCTTGAAGTTTTGTTCTTTTCTCTGAAAGTGAATCGTGCTCGCTACGTATTTCCTGTTCGGTAAGTTTGCGTAAATTTCGCAAACGCATATTTAATATTGAATCGGCTTGAAATTCACTCAAGTCAAACGAGCGAATAAGTGTTTCTTTAGGATTACTGTCATCTCGGACAATACGAATCACCTCATCAAGATTTACATAGACAATGAGATAACCTTCCAGAATCGCAAGTCGCCGCTCTATTTCCATCAACCGGTTTTGCGAACGACGACTCAAAACATCGTGGCGATGATCAAGAAAACTCTGCAATATTTCTCGCAGGTTCATAACACGTGGCACCTGCTCCCCATCAAGTACATTTAAATTTAGGGTGGTGCGTGACTCGAGGTCGGTCTGTCTAAATAGGGATTCCATCAAAACAGATGCTTCCACCGTGCGACTTTTTGGTACGATAACCAAGCGAACTTCCTCAGTGGACTCGTCACGTATGTCGCCAAGCATAGTTAATTTGCGAGTAGTCAAAAGTTCTGCAATTCGTTCAATTAGCTTTGCTTTTTGAACTTGGTAGGGGATTTCAGTAATGATGATTTGATAACCACCATTTTTTAGTTTTTCCATTTGCCAACGCGCACGTACTCTAAAAATACCTCGTCCGCATGCGTAGGCATCGATCAACGTTTGTCTATTTTCGACGAGTTCTCCACCAGTCGGAAAATCAGGTCCAGGCATAAAATCGTTAAGTTTTGCGATTGTTGCTTTGGGATACTTGATCAAATGTCGTAAGGCATCACAGATCTCCCCAACATTATGGGCTGGGATACTCGTAGCCATCCCCACCGCAATTCCAGAAGCTCCATTTGCCAAGAGGTTCGGTACGCTCGCTGGAAGTACTGTCGGTTCATGATCATCGCCATCATAAGAGGTTAAAAAAGAAACTGCATTTTCATCTATACCTTCAAGCAGCGCCTCCGCGAATTTAGTCATGCGGGCTTCGGTATAGCGCATTGCAGCAGCATTATCCCCATCAACATTACCAAAATTACCCTGTCCATCAACCAGGGGGTAACGAACCGCAAAGTCTTGGGAAAGTCTCACCAGAGCATTATAAATCGCGTCGTCGCCGTGGGGATGGAACTTCCCCATAACATCCCCTACAATCCGCGCACATTTCTTATAACCCGATGCAGGATCCAAGCGCAGTTCGCGCATGGCATAGAGAATTCGCCGCTGAACCGGTTTTAAACCATCCCGCACGTCGGGTAATGATCTAGACATGATTGTAGATAACGCGTACGACAAATAGCGGTCACCAAGCGCCTCAGCAAAGGGCACGGTTCTAATTTCTCCAGATTTCAGCGGACGGCTCATAACAAATTTTCACAATATATAGTGATTTTATTGTCTGTTGAAACTACACATTGTCCCTGTCTCTAGCAAGCGCAAGTAATAAATCTACCGTACAGATTGATAATGTTGTTTACTTTAGAGAGGTTCAAAGGCTGATCCGTTAAATCCATTTTCTACTTGGTGAACGAACCGTGTACGCGCATCTGGCATAGAGCGTCCATGTGGGGCTAATACGTGACGATTAATGAAGTAACCTGTAAGTCGAAGACCTGCCACAAGATCATCGGGAGTAGCCTCATTATCTTCTAAAAGAAAGTTTGGCAGTTCTAAAAGCTTATTGTGATAAGGTTTTCCAGCGGTCGACGATACTGCTCTACCTGTCCTTGGTGATACATAAATTAAATTTCTATTTGTACCTGTAGCGGCGCATTTTGAAAGATCGAGGCCAAAACCTATTACTCTTAACAGTGCTAATTCCCAGCGCACGTAAGCAGTAGACCAACGAGGACTATCTAACTCTACAAGTAATTCTGACAGACTATGGAATAATTCTGGGTGTGATTCACGCTCTGGTAAACTCACCTCTATAAGAGCACAAACGGATATCAATCCTGCCAATGGTCCGGGTTTACATAATAAACCTGCCGCAAATGCGTGTATTGGTTCTATATTATAACTACCGAGATTCTCTTCTAATCGTGCATGCCAATTTACTGCCACCAAATTCCCAGGCTGTAATGTGCCGCGCTGACGTCGTGACGCACCACCACGCACAAAACCAACATGGCGACCATGACTTTCCGTCATTAGATTTACAATGACAGAAGTTTCACCATGGCGCCGGACAGATAGGACAAAACCTTCATCGGACCACCGCATGCAAACTAACCAAAGCGTAATCGCTGTTGTAAACAAAACATGTCACGCATCATACTTAAGGTTCCACGGTTCAAATCGAGCTCGCTCTTCTATCCAATTTTTTCGAACTTTCACAAATAAAAATAAATGCACTCTTGCCCCCAAAATACTCTCAAGTTCGTTGCGTGACGATTCGCCAACTCTCTTTATTCGCTTTCCCATACTACCTAAAACAATAGCTTTTTGGCTGTCCCGACGAACAAAAATAACCTGATCGATTCTAAGGCTGCCATCGGCTTTCTCTATCCAAGTTTCGGTCTCTACAGTTAGTTCGTATGGCAACTCTTGGTGTAGCTGTAGAAATAGTTTTTCACGAGTAATTTCAGCCGACATTAGACGTTGCGGCATATCGGAGATTTGGTCCTCCGGATATAACCAAGGTCCCTGAGGTACGCATTTTTCAAAAAAGTGGATTAGATCACCAGTTCCGTCACCCGTAAGGCTAGATACCATGAACGTCTCCGAAAATCTGTATTCGATATGTAATTTTTCGGAAAGCTCTAAAAGCATCGTATGTCGTACAAGATCTATCTTATTGATAATGAGAATTACATTGTGACTAAGTTCCATTAACCCATGAATTATTAGCTTAACATCGGAGTCTAAGCCAGTTACTGCATCGACGATTAAAGCCACATTATCAGTACCTTTAACGCCATGCCACGCGGTATCTACCATAGCCCGCTCTAACCGATGGTGCGGCACATGTATACCAGGTGTATCCATAAATATGAGTTGGCTAGACCCACTTGTAACAATCCCTAAAACACGGGTTCGAGTGGTTTGTACTTTTGGTGTAACTATAGAGACCTTGGCACCAACAAGTCGATTAATAAGCGTCGACTTACCAGCGTTTGGTGCACCCACAAGCGATATAAAACCACATCGGTCAACTTGATCAGTCATGTGCTCCCAATTGTTCCAGAAGACGTAATGCAGCTAATTTTTCTGCTTTGCGTTTAGTTGCCCCCTCGCCCTCAGCTGACTTGAGATTTTCAACTTGCACACTGACTGTAAATAATGGGGCGTGGTCAGGTCCATCCTGTCTTATATTCACGTAATGAGGCACAGGATAGCCACGTGCCTGAGCCCATTCCTGAAGCACAGTTTTAGGATCTGTCGGTGGTTGAAGATTATTCTTCAAGCGTGCTAGCCAATGATGCATTACAAAGTTTTGCGCTGAGTTTAGGCCTCCATCTAGATAAATTGCAGCAATGACTGCCTCGCAGACATCTGCGAGTCGTCCAGGAGATTCAGCAATTTTTCTATCGTTACCCTGTGTTATAATATGAGTACCAAGATCGAGGTCGCGTGCAACCTCTACTAAAGTATCCGCTTTAACCAGCGCTGCAAGTCGTTTTGATAACGCTCCCTCATTTTCGACGGGAAAGTTTTTAATCAATAAATCCGCTATAATAAAAGACAATATGCGGTCGCCAAGAAATTCAAGCCGCTCGTAATTGATATTTCTATTTACGTTGAGTCCCCCGTGTGTAAGAGCCTCACGAAGCAAATTCATGTTCGTAAATTTATAATTAAGTTTTTTTATAAGTTTCTTCATACGGCTAAATTTCTAGTCCGCGCCAACTAAACTTAATAGATGCCAGTAAATAGTCGGCTGTAGCGAATTGCAAACGGCCACTTCCAGACCTCCCAAAATCGTGCACTGCCATCAGTAGAAAAAAACAAAAACTCAGCCTTACCAACTAAGTTTTCGGCAGGAATATAGCCTACTAGGTTTTGCACTCTACTATCTGCCGAATTATCACGGTTATCACCCATCGCAAAATAATGACCAGCTGGCACTGAATAGATTTTAGTATTATCTAAAATACCGGAATCACCTGATTCCTCTATGATATTGTAGGTAATATTGTTGGGGAGTATTTCCCTATAATGTGGTGCTCGTATTCGTGAACCAAACAAATTGTGTGTCAAGTAGTCGACAGTTTTGTAGCGTTTTACAGCTTCACCATTGATATGCAAAATGCCCGAGATCATCTGTATTTGGTCTCCTGGTAATCCTATAATTCGCTTGATGTAATCTGTTTCATTGTCTCTCGGTAGTTTAAAAACAGCGACATCGCCACGTTTGGGCTCACTTCCAAAGATTCTACCCTTGAAAAGAGGTGGGCTAAAAGGAATGGAATGTCGGCTGAATCCATACGAAAACTTAGCTACGAATAGATAATCGCCGATTAACAACGTTGGCACCATAGAACCAGACGGAATATTAAATGGCTCATATGCAAATGTACGAATTAACAAGGCAATAATAACCGCAAAAATCACTGTACGAACTGTCTCAACTAATCCGTTGCCAGGACGTGAACTCGGAGGTTTGGTTTCACCTCGAAGTATATTCGTAGTCATTTAAAATTTTTCAGTATTAAAACTTTTGCGAGCCTGTGCAGCACCCTGCCTGGAACTGTGTCAGATATGCCTACCACAACTCAGGACTGTCAAGGTTCTCAGCCCCAAAAGTATACGAAATCATGCACTACCCGGAACTGCTGAGATGATCACAATTGCCTGTGCAAAAGGAAATTCGTCGGTAATTGTTACTTCTATCCTCGGCTGCATATCTGTCGGTAGAAGATCCTTTAATCGACGTTCTGCTCCCTCCCTTAATTCCATCGTTGGTTTCCCTGAACTAAGGTTGACTAAACCCATATCACGCCAATAAACGCCTTGACGAATACCAGTTCCGAGGGCCTTTGAGCAGGCTTCCTTTGCAGCAAATCTCTTAGCGTAACTCGCAGCTCTGTCAATTCGCCGATCAGATTTTTCTCGTTCAACCGATGTGAAAATTCGTGATTCGAAACGCCCTGGAAAACGCTTCAATGTCCGTTCAACACGGCGAATATCTATGAGATCACTGCCCATACCAATAATCATCAGGCACTAAGCCCACACTTATCTCCAGCGCGTGCATTGTCTATAATGGATCGCATTTGTTCTATTGCGCTATCTAAACCACTGAATATTGCTTCCCCCAATAAAAAATGACCAATATTAAGTTCAGCAATCGTTGGTATGGCTGCAATCTGTATAACAGTGTTGTAGGTAAGACCATGACCTGCGTGACACTCTATTTCGGCGGACTGGACAAGCTCCGCAGCCATAATAATTTTATCTAACTCACGATCCTGGGCTACTCCATTCGAATTACAATATTGTCCTGTGTGCAGCTCCACGACAGGAGCATCTAATAATACAGCTGCATCTATTTGACGAACGTCTGGTTCAATAAACAAAGAAACACGAACACCTGCTTGGCCAAGTTTTTCAACTATTGGGGCAAGTTGTTCATAACCACCCGCAACATCTAGACCTCCTTCAGTCGTACGTTCCTGCCGTCGTTCTGGAACGATACAGACTGCATGTGGCAACCATTTGAGTGCAATTTCTAGCATCTCTTCCGTTGCAGCCATCTCAAGGTTAATCGGTAAATTAACTTCGTTTATTAGACGTGAAATATCATCATCCGATATGTGTCGACGATCTTCACGGAGATGAGCCGTAATTCCATCTGCTCCAGCCTTCGCAGCTTGTTGTGCTGCGCGGATAGGATCGGGATGAGATCCCCCTCTAGCATTACGAATGGTAGCAACATGATCTATATTTACACCGAGTCGTAAATAATTTTTCATGTTTGTTCTCTAATTTTATTACGCTGTAATTGCCTTTTTTGTTGGTAAGCAGAAACAAGAGATTTAACTGAAAAGTATACGCAAATCCATGCGACGACAGCTGTTGGAATGGCACCAGTAATCATAGGCAATAAAGCGGGTAGTGCATGTTCGTACAAATATTCAAAATCAAAACGCAATAATCCAACCATGCTCTTACCAAAGAGTTGCGGAAAGTCTGTTTGATCTAAAACGAGCGCATTAGTTGGTACACCCATTTGTAAACCGAGTTCATAGGTCCACAACCAAATAACTGGAAATGTCCAAGGATTACCTGCTGCTGTCCCAATTATCGAAGCCAATACATTGGCTCCGATAATCCAAGCAATCAAGGCACCTAACAAAACATGAAATCCCACAAATGGCGTACACGAAATCGCAACTCCACAAGCAAGCCCAGCAGCAATGCTATAAGGGGTTCCTGGTAATCGGGCGATTCGATGCCAGAGATAGGTCACTGACCGTCGCCAACCCATATGCGGCCAGATAATATTTCGGACCATTACAATAAAATGTGGCCTACTTCGGCGTCTGAACATGTTTCTCAGATGTCCTGTAATACTCGATGTCACTGCATATTGTTATTTTCAGCCACGGAGTCGCTCTACCGAAATGACAATCGGATCCACACGCAAAGTAGCAAATATATCAGTCAATTGCGATGCATCTTTCACCTCAATATCAAGATGCAACTCAAAAAACTCTAGTGAACGGCTAGTGATCTTCAGGTTTGAAATATTACCGTCTCCTCGCCCGATTACAGTACATATTGAACCAAGAACACCAGGCCCATTAGTAAGAACAATATGAACACGGCCAACATAAATTTTTGCCGTGCTCGTGCTCTCTTCCCACGAAATATCAAGCCATCGTTCCGGCATATCTGTGAAACTTTCAAGCGTATCACAGTCATCGGTATGCACAGTAACACCTTTACCTGTTGTAACAATTCCAAGAATACGATCGCCGGGCAATGGGTGACAGCAGTTAGCAAAGTGGACCGCCATTCCGGGAATCATTCCACGGATTGGTACTTTATGGTTATCAATTTGAGATACTAACTTGCCATCCTTGTTTGACTGAGTTTTTTTACGTTTTTGCTTTTCGTGTGGTAAACATAAGCTTACTACATCTCCCCCAGTTAATTTACCTTCACCTAATAAGACATATAAATCTTCGAGGCTATGACAATAAAATTGTTCAAGTATCTTGATTAATTGTTTCTCATCGAGCTTGTATCCGCGCTGTACAAATGCCTGCTCCGCTATTTTGACTCCCAGTCGAACATATTGCCGGTATTTTTGACTCCGTTGAAATCGACGGATTCGTGCCCTTGCCTTTCCGGTCGTAACGAAGTTTAACCAAGTTGGTGACGGTGTTTGTTCTCTCGATGTTGTTAGGTCAACCTGGTCCCCATTTTGAAGTCTCGTTCGCAACGGCACAACGCGTCCATTAACTTTTGCACCAATACATGTATCACCGATTTCTGAATGCACAGCATAGGCAAAGTCTACAGGAGTAGAATCTTGTGGTAACGCATAAAGATCACCTTTAGGTGAAAAGCAGAAAGTTTGATCAGCATACATTTCAAGCTTCGTATGCTCCAAAAACTCATCGGGTCCTGAAGCCTGTTCTAGAATTTCAAGTAATTCATGTAACCAACGATACTGCTCACCCTCAGTTTGCCCAACACTCTGTTTGTATCCCCAGTGGGCCGCAACTCCAAATTCTGCCACCTCATGCATCACACGGGTTCTAATTTGTACTTCTATACGTTGGTTTTGAGGACCCATCACTCCAGTGTGCAAAGAACTATAGCCGTTCGACTTTGGTAGTGAAATGTTATCTTTAAAACGTCCTGGCACAACTCGATATTTTTCATGTATAATACCAAGTGTACGATAACAATCCTCAACATTATCAACTACCAACCGAAACGCCATAATATCCGAAAGCTGTTCAAAACCGATATTCCTTTGCTGCATTTTGCGCCATATTGAATAAGGCATTTTTTCGCGGCCCGTAACTTCTGCTACCACACCAGCCATTTTTAACGTTTCACGCAACTCATAGATCACTTTATCGACCAGATTACTGCCACGCTGTCGCAGGAAAACTAGGCGTGAAGTTATTGATGCGTGAGCGTCTGGATTGAGTTCAGGGAATGCCAAATCCTCCAACTCATCTTTCCAATCTCTAATCCCTATTCGTTCAGCCAATGGAACGTAAATATCCAATGTTTCACGTGCAATGCGATGTCGCTTGTCAACATCCGTTATAAAACAAAGTGTCCGCATGTTGTGCAGACGATCAGCCAGCTTTACGAGCAAGACGCGTATGTCTTCAGACATTGCTAGTAAAAGTTTACGAAAATTCTCAGCCTGCTGACTTTGATCAGACTGAAGTTCGATTTGACTAAGCTTGGTGACTCCATCTACCAGGCGTGCAATTTCTGCACCAAACAGCCTTTCGATATCCTCAAGTGTCGCAATAGTATCTTCGACAGTGTCGTGCAATAAGCCGGTAATAATTGAGGCACAGTCAAGTTTAAGCCTTGCAAGAATTCCTGCAACTTCTAGTGGATGCGAGAAGTAATAATCACCCGAGGCACGACGTTGGCCACCGTGCGCCTCCATAGAAAACAGATATGCTCGGCTAAGGGCGTCCTCATCAACGCCTGGATCGTAGCTCTTTACCTGATCGACAAGTTCATTTTGTTGAATCATGCCGAGTCATCCCACTGGCATGATGTAAGGTCGCACTGAAAATCAACTATCCTCCTTTTCCATATGCTCCTTATTAGGTTTTACGTCGACCTTCTCTGTTTCTACCGATTCCTCCGCTTCGATTCCGACTTTTGCTCGTGACGGTATAGCCAACCCCTGCCCCATCATCGCCTGCAGATCTTCAACTGCTTCACTAGCCAAAGTCGTCTCAACCAACAATTCGAGGGCATCATCGTCTTCAGGTTCGTCCACTTCGACAAATTTTTGCAGACTACCTACAAGTCCATCCTTTAGATCTCCGACAGAAACTGTCTCGTCTGCGATTTCACGAAGTGCAACCACGTGGTTCTTATCGTTATCACGCTCTACGGTAAGTTCTGAGCCAGCGGACATCTCACGGCTACGTTGGGCTGCCAGCATCACAAGTTCAAATCGATTACTTATTTTATCTACGCAATCTTCTACGGTAACACGCGCCATACTCGAGTATTCCTATTCTATATAGCTAGAAATTACTGTAAATATATTGGGTAATCTATTGTACATCAAGAAATTTACGGAATTAGCTAGTCCAAAATATTTTAAGATTAGCCACAGTCAAAAAAATTTTAATTTTTGCTCTCTGTACCTTTGACCATATAAATCATTACATTCAGTACTGTACAGAGTTCAACTATGTTCTACATTCCCAATTTTAGATAGTCCGTAGCGTAAACTGATTTTGTAAAACATTTTGAAAATTATAGAAGCTATTTTTAACTTGGATTTATTAAATGAATATAAATATTTATAAGCAAGAAAGGGTAGCGTTGTTTATCGATGGTGCCAATATCTACGCGGCAGCACGCTCATTGGAGCTCGATATAGATTACAAAAGACTACTCAATCTATTTTCAAGTAACTGCCAATTAATTCGCGCCCTTTATTACACGGCATTAAGTGAAGACCAAGAATTTTCACCAATCAGACCACTTGTCGACTGGCTCGATTACAATGGATACACAATAGTTACAAAACCCACGAAAGAATTTACTGACATGGAGGGTCGAAGGAAGATTAAAGGTAATATGGATATTGAACTAACAATTGATGTTATGGAGATGGCGGATAGACTAGACCACGTAATCATATTTTCCGGCGATGGTGATTTTCGACGCCTAGCAGAGGCCGTACAACGAAAAGGTGCGCGGGTTTCGGTTGTTAGCACTATGAAATCCTCACCACCAATGATAGCGGATGAATTACGACGGCAGGCGGACAACTTCCTTGAACTACAAGATCTAGCCGCAGAAATAACACGTGATGGTGATTCGCCTTATCCAATCTCTTCACAAACGACGAGTGCAGACCGGGAAACTTTGCACGGGCGCGAACTGGATTAATTTATTTACTAATGCCAATAAAACAAAGCGAACCAAAACGAGACTGCGCACTATGTCCCCGTCTTGTGAAATTTCGCCAAATTAATCGCCTTAACTTTCCCAGTTGGCATAATGCTCCCGTTGAGAGTTTTGGACCGATGACTGCCCAGCTGTTGATTGTCGGCCTAGCTCCTGGGATGCGCGGTGCAAACAAAACAAACCGGCCATTTACCGGTGATGCGGCGGGTTTGTTACTTTATGAAACACTCCGAAAATTTTCATTCGCTAAAGGCGTATACAGTGAACGGGCAGACGACAGTCTTGTTCTTCGAAACTGCCGGATAACCAACGCGGTTAGATGCGTACCACCTCAAAACAAGCCGATAGCTTCAGAGGTTTCAGCCTGCCTGCAATTTCTCAAAAGTGAATTCGCAAATCTCCCTCAACTGAGAATTGTTCTCGCCCTTGGAACTGTTGCGCATAGATCTGTTTTGCGGGCCCTGGACTATAAACAAAATTTTGTGGTATTTGGCCACGGCGCCCGGCATCGGCTAACGAGCAATCTAATTCTCGCCGACAGCTACCACTGCTCACGATACAACACTAATACTGGTAGACTTACGGTAAAGATGTTTGAAGATGTATTTGTTCACATCCGCAACTTATTAAATGCACAAACTTCGTTGACACACGATTAACCTTTATCCCGCATCAACCGAGCACGCTGACGCTGCCAATCCCGTGCTTTTGCTGTTTGCCTCTTATCATATTTACGTTTGCCAGATGCAAGTGCCAATTCTACTTTAGCAACTCCCCGCTCGTTGAAGTAAAGACGAAGGGGAACCAGAGTACGTCCACCTCGACGAACAGCATCGATTAAACGATTTAACTCACGTCTATGTACCAGCAGTTTTCTCGGGCGAGTAGGTTGATGGTTAGCAACTCCCGCGTTTGAATACTCGGGCACGTGACAATTCATTAGATATAATTCGCTGTCCTGAGCACCCGCCCAAGCTTCGTTAAGGCTGACACGCCCTGCGCGGAGTGCCTTCACTTCACTGCCAGTCAAAACAATTCCAGCTTCGAGAGAGTCCTCAATAAAGAAATTGTGACGAGCACGCCTATTTTGCGCTATGAGTTTATCCTGAGCAGCGCCTCGGGCCATGCCTCAGTTAAGCAAACCTGCTGAAACCATTGCCGCCTGCACCTGAATTTGACTTGATTCTAGAATGGGAACAAGAGGTAAGCGAGTGTCAGGTAAGCATTTATTCAAAAGACTAGCGGCAAATTTTACAGGACCCGGACTCGATTCGCAGAACAAAGCTAAGTTTAAGGGTGCCAATCGATCACGAATTGCAGCAAAATTTTCGAGATTTCCAGCCTCCCAAGCTTCATACATTTGAACACACTGGGTCGGAGCAACATTAGCGGTAACCGAAATGCACCCATCACCTCCTTGGCCGAGAAAAGCCGCAACTGTTCCATCCTCACCTGAAAGTTGACAAAAGTCCGAACCGGCACCAAGCCTCGTTAGAACAGGACGTGATAAATCATTAGTTGCATCCTTAACACCCACAATATTTTCTAATTTGGCTAGTCTTGACATAGTCTCTACCGACATATCGACAATACTGCGGCCAGGTATATTATAAATTAGAATTGGAAGATCGACTGCCTTTGCGATAGCCGAAAAATGTTCAAAAAGGCCGTCCTGTGTTGGTTTATTGTAATATGGAGTTACAACCAACGCAGCATCAGCTCCTACTCGCTTAGCATGAGCCGTTAGCTCTATAGCTTCTTCTGTTGAGTTAGATCCGGTACCGGCAATTACCGGCACCCTTCTATTACCCACTTCAATGCATAATTCGACTACGCGTTTGTGTTCTTCATGACTCAGCGTTGGAGATTCACCTGTCGTACCAACAGGCACTACACCGTGAACACCTTGCTCTATTTGCCATTCTATAAATGTTTGGTACGCCGGCTCGTCCACCTGTCCATCTCGAAATGGGGTGATGAGCGCCGTAATTGACCCACTGAACATTTTAGGGCTCCGCTGCACTTGTCTAAATTAATGGAACATAGCGCCAAGCACTATCAATCGGCAAGCCAGACTCTATAAATGGCTTGTTGAAAATATTTTACTCTTTCGGCTATCGTTATAGGTCCAACAAACATTTATCTTTAATCGAAGCAAGACTGTGAAGGAATTTCATCCATATTTTTTCAGTTTTATTTCATTTTCTTTAAATTTTTTCGACGAAGTGATCGCAATTTAAGTGACTATAATAACCTGACTAAAACTATCGTTTCCTGCGATAAATAAAATCCAAAATTTATGAACTCTTCCTTTTGAGGCCTATTGAATTTTATGAGCGACTTCACCGAGCATCTGTATACTTCTCAAGACGGACTGCGCCTGTACTATCGAGTATATGGTTCATCTCAATTACCTTCAATTCCAGTTCTTTGTCTCCCTGGCTTCACACGTAATTCAGCTGATTTTCACTTACTAGCGCTCCGCCTGAGTTCTTCTCGACAAGTAATTTGTCCGGACTATAGAGGTCGTGGCAGATCTGATTATGACCGGCATACGAAGAATTACCAGCCTAGCGTTTATTTAGAAGATATCAGACATCTTTTAACGGTGACCGGTACGAGCCGAGCAGTGATTATAGGAACTTCTATGGGAGGATTACTCGCGATGGGATTAGGCGTGACCTCACCTAATCTGTTAGAAGGGGTAATCCTAAATGATATCGGACCAACAGTTGGTGGAGGCCTACATGATATTTTAGAGTATGCTGGAACCGATCATACTGTGGCTGATTGGGAAAATGCCGCGAACGAATTTAGCCGAATACACCCCAATACAGTATTCCAAACAGATAACGACAGGGAGCGGGCTATTAGAGCTACTTGGAACAAAAAAAGTGATGGAATGTTACATGTTGATTGGGATATTCGAATAGTTCTACCGTTGCTTAACGGTGCAGTACTACCCGATTTGTGGAAATTGTTTCGAAGCCTGCGCCGTGTACCAGTTCTTGCCATACGGGGCGAAATATCTGATATCCTTTGTCGAAATACACTCCAACGCATGATTCTCGAACACCCTAGTATAACGACAGTCGAAGTGAAACGAACCGGTCATGCACCCTCACTAAACGAACCGGAGTCAACCAGTGAAATCAGAACCTTCCTTAACACCCTCTAAACACTCACCAACAATCAAAGATATTTACGCTGCGGCGGAGCAAATTCGTGACAAAATAGTGCGAACACCCTTGTTGGAATCCCAATCATTAAACGCGCGTTTAGGCGCCCGATTGCTGGTAAAGGCAGAGCCTTTGCAAAGAACCGGATCATTCAAGTTTAGGGGTGCTTATAACAAACTATCACGAATTCCAACCAGTGAATTGGCAAAGGGTGTTGTTACCTTTTCTTCGGGCAACCACGCACAAGGTATTGCGTCTGTTGCTCAAATACTAGGCACTTCTGCAACTATTATTATGCCAGAAGATGCACCAAAAATTAAGGTAATTAATACAGAGTCCTATGGAGCAAAAATACTCACTTATAAGAGGAACGGTTCAACAGATCGAGAGGCCCTTGCACGAGATTTTTCGACAAAACAAGGAGCCCTTCTAGTATCACCGTTTGACGACCCATATATTATTGCTGGACAAGGCACAATTGGCCTCGAAGTAGCCGAACAAGCCAATGAACTTGGTGCCGAACTCGACATTATCTTAGTTCCTTGCGGCGGTGGTGGACTAGTCTCGGGAATTGCGATTGCGCTTAAAACTGAATGTCCTAACATAACTGTTTACGCGGTAGAGCCTACCGGATTTGATAGTATGACCCACTCGATTGCTATTGGGAGGCCGGCGGGAAATCGCCCTGGAGCACATTCAATTTGTGATGCCTTACAACCTCCCCGGACTGGAGATTTTACTTTTGAAATATGTAAGAAATATCTTTCCGGTGGGATTACTCTTGATGATAATGCGGTCAAACGGGCAATGCGTGTCGCATTTAACGAATTTAAGTTGGTAGTAGAACCGGGTGGATGTATTGCATTGGCCGCAGCGCTCGAGAACAAGCTAAATATTAAGGACCGAAACGTAGCTGTAATTTGCTCAGGTGGAAATGTAGATCCAAACGTTTTCACCAATGCAATTCGTGCATGAGTAGGATAGCGTTAAACTTAAAAACTGTTTCAGTTAATGTTGATTAATCTTTACTGGTTACAAAAACAACCTTTTGGCATTTACTTGCTCATAGTCAACACAATTAATGTTTTAGGAGTCGAACAAATTCATCACCACTTACAATATAGAATCCATGTAGAAAACGTTAACCTATACCGATTTATAATCCAGTAAATTTCTCTAGCTTAGAAATATTACCGAATAAGAATATTTCGCTAAATTATTTCTTCTCATACAAATAGTTCAAAGTAACCCTTAAATTACCCTACATAGAAACATGTCTACGACCGTGATAAATGAGCAAATCTTTATTCTTATAATTTTGGTCAGCATATTTGGTTTATTTCTTTGGGGTCGCTGGCGGCACGATGTCATAGCGTTCGCAGCTCTGCTGGTAAGTGTTGCCGTTGGCATTATCGAACCAGGTACTGCTTTCTCCGGTTTTAGCCACCCAGCTACAATCACAGTAGCCACGGTCTTAATACTAAGTAGAGCACTTACTAATTCAGGCGCAACCGACTTCCTAACGAGGATAATAGCGCCGGCTAGCAGAAATACCACCACTCACGTTGGCACACTCTCAGGCATTGGTGCCTTGATGTCATCGTTTATGAATAATGTCGGTGCCCTAGCACTGTTAATGCCAGTAGCAATTCGTTCCGCAAAAAAAACAAAACGGCCGGTATCGATGTTCCTGATGCCGTTATCATTTGCATCTATCCTTGGCGGCCTAGTAACACTAATCGGTACACCCCCAAATATAATAATTGCTAATTATCGTGGAGAGGTTTTGGGTGAACCTTTCAAAATGTTCGACTTTTCGCCAGTCGGTGGAACCGTAGCTTTTGTCGGCTTTATCTTTATTGTTTTTATTGGCTGGCGAATTATCGCAAAGACTGGGCGAAATGGATCAGCGCCTGAAGACCTGTTCCAGATTGAGGATTATGTTACGCAGGTACGTGTTCCTAAAAACGCTACAATAATTGGCCTTAGCTTTGCAGAGGTAGAAGAACTAGCCGCACGGTACGACGCACAGATTGTAGGTCTGACACGTGGCGGGCGAAGATATGCACGAATGCCAAAACGTGTACCAATTGCGGTAAGTGACCGCTTAATAATAGAAGCTGGTCCAGACGACATTAATAAGATTGTTACAGACCTTGGTCTGAAGATCATTGGGACAGAAGGTACAAGTTCCGCACTCCTTGATGCAGAAGGATCAGGATTGGCAGAGGTAGTAGTTCAGTCAGGATCTCGGCTTGAGGGACGGACAGTTGGTTCAATGAGATTCCCGAGTCGGTATGGGTTGCACCTTTTGGCAGTTTCTCGTCAGGGGCGTCCCCATCGCGACCATTTAAATACATTACGTTTTCGTGTTGGAGACGTCCTTCTACTGCACGGCGACCTCGATCAGTTACCAGAATTGATCGCCATACTTGGATGTTTGCCACTTGCCGACCGCAGGCTTCAATATGGAACAGAACGAAGATCAATATTTTCAATAGCGATATACGCTATTGCTATCACAGCTGGAGCTACAAATATTTTACCTCTCTCAATAGCACTAGGGCTGGCTGCGGTGGCCATGGTAATCTCAAACATTGTCCCGGTAAGGGAACTTTATGACTCGATTGATTGGCCGGTTATAATCCTCCTTGGCGCGATGATTCCCATCGGTGGAGCCCTTGAATCAACAGGTACAACAGACGGCATAGTTAACCTATTATTTATGCAGGTAGGTAGTATACCACCTGTACTGGCACTTGTTCTTATTCTCGGTATTACCATGACTCTATCCGATATCCTAAATAATGCGGCAACCGCAGTTGTAATGGCACCAATCTCTTTGGCGGTTGCTAATCAGTTAACAGTCAATGCTGATCCGTTCTTAATGGCGGTAGCTGTCGGAGCATCCTGCGCATTCCTGACACCCATCGGTCACCAAAACAATGCACTCATCATGGGACCAGGTGGCTACGCATTTAGTGACTATTGGCGTCTTGGATTGCCCCTAGAATTATTGATTCTTGCGGTAGCGACACCTGCAATACTGATAGTGTGGCCACTATGATCAGGATGATCCAAATAAAAACTCAAATTAAAATAGAAATCATATGTTGAACTTCTATTCCTCATCTACGAGCACGTATTGTGTTAAAGTTCGCATTGCACTAGATACAAAACGAGTAAGATACAAAACGTTAACACCTCCTGGTGGACACGGGGCCACCGAATACCAAAAAATTGTACCCATGGGTACAATCCCTGCCATACAAGACGGAACATTTATCCTTAGTGAATCTGATACACTGATTGAATATCTTGAGGATAAATACCCCGAACCGACATTGTTTCCCGGCAACGCGAAAGATCGCGGGCGACAGCGATTTCTCTCAAGGTTTCACGATTTATGGCTTGAACCACACTTGAGAAATACCTTTATCAATAATAGTCCGTCTATGCTTTCCCCTCAAAAATTGACAGAACATATCAACAACTACCAAGAACGATTGAGTCAACTTGATACACTGATTGAGCCCAAACCCTTTATGGCAAGTAAGACAATTAGCATAGCTGATTGCGCATTTCCTGGCACCTTCACCTTTGCGGATATTCTGCTACCATATCTTGGTCATAAGCCAGAATATGGACCCAACCTTCAAGCTTGGCGTGAAGTAGCGTACAGCCATCCGGCAATTAAGAATGCGACAGACATAAGTCGAGTGGCAACTTTGGAATGGATGCAAAGCCTGGATAAGTAATACTAATTGTTTCTAACAATCACTTAAGCAACAGCTTGCATACCTTTCGTAATACCCGGACGACCTGCCATCGTTTTTCTCCATCGATCAAGATTAGGCAAATTTCCAACCTTTTTGAATAATGGCTGCCTCTGGTTGACGGCTGGATATAGAGCGATGTCGGCGATGGAATATTCGCCTGCGAGATATTCAACATCTCCAAGTCGCTGATCAAAATATCCAAAATGTTCTAATAATGGATCCTCAAATACCTTTGTGTTTTCCTCCGTTGGTTCACGAAAGCGCAACATGGAAAACGCATAGGCTCCACTATATAATACCACATCTGACATAGCCTGCATAAAGTATTGGAATGCCAATGCACGAATTTCTGGATCTTTAGGTATAAACCGGCCAGTTTTTTCGGCAACATAAAGGCAGATGGCGCCTGTCTGCGCCAATGTCAGCGGTTTTCCATTTGGACCATCAGGGTCGATAATCACTGGAACCGCGCCAACTGGATTAATCTTTCGAAACTCAGGTGTCTTGTGTTCACCTGAACGCAAGTTTATTAGATGGGTATTGAAGGTCAAGTCAGCTTCAGCCAACATAATAGCACCGCGCTGGCCGTTTGTCGTATCACAAGTGTAAAGTTCGATCATCAAATATCCCCTAGCATTTATAATTCTGAACCCTTAACCGATTACATTCATAGCGGTCGTAACTATGAACCAAGCAACCGTGTTATCCGATTAGGCTTATGCATCGCAGACATAAACTAAAGAACTATTTTCAACGTTTACAAAATTATTTAATGAGTATAGTTGAAACTAGGTAGCTAAATGGTTGCGAAACTGTTCGAATAGAACATATCCCCCGGTGAAGACTGCACGCACTGTCAAAGTTCTTATATGTCTAAAGCCAACATACTAGGGAGAGTTTTGTAATGTTATACAAGGGATTCGACAACCAAACCTATCTGATTAACACTGCAGACCTCAAAGCACGGATTAATGATGTAATTCTCATCGACGTACGTCCCGCGGAATCGTACGCCGCGGGGCATATAGCTGGCACAAGCCATTTTGACCTTTACGGTATCAGCTTAAATGATACGTCTCCGGCTCCTATGGAAGCATTTCTTTCGATGTTTCACCATAAATTCGAGTTTTGTGGCCTAACTAACAAAACTCCAGTGGTGATATATGACGATGAGACCGGCGAGCGCGCAGCACGAGGTGTCTGGTTACTAGCAGTACTCGATCATCCTGATGTTCGTCTGTTAGACGGTGGTGTCACGGCGTGGGTCGAAGCGGGTAATGAATTAACGACAGTGACGGCACTGCCGAACAGATCATCTTATATTTCGGGCCGAAAACAGGAATTACTCGCAACAAGATTTGATGTCCAAAATGCTATCCAAGACGAAAATACCGTGCTGATCGACGTTCGTCGGGATACTGAATATTATGGTACGGAAAAACGTGCGAAACGAGTCGGTACCATACCTGGATCTATTCATATTCCATGGCGTGACCACCTAGATGAAACGGGCTCGTTTTTGACAGCCGAGGAAATGCGTGCACACTACGTCAATCAGGGTGTTACACCAGAGAAAAAAATCATCGCCTATTGTCAGGGTGGTTATCGTTCAGCGAATACCTTCATTGCATTAAAATCACTTGGTTTTCCTAATGTTCAAAACTATTTCGGGTCCTGGGGTGAATGGGGAAATCGAGATGATTCTGTAATCATACTACCTGATACTGTTTCATAGTTTTCCCAAACTTGTTCGGAAATTCTTCGACTTATGGCAAGTCACAATTCTATGAATTGAGCCAATCTAAAGAGATTGTGTCCAAGTTAGGAGGTGAGGAATTTTATCGAAAAGCTCGCATGGTTGCCATTCTCTAGATAGAATAGGATTGAGTAGATATAGGCAGAACGTAAAGATCGGGCTGTTGCCGACGAAATGGGAGAAAAATTATGCCGGAAATTTCGCGCAAAGACCGTGCCGTAGGCGCAATTATGGGAACACTAGTTGGCGACGCTTTGGGTCTCGGCTGCCATTGGTACTATGACCTTGAGGCAATGCGAGCGGATTATGGGGATTGGATTTCAAATTATACAGATCAGAAACCAGATCGAACCGATCGTTTCCACTATATAGCTAAACACCGGTACGAGCTTGGTCTTAAAGCTGGCGACGTTTCGCAAACGGGGCAGTTAATCGTTATGTTAATGAATTCAATTGTCGACTGTGGTGGTTATAACGAAGACGATTACACCGCGCGACTAGATAGCTTTTTAGAAACAATAGATGGTACCGAGCTGAGTGGTGGCTTCACCGACAGGGCTGAACGTCATCTCTGGGAGAACCGTAAACAAGGAGTTCCATGGGGTAAAGCAGGTAGCCTAACTGATACATCAGAGGCTGCTCAGCGAGCAGTAATCCTAGCAGCGCTATTTGGCGACGATTACGATTCAATGGCCAAACAGGCATACAGCAACATTAACCTCACCCATCGCGATCGCTACATTGCGGGATATTCATTATCTTATGCACTTAGTGTTGCTGTATTGATTAATGGAGTTTCATTGGATGATATTCGTCCCGAGGTTATAAAATTTTCAAACAATCCAATTATTGAACCAATGCTTTCTTCGTGGGATATTAATCAACAAATTTATAATGGATTTCCTGGTGCTGACTCATCCATTAAGATCGATTCACGAGATGCCTGCAAACTTTTCGGCCTAAACTGTACGCTCGGTTTTTTGGCGCCAGCTGCCTATTTCCTGATCTACCGCTATCCCAACGATTTTGAGAAAGCAGTTCTCAATTCAATTAATGCAGGAGGCAACCAAATGGCACGTGCCGCGTTGACCGGTGGCTTGTCAGGATCAATGGTAGGTATTCAAGGAATACCCGAGCGATTCATAACAGGCCTTAATGATCACCAACGCCTGTTAAAACTCGCTGAAAATATTGCCGACATAGATTCTCAGATCACACGAATCGCTAGTTGAACTATAAGCCCATGAACTTGGGCTCATAGTCTGTCGCTTATTGGCCAGATAAAGTGTCTGACTATGCAGCCATCAGTATCCGTGCTTTATCTCGTGCACTCTTGGCAGCATTAGTATTACCACTTCCTTCAAGAGCATCAGAAAACAAACCCCAACTAACAGAACTATTTGGCTTCTGTGCGACTCGCTCAGACAATAGTGCTCTCGCTAGGTTATATTGGCCACTTCGTACAGCAGAGTAGAGCAACGTCTGATGAAAGATATCTCGCTGGACATGGCTGCCACCCAACTTTTCAATGTTGTATCGTATAGGCAAAATCAACTCGACGACCTTCTCGTAGTCACCTTGCTTATAAGCAGATAGAGCCTCACAAAGTGGCAAACCCAAAGTGGCAATTATCACAGATTGCGTTGCTTCGTCTCTCGGTTTTATAGCGCGCATTGCTTTGAGCATCCGCTCGGCAGCCTTGCCTCTCCCCCCACCCAGTAATGCAAGAGTACTAAAACAGTCAGCATAACCGAGAATATGATCATCCATTCTTTTTTCTGCTATGTCCGCGAGTTCAGTCCATCGGTCTCCCACATCGATGCCTTCAAATTCTAGCCTCCAAAGTACTGAGGCAGCGCTCGAAGTATCTCGAAAATCGTCAGAAGAGTTATCCGGACGGACATTAGAATCTAGATTAGTCAAGCAATCTTCAAAGCGTCCAAGTTCAATTGTAAAGTTGCAGAAGTGCCACCACACGTGAAATCGGAAATTATTGCAGTGCGCCCAATGTTTGGCTCCACCTTCAATCCAATTCATACCTTCACGATAACGCCCTTCCATTTCGTGCACATGGGTAAGTGAATGAACTGCATATATATCGTCCGGATTCATTTCCGATGCCATTCTAGCCATCGCTTCACCACCGCGGTAGTCGCCAGTTTCCTGCAGTCCAAATGCATAGATACCGCGAACCTGTCCATAAAATGGATAATTATCATTCCAAAAAGGCAAAACTCGCGCCACAGAATCTCGATTATTCCTTGCATCACCAAGCATAAAATAAAAATAGTGGAGTAATTTTAGGGCAAGCCCATCACAGGGATATTTAATCAAAATCTCTTCCCATATACTGATCACCAATAAAATGTTGCC
This sequence comes from uncultured Flavobacteriales bacterium, assembly GCA_964419045.1. Classification (GTDB taxonomy): domain Bacteria; phylum Pseudomonadota; class Alphaproteobacteria; order UBA8366; family CAVOAK01; genus CAVOAK01. The sequence continues at coordinate 248,012 of CAYQNO010000006.1, forward strand.
TTCGTTTAAGTGTTTGAGCGCGGTGAAGTGTTTGCGCTCACGCTCCGTAGCTCCTGCCTCCTTCAACGCTAAACTCGTGTTGTTTACGCTGTCCAAAGTTAAAAGCGCAACTTCATGTTTCGTCGCAAGTAATTGGAGATACCCACGGAAGCAATGAGCAATGGGCATATTGGGGTCAGCAGCTATTGCTGCATCGATATGTTCCATTGTATCCGGCAGAAATTTAAAATAGCTGTCCATCGCTTTATTAAATTGGTTCACTGCCTCTTTATTAGCAGCAGTGATTTGCAGTCCGAATTGGTCATAGTACATTTTGATACCTTCCCTGCCGAATACGCGAGCAACCAGCATCAGTCCAAAAATTATAATCGGTTGAAAGGACTAAATTAGTTCTCTGGCCTGTAATTCTTTTCATAATTATTTTTAAGAAATGTATCGCTAAATTTTTCGCTTTCACGGTCCTTCGCCAACATTTTTGATGATCGCTGATTCGGGGACCCATAGCCTCCGGCACCTGGTGTTTCAACAACGACACAAACGTCCGGACTTATCGACAAATTTACGGGTTTACCATCAAGGAGTGTCTCCTTACCCTCCATATCAACCAACAAAAAACGTCCACTTGCCCCTTCGCCTCCTCCAAAAATTCCCCACGGGCGATGACGAATTCTTTCGCCTCTCCCAGTAAAGGTGCAGTTTCCACCAACAGGCCGGATAATTCGTCTCAACGCAAGTCCGCCACGGAACTTTCCTGGGCCACCAGAATCAGGAATTAGTTCGTAGCGTTCAACTAGCAGTGGATACTCCATTTCAATCGCCTCAACTGGAAGATTTGAAGTATTTGTCGTATGTACCTGCACACCATCCTTGCCATCATGGTCAAAACGGCCACCAAAACCTCCGCCAAGTGTTTCGAGGTAGACGTAACGTTCACCAGTATTTGGATTAATTCCGGTGAATATAGCTGCCGTATTTGAGCCATTCGATGCCCCTACTACCTTCTCAGGTACGGCCTCAGCCAATGCACCTATCACCATATCGCACACACGCTGACAGGTAAGTGCACGAGAGGCAACGGGTGCTGGTGATACGCAATTCACGATTGAACCCTGCTGCGCTCTAATTTCGCATACATCAATTACACCCTGATTGTTTGGTACTTCCGGGTCCAGCAACGCCTTTAGGGCATAGCATACCGCCGCCTGGGTAACGTTAAATGGAACATTGATGTTACCTGCTACCTGAGGAGAGGTACCCGTGAAATCAAAACGAATACGGTCGCCCTTAATTTCAATAGTTAATTTTATGGGGATATCTAAGGTATCTATTCCATCATCGTCCATTAGGTCTTCAAAGTAGTAGATGCCGTCTGGGACCTTTAGAAGGGTATCCCGCAACCGGCGTTCCGTGCGGCTGATAATTTGATCGAACGCCAAAAAAAGAATTTTTCTAGAATATTTTTGAGCGACCTCCTGAAGCCGACGTTCACCGAGACGACAGGCAGCAATTTGAGCGTTGTAATCACCTCGTCTTTCGTCTGGTAATCTTACGTTTAGAAGCAATAAATCAAATATATCAGATTGTAGTATTCCTTTATTAAATAATCGAACAACGGGAATCCGCAAACCCTCTTGAAAAATTTCTGTCATGTTGCCGGCCATTGAGCCAGGAGCAATACCCCCAACATCTGCGTGATGAGCGATGTTGCAGATGAATCCCAAAAGCGTCCCATTGGTAAATACTGGCATAGCCATGTTGATATCAGGTAAGTGTGAACCTCCAGCTACGTGCGGATCATTAGCAACGAATAGATCGCCTTTACAAATTGTCTCAGGTGGGAACTTATCAATTAAACTCTCCATTAGGCCCACCATTGAGGATAAGTGAATGGGTAAAGCATTTTCGGCCTGTACAACGAGCTTTCCCTTTGGGTCGACAAAGGCCGTCGAGTGATCATGACGTTCCTTTATGTTTGTTGAATATGCACTACGCATAAGCGCCACATACGTCTCATCCACGATAGAACGTAAGGCGTTATAAAGTATCTCGAGGTTTATCGGATCGATTGAGGTATCTTCTTTCATAATTTTGGTCTGGGTTTTCATGAAATAAGTTTTAATACTATATTGAGTCCTTCATCTATCCGCGCCGTATCACCTGGAAATACCAAAGTAGTCGCGTCAAGCTGGTCAATGACAGCTGGTCCAGCTATGACTTGACCCGGTAAAAGACTATTACGCTCGTAAATAGGTGTCTCTATTGCCTCGACCGGCTCAAACCACACATATCGCTGTCCATTTTTTGAAGGCAGCGATAATGTGTCCTTCAATTTATTTGGCGGTGGTGGCTTATCGAGCCGGCCATGCGCCGTTAATCTCAGGTTGACAACTTCGATTGGGTCATCCGAATTGTGGTAACCATAATTCATCTCGTGCGCCTTAAAAAATAGCACTCGGAGTCGAGATGTTTCGGGTATCATCAATTGTTGCGAAATATCTGGTTCCATATCGATTGGCAGTTCAAAATTTTGTCCCACATAACGCATATCAAGGCTTAACATCATTGTACGCCGCTCTTCTGAGATACCCTCTGAAATGAACCATGCTGCGGCATCTTTTTTTAATTTTGCAACTTTAACCCGCAGTTCTTTTAAAGTGCTTTCTTCAATTCTTATTCGAGCACTAGATACAAAAGTTTCCTTCAAATCCGATACAACCAGTCCCTGTGCACAGATGATCCCTGGAGAATGAGGAACAAGAATTTCATTTATTCCTAGCGCATGAGCAATTTCCGTCGCGTGTAAAGCACCGGCTCCACCAAAGGGCATCAGTGTAAAATTTCTTGGGTCATGTCCACGTTCAACAGACACGGCACGAATAGCACGAATCATATTAGCAACCACAATGGAAAGGACCCCATGTGCTGTCCGCTCAAGTGTGAATTTTAATTGTTCAGCAATTGGATACATTGCCCGTTTTGCTGCCTCCAAATCGATTGACATGGAACCACCAAGAAGGCCTTCCGTTGATAATCGCCCTAAAATTAAATTTGCATCGGTTACAGTAGGCTGATCTCCACCACGCCCATAGCAAGCTGGTCCAGGATCGGCACCGACACTGCTTGGACCTACTTTTAAAAGTCCATCTCGTTCGAACCAGGCTATCGAACCACCACCGGCACCTACTGTATTGATGTCCACCATCGGTAGTCTTATCGGAAAATCTGCGACTTCTCGTCCGAAACTTAATTCTGCGTTTAAATTGCGGATCAGACATATGTCAGCACTTGTTCCGCCCATGTCGAGCGTGATTAGATCGGACCGATTAGATGGACGAGCTGCATGTATCGCTCCAATAACGCCTGCAGCTGGTCCCGACAACGCTGTTCGGATCGGATAGCGGCGAGAGCGCTCAATCGACATCAAGCCGCCACTTGACTGGTTTATCCCCACAGCAACCTGAGGGGCCTCCGTACTGAGTGCTTTACCCAATTGAACGATGTAACGTGCTACGACAGGCTGCAAATATGCGTTCAGTACAGCAGTAGAAAATCGTTCAAACTCGCGAAATTCTGGCTGTACATCCGACGATAGAGTCACAAACAGTTCTGGTATAGCTTCCTTGAGTGCCTTACCTATCTGACGTTCGTGTAAAGGATTAAGAAAAGAAAACAACAAACACACTGCACAGGACTCGGCACCAGACGCAATTACCTGATCCACCGCATCTGCTATAACAGAATCTGTCAGGGGACGCAGAATATTGCCTTGAGAATCAATGCGCTCAATCACTTCGAATCTATCACTTCTTTTAGAGAGTGGCATCGGGTAATCAAGTTGCATATTGTACATTTTTGGACGGACCTGACGGCCAATTTCCAATAAATCGCGAAAACCGTCAGTGGTTATAACAGCAACTTTGCCACCTGATCTTTGAATTAGGGCATTGGTTCCAACTGTCGTTCCATGTCCGAGACGCAAAAGTTCATCAATCCGCACGTTATGCCGCGTTACGAGTGCTCTCAGACCCTCGATTATTGCTTCCGTTGGATTTTCCGGAGTAGAGGGCGTTTTATGAATAACGGTAATATTATTCTTGTCGTCGAAAGCATAGAAATCCGTGAAGGTTCCGCCCACGTCGACACCAACCATCCAAGCCATTAACCCCAGTCCTTCCTAGCGAATCGTCTTGGGACATCGCTTAATGGAGCCGGTATTAAGAGATCCAATCTAACCTCTATTTCCACCATAGGCCTGGACAAACGATCGGCCGTCTCTCAGTCGGTCATGGCTTAAACGAGCAAATTCTTCGTCGACCTTACCTTCAACAATCCATCGTGCAAGATGATAACTCAATGCAGGTGCAATTTTAAAACCATGCCCGCTGCCGCCACAGGCATCAAAATACCCATCCAAGCCCTTACGTGGCCCAGTAAATGGATACCAGTCCGGGGTAACGTCATATAATGCTCCATAGGAATCCACACGGGTCGCCCCAGAAAATGGCGGGAAACGATGTTGTAGACGTGTGGAAACATCAGATACAAACTCCTCGTCCACTGTCACTTTATAATTATTGGGATCTGTATCAACATACTCTTTTGGGTATCCACGGCCTACGACATAACGGTGTCCACCGAGTGGGCGCAAATATATCGCATCGACTGCATTTGATATTGAACTAGTTGGTAGCGGCCTCCCACTTCTTGCCTCCCAGACGGTGTCTTGTTCACGAAATACTTTAAGGTCTATTTCTATTGCAGCACTTTGCGCCAATAGGCGGGACCACGGACCTGCTGCATTAACGATATTTTCTGCGAAAACAGGACCATTATCGATCTCAACGCCAATCACTTTGTCACCGTTCCTTAGGATTGTTCTAGCGGGAGAACTAGTGCGCACTTCCCCACCTAACTCAACAAATGCCTTTAGATACGCCTCCGTACTTCTTACCGGGTCCGCATAACCGCCTCTTGGTTCATAAGCCACACCGGCAACACCTTCCGGATTTAACCACGGCATCATCTCAGACACCTCTCGCTCGTTTAACATACTTGTCTCGACACCAACTTTCTGCTGCATTTCAACATTAGTTCTGGCGCCATCAAGAAAATTCTGAGGTATGAGAAAAAACCAACCTACCTGTCTATATCCACCATCCACACCTAATTCCTCGGGCATGCTGGAGAATAGTTGGACGCTTTCCATTGCTAAACGAGCGAGGAGCGAATTTGAATAGTGTTGCCGAACAATTGCCGCGCTTTTCCCTGTCCCTCCGGCGGCGGCTTTATATCGTTCAAGTAATAGAACTTTGTCCACTCCAAGTTTTTTTAAATTATAGGCGGTTCCCGCACCTGTAATACCGCCGCCGATAACAATAACATCAAATATTTCACTCATTGTTCTCTATCTTTTCGATATGAATACTCTAAATCGCATTGCTTAAATTGTGACATTCTTTAAATAAGGAGACACTTGCATCCAGCCTCTCTAGATTTCTGAGGCGTCTTAGTAATGATTCCGAATTATCAATACCCAAGATAGGAATAACGCAGTTCAAGAATTTTTCGTTAATTTGTTTGTCTGACATCGGATTAACTGGTGTACCCGTCGCCCCCTTATTAATCTTTGTTAGTTGACTACCGTTAGCAAGAGTCACGGTTACTACGGCCGCTTCGGGATAAGCAGGACCTAATTCTGACTCTTTAGCGAGAGAATCGTTTTGTGTCATTTTTACCTTGCCCATGGCTAATTGAATCTCTGGGTCGTGGAGAACAGTTTCTGACAATTGTGCAATGCCAAGTTCCCCATGCACCAGCACGCAAGCAGCCGCAAAGTTCATGCTGAACTGCGCTTCAGTTACGGTCCGCGGATTTTCATGCTCAAGATGGCTAATTATATCGCCTGTTACTTCACAATGGACTGCAGTGATCTTTCGCGCATCAAGGTGTTCCTCGGCGATCAAACACATCAATGCTTCTGTTGCAGGTTGTGCACCTGAACATACAGGATACAGCTTATAGGCAATTCCTGGGGACACAAGTATGAAGTGGGTTCCCAATCGGTCTAAAAGACTTCTTTTAAATATTCCATCATTAAACAAATTGATAAACCCTTTGGCATGTTCGAATGCTTCAGGATTTGACTTAAGGCCCGCGCGAGCATAAAGAACGGCTTCTATCCCTAGCTGTGCTGCACGGCCACTAGCAAACGGTTTCATCGGGGTACCTACAACGGTATAGGTACCGGATGCTTGGCTTGCGGTAAAACAAATTGCATTCCGGCTTTGCTCTTCATCGAGACCTAGCGCTCGTGCTGCACCAACTGTCGCGCCAAAAGCTCCAAGTAAACCTGTGGTCCACCAACCTTTCCAAAACATATCGTGCGTTAAAGCGCATCCAAGCGCGTATTCTGCCTCTACCCCAGCAATAAATGCTTCCAGTAGCGCCGATCCAGAAATCTTAGAAGACTCCGCGCAAGCCAGTGTCGCTGGCAGTACAGCGGCGGAAGCGTGAACCATTGCCTCATTTGATACATCGTCAAAGTCAAGTACGTGTGCTGCCACGCCGTTTGCTAGTGCGGCCCCCGGTGCCGATATGTATACATTTTCACCAAGAAGACTACACGGACCTGGTGCAAACTCGGTCATTACTAATTCACGTGTCTTTCTCGCCGTCTCATGTTGAGTCCCAGCGATCATGACTCCCATCGTGTCTATAAGACATCGTTTGCCTTCGTGTACAACTTTTGAGGGTATATCAACTTGATTACTATCTGCGCACCAAGACGCGAGGACATCTGCTATATTTTTCATTTCCTGTCCTTAGTCCCCGCACTCCATCCTTATTCTTCAGTAACTACTTACTTTACCCATTAAGCCAACTGGTTTGTCTTTGCGGCTATCGCTTCTCTCCTCCTTTCGGGTGAAAGTTTATCGCTTTCCAAAACAACCTTGGCAATTTCTTGACCTAAATTTCTCATCAATTTTCGATCATCCCCATCTCTAATTGGGCGCTTAATGATTGTATCCTGCGTGTAGGTAGGAATCACACCCTTGAAGTGACGTGGCAAAGCAGCAAATTTCTTGCCAGATTTTGATGCTCTAATTCCCTGACGTACCATTGAGCGCAGCATCCCAACACCTCGGTCGGCCAATGTAAGATGTTCCAGTCCATGAATTGCAATCTCGCGCTGACTAACAATTGCCTCAAAGTCACCTGGTACACGTTGGCGTTCTTCGTAAGGCCGTTCATCTTCAGTCTGTCCAATAAAATCAATTTTTCCGAGTCCGACTTGTGATTTATCGCCAAGTCCAGCGTCCACGCGATCGTTGAAGTGTCGCCACCCTATCAATTGTGTATTCGTATCATCCAACGGCGTCATCCACCTAGTTACAGCTACGCGGCCGAAACACCCCTCCTCCTCTGCCGATAGCCACAATGAACCGGTCTGGTTCATGTTAGGTAGAGTATCTTCAGTAGTACGTATCCAGATATTATCTTTCCACCGACGCACATTAACATTCATCATGCCATGTGGCGTTTTGACGTAATCTAGTTCAGGCAACTCTCCCCAAGAAACGCCAAATTGTACGCCGGATACTCGCGTATGAAGGAAGCAACTATGTGTGGGATCCTGAGTATTTTCTAAACATTGAAGCCAATTACAAGGCATAGGAAGCGAGAAAGGAACCATCTCGTTATCGGGTTCTATAAAGGTATCCAGGATCGGGAATTCGGCCACGTCGTCTGGCGGCCCCATATAAGCAAATATGATGCCTTTATACTCATGAGTCTGATAAGCTCCGTGATAGATGCTACCAGCTACATTGCTAGTCGGATCGTTGGGTGTCTCGATAATTCTACCATCAGTGGCATAATGCCAGCCATGGTAGCAACAAATGATACCCTCGTCTGAGGGAAGGCCATATTCAAGCGACGCACCACGGTGCGAGCAGTGACGTTCTAATAGGCCAATTCCACCCTTAGTAGTCCGGAACAACACTAGATCTTCACCCAATAACCGGACGTTCAACGGTAATTTTCCCAGTTCAGATGACAACGCTACTGGCTGCCAAAATCGTCGCAAATATTCACCGCCCGGTGTCCTCGGGCCAACATGAGTTAGCTCCACATCCTCAGTAACACCATGTCTAGCGTAGTATCCACCATGCGGTTTGTTTATATCCATCCCTTTACTCTCTATTTTTTTAGTTATTCTGGTACTCATTAATGACTCTCCCCACGATCTTCAGTGAACCGTTTACACGAATGGAACCTCCATACTCTAGGACGGTTTATTTCCTAAACACTTACAACAACCTTAGTAGGATGTTCTAAATTTAACCCCTTTGGATGCAAAATTTTGACAAAATCTTATTTTCTAATAGCCATTGCCTATCCGGTATTTAGATCGTAGCTACAATTATTGAAAATATTCAGTCGATGCATCATTTTTTCAGCAAATTAGAGAGAACTATCCTTATTCTGGTTTAAATCAAGTCCTGTTTGAATTCATGCCCGAATACTCGAAGCATGGTGGTAGACCTTTATAAACTATGATGACACAGTCCCCACATTCGAGTTTAATCTGGCACCGTCGCTTGCGGAGACCTACACAAAGCGCATGCATAACGAATTACTAAACTAGTCAGTAGATACCAGATAAGCCAAGTGCGTGGGTAAATACACCCACAAACGAGCTACTAAGGGCTGTGAACACACAATTTTACCTGTTAGATCACGAAGTGGTTGAACTCCGCCTCTCCAGATAATACCCAAGCACTGCAAAGATAAGGCCAACCGCAAGCCAAACGACCTGTGATGCCTGCGTTGTTGCTTCCGGAACCGGAGCAAATGCTTCAACAAAAAAGATTGATAATAATGCTATGATTGCGGTGATTAAACCGCCCCATTTAATAATCCAAATGATCCAGCCTGGCATTTGTGCCTCCAGTTTCTCGAAGAGCGCGCATACTAGTCTGCCAGAGCCCTCACATTCAACGTGAAAAAAATTTATTAAACGTAATACAATAAAAATTTATCTGCTGCACCGTGCTTCGCAATTTTTTTGGTGTTAGGCTAGGCTAATCAAACATATCCATCAACAAGGATCGTTATAGGGTGCTCCGACCAACAACCAAACAAAAAAACACGAGTGATCCAACGAAGCGTAATGTAGTGCTGCTGGCATCATGCCAGGCCTTAGTGATGACTGGAGGCATTATTATTGGTACGACGTCGGCACTTACTGGACACATGCTTGCCGTTGATAAAAGCCTTTCTACTCTTCCCTTCGCGTTGATGTTTACTGGTGTTATGATCGCAACAGTACCCGCCTCACTATTCATGCGACGGTTCGGGCGACGCATTGGATTCACATTTGGGCAGTTGGTCGGTATTGCCGCAGCTGTAATATCTACCTACGCAATATTTGTAGAAAATTTTTGGATTTTTGCGCTAGGCGGTTTGTTATTCGGATTTAACGGCGCTTTCGGTCAGCAGTTGCGTTTCGCCGCAGCTGACACAGCAAGCGCAGAATTTCGCAGCAGGGCGATCTCCCTAGTTATGGCTGGCGGCGTTGTTGGGGCATTCGTTGGTCCCGAACTCGCTAAGGTTACACGGGACATCTTTGAACCGGTTGTTTTCGCCGGTTGCTTTGTAACAATTGGAATCATCATGTTGCTGAATATTTCTATTCTGCAATTCATCCAAATCCCACGAATGAGCGCAGCAGAACGCCGGGATACTGGACGGCCATTAGCCGACATTTTGCGGCAGCCTACCACGACAGTTGCAATTTTAGCATCAATGATTGGTTACGGTTCTATGTCACTCATAATGACAGCCACACCATTGGCTGTAATCCAACACGAACACAGCTTTTCTGATGTAGCATTCGTTATACAGTGGCATGTTGTAGGCATGTTCGGGCCAAGTTTTGTTACTGGACACCTGATTCATCGATTCGGTGCGATAAAAATCATAATTACCGGATCGGCATTGATACTCGGCTGTTCTGCCATCAATCTTACAGGGATAGAGATAGCTCAATTCTGGGCCGCCCTGGTCCTTTTAGGTGTCGGTTGGAATTTTATGTTTATCGGAGGAACCTCATTGTTGGCATCGACATACCAACCTAATGAGCGAGCAAAAATACAAGGTTTTAATGATTTTCTTGTATTCGGTACAGTTGCAGCTGCAAGTTTTGGCTCAGGCTCTCTTCATCATGCGTTTGGCTGGCAAGTGATTAATCTTGGAATCATTCTTCCTGTTATGTTCGTCACTTGCACTACTATATGGTTGCTTCTACAGCATTCTCCAGAAACAGCGAAGTGATCACCTATTTAAGTTAACTTAGCTGGCTACGGAAAAGGTCTCGAGTCTCTTCAAGTACGACAGCTATAATTATCAGAAGGAATACTACGAGTATAAGCAAGGCTTCAGTCCAACTGAATCCCGAGTGACGCGACAAACCAGAAATTAGAATCCCAAAAACAAACACCCATTTGACATTTATAGGGGGGCGCTTACGTACGACTGGCGGACTCGGGTCTTCACTCATTCCTATCTCCACTATTTAGTTGTAAATCTACAGTTATAACCGAACTCATAATCCTACTTTGAATATGATGCTACGTTAAGCAATGTTGTGAATTAAGAAATGCAAAACTTAACCTTCTTCTAATTCCCCATAAAAAGTTTTAAAGATCGATAAGACGCTGCCGCATTGCCCTCTGCCATTTTGTTTCATAATCCTTATCGAGTACAACATCGCTTTCTGCGGGAGATATTTCCCAGTCATTGCTCGCAAGTTCGGACTCTAGTTGCCCTGATGACCAACCCGCGTAACCCATAATGAGGAGGAACTGTCGAGGTCCTTTACCTCGCAAAATGTTATGAATCGTACCCTTATCGCCTGAAACTGAAATATCGTTAGTCAAACTAATCGTACTAGCAGATGAATAATCTGTAGAATGGATAACAAAGATTTGTCTTTGTTCAACCGGACCACCGAAGTGCACTTTTATAGATTTATCAGTCGTTATCTTCGGCAATCCAATACCTTCAGAAATTTCAGCAGTGCTAATGTCGCGAAGCGGTTTATTTATAACTAAACCGAGCGCACCATTTGTGGAATGATGAACAATGATGATGACCGTTCCATAGAACCGTGGGTCATCCATTTTCGAAGCCGAAACAAGTAATTTACCAACCAAGGATCTATGAGGCTTGACTATCTCCGATCCAACGGAACTGTTATTGAACAAGACCATCAACGCGATTATTGCTACATAATTGATCAGATACTTTATCTTCGACAGCATTAGAATAAAGCTCTATTCGAGTTTTGAGGTTAATTCACATACCATGGTATCGGCTTTGATAGGAATTGTATGTGCGCTATAGTCCTACTTCTCTAGTATGCTTCTCATCGAAATATTATTCTAAATCGTCAGGATAGAGTATTGGTTGATTCAAATTCGAAATTCATGGAGGCTCTAAAGTTATATGAGGAAGGCCGTTTTCGTGATGCCGAATTTGCCTACCGAAATATTCTCAAAACGAATCCGACTCACGCCGAAAGTATGCACATGCTTGGAGTTTCAATTGCACAAATTGGGCGTCATGACGAAGCAATTGAATTACTTAGAAAATCAACTGAGTACGCTCCAGACAACTCGCAATTTCAAAACAATTTAGGTGAGGCTCTACGACAGTCAAATCAGATAGATAGTGCAATTATAGCATTTCGTAATGCGATCGATATCGATGAAGACAATTTCGAAGCACATCTAAATTTATCCGGGATCATGGTTACGCGTGGCGAGCTGACAAAAGCTCTAAGACTCGCTCGAAGCGCATCAGAACTTCGTCCAATGAATGCAACCGCTCAAGTATCTCTAGGGGAGCTTTTACAGCTTACTGACGACCAAGAGGGTGCCTTGTTAGCGGCCGAACGGGCCATTGAGATTGACCCAAATTACGATAAAGGGCTGAATTTAAAAGGATTTTTACTTCATGAGAAAGGAGAACACAAAAAATCCATCCCCTATTTTGAGGCAGGCCTTCAAGCCAATCCATTATCCGCTTCGTGTCATAGAAATCTCGCAGCAGCGTTAGAGGCTATGAATCGCTTCGAAGATGCAGCACAAATTTATCAGGAACAACTGCGCTTAGCTAATAGTGATCCTTATCCATTTATAGGATTGGGTAGGACAAATAGGTTCCAGAAGAAATACCTTGCAGCTGAACGCTGGTTATTAGACGGGCTTGAAACTTTCCCTAACTTTTGCCTGCTGCACTGTGAACTTGGACTAACACTTATTGGGTTGCAGCGACAGAAAGATGCTGAAACTCATCTAATAGCGGCTGTAAGCGGTTTAGAACCATTGCCGAGAGCCAATATTGAGTTTGGTAAATTTTTGCTGAATGAGGGAAGATTAGCTGAAGCAGCTACTCAGTTCAAAATCGCCTTGAATCACCTGCCAAATGATCCCGACGCTGCTAGTGGTCTCGCTCAAGCGTTAGTGAAAACCAATTGACCTAGACTGGCCAGCCATTTTCGTCAAAGAATAAGCTGAATATTTTCTGAATGTGCCTAGGAGGAACAGTATTTTTTAACTTCCCTCGCAACGTCTGGAGGGACGAATTGGCTGATATCTCCTCCAAGAGCCGCCACCTCTTTGACAAGACGAGATGATATGAATTGGTTTTGTTCTGATGCCATAAGAAATACTGTATCGACCGACGAAGATAGCCGGTGGTTCATAGCAGCCATTTGAAACTCATATTCAAAATCTGATACTGCGCGCAGGCCTCTAATGACAACTATTGCGCCAACTGATTCCACAAAATCCATCAGGAGATTTCCGAAAGGCATTACTTCAATCGAGCAATTTCTAGGACACTCGATTTTAGCGACTTCCTCACTTAACATTGTAACACGCGTATTCAGATCAAATAATGGAGTCTTACCCGCGTTCTCTGCAACCGCTATTATAAGCCGGTCAGACAAATGCGTTGCCGCCCTTGTAATAATATCCAAATGGCCGTTCGTAATTGGGTCAAAAGTTCCAGGGTATACGCCTATACGTTGCTCTGCCATGAGACCTCAATCAGCGACGGAAGTCGTTTCATTATCGACAACATTATCACATTCAACTTCGACAATTTCTTCGCATTGACCGTTATCCTCGCCTACATCCCTCAGGCGACTGACCGACGTAACCCGCTCGCCACTTTCAACATCAAATAGGGTAACGCCCTGCGTCCGTCTACCTGCAATACGTATATCGTTGACCGGAACACGAATTAATTGACCACCATCTGTCACGAGTACAATCTGATCGTCTGCTTCAACTGGGAAGGCAGCAACTACTGTTCCATTGCGCGCACTTGTTTCAATGTTAACGATACCCCGACCACCTCGTTTTGTTATTCGATACTCATACGCTGAACTACGTTTACCGTAACCATTTTCAGCGATGGTAAGAATAAACTCTTCGCGTCCTGACAAGGTTTCTAATTCCTCTGAAGAAAGCCTAGTTGCATTGTTTACCGCAATATTTTTTTCGGCATCTTCAACGGCTTCATCATCGCTCGAGCGTCTTAATGCTGCGGCACTACGCAAATAGTTGTCACGCACATCTATATCAATTTCTTCGTGTCTAAGTATCGACATCGAAATTACAACATCATTTTTTAATAGATTCATTCCTCGAACACCTGTGGATCCGCGACCACTGAAAACGCGCACATCAGTAACGCAAAACCGAATACACTTACCATCCCTGGCAGCTAGAAGTACGTCATCATCATCAGTACAAGCACACACATTAACTAGATGGTCGCCCTCAGGGAGTTTCATTGCAATTTTGCCGTTAGCCTTAATATTTGTAAAATCGGTAAGCTTATTTCGACGGACAGTGCCCCGCGAAGTTGCAAATATGATGGTGAGTTCATCCCAGACCTCTTCATCATTAGGAAGTGCCATTACGGTCGAGATTGCTTCGTCGTCCTGAAGCGGTAAAAGATTAACCATCGCCTTCCCACGTGCTTGTGGTGTGCTTTGCGGAAGGCGCCATGCCTTCAACTGATAAACCATCCCTCGTGTAGAAAAGAAGAGAATTGGTGCATGAGTCGATGCAACAAAAACATTGCTAACTACGTCTTCTTCACGAGTTGACATCCCAGCCCGACCCTTACCGCCACGACGCTGCGCACGGTAGGTCGAGAGTGGTACCCTTTTGATGTAGCCACCATGGGTCACGGTGATGACCATATCTTCGCGTTGTATTAAATCCTCTATATCGTGTTCGAGTTCCGAATCTACTATCTCAGTACGTCGTTGGTCCGCAAATTTCTGCCGAACTTCGAGAAACTCTGCCCGCATTATATCAAAAAGTTTCGGCTTTGACTGGAGGATATCGAGATATGAGCCAATTTGTTTAGCGAGATTCTCCATTTCCTCACCAAGCTTTTCACGTTCCATACCAGTCAAACGTTGAAGCCGGAGTTCCAATATTGCTCGTGCTTGAACATCCGACAGCTGATATTCGCCACCAACAACTTCATGACCAGGGTCGTCTAACAGGCCTATAAATTTGGAAATCTCTCCCGCAGCCCAATTTTGTGATGTGAGTTCTTCACGGGCAGTCGCAGGGTCTTTAGCTTTCCGTATCAATTGGATTACCGGATTTAAGTTCGTAATAGCAACCAAAAGTCCAACTAAAACATGGGCTCTATCACGTGCTCGACGCAATTGAAATACTGTACGCCTTGTTATTACTTCTTCACGAAATTCAATAAACGAAGTTATAATCGTTTTTATGTTAACTAGCAGCGGTTGATCGCCAGTCAGGGCAAGCATATTCACGCCAAAACTGGTTTGTAGAGGCGTGGAACGGTAAAGTTGGGCCAGCACCACATCTGTCATGGCGTCCCGCTTAAGTTCAATCACTATCCTAACGCCGTCGCGGTCTGATTCGTCTCTAAGATCCGAGATCCCTTCAACAATTTTTTCACGTACAACTTCAGCTATTCGTTCAACGAGTCTTGCCTTATTAACTTGATAGGGTAATTCCGTGACGATAATCGCTTCGCGATCGTTGCCGAGTGATTCAATATTTGTACGACTTCGCATTATCACCGAGCCCCGGCCAGTGTGATAAGCAGAAATTATACCAGCTTGCCCCATTATGAGGCCGCCAGTGGGAAAATCCGGGCCCGGTACAATCTCCATCAACTCGTCTATTGAAATACTCGGGTTATCTATACTAGCAACGCAAGCATCTAATACTTCGCCTAGATTATGTGGTGGAATATTAGTGGCCATGCCCACCGCAATACCCCCAGCGCCGTTCACCAATAAATTTGGGTACCGAGCCGGGAGTACCGTGGGTTCAAGGTCCGTATCGTCATAATTAGGTTGAAAATTTACAGTTTCTTGGTCGATATCATCGAGAAGCGTCTCTGCAGTTCGAGCGAGCCTTGCCTCAGTGTAGCGAAATGCGGCAGGCGGATCCCCGTCCATTGAGCCAAAATTACCTTGGCCATCGATAAGTGGTAGACGCATTGAAAATGTCTGCGCCATTCGAACCAGAGCATCATAAATTGCTTGGTCTCCATGGGGATGATATTTACCCATGACTTCGCCAACAATTCGAGCAGATTTGCGAAACGAATGGGACGCATCATATCCGCCTTCCTTCATTGCATACAGTATGCGTCGATGAACAGGCTTTAAACCGTCGCGTATATCTGGTAGGGCGCGACTTACGATGACACTCATCGCATAGTCGAGATAGGAGCGCTCCATTTCTTCCTCGATCGTCACCGGGACAATATCGAAAGAATCTGATGGTGGCGGTGTTTCGTTCAAAGTTATTCGAAGGTTGTTTTAAAAATTAACAGGCAGTGTACTTGACACGATCGCCGAATGCATTTTTCTAACTGGAATTAGTACTAAATCTAGCCGATGTGCGGTTAATTCACAACCAAATAAGGTAAATTAGCAACATTAACAACTTACAAAATTAGTTACTATTATCGTTAATAACCACCCATTCGGATCCGTAATCTTAAGAATAATTATCTAATAAGAAACATAGTATATTAGCAGAATTACATTTTAAAATGGTATTTCATCATCCAAATCAGTCTCAGAAGAAAACTGTCCTGATTCACTTCCACCCTCTAATGGATCAGCTGCCTCAAAAGAAGTCCCGCTTCCTTCACTCCTCGAATCAAGCATCTGCAGTTCTCCACGAAACCTGTTGAGTAATACTTCAGTAGAGTATTTTTCCTGACCTTGATTATCGGTCCATTTCCGAGTTTGCAGTTGACCTTCTAGGTAAATTTTTGAACCCTTTTTCAAAAATTTCTCAGCGACATCAATCAAGCGTTCGTTGAAAATGACCACTCTGTGCCATTCGACGCGTTCATTCATCTCACCTGAATTACGGTCACGCCAACGCTCGTTTGTCGCCATACGCAAATTGGCAACCTTACTTCCATTCTGCATTGTTCTAATTTCTGGGTCGCCGCCTAGATTTCCAACTAGGATAACCTTATTAATTGAGCCTGCCATTATGAAACGCCTTCTAGAGTTTGCCGATAAACACTCTACACCGCTATAGAACTGTTGCAAGCACCTACGAGTTTCACTCCAAGAACTAGATTACTAGCGGTGTGTAGGAAACGGAACACATACACTCTATCCAGGCAATAAGAAAAAAATGTTAAAAACCTCAAACGAGAAAAACTTTAGGTTCTGAGTCGCATCGGGAAAGTTTCAACCTTATAGTCATAATATGCACCGTTAGGTTGCGAAGAAGAGATCAACACACCGGATAATAAATGCAGAAAAACATAAGTGTGCGTGGTGCACGGGAACACAACCTAAAGAACATAGACGTCGATCTCCCTCGCGATCGCCTTATTGTGATCACTGGGTTAAGTGGATCGGGTAAATCTTCGCTCGCTTTCGACACTATTTATGCAGAAGGGCAGCGACGCTATGTTGAAAGTCTAAGTGCATACGCCAGGCAGTTCTTGGAAATGATGCAAAAACCAGACGTTGATCTTATCGAAGGACTGTCGCCAGCAATCTCAATTGAACAGAAAACTACAAGTCGCAACCCCCGTTCCACTGTGGGAACGGTCACCGAAATTCATGACTACATGCGCTTACTTTTTGCCCGAATTGGGGTTCCCTTCTCACCGGCAACTAATCTACCCATCGAAAGCCAAACTGTTAGCCAAATGGTAGACCGCATCTTAGAAATGCCCGAGGGCACACGTCTATTTATTCTGGCACCAATCGTGCGAGGTCGTAAGGGTGAATATCGTACGGAACTGGTTGATTTAAGAAAACGTGGATTTCAGAGAGTCAAAATTGACGGCCAACTCTACGACCTTGAGGAGTTACCAGTCCTAAATAAGAAGCTCAAACACGATATTGAGGTCGTAGTAGATCGTGTGGTTGTCCGCGAGGACCTTGCTCAACGTTTAGCAGATTCCCTTGAAACTGCACTAACACTGGCCGACGGTCTCGTTTTTACGGAAAATGCAGATACAAAAGAGCGCTCTACATACTCCGCGCGCTTTGCATGTCCCGTTTCTGGTTTTACAATCGACGAAATCGAACCCAGGCTGTTTTCCTTTAATAATCCTTTTGGCGCCTGCTCAACATGTGATGGTCTAGGAACGACATTGCAATTTGACATAGCAATGGTCGTTCCGGATGAGGAAAAAACACTTGTCAATGGTGCAATTGGGCCATGGGCAAATTCATCCTCACCCTACTACCGTCAAACACTCGAAAGTCTTGCAAAAACTTTTAACTTTTCCACTCAAACGCCCTTCAGGGAACTTCCTGAATCGGCACGTAATGCAATCTTGTTTGGTACAGGCAAGAAGTGTGTAACTTTCGAATATGACGACGGACTAAGGAAATACAGCACTAAAAAACCCTTCGAAGGCGTAATACCAAATATGGAACGCCGATGGCGAGAGACGGATAGTTCATGGATACGTGATGACCTGGCACGCTTCCAAACCGTTCATCCTTGTGGAGAGTGCGATGGTCATCGGCTCAAACCAGAAGCGTTAGCAGTAAAAATTAATAAGTTACACATAGGTGAAGTTGCGCAAATGTCGATTGGTGAGGTCAACAACTGGTTTGCCGAACTAAACGATTATTTGACCAAAAAACAGCAAGAGATAGCTTTTCGTATTTTAAAGGAAATAAATGAACGCCTAGGATTTTTGAACAATGTAGGGCTGGAATATTTAACCTTAAGTCGCACATCACGAACATTATCAGGCGGTGAAAGTCAGAGAATTCGACTTGCATCACAGATAGGTTCAGGCCTTACTGGAGTTCTATATGTATTGGACGAACCTTCGATAGGCTTGCACCAACGAGACAATGGACGGCTGCTTAAAACTCTTAAACGCCTGCGAGATCTTGGTAATACCGTAATAGTTGTCGAACATGACGAAGAGGCAATTCTTGCCGCCGATTATCTCGTGGATATGGGACCAGCCGCCGGTCGTCAAGGTGGCCAAGTAGTTGTGGCCGGCAAACCTTCCAAGGTAATGAGTACAAAAAATAGTCTAACGGCCCAATATCTTAGTGGTATCAAGCAGATACCAATACCTAGCGAGAGAAGACCAGGGCATACTGGCCAAACACTAAAAATAAAAGGAGCGAAGGCAAACAATCTGAAGAATATCGACGTGAGTATACCGCTTGGTACTCTTACCGGAATTACTGGGGTGTCTGGCAGCGGTAAATCGACCCTTGTAATCGAAACAATATATAGAGCATTGGCTAGGCGACTCAACGGAGCACGGGAAAACCCCGGTGATCACAATACTATAATTGGATGGGAATACCTCGATAAAGTAATTGATATAGACCAATCCCCTATTGGTCGAACTCCACGCTCCAACCCTGCAACTTATACTGGTGCCTTCTCGCCAATTCGCGACTGGTTCACTGGTTTACCAGAAGCGCGGGCCCGCGGTTATGCAGCCGGCCGTTTTTCATTTAACGTAAAGGGTGGCCGCTGCGAAGCCTGTCAAGGTGACGGCGTGATTAAAATTGAAATGCACTTCCTGCCTGACGTGTATGTCCAATGTGATATTTGTAAAGGCGCTCGCTACAATCGTGAAACACTAGAAATAGAATTTAAAAACAAGAATATAGCCAATGTTCTTGCGATGACAGTTGATGAAGCGGTGGAGTTCTTCAAAGCTGTACCATCGATTCGTGAGAAGTTTGCAACCCTTCAACGCGTCGGACTAGGCTATATCCAGGTAGGTCAACCCGCAACGACTCTCTCCGGCGGCGAAGCTCAAAGGGTTAAACTTGCAAAAGAGCTTTCACGTCGGGCCACGGGACGTACGTTATATATCCTAGATGAACCTACAACAGGTCTGCATTACGATGATGTACGAAAACTCCTTGATGTACTGCATGCTCTAGTAAAGCAAGGAAACACAATCGTTGTAATTGAACATAACCTGGAAGTTATCAAAACTGCTGACTATATCGTGGATTTAGGACCAGACGGCGGTGATGCTGGTGGCTATGTAGTTGCTAATGGCTCCCCAGAAGAATTAGCCGATATCAAGGCTTCGTACACAGGTGCCTATTTATCGAATTACCTTGCCAAATCTGCTTCGTTCAGCCGTCAGAGAAAGCGAGCATAACGAAATAACAATGGTTGATACATCAATAGCACCTATCCATATAATCGGTGGCGGCCTCGCCGGTTCTGAAGCTGCCTGGCAATTGGCCCAAATGGGTGTACCATCTGTACTTCATGAAATGCGCCCTGTTACTAGTACAGAAGTGCATCAAACCGGTCTGTTAGCTGAACTAGTCTGTTCCAACTCATTTCGCTCTGACGACGCGAAATACAATGCGATAGGTCTTCTGCACGAAGAAATGCGTCAATGTGGCTCTCTAATAATTGCCTGTGGCGATGAAAATAAAGTACCAGCTGGCAGCGCACTTGCTGTTGATCGAGAAAGATTTAGTGCCTGCGTAACCGATGCATTAGAAGCACACCATCTAATAACTATTGATCGCGGTGAGATTACAGAAGTGCCACCCAAAACGAAATGGGATAAGGTGATAATAGCTACTGGCCCACTAACTTCACCGGCTCTAAGCAACGAAATTCTTCGTCTTACCGGTCAAGAGTCACTTGCGTTTTTTGATGCCATTTCACCCATAGTGCATAAAGAATCTATCGACTTTTCAAAAGCCTGGTACCAATCGAGATATAACCACTGTGGACCTGATGGAGATGGCAAAGACTATATTAATTGTCCACTGAACAAAGCCCAATATGAGGGTCTAATTTCAGAATTACTAAAGGGAGAAAAAACCGAATTTAAAAAATGGGAAATAAATACACCCTATTTTGAAGGCTGCTTGCCAATCGAAATAATGGCAGAACGTGGCCTCGATACACCACGTTTTGGGCCAATGAAACCCGTGGGGCTAACAGATCCAAATACTGGTAAAAGGTGCTACGCAGTCGTTCAACTTCGTCAAGATAACGTTTTAGGTACTCTCTACAATATGGTCGGCTGCCAAACCAAACTAAAATATGGAGAACAGACTAGAATTTTTCGTATGATTCCTGGTTTAGAACAGGCAGAGTTCGCACGTTTAGGTGGGTTACATCGCAATACGTTTATCAATAGTCCCCATCTGCTAGATTCGGAGTTACGTTTAAAGGCAGAGAAACGGCTTCGATTCGCCGGCCAAATTACTGGTGTCGAAGGCTATGTAGAATCAGCTGCTATTGGTTTAGTAACTGGCCGATTTGCAGCATCAGAGCGTATTGCTAAAAAAGCTATTCCCCCTCCCCCAACAACTGCACTTGGAGCCATTCTCCGGCATATAACAAGCGGAGCACAAAGCGATTCATTCCAACCTATGAATATTAATTTCGGTTTATTCCCACCGCTCACTCTAAAAGGAGACGAACGGCTGCCTAAAGGTCGCGAACGAAAAGGAGCCCTAACTTCCCGGGCATTAGGAGACCTTAAAGACTGGCTTGGCACTTGCACCAAGTAGCTAATAATTAAATGACACTTTACATAATCGGCGCTGGCCTATCTGGGCTTTCTGCGGCTTTGGCCGCTGTTGATAGAGGGTGGCCGGTAGTCATATTTGAATCGTCTACACAAGCAGGCGGTCGCTGTCGATCATTTCACGATTCGACAATTAAAAGAAATATCGATAACGGTAACCATTTGATACTCGGAGCAAATACGGAAACGCTTGCATATCTTGATAGAATAGGTGCTCAGAAATCTCTACTATCAATAAGTCCCGCAGAGATTCCGTTTATTGATCTTCGTAATTCGAAACAGTGGACACTTCGGCCAGGACCACCATGGTGGCCAGTTCATCCAACACGAGGTGTACCCGATGCAAAAATAATCGAGTTTCTTAAGGCAGGAAAATTGTTTTTTAGTAAATCGGATACCACGGTGGCACAATGCCTGCCCCCTGGTAACTTGTTCGAACGCTTTTGGTCTCCATTAGTAATTGCCACTCTCAATACAACACCACAGTTTGCCTCGGCCCGTCTTCTCTCCTCCGTTGTGAAACCGCTCTTATTTGGTGGAGAACGCGCAAATCGGCTACATATTGCCCGAAATGGACTTTCACAGGCCTTTGTCGACCCGGCTGTTGTCTATATTGAATCCAATGGAGGAATTCTGAATTTTGGCAGTCGGCTGCGCGCGATAAATGTGAGTGCGAATAAAGTAGTAAGACTACTATTTGACGATACCGATATAGCTCTTCAAGCAGATGATCGTGTTATACTTGCCGTGCCTCCGCAATCAGCCAGACTATTATTTCCTAAACTCACGGTACCTCAGAAAACGTGTCCAATCGTCAATGCCCATTATCTGCTCAATTTTCCAATTTCATTGCCTGGCTGCAAGCCAATCATCGGTATAATCGGCGGAACAGCTCATTGGTTATTCGTGAGAGATGATATGATAGCCGTAACAGTTAGTGCCGCTGACCATTTGGTAAATAAATCGACGGCTGAAATAGCTAAAATCCTTTGGACTGATGTTGCACGTGTAATCGGACACAGGAACTCGGTGTTACCAGCTTACAAAATCATCAAAGAAAAACGAGCTACATTTGCGCAAACTCCAGTTGAAATTTTACAGAGACCATCTTCTAACGCCATGGGACTTACAAATCTTATACTCGCTGGTGACTGGACAGCAACCGGCCTACCGGCAACCATTGAAAGCAGTATTCGCTCAGGTCAAATTGCGGTAGAAGCACTGGCAGTAGGTTGAGATAGCCGTCTGGCTCTTGCGAGACCTTATCGTTTCTCTATACTGTGTGGTTCTTCTAAATAACAAAATCAGGACGCAGATTCATGAAAAACCCACTCGAATCGTTATCTAGCACCATTTTAATGGGGCTAGGAATTCTGATAATTATGGTCATTGTAGTCGAGGCTATCGGCAATAGTGGCGCAGTATAATTAATTAGAATCTTTTAAGGGAATGAAATTATGGGTTACCTCGATTACGACTGGCTAATCTTCCTATTCCGTTGGTTCCACGTAATAAGTGGAGTCATGTGGATAGGCCTTCTTTGGTACTTTAACTTTATCCAAATTCCAACAATGCCAAAAATTCCTGAAGATCAGAGACCTGCTGTTACCGGTCATATTGCACCTGAGGTCCTTTTCTGGTTCCGCTGGTCTGCATTAGCAACAGTAATAACCGGCCTAATCCTCGCAATGATGAACGGATACTTGCTTGACGCTCTTGCTATTGGTTTGACCGACAGCAATGGACGTTCAGCTGCGATTGGCATCGGTATGTGGATGGGACTAATTATGGCCTTCAATGTCTGGTTCATAATATGGCCGAAACAACAAATCGCGTTGGGTCTGATCGAAGCGGACGCGGCTCTCAAGCCAGCCGCTGGACGGACGGCAATGCTTTTTTCGCGTACGAACACGATGCTATCAATTCCAATGCTATATGCCATGGTTTCGGCACAAAACCTTTATTAATAGCAAGGAATCATATTTATTACCGGAAACGGGGCCAAATGGCCCCGTTTTCTTTATACTGGTTGGCATATAGACCGATTGATCGGTTCTGTGGCTCAATATTCTGGGCTCCTCTGTGTCGGAATTACCGATGTTAAACTCGGGAACGAGAATTGTTTTCAGGTGTTTTTGATAGCGGAAATTTTAGTGCACAACTCCTGACGAATTCTTAGGATAAGCTCGTCTTAGCTGGGAGACTCGGCGTGGTCATTCTATGCACCTTCTTGGAGTGGTGCGCGTTATTTCAATCTTCTTGTCTGGACAATATTACAGGATAATCAGCGATGCTGCGAGTGACCTTCCTTCGGCAAGTAATAAATTAAACGTGCGGCAAGCAGCGCCGGTATCCATTGAGTCTGCGGTAATACCATTCTCGCGCAATGCTCTCTGCAAATTTGTCTCCAGACGTTCCATTCTCGTCCCACATCCAACAAGTAATACTTCGACCGAGGGAGTAGAATTAATCAGTTCTGCAAAACTCAGAAGAGATACTTCGCTCATCTCCTTTACTGGCCAGCTAATTGTTCGTTCGGGAAAAACTAGAACGGAAGTTTTATAAACAATGTTTGCAATTCGAAAACAGCCTGGACCGTAACTATTTATGACTTGTTGGTTCTCGGAACTGATCGATGAAACATACATATTACAGTATCAGACTACTTCCTCCTCGATGGCAGTAACACCTTCGGTGTCCTCTGTGATACCACGATCGGGCTTTAGATAAAGAAGAGTCGGTACCGCCAAAGCAATCGACGAGTATGTCCCTATCAAGACACCCCACAAAAGCGCTACCGCAAATCCACGAATTACTTCTCCCCCAAAGATATAAAGCGCACCAAGAGCCAAGATTGTCGTAAGACTTGTCATAATTGTACGCGCAAGCGTCTCATTAATTGATTTATTAAATAGGTCAATCAATGCCATCTTTTTATAACGGCGCAAATTTTCGCGAACACGATCGTATATAACGACTGTGTCGTTTATAGAATAACCCGCAATAGTCAACACGGCGGCCACTGTGGCCAAATTAAACTCCAGCGCTAACAAAGAAAAGAGACCAATAGTAGTCAACACATCATGGGTCAGGGCTATCACAGCGCCGATACCAAACTGCCATTCGAAGCGAAACCAAATATACAGCAAAATTGCTCCAATTGCGGCGAATATCGCAAATGCAGCAGCTTTCTTGAGTTCTGCTCCAACCGTAGGCCCTACGAACTCAGTTCGGCGATATTCCTCAACTATACTATCAAGCGCTCCCTTTACAGAATTGATTGCAACCTGCTGCGCCGAGTCACCACCTTCTTGTCTTTGAACACGGATTAACACGTCATCAGGACCGCCAAACTCCTGCAATGCTACTTCACCTAGCCCTAATCCGTTCAACTGTGTTCGAAGTGCACTTATATCTGCGGGGCCACTGGTTTTAACCTCTATCAAGATACCACCGAGAAAATCAATACCGAGATTGAGCCCCTTACCCAAAAGCAATCCGGACGAAGCAAAAATTAAAAATATCGAAAATACAAAGGTGATTTTTCGTTTGCTCACGAAATCAATTTTCGTGTTTTTGGGGACAAGGCGAAGGGTTTTCATACTTCTATATTCCCAATTAAATTGGTAATTCTTGAGGCCGCGTCCTACGCAACCATGTTACGAGAACCATTCGCGTTACCATAACTGCCGTGAACATTGAGGTGACGATACCGATAGCTAATGTGACTGCGAACCCCTTAACAGGTCCCGAACCAAATGCGTACAAAAGTATAGCCGCAATTAGGGTTGTTAGGTTCGAATCTATAATGGTAGTAATCGCTCGCCGATATCCAGATTCTACCGCTGATATAGGCGTACGCCCACTGCTAACCTCATCGCGAATACGCTCGAATATCAACACATTCGCGTCAACTGCCATCCCAATTGTCAACACAATTCCCGCAACGCCAGGTAACGTCAGCGTTGCTTGAAGGACAGATAACACAGCAACAATGAGTACGAGGTTAAGAAAAAGTGCAAAATCAGCCATAACACCAAATCGGCCGTATACGAGAATCATAAAGATGGTCACCAAAATGATGCCAATAATGCTCGCTATCTGACCCGCATCAATAGAGTCCTGCCCTAGACCTGGTCCGACGGTGCGTTCCTCAAGTATATTAAGTGGAGCCGGCAAGGCTCCAGCACGAAGTAAAAGTGCTAAATCTCTCACCTCCTGGGTAGTGAACTGACCAGTGATTATTCCGCTACCACCTTGTATTGGTTCCCTAATGCTTGGTGCGCTAATGACCTTTCCATCGAGCACTATAGCCAGCAGTCGTCCAACATTCTTTCTGGTAATGTTACCAAATTTACGAGCACCTAAAGTATTAAAACGAAAACTAACTACCGGCTGATTATCCTGGAAAGTTGGTTGAGCATCCACCAACGTGTCACCGCTCAACTCTATCCTTTTTCGAACCATGTAACGTTGATTATCGTTTGGATCATCCGACGACAAAAGCATGATTCCAGGTGGAACTTTTGTTGACACATCTCCATAAGGCTGTGACGCATTAACCAAGTGAAATGTAAGCTTTGCAGTCTTACCAAGCAGCCGTTTAACGCGCTCTGGATCCTTTACCCCTGGAAGCTGTACAAGAATGCGATCTTTACCTTGTCGTTGGATCGTTGGTTCACGTGTCCCGGTCTCATCGATACGCCGACGTACGATTTCGATCGATTGTGAAACAGCATTGTTTCGGCGTTCGCGAATTGCTTCTTCCGTTAATTCCAATCGAAAAAATCCATTCTCATTAACGGTTACTTCAGTATCAGTATTCAATCCCTCTACCTGCTCACGAATTGCCTCAATTCGCTCGGGGTCGCGAAGACGAAAAACAACGCCATTTCTCTCAATTCCCAGGCCACTATATCTTACCCTAGCAGTCCGCAAGGTTATGCGTAGTGCATCGACCATAGATTCCAGTTGTTCACGAACTACCGTCTCGACCTCAACCTCAAGCAAAAGATGTGAACCACCCTGCAAATCAAGGCCAAGATTGATCTGTTTTCCTGGCATCCAATCTGGAAAACCGTCAAATGTTCCTTCGCTAAAAAGATTAGGCAGCGCATAAAAAAAACCAATTACGCAAACGGTAGATATAAGAATTTTCTTCCATGTTGGAAAATGTAACATTATCTAATGCCAGTCAGCTTTCTTCTTTTTTCTTACCCGCAAGCTTATTAATCAATTTTCCCTCGCTTGAGGCTTCTTTGTCCTTTACATCACCGTTAGATTTTTTCCCACCCTTAACACCACTAGATATCGGTTCAGGTTGCACAATCACATCCTGAATAGTCATCCTTGCCACCCTCACACGAACGTTATCCGCTATTTCTACTATAACTTCAT
The DNA here is from genome assembly GCA_964419045.1 of uncultured Flavobacteriales bacterium. Taxonomy (GTDB): domain Bacteria; phylum Pseudomonadota; class Alphaproteobacteria; order UBA8366; family CAVOAK01; genus CAVOAK01. The sequence continues at coordinate 274,526 of CAYQNO010000006.1, forward strand.
TTTCATCAATAATTTTGACTATTTTTCCATAAAGCCCTCCACCAGTAAGAACTCTGTCACCACGTTCGAGGGCATTAACAGATTCGCGATGTGCTTTTTGGCGTTTCTGCTGTGGACGAATCAGCAAAAAATAAAATACACCAAATATAAGGACCAGCGGCATTAGGGACACAAAAATATTGCCACCATCAGCTCCACCCGTTTGTGCCCATGCTTCTGAAATTAGCATGCAATTCTCCTTGTCTACCCTCAACCCATCAAACGATCGGGCGGACTATAGCCACCCCAGACTCAAATGCAATCAAGACTCGCGAAGTATTACTTTAAAACTACCATGATTGACGTGACCGTACCGTATGCTACGGTCTGTAATAAATTATGAGGTCTAGACATTCAAAGCCCCTAATTCAACTATCTATCAACAAGTAAAAGATTATGACTAATTCCATAAATGATTCACTATTCAATAGAATTGTTGAAGCTCTCGAGCGCATAGCGCCACCATTAAGTGCCGAGATAAACCTCAGCGAAGCAGATGCATTTGTTTGGAACGCAGAGGATGAGTCGCTGGAACCAATTTTTCTGGTCAATAAAGTTAAATTAGATCTTCTAAAAGGTATTGACCGACAACGGGATATACTACTGGAAAATACGCGCCGTTTTGCAAAAAATTTACCCTCCAATAATGCGTTGCTGTGGGGATCGCGCGGTAGTGGCAAAAGTTCTCTAGTAAAAGCAGTTCACGCAAGTATCAACGAAGAGAAGAAGCACGCACTTGCATTGGTCGAACTACATCGGGAGGATATTCCAACCTTGCCACGGCTGTTATCTATATTAAGAAGACAAGATCGCCGTGTAGTTCTTTTTTGTGACGATCTGTCCTTTACAGAGGAAGACACACAATACAAATCTCTAAAGGCACTGCTAGAAGGTGGAATTGAGGGGCGGCCACATAATGTCATATTTTATGCAACATCCAACCGTCGTCACCTGATGCCGCGAGCAATGATCGAAAACGAACGAATAACTGCGATTAATCCATCGGAGTCAGTTGATGAAAAGGTTTCATTATCGGACCGATTTGGACTATGGCTCGGTTTTCATGACTGCGACCAGGATACGTTTTTTGCGATGATCGATGGTTATATAAGTTATTTTAATTTAGATACCAAGCGAGAGCAGTGGCAGGCCGAGGCAGTCGAATGGTCGGTTACTAGGGGTTCCCGTTCGGGACGAGTAGCTTGGCAGTTCATATTGGACCTTGCCGGAAGGTTAGGCAAATCATTAGATGTATAAATATTAGAGCTGTGAAGTCTGTTTCGATAGATATGGTTTAGGGTCTATAGCCCGCTTGCCCTTGCGTAATTCAAAGTGTAGTTGTGGAGCGGTGACATTACCTGTGCTGCCCACCCGGGCAATCGTCTGCCCTCTCCTAACGATATCACCTCGGACGACCAACAGCTTTTCGTTGTGGGCATATGCTGACATAAATCCACCAGAGTGCTTTATTAGAAGTAGATTTCCAAAGCCACGCAGCTCGTTTCCACTATAAGCGACGATCCCATTTTCCGCCGCCTTAACAGCAGTCCCACGTGGTGCCACAATGTTTATACCATCATTGTGAAGTCCTTTTCCTTTGGGTCCAAAATCCGAAATGACTTGTCCGCCGAGTGGCCAGGCAAAACTTTTTGAAGTACGTTTTGGAGGTTTAGATAAAGCTGGCTGGCCACGCGGTTTCGATAGTTTTATCGGTTTAGATTTAGGCTTAACTCGCTTAACTCTGTCCGACTCAAGCGACTTAACAATACTGGTCAAATGTTTTCCTCCAGGAATCGTCAGCTGATCTCCCACGATAATCGTATAGGGGGGTGGAAGATTGTTCACACGTACCAGCTCGTTCATTGCAACCTGATAGAATTGAGATATATCGTATACTGTGTCACCAGCAACCACGTTATGTACGCGAGGTGCAGGTAACGTCAGGCGTTGATTTACGCGAAGAAGATAAGGTGGCATTAGCGTGTTAGAGGTTATGATATCGCGAATGGATAAACCATATCGACGGGCAATTCCGTGCACTGTATCCCCCGCAATTACGGTATGCACTCCACCTTTAAGTAAAGTGATTATAGCCGGTCGATGAGTTGGTTTTATTTGCCGCTCACCAAATAGAACTACATTGACATTAGGATTACTGCAAGCGCACAAAACAATAGCGGGAAGCAAGCGCACAATTACACGAGCTGTAAGGCCACTGCTCCTTCCTTTGAGACAAACGGGCCCAATACCCGGTATTCTCCGGTATCTAGACAACACCGCTTTCATTATCCGATACACCAGTACTCATTGTTACAAACCTTGCCGGACCCAGTTCCTCAGTATCGAAACCATCGAGGTTACGTCTTACACGAATTATTTGTTGGTGTTCCCGGTCATCTCCGATTGGAACAACCATAACTCCGTCTGTCGTTAGTTGATCAGCCAGAGTGGATGGAATATCGGCTGCAGCTGCTGTCACAATGATACGCGAAAATGGTACCTGCTCAGGCCAACCTAATCCTCCATCGCCAAGCTTTGTGGTTATGTTATGAAGCTTCAATTTTGTAAATCGTTGTTCGACACACGCATGAAGACCCCTAGCACGCTCGATCGTGTAGACACGTCTTGCCAAATAGGACAAAACGGCTGTTTGATAACCTGAACCGGTTCCAACCTCGAGTACCTTCATGCGATCTCCAATATTTAAAGCCTCAGTCATTAGTGCCACAACATGCGGTTGGCTAATTGTTTGGCCATATCCAATTGGCAGGGCCACATTTTCATAAGCCTGGTCAAGGAAAGTTTTCGGAACAAACGTTTCGCGGGGGACACGTTCCATCGCAGCCAGCACGCGCGTATTACTGATACCACTCCGCCTCAACTCCATTATGAATCTAATTCTCTGGCTTGCTAGTGCCACAATGAAACTCTCCACCGCCAAAGTACCACCCCAACATGGGTATTATTGTAAACCAAGAGGTGAAAACCAAAAAATTATCTAAATCTAGAAACCAAATAGGCTCAAATAAGTGTGTCCCGTGAAATACGATCCAAACCATTCATGTAAGGTACAAGAACTTCCGGCAACTCAATAGAGCCATCCTCTTGCTGATAGTTTTCAAGAACGGCAATTAGAGTGCGACCAACTGCCAGACCAGAACCGTTGAGCGTGTGCACAAATTGTGTACCCTTCTTACCCGGAATTTTGAACCGCCCACCCATTCGTCGTGCTTGAAAGTCCCAACAATTAGAACAGCTTGATATCTCTCGATACCTATTTTGTCCCGGAAGCCAGACCTCAATATCGTACGTTTTGCGCGAATTAAATCCCATATCTCCTGTGCATAGCATCAATAGACGATAGGTTATCCCGAGGCGTTTGAGTACTTCTTCGGCACAATTTGTCATTCGTTCAAGTTCGGACTCGGATTCGTCAGAATGGGTGATTGATACGAGTTCGACTTTATTGAACTGATGCTGTCTGATCATCCCACGTGTATCTTTCCCCGCTGCTCCTGCCTCGGAGCGAAAGCAAGGAGTATGTGCGGTAACGCGGATAGGTAACTCCTCAGCATCAAATACAGTATCGGCAGCAAGTGCTGTCAAAGGCACCTCTGCTGTTGGAATTAACCAGTATTCGTTTGTTGTTCGAAACACATCGTCTACAAATTTGGGCAATTGGCCCGTACCATACATCGTTTTTTCACGCACAAGTATCGGCGGTGATACCTCAGTATAACCAAATTTAATCGTATGAAGATCCAGCATAAATGCCGCCAATGCACGCTCCAGTCTCGCGAGCACCCCCTTCAGTACAACAAACCTGGCGCCAGAAAGTTTCGTAGCGTCTTCAAAATCCATCATCCCCAGGCTTTCACCTAACTCGTAATGCTCCTTTGGTGAGAAAGAAAAAGACGGGATCTTACCTACTTTACGTATTATTTTATTTGCACTTTCACTTGCCCCTACTGGCACCTCTGGTGCCGGAAGATTTGGTAGGCTATTCAGTAAGCTATCGAGCTCTGTTGCAAGTGTACGTTCGCTCAATTCAGCCTTAGAAATATCATTTTTTAAGTCTTGGACTTCTGTAAGAAGTGCTTCGGTGTTTTCTCCCTTTTTCTTCAATACACCAATCTGACGAGAGACTTCATTTCGACGATTGAGCATATTTTGTAGTTCCGTCTGCACTGCCCTTCTCTTTTCGTCGATATCAAGAACAAGGCAACTTGCGGTTTCAAGCCCACGTCGCTTTAAGCCGAGATCAAAGGCTTCGGGATTGTCACGAATATTTTTTATGTCGTGCATTGCACGAACCTTAATTCTGTATCATAAAAATTATGTAAAATAGGAAGATACCCACACATTAAAGAAAATTTGTCTTGGTCCAACGATAAATATTTATTCAACGGTATCGTCTTCATTTTCACTAGATATCCCGTCTTCTTCAGTACGCTTCTTTTCAATTAGGTGAGCGCACCAGATAGATATTTCATATAGCAGAATTATTGGCACCGCGAGACCGATCTGACTTAAGGGATCAGGTGGCGTCAAAATGGCCGCAGCTACAAAGGCTAATAGCACCGCGTAACGTCTCTTGCGTTTAAGACCCTCGCTTGTTGCAAAGCCAACTCGTGCCAGGAGACTTATAACTACCGGAAGCTCGAAGCTTAAACCAAACGCAAAAATTAAGCGCATTACTAATGCTAGATACTGATCAACCTTAGGTTCAAGCTCTATCGCGAGTAATCCCGCCCCACTAAACTGCTCAAATCCAGCAAAAAACTTCCAAGCGACAGGTAGAACTACGTAATAAACAAAGGCACCACCAATGAAGAACAAGATTGGCGTCGCCAGAAGAAAAGGTAGAAAAGCTAACTTTTCTCGTTTGTAAAGACCAGGCGCGACAAACGTCCATATCTGCACCGCTATCAAGGGAAACGAGATAAAGAGTGCCGAGAAAAAAGCCACTTTTACGTCAGTAAAGAACTTTTCATGTAACGCTGTAAAAATTAGTCGACGATCACCTTGCCCCTGCCAAAGGTCAGCCAAAGGCGCCACGAGAAAATTAAAAAGGGGCGCTGCGAAATAGAAGCAAACGAAGAACGCTATTATAAACGAAACGATTGAATAAATTAGCCTGGATCTGAGTTCGGCCAAATGCCCGAGTAGAGGCATTTTTCTTTCTGTGATGCTGTCGGTCACAACTCACACAAGCCTATCCGAACGGACTTTTGCATCATTCTCTATGTTATCATCCTCAACACTCGTATTTTCACCCGGCTTGAATTCTGTCTTATGTTTCGACTTTCCCTCATTTTCCTCGGAGTAACCCTCACTCAGATTTGGTTTTGTTTCTGCCTCTGATAAAACAGATTCTTCGATACTTCGAACCGAATCCGCAACCTCACCACTCGAATCGATAAAACCGGTCAAGGTCTCCGAGATATCTGTCCTGCTAGCTTCTTCAAGTTCCTTGCGGAGATCATTGAGTTCAGCTTCACGCACCACGTCCTCGACACTACTTTGAAATTCACGCGCCATTTCACGAAGTTTGGCAATCCAATGGGAAACTGTGCGCAGTACACGCGGCAACTCTTTCGGCCCCACCACAATGACAGCAACAACCGCAACTAGAAAAATTTCTTGCCACCCCATGCCCAACATCGCGGTCCCTCATTTCACGCGGCAAAGAATAGCCTCGGACCGGTGCTTAGCTACCCGCAGCCTGGTCTTTCTCAGCGGTACTGACGACATCAGCATCCACCGATGCGGAGGATATTGTCTTTGGTGATTCATTAGTAACTTCCCCATCCTCCTTTACACCTTTTTTGAAGGACTTAAGCCCCTTACCGAAATCACCCATCAGACGAGAAAGCTTACCGCCACCGCCAAACAGAATAAGGACAACTGCCAACACTATTAGCCAATGCCAGATGCTGAAGGTACCCATATCCAATCAATCCTTGTTTTACTTGGCCATTCGGCCACTCCCGTTACAGATAATCGCAGAATCTTGGCTTACTCGCAATGCTACTGCAAACAAACCGGCAACATCCACTGAATATTTAGAACTATCTTATTGTAATTTAAGGGAAACTAAAACCGTGTTGACAATTTAGTACACTACAATTCTGGATTATTTTCGTCATGTGGCCTGATGGATAGCTTCTCCCCCGCTCCATCACAACTCGATTCATCCGTCTTATCTGAACTTATGTTAATTGAAGACCAAATCTGTCTGCGGTCAAGCAAACCTGCCGCCTTAAGCTCCTCAACACCAGGCAAGGCACCAAGGTCTTCGAGTCCGAATTGGTCAAGAAAACCTGCGGTTGTTCGCCATGTTACAGGACGGCCGGGTCCTCGACGTCTGCCACTTGGTTTTATCCAATCAAGTTCAAGCAGAATGTCAAGGGTGCCACGTCCCAAACTTACGCCACGCATTTCTTCAATTTCGGCTCTCGTAATTGGTTGGTGGTAGGCGATGATACCGAGGGTTTCAACCGCTGCTCGTGACAATCGGCGTGGCAAAGTTACTTCAAGTTTTAGGCTATTTTTCAAGTCAGGCGCAGTACGCAAAGCCCATCGGTCACCACTTCTTACCAAGTTGACTCCACGAGGAGCGTATTGTACCCGAAGCTCACTGAGCAAGTCTTCTAGATCAGCTTCAGGCGGCAGCCGTTGTTTGAGCACACTTTCTCTCAATGGCTCGGCGCTTGCAAACAGAAGCGCCTCAAGAATTCGAAGCAATTGAGCGCGTTCCATCAACTAATCCACATCATCATCATTATCGACTGTCGCTCGCACGTATAATGGAGCAAAGGCTTCTGATTGTTGTATCTCAGCTTTACCCTGGCGCACTAATTCTAGACTCGCGGCAAATGTCGCTGCAAGCATCGAGCGGCCTACTATCCCTTCTCGTAAATCCGCTGGAAGAAATGAAAAGAGGTCGGTCCAATCCGGTACATCGGTCAATTTACTTGTTAACCGCCGAAGTGCCTGCTCCATAGAAATGAGATCTGGTACTTCGATGTGCAATGTAGATGCGGACAATCTACCTCTTTGATCAGCGTAACCACGAAGTATTTCGTACAGTGAAACATCAACAATATATTGCTTATCCAATGGAAATTTTTCAGGCATTCCCCGAGAAAAAACATCGCGACCTAGGCGCGGCCGATCCAAAAGCTGTCGACCTAATTTTTGCATAGCTTCCAGTCTCTGCAACTGGAATCGAAGCTGCATTACTAGCTCGGAACCACTAGGCTCTTCAGTGCCTTCGGGAGTGGGCAAAAGTAAACGCGATTTCAAATAAGCGAGCCAAGCCGCCATCACTAGATAATCTGCTGCCATTTCCAGTCGTAGCTCACGCATCTCAGTAACGAATTTTAAAAATTGATCAGCTAATGCGAGAATTGAGATGTTAGAAAGGTCGACCTTTTGTTCCCTCGCTAATGTCAGCAGAACATCTATGGGGCCTTCATATCCGTCTAAATCAAGTACGAGTTGTTCACCTATGCCAGCTCTGTATTCAGGCCTCTCATCCTCAAAAGGATCGGACGTACCTCCAACTGGTGTATCATATGCCTGCATGCACTAACACTAACCCGCTCCAGCAAGAACTGCTATGGATCTTGCAATAAAATAAGCTGGTTCCATGACAATCAATAAAAATATGTTGAGATTAAAACCCCATAATCTTCCAACCAGCGGCAAAATGAAAACTAACCCAATAATCAATGGTAATCCGTACCTCTCCAGACGCGCGAGAGGATCAGCGAGAGCAGGTGGTAGCAAGCCAACAGCAACCCGTCCGCCATCAAGTGGAGGAAGAGGTAACATATTAAAAACGGCAAGAATAACATTCAATATTAATGAATTAGAAAGATTATTCCCCACCCAAGTTTGGGTAAATTCAGGTAAGACAGGTACAATGTTAAATAACAATGCTGAACCCACAGCTAAACCAAAATTCATCGCGGGCCCAGCGGCAGCAACAAGAACCATATCACGCCTCTGAACACTCAAACGTTCAAAATTTACTGGAACCGGTTTGGCCCAACCAAACAAAAAATTTGCCTGCATTATTATTAGTAATGCTGGTAAAATAATTGTCCCTACGCGGTCAATGTGGCGCAACGGGTTAAAAGAAACTCTACCTAACCGATAGGCGGTATCATCTCCCAGTTTCCAGGCAACCCACCCATGAGCAGCTTCATGCAAAGTAATTGCAAACAGAACCGGCAATACCCAAAAAGATGCAGTAAGAAAAAACTGTTCAACAGAATTCATTCATAACCCATTATCGAATTTTTGTTAGCTTTTCTTAAGCAAAGTGTCGCGGCGCTTTATCAAATCGTTCACAGACAATAAGACACTAGACTGCACTTTATTCGCTGCTTCTCTAGCTACAATCCAACGCTTATAGGACCCATCAGTCATCACTCCACAAGCCTCCGCCACTGACCTCATTTCCGCCAAATTAGCGTTACAGTGGAGCACGATGTCACAGCCGGCATTCAACGCGGCCTTCGAACGATCGCCAATATCACGGAAATTTGTGTCCAGCGCACTCATCGAGATATCATCAGATAACAGTAGTCCTTCGAAACCCATGTGCGAACGTATAATACCTTCGATCAAACTTGCTGATATCGTCGCTGGAACCACGCCATCGATATCGCTGTATGCAACATGTGCCGTCATCGCCAACGGCATATCTGAGAGCATACGAAAAGGCAAAAAATCCGTGGTTTCAAGTGCCGAACGAAGAACCTCAACCCTTGGCAATTGCTTATGGCTGTCAACCCTACCGCGACCATGACCAGGAATGTGCTTAATGACAGGTAAAATTCCTTTCATCAACATCCCATTGCAATATGCACGCCCCAGTGCCGTCACTATCGAAGGATCACTAGAAAATGCGCGATCACCAATGACTTTATGCGAGCGATCTATTCTCAGATCAAGCACAGGGGCACAATTTACCGAAATGCCAAGGGATTTGAGTTCGATAGCGACCAATTGTGCATGTGCATGCACTGCTTCACATGCCGCATCTATATTCTTAAGTGCTAGATTCCCAAATACGGCAGCCGGCAGAATCTTAGGCCAATTTGGTGGGCCCAGCCTCGACACTCTGCCACCCTCCTGATCAATTAAGATAGGTGCGTCATCTCTAGATAGAATTGATCGAAGTTGATTTACTAGTGCACGAACCTGGGCAGGTGACTCAATGTTACGTTGAAACAATATGAAACCGACAGGACGGTATTGCTCGAATAATTTAGCCTCCTCGGCTCCGAGCACTAAACCACTACAGCCAAAAATAGCAGCGGAAGGTCTCCCCGAATTATGGACTGACAACCAAACACCCAACCTTACGCTGTTTGAGTTTATCACACAAAGTCATCGCCTCGGCTCTATTTTTTATCGGCCCTGCCTGTACACGATGGAATATCCCTCGACCAGGAACCGAGACACGATCAACGACAAGTTTCATGTGCCCAAGAAGGTCCTTATTTTGTTTTAAACGGCGGTCCCACTCAATCTTAGCCGCAGCCGGATTTTTCATAGAAGCAATTTGGATGCGAAACTCGCCTTTCGCCTTAACTTGCAAGGAAGGTGAGCGAGTTAAAGCCAGGGACTTTGATTTTTTAGCAATAGGTGCTTTTGGCTGGATCCTCACACTTTTTGATAGAGGATTGATCTTATCTAATGACGGTACTTTAGGCGGGACTTCTGGTTCAGAAGTGATAGGCAGCGCCGGAACAGAAACAGCTTGATCAGCTTCCACATTATCGGCAGAAAGTGACAATTTCGGCGGTAAAACTGGCACAGGTGCCACTGGTGGATTTTTTGCAATCACTTTCGGCAAAGGTAGCTCCGGTGGAGGCAGTAGTCGCTCTACATTCTCAACATGCTGATCTTTACCAACTAGATTGTAAACGAGTTTATCTTGGTGGGGAATTTTTAACCCACCAGGCGTTTGTGGAGCCACTTTACTTGGACCCTTGGCCCTTAAAATCGGTGCAGCTTCTTCGCTACCCTCCTTAATACCCTGATTATAGGCGTAAACGACTATAGTGGCAAAACCTACCATCACCGCGACTGTGACGATTGCTTTTAGTATTCGAGTTGATTTTTTTACGGGACTTGCGACCTGAGCATCAAAGCTAGCAGCCTCTACGTGATTCGGTTCTATACCTGATACCATCACCTCATTTCCTCGACTGGCGTTATACCCATCACCTCTAGACCAGAGGCAATTACTGTCTCAATTCCTCTAATCAACGCCAAGCGCGCTGCCGTTCTTCGGCAATCACCCTCGACAATAAATCGGAGATTAGGATCATCTTTTCCTTTAGTCCAAAGTCCATGCAAAGCTGCTGCAAGATCATACAAATAGAACGCTATCCTATGCGGCTCATGAGCCTCTGCAGCTGTTTCGATCAGATGTGGCCACTCAGCAAGAATTTTAATGAGGCCAAGTTCTGAATCGTCCGTCAAAAGCTCCAAATCAGCACTTGCTAGAGGCTCAAATTCAATATCAAGATCTTTAAATGAAGCTTTGGCTAAACGTAGAACAGATCGACAACGTGCATGTGCATATTGTACGTAGAATACCGGATTCTCACGTGATTGCTCTGTTACACGTTCTAGATCGAATTCGAGTTGCGCGTCATTCTTCCGAGTAAGCATGATAAATCGCACAACATCACAGCCAACCGAGTCCACTAATTCACGCAGAGTAACGAACGTTCCAGAGCGTTTTGACATTTTCGCTGGTTGCCCACGCTCCACTAGTTTAACAATCTGACATAATTTCACATCAACTACTGCGCGACCGTCTGTCAACGCCTTTATGGCTGCCTCCATTCGCTTAACGTATCCCCCATGGTCGGCACCCCAAACATTAATCAAGATAGCGGATCCACGTTCAAATTTATCGAGATGATAGGCTATATCAGCTGCAAAATATGTCCATGAGCCATCCGATTTCTTTAGTGGACGATCAATATCGTCGCCAAACGTTGAGGACCTGAATAGTGTTTGTGGTCTAGGCTCCCAGTCATCGGGCTGTTTTCCCTTTGGTGGATCAAGAACTCCGGTATAGAGCAGCCCCTTATCACCTAAAATTTGTAAAACTTGGTCCACACGGCCCCGCTCAACTAATGCGCGTTCCGAGGAAAAGAGGTCGTGCCGAACACCTATCATCTCAAGGTCAGCGCGAATTACCTCCAGCATTTTCTCCACGGAAAATTCACGAATTTTGTTAAGCCAGATTTCTTCAGGTTGATTGAGCCACCGATCACCAAATTTTTCCGCGAGTTCTCTACCAACGGAAATTAGATAATCCCCAGGATACAAGTTATCTGGAAATACGCCTATACTTGTCCCCAGTGACTCGCAGTAGCGGATATAAACGGAGCGGGCGAGAGTATCAACCTGCGCACCAGAATCATTAATATAATATTCACGGCAGACCTCATATCCAGCTTTTTGTAATAGTGTGCTCAGTGCATCACCAACAACAGCGCCACGCGCATGCCCAACATGAAGTGGACCCGTCGGATTAGTTGATACATATTCAACATTAATGCTTCGGCCCTGCCCAATTGTTGAACTACCATAATTAATACCGGTTCTCAGTATGTCTTTTAGACATTCAACCCAAATTTCATTGCCCAGTTTGACATTAATAAAGCCTGGTCCAGCGACGTTTGCGGAGCAAACCAGTGCAGAAAGAGATAATTTATCAGCAATGAGTCCAGCCAATTCTTTTGGATTCATTGCTGCATCTTTGGCTAGTACCATGGCTGCATTAGTCGAAAGGTCGCCATGGGTCGCATCCCGAGGGACCTCAACCGTGATTAGCGATCGATTATAACACCTTGGTAACGTGCCTGAACGACACATTACTTCAAGTATACAATTAAGTTTTTCTCTGAAAATATTGAAAATATTCATTATTTTAGTATTTTTTTCTTAAAAATTCGGGCATATTCATTGATAGCATAACGATCGGTCATACCTGCAATGTAGTCAGCAACAATGCGTGCCGTTGCTGCGGATCCGGGTGAAGACACACGCGCCTGCCATTCACGTGGCATTTCTGACGGTTCCTCGAGCATACGTTGAAAAAGTTCTGTAACAATTTGATTAGCATCCTCTCTCAGTCGTGTCACTGACGGATGTCGATACAAACGTTCGGATAAAAACTCTTTGAGTTCCGATTCAGTCTCGGACATTTTTGATGAAAAACCAACAACAGGCTTTTTAGCATTTCGAATATCTTCTACGTTTTTTGGTGCCAGTTCTTCTATACGTTTGGCGGATACTTCATGTACATCCGTTACCATTCCGTTGATTAAACGCCTGACTAATTCGTGAATAAGGCGTGATCTTTCTATATTTGGATAACGATCACGAAGCGGGTCGAGAAATTCGCCGACATAGGCTAGGTGTCGCAGATCGTCGATAATAAATAATTCGGCGCGGAGACCATCGTCGATATCATGATTGTTATATGCAATATCATCTGCTATGGCCGCTACCTGAGCTTCTGGCCCAGGGAATTTGTTTAACTCTAAATCATGAATTTTATTATAATCATTGAGTGTCGATGGCAAACTCATACCCCCGACAATCTGACTGTCAGCGTTACTACCTACAGGAGTATTAAATATTGGTCCGTTATGCTTAGCGACGCCCTCTAACATCTCCCATGTAAGATTCAAACCATCAAAATTGGCATAGTGCTGTTCTAATTTCACGAGAATTCTTAATGTTTGATCATTGTGGTCAAATCCACCAAATGGCTCCATAACCGAGTTTAGAGCATCTTCTCCGGTATGACCGAACGGGGTGTGGCCAAAATCATGAGCTAACGATAACGCCTCTACCAAATCTTCATTCAATAAAAGTCCTCGGCAGAGGGCTCGGGCGATCTGCGAAACTTCGATACTATGTGTCAAACGAGTCCGATAATGATCGCCCTCAGGACTAACGAATACCTGTGTTTTATGCATCAGTCTGCGAAATGCGGTCGAATGGACTATCCGATCTCGGTCACGCTGGAAAACACTACGACTATCGCTTTCCGGCTCATCATGTAATCGGCCACGGCTTTTCTCTGGCCGGCTGGCATAGGGCGCGAGTATACCAGTCATGGACACAAGATTACGTAGCTGCCGTAACTAAACCCGATTATCCAATAAGCTCTAATCAATAACATTCACGCTCAGGTTTGACATAACATGGCCTCTGCCCCATTGAATGTAGAAGAGGACATATTACATAATTTATGGAGTCCGGTTATAATACGAATGTTAATCAACTGCTATAAAACAGAACGATGACAGATCCATTTGCAATTAACCGCGTTGACGCCGAGCGCGTAATCACAGTTTCTGAGAATGCTGTTAAACGGATTGAGGCTATTTTGGAAACTGAAGTGCTGCCAAACCAAGCCCTACGAGTGTCAGTTTCCGGTGGTGGATGTTCAGGTTATCAGTATGGCTTTTCACTTGATAATATCATTACAGACGACGACCGTGTATTTGAACGCGATGGTGTCAAAGTGATAGTAGACGATATGTCGCTTGATCTTCTAGTAGGGTCCGAAATCGATTATGTCGAAGACCTTATCGGATCGTATTTTCAAGTTCGCAACCCAAATGCAACGGCTTCCTGCGGTTGCGGTACCTCCTTTGCAATCGGTTAAATCAATAATTTGGATTAGAATCAATTCCACTTTGTGTAAACCCTTTGAGATGACAGTAGTGCCTGCCTGAAATCTAGGCAAAAAGTCTGAGACAGCAAGATGAAAATCGCGACCTTCAATGTCAACTCGATTAAGGCCCGATTGCCGCGAGTTGTCGAGTGGCTTAGCGATTCAGACCCAGATGTAGCTTTACTGCAAGAAATAAAGACACAAACGGAAGCGTTTCCCTACATGGAATTTGAGAATCTCGGATACAATACTGCAATCTACGGGCAGAAAACATATAATGGTGTCGCTATTTTGTCTAAATGCCCCATCGAAAACGTACACGAGGGTCTCCCGGGTGACCCGGGAGACGAACAGGCACGTTATGTTGAAGGAACGATCGGCGACTTGCGCATCGCATCGATTTACCTTCCAAATGGTAATCCAGTAATGTCCGAAAAATATTCTTACAAACTCGACTGGATGGAAAGATTAATTAACCATGTAGGTGAAACTCTAATGCCCTCTGAACAACCGTTCGTATTAGGTGGTGACTTCAACGTCATTCCTGCTGATGGGGACGTGTATGATCCTGTTGGATGGGCGGACGACGCGCTCTTTCGTCAAGAAACTCGAGAAAAATTCCGTAACCTTTTACATCTCGGACTAACTGAAGCATGGAGGGCTTTGCATAGTGAGATAGGCGAATATAGTTTTTGGGATTACCAAAAAGGTCGGTGGCCACGTGATGAAGGTCTACGGATCGATCATTTTCTTCTGTCCCCGGAAGCTGCGGACCGGCTGGTTGCCTGCGAAATTGACCGCTCACCACGAGGGAAAGAAAAAGCTTCCGATCATACACCTGTTTGGTGCAAAATTTCGGATAACGCATAAAAAGAAAATTTATTGCTCTCATGTTGGAAACCATCCCACTGAGATGCGTACCACAGTTTATATTCTTTCCTCGTCCGCTTTATGACATTCACTTATATATCCGCATAAACGTGGGTTTCTGCCTTACCGCCAGGATGAGTGACGGCTCCTTTTTCAGCAGCCCCTACAGTAGCAGCGTAGCGCCATAAGGCACCTGATTGAAAATCATGTTTACGGGGTTTCCATTTTTTTTGCCGAGCTGCGATTTCGTTCTGACTCAGATCAACTTTAAGCGTCCCTTTTTCGGCATCAATATGGATAATGTCACCGTTTTTCAATATCCCAATTGGACCACCAACCGCTGCTTCCGGACCTACGTGGCCGACACAGAACCCACGCGTTGCTCCGGAAAATCTGCCGTCAGTGATAAGTGCTACTTTTTCACCCATTCCCGAACCATACAGTGCCGCCGTCGTCGATAACATTTCACGCATCCCCGGCCCACCCTTAGGGCCCTCATAGCGAATTACTAAAACATCACCTTCCTTAAACTTGCTCTTGAGAACTGCGTTAAAGCAGTCCTCTTCGCTATCAAATACTCTTGCCGGCCCTTTGAACTGTAGACGCTCCATTCCAGCGACTTTAACAATACCACCCTCCGGCGCCAAATTACCTTTAAGGCCAACAACCCCTCCGGTTGGAGAGATCGGTTGAGCTACACGGTAGACAACATCCTGCTTCTCAGGAAATTTCACCTTTCGATGGTTTTGTTCTAGTGTCTTTCCAGTCACTGTCATACAGTCCCCGTGTAGATAGCCGCCCTTCAGAAGCTCTTTGATGACCACAGGAATTCCACCTACTTCCCAAAGGTCCTTAGCGATGTACTTACCGCCAGGCTTGAGGTCAGCAATGTAAGGTGTTCGTTTAAAAATAGATGCAACCTCGTGAAGGTCGAAATCTATCCCCGCTTCATGCGCAATCGCTGGCAGATGCAAACCTGCATTAGTAGAGCCCCCAGTGGCCGCAACTACTGTAGCTGCATTCTCCAGTGATTTTCGGGTAACTATTTCACGCGGACGAATTCTCTTTTTTAGTAGATTCATCACTGCTTCACCCGAAGCTTCTGCATAAGCATCACGAGATTCGTAAGGTGCGGGTATTCCAGCAGATCCCGGAAGCGCAAGTCCCATCGCCTCAGAAACACAAGCCATCGTATTCGCAGTAAACTGACCACCACATGACCCAGCAGAGGGGCAGGCGTTGCATTCGAGTTCGTGCAGGTCTGCATCACTCATGTGGCCAGCCGCATGCATACCAACCCCTTCAAATATATCTACCACAGTTACATCGCGACCCTTGAAGCGGCCTGGTAGGATTGTTCCTCCATACATAAATACACTCGGCACATTAAGACGGACCATTGCCATCATTATGCCGGGTAATGACTTGTCACAGCCAGCAAGGCCAACGAATGCATCATAACAGTGCCCCCGCATTGTTAATTCTACGGAATCGGCAATAACTTCGCGGCTTACCAACGAGCTTTTCATCCCCGCATGTCCCATCGCAATTCCATCAGTCACGGTAATTGTTGTGAACTCCCGAGGGGTACCGCCTTTTGCTTTTACTCCTAGCTTTACCGCTTGAGCTTGGCGAGAAAGTGAAATATTACATGGTGCAGCTTCGTTCCAAGTTGTGGCCACACCAATTAATGGTCGCGCAATTTCCTCTTCTTTTAATCCCATAGCATATAGATATGATCTATGTGGTGCGCGCTCCGGACCAACCGTCGTATGACGACTCGGAAGCTTTGATTTATCGAACGTCATTCAATATCTCCCTCACATGTTCACAGATGTGGGTAACTAGGCTTTTCTCAGCCTCTCCAACGCCTCATTAAGTTTAGCACACTCGGCCTTTGCGTCGCTTAGGTAGATACGCTGTGCTTCAACTACTTCACTCGGTGCTTTAGAAATAAATTGCTTGTTTGTAAGCTTTTTCTCTAGTTTGCTTACCTCTTCCATAGCACGCGTAGACTCTCGTTCCAGTCGCATTTTTTCCTTAGTGACATCAATAATATCGGCAATAGACATCGCAACGATTGACTCCTCGTGAACAATCTGCACGGAACCTTGGGGTACAACGTCTGTAGATTCTATGTGTGTCGACTCAAGCCTCGCGAGCTGCATGATCAAATTTTGGTGTATCAGAAATCGGTTTTGATTTTTTGGTGTAGCACCGAGCAGATACAATGGTATCTTCGCTGCTGATGGTACGTTCATTTCTGCACGAACAGATCTGATACTCTGTATTAGATTAACTACCCACTCCATTTCTGCTGTTGTCTCTTCATCAATTAATTCTTCATTTAATTCCGGCCACTTAGCTTTGATAAGCGCCGTTCTACGAGTTCCTCCCTCGCTCGCCACCTGCCCCCACAACTCTTCGCTAATAAACGGCATGAAGGGATGTAATAGTTTTAATATCTGATCCAGCACAAATGCTGCCGTAGCCTTAGTTTCAAATTTTTTAGGATTATCTTCGCCATAAAGAAGTGGTTTCGCAAACTCTAGGTACCAATCACAATAAGTGCCCCAGACGAACTGATAGAGCGCGTTAGCCGCTTCATTAAACTGGTAGTCGTCTAGCCCACGAGAAATTCTTGCAGTACAGCCAACAAGTTCACCTATTATCCAGCGGTTAATGGTTTGCACCACCGAAGCCGGTTCAAAATTAGGCTCCTCGATACAATCATTCAATTGACAAAAACGCGCTGCATTCCAGAGTTTCGTCGCAAAGTTACGTCCGCCGGCTACGCGTTCACTGGAAAGCTTTATATCGCGGCCAGGTGCGGCAAGTGAGGCAAGTGTGAATCGCAGCGCGTCACAGCCATATTCATCAATCAATTCAAGAGGGTCGATAACGTTACCTTTTGATTTTGACATTTTTTGACCCTTGGCATCACGTATCAGCGCGTGGATGTACACCGTATGGAAAGGGACATCGCCCATAAAGTGGAGTCCCATCATCATCATTCGTGCAACCCAGAAAAAGATAATGTCGAAACCAGTAACTAAAACATCAGTCGGGTAATACCGTTTGACATCGTTGGTATCCTCAGGCCAACCAAGAGTCGAAAATGGCCACAATGCCGATGAGAACCATGTGTCAAGTACATCCTCGTCGCGGGTTAAAGAAACCGATTTTCCATAATGAGTCATTGCTGATTCAAAAGAAGCCTCTTCAGTTTCCTCGACAAAAACAGTCCCATCTGGCCCATACCATGCTGGGATCTGATGCCCCCACCACAACTGCCGTGAAATACACCAGGGTCGAATATTATTCATCCACTCGAAATATGTTTTTTCCCAATGTTCCGGCACAAAGCGAGTACGGCCGTCTTTGACTGCATCTATAGCCGGTTTGGCAAGTTTTACTGCATCAGCATACCACTGGTCCGTCAATAACGGCTCAATCGGTACACCACCTCTGTCACCATAAGGAACAGTGTGGGTATACTCTTTGATCTGGTCGACTAACCCTAGTGCCTCGAGGTCCGCTACCACTCGTTCACGCGCTATAAACCGGTCTAAACCACGGTAGGCATCTGGCACTTGATCGTTCAGCTGAGCTGACTCATCAAAAATGTTAATCATTTCAAGTTCGTGCCTTTGGCCTACTTCAAAGTCATTAAAATCGTGAGCTGGCGTAATTTTAACTGCACCGGAGCCCTGTTCTGGATCGGCGTAATCGTCTGCAATTATTGGTATACGACGTTTTACGAGTGGCAAGATGCAATACTTACCCACAAGGTCACTATATCGATCATCCTCGGGATGAACCGCTATTGCCGTGTCTCCAAGCATAGTTTCTGGTCTGGTCGTCGCAACAATTAAGAATTTATTCTTGGTATTCTCAAGTGGATACTTAAAATACCAAATGTTTCCCTCTACCTCTGTTTGAATGACCTCAAGGTCAGAAATTGCAGTTTGTAGTTTAGGATCCCAATTTACCAACCTCTTGTCTTTATAAATCAAGCCTTGCTTATATAACTCAACAAATACTTTGGTTACGGCACGACTTAAGCCGGCATCCATTGTAAAACGTTCTCGTGACCAATCACACGAGCTCCCAAGGCGTCGCAACTGTTGTGTAATTATCCCGCCAGATTTAGACTTCCATTCCCATACCTTTTTTAGAAAAGTCTCACGCCCTACATCCAAGCGTGAGGTTCCAGCTGCTTCCAACTCGCGTTCAACAACCATTTGTGTCGCAATACCAGCATGGTCAGTGCCTGGCTGCCAGAGAGCGTCTCGTCCACGCATACGCTCTCGTCGGATCAAAATATCCTGAAGCGTATAGTCCAGAGCATGCCCCATGTGCAGACTACCGGTCACATTAGGTGGTGGAATTACAATCGTATAAGGCTTACCATTGCAACTGGGGTGGCCGGCCTCAAAAGCGCCAGATTCTTCCCATCTCGCATATTGTCTTGCTTCGACCTCACTCGGCCGGTACGTCTTGTCCAGCATAGCTGAACCACCTTCATAAATCTGGGGTTATCCTCGGCCGTACCTCGTACTCAATCTGCTGACTACGACCTATTTTGACACTTTTAATCAGGTGCTTGTGCCACCTTCACAATTCTCTTAATTTCGCGCCTCACTAAATCTTCGACCACCGTCGGTAAGTTATCTTCAAGCCATTCCCGCAACATTGGTCGTACTAACTCTTTCACCATTTGTTCAAGCGTTTGATCTGCTCGTCCCAATGGAACATCGTGTCCCGACAGACTTTGTGAAAGCTGAGATAGGGCCGCCTTACTCGCGGCCTCAACCTCGGGAGATAAGAGATTATTTGTACCTGGAACCACTTGCTCCTCAGAGAGCTCAAGCCCCACTGGTGGCAACGCAACAGATCCCGATTCCGACGAAAAATCTATAATCTCATCCTTGAGTTCAAGTGGCTCTTCCTCAGAATTGTCAACCAATTTGTGTTTGCCTTTCTCTTCGTATTCCACTTCATCCGAAAGTTCGAGAGGCTCCGTTATAGAATCTTCTACTGCGCCCCTATCATTTGTATCTTCTGAAATAATCTTTCGAATGGACGAAAGAATTTCTTCCATCGACGGTTCTTTTTCGCCGCAATTGTCGTTCATACTACAACCAATCTTCTTGTTGGATAAGACATTCCGGAGGTAAGTCCACCCAAGTTAGTAAAATATGCTCCCATTATTCACTAGTCCCAGTATCTACTCCCCACCATTTATTTCGTATTCTATTATAATACTCTTTTTCATTATAAGGCTCGATTGGAAGCGAAAGCTTTTGTGCCGTCAACCCTCCAACTGCTGCCAACAGTTCAAAATGTGCTACAACTTCGTCACGTTGTGCGCCAACGAGTCCGACCTGTGCGTTAAGCAACTCCTGCTCGGCATCTAGGACATCGAGCACGGTACGCGATCCGACCGTAGCTTCCTGCAACACACCATCAAGAGCAATACGAGCAGTCTCAACTTGTGATTCCAATGCCGTGATACGTGCCTCCGTAGCGATCAGCGTTTCCCATGCACTAGTAGCATCTCGTATCGCTAATCGTCTCGCCTCGTCTATCTTCCTTCTGTAAAGACTTGCCACTTGCTTAGCCTGTCGAACTCGTGCGGAAACCGATCCGGACTGGTATAGAGGGATCGTTAACGCTGCTGTAACCGAGAGACTGTTATTAGTGCGATCGTCAATTGTCTGATTGCGGCTACGTGAAGCATTAGCCGTCAGATCTACTATTGGTAACAATTCACCTAAAATAACGCGGACTCTACTTTCTGCTGCCGCTTCATCATAAATAGCAGCTTTCACGTTAGGGTTATCACGTTCCGCCAACTTTGCTGCTTGCACACCATCCTTAACTGAGACCTCCGGCAGACGAGGACTAATCAGTGAATCGGGCATTGATCCTATAACCTGGTTATAACTGGAACGGCTAACCTGGAGATTGCCTTCGGCCTGACGACGGTCCGCAATAGCACCTGCTACTCTGGACTCCGCCTGGGCCACATCAGTACGTGTGAGTTCGCCAACAGCAAAACGGTCACGTGTTGCCTCCAGCTGTCGAGACAATACCTTTTCGTTGTTAACATTAAATTTCCGAATTGCTTCATCGCGAACCACGTTCATATACGCCGTTACCGTTTCTAAAAGAATCTGCTGTTCTACCGATATAAGTCGCGCCCTCGCCGCGATCACCTCACTTTCCGCCTGACGGCTCGCAGCAACCTTGCTACCACCTTCATAAATAGATTGGGTTAAACTCAATGTACTGGAATAGGGTGTCCGCGACTCCCTTGGTATACTTGAGTTTGTACGTTGCCTGATCCTGCCACCACTTTCCGTAAGTTCAATTTTTGGTCGCCAGTCAGACAGTGCTTGCGCAACACCTTCGTCGACCGAACGTAACTGGGCACGTTGTCCCTGAAGAGTAGGGTTATGTTTATAAGCAGCAGTCATAGCCTCAATTAGACTTTCACTACGGGCGAAATCGACTCCCATAACTAGTAGTACCAAGATGTTGACAACTGCGAAGTCCAACATATCAGGTCTTACAATTTTCAAACCATTTCCGATCAATGATCACTCCTGAATATTAGAAGTCATAATGGAAGTCTTCACTTAATTAACATACCACGGGCTTGAAACATTAAAAAACAAAACCTCTTTTTGACTCGAACCCAGGAAGTGCACTTACCGAGGCATCAAACAACCTTCTTTCTGACACTACATTGTCCCGTCGATGCATTAAAACCGCGCTTCCTATCCGATCACCAGTACCAATAACTGTAACTAGCCGCCCCCCCTCGCCAAGCTGATCAATTATCGCCACAGGTACCTTCGTAACAGAACCATCTAAAAAAATTACGTCATAGGGACCTTGATCAGGATACCCTCCCTCTATATTTCCCTCGATAACCACCGCATTATCCAGCGCAAGGTTAGTCAGCTCAGTCATTGCCTTAGCAGATAACACTCGATCGTGTTCAAGCGCGAATACAGTGGATGCCATCCTAGCGATTACTGCTGCCGCATATCCTGTGCCGCATCCCACTACAAGTGCCACATCACTATTTTGTATTACCACGGCCTCTAGCATCCGCCCGAGAACCATGGGTTCCATGATTTTACGGCCTTCACTAATTGGAATATCCTCGTCCACATAAGCCACCGCTTGCCACTGCTTAGGAACGAAGTTCTCACGGGGGACTTCCCCCATAGCCGCAAGGATTTGAGGTGAGGTTACACGGTTTGTAAGCAACTGGCACTCGACCATATTACGACGCGCTATGGCGAAATCCATAATCTGACACCTCTTGTCACTATTCACGCGATATACAGATGCTATAGCAGCACAAAAATTTTGTCTGGTTTATATATCCCTCTGCCAACACGTGACAATGGAGGTATAACTTAAGTTATGTTGAAAAGAGTCTATCCCATCCGGCTTGACCCCTAACTATCGCACACGTATATCACGCAACGAAGTGCACTCGTGGGATTGATATATCTAAGTTCAATGGTCCGGTGGCAGAGTGGTTATGCAGAGGCCTGCAAAGCCTTGTACGCCGGTTCGATTCCGGCCCGGACCTCCATTTTAATTAATGTATTGATTGGCCAGATTTTTGCCGACCCCATAAACATACGAAGGTTACGCTTCTTGATGATTGGGTCCTCGTAATATACTAGAATGCTGTGATGGAGCACGTCGGAAGATATAATACCAAATTTGCACTGCTTTGATCCCCGGTAGCTCAGTTGGTAGAGCAGGTGGCTGTTAACCACCTTGTCGGCGGTTCGAGTCCGTCCCGGGGAGCCAACAAAAGAAAGGGGCTGAGCCAAACATGGTTCAGTCCCTTATTAATTTTTGTTAACACACAATTCGATTGGCTAACTAAAATTTTGATGGTTTAAATAGTACATGACCCCCAATTTTCATAATTAGTGCCAGAGTTTTACCAGGACGGGTAAAACGTCCTATAATGGATAAAGATAGGAACAACCAAATTTATCATCACCATTATAGGAACCGTTGATACAAATTACGTTTCCAGAACGGTGATAGAGCAAACTGAATTATAAAGACCTAAAATAAACGGAGAGGATTATGAGTAAGGATCTTAAAGAAGGATCAAAAGCACCAGAGTTTGACGGCATTTATGAAAGTGGAAAGAGTATAAAGCTATCATCCTTACATGGCCGCAATGTTATCCTTTATTTCTACCCTAAAGATGACACCCCCGGATGCACCAAGGAATCCTGCGAATTTAGCGAAAACTATCAAGAACTTTTACAGAAAGATACCGCCATAATTGGTGTATCAAGAGATAGTATTGCTAGCCATAAAAAATTCAAACAGAAGTACAATTTATCATTTCCTCTAATTTCCGATGAATCTGGAACAATTTGTGAATCCTATGGTGTTTGGAAAGAGAAAAAAAATTATGGAAAGACGTATATGGGCATAGAACGTTCTACTTTTCTTATAAATCAAGAAGGTAAAATTCAAAAAATTTGGCGGAATGTGAAAGTTAACGGTCACGTTGAGGCAGTAATTAATGAGATCAGTGAAATATAGGAATTACATTTCTTAACTTAAAGAAATCTCACCAGAATAAAGGCCTCATTTCTTTCCAGTATGAACGCAACCTCCTAATTTTCACGTGTACGTCTTAAAACTACATACAGGTATTGGTATAGCTTAATCATATACAGTTAGAATTTCTTCTAATGGTTTCTTTTGCTTTGCAGCGGCTGGCACTGTGGCATCCTCTGAAGGATGGCCAACGGCGACTATCATCGACGGTTTTTCTGAATAAGGCCTGTTCAACAACTTATTCAGGAATCGCATCGGATTTGGAGTATGCGTCAGGGTACTCAAACCAGCGTGGTGCAGAGCAGCAAGTAGGAAACCTGTCGCAATACCAACACTTTCTGGGACGTAGTAATTTTTAAATTTAGTACCATCTATTAACTGTCCGAAGCGCTGAGCAAATACCACAATTAGCCATGGCGCGATCTCAAGATGCGGTTTTTCCGCACCAGTGCCGATTGGTTCTAATGCCCTTAACCACTCTTCGCCAGCTGCACCATCATAGAAGCGTTTCTCCTCCTCTTCAGCAGCCGAACGGATGAGGTGTTTTTTTTCCTGGTCGGCAACAGCAACAAAATGCCAGGGCTGGTGGTTAGCCCCGCTTGGTGCACTGCCAGCAGTACGCACACAGTCCTCAATAATTTCGCGTGGTACCCGCCGTTCATCGAAATCGCGTACGCTATGCCTCTTAAGCATATAGTCGAGGAATGATTGCGCAGACATGGCCATTTCGGAGTCGGTCATTTCGTGCCTGTCGGGAAGAGAAAGAGGCTTATATATAAACTTCTGGTTATTTGGCATGAGGCTTAGTTCCTAGTGGAGATATGGACCACTTTAAACTCAAAAGTCGTTAATTATTTGTGTACCCTCGCAGCCACCAATTAGGAAACAACTCTCTAATTTGAAAATCGTTGCTCAACGCACACTGGGCTAGAAGTATTAGGAGGAGGATAAATCAAACAAAACATAACCTATTCAAATATGTGTAAAAACCTACCAACGCTATTTACGCATTCATTCATCATGTTAGCTACTTAACAATCACGGTAGCGGATTTCGTAAATGTATGACTTATAGGAACACAACTTGATGAAAGTAATAAATTTAAACATGGGTGATGACATACTAGAAATTTTCATTAGTCGACTGGACTCCTAATTCTTACAAATTTGTGCCAAATTTCTCCGACGAAGAATCTAGTTAAAAATCCAATAGCCTTACCATTCATGTTGGTGTCTTTTGAAAGAAAGTAGAGAAATAGGCGTAATACATAGTCTCGCGCGAACCGGTGGTACAGTTTTCTGTAAATGCATCGGGGCAATGGAAGGTGTAGTTCTTCTGAGTGAAATTAATCCAAGGGGCTGGGTGGTCCATCCCCTAGCTCAGGCAAACGAGTGGTTTGGCCTTCTGAACGATAATGACATAGCGAAGCTTCAATCTGAACCAAACTTAGAATTTGAAAAGTGTATTGAACTGATTTACGAACGTTGTATAGAATCCGGAAATCAGCTCGTGATTCGGGACTGGAATCATTTAGATTTCGTTGCGCTTCCCTATTTAAGTACTCAAACAAACAGACTCAGTTTAATAGATTCCTTACAAAATACTTATGATACAAATCAAGTGTGTTTGGTAAGACATCCAATGGATCAATGTCTTAGTATTATTCGACTGCAGATTTGGGCCAAATACGGAAAATTTGAATTTGGTCTGCTTCTGCGAAGTATGAGATTATTTGCCGAATACGCCTCAAAGATTGGGTTTATCCGCTACGAAGACTTCGCACGAAATCATGAAAAAGTACTACATAAATCCTGTCTAATGTTAGGCATAAATTTTGATCACAATTACACACTGAATTGGAACCGATACGAAAAAATTACTGGAAATGTTAACGGATCACGTGGTGGAACCGGCCAAATTAAGGTTCTTCCACGCCGCCAATTTCCAAAGGATAAAATCACGCAACTCCTCGCAAACTCAGATTATCAAATAACCTGTGAACTCTTAGGATATGAACCCTAGACACCTTCGCCATCTATATTAATATTGAGTATTATTAGATACAACGATCACTGACTGAATAATAAAGTAAAAAAAGGAATTGTAGCCATTCACAAGATAACTAATTGCAGATTACGAACACACCCTTAACCTAGATTTCAATTTTGTAAAATTAAATGAACTATTTGCAATAGCTTCAGTTATGTAGCAACCTAAACATTGAGATAGAATCCCAATCCAAGGCAATGGTAATGACCCAATCCAAAGGACTTCCACAAGGAAATCGCAGGAGTTATTTCTCCGTTTCAGGAATGAAACCTGAGTTGTTTCCTAAGGCGCTGGAAAGTGGTGCGGACATGATTGGAGTAGACCTTGAAGGAAGGATTGCACCAAGTGACAAAGATACCGCTCGAAAAAATGTGATGGAGCTATTTAAAAAGTCTCATGGCAACAACGGAGCCAATGACGGCATTGCAAGATACGTGCGCATTAATAGCCTGCAAGGGGCGATCGGCTTGGCCGACGTACAGGCCGTACTCGCTACGGATACACCTCCGCCAGCCCTTATGCTTCCAAAAGTGGGAACACCCGAAGAGGTTCTTTGGCTTGATAAGTTATTGACCAAGCGCGGCCATACCTGTCGTCTGTACGTGATAATCGAGACAAACGAAGGTTTGGAAGCGGCCCACGATATTGGCCGTTGTAGCCCCAGGATAGAAGGACTTTTCTTTGGCGGCCATGATATGTCAGCTGAGTTGCGGTGTAAAAATGCATGGAAACCGCTACTCTATGCCCGATCCCGCCTGGTTCACGCAGCGGCTTCGGCCGGAATAAATGTCATTGATACCCCTTTTTCAGGTACTGGAGACCCAGAGGGCATGAAACATGAAGCGATACTGGCTCGCGAAATGGGATTTACTGGAAAAGGTTCAACTGATCCAAAACAGATTTCCGTCTTAAACGAGATTTTTACGCCGGATTAAGACTCTAATAAGTGGATAGGTTGCCAGTTGACAGAGATTCGAGCACAATCATGCCAATTCTTAATGTTTGGCTTAAGATACCTTGATTTTGTGTCCATAGAGTGGAGCTTGACTTCATGATGATTAAATTCAGACCACTTAACGACGCTCTCGGAGCTGAAGTTCTCGACATAAATCTTGCCGCAGACCATTCCGACGAAACGATTAGGAAAATACGTGAAGGGTGGTTGCAGTACGGTATTCTTTTGTTCCGTGGTCAAGAATTAACAATAGAACACCAGTCAGCATTCGCTCAACGATTTGGTACGTTTAAGTCCAGTCCACAGTCTCGTGCACCACAGAACCCGGAACATCCAGAAGTAATTTGTTTTTCGAACATTAAGGTAGACGGAAAAGATATTGGTGGACGACCGGATCGAGCCATGGGAGATGCGTGGCATAGTGATTTCTCCTTCCTGAAGGAACCCGCTGGTGGTTCGTTATTTTATGCGAAGGAAGTTCCGGAGAAGGGCGGCGATGATACGTGGTACGCCAACCTGAATATGGCATATGACGCACTATCAGATGACACCAAGGCAAAGCTGGAAAACTTGCGTTGGGAGTATAGCCATGTATCGACATTTGAGCGCCATGTACCGGATAAACCCATGACAGAAGAACAAAAACGTAATCTTCCTGACGTAAGTCATCCTTTCGTACGTACGCATCCGGAAACCGGCCGAAAGGCGTTATTTGTCGGCATTCTCGACACCCGTGAGGCTTCGGTTCACGGCATGTCTAAAGAAGAAGGTGTCAAATTTATAGAAGAGCTAAAATCGTTCGCGACGCAACCAAAGTTTACGTACAAGCATCAATGGCAACAGGGTGATTCTATCCTCTGGGATAACCGCTGTATGTTACACAGGGGTTCAATCTTTCCCGACTCTAACGGCCGAAGACTGTGCTATCGGGTAACTCTTGAAGGTGGTGTGCCCTACTGAGAAATGTAGCTTCCGAAACTGCGTGACTACTCAGCGATATAGATAAATGGTACGACCATGGTTGAGTTTAGTAATACTAGGGAGGAAATCCAGTATTGATTCTGGACCCCGCTGAATTAGCGAATGGCTACTTTGTCGATTATTCACACTACGATGTTAAAAAGTGGAATGAAGAATTCAACAGTATCTTCTTCAAGTAATCCACATCAATTTAGTACACATAGTTTTGATGCCCAGGAGCACGCAACCTCCCGGGCTATTCTTATGGAAAACAAAACCGTATAAAATAATAAACGCCATGCGGAAAAATCGATAAAGGTTCCACCAAAGGTGAGTCTGCCCCTATCCTAAGTTTTTTTCTATTTTTTTAGCATGAATTGACTGCGGCTAGGGCACACTCGGTGGCGGCGTCGATTCCCCCTCTACAATTTTCACCCGTCCCTTCTCAATATGCTTAACCAGTCCTTGGGCAAATTTTCTCGCGTCTTCTTTGCTTGATTCCTTACCCAGTAGTCGCCGATATCTTCGGCTATAGAACCGAACCCACTCAATAAGATCGTCTCGAAACTTGCTCATTATACAGAAGATAGACTAAGAACAAATATAGAACAAGTGTGACCGTATACCTATTTGCTCGATAAATACTAACCGAGAAAATTTACTACACTAATTGAAAAGATAATGTGCAAAATTTTAGAGTCCACGTTCATGCCTAGCTCTACCCGCTTCACTAGGCGTCAACATCCCAGCCATATACTGGAACATATCCCAAAC
Source organism: uncultured Flavobacteriales bacterium (assembly GCA_964419045.1). Taxonomy (GTDB): domain Bacteria; phylum Pseudomonadota; class Alphaproteobacteria; order UBA8366; family CAVOAK01; genus CAVOAK01. The sequence goes on from CAYQNO010000006.1 coordinate 302,524, forward strand.
GGTACCCTCAAGATCCGGTGGTCCCAGCCTGTTAGGTTCTACGTAACGCGACCTCAACCCACGCCTAACCAAATCAAGTTGAGCGCGATCTTCATCCATAATCTTGTCTCTTTCTTTTAGCCGTATTCCCGATGACCATGAAGTTTTTGCTTCATGAGAAGAAAGGATGCAACGATTAGCCACTCGACCTACACCGAGGGGCTGGAGACATAATGAAGTCGAACCGTTAGCGGTTATACTCAGAAGATGTGAGGGAAACACCCAGAGAAAAAGACTGTGCCGTTTTTCATCATCTGTTGTATCAGGATGGTAAATATTCTGTTGCTTAGAATACGCGGTAGTATAGTAAGACTTGTATCCAGTATATCCTTCCCCTGGTGGGATTTTCTCGCATAACCGTGTCGGCGTCCTGTTGTGAAGGGTTTTTTGATGAACCGTGCTCAAGTGATAACCTTCTAAGTAATTTTCGGCTAAACATTTCCAGTTTGTGGACCAGATTTCATCCAAAACTACATTGACTAACATATCCTCGGGATGATGATTCTGTAAGTAGGGTTCAGCACCCTGTAGTCTTGGTGCAAGTGGCTTTGCTTCCCCGTCCAAATTCACATAAATAAATCCACGCCATATTTCTGACGATAATTCCGGTAGCCGACATCCACTAATTTTAAACCCCTCGACTTGATCCATGTAAGGTGCACGGAGAAGTTTGCCATCGTTCGCATAAGTCCAGGCGTGATAGGGGCAAACAAAATGTTTAGCGTTGCCTTTTCCTTCAACAATAACCGAAGAGCGGTGACGGCATACGTTCGAAAGTACCCGTACCTTATTGTCTTCGCCACGCGCGACGATTAGCGGTTCGTCCAAGAGCTGTGTTGCGAAGTAGTCACCACATTTGGGAACCTCAGTATCTCGCCCCAGACATATCCATTCTTTTCGGAAAATTTCTTCTTTCTCAAGTTCGAGAAATTTTTCAGACGAGTAGAATTCAGCTGGCAAAGAGCAAGCCTTACTCTCATCGAGTTTCTTTATCTCAGATAGCGCCTCCAATAACTTTTCCACTCCATTGGTATTTTCGGATTTCATGACAACCCCAATACAAAAAATATAAAACAGTTAAATATTTTCACTACTTGTTGTTACTTCATTAGTCGACAATCACAAAATTTATTAGACCATAAAAAATTAAATTCTATTTCTAAAGATTCTACCCAATCATAATAAAATTTGTGTCAAGGAGTCGACCAACTAACCTTTCCACAATCTGACGGATGTTACTGAACATGAAAGTGTAGAAGCCCTTACGACAGATGCAGCTACAGGCCTGTAAGTTTCTCAGCTGCTTGAATGATGACCGTTGACTTGAAGAATTTGATGAATAATGGATAGCCGCGGCGGCTTTCGGTAACGTACGTAAACATTAATTCTCTATTGGCTCTAATATCCCAGCTGTGGAAAATATATTTACATCAGCATTGACGATCACTTAGATCAAATGTCCAGACTATATCCGTATAAATTGGGTACAAAATTTTTCACAAGCCACGAAAGGCCGCCATGGGAAATCGTAACTTGGGGATTAACGGCCCATCGATAGCAGCGCTCGGTTACGGCGCAATGGTCCTAGAAGGATTTTATGGCCGATCAAATGATAAACAAGGCATCACAACAATTGTAGAGGCAATGAACCTTGGCATGATGATTGATACTGCAGACACTTATGGGAATGGTCATAACGAAGAGCTGGTTGGTCAGGCAATCGCACAACATAAAAGCAAGGTATTTGTTGCCACAAAATTTGGCATCGTATTCAACAAAAACGAAACAGGTACAATTGCCCGAACAAATTGGGGCCTTTCATTTATGATCAATGGAACCCCAGACTACGTTTCAAGGGCAATCGATGGCAGTCTCTTCAGATTAGGGATTGAAAAGATCGACTTACTGTACCTTCACTTTCCTGACCCTGAAATTCCGATAGAAGACACCGTCAGTGCCATGGCCGATACAGTTGAAGCCGGCAAGGTTACACATTTAGGGCTGAGTAACGTAAATGCTGATCAGACACGACGTGCAAATTGTGTACATCCAATTTCGGCAGTCCAATACGAATATTCTCTCTGGCACAGGGAAGTTGAGAGAGAGTTACTGCCTACATTGCGCGCATTAGGTATTTCTCTGGTTGCCTGGTCACCGTTGGGAAGAGGATTTCTTGCTGGTGCACAAAAAGAACCTATAACTGGCGATATTCGACAAAACATGCCACAGTTTATGGGTAAAAACCTGGTGACTAACAGGAGCCGATTGGCTCCAGTATTAAACTTGGCAGACGAAATAGGTTTATCACCGGCGCAACTTGCGCTTTCCTGGTTACTCCATCAGGGTCCAGACATCATTCCAATTCCAGGAACACGACGAATGTCGCATTTGCATGAAAATTTAGAGGCCGAGTCCTTCATATTAAGCACAGGGGTACTATCTCAGATTGACCGCCTAACTCAATTCTAGGCACGAATGGTAAGCTTAAGGGAATTATTTTGATTCATATGACTCGTAATATAATCCAAAGGAATCAAAGTCTAAGAACCATCATTAGGTAGGTGTAACTTTTTTCTCCTTTTTTGCCCATTCTGACAGTGCCATGGGTTCGTTATGTCGCTGAAAAATAGTCTGAGTCTGCTCTCTAGCAGCTATCTGCCATTCATCATCTACCCGCTTAAATTTTGCAAAGCTATCACCGAGCCTATGAGGGCCTTTAAACCGCAGCGGACCGTCCATATTCTCTCTTTTACCTTCACGTGAGTAATAGATCGTGTGGTATTCACTCAATTCCGCATGGTCCTCGTCAATCACATTTACAACCGTGTTTGAAACAACATGACGGATTGTGTCGTTACCAAGACCACCATACAGCGCTTCCAGTATCTCAGCGCGCCCTTGTAGATCAAGTCGTTCAACTCTCCAAGTAACGTCCACGGTAAATAGCTCTACTGCTTTTTCGTATTCGTGATGATCTACATAATGATAGTATTGCCGCCAGACCTTTTGACAGTCCCAGGCTATAGCCATTTCAATTTTTCTATCCATACAATTTCTACCTATTACTTGATCAACTTCATTAATCTGATGGCAAATGTTAGTTTGACGGGAATATCTGCGAGTTAAATATTCTCCTCAAATAATGGGTGGTGGTGACTCAAAATACTACCCCGCCTTCAGTAGTAGTACGGTAGCAGAGTCTTCGCCCCATATCATCGGGGAACACCGTTGCACGATGCATTGTACAGCGATTATCCCACAAAATTGCATCGCCCGGGAGCCACTTGTGTTCATAGGTGAATTGAGATTTTGTTGCAAACGTGCGCAGCCCCTCCAAAAAATTGATACCTTCGTCCTCTTTCATTCCATCAACGGTACATGCGGGTGTGCCACGTAGGCCAACGAACAACGCCGACCTTCCAGTCTCTGGATGAATACGAACCATAGGGTGGCTAACGTCAGGCAGTTCACTTTTCGCCTTATCAGTCAGCGGAGGACGATCTGGATTGAGTAATTGTAGCGTCTTGATCTGACTGTATGTGCACCTGCGTTCTACAAGTGAGTTTTTCTTATCATCTGGCAGAGCTTCATACGCTCTAGTCATGTTGGCAAACCATGTTTCACCACAGTTCGTAGGCACTTCTTTAGCATAGAAGAAAGAACCTCCAGCTGGTTCCTCCAAAAAGAAAAAATCGCTATGCCAGCCTTCGCCAACATCTGAAGGGGGACTACCTATATACTCACCGTTCTCGATGATGTTTGAAAATACGATTACATCAGGGTGATCGGGCCATCGGGTACGGGAAATGGGACTGCATTTAAGAACACCAAACCTTTCTGTAAAAGCCCTTTGCTGATCCATTGTCATTTCTTGGTTGCGAAAGAGTAAAATATTAAATTCTAGCCAACCTGCCCTAATATCTGCGATCGTTTGCTCTGGAAGATCGTCCGTCACATCGATACCTATGACTTCCGCTCCCAATGCATCGCAAAGTGGTCTGAATTCAACGTTCATGATCGATATTCCCCGGGAATTAGGATAACACAAATGATTATGAAACTTCTTACTCCCATTTCGAAATATTTTACTTTGTTAAAATTTTTAAACAACTTTGGCAGTCAAATTGATCGATAGCCTCACCCAACCAAACGATACACTAGCTGTGTGCGTTTTAAAAAAATAATATATTTTTATAACTTAACTAATTCTTTTGATAATTTTTGAAAGGTCCGTAAAGTCAATTTTGTACAAGTTTAAAACAATTGAAAGTATGACTAATTATACGTGTACTATCTGTAAGCAGTGATAGGTAAACGACAGTACCTAGCTGCGACTCGACGATTGACCTACAATGAAGGATTAGGCTGTTTGTAACAGACGGTTACACAGAGTTATATAATTCATACCTACCGATGTCGCGCAGAGGGACGCAAAGCAATTGGAGTCAAAACCACTAGTTGGCATTATCGGTTCCAGATATCAATTTAATAATGGCTCTGCCTCGCAGCGAGTCGGGGAAAAGAACCTTCGTGCAGTAGCCGACATCGCTGATGCATTACCTCTAATCTTTGCCGGCATACCAGAAATTACCGATATAAATTCATTGCTCAACATCGTGGATGGCATTTTGCTGACAGGTGGTCGAGCCAATATTCATCCAACATATTTCAATACTAAGCCCCACCCAAGCCATGAACCTTATGATCGGGATAGGGACGTTGTGGCATTACGGTTGGTTAAGGCCTGCGTTGAAAGGGGCATACCTATATTAGGTCTCTGTCGTGGAATTCAGGAAATGGGTGTCGCTTTTGGGAGTAATTTACACCCAGAAATCCGGGAACTGCCAGGCCGTATGAATCATAGGGCACCGCGATTGGAAAACGGTGAAATTCATCCCGACCCGAAAGTCGTATTTGCGGACCGCCATGAAGTCAGGCTAGTTCCTGATGGGGTTTTTGCACGGCTTTTCAAAAGAGAGACTATCCGCGTTAACTCCCTACATGGTCAGTGTATTCTGGAGCCTGGGGACCGTGTTGTAGTCGAAGGTGTAGCGGAGGACGGGACCATAGAAGCTATCCGAATCGCTGATGCATCAGGCTTTGCACTGGGCGTACAGTGGCATGCAGAATACGATCCACAGACCAATCCAATAAATCAAGCGCTGTTTAGTGCATTTGGTGAGGCTATCAGAGAACAAAAGAAATCGCCGTAATTTGCAAGCACTTCGCCAGAATCAGAATCAACGGGAATTATGAGCTAACAAGTGAAATGTAGCTGTTTTCTCCAACATTAGTTCCAATTTGAAACCACAGAACAATCTACTATATTTTTTGATTCATCGATTACCCTGAGATTAGTATCATAGTCGACAACTGCCTAGCCGACATGCAACGTTTATAAGTTACCAAACTCAAAATATTTTATTAAACTCATCTTGCATTTCCGTTATGTAGCAAGCAGAGATTGGACATGAGCGCGCGCTCGTTCCGCTCCAGTCTTATCGTCGATCTTATCAAGTGCCCGAGCGTACAATTTCCAACTAATTGTGCTTTTGGGTTTAAGCAACGTACGCTCCGAAAGAAGTGCGCGCGCAAGCTCGTGACGGTTACTCTTTATGGCCGCCTGCAATAGTGTCAGTACAAATACATCCCGTTGCACGTGACTGTAACCAATACGCTGAAAATCATAGCGGATTGGCATAAACAGATCGACAACCCGGCCGTAGTCGCCGTTACAATACGCCAAGAGGCCTTCTGCAAGCGGTAGGCCAATATTATGAATTACTCGTGTCATTGTCACTTCGTCATTAATCTTGACACTGTTCATTGATTCTAGCATGCGTGCTGCCGCCTCCTTCCGCCCGCCAGCTGCTAGTGCCATTGTTGAAAAGACGTCCGCGTAAGCGAGAATATGGTCATCGATATGACGCTCCGCTATGTCAGCGAGAGACTCCCAACGATCACCGATTTCGATACCTAAATCTTGAAGACGCCACAGAACTGAGCAAACACTTGATGTGTCACGAAATTCCTCTGAACCCTCAACAATCACATGGCTATCGAGATAGCCAAGGCATTCGTCATATTGTTCAAGCTCTATGCAAAAAAGAGTGTAGTGCCACCATTCGTGATTGCGAAAGCTGGTGCAGTGCTGCCAATTGCGTTCACATTCTAAAATCCACTCCTTGCCCTCACGATAGCATGTCTCCATTTCATGAACATGGGTTAAAGCGTGTGCGCCATAAAGATCGTCAGCGTTTAACTCCACCGACCGTTTGGCTGTCGCTTCGCCGGCACGATAATCACCGTTCTCCTGGAGACCGAAAGCATATGTGCCAAGTATATATCCATAGTTAGGTATGCTCTCGTTCCAGGCATGCATAGCGCGCGCCATAGAGTCTCTTAGGTTTAGTTGGTCACCGAGGATAAAGTAATAGGAATGGGCCAGCCTCAAAGCTAGAGCATCGCGAGGCTGCTCAAGCAATATTTCTTCCCAAACCCTAACAGTCTCAAGAAGATTGCCATCTGCAAGCGCGCGGAGCGCCAAAGTATGTCGTTTTTCACTCTCGGTTCCACCTTGTGTTTTTAGCCCGAGCTCAGCTTCTTCGAGGCTTGCATGCATACCACTTGATATTCCCCACCTCGTATTAAAGGCTTGAAAATAACCCTTTGCGCAATGAGCCATAATTAGCTCAGAATCAGCCTCTAGCGCGTCATTCAAATAGGCAAGAGTTCGCTTGCCCATACGCAGGTATTCGCTAATTGCCTCGTTAAATAGGTTAACGGCCTTCGGGCAATTTGCAGTAATTTTCACTCCGTGCTGGTCAGCCATTAGCATGATACATACATCCCACTTCACCTTTGATAAGGTATAAAAGCCTGCAAAGTAGCGACGCCAAACCAGAAATCTTTTGTCGAGCCCTGATACAAAATACAAACATACAATCAAAACAAGCTTTTTCACACGTTGCGCCACTTCCCAACCAATGGCATTCTTGCACCTTAGCCAAACGCACTAGCAAACTTGAATAGTTGGGGTTGAAGACATTTCAAATTACGAACTCAAGTTTATTTTTCCTCCGAAGAACCAGGTGGTCATATGCGCTTGGCTTAAAGCTCATAGTCGTCCTGACCAGGAATATCCTATCAACACCATCTCGAGTATCTATTACGACACAACAGACTGGCGTCACCTTCGTGAAAAGGTTAATGGTGATTTTATAAAGTCTAAACTGCGACTCAGGTGGTACACTAGTAACGACGCTAGTGTCGGTAACAAACGTGGAAGCGCTTATGCTGAACTTAAGAGTAAGGTCGGTGCTAAGCGCGAAAAACAACGGGTCAAAGTCGACCTTTCCATCGATTGGCTGGAAGATGCCCCGCTAAATTCGGCCGAGCTGCTGAGTCTTCCATCTAATCTACTTTCCAGTGGATTTAAGGTCCCAAGTCGATTGTTACCAACATTGCTGATCACCTATCGACGACGGCGGTTTATCGATTTTCGAAGTAATACACGTATTAACATAGACGACCAGATTCGTGTGAAACGTGTAAATCCCCAAGTTATACAAATCGGACAGTTAACTTCGATTAATACTCCGGTAGTTGAATTTAAGGGAACTAGCGATCAACTACCACACGGTTTTGAGCCACTATTACGATTTGGTATCCGAAGGGCCTCGTTTTCCAAGTACTTGATATGCTATCGATGCATAAGCGGCACGCTCAACTTCTAGGGAATTTCTGAAGGTCAGGTTTTATTCATGCAAGAACTTATCGCATCCATAAACGAGCAGCTAATTAGTTTTCGAGCGACAGAGATTGCGGTCATCGGCGGACGTGGATTCCTGGCAATGCTACTTGTCTCACTAGCAGCGTCGCTCTTTATCTCAGCGCTATACCTAATATTCTATCAGAATCGCGCGACTGGCAGCCAGATTCACAGATCATTTCCATTACTCGGCATTGCAATCACCACACTGTTTGTAAGTATCCAATTTTCTTTACCCTTGTCCCTTGGGTTACTTGGTGCGCTTTCGATAGTGCGTTTTCGAACACCAATTAAAGAACCTGAAGAAATTGGCTTTCTGATGCTCCTAATTGCGTCATCAGTTGCTACCGCTACCGCAAACTTCAAGTTCATGATGATCCTCCTTGCAGCCGCGGTCGCTGCGTTATTATTGTTACGTTATGGCCCACGTGTATTAAGAGACACATTAACAGATGGCTATCTTTCCGTGAGTTTCCACAACGACCGTTACGCCTATGAAAGCGACGGCGTGAAGGCTTTGGTAACGGAAAAACTGCGTAGTAGTAGACTGCACAGCATTACACGGACTGGCGACACCACCACTGTTGCATTCAGCTTTGACCGAATCAGTCAAATTGAGCTCAACGAGGTAGATACAGCATTAGCGAGTAACTCAGCACTCAGCGACTACAATTTTTTCTTTAATAGTAAAGCAACCCCATGACCTTAAACCGCCCTGTTCTCGCGGTTATAGTCATCACCTCTGCCCTACTAACTGGTGCGTTAAGTTCAGGCAGCGGAATTCAAGATGCAGATCGTGCTGGCACCACGACCATGAGTGAACCTCCATCGCTGAGTAATCAGGCATTGTTCTCGCGCAACCTTGCGCACATGAGACAGCTTAAGCAATTAGTTCCGTTACGGCAGATGAAAAACAATTTTTTTAGCCGCAGGATCGGCAGCCGACTTCGCGAGCGCTTTCTCTCCCAAGACCAAATTAATGGTGAAGCCTTATCGTCTGGTCGAACTGTTGTCTCACTAGTAATAGATGAGGATGATCTAAACGATGCTACACTGGGAATAGCTCCAAACAACTACAAAAAAGGCTCGGCTTGGGAGAGGCCGGGGTTAATTTCTATCTACCGTAACCAACGTCTCCTGATGCGCGCGCGCGCGGGTATTCGCATCCACGGTGGAGCAAAGGTAAACTCACCACATAGTAGCTTTCGACTCTATTTTCGTGACGCGTATGGTGTACCTGACATTGCAATGTCAAAAATCATTCCTGGAGCGCCTGGACAACTTAGGCGGCTTATCATTAATAAGACGGATGGAGCCTTCCGAAACGCAATTGCTTTCAGTATTAGCCGACGCATAGGCGGTATTGCGCCATATACAGTGCCCGCAGAATTTTACCTAAACGGTACGCCGCAAGGCACACGGTTGCTGATCGAACATGTTGGCATCGATTTCTTAAATGCGAGATTTGGACATAAAAATTTCACTTTTTTACGTATGAAAGGAGGTACACGAGAGGGTCATGGAAGCCGATGGCAAACACTTACTGAACATTTCAACAGAAAGGAAATTATCAACGTAGCTGACACGATGGCAGTAATAGATTTAGAAAATTTAATGCGTCAATACGCCGCCTTTCTCTTCTGCGCTGTGGGTGATGCCTTCCAAGGTGGTATCGTTAAGGATGACAGTTCATGGTCAAATGGCACTAGTAACCGCTGGTTCTTTGTCAATTGGGATATGGAAGATAGCTTCGGCAAACCTCTACCTAATTATTTTAAGACTCTTGGTTATGGCCCTCCGGCGCCACCGGTCTTAAGACCATTATTGTGGCACAAACTAAGTAATGACCCGGCATTCCAGAGGCGCTTTTCAATACTTATGAATAATCTACTTGATAACGCGTTGACCAATAATTGGATCGATAAGACAATTACTGATTACCGCAAACTGGCGGCCAAACATGGCATGACAGAGCAAGGCGAGTTGGATGAAGTTGAAGCCTTTATCCGGGCTCGCCCCGACCAACTTAGACGTGAATTAGCTGCTTTTATGAATGATAAATCAACATAGTGAACATGACGTAGTTGTGATTATTTCCCAAGTAACCGATGCAAAGGCGTACGGGGCACACTACGGATGTCGTAATTTAAAAATGAGAGAAGAAAAAATACTCCTACAATCACTGGTAGTCCAGCAAGCATGACTTGACCGGCAGTCGACGAAACACCAGTCGAAACACTACTCCACCAGAATTCAGCACCAATACTGATTCCGAATATTAGCAATAATAAACCGACTATTAATTCCAAAGAGGCTATTGAGAAATCACGGAGATAGTAGTTATAAATTATACGTTTTAAGGTGTTCAACGAATGTCGAACGAAAAATTCTGGCGCAACCTTCGGTATAAAAAGCCCACTCTTCTCGGAACCGTAAATTGTAGGCATTGGAATATCCGTAATTACCGCGCGGTATGAATTTAATCGGAACATCATATCGCTCTCAAAGAAATAACCTTTACTTATTTTCTGAAGTGGAAGTCTGGCCAATACCTTAGTATTTATTGCTGTGAACCCGTTATTTGGATCGAATACATCCCAATATCCGGTTGAGAGTTTTGCAAAAAACGAAAGGGACGCATTCCCAAACAAACGCAGTTTTGGCATGGCGAAGACCTCTTCCAGGTCGAAAAACCGATTACCTTTGGCATAATCGGCAAGCCCCTCACGAATTGGTCTTATTAACTGTTGTATCCTAGTTGGATCCATTTGCCCGTCACCATCTAGCTTAACAACTATATCCGCACCATCCTCAATTGCACGTCGATACCCGGAAATAGTTGCACCACCAACACCCAAATTTTTCTCGTGGACAATAATCTCAACCCGCTTGTCACTGCATTCTTTACGTACCAATTCAGCCGTGCCTTCAGGGCACGCATCATCGACCACATAAATGACTTCTACCTCATCACCAATGTCGGCGAGAACACCAAGTATTTGCGAAGTAACCCTGTAACAGGGGATTACAACCGCCAGCTTTATTGGCATCGTGTTAGTTCATCCTGTCGTTTAGCGAATTAATAGACTAACAGACACGTTAATTGATAGCAGCAACAACAGTCTTTTTGACAAAAAAACTACTACACAAATTACTTTCAGCTACTAGGCAAAACTTCCCACGTTGTCAGGACAGCCAACCATGCTTAGTTTACATATAACGATTAAATAGGGCCCATCTTGATGAAAGATGATTTTCATGAACAAAAATCGATGTACCACCAATCGTGGCTTGAATTAAGACAGGAACACTGGACAACTCCTGCGGCAATTTTCGCTTTAGCCGCCTTTGCGCGCTGCGTTGTCTGGGTTACAGGCTCCACGCTCACGACTAGCGACTATGATGACTACCGTGAGCATGGGGCTGAACTATTCTCTACAGGTATAATTTCTGACCCACACATAATGCCTGGTTACGCTGCTTTGACACAAATTTTCGGAGAAAATACGGGTGTTATCATACTGGATATAGGACTTTCTTCCCTAACCTGTATTCTCGTTTGGTGGTTAGCAAATCACATATTTAATAATCCACTAGCAGGAATCGTAAGCGCTATCGGTACAGCGCTTCATCCAAATCTAGTACTTACCGCACCAAGCGGACTAACGGAGCCGAGCTTTACATTCTTCTATCTTGCCGCGTTAGAACTATTATACAGTGAAAAGTATTTTATCGGGAGTGTAATTTTTATCCTGTCTGTACTGATACGACCATCGTTCGATATTTTAGCCCCAGTACTGATTTTTGTATTCGCTACTTTTACAAACAAAGGGAACTGGATGAATGGCCTGTGCAAGGTAGGTATCTATGGGGTCTGTTATCTCGTACTTATGACACCATGGTGGATCCATAATATAAATCAATATGACGAATTTGTGAGACTGAACCTCGCTGATGGTCATGTCCTTTACTTGGGCAATAATCCACACGCACTGACCGGTGCAGGCGCTGCAAACGATATTTCACCAAACGACCCACTGTTAAAAATTGCCAGTCCCTTGAACCAGAATAAAGCAATGAAGCAAGCCGCTTTGACCTTCATTCTTGAACAACCTAAGCGATTTTTTGAATTGAGTACCATACGATTTATGCGCTTTTGGCATATCGAAGATGGTTCCAACGTCACCGTTTATCTTTTTATACATCCGTTTACTTGCATTTTTTTAGGCTTTTTACTTTTTGGTTTTAAGGGTAGATGGCGTGAGACATTGCCCCTTGTTTTATGTGTTGCGTATTTGACAATCGTTCATACCATACTCATCAGCACGCCGCGCTATCAACTCCCTGTGGCACCGGTTGTGATTCTGTTAGGAACAGCATGGTTAACCACACTAATGTTTTCCACTATTAGTGATAAAAGGTCCAAATGAACTTTCTTCGAAAAGCAACAGTTCCCACAAAATTAGTATATACATCTCCATACTAACTTTTATGACCTATCCAATCGCAATATTCCCGCCATCCCCGTTGCTAACACAATCACAATCATCCGCAAGCCTAGAGCATCATGGAGAAACATTGGCAACCCTAAACAGACCCATACTATTGCTCTCAATGACATTGGCAGACCGCGTGTAGAAATAATCATAAAAGTTACAATTATTCCGCTGAGAATAACTCCCACAATCCCCAACTCGGTCAAAAGAGCTAGCGGCGTATTGTGAATAAAACGTAAATTTTGTCCAACAAGCTCAGTTTCAGCGGCAAGTCGAGAAGCAAACTGACCAAGTCCTATACCAACCGGAAAACTATCAGCAGTCGCGGCAACAGCGACGGTCCATAATTGCACACGGAATCCGAGTGATGCATAGATCGAATCTATACGTTCAAATACAGAAAATCCGCGAAGGAATTCACCGGAAAAAAATAATGTACAAAATAAAGCTAATAGTAATACAACAAGCACGACGATCAGCATTCGTAGATGATATTGCATTCTATTATCTACGAATGGCAGCAATGCGAGCATGAGCACCGTAACAGTGAGATAAGTTTTATTAAATAGCAAGAATGCGACTGCCATCAGCGCACATAATCCAACCACTACATAGCGGCGCGACATCTTTCCAGTTACAAATAAAAATGTACCAAGGACAATAATTCCAGCTAAGGTCGCGAGATGCTGGTTCCGTGGCAAATACCATGATCCTGGGCCATTCAATTCCGTGAAATGAAGCGCTATTGTCTGTACGGCCAGTACTATAAATAGAATAGCCAACGTTCGAGGGGGAGGCAGGCGTACTTTTCCTGCCACTATAATAATCACGAGCAATAGTAACTCTAAAAAAAATGCAGTGACCTTAACCGTTTCCCTCAACATCCCAACTAAATCAATAGGTGTTCCCCACCAGAAATATGTCACTGAATGGACAAGGGAAATTCCCACGGCGCCTAGCGTCAATATTACCACCACCCAATTTAATTGGAGGGTCCGATCTCGTATCACCAATACAAATAGAACTGCGACTATGAAATCGAATAAGTTGAGATTTATCGATCTGCCCGATGCTCCCAAGGGAATTATGCTGTAAACAGCAGTGCTTAGGATGATCAACGACCAAAATTGTGTGGGATCACGATAAAGCGAGGAAGGCCACTTATGTGCATTCATACTTAATATCTAATTTTCTAAGAATTCTGGATCATGAATCATCGCAGTCTGCAATACACTATAATGCTAGTTGGACCACAAAAAAAGAAACGGTATCGTATAAGGTGAATTCGACACCAAAAGAACCAAATTAAATTGAAGTCATCACCACGGTATTACAAAGAATGAAATGTAATGTTTGCACATATCCTTAAGTTCGTTATTTTCGCAATTTTTGTGATATTTATTGGTGCTGGTACTATATTGGTTGTTTTACTTAACGTATCCATTCCCGGCGTTAAGGAAGCAAACAGCGATGAAGAGCGTATACTTACGATTGCTAGATACGTAGCCCACACGCACGACAATGCGGCTCCAGGATCACAATATTACGGCGTTTTTTACTCGCGGCGGATGCCCAGCCTTGTTCGGTTACCGACAGGTATCCTGGAGACGCTTGTACATGCTTCCGACTGCGACAGCATGGTGAGATCACTCATTTACCTCGCAGCCCGAGAAGGTATTGAGGCACGCCAAAGCGATATATTTTCAGGAACATTCGTGCATTCCGTTGCAGAAGTAAGTATTGATAATAGATGGGTACTAGTTGACCCCTATCTTGGAGTTGCATTTCGTCATTCTGATGGAAAGTTGGCCAACTTTGTATCAATTAAAATGAATAAAAATGACTTAATTCAAGAAGGCCTTCGTGCTGATAATAAGGTAGCCGATCCAGCAGAGTATTTTTACAGTAATCTCCACAATTCGGTATTTGCCCAATCTGGATCTGAAGTAGATGTGCCGCTCAAAATTGGTGTTTCTGAATTACCCTTAACAATAGGTAATATCGATGCAAGCAATGATGATGTGGCTGCTATACTAATTGCTTCCGCAATGGGGCCAATAGGAAGTTTTCTTGGCCCACGGTTTGGCTCGGGTAAACACACTAAGATAATACTAATGGACAAGCCCCCAGAAGCCTCCATTGAAATTACGTTCAAGCTAACAAAATGGTTTAAAACTCCGCCTTCCGTTATATCAATACCGATCGGCGCATGTTTTCCTAGTCTTGGTGCTCTGCAATGTCGCATACCAGCAGACATCTCTACACTAGTGATCAGACATGGAGACTGGCGAAGCGTATTCTCCGTCGACCAAATCTTTATTAAAGCTGTTACCGATTAAGTATATACAATTTAATAGCATCGCTAAATTTGAGGTTACAAACACACCATTCTGCCCAACTCTCAAAAGCCCATAACGGCAATCAATACCACCACACAGCTACCCAAGAATGGAAGAATTGGTCCAAATGGATGGCCCATCATCGGTATAAGATTGGCCCGCTTTACCATAATATAACGACCCGTCTGTGCAATAAGTGAAGCAATGGCAGTAGCTACTACTGCGGCAATTAACGGCTGCATTCCAACCATAAAAATTATCGCAAAAGTAACAGCCCAACCCATAAGCGCCAAAATATTGGCATGTGCATCGTTGAGCGTCCAGCCATTCGACACCAAAAGTTCATGATTTGGCCCCCAAAGAAGGTCGACAAACCTTATAAGAACAAACAGTTGAAATAATGGAACTACTGCCAAGAATCGGGTGCCCAGAAGAGATAGAAGGGACTCTGCAAGTAGCCAAAGGGCAACAACAGCAATTGCTGAAAGTACTAGCAAAAGTCGTTGTTGATGGAGAACCCACGCATATCCAGCACCTGGACGACCAGCTTGCGTCGCGCGTCGCATTTGCCAAGGTAGACCAAGAAAAACGAAATGCTGCACAACCATGAATCCGACTGCGAATTGAGCCGCAGCACGATATTCGCCAACTTGGGATAAATTCACTACGTAGGTGAGTACTAGAATATCTATGTAAATGGACAACCTAGAACTTAGATTTCCGTATACGAGTCCAGACGTATGTCGTAAAAGTTTTATCAAACGCCATTGACGTACGGTGCCACTCATCATCGTTTTTTTAGGTAAAATTTTCCTGCTACCAGCAACATATCCAAGTACGCTGAAAAAGACGACGATCCATATGAAGGTATAAACACCCATCATTCCTAAAGTACTTGATGGTTGAACTACTAGGATTAGCCCCAATACGACTACGGGTGTAATTAGATCCCTCAACCAAAAGAACAGCGCCACTCGGCTTCCAGCACGAAGTATTGCTAACTGTGCTTCAAAAAGACCCGCAGCTACTGCTCCTACTACGGCAACAAGGAGTGCGCTGTTGTAACCCTCGATCGGTCCTAGATCGAATACACTGGCTCTATTTGCGATCACAGCACCGCCCAGCAAAAAAAATACAAATATGGCGATACCAGTACATATGCCCAAATAGTAACTCGAAACTCGAGGTGCCATTTGTGTACGGCCTGATTCACTTGCTGTAAAACTGTTCAGCCACATGTCACCGCCACCCGATACTAAAGCGTTGATGACGCCGACAATGGCCGTCAAAACCGTAAACGCCCCAAAATCGATGGGATCGAGAAATCGGGCGGCAGCAATCAGGGCGGCAAATATCGATAGTCGAGATACAACCGCACTTACCAACGCGAGCAACGGCTGTCGCGATGTCTCGGTTTCTACTTGTGCTCCCAGAAAATCGCTTTCAAAATAGAGCCTATCAAATGCCGTCGTTGCCCGGTCAAGGGAAAATAGCTCTGTAATTCTTTGTCGTGAGCGCCGGCCAATCGCTCTAATTTCTTCCTCGTCACTTGCTAGAATTTTCCTAACCGCTTCCGCCAGCGCGACAGGGTTTCGGGGTGGAACTACGTGTCCAACTCCACCAATAATCTCCGCACAGTCACCAACATTGGTGGCCACAGGCGCGAGGCCACATGCCATACCCTCTACAAGGACGTTAGGAAAACCTTCACCAAATGCAGAGCTTAAAACAATGATATCCGAGGCTGCATAGATCTCTTGTACGTCCTCACGCACACCAAGGCAGTACAAATCAGGCCTATTCTCAATAGATTCAGTGCCCTTACCGGCTAGAATTGCCGCAACGCCTGGCAACCTATCAAGTGCGGCAAGAAATGTCCCATGGTCCTTCATTGGATCCACGCGGGCAATCATTGCAATTACCGGGGTATCATCTTCAATACCGAGCTCTCCACGAATTCTGCGCCTTGCATCCGGATCAGGCCGGAATCGATCTGTATTTACGCCATTTGGAATCACAGCAAACTGGCGTGCCCTGTAACCGAGGTCTCTATGTACCCGTCGACCAGCAAAGGAATTTGCAATGACACCATCTGGTAACCAGGAAAGCCACGTACATGCCCAAATTGTTAGGCGAAGCGCTAACCCGTATTTACTAGTATCCATATCCGAACATCTAACACCCCAGTAGAATCGAGTACTGCTGACACGACCCGAAATTAAAAGCGCTAAGGATGTGAGAAGATCTGCGTGATACATCCAGCCCTGAATTACGTCCGGCTTTTCTTCGCTGATCAGTTTCGCGAGACGGAACACTGATGCAACACTGGGAGTATTGCGTCGCATATTAAGATCAATGACCGGAATTTTTGCAAGGCGCAAACCTTTAGAGAAAGAACCACCTGGTAATAAGCTGACGACAATCGCCTCAGGAGCACAATCCCGTTGAGACATCAAATAAGAGGTCATCATCCGCTCTGCTCCACCGACATCCAGATCGGTGATTACGTGCATAACCTTGACCGCACCTCTCAATTCAGAACTATTTCCAATATCGGGAATTGCATAGTCCACTGTTGACTGTAATTCTGTCATCCTCTTGAGCTCATTAATTGATATTGCCCTTTTCGCGAGTATCGTTTGGTTTTTATCATGACGGTTATAGGAATGTCATCGTCGTCAGAAAATACTCAATATAGGTGTGGCTTTGGCATCTGTATGACAGAATGTATGACAACTTAAAATTTTGACACTTTAAGAAATGAGCTTATTGCAAATGTTTACGAAGTTGAACCATGGTCATGTGTTAAGTGTCATCTTTTTTCTACTACCATCGATTATCGCCTTTGCCCCTATACAAACTTCCGCATTTCTCACGATAGCTTCCGTTACGGTGCTCTTTTCCTGGCTAATGTTAGAACGGCGTGTACCTCCGTTTAACCGCCCCTTATTAATAATTTCTTTTGTATTAATTCTTCTTGGGGCACTAAGTGGATTTTGGGCAAATGACCCAATTGCAACAACTTTTACAGCCTTGAGACTGCTCTTACTCTCGATTTCAGGAATCGTTCTATGTGGCATTGTCAGCACCCTTTCTATCAAGCAAAGACATATGATCGGGTCTGCATCAATTTTGGGCATGGTTATTGGAATGACACTTCTACTTACGGATGTATTGAGTGACGGATTTATCCAAATAAATATTCTCGGCGAAGAATACGCTGACTATGGCCGTACAGTGAGTCTTCTAGCTTTAATCATATGGAGTTTTCTCGTCCAGACATCGGTGCGGAACCAACCTCTCCTTGGGATCGGCCTGTTGATAGTTGTTGCTGGAGTTTTGTCACTTACACCAGGCTTTGCTGCAAAAGTAGCGTTGCTTGCCGGCGTGGTTACATTATTCTGCGCATGGAGGTTTAGGGCTCCGTTTAGTAAGCTATTATTTGCTATTATCGCTGCATCATTCCTTCTAGCTCCAACCCTCGCTAGTAAGCTAGACCAACCCGATTATTATTATCCCTTAATCGCGGCAGAATCGGACCTTGCTCCGATGAGGTGGACAGTAGCAATCGCGCATCGCATGCATATGTGGGGTTTTACGGCAAAACGATCAATGGAAAAGCCCATATTTGGATGGGGGCTGGACATGTCACGCAGAATTCCGGGTGGGACCGAAAAAATTCGCCCCGAAGACCTCGGTTTTACTCGCACTCAACTGCACGGAAACGCAGTCAATTGGCTTAGTCGTGGTAACGCTACGCATCTGTCACTTCATCCTCATAACGCAATATTACAAATATGGCTTGAATTAGGTTTGGCTGGAGTACTACTGGCATGTTCGTTCATATTTTATATAACCAATGTGGCAAATCGCCATTGCCATCCGGCTGGCCTCGCTCTTTGTCTCGCCACACTTATCATTGCAAATGTAAGTTATGGGGCGTGGCAGAGTTGGTGGTTGTCCAGCCTTTGGCTCATATCAGCTCTTTATCTTGTAGGTATTGTGCCAGATGAGGCTGGGATGAATTCAAACGAAAAAGACCAAACGGTATCATAGTGCTTAAGCAATCCATCATTGCGCTGAGCATCATTACCATTGCTGTCACAGTATTCGTATTAGTACTAGAGGTTACTTTACGATTCTTGCCAGTCTTTGATGGTATTTATCTCCAAACTGTCGATGAAAATAATCCTGTTGCGCGGATGGAGGCAAATCGTTCTCTCACCTATTCCGTTGGCTGGACCATGGCACAAGCTACTGAAAATCAAGTCAACAATGATGGTTTTATCCATAACAACGAATATCTAATTGATAGCCGACGTAAGACCATGGCAATCATCGGAGACAGTTATGTGGAAGCGCTGATGCTACCACATGCAAATACGGTACAAGGTCATCTAGGTAACTTCTTAAATAAGAAGGCAAATGTATTCAGCTTTGGTATATCCGGAGCACCAATGAGCCAGTATCTCATATGGGCACAACACGCACGCCAACGATATAAAGTCGACGCTCTTGTATTTGTAATTGTTGCTACCGACTTTGACGAATCACTACTGAAATACCGGTCGCGAACAGGCTTTCATTACTTTGCCGGCGATCTTGAACAATGCGAATTACAACTCACCCGCCTCAATCATAGACCCAATCCCTTACGGCCAATACTGCAACATTCCGCAATTCTACAGTATCTCGTATTCAATTTAGGTCTACTAGAAGGAGTTCAGAGCCAGGCCTGGCTTCAGGCCATCAAGACAAGAAATAAAAGCGAAACGTCGCTTGATAGTGCGGAGGATAAGACGGCAGCATTCCATCAATCGATGTTTCCGTCACAAGAAACACGTCGTGGGGATTCATATTGTGGTATTCGTACATTTTTTCGTTTGCTCCCAGTCATGACACAACTAGGACCGGAAAGAATTCTCTTTGTTTTAGATGGCTTGCGCGCCTATACCAAAAAAGCACGTACGCTTGCAAAAAACGGTTATTTCTCACAAATGCGAGACTATTTTCTTAATGAGGCCCAAAACTTTGGATACCAAGTGATAGACTTGGACCCACTGTTTCAGAAACAAAATATGGCCGATAATTCGAGCTTTGAAATGCCAGACGACGTTCATTGGAATGAAAGAGCCCATTTGCTTGTTGCAGAGCAAATTAAAGGCTCAACTATATTCAAAGATTTATATATTCTCCCATGAAAGTAGTCTGCTGGCAGTTGTTAGTAGTTTGTTATCTGTATAGATGTCATATACCTCCGTACAAACTTACTTCAAGTAGCCCGTGTCTAATTTTTTAAAATCATTGGTTTTGATCTGTGCATCGGTATTGCTATCGTCTCTAGCGATTGAAATTTATGTACGCATAGTGGTCGATGACGGCCTTAATTATTCGCTCGAGATGTGGAAATACGCAAAACAGTTAAAATATGTAAGTGACGATATACGAATAGGGCACGAACATTTGCCTAATAGCCATGCTCACTTGATGGGAGTCGATGTATCAATCAATAGTATGAGCTTACGAGATAAAGAAGTTTCTTTGCAGAGACCTTCGAACACAGTACGGGTGTTAATGCTAGGCGATTCGATAACATTTGGCTGGGGGGTAGCAGCGAGAGAAACAATCTCAAAAAAACTTGAGATAGAGTTGGGCAGCTTTTTCCCAAGACAGAAGTTTGAGGTGGTGAATGCGGGAGTGGGCAACTACAACACGGCAATGGAGGTGAATTGGTTTCTATCGAAGGGCCATGCGTACAATCCAAATCTTGTTGTATTAAATTACTTCATAAACGATGCGGAGATGACACCAAAGCGCCGCGGTGGTCTACTGCGCGAACACTCAGCTGCGTATGTTTATATAACTAATCTTTTAGATTCGACGTTCCGCAATTTTTCTGGAAGAGATTGGCGTGGCTACTACCTGGGACTTTATGCTCCTGAGGCACAGGGCTGGTCAGTCGCACGTGAGCGAATTAGGACTTTGGCAAATATTTGCGGTAAGCGAGGAATAGCTCTTGCCATCGCCAGTTATCCTGAGCTGCACCAGTTAACACCCTATCCATTTTTAACAGTAAATCATTCGTTGCAACAATTAGCCGACGAACTAAATTTACGGTTCATCAACCTTTTACCGGCAGTGATAAACCATACCCCTGAGTCACTTTGGGTTACCCGAGACGATGCTCATCCAAACGCAACAGCTAACAATAAATATGCCCGTCGCCTGGCAGAAGAACTAAAAGATTTGGTGGGCAACTTGCTAAAAAACTAGTTTTTAACCGAATACAGCAAATAATCGAACGTAGCATATTGCTTAACCTACTTCATGCACAGCAAACTAACTTAAATTAATGGAGCTTATTATAGATGGCTGATATGAAACTGGTAATCGCCAACAAAAATTATTGTCTGTGGCCACTTGCAGCCTGGCTTTGCATGCGAACAGCAAAATTAGAATTTGACGAGATTGTGATTCCATTTGACCAGCCCGATACGACGGCAAGAATGCGGGAATTCGGGCCAACTGGTCGCGTACCAGTTCTCAAACACGAAAATTTAACAATATGGGATTCATTAGCAATTTGCGAGTACGTTAATGAATTAGTTCCCAACGCTAGACTCTGGCCGAAAGACAGCGAAGCACGAGCAATCGCCCGCTCGGTTGTATCGGAGATGCACTCTGGTGGTGCGCGTGCAATTTCGTCTGCTTTGGATACTAATGTCAGGCGCCGCACAAAACGAGTAACACCTACACCGGAAATAAAAACAAATATTGACCGTGTTATTGAAATTTGGCGGGACTGCAGGAGTCGATTTGGAAGTGAGGGTTCTTTTCTATTTGGTCACTTTACAATTGCTGATGCGGTACAAGCTCATGTAGTGAACAGATTTGTCACTTATGATATTGCCTTGCCCCCCGATGCAGAGATTTATCAAAACACCATCCGTACTTATCCGCCAATTGTTGAGTGGATTAAGGAAGCGGAAAAAGAAACTTGGAAAATGGAGCGGGTTGACAACCTTTTTTCAGAATGACCCAATCAGATATCACCAACTTAACTGAACGATTGCTGATCTTTCGTGATGACCGCGAATGGCGCCAATTTCAAACACTAAAGAACCTTATATTGTCCATCAATCTGGAGACAGCAGAGCTATTAGAACTCGCACAATGGAAAAGCGACCTAGAAGTCGAAGAAATGCTTGGAAACTCAGAGTTTATCGAATGCTTAAGTGAAGAATGTGCTGATGTCTTCCTTTATCTACTCATGATTTGTGAACGTGCCAAAATAGATCTTGTGTCTGTTGCCAAAGAAAAAATTAAAATTAACGAGACAAAATATCCTGTGGAGATGGCGCGTGGAACCGCTAAGAAATATAACAAATTTTAAAATTATTTCCCTACTCTATGCTACCTGATTATCCATTTGTCTACTGTAACTTAATTTAAGCTGTCGTAATAACTCTGGAGTACCTTAAGCACCTCTGGTCGACTAAATTCAGAGGGAACTTGTTCGTGATTAGCAAACATTTCGCGAAGCCGTGTCCCAGAAATATTGAGTCGGTCGGACTCCTTATGGGGACATGTCCTGGCCGTTGATACTCCGCCGCAGCGGTAACAATAAAATGTTACATCTATTTTCAGTGGCTTCGTTTCGAGGCTACCTGCTGGTATTGTGTCGAAAATTTGTTGTGCATCATAAGGTCCATAATAGTCGCCAACTCCGGCATGATCCCGACCTATAACTAGATGTGAGCATCCAAAATTTTGTCTAAACAAGGCATGGAATAATGCTTCTCGCGGGCCTGCATAGCGCATCTCTATAGGATATCCAGCCTGAATAACTGTACCGGGAACAAAATAGTTTTCAACTAACGCGTTTATCGACCGAGTACGAATGTCAGCAGGAATATCACCCGACTTTAGTTTTCCCAATACTTGATGGATTAAAAGACCATCAAAAATTTCAACAGCCACTTTAGCTAAATATTCGTGACTGCGATGCATTGGGTTACGAGTCTGGAATGCTGCGATGGTTGACCATCCTTTTTCCTCAAATAAAGCTCTAGTATCAGCTGGTCTTAAGTAAAGATCTTTGTAAATCTCCGGAAATGTACCTTCACTCAACACTCGCACCTGCCCGGCTAGGTTCACAGAATTCTGCTCCATAACCTTCTGCACACCCGGATGCTCTGCATTTTCTGTTTGAAAGACAGACGAACACTCAAAAGCTTTATCTATAGTATATTTCTCCTTCACTTCGAGAATAGCCATAATTGTCGAAGAATCACTATCAACTAGGGTTACTTCTTCGCCAACATTAATACTTTCAGCCTTAGTGGATGAGCACGAAAGAGTTATAGGTATTGGCCAAAACAAACCACTGGCCATCTGCATTTCATTACAAACGCTGTACCAGTCATCATGCCCCATAAATCCAGAAATAGGGCTATAAGCTCCAATTCCCATCATTACTACGTCAGAAGTCTCACGGCTGGTCATCGGCACATGTTGTAAGGTTTCGGCACGGCCGCGCTCTTCAGAAAGATCTGCGTCGACAACCATAAGAGTACGCAGCGCCACATTACCAAATGGCGAAACCAGTTTAGACATTAAATAAACCCTCTTAATACTTAATAGTTCCAAGTAATTACTGATATTATATTTATGTTATACAACTGACAACTATCAAACTGGCTTTTTCAACGGTTTATTTTTAATAGAAAACTGTTTTTTTGTGCTATACGTAAGTTAACATTAGTGGCTTAGCTAACTCTAACCAAACCCTGAAAATGGGTTCTCGTGGACTTGTCATTGACCTCACTGCACTTTAGTCTTGGCCCCGTCTTGCGCAGGGATTATATAAGTATTACTGCGCAGTCTTAGCTGAAAAGGTATTGTGAAACCCCAAAGGGACAAGGTGCTGGATCAAGGAGGGTTGCCTATATGGTGAGTACTAAAATATTCAACCAGAGTTTCTGGTTGTTAGACAACCATTGTCAGGATTGCAACATCGATAAAAGTACTGGAAACCCAGAATTAGTACAAAACGTGTAAGAGATTTAAAATTAGTTTTTTAGTAAGCTTTGGCCTTAAAATTGACTGACAAATAATTTGGGAAATTTAATGTTTACCAGCAATCCCTTCGCCATACTTTCTGCGTCAGTCCCACCTTTTATTATGCAATCCTATGTAGTGATCATGGTAGTTCTGGTAACTGGCGGGACGTTGTTTGATATCTGGCACAAGAAAAGTGCAAAGTACTTTTTTGATAATTGGCGAAATGCAAAAGACCAAGAGACACAGCAAGTGGGTGGTGCTGAAATGGCATCACTGGCCGTCCAAACCATCGTTATGGAAGGACTAACTTCTTCAGAATTTTGCAGCGTTCGACGCAGAATAGCCCATTTATTAACGATGTACGGGTTTATGGCGTACATAGTAACAAGTGCCATTATGGTATTCTGCTATCCAACGCCCGAGACACAAACACCGGCTATTCTGCCACAAATTTGGACAATTGGGGCTCTGTTGGTTTGTGTTGGTGGTTACTGGTTTTGGTTTTTCATCCGTGTCGATGTCGCCGCTGAAGGAAATTCACCTTTCCGTATAGTGCGTGCCGATATTTTTATCCTTTCATTACTCGCGAGCACGACATTTGGTCTGATTTGGGCCTATCTGCAAATAAATAGTAACGCATTCTCTAACCTGTGTTTGTGCTTATACCTCTTTGCCACGACAGTGCTTTTTGGATCGGTACCGTGGTCGAAGTTTTCACATATGTTCTTCAAACCAGCTGCGGCTTTTCAAAAACGCGTGGAAAACGCGACTGGCTCGAGAAGTAACTTACCTCCACCTACCGATAAACCAGAGATTTTCGGAACCGTGGATAGAGAACCACGAAACTATTGATAGCAACAAATCAGTCTTCGATACAGGAGTATAACAGACTACCATGCCAACATTTGTATATATGACTCGCTGTGACGGTTGTGGCCATTGCGTCGATATCTGCCCATCAGACATCATGCATATCGATACCACCTATCGTCGTGCCTATAATATTGAACCCAATATGTGTTGGGAGTGTTACTCTTGCGTGAAAGCCTGTCCGCAGAACGCTATTGATAACCGCGGGTACGCTGACTTTGCCCCACTTGGACACAGTGTTCGAGTGCTCCGGGAAGAGAAAAAAGGTACCATTTCCTGGAAATTAAAGTTCCGAGATGGTCGTGAAAAAAACTTTGAATCACCAATCAGAACTACACCATGGGGTTCGATCAAGTCAGCAGAAGATTATCCCCCGCCTTCGGAAAAAGATATGAATTCTCAAGAACTTGCACATGAACCTGAAGCACTTAACATCAAGAAGCTACCAGTGTTGAAGCCCGAACAACTTAAACAGGTAGTAGTGTGATGGGGTTATTTTCGAAAAGAAAAACCGTACATGAGGATGCCGATATCCTAGTCATCGGAGGTGGCATGGCTGGCTGTGGTGCGGCCTATGAATCTCGCTACTGGGGCCGTGATAAGAAGGTAGTTGTGGTAGAGAAGGCAAATATTGAGCGCAGTGGCGCAGTAGCACAGGGTTTGTATGCTATCAACTGTTACATGGGTATGCAGTGGGATGAAAACCAGCCAGAGGACCATGTCCGCTATGCCCGAAATGATCTCATGGGGCTCGTACGCGAAGATCTAGGTTATGACATCGCTCGACACGTGGATTCAACAGTACACAAGTTCGAGGAGTGGGGTCTCCCAATTATGAAAGACCCGGATACTGGGCGATATCTGCGTGAAGGTCAGTGGCAAATTATGATCCATGGCGAGAGCTACAAACCAATCGTCGCAGAAGCTGCCCGTAAAGCCGCAACGAAAGTCTACAACCGGATTATGGTGACCCATCTGTTAATGGATAAATCAAAAGCAAACCGGGTATCAGGTGCAGTCGGGTTTAACGTTCGTACAGGAGACTTTTACGTCTTCCGTGCGAAGGCTGTTATCATATCAGCCGGTGGCGCATCGCATATTTTCAAACCTCGCGCTGTTGGCGAAGGCATGGGACGAACTTGGTATGCGCCTTGGAGTAGCGCCTCTGCCTACGCCTTGCCGATTCAAATCGGCGCTAAAATGACACAGATGGAAAACCGAATTGTCCTTACTCGATTCAAGGACGGTTATGGACCAGTTGGCGCCTACTTCCTACATCTCAAGACCTATACTCAAAATGCCTATGGAGATAACTACGAACCTACGTGGTATGAGCACACTAAGGAATTGGTTGGTGACTACATTGATCGGCACCCAGTTCCCACCTGTTTGCGAAATCATGCATTTCTTGAGGAAATGAAGGCCGGTCGAGGGCCCATCCGTATGGTAACTAAAGAAGCCTTCCAAGATCCGCACAAGGAAACTGTTGGCTGGGAAAATTTCCTTGGCATGACAATTGGCCAAGCAGTTGTCTGGGCATCTCAGAACATAGATCCGAAGGAAATCAATCCTGAGTTAACTACATCTGAACCCTATGTCATGGGGTCACATGCAACATGTTCAGGGGCATGGGCGAGTGGACCAGAGGATTACGCACCGGACGAATACCAGTGGGGTTATAACCGGATGATGACTGTCGATGGGTTGTTCGGCGCCGGCGACACTATAGGCGGTACCGCTCATAAATTCTCTTCAGGGTCTTTTACAGAGGGTCGAATTGCCGGAAAGGCTGCGGTCAAATACGTAAACGACCTAGGTAGTGAAGAGCCACAAGTAAGCGAGATAGAATACGAGAATCTTAAAACTATCGTCTTTCAGCCCTTGGAAAATTATAAAATTGGACGTAACGAAATCGTTTCGGGGACAGTATCGCCGAGTTATCTCCTGCCCATTCATGGTCTTCAACGTCTTGAGAAAATAATGGATGAATATGTCGGCGGCATTAGTTCCCATTACACAACAAATGAGACGTTGCTAACTCGCGGGTTGGAACTGCTGGAAATGCTGAAAGAAGATATAAACCATCTCGGAGCTGAAGACCTTCACCAACTGCAGAGGGCGTGGGAACTTCAGCATCGACTTTTGGCTTCAGAATGCGTGACGCAGCACACCATGTACCGAACAGAAACACGCTGGCCTGGTTATTACTATAGGGCTGATCACCCAAAATTAGACGATACCGATTGGCATTGCTTTACCCTGTCTCGCTACGATAGAGAATCTAAAACTTGGAATTTAGAAAAGGCACCCGTTTATCACATAATCGACTAATTGAAATTCTGCCAGAAACTATCACAAATCAGGCGATTAGGCACCAAAATACAAAATTGTTGGATGTCACATTTCCAACGTAAATAGGCCGGCATTACTCAGTGTTACTGGAACACTAAAACCGGACAATTTCGTAAGTCAGAATTGTACTTACGTCCCCTGGATTTAACCAAAGCAGGCAATAATATTGATCAATTTCTGCGGCAAACCTATTCATATGATTTGAAATTCTTTCTAATTGGACAGGAAATTGCTGATTGAAGCCATCGTGGAAATGGATATTAAATACGACCGGAGAATCTGATTTAAAATCGTACCCTATCAATTCTCCTTCCCTCATATCGATACAGGTTTCTGCTATTGCCTGCGGTGCCAGTGAAAGCAAACCGGAAGGCTCTCGAATTTCTTTGTAGCTAGGACTTTCAAGAACAGGCTGGGAGAATATCCAGAGGCTTAGTGCCGTATAGGCCACCATCAGTACCAGAATTGGATACTGACTTCGGAGCGCTAACTTATCGGTCTTAAAGGTTCTTAGAGCAATAATATGCGCGACACCCACAGCAAAAACATGTCCAACAACGATAGCAATGACCGCCGTGTACCAGACGAATTTTGCTCCGACTACACCGATGTTCGTCTTATAACTAGCTGTGCCAAATAAATTCCAGCCGAAGCCATAGGGATCTGAGAACATTGGGATTATGAACTGTCCAGATACCAACAGATAGGAGAGATAATGGGCCAGATGATAAGCTACCGCGATCGGCACCAATGAGTAGATAAATAGTCCAACGACTTCTTGGTAAGTACGATCATACTCAGAAGTCTTTGTCGCTATAAGACAAGTCACCATATAAATAATAAAAAATAATACTGGGAACAGTAGCAATATTAGAGTCGAAAACGCATCGAAAAAATCAATGCCTATATCGTGGAGTATAAGACGCAAATGATTCAATGATGGTTCTGTCGCCCCCCATTGAAGTAATACTGTCCAGTGCGGTGTTTCCTGAAATCCATCGAAAGTTACAGTTGAAAGCATAAGTAGCACAAAGATCGTCATTGATAGATCACAAGGTCTATCTACAATTAGATCACTGGCATAAGGCCTAAGATACCACTCACTAGACTCGTCATGAGAGCCATTGTTACTCACCCTGCCGATGGGTGCAAAGCGCCCAAATATCTCGAATATTATTGAAAAAGGTTCACCTTTTGAAAGCCAATGATCGCGCCCGAATGTTGCCATGCCAAGCCAGGTGATAACGGAGTAGGCAATAATAATATTAACCATAGTTTCAGGTAACGTTGCCTCATCATAGATCAACTCGAGCCAGGCAAATATTCCTAGTAGAATGGTTGCCGGCCAGACACCGAGCCATGAAGGGTACGTCAGACCGAATCCAATTTTGGATTTCATTCCGAAGAAATAGGCTGCCTTTTCGCATACCACAAAAACAATCCTCCACGGATTCACAACCGGCCAGAAATTACCTATTAGTGCAGAAACATATGCAAACCCTACCCACCATATTACCCAAACAAATATAGGAGCTATGTTCTGGAGCGTATTATTTTCCCCAAAAATACCAGCTGAAATAATTAATATGAAAAGGCCAATCGAAATCGATTGGATTATGCCAGTCACGGCGGAGTGCTTAAGAATGGCTACTGGAAAAAAGCGTGTAAGAGTAAATCGCCATTTGTTAAACGCCCTGGGCGAGAAGCGGAGTACTAGGGCCATGACCATAAAGGAAAGCACGACCGCCCCGCCCGCTCCCACTAAATAAAACGACAGCGGTAACGGTAAGTCAAAACGCTCGCCAAAGGCGTGCGCACGCGCAGGGCAACTTGCATATCCCAGCAATGCCATAACTCCAAAACCAATAAGGCAGTTAATCCGCACCGCTAATCTTTCAATTTATCGAGGATGAACTTCTAAGTAGACGATATTACCGTGACCACCTTTTCTATGAATGCCTACTGGGAAACGTCCAGTCAGATTAGCATTAAAGATCATAGACCCCGGCCTATCTGGTTTAACAACAAGGTGAATATCATAACCGTGGAGGTGCAGTTCTACGTCCTGGTCTGTGGTCCATAGGAGTTCAATTCCATCGCCCTGGTCCACCTTAATTAATCGTTTATCATTAACCACTTGACCACTCCGAATATCGAGAGACAAAACCTGGGTTTCAATCGCTTGTGCCAATGTCAACGTCGGATCTATATGCCATCCAACCAAGAATAATAATACTCCAGCAAAGCAAAGCCGATTCTTGTCCGAACACTTGTATCCATGTCGAGTAGTAATAAGCCTATCTTTCATATTACAGCGTTCTCTAACTTGTTCTCTTCTATTGGCAAAACAAGAGGTGGGCATGGGATATAATATACGGTTGTACCATTGAAATACCGTCTCTTCGAGTTACATGCTAAGAAATCCGGATATAGAAGTGGATACGAGGCAATTTACAGAATCAAAGTAGTGAAGGTTTATTCAAGAGAGTAGGAGAATATTCTTTCGGAGAATTAGCATGCGCTATATTACAGTTAAGGATTTTATGAGTTGCCTGCTATCGAGCGAATATCGGACTTGTTTCTATGGAATCCTATAAGTGCCGACGCTCTATAACGCGTCATATTAAAATCCAGCTGACAATGGGTCGGGAGGCTACCTAGCTGTTTACTTGTAGCTTCTTCGCTTAGCCAAGATCTCGACTTATGCGCTGTATCCTCAGTTTCATGTTGATTGAGCCAGTCATCTGCGGCAGCAAAACACTGCACTCTATCCCCTTTCGCAAGAAAATTGGTTTTAAGGCGGTTACCACCGCCGACGGCAAGCCAATAGCCTTCTTTCGCAAATACTCCTCCCCATGCATTGAAACCACTTGAGTAAAATGATTGATCATCTAAAAATAGGTCAACCCATTGAAAATTAGATCTACCAAGAAGGTTGATTTCAACCATTTCTACATGTGTTAGGGTTTTCTTTTCATTTCGCAGTTCATCATCTAGCCCTTCGAAAATATGTCCACACAGTGGACATTCTCTCGATGAAATTGGTATTTCAGCGGTACAACTCGGACAGGCCATAGTTATTTCCGCGTACTTACCCTCGCTGCCGTCAAGATCAACATCTTGTTCAAGTCTTCCATGCAATACAGAAGAAATTCCAAAATCTAGGACAATACAGTCCTTCTTTATAACATCCGGATGTTCTTGCGAATCAACTACTCGAAGGCCCCGGCCAACCATTTGTATCATGGTAGATTTAGCTGAACTTGGTCGAAGTAAAATGATACAGCTCGTTGGTGGATGATCCCATCCCTCGGTCAGGACTGCTACGTTGACAATGACTTTGCTTTCACCAGAGTAGTATTTCTCTAAAACCGCCGACCGCGACCTACTCGTCAACTCACCGGTAATGATTTCCGCCTTGATTCCCTTTTCTAAAAAAGTAAGTTGAACGCTCTCTGCATGTTCAACTGTCGAGCAAAATATTACCGTTTTCCTGTCCTCACATTTTTGTTTCCACTGCTCAACAACAGCTTCGTTGATCGGTTGCTTATTCAAAATTTTTTCGACAGCACCCATGTCAAAATCACCCGCAACGGTATTTATATTTCGTAGTGCGCCCTGCGCACCAACATCTATTATAAAGGTACGCGGAGGCACAAGATGACCAGAGCTAATCAACTCGCTAACAAAAATCTGGTCGGCAACATTTGAGAAGTTCTTTCGAAGTCCCACGCCGTCACTACGATTGGGTGTAGCTGTAAACCCGATAATCTTTACCTCTTTATTTCTTTTCCTCGCCTTCTCAATTATCGATTGATAAGTTTCCGCTGTGCTGTGGTGCGCCTCATCGATAACTAAAAAATCAATGTAGGGTAGTTCCTCGAGATTAATTGTCCGCGAAAGCGTCTGCACCATCGCGAATACAGCTTGACCACTCCAATCTTTATGCTGTGCGTTGACCGTTGAGATGGTGATATTTGGGTTTATATCCTTAAATTTTTTGCTATTTTGTTCAACTAGCTCTTCCCTGTGAGCTAAGATTAACGCTTTA
The DNA here is from genome assembly GCA_964419045.1 of uncultured Flavobacteriales bacterium. Classification (GTDB taxonomy): domain Bacteria; phylum Pseudomonadota; class Alphaproteobacteria; order UBA8366; family CAVOAK01; genus CAVOAK01. The sequence continues at coordinate 333,505 of CAYQNO010000006.1, forward strand.
CCGGTTGGGTTTTCCTTTATTAACATGCCAAGGAGGTGGCAAAACAATACAGTCTTTCCTGAACCCGTGGGCGCGATACCAAGCGTGTTATCTGATTTGTTCAGTGCCTCACGAGAACGCTCCAGAAATATTTCCTGCCTAGGTCGCAATAACATAATTTAACCCAATTATTATGCGGTCAGCCAAAAAGGGCTGGAGGTATCTGGCGGAGGGGCTGCCTTAACAGCAGGAACAAAAGTCTTTCGATCTAACAATTTCTCGTAAATTTCGTCCGACTTTGTTAGTACAGAATCAATACGATTTCGGTTTCGCCCATCTCGACTTTTAAAAATCGTTACGCGAGCCACAAATGCTATACCATCAATGACTTTGTAGTTATCTATTACCCTACCGAAGACGGCATCTCGAGACATATCATATGGTGATAAGCCTTGAGCTGAGTTGAGAATATCTCTTATTAAACCCCTGCTCTTATGATGCCAGACCTCACTTTTCGGACTCGAAATCCCAATAGGCACTGAAAACCGTTTATTTTTCAAGGTCCCTGCTATTACCCTAGCCATACCACGTAAGTAGATTGCACCACTTGCTGCCTTTGTAGCTAAACCGTCTTCAAGACATAGGGCGGGATCATCATAGCCGCCGGGTCTTATCGTTAAACTTAATATCGTAACTGTACCATCAGGAATTAGAGCTGCATAAGCACAATAGGGACAATCAAATTTTTGAAGCCCTTTTGAGTAGTAAAGGCGCTTGCATTTTTTGCACCTTACTTTTTTACTGCTATTATATCTCGTGATCATAAGCGAATTGTGCCACGAAAATAGGAAAATGAGGAGTCTGGGAGAGATCTACTCTAAACCCATTATACTTCTTATTACGGCATTCACAGGCGGCATGCAAATTAGTGACACATGAAGTCTTAATTTTTAAATACCGTTGTTGATAATGTAGTAGGTGAATTATTTAACTCATTTATTATCAATTACTTAACTACAACGCTGGCGGAGGGTGTGGGACTCGAACCCACGCAACGGTATTAACCGTTGACGGATTAGCAATCCGCTGCATTACCACTCTGCCAACCCTCCTTAATTACTATTGACCATATGAGGCTCTGTGAAATCATGTCAACGCGTGCACTAGTTCTTAATTCGATTAACGACGGGCATATTGAGCCGCACCAAACATGTTCTCGCGGTCCTTTTCGCTGAGTCCACCTTGTCGCCTAAATTCTGACAACACTTCAACCCCGCGCTGCACCGCAGGCCGAGATTCTATCAAGTCGTACCACGCTTTGAGGTTTGGAAAATTATTAAAATTTAATCCTTTCCGCTCAGGACTACGGAGCCATGGAAATGTAGCGATGTCTGCGATAGTGTAGTCATCACCAGCAAGCCACGCACTTTCCCCCAAGCGTTTGTCGATCACGTTGTAGATCCTGCCTGCCTCGTTAGTATAGCGGTCTATCGCATATTGGATATTTTCTGGGGCATAGCCACGGAAATGATGCGCTTGCCCAAGCATTGGTCCCACGCTACCCATCTGGAACATCAGCCACTGCATAACAGCGTAGCGTCCGCGTATGCCTGGGAGCATAAAACGATCCGTTTTCTCGGCCAAATAGAGAAGCATGGCGGCAGATTCGAAAATAGCTATGGGACTACCGTCAGGGCCATCCAAATCTATCATTGCCGGCATTTTATTATTTGGGCTAATTTTTAGAAATTCCGGCTTGAACTGATCACCCTCACCAATGTTGATTGGAATCACATTGTAGGGCAACTCGAGCTCCTCGAGCATGATGTGAACTTTGTGCCCGTTGGGTGTTGGCCAAGTGTAGAGATCAATCATTGAATTCCTTTCTTCAAAATAATGTTGTTCTGGATACCGATCATCAATTGGTATGCATTAGGCGACGAAACACAGGTTAGCACAAGCAAAGACAAAATTTGATTGGTTTAAGCTTTCAAATTTCGACAAAGTAGTTACAATCTCAGGGGTGTTTGAACCGCATTCACTGCTATCGACACTCCTGCCTTGTCTATCGAAAAAGTTTTATATCAAGACTTGTAAGAAACCTTCTAAACGTTGAAGCGGTCTAGGGGTCAGTCATGCCTCGTGCATTCAATCCACCGGCAGGAATTGCGTCATCTCGACTGCCGTATACGCAAATACTATAAATAATTGCGTGAATACGGCAAATAAATGCTTCATGCATTGTATTCTGAGCTGCCAAATATCAGGCTTTCAGTTTTTCGCGTAGCACCTGGTTGACTATCTGCGGGTTAGCCTTGCCATGGGTAGCCTTCATGACTTGGCCAACGAACCAGCCTATCACCTTCTCGTTACCACTACGAAAATTCTCAACCTGACGCGTATTTGTAGCAACAACTTGATCTACAATACTCTCGATTGCTCCGCTGTCAGTGACCTGATGCAAATCTTTTTCTTTGACAATTAACTCAGCTTTCCTACCGGTCACAAACATTTCGTCGAAGACGTCCTTAGCTATGCGCCCGGAAATCGTATTATTTGTAATGAGATCAATCAGGCCTCCAAGAGCATTAGCAGTTACTAAGGTTTCCGAAAGCGTGATCCCTGCCTTGTTCAGACGTCCAAACAGCTCGGATAACACCCAATTAGCTGACTGTTTTGCATCTCGACCACGTGCAACTTTTTCAAAATAATCCGCTGTCTCACGTTCAACTACAAGAACACCTGCGTCATAAGCTGAGAGCCCATAATCAGCTATAAACCGCGCTTTCTTCGCATCTGGCAATTCAGGTAGCATATCCCTGAGATGTGATACGTACTTATCTGTTATCTCCTATGGCAGCAAATCATGATCAGGGAAATATCGATAATCATGCGCCTCTTCTTTCGAACGCATGGAGCGTGTAATTCCATCCTTGGAATTAAAGAGTCTTGTCTCAAGCTCTACTTTGCCGCCGTTCTCTAACAGTTGGACCTGCCGCCCTGCCTCATAATCAATAGCCTGCCGCAAAAAGCGTAGGGAATTAATGTTCTTGATTTCACATCGTGTACCTAGGGACTCACCCAGTCGTCGCACGGAAACATTTGCATCTACGCGAAGAGAACCCTCCTGCATGTTACCATCACAAGAGCCGACATAACGCAGTATCGAGCGAAGTTTAGTTACATATGCCGCCGCCTCCTCAGCAGCACGCATGTCTGGTTTGGAGACAATCTCCATCAACGCTACACCTGCTCGATTTAAATCGATATACGATTTAGATGGGTGTTGGTCATGCATTGATTTGCCTGCATCTTGTTCCATATGCAAACGCTCTATACCGACCGATCTTGTTACCCCATCGGGAAGATCAATCTCAATGACACCTTTACCTACAATCGGTAAATCAAACTGGGAGATCTGGTAGCCTTGCGGAAGATCTGGATAAAAGTAGTTCTTTCGTGCAAATACAGAGTGGTTATTTATAGTTGCGTTTAATGCAAGTCCTGTGCGGACGGCTTGTTCAACACATGTCTCATTTATGACTGGCAGCATCCCTGGCATGGCAGCGTCAACCAGACTGACCTGAGTATTAGGAGCCGCACCAAAATCCGTGGCGGCACCCGAGAACAACTTGGCTTTACTGATAATCTGTGCGTGTACCTCGAGGCCAATTACAACCTCCCAGTCCCCAGTATTTCCCTGTATTACGTCAGACATCGTCTCAGTAATCTTACTGGCCACGTCCAACCACAAACTGTGGCTTGGCCTCGAACCCTGCCGAACTCTCCAAAACATGCGCGGTTCGCAATACAGTTTCTTCATCGAATACCCGGCCGATGATCTGCAATCCAAGAGGCAGGCCGTCACCATTCAGTCCCGCGGGCACCGAGATCGCAGGCAGTCCAGCAAGACTCGCCGGACCAGTGAATACGTCGTTTAGATACATGGATACAGGATCATCCATCTTCTCACCTTGGGCAAAGGCTGCATTTGGCGCCGTTGGCGTAAGAACTACATCCACCTCTTCCCACGCTGTTTGGAAATCAGCGGCTATCCGGGCTCTAACTTTCTGAGCTTTCAAATAATAGGCATCGTAGTAACCAGCACTTAATACGTATGTGCCAATTAAAATTCGGCGTCGTACTTCCGAACCAAACCCGTCGGTTCGGGTTTTTTCGTACATTTCCTGGATCGAGTTACCAGTCGAACGTAATCCATAGCGAACACCGTCATAGCGCGCGAGGTTGGATGACGCTTCAGCAGGCGCAACAATGTAGTATGTAGACAACGCATGTTTAGTGTGTGGCAATGAGATATCTACAATTTCGGCGCCCTCGGACTTTAACCAATCGATACCCTGCTGCCACAAAGCTTCAATTTCAGTTGGCATTCCGTCCACCCTATACTCTTTAGGCACACCAACCCGAAGCCCTCGAATATTCCTATTTAACGCCGATTTATAGTTCGGAACCGGGCGATCAATACTGGTTGAATCTTTAGGATCATAACCTGCCATAGCCTCCAACATGATCGCAGCATCTGTGACAGTTCGGGTCAACGGCCCTGCCTGATCAAGAGATGACGCAAATGCGATTATACCCCAGCGGGAACATCTACCGTACGTGGGCTTTAAGCCTACAATACCCGTAAAGCACGCCGGTTGCCGAATTGATCCGCCAGTGTCGGTCCCTGTAGCTGCTATCACTGCTCGAGCAGCAACTGCTGCCGCCGAACCACCGGAAGAACCCCCTGGCACCAACTTGGATTCTGGTTCACCCACCCGCTTCCATGGATTTTCAACCGGGCCGTAATAGCTGGTCATGTTGGAAGAACCCATAGCGAATTCATCCATATTGAGCTTACCCAACATGACGGCTCCAGCATGCCAAAGATTAGCAGTCACCGTCGACTCGTAGGGGGGAGCAAAACCATCAAGAATATGGCTACCGGCAGTGGTTAAAACGTCCTCAGTGCAGAAAAGGTCTTTGATACCAATTGGAATACCTTCCATCCTACCCACCTCACCATGTGCCCGTCGATGGTCAGATTGGGCAGCCTGCTCTAATGCAAGTTCTGGCGTTTCCGTTATCCAGCAGTTTAGGAACCGCGATTCTTCAATCGCCATAACGTATTCCGTAGCTAGTTCGTAGGCCGTGAAGTCCCCCTTGGCTAAACCAGCTGAGGCCTGTTCAATCGTAAAACCGACCAATTCCATCATTATTCGATCACTTTCGGTACTGTATAGAAGCCGTTTTCTGCATCCCTTGAGTTAGCAAGAACTTTATCTTCAAGGTTGCCCTCGGTTACATCGTCAGTACGCAAATGTAACTTTGTTTCGGCTGCCGATGTCATAGGTGCTATACCGTCTGTGTCAACTTCAGCTAATGTTTCAATCCATCCAAAAATATTGGAAAGTTCATCTACAAGAGTATCAAGTTCTTCATCGTCGACTCTTAGGCGAGCCAAGCTGGCCATTTTCTTCACCGTACTGCGGTCAAGTGACATTCGAACCTTCTCCTACGCAACATAAAAAAGCCTACTATGGATTAACCATCAGGATTGGATTATGAACCGTAGCATCGCCTCCGTCTGAACAGCAAGCGCATGAATTTCTGCATGCAAGACAGCATTTTGAGTTCCTTCGTTGCGTTGCTTGCTATCAACAGTTAGCTTCCGTTATTCCCAAAATAAAATCTAGGTATATTTTAAATTCAATCTTTATGCCAATCTGTACACCACAAGAACTCAAAACATGCTTACCTCACGGCAAACGCCTACTAGGTCTCGACGTAGGTACCAAAACAGTTGGTCTGGCTCTTTCCGATCCCTCGCTTACCATTGCTAGTCCACTACAGACTATCAACCGAACTAAATTTACTCGAGATGCAGAAGAACTAAACGTTATTGTTATGAAATATGACGTTGGCGGGCTCATAGTTGGTCTCCCTATTAAAATGAACGGAAGTGAAGGTCGAGCCTCCCAGTCTGTACGGCAATTTGCAGCAAACCTACTTGCTCTTATGGACATACCACTCACATTTCAAGACGAGCGACTATCCACAGCCGTCGTAGAACGAATGCTTATCAACGAGGCTGACATGGGACGGCACCGCCGTGCCAAGATCGTTGATAAAGCCGCGGCAGCATACATACTGCAAGGTGCACTCGATCAAGGATGGCAGTCATGCTAAAATATTTACATTACTGTTGACGCGCGGTTTGGCGTGTCGCTACACGGATATGTGCTATGATCAAAATTTATCGGCTGCGCAATTTTATTCAAGATATGACCCGAGTTGTCGACGAGGTCGGCGGAGATGAATTCAAACTGGTCACTCGAGGCCGGGGTTTGCTTGAAAAGTTAGTTGCCGATGACGACTGGCTACCAAATTCCTGTGCCGAACCAAACAAAGAACGGTACCAGCAGTTTCTCCTGTATTGTGATCCTTATGAGCGATTTTCGATGGTAAGTTTTGTTTGGGGTCCAGGCCAGTCAACACCAGTCCACGACCATATGACATGGGGATTAATTGGTATGTTACGAGGCGCTGAGGACTCGACAAACTACGAGTTTAAAGAAAACGGTAAGGGACTCGTTGAAACCGATATTATGCGCCTTAAACCGGGGGACGTAATCTCCGTTTCACCAACGGTCGGAGACATACATGCTGTCGCCAATGCGCATAAGGATGCACCCTCTATCAGCATTCACGTCTACGGAGCAAATATTGGTGCGATACGGCGCCATATTTACGATTCGAAGAGCGGTGAAAGCTCACTGTTCATTTCAGGGTATACAAATACCCAAGTACCAAACCTATGGGATCGCTCTCAGGAAACTCTTACCCCTGCTAGCTGATGTGGCAAGAATAAAATTTAAAACTGAATTTTTAAGTTAGAGGTAAGCAATGGTCGGGTCGCTTGATGGCGTAAGAATATTTGATTTGTCACGGATACTCGCCGGACCAACTTGTACACAGGTTTTAGGTGACCTTGGAGCAGATATTATCAAGGTCGAAAAACCCGGTTCCGGTGATGACACTCGACGCTGGGGCCCACCCTACCTGCGCGACAAGTCAGGAAATGATACAACTGAAGCCGCTTATTTTCTCGCAGCTAATCGCAACAAGCGATCACTTACATTAGATGTAGCCAAACCACAGGGACAAAATATCGCACGTCAGATTATTTCTTGTTGCGATATTCTAGTCGAAAATTTTAAGACCGGAAATCTCGCGCGTTATGGACTAAGCTACACTGACCTGAAGAAAGATAATCCAAGTCTAGTTTATTGCTCAGTGACAGGGTTTGGTCAAACTGGCCCCTACGCGTTTCGTCCTGGCTATGATTTTCTTGCACAGGCAATGGGAGGAATTATGAGCCTAACGGGCGAAATCGACGGCAGCCCTTCCAAGGTCGGTATTGGCATAGCTGACATGATGTGTGGCATGTATGCTAGTGTGTCAATCCTTGCCGCTCTTCGCCATCGCGACGCGACTGGTCAGGGCCAACACATAGACATGTCGTTACTAGATTCTCAAATTGCTTGGTTAAACTACGAAGCGGAGAACTTCCTGGTGTCAGGAAAGGTTCCCACCCGTGTTGGTAATGCCCATCCCAATATTGTCCCTTACGACGCCTGTCCAACTTCCGATGGACACGTTATCATTGCGGCAGGAAACGATCGTCAATTTCGGGCATTTTGTGCTTTTGCAGATGCCTCCGAACTCATGGATAACCCAGATTTCGCTTCGAATGACAAACGAATACGGAATCGGAACACATTGATGCCACAAATTAAAGCAATTACAGCAAAAAAAACTATGCAGTATTGGATTACCGGACTCATAGAGGCTGGCGTACCTTGCAGTCCCGTGAACACTATCGATAAAGTATTTGAAGATCCACATGTTAAGGCTCGCAATATGCAGATTGAGATGGACCATCCACTTGAAGATGGATTGAAAGTACCTCTCGTAGCTAGCCCAATTAAGATGTCAAAGACACCACCAAGTAATCGGCGGCCGCCGCCAATGCTTGGCCAGCATACGGAGGAAATACTGCGTGAATTTCTCCATATGGAAACCGAAGAAATTGTTAAATTAAGAAGTAACAACGTTATTTAATTGCAAGTAAGTACAATTAAATATCCTATTGAATAATAGGTTATTTCCTACTAACATCTTTCGAACATGAAAATAACCGAACAATTTCGGAAAGAAATAGAAGACTTTCTATCCGACAGTGATATGGACCCTACACGATTTGGTCGTTTAGCCATGAATGATCCAAATTTCGTATTCGATCTGCGTGAAAACAGATCTCCGACAGCGACAACAATGGATAAAGTCCGACTTTGGATATCTACATATGAAAAAAAAGTAACTTCTGAAACGACAATCTCCGCAGATCAAGACAAAACCTTTAGGCAACATCTCCTAGGTATAGAGGATTTATCACCAGATGAAATATCCTCTTTTCTTGATCTAGCCGATACCTATGTCGAACAGAATAGACGCGAAAATAAAAAAAGCACGGTGTTGCGTGGGCGAACAATCATCAATCTATTTTTTGAGACATCTACACGTACGCGGACCTCCTTTGAACTAGCGGGCAAACGACTTGGTGGAGACGTGATCAATATGTCTGTCTCTAGCAGTGCAATTAGAAAAGGGGAAACACTTGTTGATACGGCAATGACACTAACTGCCATGCATCCGGACGTATTGGTAGTTCGACATCCCGAGTCTGGCGCAGTCAAGCTACTATCTGAAAAAGTGAACTGCTCGGTCATAAATGCGGGTGATGGTAGTCATGAGCATCCGACGCAAGCGCTTCTCGATGCTCTAACCATTCGTCGTCGCCTAGGCAGACTTAATAATCTCACGGTCGCGATTTGCGGTGATGTCCTCCACAGTCGGGTGGCACGCTCGAATATCTATCTGTTGCAAGCTATGGGCACGCTGGTGCGCATAGTGGCGCCACCTACCCTACTACCTGCTGAAATCAATCGCTTCGGTGTAGAGGTTTTCACAGATATGACAGCTGGAATTAAAAATTGTGACATCGTTATGATGTTACGGTTACAAACTGAACGCATGCAAGGTAGCTATGTTCCGTCTACACGTGAATATTTCAGATACTATGGGCTCGATCGAGAAAAATTAGCGGTGTCAAAACCTGATGCACTAGTGATGCATCCAGGTCCGATGAACCGCGGTATAGAAATTGATTCTGAGCTTGCTGACGACATAGATCGTTCATTGATTCGTGACCAAGTAGAAATGGGGGTCGCCGTGCGCATGGCGTGCCTAGACTCGCTTACCCGTAACCAGAATCCGATCAGCGCAAAATAATCATGCTATGACTAATAGTCGCGTTGCCTATCTCAATGCCCATCTTCTTGATCCTGCAAGTGGACTGGACGCTAAGGGCGCACTACTGGTTGATGACGGCCGGATCGCTGATTTTGGGCCAGAGCTATTTAAAGATGGCGCCCCATCAGTCAACGAAATCGTTGATTGTGAGGGATTATTCTTAGCTCCGGGACTTATAGATATGCGGGTACAACTCCGGGAACCGGGCGACGAACATATGGAAACCATTGCATCCGGAAGCAATGCCGCCGCCGCAGGTGGTGTAACGACCATGGTATGTCTGCCAAATACAAACCCTGTTATTGATGATGTTTCGATAGTCGAATTCATTGCTAGGCGTGCGCGCGAAGTGCATCAGGTAAAGGTGTTTTGTTATGGCGCCTTGACCAGAGAACTTAAAGGCAAGGAGTTAACCGAGATAGGTCTCCTTCAAGATGCCGGTGCATTAGCGTTTACCGATGGAGAGTCTGCTACGTTCGACGCTCTTGTCATGCGTCGAGCACTCAGTTACGCACGGGCATTTGATGCACTTATCATTCAACATCCCGAGGAACCTAATTTGGTGGGAAATGGCGTAATGAACGAGGGGGAAATTGCAAGTCGGCTGGGGCTCACAGGAATTCCATCAGAGGCTGAGGTTATCATGGTAGAGCGCGATCTGAGATTGGTAGAGTTGACCGGTGGACGCTACCACGTGGCACATGTCTCTACCGCAGCCGCGATAGAGGCAATCCGGTCTGCAAAGGCGCGTGGTTTGAATGTAACGTGTGATACAGCAGCCCATTATTTTGCGCTCAATGAAACCGCTCTCGGCAATTATCGTACATTTGCAAAAGTTTCACCACCTCTCAGAGCTGAATCTGACCGACAGGCTGTCGTAAAGGGCCTTGCCGACGGTACCATTGATGCCATCGCGAGCGACCACTCACCCCATGATCAGGAATCGAAGCGTTTGCCCTTTGCACATGCGGCATTTGGTGTAGTTGGACTTGAGACACTATTGCCACTCACACTAGAGCTTTACCATAATGGACATTTGTCACTGTTGGCAGCCCTAGACAAAGTGACGACGGCACCCGCGCGTATACTAGGATTAAAGAGTGGAAAATTATCCCGCGGAGCACCGGCCGACATCGTTCTGTTTGATCCAGATGTGCCGTGGCTTGTGAGGGAAAATAAACTTCACAGTATTTCTAAAAACTCGGCATTTGACGGCCGACCGGTACAAGGTCGCGTCAAACATACAATTGTGGATGGCCGTGAAGTTTACCAGGATGGAGACCGATCCAATTCCTGATATCCTTGGTAGTATTCATTTTACTTGGCCATTCTACGCAGGTTTTGTACTTGCCTACCTTTTGGGGTCAATTCCATTTGGCTTGATTCTAACTTGGTACTCGGGACTGGGTGATATTCGTAATGTTGGCTCAGGCAACATTGGTGCCACAAATGTGCTACGCACCGGAAGTAAGTCGTTAGCGGCCCTGACTTTAGCATTTGACCTTGGAAAAGGTGCTATTGTCGTACTGATTGGAGCACGTTTAGGACCCGATATGATGGTTATAACGGCAATAGGCGTAGTATTGGGTCACATCTTTCCAATTTGGCTCAAGTTTCGCGGTGGCAAGGGTGTAGCGACAACATTTGGAGTCTTACTCGCGCTCTCGTGGCCCGTCGGCTTAATGTGCTGCCTGATATGGTTATTTGTTTTGGCTTGCTTTCGGATTTCCTCACTTTCTGCCCTGGTCGCTTTGGTAATTGCCCCTTTGTGTGCCTGGTGGCTTGCCGATCCTCAACGAATGGAAATTACGACCCTATTAGCTGTACTAGTCTGGATCCGTCACATGGGCAACATAAGAAGACTTATACAGGGCAATGAACCACGTATCAGTTTCAAAAACAGGTAAAAGACCAAGGCTAATCGTTATACAACACGCATACGACACTCACTCCGCCCATCTGTTTAAGGCGGAAAAATTGTGTCGGCTGTAATATAAATGCACAAAAACAAACCTTAAGCTGACATGAGCACGTCCAGGACAGCTTTTTGGCAACCATATGTCAAACGAGCTACCAAGCCTTTAAAAATTTGGCTCACACGCAACAACGTCAAATCTAACAGGGATTTGCGACATTACTTTGTGCAGTTATTCGACTATAGACAAATTTTCGGCTGAAGATTTTCCATTTTGTCCAGGCTGCAGTTCATAAGATACCTTCTGCCCCTCGCTTAACGTACTAAGCCCTGCACGTTCAACTGCGGAAATATGAACAAACGCATCCTTCGATCCGTCTTCTGGCTCTATGAATCCATATCCTTTGGTAGGATTAAACCACTTTACGGTACCAGTTGTCATTTCTCTAACCTCTAACAGTAGTTTCATCATCAACATCGCATTAAAGTTACGATGCTGTCAGTTTAACGTTCACACTGTCAGGGGATAACTAAGCTAAACGGCGGACCGATTTATCTAGATAACACAAAACGAATGCAAAACGCGTCCATGATATGCGGCAATTTTCTAGGAGAAGTCAATAACCGACAGTTACTCTAAATTCTATTAGAAATCCACACAGCACAATTTCGATATGGTTTTAGGCTCTGACACCCTTAGATGAAAGGGTGCTCTGAGGGCTTATGTTGCCACGTCTCTGCTTCTGCCAGAGCTATGTACTCTACCATATTTGGATGATTTCGCATTGTATCCCTATAGTCAGCCTCTATATCACCAAGCAAAACACTGTAAGTTACTAAGCGATTGACGAGAGGAGCACTCATGGCATCAGCAATTGAAAATTGACCAAAGAGATAGGGGCCATGTTCAGCAAATTTAATGCGGCAGTCACGCCACATATTCGTATTTCGGTCTAGAATTTTTTGAATATCTTCTGGGATGTTAATCGGCCCAGTCCTAGCCCTGACGTTTGTTGGCATTACTTCACCGATCGCTACAAATGGGACAGCTGCCCAATGCGCACCGCTATATGAGTGTATATCTGCGACAAGCGAGCGTGCCATAGCACGTGTTGCCTTGTCTTCTGGCCATAGCCCAGCCTCTGGTACGAGTTCCGCTACGTATTCACAAATTGCAACAGAATCCCATATAGTTAAATCACCATGCTTTAGTACAGGAACTGAACCCGTTGGACTAAGTTCATCAAACTTATTACGTGCGTCGGGATCGCTAAAAGGAATAGTAATTTCGTCGAAATCCAATCCCGCTACTTTCAATGATAACCACGCAGGGAGAGTCCAACGACTATAATTTTTATTGGCTGTTATCAATACGATAGAATCCATTTTTAACACTCCCTAACAATGTTTCTTTACTAAACGAAGGGTCTATCAGAGTAAGCGTGAGACCATGGCTCCGCCTCCGCAAGCGCTATATATTCCTTGACATAGGGATGAGCGCGCATCGTATCACGATATTCGGCCTCAACTTCACCAAGCGGAACGTTATAAGTTACAAAACGGTTGACGAAAGCTGCGCTCATAGCGTCGGCTATTGAAAATCGACCAAAGAGATAAGGCCCATCAGATGCATATCTGGCACGACACTTACGCCAGAAATTTGTATTTCGGTCGAAGATTTTCTTAATATCGGCTGGCACACTGATTCTATCGGTTCGTTCCCGGATATTCGTCGGCATGACACTTCCAACATCTATGGTGGGCATTTCTGCTCGATGAGCACCGCTGAATGAATGGATATCTGCTACAAACGAGCGAGCGACTGCGCGCCTCGACAGTTCTTCGGGCCATAGTCCGGCTTCCGGCACAAGTTCTGCTACATATTCGCAGATCGACATAGAATCCCAAAGCATTAATTCACCGTGCTTTAGCGCCGGTACTGACCCTGTTGGTGTATGTCGTTGAAAACGTTCCCTTGCGTTAGGGTCACTAAACGGAATGGTGATCTCATCAAACTCGATGCCAGCGACTTTGAGGCATAACCAGGCAGGAAGTGGCCAAAGACAATAGTTCTTGTTGGCAGTAACAAACGTGATTTCAGCCATGGTCAGTACCTCCTTTATTAAACCCTAAAATAATATTTCGCCGGCATGCCTAATTCTTCTAATTTATGCAACTCAGAGAATGCGTTACGCAAAATCATGATAAAATCTTTGTCCACAACTTATCATAACACTACCACAGCAGGTCCTTTTATCCGTTTTTCGATAAAATATGCGTTTCGGCAATGATCAATAGGGGATACGATTTGTAGATTGATCATCAGTTCAACGTATTTTACGGTTATTGATCAGGAGGACTCGCTTTGGGGTTTGTAACCAATATCGTATTGCCGCTTTCACTCGCATTCATAATGTTCACGCTTGGACTTGGACTAACAGTAAAGGACTTCGCTCGGGTTGTCCGTCAACCGAAAGATTTTCTCGTTGGCGCTGTGTCGCAGATTATTCTATTACCTCTAGTGGCATTTATTCTCATTAGCATCTGGCCCGTATCGCCAGAAATTGCATTAGGCGTCATGATCATCGCTGCGGCACCCGGCGGAGTTACTTCTAACTTATTAACAGCATTTGGGCGCGGCGATGTGGCGCTGTCAATTTCACTGACCGCAGTAATTAGCTTGCTCAGCGTGGTGACTATACCGCTCATCGTGGTATTATCTTACGCGCATATTTTTGGAGAGGACGTAAACGGAAATGTGTCAATCTTGCGCACAGCACTTAGCGTCTTTCTGATAGTTACAATTCCTGTATTGATTGGGCTCATAGTACGTCGCTATGCCGAAGGCTATGCCACAAACGTTGAGCCGATGGCGCGGAAGGTTTCAGCAGCCCTCTTCACCCTCGTCCTAGTAGGTGCAATTATTCAGGAACGCAATAATATCATCGAATTTTACGCTGAAGCTGGAGCGATAACCCTAGCACTTAATGTAGCGATGTTGATCCTTGCTTGGTCGCTCGGGTCAGCCTTCGGATCGTCTTCCCCCCAGCGGATTGCGATTTCGATCGAGTGCGGATTGCAGAATGGAACACTGGCAATTGCGGTCGCTACACTTCTATTCGGTGGTGGTGGTGCCATTATACCAGCCGCAACTTATAGTTTAACAATGTTTTTTACTTCTTTGATATTTATCTATATTTTACGTAGAAATACCTCGAACATACCTACCTAACTATCACCTATAATTTAGGGGACAAGAATCGGTCGATAAAAATGGTAATTCGGCATAAAGTTTACGCAATATGTCTTCCGAGAGTTGACGAAATGGCCAAGCAATGCCAATTGTGATGCTGCGACTAAATCAAGATGTCGCGTATCAGTATCCAATTTTGTTATACCAATTTTCAGTCTCGGGGACCTGATGATGATTGTCGTAGTCGTCGAATCACCGTCGAAAGCAAAGACAATAAATCGCTATCTAGGCGAGGAATACAACGTATTCGCGACCCATGGTCACGTACGTGATTTGGCCAAAGAAGATGGATCAGTGGAGCCCGAGCATGACTTCGCGATGTCGTGGCGGGTAGATCCGAAAAAAAAACCCCATATTGATGCGATTGCTGAAGCACTCATTAACTCGAATAAGCTCTACCTCGCGACCGATCCTGATCGCGAGGGCGAAGCGATTGCCTGGCACCTCAAGGATATTCTGGAGCAGAGAAAGGCACTGAACGGTATTGAGGTAAAGCGCATTGTCTTCCACGAGATAACGAAGGATGCAATTCAGGAAGCCATAACATCACCACTCGACTTGAACCAGGAGTTGGTAGATGCCTATCGTGCACGCCGGGCACTCGATCGTCTTTACGGCTATAAGCTTTCACCTGTCCTCTGGCGTAAACTTCCCCGCTCACGCTCAGCGGGACGTGTACAGTCGGTCGCCCTGCGCCTTATATGCGAGCGCGAGTCAGAGATCGAAGTATTTCAGTCAGATGAGTTCTGGACGATCGACGTTACTTTTGCCACAACCGCTGGAGAACCATTCGTCGCAAGCCTCACCCATGTAGATGGCAAAAAACTTGGGAAACTGAGCCTTGCAGATAAAGAATCTAGTGACAACATCGTATCACAGTTATCCGCAAACAAGTTTTCAATCGGAGCAGTCAAGCGCAAACAGACCAAAAGCCACCCGGCAGCACCATTGACCACCTCTACCCTTCAACAGAAAGCTGGTGGAATCGGTTTCAGTGCGTCACGTACAATGACGGTAGCACAACGTCTTTATGAAGGACTGGACATCGGCGGAGAAACAGTCGGCCTGATCACCTATATGCGCACGGATAGCGTGACGCTAAGTCAATCTGCTCTCAGTTCGTGTAGGTCATTTATCAAGCGTGATTTTGGGGACGCCTACCTTCCTGATAAGGCACGCTACTACCGTAACAAATCGCGTAACGCACAGGAGGCGCATGAAGCTATTCGTCCAACCGACGTATTCCGTACGCCGCAATCGGTTAGGAAATACCTCGATAATGACCAGGCGAGGCTTTACGAGCTTATTTGGAAACAGACCATCGCTTGTCAAATGGCAAGTGCTGTGCTTGATCAGATGGTAGTTACTATCGAAGCACAGGATCACTCCGTCGAATTACGTGCTACAGGCTCAGTCGTTCATTTTGATGGTTATTTTAAGATCAGTCGTGATGATGTCAGAGATCAGTCCAGTAATACCAATGATCAAAGCGTGCCAGGAGGTGATGAGCGCGACCGTCGACTACCACCCATGACTGAAGGTCAAGCGGCAACGCTCACATCAATTCTACCTGAACAACATTTTACACAGCCGCCAGCGCGTTACTCCGAGGCAAGCTTGGTCAGAAAAATGGAAGAGGTGGGAATAGGCCGACCTTCTACCTACGCATCTATCATCAAGGTTCTACAGGACCGTAACTATGTACAACTGGATAAACGCCGGTTTATTCCTGAAGATCAAGGCCGTCTGGTAACCGCGTTTCTCACCAACTTTTTTGCCCGTTACATTGAATATGATTTTACAGCGGAACTTGAAAGCCAACTTGATGATATTTCCAGTGGTCGGGACGATTGGCGTCGAGTACTCCAGGATTTCTGGCAACAATTTTCAGGCAGTATCGCCGGCACAAGTGATCTTTCAATCACACAGGTACTTGACGCACTTAACGATACCCTCGGCCGTCATTTCTTTCCTACTGAGGAGAACGGAAATTCAGATAAAGCACGGGTGTGTCCGGCATGTAAAAATGGTAAGTTAAGCCTGAAGCTTGGTAAGTTCGGCGCATTTATTGGCTGTTCAGATTATCCCGATTGCCGCTATACGCGACAACTAACGGTAGAAACAGCAAACAGTGAAATTGATGAAATAACTGCGGACTTGGCCAGCGGCCCAAAACTGCTCGGCAAAGATCCCACAAGTTGCCTTGACGTCACACTACGTAGAGGCCCTTACGGGATATATGTCCAGCTCGGAGAAGGGGAACCTGCGGATAAGAAGGCAAAGAAAAAGGCAGTTAAACCAAAACGAGTTTCGCTGCCGAAAGATTTGAGCGTTGCGTCTCTTGAACTTGAAACTGCTTTAAATTTGTTAGCTTTACCGCGCGACATAGGTCTCCACCCCGAGACTGGCGATATGATTACAGCTGGGATTGGTCGCTTTGGACCCTACTTAAAACAAGGATCCGCTTTCGTCTCATTGCGGGATGACGACGTACTACATATTGGTCTTAACCGAGCCGTCGCATTAATTTCCGAATCCAAGACACGTGGTAAAACTAGTGGACGCGAATTAGGCAAACATCCCGACAACAACAGACCAATCACTCAACATAGTGGCCGTTACGGACCGTACATTAAATACGGGCGTATCACGACAACGCTGCCCAAAGAAATTGCCGCTGAGGACGTAACGCTACAGCAAGCACTGGAGCTACTGGCTACCAAGGCGAATAAAGCTGCTAAATCAAAAAATCCAATTAAAAAGAAAGCACGTGGGCGTTCGAAAAGGGAGACTGCCAAAGCGTCAGCGGTCGGAGGTGAATGACCGAGGTGTTACCACCCGCCCGCAACACAAATCGTCGACCAACAAAGCAAGACATTCTCGAATTTATCAATGAAAGCCCTACTCCGGTTGATAAGCGCGAGATTGCGCGTGCCTTTCGAATTCGGGGCGATGATAGAATCTGGCTAAAAGCTGTATTAAAGGAACTTCAGTTAGACGGTACAGTTATCAAGGACCGAAGCCGTAAACTTACAAATGTAGGCCGATTGCCCGAAGTAGCAGTCATTGAGGTTTCGCGAATAGGTGTCAATGGCGAGGTCGTCTGCCGACCAACTAAGTGGCGTGGAAACAACGCACCGTTAATCTACTTGAAAACAAAAGCAGATCAAAAGTCCCTCGTCGGTAAAGGCGATCATATACTCGCCAAGCTCCAACCGAGTGACAACAATACCTATAAGGCAAACGCTATCAAACTATTTAGGACTGCACCAAGTCAAATTCTCGGAATCTTCGAACAACTAAGAAATGGTGGCGTGATCCGTCCAACTGACCGGCGGATACACACTCAATACTCTGTAACCACATCGAACAGAGGGAACGCAAAGTCTGGTGAGCTGGTTAAAGCAGAGAGGATTAACGATAAAAATTTGCGCCCTCAAGTAAAAGTGGTTGAGCGACTAGGTTCAATTTATGATACGCGCACCTTTAGCCTGATCGCCATCCATACCCATGGTATTCCAGATGCTTTTGGAGAAGAGGTACTGATCGAAGCTGCTAAGGCACGCCCGATTACCCTTGAAGGTCGAACAGACTTTCGAGAATTGCCGTTAGTTACAATTGACGGCGGTAATGCGCGCGACTTCGACGATGCAGTTTGGGCCGCACCGGATAGAGAAAAATGTAATCCCGGAGGGTGGCACATTATTGTTGCTATCGCCGACGTAACTTGGTACGTGCGGGCGGGAGGCGCTCTAGATCTGGCGGCACACGAACGAGGAAATTCGGTATATTTTCCTGACCGTGTAGTCCCAATGCTTCCGGAATCAATTTCCAACGACTTATGCTCTTTAAGACCAAATGAAGATAGAGCATGTCTCGCAGTGAATATGTGGATTACGGCAAATGGAGCGCTCAAGCGGTACAAATTTGAGCGAGGAATAATGCGTTCGGTGGCACGGCTGACCTACGAGCAGGTTGAGCGGGCGCGTAATGGTATGCTTGACAATACTACAAGGTCACTCCCTAAAGACATAATTGAACCACTTTACGGTGCCTATTCAAGCTTTATGAAGATGCGCACATCTCGTGGCGCACTTGACCTCGACCTTCCAGAAACCGAGGTCATAATAGGCACTGACGGCACCATCAAACGCGTGCAGCCTTCCTTAAGATTAGAAAGTCATAGAGTTATTGAAGAATTCATGATTGCCGCCAACGTGGCTGCCGCAGAGACATTGGAAAGTAATGGTTACCCTGTCATGTATCGTATTCACGATACACCGCCACCCCAAAAAATTGAATCACTCCGACAATCTCTCAAAGCTATTGGGTTTAGCTTGGCCAAAGGAATTATTACAGACCCGCGTAGTTTCCACTCTATGCTAAGAAAAGCAGAAGATACTGAAAATTTCCGACTGGTTAGTGAATTAATTCTTCGCAGCCAAGCAAAGGCTTCATACCATCCATTAAACGTTGGACATTTTGGGCTAGCGCTAAAGAGCTATTGTCACTTCACTTCGCCAATCCGTCGCTACTCGGACATTATTGTACATCGGGGATTAATCTCTGCCTTAAAGCTAGGCGAAGGTGGTTTTGTTGGAGACGAGCAAAAACGATTTGAGGAAATTGGTGAACACATTTCTGCCACTGAACGCCGAGCTGTTTCAGCTGAACGAGATGTTCTAGACCGTTTTGCTGTCGCGTTCGTAGCTGACCGTAAGGGAGCCATTTTTCCTGCCCGAATCAGCAGTGCGACACGGTTCGGACTATTTGTCACATTGGACAAAACAAATACTGACGGGTTGGTTCCTATAAGTACTTTGCCATACGATTACTATATTCACGATGATGTAAAAAATTGTCTCATAGGAGAGAATACGGGAATAACCTTCCACTTTGGCGACAGAATTACTGTGTGTCTAGAGGAAGCAAATCTTGTCACTGGCGGACTGATATTCTCAGTAGTAGAGGATAATACCTTTGGAAATAAAAGGACCACGGTTGGTCCAAAACCTGGTGACAAGAGCCACTTCAAGTTAAAGGCAGTGCATCACCGCCGAAAAAAATTGGGACGGAGGCGAGCTAGAAAGTGAATTTAATTCGGTAACGTTTAGCCAAATATCTCACTTTATAAAGTTAAACCTAGTTCTATCGAGATTGGGGTGTTTTGAGGTACGCTTTACCCGCTCATGGACGTAGTTGGATTTTAGCAATGAATCGTTTGTTTGTCTTTGTTCGGACACTCCCGCTCCTATTAACTATTACTGGTTGTACAGGAGCGCTCGAAATTCTGGAAAGTGCTCATCCCAATGAAAAGACACAAAAAATCTTAAGGATTGGTTTTGCTGACATCCGCAGTAGGTATATCGAAGATTTAAACGCCGAAGTTATTGCACTTTCAGCTCTAGAAGGACTAATTAAAATTGACCCTAAGGCAAAAATTACAAACAAATATGGAAATATAATTCTTGCCATTGACGGTACGGAGGTAGGCAGCGTTCCATACCCAAAAGATAGAGATGTAGGCACATGGGCAGCAGCAGTTACACAACTTCTTGCACAAGGGAAGAAAGCTTCTACTTACCTCGAGAGTGCTCAACCTGAAAAAATATATAAAGCGGCATTTGACGCGATATTGGGCAAGCTCGACAAATATTCGCGGTACGCAAGCCGAGAAGAGGCTCGCGTAAATCGCGCAACCAGGTCGGGCTTTGGTGGTATTGGAATTTCTATTGAAACCCATCAAACAGGAGTAATAGTAAAAGCGCTGACGCCTGGAATGGCTGCAGATTTGGTTGGCGTTCTCGTCGGAGACAGAATTGTCGCTGTCGAGGGAGAATTGATTGTAGGTTTATCACTCCGAGAGGTTGTCAGCCGGATTAGAGGAGCAGTTGGAGACCGTGTAAGCATAACCTTGGAGCGTGAAGGTCTTGAGGGGACGCTAACATTAACACCGAAACGAATGCATATAGTCGTAAATACTGTCTTTTACGAACCGAGGGGCGAGAGCGCTTACGTGCGAGTGACCGGGTTCAACCGTGAGACAAAAAAACGTCTGAAAAAAGCTTTAAAAATAGCTCAAATTGAAATGGGTGAAAACATTAATGGTATTATACTCGACGTGCGAAGTAACCCAGGGGGACTGCTTGATCAAGCTGTCGAAGTAGCGGATCTGTTTCTTACAAGTGGCCCAATCATCAGCACACTGGGTCGTCATCCCAAAAGTGCCCAAAGTTTTGACGCCAAAGTAGAAACATTTGGAGGAGGACTCCCTGTAGTAGTCCTAGTAAATGGTACGTCAGCCTCAGCAGCAGAAATACTTGCCACAGCACTTCAGGATCACAGCCGAGCAGTCATTATCGGAACGACAAGCTACGGGAAAGGAACGGTACAGACAGTCAGGCTCTTACCGAATGATGGAGAGTTAATCCTGACATGGGCAAGAATTTATACAC
>CAYQNO010000007.1:0-164135 GCA_964419045.1 uncultured Flavobacteriales bacterium
TTGCGTTCCTCAGCTATTTTTTTAATAGCATCCGGCATTTTGGTTCGATCGCCGCCGAGCGTCAGTGATACGACGTCGTAACCTGACCCTTTTAGGCGGGGAAGGCCATTAGACCTTTTTTCCGCCATGTTGCCGCCACTAAACGGCAACGTGTTATCCCAAACAAATGCTTCACGATGAACACGAGTCGCATCCTCGGATACATCCCAGTTTGTGTTTGTTTTGGCAGCTTTCTTCGCCATGTCAGCCTCTCTATTTAAAAATTGTTGACCGCTTCGACGGACAATTTATGGTGCCCCGTAGGTAGGATAACTCGGAAAGCCTCTGTTCGCAAAGTGGAGTGTTCATGAGTTATACTAAAAGGTAGTAGATTGCGAACACATTTAGTCTAATACACGGAGCCGATTTCTATTTGCACTTGCAATATGACCAGCGATGTTTCTCGCCCAGATACTTCGTATACTTTTTGAGTAATTTAGATAAAGTTTATTATCGACGATTGCCCAAGCGTCTATTTCGATTTTAACAGTATAGCCTTGAGAAACCATATATGCACAACATCCACCATATTGGAGCTTGTATTTTTCTGGATATGTCAAAAACATGTCACGGTTTTGTGCGGAGACAAACTGCCGCTTTGCTCCTTTCCATTGGGTCTCAAGCCTCTTGTCCCCTAAATTTGGTTTACCATCAGTGAAATAGTGGACTGGGTCGGTACCTTTAATAGAGAGACCTAAGCTAGTGAAAATTGGTGTATTAGCAGCTAAAACTGATGCGATTCCAGCAACAGACTAGTGATAAATACAGTGGAAAAAATTACTAAGAATCGGCTAGTTGCTTTGCTCATAACTGATTCACCTTTCTATTGACGTCTAAAATACTTAAGCCAAAAATCTCTTGCTCGAGATGTTATAATTTTTTGCTTTGTCATCTAGTCTCGATAGACGATGATGAGGACTGTAACGATGTTTGAGTTTGCGCTAGAACCCAGTGCTGTTCCCCTTCATTAAGGGTTCACTACTAGGCGCGTCCCCTAAAAATGGGTGTGAATGGAGAATATGGCTTCATATCAATATGTCTATGTGATGAAGCGGTTAACCAAAGTATATCCGGGAAACCGCGAAATTCTGCGCGATATAACTCTTGCATTTTTCCCAGGAGCGAAAATTGGGGTCATAGGTTACAATGGTGCGGGCAAATCCACACTTCTCCGTATAATGGCTGGTCTTGATCAAGAATTTAATGGTGAGGCATGGCTTGCAAATGGGTTAACAGCTGGATATTTGCCCCAGGAACCACAACTCGATCCAGATAAAACTGTCGAAGAAAACGTGCTTGAGGGTCTAGGTCGTATAAAAGCCGTAGTAGATCGGTTCGAAGTAGTAAGCGAGATGTTGGGTGTAGTCGAGGACGCTGATGAAATTGCGGCCCTTATTAATGAGCAGGCATCTCTACAAGAATTAATTGATACTGAAAATGCGTGGGATCTCTCACGAACAGTGGAGATAGCCATGGAGGCGCTGAGGTGCCCGCCACCAGAATCAAGCGTGGAGAACCTCTCCGGTGGAGAAGTACGCCGAGTTGCGCTTACCCAATTGCTGCTACAAAAGCCAGATTTATTGCTACTCGATGAACCTACTAATCATCTTGATGCTGAGTCCGTTGCTTGGCTTGAACAATTTCTTCGAGAATATACAGGTACAGTTGTTATGGTTACCCATGATCGATATTTCCTCGATAATGTAACAGATTGGATTCTTGAACTTGATCGGGGTCATGGTATTCCCTACGAGGGTAATTATTCCTCATGGATAGAGCAGAAGCAAAGGCGACTGATAGAAGAGGGTAAAACAGAGATCTCTCGTCTGTCGACATTGGCCCGCGAACGTGAATGGATTCAAGCCAGTCCTAAAGCTCGTCAAGCTAAGTCAAAAGCGCGGATTTCGGCTTATGAACGTCTGCTACTAGAGAGCACGGAAAATCGGCCGAGAAACGCACAGATTGTCATTCCGCCAGGGCCGAGGCTTGGTGACTTCGTGATTCGGGCGGTTCACTTACGTAAAGGATTTGGCAAAAACCTTTTGATAGACGATTTAAATTTTCAGCTCCCACCCGGCGGAATTGTTGGTGTGATAGGGGCCAATGGGGTAGGCAAAACGACGTTCTTAAAAATGATTACCGGCAGCGAAGAAGTAGACGGTGGGAGCCTTAACATCGGCAAAAGTGTGAGGCTTGGGTATGTTGATCAGTTGCGAGACACGCTTAATCCAGAGAATAACGTGTGGGAAGAGATATCAGAAGGCGAAACCGAGATTACACTTGGTAGCCACATGGTACAAAGTAGAGCCTACGTAGGAACCTTCAATTTCCGTGGTGCTGATCAACAAAAGAAGGTGGGGCAGCTTTCGGGCGGTGAACGTAATCGTGTGCATCTGGCGAAGATGCTTCGACAAGGTGCCAATCTCTTACTACTTGATGAACCAACCAACGATCTCGATGTGGATACTTTGCGTGCCCTTGAAGATTCCCTCCATGAGTTTGCTGGTTCGGCCGTTATAATTAGTCATGATAGATGGTTCCTCGATCGGATTGCCACCCATATTCTGGCCTTTGAGGGTATGAGCGATGTGCAGTGGTTCGAGGGAAATTACCAGGAATATGAAGCTGATAGAGCCCGCCGACTTGGTGCGGATGCTTGTCAACCGCGCCGTATCAAATTTAGGCCATTAGAACATTAGGTAGTGCTCTGTGGTGCTATTGGCCTTGAAAACTGGTTTAGTCTGCCGGTTCTGCTATTAGGGCTTCGGTCTTGTCTCTTAACTGATTAATCAATCCATCGACTCCACCGTGGCGTTGGATTACCGAAGCAAATTCCGCACGCTGCGTGATGCTCATACTTACACCCTCGACCTTTACATCGATAATCTTAAACATTCCATTCTTCTTTCTTACCTGCCAGTCGACACGGAAAGGCGGACCACCAGCAGGTCGGAGAATTTCTGTTAAAACAAGAGAGTCTTGACTGGGTCCCGCTCTAACTGAGCGAACTTCGAAAGTCTCACCGGAGTATTCAGAAAATCTCGACGCATATGTGACTACTATAAAGTCTTCAAATAGTTTAAGAAATTCGATTAATTGTTGAGCACTTACACGACGCGCATGTTTGCCTAGTGTAAATCGACCAATTCGCTCGACATCAAAACTCGCTCGAAAGAGTTCTCGGAATCGAGCTATCCGTTCATCGTCAGCTAGGCCGTCACTAGTGAGCAAGTGGATTGCTCTGTCGCCAAGTTGTTTAACGAATAGTCCGGCCTCTTCCCCGGCTATTACACGAGAAGGCGAGAGTACCGCGAGTATAAATATGGCGAAGACTACAGCCAGTATCCGGCAACGTATGGGCATTCGACTAATCGAGTTGGCTCAAAGTGTCCAGATTCTCGTCGATGTCGAGTGTAATGTTTGGAACGCCGACAGGATCATTCGATTCGCCGTTACGAATTTCATCGAGTCTCCTTTGGCGATAAAGACTACGGACCGCTGCATAGAAATCAAGAGAGGTACGCTCTAATTCCTCCAGTGTCTTAACATTTCGCGATCGGCGATCCACTGTATCTACGCCTATTCGCGTATATTGTACCCATTGTCGATCAGTATTATTGGCCCACAAGGCGACCGGATCCGTGAAATATTCGCTTACAAATCCCAATGTGTCACGGGGGTTGGAGGGGCCGAGCAAGGGCAACATCAAATATGGCCCTTCGCCGATACCCCATACGGCGAGCGTTTGCCCAAAATCTTCATTATGAAATTCAAATCCAAGACTACCAGCAACGTCAAATAAGCCACCGATGCCAATTGTCGAATTCAGTAAAAAGCGACCTGCTGTTTCACCAGCTCTACCTATTTCACCTTGTAAAACGTCATTCGCTAAGATAATGGGCGACCGAAGGTTATTGACAAAGTTACGTACGCTGTCGCGCACGGGGTCGGGCAGGATCGTGGTGTATGCAGCAGCAAGCGGCCGAATCAGGGCTTTGTCCACAGCAAGGTTGAAACCAAAAATTGCTCGGTTTAGTGGTTCCAGAGGATCGCTAGCTTCAAGATACGCCGCCTTATCTTCTGGGTCAGTCGGCATCGTTGCGCAACCGGACATAATAAACGCGGTTAACGCTATTAACAAAAACTTGGAAAATCTTTTATCGTTGCATCTCACGGTCAATTCACCTCGCCATCAATTGGCTACGTACCGCACGGCCACCTACATCCGAAAATCGGGTTCTGACACATGCGCTTAACTTCTCGTGGGTACAATTCATTTAGAAATCTTTTTGTCTAACTTTTCGATATCTTACTACGGCGAGGGTACCCACTCCTAGAACAATGTTGAGTTATCACACGAGCGATCAAAAGACTATACGCCATATACATGATAAATGTTCTTCACGAAGAGACTGTTGCAAATATGTCTCGATCGCATTTAGCATAAAACAAATTGACTTTTCTTTACATTATATAACTATATAAGTATGTTGTTATATAATGTAATTTGCGAGCTAGTTCAAAAGTCTGAATAAATACCATGGAAGCTCTCATTAAAGGTATGCGTGCTGCTGCAGAACCGACAAGGTTAAGGATCCTTTCTGCTTGCAGTCGAACAGAACTGACAGTTACTGATCTAACGTTGATTCTGGGACAAAGTCAGCCTCGAGTGTCACGCCATCTGAAGTTGTTGGTGGATGCTGGGCTATTGGAGCGAAATCGTGAAGGTAATTGGGCCTATTACCGCCTCGTTGTAAACGGCCCCTGGTCCAAGCTTACCGAAATGTTAGTAACACTAATTCCAGACCATGATTCTGTGTTCACTAAAGATTTAGAAAGTTTGTCAAAAATCAAGATTGAACGCGCTGAATGGGCGGCCGCCTATTTCCGTGAAAATGCAATAAGGTGGGATAGAATCCGCTCACTGTACATCGATGATTCTAAAGTTGAGCAAGCATTATCGTCGATATTGGCTGATACCCATATGGACAACCTACTTGATATTGGGACGGGAACGGCTCGTATTCTGGAAGTATTGGGATCGTCCGCGGATTATGCTGTTGGTGTAGATCTTTCACGTGAAATGCTGGCCGTCGCTCGCGCTAATTTAGAGAAGGCAAAATTGAAAAATTGTCATGTTCGACATGGAGATATGTATCACCTACCCTTTACCGAACACTCGTTCGATGCCGTCACTATCCACCTTGCGCTGCACTATGCAGAGGCACCAGTAAAAGTTATAGCGGAAGCGTCGCGAATGATGCGGTCGGGCG
The DNA here is from genome assembly GCA_964419045.1 of uncultured Flavobacteriales bacterium. Classification (GTDB taxonomy): domain Bacteria; phylum Pseudomonadota; class Alphaproteobacteria; order UBA8366; family CAVOAK01; genus CAVOAK01. The sequence goes on from CAYQNO010000007.1 coordinate 5,313, forward strand.
GACGGCTAGTTGTTGTCGATTTCGCAGCGCATAGTGAAGAAAGTTTGCGTACGGAGCACGGTCATCAAAGACTAGGCTTTGTAGATAGCGAAATTACAGAATGGTTTAGTCTAGCCGGTCTAGCATCAGAAACGCCAGTACGTCTGGCAGGATCACCACTTACGGTTTGCCTTTGGCCTGCCAGCCGTGTGGTTTAAGGCATGCTAAATTTATAAGCTTTTAGGTAATGAAATAATGACTCCAACTGTAAGTTTTGAATTTTTTCCGCCGAGTGACTCCGAGAGTCAAGCGAAACTCTGGGACGTTGTCGAGAAGCTTGCGCGACTTATGCCAAGCTTCCTGTCTGTAACTTATGGCGCTGGTGGGTCGACTCGCACACATACGGACCGTATAGTACGTCGTGTACAGAGGGAAATGCCAGGAAGTGCTGCGGCTCATCTGACGTGCATAGGAGCGACTTGTGTAGAGGTTGACGAGCTGGCAGATTCTTGGTGGAAGGCTGGCGTGCGCCACGTGGTAGCTTTGCGCGGGGATCCACCAAAGGGAATGTGTGCCTATCGGCCCCATCCCCAAGGTTATGAGAATGCAGCTGCACTGGTGGCAGGTATTCGTCGGTTACATGATTTTGAAATATCCGTTGCAGCCTATCCTGAAGTGCACCCTGATTCAACAGACGCTCTGGCTGATTTAGATAATCTGAAGCGCAAGGTTGATTCTGGAGCACATCGCGCGATCACCCAATACTTCTTTGACAATGAAGTATTCTTGAGATTCCGTGATAAAGTAGTAAAGGCTGGTATAACGATTCCCGTGGTACCAGGGATTCTGCCAGTAACAAATTTTTCAAAGGTTGTCGAGTTTAGCAGAAGGTGCGGGGCCAAGGTTCCCTATTGGATGGCTAAACTATTTGATGGCCTGGATAATGATCCTGAAACTAGAATGCTTGTTGCGGCTACGACGACGCTCGACCAGTGCAACCATTTGCGTAGTGAAGGAGTCGATACATTTCATTTTTATACTTTAAATCGGGCAGCACTTACCTACGCTATTTGCTGGCGCCTTGGCTTGCGACCCGAATTTAAAAATGTTGCGTGATCCATGAACAAGTTTCTGAGTGCATTGGATGAACGAGTTTTACTCTGCGACGGGGGTATGGGAAGCAGTGTTCAGGCGCTTAACTTAGATGTGGAGCGAGACTACCGTGGTGCGGAAAACTGTACCGAAATTCTTAATCTTTCTCAGCCGAAATTGGTATTGGACATCCATCAAGGGTACTTGAATGCGGGATCGGATGTAGTCCAGACGAACAGTTTTGGTGGCTCGCCCATCACGTTGGCCGAATTTGGTTTGTCAGGCGAAGCATTTGCCATCAATAAAGCTTCTGGTGACTTGGCACGTGAGGCTCTAGATTCTATGCCAGATAAGAGCCAGGAACGATTCGTCCTCGGGTCTATTGGGCCTGGCACACGTTTACCAAGCCTAGGTCATATCCACTATGATGAGTTGGAAGCCGCTTTCAAGATCCAGGCAGATGGATTAATCGCGGGTGCAGTCGATGGGATATTAATTGAGACTTGCCAGGACCCACTGCAAATTAAGGCAGCAGTCAATGGCGCAAAACTTGCGTGTTCGGCCGCCACGGTTGATCTTCCAATTATTGTGCAGGTGACCGTAGAGACCACAGGTACATTGCTTGTGGGAACAGATATAGCGGGAGCTGCAACCATAATTGAGGCCCTTGATACTGCTGGAATTGGTCTCAACTGTGCTACCGGTCCTCTTGAAATGGTGGAGCATGTCCAATGGCTGTCAAGAAATTGGCGACGATTAGTCACTGTTCAACCTAACGCGGGCCTACCGGAGTTAGTTGAAGGACAGACTCACTACCCCCTTAGCGCCGACGAGTTAGCTCATTTAATGCGGCGATTTGTAGTTGACGACGGTATTTCAATGATAGGTGGCTGCTGTGGAACGACTACGGAACATATTGTGGCACTTGACGCCATGTTGCGCACGTTGGCTAACGACGGTTATCGGCCTTCACCAGCAAAACGCACCATAGAAAGGGTTCCATCTGTCGCATCACTGTACAGCGCTGTCCCGTTGCGTCAGGAGCGTGCTTATTTTTCTATTGGCGAGCGATGTAATGCCAACGGAAGTAAAAAATTTCGTTTGCTTCAGGAGTCTGGAGACTGGGATGGGTGTGTCGCTATGGGGCGCGAACAGATCCGTGAGGGAAGTCACGCGCTTGATATTTGTACTGCATTTGTTGGTCGCGATGAAATTAAGGAAATGAACGAAGTCGTATCACGAATGCGCGGTGAGGTTACGGGACCGCTGGTTATAGATTCAACTGAATTGCCCGTTTTGGAATCGGCGCTCAAACTCTATGGTGGCAAACCCATCATTAATTCGATCAATTTTGAAGATGGTGAAGCGCCTGCCAGAATGCGCCTTGAACTGGCGAAGAAGTTTGGTGCTGCGGTTATAGCCCTTACTATCGATGAAGTTGGTATGGCTAAAACTGTGGACCGAAAGTTAGATGTAGCGAGAAGAATTTATGATTTTGCCGTTAACAGCCATGGCTTGGCGCCGGAAGATCTCTTCTTTGACCCATTGACTTTCACAATATGTACTGGAAACGAAGAAGACCGCAGACTTGGAATGGAAACGCTTAATGCCATTGAAATAATTGCTCAAGAAATGCCGCGATGCCAGATCATTCTTGGCTTGTCGAATATATCATTCGGCCTCAATGCACCCGCCAGGCACGTACTTAACTCGGTATTCCTCGAGTGTGCACTTAAGAGTGGGCTTACTGGCGCAATCCTCCATATGGGACGAATTGTTCCGCTTCATGCAATACCGGAAAAAGAAGCCAAAGTCGCTAACGACTTAATTTTTGATCGTAGCGGTAAAGGCTATGATCCTTTAATGGCATTTATTGAATTATTCGAGGGCCGGAGTGCAGGAAAGGCAGCTGAACGGGAGCTGCCGGAAAAAATAGAAGATCGTTTGGCTCAACGAATTGTTGATGGCGATCGATTAGACCTTGAAGCCGATCTCGACGCAGCTCTTAAAACCTACGAGCCACTCGATATAATAAACCGATTTCTGCTAGATGGTATGAAGGAGGTCGGGGAGTTGTTTGGTGCTGGCAAAATGCAACTGCCGTTTGTATTGCAATCTGCCGAAACTATGAAAGCTGCAGTTTCCTACTTGGAGCCTCATATGGAAAGAGCAGAAGGTGAGGAAAAAGCATCAATCGTCCTTGCAACAGTCAAAGGAGATGTCCACGACATCGGAAAAAACCTTGTAGATATTATTCTTACCAATAACGGTTATCGTGTCGTCAACTTAGGCATTAAACAACCAATCGGGGATATTTTATCCGCGGCGCGGGAGAAAAGAGTAGATGCGATTGGCTTGTCAGGACTGCTCGTCAAGTCAACAGTTGTGATGCGAGAAAATCTTGAAGAAATGACCCATCAAGAAATTGATTTACCCGTTTTACTGGGAGGAGCTGCGTTGACCCGTGCATATGTCGAGGAGGATTGTGTCGAGGCATATGGTAGTGGGCGGGTGGCTTACGCGCGTGATGCGTTTGCTGGACTCTCACTAATGAATCATGTTGCTGCCGGTACGTTCGACTCGCATGTTGAGGAAGTAGCCGAAAAACGTGCAGATCGCCCGGTTAACCGGCGAAAAACTTTGGGTAAACCCGTAGAGGCTGAAGAACCACAAACTGTCGATTTCGAGTTTGCTACGCAACGTCGATACAAATTCGGACGTGGTATCAAAGTACCGAAACCACCATTTTGGGGTGCTCGCATAATCAATCAGGCTCAGGTCAAATCACTAATGCCATATTTAAATGAGCGAATGCTCTATCAGTTCCATTGGGGATATCGTAAGGATGGGAAGCGCCTTGACGAATATATGAAATGGGCGAAGGTGGAATTACGACCTATCCTGTACAAGTTACTGGAAACCGTCGTGCAGGAAGAAATTATGAAGCCTCAGGCAGTGTACGGATTTTGGCGTGCGGCTGCAGAAGGAAACGATATCGTGTTGTTTGAGGAGAATGGAATTACCGAACTTGGTCGCTTTACATTACCTCGTCAGTCGACTTCTGGTCGTATGTGCATTGCAGATTATTTTCGTGATATGTCAAATGGGCCATCTGATCGTGATGTCATCGGATTGCAGGTGGTGACCATGGGACAAGAAGTTGCTGATATTGCTAGGGAATGGTTTGCGAAGGATCGCTATAAAGATTATCTCTATCTACATGGGCTTGGTGTGGAAATGACTGAAGCCATGGCTGAATACGTGCATAAGCGGATTCGGTCTGACTTGGAGTTTGGAGCAGATGATGCGAACGATATGGAGGCGATGCTGAGGCAAAATTATAGGGGGAGCCGTTACTCCTTTGGCTACCCAGCCTGTCCGAATGTTGAGGATCAGAAGGTGATCCTTGAACTATTGGATGCCGAACGTATTGGTGTTCAGCTGTCGGAGGGTTTTCAACTCCATCCAGAGCAGAGCACCTCAGCGATCGTCGTGCATCACCCGCGAGCAAAGTACTTCACGGTTTAGATGTTTCGCTCGCTAAGAGTACAAATAAGTCGCATAATCGAACATTGGGCATTATCGTTCAACCGTGTGATAATGTACTTATTAGGCCTTTTCGTTTTGAGGTAATCTGGGTAGTGCTCCCCTCTGTCTGAGAGACGACGCGTAATTGAACAGACTGGGCCAGAGTGACGGATACACGGACGTGATATAGTGGTGAGATGACAGGTACACCATCGTCAAATAAACAATTATCGCGTAACCATCTGGAATATGGCGATTTAGGCCCACAAAACTTAAAGAGCTCGGCGCCAGCACCGTCGGCTAGCCAAAAACATCAGAAAAACTATCTTAATGAGCTGAACTCGATGCAGAGAGAGGCAGCAGAGGCGCTGCACGGACCAGTACTAGTGCTGGCAGGTGCGGGTACCGGAAAGACTCGTGTCCTAACAACCCGGCTTGCCCATTTGTTGTTTTCTGGCGAAGCTCGACCTCACGAGATATTGGCAGTTACCTTCACGAATCGTGCTACTCGCGAAATGCGCGATCGCGTAAAGGCCCTAATTGGTCCTGCAAGCGAAGGTCTGTGGCTCGGTACATTTCATTCCCTAGCGGCGCGAATTCTTCGTCGACACGCTGAACTGGTTGGGCTCAAACCTAATTTTACCATTCTTGATGCCGATGACCAGATACGTCTCATCAAACAATTACTCGAGGCTGAAAAAATCGACGAGAAGAGATGGCCGGCCCGTGTATTATCAGGCGCAATTCAACGTTGGAAGGACAAAGCACTGACACCCGAACGTATTTCTCCAACCGATGCTGGAGAATTAGCAAATGGGAGAGCTGTTGGGTTGTACAAACGGTATCAAGAGAGGCTCATAACGCTAAACGCTACTGATTTTGGTGATCTCTTATTGCATTGTTTAGAGCTGTTTGCTGGTAATCAAGATGTTGCTAAGAGATACCAGTCACTATTTCGCTATATTTTGGTTGATGAATATCAGGACAGCAATGTCTCGCAGTATCTATGGTTGCGTCTGCTGGCCCAGGGTCACAAGAACATCTGTTGTGTAGGGGATGATGATCAATCAATCTATGGTTGGCGTGGTGCAGAGGTAAAAAATATCCTGCGTTTTGAGAAGGATTTTCCTGGCGCTAAAGTAGTTCGGCTCGAACGTAATTATCGCTCAACTGGCCATATTCTCTCTGCTGCATCAGGACTGATATCTAATAACGTGGGTAGACTTGGTAAAACTCTATGGACTGAAATAGATGATGGAGAAAAAATTTCAGTCCGCGGAATTTGGGATGGTGAGGAGGAGGCTCGAAATATAGGTGAGGAAGTGGAAGCGTTACAGCGAAATCAACAGTCACTTGACCAGGTTGCGATTTTAGTTCGTGCCGGATTTCAGACTCGCGAGTTCGAAGATCGATTTATCACACTTGGCATTCCTTACCGAGTAATCGGGGGTCCGCGGTTCTACGAGCGTGAGGAAATCCGTGATGCTGTCGCTTATTTGAGGATTGTTAATCAGCCAGACGACGATCTCGCTTTCGAACGGATTATAAACAAACCGACTCGCGGTATAGGCAAAACATCTCTACAGGCAATTCATAAATTAGCTCGCTCGCTCAATATACCACTCTTGATAGCAGCACAAAAGATTGTAGAGACTGACGAACTCCGTCCCGCGATCAAGCGAAGCATCATCCAATTTCTTGAGAATGTATTCAGATGGAGGAAACTGGCGGAAACCACCCTGCATATTGAACTCGCGCAGATTGTGCTGGACGAGTCAGGATATACCGAAATGTGGCAGACTTCAAAACAGCCAGAAGCACCGGGAAAACTTGAAAATCTTAAAGAGCTGATTACGGCACTAGAGGACTTTGAGAATCTTGGGGGGTTCCTCGAGCACATTAGTCTTGTGATGGAGCATGAGGGACAGACTGAAATCGAAATGGTTAATCTAATCACACTGCACAGTGCCAAAGGGCTGGAATTCGATACGGTTTTTTTACCGGGTTGGGAGGAAGGATTATTTCCGCATCAGCGTGCTATGGATGAAAGTGGTAGTGCAGGATTAGAAGAAGAAAGGCGTCTCGCTTATGTAGGACTGACGAGGGCTCGTTATCGTATATTTATTAGTTTTGCTGTGAACAGGCGCATTTATAATCAATGGCAAAGTTCAATCCCTTCACGATTTATTGATGAACTACCTGTCGAAAATATCGAATACGAAAGTGTCGCGGGTCTTTACAGGGGCGGATTGTCTGAAGTAAGTGGACTGTCAAGAGGTGAGCAACTGTCTGGGTTTCCAGAACGCGGTAGCGTTCCCGGATGGCGGCGTCAGCATAAACATACCACGGTAAACTTAAAAAAAGAGGGATTGTTAGAAATTAATGACGACTCTAATCATACATTTAACCGCGGCGAGCGGTGCTTTCACGAAAAATTTGGAATGGGTACTGTTTCGCATGTCAATGGTGATAAGTTGACGATAGCGTTCGACAAGGCCGGGGATAAAAGAGTCGTAGCCGCGTTTGTTTCTAAGCCGTGACGGATGATGGGGATTCTGGAGCTAGCTGGCAGATTGAGCTAACAGTGCCTGCAACAGCTGTTGAGATGTTTGTGCAAGCATTGGAGCCTCTGTCCTACGCTACCGCAGCTTTTATTGAAGACGAAGACACAGATATGTGGCGTATAACCGCCTATACAATTGGTGCCCCACTGAAAGAACAACTTGTTGCTGCGGTGGCACTGTCTTCGTTACGCACAAAAATCGATGAGCCCCCGATAAACTGTCTTCCACTGAGTGATTCCGATTGGGTTGTTGTATCACGTGAATCAACAAGGCCAATATCAGCCGGACGCTATTTCGTTCGGCCCTCTCACTTCGATGAACCATCACCCGATGGAGCTATAACATTAACAATCGATGCCAGTACGGCGTTTGGCTCAGGCGATCACGGTACTACTCAGGGCTGCCTGTTGGCACTCGACCAGCTTGCTAGGGAACGTGTGATTTCCCGTTCTCTTGATCTTGGATGTGGATCGGGGGTTCTGTCGCTCGCAATGGCACGGACCTGGCGGCAACCTGTCACAGCAATAGATATTGATCCCGAATCTGTACGGGTGACAATTGCAAACGCGAAGGCTAACGGCGTTGATAATCTCCTCAATACCTTTTGTGTCTCTGGCATAGACTCAGTAATAGGTGCTTTAGGGCCATTTGACTTAATCGTTGCCAACATCCTTCTAGGGCCGCTCGTGCAAATGGCAGGTAACATTGCCAATAACCTTACTTTTGATGGCATTTCCATTGTATCAGGCATTCTATCCTACCAAGAAAATGAACTCCGTTCGGCTTTTGCAAAGGCCGGACTACAATTTGTGCGTAGGTTCGAGTTGGATGGCTGGCACACCTTGATTTTGGCAAAAATATGATGTCTTACGGATGTGCATCTATTACCGCAAAGGTCTTGCTGAAATCTGAAACGATCCTTAGCTTTATTCTTTGCAACGCATAGGTTCCGAAATGGTACGTAATACTTCAGTGTATTTAGGTGATGAGGAACTGCTTGCACTTCTGCGTCGAGCAGGAACTGAATTAACCCTAGATCAGCTTTACGACTTGGTGCAGGGCGTTGTTGCTGCACCAACATCGCGCGACCGAGATGCATGGGTTAATTTGGTGGCGCCTGGCGCGAGTAGAACAGTTATCGAACAGCTTCGCCTGTTCAAAATGCAGGTAGAAGAAAGTTACAATCCAGGATTTTCTGTCGGTTCTGCGCCTAGCAATCGAATGACCAAACTTCGTGCTGAACTAAAGTCACGTGACCTCGACGGATTTATAGTGCCTCGAAATGATGAACATCAAGGTGAATATGTACCTAGTCGTGCCGAACGTCTGCGCTGGCTAACTGGATTTTCGGGTTCTGCTGGTGTTGCTATTATATTAGCTGAGCAAGCGGCAATATTTGTTGATGGACGTTACACTTTACAGGTATTTGAACAGGTCGAGGCAAGCCTAATAACACCGATTGCTATAACTGAGTTGTCGCCAGATAAATGGGTTTCTAGACATTTAGTTAAAGGTGCAAGACTTGGCTATGATCCCTGGTTACTAACCGAAATTACGGCTGCTAACTATCGTGAGCATGTTGAAAGTGCCGGCGGTACTCTTGTTGCTTCTACCGACAATCCCATAGATAAAATCTGGATGACTCAACCAGCAGCACCAATCTCACCGGTCGTACCGCACGACATTGCCTATGCGGGTCAGAGCTCGGCTGACAAACGCCAACTTGTGGCCAACATTCTTACTGATGCAGGCACAGATGCCGTGATTTTGACGCTACCAGATTCAATCGCTTGGCTGCTCAATATCCGTGGTGGTGATGTAGCTCATACCCCGTTACCACTATCATTTGCTATTCTATATAGTAACGGACAAGCAAACCTATTCATCGATCCACGAAAATTGACACCTAATGTTATTGACTATCTTGGGAATGCGGTATCGATTAGCCCACCCGAGGATTTTTCTGTCATGTTACAAAAAATAGCGAAGGGTGGCTCCATTGTGCAGGTAGACCCGAAGAGTGCGGCTACGTTGATTTTTGAGAAACTTGAAGGGGCTACTATTGTACGTGATACTGACCCATGCGTTCTGCCAAAGGCGTGTAAAAACAGATTTGAAGTAGATGGTGCACGGGCTGCACATAAACGCGATGGCTGCGCACTTACACAGTTTCTTGCGTGGTTTGCTTCAGAAGCACCGAAAGGGACCCTGACTGAATTGGATGCCGCCGACCGCCTGGCTGCCTACCGCTACGAGAATGAATTAATCCAGGATTTAAGCTTTCAGACTATATCAGGAACCGGATCTAACGGCGCGATTGTCCATTACAGTGTGAACGAAAAATCAAACCGTAAGATTGAACCGGGACAGTTATACCTTGTTGATTCTGGTGCGCAATATCTTGACGGAACGACTGACATAACTCGAACGATAGCTGTGGGAACTCCAACGGATGAGATGCGCAGTTGCTTTACCCGCGTATTGAAAGGGCATATATCTCTTGCGATGGCGCGGTTTCCTGAAGGTACAACTGGCTCTCAACTAGATATTCTAGCAAGGTTGCCTTTGTGGCAGGTAGGTCTCGATTTCGACCACGGAACCGGACACGGTGTGGGCTCCTATTTGAGCGTCCACGAGGGCCCACAAAGTATCAGTAAACGGGCCAATTCTGTTCCTTTTATGCCAGGGATGATCATTTCCAATGAGCCAGGCTATTATAAGACGGATGCTTTTGGTATTCGAATAGAGAACTTAGTAATGGTTGTCCCCTGCGAGGAATTTGATAAGGCTGAGCGGCCTATGCTGGAGCTCGAAACATTAAGTTTAGCACCAATTGACTTGAATTTGGTTGAGCCTTCACTGTTGAATTACGATGAAAAAAAATGGCTAAACGCGTATCATTCGTGGGTTCGTGAAATGCTTATCAATGAAGTTAATACAGAGACAGCGGATTGGCTCGAATTCTTCACCCGTCCGCTGAAACATTGATAAGATAAGTCATTTTCTGTGACTCAACTTTTTGTGAGCTCACGCCACTCATTCTCTTCCAGTACCTTAATACCCAGATCTTCTGCTTTTCGTAGTTTTGATCCTGCGTTTGTACCCACAATAACATAATCGGTATTATTTGAAACTGCGCTTACGACTTTGGCGCCTAGCGTTTCGGCCTGTGCCTTTGCTTCAACCCGTGTCATGGTCTCAAAAGTTCCTGAAAATACAACAACCTTACCGGTTATAGGCGATGTGATAACATCGCTGTTAGGTATCTGCTCAACTACTAATATTGATGCGAGATCGTCCAGTACCATACGGTTATGTGGTTCCGCGCAAAACGTGACTATATCTTCGGCAACTAGCGGGCCGATACCGTCTATATTGATCAATTCCTTATAGGCAGCGCTTTCTTGATCAAAGGCATTTGACATCGCTTCACGCCATGCTTCAAGTGAGCCATAGTTACGTGCGAGAAGCTTGGCGGTTGCTTGTCCCACTTTTCGGATGCCGAGCGAATATATAAAGCGATCAAATGAGATGTTTCGACGTGTTTCGATGGCAATAAATAGATTATTAATTGATTTTTCACCCCAGCCATCCCGCGAGGTGAAAGCCTCTCGCTTTTCCCGTAGTCGGAAAATATCTGCTGGTGTTGAAATCAACTTTTCTTTCCAAAATGTCTCGATGTGTGTTCCGCCAAGGCCGTCTATATCAAATGCATTTCGACTTACGAAATGTTTTAACCGTTCAACTCCTTGCGCTGGGCATATCAGGCCTCCTGTACATCGCCTTACTGCCTCACCTTCCTTTCTAAGAGCTTTGCTTCCACACTCTGGGCACCAATTAGGGAAGTGATATTTTTTTATTTCTTTAGTACGGCGCTCTGGGAGTGCCGAAACAATTTGTGGAATAACATCGCCAGCGCGCTGCACTATTACATGGTCGCCAATCCGTATATCCTTACGGAATAGTTCGTCCTCGTTGTGTAAGGTGGCGCGGCTGACAACAACGCCGCCGATGGTTACGGGTTCGAGCTCGGCTACAGGTGTCAATGCCCCTGTCCGGCCTACCTGGATTGATATTTCATTAAGAACGGTTTGGGCCTTCTCCGCTGGAAATTTCCGAGCAACCGCCCAGCGTGGTGCACGACTCACCATCCCGAGGCGTTCCTGCCAACCGATTTGGTTAATTTTGTACACAAGACCATCAATATCGTACGGCAACGCAACTCTCTGCTCTGCTATCGTTTGGTAGAGACTGTGCATATCAGCTAAAGTGTGGCAAAGTTGAGACAAAGGATTGATTTGGAATCCCCATCCCTGAAGCGTCTTGAGGAACTCCCAGTGGGTATTCCAGCTATATGATTTCCCAGTGTGGCTAGGGGATCCAACATCCGCCCAGGTATATGCAAAAAAACTTAGTGGTCTATCGGCGGTTATTGACGGATCTATCTGGCGTAGTGAACCCGATGCCGAGTTTCGCGGGTTGGCGAATGCTCTCTCTCCTACTTCTTCTTGTTTTTTATTCAGCGCAAGAAATCCTAATTTAGTCATATAAACTTCACCACGAATTTCTATAGCTTGCGGCACATCTCCCTTTAGTGTTTTGGGTATATTTTCAATCGTTTGGAGGTTACGTGTGATGTCCTCTCCTATCGTACCATCGCCCCGCGTTGCCCCTAATACTAACTTTCCATCTTCATACGTTAAAGATGCTGACACGCCGTCAATCTTGGCTTCGCCAACTACTTCGATGACAGCGTCCGAAGAGAGGTTAAGGAATCGTCTTGTACGAGACATAAACTCACGGACATCTTCATCGTTGAACGCATTCGCTAGGGATAACATAGGGCGAGAGTGTTTAACCTTAGAAAATCGGGCAGATGGTAAAATACCAACTCGCCGACTTGGGCTATCCTTCCGGCGCAAGAGAGGAAATGTATTTTCTATCGCTTCGTTTCGGCGTCGGAGTGCATCATATTCGGCATCGCTTATCTCAGGAGTTTCCTGCTGGTAATAGAGGACGTCGTGACGGGCAATTTCTGCAGCAAGTTTTACGAGTTCTGCTTTAGCCTGCTTTTCCTTCAGCTGATCTACGGGGATAGTAGGAGCAGACCTTGGGGCCTTCACGATCTGTCTCCTGAAATAAGACGCTCTGCCGCAGCGCGTGCCTCAGTCGTAACATTTGCTCCTGAAAGCATTCGGGCAACTTCTTCGTGGCGATCCTTATTACCAAGTCTATTTACTTCAGTGATGACTTCATTTCCGAGATTTGATTTCTTTACTCGCAGATGATCTGAACCGCGCGCTGCCACCTGTGGTGAATGGGTTACAACTAAAACTTGAATTTGATCAGCAAGGCGTTCTAAGCGCTCACCAACCGCGTTCGCCGTTGCTCCTCCTATCGCGCTATCCACCTCGTCAAAAATCAATGTAGGCACCCGATCGATATCGATGAAGGTGAGTTTAAGCGCTAGCATCAGGCGCGATAGCTCCCCACCTGAGGCTATTTTCGACAGTGCGCCAGGCGGTGTGCCTGGGTTAGTAGTTATAAGGAATTCTACGCGGTCTATTCCACTAATGTTCCAAAGCTGTTCTTCTTGGATATTTATGGTAGCTTCAAGTCGAGTATTTTCAAGTTTGAGTGCTGGTAGTTCGCTCTCAACAGCTTTTTGCAGTCGTAGTGCCGCAGCCACACGTTTCTTACTTAACGCACGGGCTCTACTTAAATAATTTTTGCGCGCGTTAAACTCAGTTTTTTTCAGTCGATCTAGTGTGCCCGACTGATCATCGATCAGGGCCAAACGTTCTCTAAATCGTTCTGTTAAAGCCGTCAGATCGGCGATTTCGACATTGTGTTTACGCGCCGTGTCACGAAGCGCTTGAAGGCGATCTTCCACCTCGGCCAGACGGCCTTCATCGTGTTCCAATGTGGCGGAGACAGATCCTAACTCGCGCAATGCGTCTTCAACATCTGCGATTGATCCGTCGAGTGCTGCTATAGTGCTGTCAAGTCGCCCTCCCGACTTGTCAGCAACCTGGTTAATCCTGCGACGTGCAGTAGACAGCGAACTTTCAGCCCCATTATTACCGGAAAGATCTAACAATGCGCCGTTTATGGCTTCAACCATTTGATCTGCGTGCATAAGGACCATACGGGTATCAACCAGTTGAATTTCCTCGCCTTGCTGAGGTGCAAGTTGATTCAATTCAGTGATCGCATGACGCAGAAACTCTTCGTCCAATCTTACCTGAGTTGATAGGTTCGAAGCATCTGCTAAAGCCTTCGTAGCAGCTCGCCAAGAAGTGTATGCAGACGCTACGGTATCTCTAGCAACCTTGAATTTGCCAAATTCGTCGAGTAATTCGCCGTGAGCATCAACATTGGCGAGGCGGTGTTGTGCAAATTGACCTTGTATCTCTGCCAGGCGTTCACCTAATTGACGCAGCATACCGACACCAGTGGGTTGGTCGTTAATGAATGCACGACTGCCTCCATCGGCTTTTAGTACTCTACGAAGCAAAATTGAATCTTCAACAGGGAACCCATTATTAGTTAGAAAGTCGCTCAGTTGTGGATCAACTTGTTCAAACATTGCTGTTACCACGGCCTGTTCCGTACCGTGGCGTACTAACGCATTATCGCCTCGCATACCCAACGCCAACCCAAGTGCGTCTAGGAGTATCGATTTTCCTGCTCCGGTCTCACCAGTTAGGACGCATAGGCCATCCGAAAATGTCAAATCCAATTTGTTGATGATTGCGACATCGCGGATTGATAGGGACTTCAGCATATCTTTTTAGAAAACCCAATTCCAGGCGCGACTGAGCCACGAACCCTTCTTGGCTTCGGGCTGTAAATCTCTGCCCTCTAGTAGTAAATAACTATCTTTATACCACTCACTTCCGGGATAGTTATGACCTAATACGGCTGCTGCTGTCTGCGCTTCATCTGTAATGCCCAACGCAAGGTAAGCCTCGGTTAACCGATGCAATGCCTCAGGTACGTGAGTTGTAGTCTGATAACGTTCAATAACTTCACGAAACCGGTTAATAGCCGCCAGGTAATGACCCTGTCTTAGGTAATAGCGACCAATTTCCATTCCTTTCCCGGCTAAATGATCGCGTGTCAAATCGATCTTGAGCCCAGAGTCTCTTGCGTAAGTAGTATCAGCAAAGCGGCGAACTACATCTTGGAGGGAACGCAATGCCAATTCGGTCATTTTCTGGTCACGGCCAACATCAGAAATTTGCTCGTAGTATGAAAGTGCCTTCAGATAATATGCATAAGCAATATCGCGATTACCAGGGTGTACCTCAATAAATCGGTCAAGTGTAATGATTGCTTCATCGTATTCATTCATTTGATAATTGGCGTAGGCCGCCATTAGCTGCGCTTTGGTAGCCCATGCAGAGTAGGGATGTTGGCGTTCGACTTCGCTGAAGAGGTTGGCCGCTTCCGTATAGTTTTTCAATTCCATAGCATCCATAGCATCGTTATAAAGCTGTTCAATGGCTTGCTCTTTGTAGGCTATATCCGATGAGTTGGAACAGGCTATCAGCAAAGTTGCAAAAGCTAATGCGACTATGGTGTTAGTAACGTTTGATGACACGAGTGAAATTACTGTGGACTTAACAGCAGTAAGTCCATTCCAACATTGGTCGTTAGCTTTATTTGGCGTAATATTCATGTAGGAAATATACATGGGGGCCGACATAGACCCAAGTACCGTATTGTTATTTCCAACCGATTAGGGATGGAAAGGGTAGCTGCCTTTATGCCAACGCGGCGAGTGGTTGCTCTTCCCATATAGACTGTTTTGCGCAGACAGGTATTGGTGTTGGTGCGTCAAGCTTGTCCATCTCAACCAACCTCCAGGCACTATGATCGGTCATGAGAGCTCGCAATAATAGGTTGTTGATAGAATGTCCAGACCTACGACCACTGAAACGGCCCTGTATTGGGCCACCTAGCAGGTAAAGGTCGCCAATGCAATCGAGCACTTTATGACGCACAAATTCATCAGCGTAACGCAATCCGTCTTCGTTCATGACGCCATCAGCACTTACAACGACTGCGTTATCAAGCGACCCGCCACGTGCAAATCCTGCTGTTCTCATCGTTTCGACTTCTTGCAACAGTCCAAATGTTCGTGCACGACAAATCTCTGTTTTAAAGGAAGTTGAGGAGAGATCTAAGGCTAACTCTTGTCGACCGATTAGCGGATGTTTGAAGTCAATCCCGAGATTGATCGAAAATCCATTCCAAGGTTCAAGGGATACATCAGAGTTTTCATGTCTTATATCTATGCGCCGCAAAATTTGAATGGCACGTCGCGGCGCTTTCTGTTTGACGACGCCCGCACATTCTATCAAGAATACGAACGGTTCGGCGCTACCGTCCATAATTGGTACCTCGGGTCCGCTTAGTTCAACTACTGCATTATCAATTTCGCATCCTGCCAACGCCGACATAAGATGTTCAACCGTTCCTACTGAGACGCCGTCTTTATTGTGCAGTGTCGTACATAGCCGAGTATCTCCCACACTGTCATATCTGGCAGCTATTTCCCTTCCACTACCAAGAACATCTGTACGACGGAAGATGATACCCGAATTGACATCCGCAGCATGGAGCGACATGGTCAGCTTGCGCCCAGTGTGTAGGCCGACCCCGCTACAGTGAATACTATTCTTAAGCGTATGTTGGTAGAATTTTGCCGTGTGCTCCATGGGTTAGGAGTCTTCCTTTCAAGTTTCTCCGTGACCTAAACCGGTCACCTTAGCAACCCTCCAGAACTCACAAAATAATCGGATGCCGATCAGTAAGCTCTACCAACTTGACCTGTTGTCTACAAATCACACTTTGTTACTGATTGTTACGCGATCGAACTTGTTTGTTCGATCGCGTAACAAATTGATTTTACTTGGTTATTAAATACCTTCAATTTGCTTGACGACGAAGAAACGCAGGAATTTCAAGCATTTCCTCTTCTACAAGCGATGCGGGTTCACGTTTCGCTTCTTCGAGTCCTTTCAGTGGTGGTTGACTGGCTTCCGATATTTCGGATTCTTGCTTGTTAACGAGACGTGCTGTTGGTCCATTTGGTTGTTCTGTAATAGGTTCCTCGGGGTTGGCCGTGTCGTCTTGGTCTGTGCTAGGAGAGTCCAATATCGATTCCACCATTGCTGTTGCCGGTTGTGCATTACCACGGTTTCGTCCGGCACCGGTCATCCGCTCAAATAATGTCAGGCCACGCCTCCGACGCGGCTGAGCCTCTAGGCCCGCATTTTCGATTGCCGCAGCCGCAAATGGTTCAGCTTGTTTAGCTGATTGCTCTGGTTCGCTGGCGACCATGGGTGGCGGTGGAATGAAGGGTTCCCGGCTGTCCTTGGTTTGTTGCGCAAGTTCAGTTGAAGTACTCGTTTGGGGATTAACTGTGGCATTGCCAGTTGTATTCTTGCCCATCGCCTTGACTACATTACTAATGGGCTTTTCTCCAAACCTTATTGGTGTGTTAGATTTGTTATTAGTGGATACTGAGGGGGTAACTGAATTTTGCGATAAGGTTGCAGCCGGGTGAGGTTTAGACCCGTGGGGTGCAAGCGGTTCTGTACGTGGCAACTCGTTCGTCGACACGTCGATTCCTGTAGCGACTACGGATACTCGCATCTTACCACTCAGTGATTCATCGAAGGTAGAGCCAAATATGATCAGCGCATCCGTGTAAACTTCTTCGCGAATTCTATTAGCTGCTTCATCTACTTCGAACAAAGTCATGTCATCACCACCTGTGATGTTTATCAGCACACTACTTGCACCCTTCATGGTTACATCGTCGAGCAGCGGATTTGAGATAGCCGCTTCTGCGGCGTCGATAGCACGTTTATCACCTTCAGCTTCACCAGTACCCATCATGGCCTTGCCCATTTCACTCATAGCCGTGCGGATATCATTGAAGTCTAAATTAATAAGGCCAGGCATAACCATTAAATCGGTTACACCCCTTACACCAGAGTGCAGCACGTTATCCGCCATATTAAAGGCATCAGCGAAAGTTGTCTTTTCATTGGCCACACGAAATAAATTCTGGTTTGGTATAACGATCAGTGTATCGACATATTGTTGCAGATCTTCAATGCCTCCTTCGGCAATCTGCATGCGTTGTGTTCCCTCAAATTGAAACGGTCTGGTTACAACACCAACAGTCAGAATTCCCTGTTCACGAGCTGCTCTAGCAATTACCGGTGCTGCTCCAGTACCAGTTCCACCACCCATTCCAGCTGTAATAAAAACCATATGACTGGTATTAATATGTTCTAGAATTTCTTCAAGAGCTTCTTCTGCAGCCGCTCGACCAACATCGGGTCGAGAACCGGCACCTAATCCTCTCGTGACGCTCACGCCTAGTTGTATTTTTCGATCGCTTAGCGACTGGTCAAGCGATTGCGTGTCGGTGTTACAAACGACAAAATTAACACCTTCGAGGTTGGCATTAATCATATTGTTAACGGCGTTGCCGCCAGCACCTCCGACACCGACTACTGTTATTCGAGGTCTCAAGTCCTGATCAGCTTTGGGCATTGAAAGATTAATAGTCATTAAAGCCTCCGCTGTTGCTTAGGAGTACGATAGGAATCCGGCGATTATCACCGGTACGATGCCGCTGTTGATAAAAACACAGCGACCAATTGGTTGAAGGGCAGTTAAAAATTTTCACGGAACCATCCTCCAAGGCGGTTGAGAAGTCCGCCAGACATTTCGTAGTTACGTGCTTGGATTTCAGGTATTTCGTTGTGGCTATTCGCAGCGTAAAGGAGTAGTCCAGCGGCAGTTGAAAAGGCCGGCCCCTCCGTTGCATCCGCCAATCCGTTTACTCGTATAGGACGTCCCAATCGGATTTGTTTATCGAGTATCTGAGTAGCCAACTCACGCATACCCGGGAGTTGGCTTGCACCACCTGTTAAAACTACACGACGTCCTACGGTTTTTTCAAAACCACTCGCAGTAATCCGAGCGCGCACTAGTTCCAAAATCTCTTCAATCCTCGGTGCAATTATTCCTACTAGGAGTGATTTGGGAACGTTGCTGGCGTGACTATCCATGTCATCACCAATTTGTGGAGCATTGATAATATCGCGTTCATCATTAGTTGAAAGGAGTACATTCCCGTGTAAGGTTTTTAACCGTTCAGCGTTGGCAAGTGACGTTGAGAGGCCTCGCGCAATATCATTCGTTACATTGCCACCTCCGACAGGAATAGCATCTGTAAAAACAGCCGAGCCATCATGGAAAATTGCGATAGTAGTCATACCGCCTCCCATGTCAATTACAGTAGCTCCAAGGTTCATCTCGTCTTCGACAAGGCATGCTAAACCAGAAGCATATGGGCTTATTACAAGTTCTGAAAGATCGAGGTGACATCGACTTATTCCGGTATCGAGATTACGCGCAGCACTCTCATCTATTGTCACCAAGTGGAGATTAACACCCAGGGTCATGCCATGTAGGCCACGTGGGTCACGAATACCATTTGAACCGTCAATTCCGTATGCTGTGGGAATCACGTGAACTAACACACGATGAGGCTCCTGTTGTAATAATCGAATGTCGTTAAACAATCGCCGCATGTCGGTATCGCTAACAGCTGAATTGCCAATCGATAACTTTCTTTCGATGGCATTACTTGTTGGATGCCCTCCACTGATACTCGCAACCACCTGACGTACCGTTATTCCCGCCATTTTTTCAGCGGCATGAACTGCGGCTCGAATAGAAGTTTCGGCGGTTTCCATATCGACTATTGCGCCAGCTTTGACGCCGGCACTGGCATGATGACCGATGCCGGTTACTTGTAACTGCCCAGAATCCTTTAATTCTGCAATAAAACAACAGACTTTCGTCGTACCAACGTCGAGTGCTGCGACAACTCCGTCACGAACCACGGTCTTATCTCCCGAATCTTGGAGGCCGTAATAATGACCATTCAAAATTTTGCATTATGTGTGTTCTCCTGGTGTGTGAATTTGCCTAGCTGTACCGGGTCGCATCCGCAGGATGAGACGTTCAGGAATGCGGAGATCAATGGCGACAATATCTCGTTCAAGTAACTCATATCCGGTCTGTAATTCGGCAAGGCGACTCCAGGCAACTTGAGGGTTAGCCTCGGGTAGTCTTACATATACATTATTATCAAAACGTAAATTCCAGCGCCGATCCGCTACTCGAATTGCCTCGGAAACTCGGTCCATCAAAGTGGGGTGTGTGCGGAGCATATCGATGAGTTTCGACGCGTGAAGTGGTGCTCCTATACCGACAATAAGTGTTAAATTTTGATGATGCTCAGTCTCGCTATCACCAATCACAGCACCCTTCGCATCAATGAGGACAAATTTTTTATTACGTTGCCAAATAGCTATCGGTTTACGCTCGATTAATCGAATGTAAATTGTGTCTGGGATTCGACGCTCGATTTCAGCATCAGCAACCCATCCGAGACGGAGTATACGTTGTCTTGCTGCTGACAAATCGTATGTCAAAATTGGATCGCCACGGATTATACCGATGGCAGTGGCAAGGTCACTATTTTTAGTTTTCTCTCGTCCTACTACCAACACCTCATCGATCGAGAGCCCGGCTTTCATTGTCAGGTCGATTACAGTTGTTTTGAGGCGTTTGGAATAATGGCTTGTACTGTATGAATCCGCCGTCCACGTATTACTTCCCATTGTGGCTATTACTAATAGTAACGAAAGTGCGACAACTACTATGGTACAGCTTCGCCAGTTGATATGTAACCACACATGCCGGGCGGACGTTCTTCGGGCTTTGGTTTCGTTGCCCATCACCATATCCGCCTTTAAGTGTCGCATGTTGCCGTCTCCACCATCAAGGCCACTAATTCCGCAAACGACTGACCCCGGAGTGCTGCTTGCTCGGGTACCAGCGAGAGGGGTGTCATTCCTGGTTGGGTATTAATCTCCAACAGATATAGTTTTCCTTCAGTATCCTCCGTGTCGTCGTACCGAAAATCAGCTCTACTGACACCGCGGCAGCCCAGAAGGTTGTGTGCCCTTGTTGCATATTCTTTGGCTTTTTCCTCGGTATCTACTGGTATAGGTGCTGGACAAAGGTGTGTTGTATTTCCCTCTGTATATTTCGCCTTATAGTTATAAAATTCTTCTTGTGGTCGAAGTTCAGTTACACCAAGTGCACTGCCATTCACGACAGCGACAGTAAGCTCTCGGCCCGGAATAAACTTTTCTAGTAGAACCTTGTCTCCAAAGGCCCAGTGATTAATAGGAAGACTGTTGTCTCCATCGTGCACGATGTGTACACCAACACTTGATCCCTCATTTAGGGGTTTGATGACATATGGCCGTGGAAAATCGGCTCTATTTTTGAGATCCCCAACATTAATTATTTGGCCTTCCGGACAAGGTATTCCAGCTACGGTAAAGAGTTTCTTTGCCATTGGTTTATTCATCGCTAGAGCGGAAGCGAGTAATCCTGAATGTGTGTAAGGAATGCCTAGGATGTTCAGGACCGCCTGTACGGTGCCGTCCTCACCAAACCGACCATGAAGCGAATTGAAGACGACGTCAGGTCGCGGCTCGAGTGAGTCCAGGAGCCTTCTCAAATCTCGCTTAACTTCGATTTGTGATACGCGATATCCCACATCTTCAAGGGCTGCGGCACACATGGCACCACTCACAAGCGAAACCTCTCTCTCACTGGACCATCCACCCTTGAGAACCGCCACGTGTTTTTTACCACTAACAGGCATGATTGATCTCGTTGGTCCCGATGCAGTGGATTTCCCACTCGAGCTCGAGGCCACTGCTATCGAATACGCGTTGCCGCACTGTTTCAGCGAGTATTTCTAAGTCGCTGGCACTTGCATGATTATCGTTGATTAGGAAATTGCAGTGTTTTTTTGATACCACTGCGCCACCTCTTCTCAGACCAATACAGCCGGCTTCGTCAATCAGTTTCCAAGCTTTCTGACCCGGTGGATTTTTAAATGTGGATCCGCCGGTGGCACCACGCGTCGGCTGTGTATCTCTTCTATTTTGGGTAATCATATTCATTTTCTCGGCAATATCTTTATCGGTGCCGGGAGTACCCTCAAGTTCAGCTGAAACAAAGATTTTATCGTTGGTAATGCCACAGCGGCGATAGTAGAAGTCAATATTCGCTCGTTCGAGATTCGATAAAATACCCTCCCGATCTAGTAAGGTAACAGATTTTGTGATGTCAGCCATTTCTCGGCCATATGCACCACCATTCATTCTAAGGGTGCCACCTATTGATCCAGGGATACCTGATAAAAACTCTAGACCCGTCAGTCCATTATTTTGTGCAACTTGCGCGACATTGAGATCTAGTGCACCTGCACCTGTCTGAATCCGGGAACCACTAGTCTTGATATGATTAAAATTTTGGCCCAGACGAATGACAACGCCGTCAACTCCTCCATCACGAATGAGAATGTTTGAGCCAAGACCAATTACTGTGATGGATATTTCGATAGGAGTTTCGGACATGAATTTCTGAAGATCGTCAAGGTCGGCTGGCTTAAATAGTACCTCGGCAGGTCCTCCAACTCTAAACCTTGAATACCGTGAAAGGTTGGCACTTTCTACATAGACACCGCGCACTTGTGGAAGACGGTTGATAAGTTTTTCTTTTGTCCTGTTTGCTAACGTTTTACTCATCTGTCACCTGCGGCGCGCTTAACTAACGTGGTTAATTCGGTAGGCAGAGCGTTAGCCCAATTTGTTATTGTACCGGCCCCTAGACAAACAACTAGATCTCCAGACGTTGCCATTTGAACAATTAGTGTTGCGAGGTTCCCTGGACTATCGAGCAAGTGGACGTTTCGGTGCCCGCGCGCCTTTAGACCGTGTGCAAGCGAATCACGAGTTATACCCTCAATTGGTTCTTCGCCAGCTGGGTAGACATCCGCTATAATGACATGATCAGCATCATTGAAGCAGAGACAAAAGTCCTCGAACAGCATCTTTAGACGTGAGAATCGGTGAGGTTGGACAACAGCGATAACCTTGTCTGGGGTTGCAGCGCGCGCTGCCCGCAATACGGCGGCAATTTCGACGGGATGATGGGCGTAGTCGTCAATAATTGTTATGCCATTTGCCTCACCAGTTTTCGTAAATCGACGTTTGACTCCCGCGAAAGATTTTAGAGAATTGGCAATCGTTTTATCATCAATATTCATTTCATTTGCTACGGCGATAGCCGCCAGTGCATTTTGTACGTTATGTTCCCCAAACATTGGTAGTCGGAGGTTTGAAATCAGTCGTTGCGGCTCGCCACGGACGGCAACCGTGACATCAAACCGCATTCCATCTGGACCCGCCAGAAGGTTATCTGCACGGATTTCAGCTTGTGGACTGAAACCGTAGGTGATCAATCTTCGGTTATTAATTTGCCCAATTAAAGCCTGCACTTCCGGATGATCTAAACAGAGGGTAGCAAAACCGTAGAAAGGTAAATTTTGCACAAATATGCGGAACGCATCCTTAAGTTCTTGAAAGGAGATGTAAAAATCGAGATGTTCGGGGTCGATGTTGGTGACAACTGCAATAGTTGTGGGAAGTTTAACAAATGTCCCGTCAGACTCGTCTGCTTCGGCGACCAGCCATTCACCGTCACCAAGGCGCGCATTAGTTCCGTATGCGTTTATAATTCCACCATTAATGACTGTGGGGTCGAATCCGGCAGTATCAAGAATAGCCGCTATCATTGAAGTCGTGGTGGTTTTACCATGTGTGCCACCCACAGCTATTGACCATGACAACCGCATTAGTTCAGCCAGCATTTCAGCGCGTTGTACGACTGGAATTAATTGGTCATTGGCTGCGTCTACCTCGGGGTTGCCCTGATGTATTGCTGAAGATACGACGACAACTTTTGCATCACCTATATTTCCAACCGCATGCCCAATTGTGATGGGAATGCCAAGATCGCGTAATCTTTGAACATTCGTGTTAACTGCTATATCACTTCCGCGGACGGCATAACCTAGGTTGTGTAAAATTTCAGCGATACCTGACATACCAATACCACCAATACCTACAAAATGGATCGTACCGATATTGAGTGGCATAGCTCTCATAAGGCAGTCTCTAAAGCGGGATCAGAGGAATGGATATCGGCACCGTTGCGGCCGATCAAACCTATGACCAGTTCTGCTAGTCGAATTGTCGCATCTGGCACACCAATTTTGGCCGCACAATTTGCTGCAATACTTAATTTAGAAGGGGGTGAAAGAAGTGAATTCAGTCTATTGCTCAATGTCTCGGGCGAAAAAGATTTTTCTTGAATCATCCAACCACCACCGGTGTCGCAAAGGCGCGCAGCATTCTCAGATTGATGATCATCGATTGCGTGGGGATATGGTACCAAGATTGCAGGCCGACCAGCAGTCGTTAGTTCAGCCATGGTTGAAGCCCCTGCACGACAAATTAACAAGTGAGAGGCCGCAAGGCGCATATCCATATCGTCAAAGAATGTCGAGATATCGCAATCGATCCCAGCAACACGATAGGCTTCTAAAACCAATTTTTTATCTTCTGGTCGACAATGCTGACTCACATGTATCCGCGATCTAACAGTTGATTTTAGCGCTGCCAACGCAGCAGGAACTACGGAGGCAAATGTGTTAGCCCCCTGGCTACCTCCAGTGACAAGAAGTCGTAACGGTCCTTTGTCATCTAGCGCTGGGTATTGTAATTGGCGTATGCCAACAATTTCTGGCCTAACTGGATTGCCTGTCCATGTGGCCTTTTTCAAGTATTCTTCTTTGAGTTCCGATACGTGTTCGAACGCTGTCGCTACATGGCTTGCCCGCCGGATCAAAAATTGATTTGCACGGCCAAGGACAGCATTTTGTTCGTGAATAACAGTAGGAATTGACAGCAATGATGCAGCGAAGACACTTGGAACTGATGCATAACTCCCAAATCCAACCACTACTGCCGGCTTTAGCCGGCGTAATAAAATTAAGGCCTCTAATAATCCGAGACCGATCTGTGACATCGCTACAATACCGCCGGCCACGTTACGCCCACTGACCCCAGAAGCATTTACGCAGTAGGTATCAATTTGGCCAAGCAATCCATTGAAGGCGTTACCTCGTCGGTCGGTGATAATTGCCAAAGCGTAATGATTGCGTACTAATTCTGCGGCTAATGCTTGGGCTGGAAAAACATGACCACCGGAGCCACCAGTGGCAAGCACCACAGGTTTGGGACTGGTGCTCATGCGCCTACTCCTACTCGTCGTCGCGTTAATCCCAAAACCATACCCATGGTGACAGCAAGCGCCATCATCGATGACCCGCCGTAGGATATGAATGGTAACGTCATTCCTTTTGTAGGCATGAGACTTAGAGAGGACGCCATGTTGATAAAGGCCTGCAAGCCGAACTGCGCCAATAGTCCTGACACGGCGATTACGACGAATAGGTCCTCATCCCGTAAAGCCAATACAAAGCCGCGAATTACGATGAAGGCGAAAATCGTCAGAATAACTATGCACGAAATTAAGCCGAACTCTTCACCGACAACGGCAAATATAAAGTCTGAATGTGCGTCGGGAAGGCGTGTTTTAACGGTCCCTTCGCCGGGACCACGACCTAATAATCCCCCATTGGTGAAGGCTTCGAATGCTCGGTTAACCTGGTACATATCTCCTACTGATGGATCAAGAAATCGATCAATGCGACTCTCAACATGAGGAAAAATGAAATAGGATAAGATGATGCCAGCTATACCCAATGCTCCCAGTACCGCAACCCAGATCATTGACAGGCCAACTAAGAACCATTGACCAAACCAAACAACCGCAATGAGAATCGATTGGCCAATATCGGGCTGTATCATAAGGAGCGCTAGAATTGTAACAAGAAAAATTGAGGACAGTGCATTACCCGGGATGCCCTGATTTAGGCGATGCGCAGTGAATAGCCATGCAGCAACAATCGCAAAGCTGGGCTTAATAAATTCAGATGGTTGTATTGAAAGACCCCCAACATAAATCCAGCGAGTTGCCCCTTTCATCTCAGTGCCAACCATCGCCGTTGCGACTAAAAGAACGAGAGACGCGATAAACAGAACGACACCTAGTCGGCGAATTTGCCTTGGTTGCATTAGGGAAATGATAATTATGATCGTGAGTGCTACTGGTACGTATGCCGAGTGTCGTCGGAAGAAATGCAAAGGTGCTTTACCCATATCTTCTGCAACCGGCGGGCTTGCAGCTAAGCTTAGCAATAGTCCAAACGTGGTCAGTAAAACGAGACCGACGATTGTCCAACGATCGACAGTCCACCACCATCGACCTAGTACCGATCTATCTGTTCGCGCAATAAAAGCCATTATGCCGCCTCACCTCCGCTGAGCCGACTGCGCCTTTCTCCTGGCAGGGCAGAGACTAGACGGCAGAATTCATGGCCACGTTCCTCAAAGTTGTTAAACTGATCGAACGATGCACATGCGGGTGAAAGCAGAACCACTGCGCCTGGAATATGTTCCTCGCTTGCCTGCGTATGGGCAGCTTTTACGGCAGCATCGAGGTTAAGACTCAAGGCTACATCGATTCGTTCTCTTAGCACGGATGCCATGTACGGAGCAGACTCACCAACCAGATATGCCCGACGTATACTTGGAAAATAGGATTCTAGAAGTTCAACTTCAATTTCTTTGCCCATCCCACCTACGATCCAGTAGATTGTTTTGTAACATGCAAGTGCTTGTGCTGTGGCGGCCGGATTAGTTGCTTTAGAATCGTTGATATAGGGGATGTCATCGATGATAGCTGTTATTTCCTGTCGATGAGGTAACCCCTGGTAACTGCTGACGGTTTGAGCTATTGCCTCCGTTGTGAGACCAATTGCTTGTGCCACACAGTAAGCAGCTGCAACATTTTGTGCGTTGTGTGACCCTCGTAAAGCTGGTACGTCAGTCAACTTAAATACGGCTTTTTCGGTACCCTCTAGATTGTCATATATGATTCCATTTGAGGCATAAACGCCGCCGCTAATGCGTCGTTGTCCAGATATTGGTATTACATTGAGGTTCCCGGCCGAGTCCAATTCTTGAGAAATTTGTGCGCAAATTTTATCATCGATGCCAATGATTGCTGTGGAGCCGAATTTTTGGCAACTAAATATTTTCTTTTTGGCATTAATGTATCCCTCGATTCCACCATGGCGATCCAGATGGTCAGCACTGATGTTGAGTAATACTGAAACCTCAAATTTAGCAGAATGAGTCAACTCAAGTTGATAAGAGGACATTTCCAAAACATAAAAACCGGCTTGGTCAATAGCGTTGAGTGCTAGTGCAGGGACGCCGAAATTCCCACCCGCCTCGACCTGCAAACCATTTTTTTTAAAAATATGTCTAATAAGAGCCGTCGTAGTTGATTTACCGTTAGTGCCAGTTACTCCGATGTAGCCAGCATCGCGTTGAGTGCGGACCAAAACCTCGATATCGCTAATGATTTCAGTGCCGCCGGCCTGTGCTCGCGAAATAACAGAATGTGGTGCTGGATAATTATGCGGAATGCCGGGACTTAGGATTAGAGTCTCTATATCGCTAAAGTCTGCGGCAGTTAGGTCAACAATTGTCACGTCTTTTAAATGCTTGCGCTTTTCGATGTCATCATCCCAGACAAGGACCTTTGCACCGCTTTGATGAAGTGCGCGCGCGGCAGCAAGCCCAGTGCGTCCAAGTCCCATGACGGCCACCTTTTCACCTAAATATTGTGATGTTTTGATCACGGTGACCTCATCGGAGTTTTAATGTTGAAAGGCCAATTAACGCAAGAATCATAGCAATGATCCAAAACCGAATGACGATAGTCGACTCTGCCCAACCTTTTTTCTCGAAGTGATGATGTAGTGGAGCCATAGCAAACACTCGCTTGCCAGTTAGCCTAAACGAGACGACCTGCACGATGACAGAGATGGTTTCAAGGACAAATAGGCCGCCGATAATTACCAAAACTAGTTCGTGTTTGGTGATGACACTGATAGCACCCAACGAACCCCCAACTGCGAGGGAACCCGTGTCGCCCATGAAAACCATGGCTGGTGGAGCATTATACCAAAGGAAGCCTAGACTGGCGCCGACCAAGGCGCCACAATATACCGCGAGCTCCCCCGATCCCGGTATGTGCAGAATTTGCAAGTAATCGGCAAAAACCGTATTGCCGACGAAATAAGCAATAAAGCCAAAACAACCTGCGGCAATCATAACCGGGACTATAGCGAGTCCGTCCAGACCGTCGGTTAGGTTGACTGCGTTGGAAGATCCTACCATTACCAGAACTGCGAATGGGACGAAAAACCAACTGAGTTCTATCAGAATTGACTTAAAAAACGGCACGGCGAGCCCAGTATCGAGTGGCTCGCGGGTTATGCATGAAATCCAGTAAGCTGCTACGATAGCAATAATTACTTGGAATACGATTTTGAGAATTCCTGGCAGTCCTTTAGAGCTTCTTTGGGCAAGCTTGAGGTAGTCGTCGACGAAACCAACGAGACCAAACCCAACGGTGACGAGCATTACTGCCCAAACATATTCATTATTAATGTCAGCCCAAAGTAGCGTACTAACGCTAATTGCCAGCAGGATTAGGAAGCCACCCATGGTCGGTGTACCGGCTTTTGTGATGTGGCCTGCTGGACCGTCATCACGAATAGGTTGGCCTGGACCTTGTTTCGATTTGAGCCATCTTATAATTGATGGTCCGAACAGGAAGCTTAAAGTTAGTGCCGTCAACATTGCGCCACCTGTACGAAATGTAATGTAGCGAAACAGGTTTAGAACTTGGAGATTATCGGAAAGAGGAGCTAGGAGATTGAACAGCATGTCGGTGTCTCTAACTACAAGATTCTGTTGCTTGATGGTTCGGCCGTGTTGAACAGTAGTCCCGTGCGAGCAGCGCATCGACGATGAGGCTCATGGAGCTTCCCAGTGACCCTTTGACCATCACTACATCACCCGGCTCTAACGCGCCTTTAACCAAATCAACTAATGCCATACTCGTGTCCGTATGGGCGCCTACCATGCCTATAGGTAGCGTGTTGGAGAGTTCCTCCATATGCTTGCCTGCGAGGAAGACGAGATCGACGTTGCACGCTAAGAGATCAGCAGCAAGGTTTCTATGAAGATCCGGTGCCGTGTTCCCTAGTTCAAGCATATCGCCCAGTACCGCTATGCGACGTCCTCCGACGTGTGGAGATGTTGTCGCCAATACCCCAAAAGCGGCTCGCATAGAAGCAGGATTAGCGTTGTAACTTTCGTCTATGAGCTCAAAACTACCACCTCCTAGTTGGACAATATGGTGCTGCCCCCGACCTTTTGTTGGCTGAGCTTCGACCATTGTAGCGGCTGCGGCCGATGGATCTGCACCAAGCAAGTAGGCACAGCCGATTACGGCCAAGCTGTTTTGAACCCAATGACGACCGGGTGTGCCAACTCGATATTCGAAAATATCCCCCATTACTGAGACCCGGACATCACTACCCGATGCGGTTAATTTACAATCAAGTAACCGGAACTCTGCTGTCTTTTGCGATCCAAAACCATAGATTTTCGTTATGCCCCTTCGTTCAGCAAGTAGTTGAAGGTGTTGGAAATGTCTATTGTCGCAGTTCAAAAGTACTTCGCCCCCGCGGTCTAAACCCTGAAATATTTCAGCCTTGGCGATAGCAATGTCTTGTTCTGAATTAAAGAAGGCAAGATGAGCTGCCTCTACGTTGGTTATTACCGCAAGGTGGGGGCGTGCAAGCGCGGCTAGATGTGCTATTTCCCCAGTGTGGTTCATGCCCATCTCGAAAATACCGAATTCACTGTCAACAGGCATTCGTGCAAGGCTGAGCGGTAACCCCCATTGATTATTTAAATTGCCAGCGGTTGCTGATGTGCGCCCTTGCTTTGCAAGTGCCATGGTTAACGTGTCTTTTGTTCCGGTCTTGCCCGCACTACCAGTGATTGCTACGACCTGTGCAGAACAGCGCTCCCGTGCAACCCGGGCCAAGGCTTCGAGAGCTACCATTGTATCGCTGACCAGCAACAACGGGTTTTCTATTGTGTTTCCAGACAATGTAGAAGCCCATTGCTGTGTAACTGCCGCCGCCGCAGCGCCACTGGCGAAGGCATTTGCCACATACTTGTGTCCATCCATATGGGGGCCAGTAATTGCGATAAATAAATCGCCCTGCTTTATGGTTCGGCTGTCAATTGAAACGCCGTAAGCTTGCCAATCAGCAGTTGAATGACCATCAGTCGCTGACGCTGCATCCTTATTAGTCCATAAGACCGTCATGCCGATTGTTCCTGCCGTAAACATACCACCTGGCGTACAGCCTCTAAGTCATTAAAAGGCAAAATATTTTGTTTTGTTGTTTGTTCAGTTTCGTGGCCTTTACCAGCTATAAGAAGAACGTCATCTGCATTTAACATTGCCACTCCCGCACAAATGGCGGTTGCTCGATCGCCAATTTCTTGCGCCGAACCACAGGCCTTCAGGATATCTCGCCTAATAGTAGCGGGGTTCTCGTTGCGTGGGTTATCGTCGGTGATGATAATTGCATCGGCAAGATCCGCAGCGATCTTGCCCATCTTCGGCCGTTTTTCCTTGTCACGGCTGCCACCACAGCCAAAAAGTACCACTAACCGGCAGCGGACATGGCGGCGTAGTGTTTGGATTGCGGTTTTTAGGGCATCTGGAGTGTGTGCGTAGTCAATGAAGATGCGAGCACCATTATCCAGTTGAGCCGCCTGTTGCATTCTCCCTGGGACGCCTTGCAATTGTGATAGGAGTGGGATCGCTAATTTTGGATCTTCGCCACAAGCAATAACGAGTCCGGCAGCGCAAAGCGCATTTTCGAGTTGAAAGTGACCGTACAAAGGGAAGTCAACTTCGTATTCAGAACCGAAGACATTAAGTTTGGCGTAAAAATCATGATCACCGGGAACGGTGCTGATACATCGAAGATCACCAGACTTGAATCCATATGTGAGACAGTTCAATTTCTTATATTCAGCAATATTTTTTATTGCGGCGTATTCTTTTGTATCGGCGTTAACAACGATTGCACTACCATCTGGAATGAGTTCGTTAAATAGTCGAAACTTTGCTTCACGATAGGATTCCATTGTATCGTGGTAGTCGAGGTGGTCGAGCGAGAGATTGGTGAAAGCGGCGGCTGAAAGTTTTAAACCGTCGAGCCGATACTGGGAGAGGCCGTGGCTAGAGGCTTCACAAGCTAAATATTCGACACCTAGGTTGTGAAGTTCGGCTAACGTTTGGTGCAAATCGACAGGTTCAGGTGTTGTGAGGTTGAAGTTGTGCTTGATGTCCGGGCCAATGACTCCCAATGTACCTAATGCTGCCGCGTTATAACCAAGTGTGTTCCAAATTTGCTGAGCGAAATGTACTACCGAGGTTTTCCCATTGGTTCCAGTAACTGCAACGATAGTACTAGGTTGCAGCTTATAGAACTTCGCTGCCATACGAGCGAATCTATACCGCGGATTGGGGTCAGTTATAACGATAACGTTTGAATTAAAACTATCTATTGAAGTGCCTGTGAGGGTAAGAATTGCAACTGCTCCAGCATCGATTGCGTCTTTGATATAACGTCGACCGTCATCCTCCGCACCAGTGATCGCAGCAAATAAGAACCCCTGCTGAACTTTACGACTATCAGATGTAAGGCCGGCGACTACTGCTTCATTTGCATTGTCTAACACGGGTAATGTGCTAGATTCCGTGATGAGTTCAGTAAGAAGCAAGGCGCGGCCTCTCAGGTGATATATCGATGGCGAGCCTTTGGCGTACCTCAGGCGCCTCTTCGTTAATTGGTGTAATAGCTACAAATGGCGCTATACGCCGGACAATCCTACTTACGACCGGAGCGGCAGTCCAACCTCCACCTGCGTAACCATGCGTATTTATGTTTCCCTTTGGACCGTCAAGTAAGACGAGGACAATGTAGTGAGGATCATCCATCGGGAAACCCCCGATGAAGGAAGACAGAAGAGATTCGCTACTGTAACCACCAGTAGTTAACTTTTCCGCGGTGCCCGTTTTACCGCCAACAAGATAACCAGGTGCCGTGCCCTTGCGACCCGTTCCTTGTTCAACGGTCAACCGCATGAGCTTCCGCATTTGAAGGGACGTTGCCTTCGAAAAAACGCGTCTACCCGATCTAGTGGCTTTTAAAGAATTACTAGGTCGTTTAATCAAAGTAGGTGCGTTGTACAACCCACCGTTTATGGTAGCTGCTGTTCCCGCTGCTAAATGCAAAGCACTAACGGCAATGCCGTGACCAAACCCGATCGTCATGGTATTTATAGGCCGCCACGGGTTAGGGATCATTGGAACACCAGACTCTACAAGGCTAATTGGGAGACTGTCCAATAGGCCAAGCTGGCCTAAATAGGTGCGCTGAATTTTTCCACCAATATCAAGTGCCATCTTCGCTGCACCGATATTTGACGAGTACATAAATATTTCTGGAACTGATAACCACCGACTTTTGGCGTGAAAGTCGCGGATTGTGAAACGAGAAATTTGGATTGGTCGGGTTGCATCATATCCACCACTTAGATCGACAACACCAGTTTCCAATGCTATGGCCGTGGTGAAAATCTTGAAGGTAGATCCAACTTCATAGACACCTTGAGTGGCACGGTTGAAGCGCTGGGATGCAGTCGAATTCGCCGGATAATTAGGATCAAAGTCGGGTAGTGAGACCAGTGCGAGAACCTCGCCAGTCCAAGCGTCAAGCACAATTCCTGCTGCCCCAATCGCGAAGAATTCATCAACAGCACGACTAAGTTCGCTGTGGACGATGTGCTGAATTCGCATATCGAGTGAGACTTGAATCGGATTACGGCTAGATCTCAGCGTGTTATCGAATGCTCTCTCGATACCCGCTAAGCCATTATTATCGATATCTGCATAGCCTAGCAGGTGGGGGGCCAGTGCCCCTTGTGGATAAATTCTTGCTTCTTCATGTTGGAACTCAAGGCCCGGGTAACCGAGTCCGTTAACCTTCCACTGCTGCTTAGGGGTAAGATTACGTCTAATCCAGACAAAATGCCCATCGCCACTTAGTTTCTTGGTTACATCCTGACCATTTAATTCGGGAAGAACAGATATTAGTTTGTTGGCGACCTCATCCGCATCAGAAATTTTATTTGGTCGTGCAAATAAAGAGACTGTGGCGAGATTGGTGGCGAGAAGAACTCCATTGCGATCTATAATATCAGCTCGTTCAGTAGAAATTTCAGCGTCGTAAGCAACTCTCGTTGTGATGGGTTCCTTTGCGGCCTGAAACATAGCCAAATCTATGAGCCGGATACAGACGGCTGAAAACGCAAAAATTGTGACACCAAGGGTCATGAGAATGCGCGTCCGACTGGTCTCAATGGCAGGCGCTAATCGATTTCGAGGGTTTGGTGACGACCGGGTATTTTTCGGCGATCTCCGAGTACCTTTGCTGCTCACAAAATAAAATTTGAGCCCCCTCATTAATGCTTGACCTTCACAGCCGAAAAATCTTTTGAATTGTATGACCCATTCTTGAGGTATGCCCCTATGGGTTCTCGTTTTGGAAGCTGATTAAGATTAATCAGCGAATAATTAGTATTGGACTTGAGATCCGGTAGAAATTGAAACACTAATTTCTCAAGTCGCTGTGGCCGGTTTAGGTAACTCCATTCAGCTTTGAGAATGTGGATGGCTTGTTGATCAGCAATGATTTGCTTATTAAGTTCGCTTAGCTCCGCTTCAAGTTTTTCTACCCTGAATGTGACATTGAATAGTGCGTAGCCTGCTGTACTCGCTAACCCTACCCATACAATGAGCGCGAACGTTTTCATGCCATGACCTTGCGGTGCCTAGGCTGTTCACTTGTTCGAGTTGCTGCCCTTAGACGGGCTGAGCGGGCACGTGGGTTAACTTTGATCTCACTATCACTTGGCTGCACGACCCGG
This sequence comes from uncultured Flavobacteriales bacterium, assembly GCA_964419045.1. Taxonomy (GTDB): domain Bacteria; phylum Pseudomonadota; class Alphaproteobacteria; order UBA8366; family CAVOAK01; genus CAVOAK01. Next base: position 38,509 of record CAYQNO010000007.1, read on the forward strand.
CGAGTATGTAATCGAAAGGTTGGCGGCATTATAGATTCGCTCAAGGGAAAATGGCGGGAAGAACTGGAGTTACGATCGCTACGAATGCGGAGAAACCGTTTTACGGTGCGGTCCTCTAGCGAGTGAAACGATACGACGACAAGGCGACCATCGGTCGCTAGCAAATCTTCAGCCGCGCAAAGACCACGTTCAAGTTCGCCGAGTTCATCATTCACATGAATTCTGAGAGCTTGGAACGTGCGTGTCGCTGGGTCGATTCGAGAATTTCCCTTGGGTACGATGTTACGGACGATATCAGCCAATTGCGTTGTGCGCGTGATGCCAGCGACTTGACGATGCTTGACGATTGCACGTGCTATGCGACGAGCATGGCGCTCCTCGCCGAGTCGCCAAATTATGTCGGCGAGCGATTTTTCATCTTCAGTATTTACTACTTCTGCTGCATCAGGTGTGCTGTCATTTTCCATGCGCATGTCAAGAGGACCATCAGAGCGGAACGAAAAACCGCGCTTAGCATCATCCAGTTGCATAGAAGAAGGTCCAAGATCCAAAGCGATGCCATCGACCGTTGCCAAATCAGTTAGTCGAAGTAATTGACACATGTCGCCAAAACGGCCTTGCAAAACCTTAAGGCGACTGTTGTACCGTTCAGCCAACTTATGTCCTCTTATGACCGCAGCACTATCGCGATCTATTCCCCAAACGGTACAGTCTGCCTTGTCGAGGATCCCTGCTGCATAACTTCCACCACCAAATGTTCCGTCGACATATCGGCCTCCGCAACGAGGTGATAACGCTTCTATTACCTCAGCCAACATTACCGGAACATGGTGATGTAAGGATTGCGCCATGTTCAATCACCATTATCCAATTGTGAAAGTCGTACAGTGCGACCACGCGCTCGCTCACGAGCAAGCTTAGAATAATCGACAAATTCGGTTGGTGCCCAAATCTGGAATCTAGAGCCTCGTCCAACGAAGGTCGCACTATTGGTAAGGTTTAAAAACTTCATGAACAACGACGGAAGGATAATTCGGCCTTCACTATCAAGCGCAATTCGTCGTGCATCAGCAACAAGGGTTGCGCTTAAATCGTCTTCCTCGTCAGAAAACATGTCGAGTTGATCAAGGCTGTTTGCGAGTCGCTGCATGAATGCCTTGTCGCAGGCCTCTAAGGCAGACCAATTTGGAGATCGGTAGACATATACGACTCGATCATCGTTATTTGGCAATTCGGTGCGAAAATCAGCAGGCAATGAAACCCGACCTTTACGGTCAATCTTGTTTTCGAAGGTACCTGTAAACAACGCCATACCTGGACCTATTTGACTCAATTTCTACAACACGCCCAATGTCCCAGAATAAACGTGCGAGAATTTATAAAATTGATTTACCATTACCAATATGTAGATTTTCTTTATTGGGACAATATGGGATATCATGGGAAATAAGGTAAAGTCAATGGGATTCCATAGTAAAAGATTAATGATTTCATAGGTCTGGGTAAAAGATTTAAGTAAAATATACGCTATAAGGAACTGTTATAAAGAGACGAGGTGTCTACTTCTTTTTGCACATCAATATTTGCCGCCAGTAATGCTCTATTGATGTTCTAATTATGTTCTTTTTGTGGCAAGTCATTATAATCGAATTAATTCGACCCTGTTCGGTTACGGCAGTGGACATTTGAAGGCGAGATTTGTTGATAAATGTTAGTAACTGGAAATAATGCCAGACGGTCTGTAAGCCGGGTTCTGTCCACGCTACGTACCGCCGTAGCGATAAGTCTCGTTGGATGACCATTCATCTAGGGCACCCGTTACCGGATACCTCGTGCGACCGACCCGGATGGCAGCTCGGAAACCTGCCAGTCGAGAGAAGCAGTGGAATTACTCCCACATGCTAATGTCGACATGCCACCCCTACTTGGTCTTGCTCCCGGTGGGGTTTACCATGCCGCTGACGTTACCGTCTGCGCGGTGCGCTCTTACCGCACCCTTTCACCCTTACCCGACCATTGATGGGCAGGCGGTTTACTTTCTGTGGCACTTTCCCTAGGGTTGCCCCCGCCGGGTGTTACCCGGCACCGTGTTTCCGTGGAGCCCGGACTTTCCTCCCCCACAGCGGTCTCTCGCTACGAAGGCGGCCATCCGACCGTCTGGCGATCAAGATATAGACATTTTTCTGGTATCAATCAATTAAACGAAGTAGGCCGGCTACTATCGCCATCGTTTTAGAAGTGGCTAAACCAGTGACGTTGTCTGGCTCAAAGTGGCGTTGGAATGCAATAAGAAAACCTTCTTGAGTTGAGTCGTAGCCGTAATTGGTAAGCATGTTTTTTATGTCACCCACCACACCTTCCATTGGTTCTGGCCATAATCCTATTCCAGCTGATGCGAGCTGTTGCCAGTCAAACAACTCTCCCGGGTCCTGTTTGCGTGCCGGAGCTATATCAGAATGGCCTACAATGTTACGTGGCGAAATTGGATGACGCGCAATTATGTCAAGGGCTAGAGAGATAACAGAGTCCATCTGTGCTTTAGAGTAGGGTTTATAGCCTAATTTATGGCCGGGGTTTACCAACTCGATTCCGATCGATCGACTGTTAATGTTGGTGTGACCTCGCCAAGAACTCCGACCGGCATGCCAAGCTTGAACTTCTTCGTCAACTAGCTGATACAAAACACCTTCCTCATCAATCAGGTAATGGGCACTAACTTTGGAAGCTAAGTCGCATAATCGCCTTAACGCCAATTCACTTGAAGCCATGCCGGTGTAGTGTAAGACCAGCATGTCGACCGAAATTTCAGAAGGGCGATTTTCAAAGTTTGGCGACGGATGATAAACTACATTCATGCTTAAGCCTCGTGAAGGCCAGTGCAGCGCATTATTTAATTGTACATTTTAATGCAGCCACTTTCTGCGAATTGTGGGCAGTAAAATTTGGTGGAATATGGTGAATTAATTGGCTTGGACGCCAATAGGCTATAACCAAAACAATTATAAGCAAAGCGTTCTCTTTTCCAAATAATGTAATTCGAGTAGGGATATTTCATTCCCAATTTTCAGTTTAGCCAAGAAATCGTATTGATTATTGTTTGTTTATGTCCGAATTCGCAGTTGAATACTTGAATAGGTGCACCGTCGAATCTGCACGTTTACAAGCGATAGGAGCCATTAACTACTAACTGAATCCACGCTGATTGCCTATTTTTTCATAAGCTACATTTATTGCCGCTAATTTTTTGTTGGCCAAGTCAACAAATTCCTGCGGCATGCCTTGAGAAATAAGGCGATCGGGATGATGCTCACGCACAAGAGCGTGATAAGCAATCCTAAGGTCCTCGTCAGTAATATCCCGTGATACACCTAGTATGGTGTATGCATCGGACTGTGTTGATCCTAAATCGATCTCGGTAACTCGCTCAAAAGCGACTTCGTCTAAACCAAAGATGTTCGAGACAGCTTTTAGAAACTCTATCTCAGAAGGATGTAAAACTCCATCAGCTTTGGCTACATGGGCGAGGCAAAAAAGTAATTCCTCCAATACACTTGGATTGTCGCGGAACATTGAAGCAATCTGACGAGCGTACGGCTCGAATCCTCGAGAATCACGTCGTGCCTGGTCGAATACACGAGATACGTTGTGCACTTCATCTTCAGGGACCTGAAAGACTTCACGGAAAGCTTTAATTTCATCTCGTGTAACTACTCCATCGGCCTTTGCCATTTTTGCGCCCAACACTATGACGCCAATTGTAAAAGCTACGGATTTCGTACTGTCTGTCGATTGAAGAGGTTGCCGTATACGGTCGACTGCATGTCCTGCAACGGTACCAATGATGGCCCCAAGCGGCCCACCAAGAGCAAACCCCGCAGCACCTCCCAATATTTTTCCCCAAATTGTCATGAGAGAGCTATTAAAACAGGTGTATTCATATTACTTGTTGAATTTCCAGCGTGATGTTGTGTCCAGTATTTGTCTAGATTATTCATTTACACTCGAATGACGTCCGACGCGTCCTAAACCTGGTAGTTTCAAGGCAAAGTCCATAGGGTCTATACCAAAAGTCAATCCCGCAACGTTAACTTCAAATCCCTCTTCAACACCTACCAATATCCCGAGAAGGCCAAAAATGGAAATTTGAAATCCAGTACCGCTAGGTGTTTCGGCAACGAGACCAGCTCCCAGATAATCTTTACCGATAGCAGTTGGTGGCAGGTCCAACTTAAGATCCGGCACTTGACGTGCGACCCAGGCGGTAAATGTGTTACTATTAGGCCCAGGGTACATAGTGTACGTATTCATGTATGGATATAAACGTACACAATTCTCGATGCGTTCAATAACGCCTTCGACGCCGTCACCACGAAGTTCTGCTATAATTTCTGGGTGGTTACCATACCACTGACGGTCAGGCATATCCTCGCTAATAACCAAAACTGAGTCGCCATATCGCGCCCGCCAACCGACTACTTGGTAGATTGTATAGTGATTTGCAGCAGTAGACTTGGTGGCAATCCATGTGTGAACGCCAAAAGCGCCACGCCAGCCATATGTACGTGCTGCGTACACCTGAACAATTGGTTCAGTGGTCTTCTTCGGGTCAGGTGCTTGTCCAGTGGACTCGCGACTAGCAGTTCGCCAGTCACCACCCATCGCACGCACTCCAGGTAATATTAAGGAAAGGCCTACAATGAAAAAAAATACAAGTATTCCCGCGTGTCTGATCCATTTCATGTGGACTACGATTACTTCGAATCAGCAATCTTGACAATGGCCCATGACAAATTGCTTCCTATCACAGCATTGGTTAGTCATTCTATTGGTTAGTCACATTAGTAGCTATTTGATTTGGTTCCGGGTGAAGATTAAGGAGGAAAGTATTCCATGAATGATGTCATTGAAACGGAAACCGCTGAAACGCTGACACCCTGGGAACTACGTAAGCGTATCAGGTCGGGTGACCATCAAACGACGACGGCGGGATGGGCGCTAGGCCATCTGCAGGGTAATCTAGTTATACTGCCAGCTGACTGGGCTCTTGATTTTGCTATATTTTGTCAGCGTAATCCAAAGCCGTGTCCATTGCTAGCGATTTCAGACCGTGGAAATTACTTGCTGCCTTCATTGGGTGAGGATCTTGATCTTCGTACCGATCTACCAAAATACCGAATTTGGGAGAATGGAGAATTGCAGGAAGAAGTCCATGATATTGGTGAAATGTGGAGAGATGATTTTGTTGCATTCGTGATAGGATGTTCATTTTCCTTTGAAGAAGCGTTGATAGATAATGGCTTGAGTGTTCGTCACCTTGAAGAGGGAAGTGAGGGCTCAATGTATATCACTAACATCGAAACTCGAGGAGCAGGACCGTTCGAAGGCCCACTTGTAGTCTCGATGAGGCCCTACAGTGAAGTAGACGCTATACGCGCTGTGGAGATTACAAGCCGTTTTCCACGAGCCCACGGAGCACCCGTACACTTAGGTGATCCTGAAAAAATTGGTGTTAGGGACATTTCTGTTCCCGATTTTGGTGTAGCTGTAAATTTCAAACCGGGAGAAATTCCTGTTTTCTGGGCCTGTGGTGTCACCCCTCAGGTTGTTGTAGCAAACGCAAAGCCGCCTATATGTATCACCCACGCACCCGGACATATGGTGGTCACGGACCTAGCGAGTAAAGGTGCGGCAGCGTGATGCACTGCGTGGAGGCTAAATCCACGAATTGGAGCTGAATCACCTTAAAGTGAGATTACACGTACGGTCTTTCCCACCATGTACGTGTTACTTGCATCATCAGCAATGCACTATTTGGATCACGTAAAAATCATATTCATCAAGGGCGCTATAATTTGACAATTTGTTTATTGCCACAACATATCCCTCTTTTAATTTAATCCTATCACTTACTATTTAGTGGATTTTGTAATATGCGACAGATTAGATCATTTGTCGTCGATGTATTGTGTTGTAATAGTTACGTTTGGCGGGCACGTTTCAAATATGTGTCCCAGAATTGGGTAGTAATTTTTTGCGGTCTTTATCGATGTCAGACAGAGTTATAACAAATTCAACAAACTCGCGGCGCCATTGGCAGTTTTGGATCGACCGTGGGGGAACCTTCACAGATATTGTTGCACAACGTCCGGATGGCAGACTCGAGACCCTAAAGCTGCTATCAGAAAATCCTGAGCATTATAGGGATGCAGCTGCTCAGGGAATACGCGAAATTTTAGGATTAGCGTGGGAAGATATTATACCAGTCGAGCAAATTAGCTCCATAAAGATGGGAACTACGGTTGCTACCAACGCGTTACTTGAGCGTGATGGTGAGCGTACATTGCTTTGTGTTACCAATGGGTTTCGCGATGCTCTGAGAATTGCCTATCAACACAGGCCTGGTTTGTTTGACCTTCACATAGTGAGGCCGGAGCTTTTATACGAGCGTGTTGTGGAAATCCATGAACGGGTCTCCGCGACAGGGGAAATCCTCAACCAGCTTGACATTGATGGCTCACGCCTAATGCTAACAGAGGCATATGCTGCGGGGATTCGCTCGGTTGCAATCGTCTTCATGCATGGTTACCGATATCCTGAACACGAACTTAAAGTCGCGGAGCTTGCTCGAAATATCGGGTTTACTCAAGTATCAACAAGTTTCGAGACGAGTCCTTTGATGAAGTTAGTGAGTAGAGGGGATACAACTGTTGTTGATGCCTATCTGTCGCCAATATTACGCAGTTACGTGGACCAGGTTGCAGAACTTGTTGGTGATGTCCGACTAATGTTTATGCAGTCGAATGGTGGGCTTACCGATGCTAAGTTATTCCAAGGTAAGGACGCTATATTAAGTGGTCCAGCAGGTGGAATTGTTGGTGGTGTAAGAACTAGTGGAATTGCGGGATTTGATCGAATTATCACGTTTGACATGGGTGGTACATCCACAGACGTTGCCCATTTCAATGGAGAATATGAGCGAGCATTTGAAACTCTGGTAGCTGGAGTACGAATGCGTGCGCCCATGATGCTCATTCATACAGTTGCTGCCGGTGGCGGGTCTATGTGTGTGTTTGACGGAGCGCGCTATAGGGTCGGTCCAGAATCCGCAGGTGCTAATCCAGGACCTTCCAGCTATCGCCGTGGCGGCCCTCTTACTGTGACTGACTGTAACGTTATGTTGGGTAAGCTGCAGCCAGAATATTTTCCACATGTCTTCGGAGATGAACAAAATCAGCCACTTGATGCTGATATTGTATTTAAAAATTTTGCCGAGTTGCGTGATGAAATTCAAGAGAAAACGGGTAATAACCGAACACCAGTAGAGGTCGCTGATGGTTTTCTTAAGGTTGCTGTGGAAAATATGGCAAACGCCATTAAACGGATTTCTGTGCAACGCGGGTATGACGTAACCGAATATGCTTTGTGCTGTTTTGGAGGTGCTGGTGGACAACATGCCTGCCTTGTAGCCGATGCATTGGGGATGACGAAAGTTATTATTCATCCACTTGCAGGTGTCCTCTCAGCCTACGGCATGGGCCTCGCTGATATAAGGGAGATGCGAGAAAAGGCTATTGAAGCAAAACTAAGCGACACCTTAGTGCAAGAGATGGAAGAGATTCTCAACACACTTGTTCGAGCAGCGTGGAACGAAGTTTTGAAGCAAGGTGTAGAGGAGTCCAGACTAAAAGATGTGCGTAAGGCTCATCTTCGCTATGAGGGTACGGATACAGCATTGGAGGTAGAATTTGGAACCTCCGACGCAATGGTAGCCGAGTTCGAGGCTGCTTATCTACAGCGTTACGGTTTCGTCATGTCAGAGAAGCCGTTCATTGTAGAGGCGGTGGGAGTAGAAGTTATTGGTACTACTGCTGATATTGCGGATGAGGAGGTGTTATCACATCGAGTCGAAGGAGCACCCAAACCACTTGCATTAGTACAAAGCTACATGGAAGAAAACTTGCGGTCGACGCCCGTGTTCGAACGGGATGGCTTGTTACCGGGAGATTCTGTGAATGGTCCTGCAATTATACGGGAAGATACGGGAACGACGATAGTCGAGCCGGGCTGGCGCGCAGAACTTACAGACAAGCGGAATCTTGTTCTAACAAGGGTTGTTGCGCTACCCAAGCGTGAGGCTATCGGCACGTCTGTTGATCCAGTCATGCTTGAAGTATTCAACAATTTGTTCATGTCTATTGCGGAACAAATGGGCCTCACGCTGCAAAACACATCTTATTCGGTTAATATCAAGGAGCGCCTCGACTTTTCCTGTGCCCTTTTTGATGCAAGAGGCGATCTTGTTGCTAATGCACCACATATTCCAGTGCATTTGGGGTCGATGAGTGAAAGTGTGCGAACTGTAATACGTGAGAATGTAAACCAAATAATGCCAGGTGACGTATTCACACTGAATACGCCCTACAATGGTGGTACCCATCTTCCAGATGTGACGGTCATAACACCCGTTTTTGATGATGGAGGTCAAAAAATTCTGTTTTTTGTTGGTAGCCGAGGGCACCACGCAGAACTTGGTGGCATGACACCGGGCTCAATGCCACCAGATAGTACGAAAATTGAACAAGAAGGTATTCTGATTGATAATTTTAAATTGGTAGACAAAGGAAATTTCCGTGAAGAGGCATTTGTCGAACTCCTGCGATCCGGCCCTTACCCCTCACGTAATATTGTTCAGAATATTGCGGATATAAAGGCCCAGATTGCTGCCAATGCCAAAGGCGTCCAAGAACTTGGGCGTATGGTGGAACATTTTGGACTAGATGTAGTTCATGCCTACATGCGTCATGTTCAAGACAACGCCGAAGAGTGTGTACGTCGTGTAATAGATACGCTTTCTGATGGGGCGTTCAGATACGAGTTTGACGACAGTAGTTTTATAGATGTGAAAATCTCTATTGATCGCGAGATACGGGAAGCGACGATTGATTTCTCTGGTTCAAGCATACAACAGGAAACGAATTTCAATGCACCGTCCGCAGTATGCCGTGCCGCAGTCATGTATGTTTTCCGCACACTTGTGAGCGACGATATCCCGCTCAATGAGGGCTGCCTTAAGCCGCTCAACATTATAATTCCTAAGGGCTCTATGCTGTCCCCCGAATATCCGGCTGCCGTCGTCGCTGGCAATGTTGAGACCTGTCAGGTCATAACCGACACCTTGTTCGGCGCATTAAAGGTTATGGCAGCGTCACAGGGAACCATGAATAATACAACCTTTGGAAATGACGAATATCAATACTATGAGACGGTATGTGGTGGATCCGGTGCCGGACCAACATTTGACGGTACATCTGCGGTCCATACCCATATGACCAATACGCGTCTGACTGATCCAGAAATATTAGAATGGCGGTTCCCAGTGATTCTTGAGCGGTTTGAAATTCGTAACGGCAGTGGGGGGAATGGCCAGCATAACGGTGGTGATGGGGCGCGGAGGCGGATACGCTTTCTGGAAGAACTGGATCTCAGCATTCTCTCTAACCGTCGCAGAATTCCACCCTATGGGATGTTGAACGGTGAGCCCGGTGAATGCGGTCGAAATTGGGTTGAACGAGTGGATGGGACAATCACGAAAATGAGCGGTGCTGACAGCGCACATGTTTATCCGGGTGACGTATTCGTGCTGGAAACACCCTCGGGTGGTGGTTATGGGAACGCGAAAATTGAAGAAAGTTCCGTGGATACGGCCCAAGAAAATTAGAGTAATAAAATAATAAAAATGCAACCGTAGATTGTAATAAATTATTCTCTAAGTAGCTTCAACTTCCTGGTCAATAGGAACGAATTTGGCCTCTGCATCAGTTTCGACTAGTGAGGCAGTATGGTCATAATTTCGCGCGCTTGTTTCCATCTGACTCTTTAGTGCGGGTGTCTGTTCTCCGACATGACGAAAGAATTTTGCAGCGTTACGAAGTAATCTTGCTGCCTGTTCTGCATTTGTAGTCATTTGCTAACTCTCCTAGTCGATATCGGCACAGGCCACTTATAATTTTCCAATTAACACTTGTTGGTTAGTTTAGTTCAATTAATGTCGGTATCGTGTTCGATTTCCTAACTTAGCCATTAAATTTCTGCAAGAGGTTGCGAATATATATTCGGATTTGGGCTAATCCTGATATCGTCAATTATAAGAGGCGTAATTTGTTGATGGGATAGCGGCACAAGGCTAGTTTGTTGGCGTTCTTATTATGAAAGGACGAAATTTCATGAAACCTCTCATCAAACTAATTGAAGGAGAGAAACTTTTGATAGAAGTGTATGATGTTACTTTTGGGCGTCGGTTTGTTTAAGGCACGGTGGCTATGAGAGTGGAATCCGTCTCATGCATTAGTCGTGACAAATTTATACAAGGAGTTTATTCGCTTGCGTAAATTGCTGATTGGCCTTGCGGGAATGATTGTCCTGTTAGTAACGGCATTGTTAATTGCGCCCAGATTTATCGACTGGAATAGTTACAAGGGTAGGATTACTAACACTATCGAGGTTGCAACAGGATTATCTCTGGGCATAGATGGCAATATAAGGTTGGCGATTTTACCAAGCCCAAGACTTTCTGCTTCAGGCGTTAGGGTAGCTGGGTTAGGTAACTCTGATTTTGTTCAGCTAGAGGAATTGAAGGTTCGTGTTGGAATCGCGGCGTTGTTTGAGCGTCGTATTGATGTTGAAAGCGTTACCTTGGTCAAGCCAAAAATCAGTTTGAAGGTAACTAAAGACGGAGTGGCTAATTGGAATATTGTTCCTATAGATAGTTCTGACGATACTGGCCAGGGTGATGTTCCAACTAAACCAGGAGCCATTAGTTCAAAGTTTCAGGTTTCGCTTAAAAGTCTAATTATTAAAGACGGCTCAATTCATTATCGTAACACGGTAGTAGGCACTGATGAACGAGTTGTGCACATTGATGCGGTCGTTTCTGCGGTTTCCTTGGACGGACCATTCAAGGTCGATGCAAAAGGGGTGATACGTAACCAATCGATAAACTTAAAGATGTCTGCGGGTCGTATCCGAGCCAATCAGCCCATACCCCTTAATGTCAGCGTATCGATGCAGGAACCGCATACAGTTGCCGATTTCTCCGGAACACTGAGTGCACTGAAGAGCACGGGACAACTTGAAGGTAAGTTAGGCGTAGAGGGTACGAATATAGAGATACTTGTCGCTAAACACGCAGGTGTCGAGTTGCCTCCATACTTAGCTGGTGACTATTCGTTCGAAGCTACAATGTCCGCCACGTCCGAACGTGTTGCCTTAATTGATACGATGGCGCTGTTTGGTGAGTCGCGCGCGTCTGGGACAATAGATCTAATGTTTGGTAGCCCACCACAAGTTAACGTGGTAGCCAATTTCCCCAATTTAGATATCGATTCACTCCTAGAAGAGGTTGCTTCAGCTGTGCCTGGAAAAAACAAGGTTTCTGCTATGGCCATTGCAGATTCTGGTAGTGATACGGGCGTAAATAGTAAAGAAAATTTGATGGTAGAAACGCCTCTATTCGAACTCCCGACAAATCTTAATGCTCGACTTGAATTAAAGATTGATGCTGTTCAAATATTGGCAGGAATTGTGCGCGACGCTACGGTAAATCTGACATTGGCCGATGGAGGAATTGCTATTGAACAGGCGACTGCACTCTTGCCAGGTGCATCAGAAGTCTCGCTTAATGGATTTGTGTTACCTGTCGTAGGTAAGCCGAAGTTCGATGGCGAGTTGTCGATTATGTCCGATAATTTGCGGGGAACTATTGACTGGCTGAAGGTTTTTCCAGGTATTTTACCAACTGACCGGTTGCGTAAATTTTCTTATAGGAGCTCGCTCAAAGCAACACCAGATGCGTTGGAAGTCACTGACATAAGCATCGAGTTGGACGCTAGTAAGATTAGTGGTGGACTCGTTGTTGCTCTGAGAGAACGTCCGGCATTCGGCCTTCGCCTTGAAGTTGATAAGCTTAATCTTGATCCTTACCTGAAGCGATCAACAGCAAGCAAAGATCAAATTATAGTTTCGACGAAGGTAGAAACGGAATCCTCCAGCACGACGAACACAAACTCAGATGAGACTTTGGTCCAGAGGTTTATGGCTATACTTTCAAGCTTTGACGCCAACATCGATGCGCGTATCAAGCGCCTGAGTGTTCGCGATAGAGTCCTAGAGAAACTTCATATAGATACGTCGATTGTTGGTGGAAAAATAACCTTGCGTGAGTTTAGTGTAGACAAGCATGGGACAGGTAAAGCGAATTTAAGGGGTGAATTGGCAAAGCTTTCGGGTAATCCGAGAGCTAACCTTAATTTTGAGGTTAATAGTCAGGATATCCAAAAGCTCGGTCGTCTTGTAGGTTTGAATTTTCGTTTGCCGCAAGGAGTAAAACGTAAAGTTAACGCGTCAGGTCAGATAAGCGGCACGCTTCCAAACTTGGCTGTTAATGCAACTGTTTCACTACTCGGTGGTACAGTAAAACTCGATGGATCAATCAAAAAAATTGTTGTTGATCCTTCATTTGAGTTTGCCTTGTATCTCAATCATCCCAATCTAAACAAAGTCTTAACGCTTGTTGCACCGGACTTTCGACCAGCGACCAGGCAACTTGGTCCACTTGTCGTCAACTTTACAACAGAAGGAAATTTAGTCTCTGTAAATGTAATTGGATTTAAGGGAAAGGTTGGTCCATTTGCAATTGAAGGAGAGGGTAACGTTAAACTTGATGCAGAGCGCCCCATTATAACAGCTAACTTTGCTACTAGTCAGGTATTGCTTGATCTCATCATGCCAATTGATGGACTGTCATCTCAGAATGTACTGCCGGCTACTGCTGCATCAACGTCAACTTCAGTCGCTCCAAAAACTGGATTACAATCGGGTAAGTCACCAGCCTTGGACTTGTTTCCGGCAGTTGATGTTGAAATCAATGGAGAAATAGCAGCGTTAACCAAGGATGATATAAGTTTAGACAATTTGCAATTTCATTTGGTTCTCAAGGACAACCACCTGATTGTGGACAAGTTTACCGCAAATACTTTTGGTGGAATAGTTCAGGGAACACTACGGATAGACAGTAAACAACCTGGTCCCTGGATCGTTTCAAATTTTACTGCGGCGGATATTAAAATCCGCAACCTAACCAATAAGCTGGTCAATTTTAACCGTATCGAGGGGGTTATTTCGACTAGTGTAGAACTTACTGCAGCGGGGTTTAACCAGGAACAGATTTTAACAACACTGAACGGCAAAGGATCCGTATCTGGCAAGATGCGTGTCATTGCGACCGAGGAGGAGAAGGCTGCGGCGTTGACGGGTAGCCTCATAGGTTCATTGCTTGGCAAAAATTTTAGTGAGATCCAGCCATTTACAGATATATTCGCTGTACTTGTTAGCTCTTTTGGAAATCGTCTGGCAGCGTTATCGGGCGATTATATAATTAAAAATGGCGTTTTTCGTACAGAATCGATAGTTCTTGATGGTGGGAAGGCGCAAGCAGTAACAAGCGGCATAGCTGATATTCCAGGCTGGGTAATGGACACTATTACCGCTGTCTACGGTGAAGGGGGGATAGAGCCAATTGTGACAGCGACACTCTCGGGACCACTTGATAGACCAAATATTAAGTTTGGTGGTAAGGCTCTAAAACCAAGTGGTATGTCTGTACAGACTGATTCTCTAAAAAAATTACTGCCGGGAATTCTCGGCGGATCTCAAACGGGAACGCAACAACAGCAACCGTCTCCCCAGCCACTTAAAAAATTGAAACCGGAAGATTTGTTGAAGGATCTTCTAAAGGGTTTTGGAGGCTAGCAGCTCCCTTAATTATTTTGTTGTAACTCTTCCAAGATGAATACGCGGATCGCGCTCGAAAGGTTGCTGTGTCGGCAGCGATCGATCTCCGTCGCTAGCTTGTTAATTGTGGTCCGCCGGCGCGCGGCAATCCTTTTAAACTCTTGCCAGAATGCTTGCTCCAAGGTGATGCTTGTTGCATGACTGGCGACAATTACGGAATGTTTCTTTATTGTAGTTAGTGGGATGTCCATTGCTGTATGGGCGCACACTGGGGTCATGTTTGGCGATTTTGGCTGCACTTCAAAGCGTATACTTAATCTCGTGGACCAATCATGGTCTCAGGCTGAACCAAGGCATCAAATTCAATTTCTGTCAACAGACCTAATGAAAGCGCAGCCTCTTTCAATGTTGTTCCTTCGGTATGAGCCAACTTGGCAATTTTTGCTGCGTTGTCATAACCAATATGAGGGTTGAGTGCCGTTACCAGCATCAATGAATTTTCGAGTTGTTCCCTAATTTTCGTATGATTTGCTTGAATCCCACGAATACAGTTTTTAGCAAAACTCTTAGAAGCATCTGCCATCAGGCGAATAGATTGTAAGAAGTTATAAATCATTACAGGTTTGAAAACGTTAAGCTCAAAATGCCCATTTGACCCAGCCACCGTAATAGCTACGTGGTTGCCCATGATTTGAGCGCAGACCATGGTTAACGCCTCACATTGGGTAGGGTTAACCTTACCTGGCATTATAGAAGAACCCGGTTCGTTTTCCGGTAGCAGTAATTCGCCAAGTCCGCTTCGTGGGCCCGACCCCAAAAATCGGATGTCATTAGCAATTTTCATTAAAGATGCAGAGAGGGTATTGAGCGCACCAGAAGATTCTATGATGGCGTCATTGGCAGCCAAAGCTTCAAATTTGTTCTCGGCACTTGTGAAAGGGAGGCCGGTTATCTTGCTTACTTCTTCCGCAAACAACTGAGCAAACCCCTGCTTTGCATTTAAGCCTGTACCAACTGCCGTACCGCCTTGGGCCAGTTGATGTAAGCGTGGCAACGAGTTTTCAACTCGCTCAATTCCATATTCAATTTGTTTTGAATAGCCAGAAAATTCCTGGCCAAGCGTCAGTGGGGTTGCATCTTGTGTGTGGGTACGACCTATCTTTACACAATCGGTGAACAAATCTGATTTACCGTCTAATTCCTTTTTGAGATTGCCCAGTGCTGGCAGTAGGCAATTGTAAATTTCCTCAGCTGCAGCTATGTGCATCGCTGAGGGAAAGGAATCGTTAGAGGATTGTCCCTTGTTCACATGGTCGTTAGGGTGAACCGGATCCTTCGACCCAATGGTTCCTCCCAACAGTTCGATTGCTCGATTGGCGATGACTTCGTTGGCATTCATGTTCGATTGCGTGCCAGACCCGGTTTGCCAAACTACCAAAGGAAAATGATCGTTGAGCTTTGCATCGATCACTTCCTGCGCAGCGACTATGATAGCGTTACCGATTTTATTATCGATTTCGCCAAGCGCCATATTGGCAAGGGCAGCGGCCTTTTTTTGAATGCCTATTGCACGGATTAATGGGACTGGCATTCGCTCGCTACCAATTTTAAAGTTCTGCAGACTTCGTTGGGTTTGGGCACCCCAGTAGTAGTCGGCTGGCACCTTCATCGTTCCCATGCTATCGGTTTCTTTTCGGGTGTTCGACATGTCAGCCTCTCTTGGTGTCGGGGTGTGAACGACGACTGGTACATAATTAGTGTGTCTATTCCGCTTCGCCAAGGTGTGTGGTTACGTGTGACCTCTGTTAGTTGGAGGACGCTCTAAAGAGAGAGATCTTTATGAAGCATATTATCATACTAATGTCAGTATTGATTGCCGCGGGATTAGGCTGGAATCACTTGAACAATTTGTCAGGCCAGAATGAACAAAAGAACCAACCCGGCAATAAACAAAACTTGACGGATTCGGAGGTACCAAAAAATACGGGACAGGTAAATTCGACGGTACACAATGATATAATCCTACAACGTCAGAAAATAATGAGAGAATTTGCCAGGAGAGTTAAGTTGATAAAGAAGCTGACCGATAACGAGGAGATAAGTCGACAGGAAATAGCCGGCCTTGCGGCGGAAATTGCAATTGATGCTGAAGACTTGTTTACTCTTTTCCCACAGGGTACGAGCTATATTGACGTGAGCCACATGAAAACTGATGCTCGGCCAGAGATATGGATAGAATTTTCCAAGTTTCAAACCTCGGTGGAGCAACTTATTTTCGAAGCAAGCCAACTTGAGATAGAAGTCGGAGGATCAAGTGAAAGGGCATCAATCATGGGGCAATTGGAGACACTGGGACGAAATGGGTGTGCTAATTGCCACTTGAATTATAGGCGACCCAGCTAGCTAAATTAATTGGACCCAATATTGCAGTAATTTGGATCTAATCTTGAGGTATTTTGTATCCGACCCAGTCGCTTAAGGTGTGGAGCCCAATAGCGCAGTGCTAAGATTTGTTGATCTGCAAGACGAAAGACTGGTTGGTATGGCTTTCGTTATTGGATCATTTTCCTTACAATATTCGTAACTAGAGAGATTTAAGTGAGGGTAAGGTTATGCGAAATATACTTTTCGTCGTCTTTGTGTTGGCGATAGTCATCGGAGCGGGCTGGGTTTTTTTCAAGAAGGATCAGGCCACGGAGATGGCCGCAAGCGGTGAACAGACAGAAACCGAGGGTGCGGGAGTATTGGCAAAGGCGGTTGAGAAGAGCGACCGTCCAGTACTTGAATTTTCGCATCTCTTAATCACTGTGGCAGCAGCAAAATTAGGCGAGAAATCAGGTCAAGTATATGGTCAATCGGGTGGCGGTGCCGCTGGCACTTCGCAGAATGAAGGTTTGGGATTTTCTAGGCAAATGTTTCTTTTCTCGGTTGGAATAGAATTGAAGGACGATGAAACTTTGGGGCGCGCCAAGGACGATCATGACCGTCTCAAGGGAATGATTAAGGAAGAGATTGCGAATTATTACCTCGAGAAAGCGCAAAATGATGTTGCCAATAATGAGGGAGCCTCGAGAGACGAAACTGCGATCAAACAAGACAACCAAAACATTGCCGCTGCTATTAAAGTCCTTACAGAAGGTGTCGTCGGTACAGGTAGTGTCGTTGATGTATCCATCAGTAACGCTATGGACCGTGAGTGATGATAAACGTACCCACTTAGGCAAATGTGATTGGCTTTACGCGGTCCTCTGCCTTCGAGATTGAGACATCAGCGAGCTTGCAGGCCAGGATTGTTGCGGCTAGAGTACTACTAGATGAACTCTGCCACCTGAACTTGTATCTGTTGTCATATTTGGAGTTCATCAATAATTTTGCCAGGTACACAAAGAGCTTACAGGGAGTAGTGAAGTATGAAATATGGCTTACCAGTGGTTGGACTTGCCGTCGGCGCGTTGCTGTTGGCAACTCCACAGAGCCCGGCCAATGCAGACGTGCAACAGGATTTGGCTAAGGGAAGTATTATCGAAACTATCAAGAAAAGTGGTCGGTTTCGTGTCGGCGTCGGCTCATTTCAACCTTGGGTTATGCGTGGTAAAAATGGTGACATGATTGGTTTTGAAGTTGATGTTGCCACCAAAGTTGCAGAGGATATGGAAGCGAAAGCTGAATTTTTTCCGACGGCATGGGACGGTATCATCCCAGCGCTGCTCGCGAAGAAGTTCGACGTAATTATTTCTGGAATGTCGATCACACCAAAGCGTGCGCTCCAGGTTAATTTCTCGATACCTTATGCTCACACAGGCTCACAGCTTGTTTGTAGTAAAAAACTGGCGGCCGGCATGAGTAAGCCAGGTGACTTTAACAAAGCGCATATCAAAATCGGTGGGAGACGAGGTGCTTCTGGTTCGATTGTGCGCGAGACTTATTGGCCGAAGGCACAGCATGTCCTCTATGACGATAACGTGCACGCTTATCTCGACGTAGTGAATGGAAACTTGCACTGTGCGGGTGCGGCTCCGCCAAAGGGGCAATTCGAGGTTCTAAAAAATCCCGAGCATCTGTTCCTTCCGTTTAAAAACTTGTTGGGTAAAACGGATGAAGCATTCGTTATGCGTAAGGGCGATCCAGATGCAATAACTTTCTTTAATGCGTGGATTCAGTACAACACGACACAGGGATTCATCCCGACACGTTGGAAGTATTGGTTCACGACATTTGATTGGCTTGATCAAGTCGAAACTAGTAAGTACAAGCTGAAAAAGTAGTCAGCTCGCTTTGAGAGTTTAGGACCGGCCGGGATATCGGCCGGTCCTTTTCTTTTGTCAAATGGTTGAGTTACACAGAATCAAACAGCGGGATCTGAGATCAAGGCGTTTATTTAATCGGCTACATCCTGGAAATCTTTTTGTTCTACGAAACCCTTGCGCCGACGAAAAATTCCGGATTCTAGAAATTTTCCAATAGAATTATACCCTGCGCTGGGTTCCCTGCAGACCATCTTTTCAGGAGGGGTTGATTTTGTAACTTCTGGCCAATGACCTGGTTGTGGGCTAGAGCCTTCCGCAACGATGGGTAGCGGGTTTGCATCGTCCTCCGCTGGTGGAACCATTAACTCGGTACACGGCCAAACGACTTCCAGTTCGATCCCATTTGGATCATCAAAATAAAATGACCACAGCACGCCATGATCTAGAACGCCATTAACCGAAATACCAGCGGCCTCTACCTTGTCTTTGACCGCGAACAGTTCTTCCTTTGATTCCACATTGAAGGAGATGTGATCGAAGCCACCCCGTCGCTTATTAGCTGGGCCACCAACTGCCTCGGTATCGGCAGGTTTTACAACAGGATACTCGAAAAATGCTACTTCATTGTTACCGGTACGAAAAAAATAGTGCCGAATTCCGGGCCCACCATAGGCTTGGGTTAGTTCCATTCCCAGGAGATCTCTATAAAAGCGTATCGTCTTGACAATATCATCTGTGACAAAGACGACATGATTGATTTCTTTTAGATACATAACAAATAATCCTTAGAATTCTTGACCAAATGGCCAGTTCGGAATTTGCTGCCTTTAGCAGTATCACGTGCGCCAAGTATTCATGCAACTTTAGTATTGTTTGGGGGAGCTATGAGGACAGTGTGCGGAACCTAAGAGGGAATTGAGAATGAATACTCTATTTGAGATCGGAGGCAAAATTCAGCCGGAAGTAAAGGTCTACATTGTTTCGCATCCAAAGGCTGGTAGAACTTGGTTACGGGTGATGTTGGGTAGTCTACTGTGTAACGAATATGGATATCCTGATAAAATTATGCTCGATCTTCTCGCACTTACTAGGGCGGCTAAGATTTTACCAGCACAGTTTACGCACGATTGCTCAGCCATAGTCGATGCGTTCAGTTATAATGACCTTTCGCCGGATAAATCGGGTTTTCACGATAAGCATGTTATATTCCTGACCCGCTGCATTAAGGACCTATTAGTGTCATGTTTCTTTCAGGCGACAAAACGTATCAAATGTTTCCAGGGAGATCTTCACTCCTTTATTCGTGATGAGAGGTTTGGGGCGCTAAAAGTAGCAGTGTTTAATGCCCAGTGGTATGCCGCTCGCTCAATCCCACAAGAATTTCTGACAGTGAAATATGAAGACCTTCATCTCAATCCGCGCCGCGCGTTATTAGAAATCTCAGAATTGATTGGCATGCCTTCTGTAAATAAGAAAACGGTTGATGCTGCGGTTCGATTTGCGGCGTTTGGGAACATGCAGGTTCTTGAAAAATATGATTACTTCAATACGACAGTCTTACGGGCGAGAAACGTTGAGGATGGGGAGAGTTACAAAGTACGCCGTGGTCAAATTGGTGGTTACGTTGATTATTTGGATGCAGAGGATATAGCCTACATCGACGAAATAGTAGGGTCGTTCGACTGCCCTTTTGTATACTAGTCCAGATTGTAATATCGCTTAACGCCTTAGATAATATTTTAGTTAGAATTAATGGACTTAAACATGGTCTCACTAATTGAGGGTCAAATACTTCACTCAACAATAGTATTTAAAATCGCTCGAAGGTGAGAGGATCGTTTACATGCAGATATTAATTTAGTACCTGTATTTATAATGTAATTGAGTTACCAACAATTGGGGGATTGTTTATGCCCGGTTGGTTGGGTCGAATGCTTTGCATAATTGGTATCCACGATTTTCGGATGGTGGACGTAGTAATGGGGTTCGGCCCTTCTGGTAGTATAGAAAACTGGCGATGTCAGAGATGTGGCGCGAAGACAACCAGGGGCAAGAATTAAGTTGTCTCCAATTACAGAATACTACTAACGTGTTCGACAACCTATACGCCAACTTTGGTCCTTGGCATAAATGCCATTAACCTGCTCGCTAATTTTAATACAGGCATACTCTGCAACCAAACTTTACCGGGACCGGTGAGGCGACTTAAAAAGAGTCCTTCGCCACCGAAGACCAGCGTCTTTAAGCCGCCCGCCGTACGAACATCAAGGGTAACCGTGTCAGTAAAACTCACAACACTACCGGTTTCCACATCCAGGCTTTCACCAGGCGCTAAGTCACGCTCAATCACAGCGCCACCGGCGTGGACGAATGCCCAGCCATCCCCCTCCAACATTTGCATGATGAACCCTTCACCACCTAACACGGCAGCAAAAATCCTTTTTTGGAAGTAAACGCCGATGCGTACGCCTTTAGCCGCTGCAAGGAAGCAATCTTTTTGACATATCACTTTGTTGCCATATTGACTCAGCTTGAGCGGTATAATTGTTCCAGGATAGGGAGCGGCAAAGGCAACGCGGGTTTTATCTGCAGTGTTGTTCGAGAAAAGGGTCAGGAATAGACTCTCACCAGTTAGCACACGCTCTCCGGCACTCACCATCTTCTCCAGTAATCCCGCTTTTTGTTTTCTACCATCTCCAAAGATTGTCTCAAGCTCGATTCTTGAATCCTTATACATCAAGGCGCCAGCCTCGCCGATGAGGCTCTCATCCTTTTCCAGTTCAACCTCGACAAACTGGATATCATTTCCAAAAATTTTAAAGTCTATCTCATCGGATGACGTCTCTTTTCCGGCATACTTGTAAATTGCCTGGTCAAATAGTTTTAAATCATCGACGTCCTTGACTGGCAACCAACTTTCAAAACCGTCTCTCCAACATAGAGCATTTTGATTAAGACGCGCGAATTGTACAGCAAGCTGATAGTGCAGTGGCCCTTTTTGATTGCCATCAACTGAAAAGTACCACTCATTCATCGATCCAAGAGAGCGTTCATTTTGCTCTCGTCCTATTTCTTTATTTGATGCGCGCTCTTTGAGTTTAGAAACCTCATCCGCATTTAGGTCCAGAAGTTTGGCAAGGTCGTCTAAATAATGTTCCTCCTCCGGTGTATCGAGATCTATTGCGGATAGCGAAACAGCAAATGCTTCCGAAGCAATGCCTGACGCCATTATTTCATTTGCCAGTGAGTTGATATCTAATGGCTGGGCAAGCTCATTTTTAACAAAAGACATATCGTCTGAGTCCAGGTTTTCAAACCGGTGAAGAATCTCAGCCTGCTCTTTTTGATCAAAGTTACCATCCGCTTTAGCAGCGGAAATCATGGCGCGGACCAGCAGTCGGTTCTGTTTGTCATTGAGAACAATGGCGCTAGGTACCAAGTCGGTATCAGCTTTGCCGCGCGAACCTTGGCCAATGGGAGCGGAAGCCGTCTGCTTATTTTTCGCGTCTCCCTTAGTTTCTGATTTAACCAACTTAGATTTTTCTGAATTCCTCCGCCCAAAGCTCTGTTTCGGTTTTACGCCTTGATCCAAAAAACTATCTAACATTTTGCTCGAATCTGACATGGACTTTTATCCTGTTGGGTTAGTTTCTCTGAATTAACCTAATTGTAAGGTCCATTAGGATTAATCGTGCCGCAATAATGCAGAACAGACAACACTTCACGGAAAGTAAACTCGATATAAATGAGATTAGGTACGCGACTTACTACGAGGTGGTCGATAACTGAAATCGTAATAGTTGGGTTAGTCCAAATCTTATTTGTGTCGGGGACTCGGTTGAATAATCTCAATAATCGATTGTTTTCATTGGCCGATCTGGCAACATAAATATTTGTTCTTTCTCTTGCGTACTAATTAGGCGTAGTTTTTTTAATACGAGGGAATTGTAACCCTAGACTGGACGTCAGTTGCAAGCATATGTTGGAGAACTGTGACTCAATTTGAGCTACAGTGTTTAGAACTTTCTGAGTTTGATTTAGCAATAATTTTGCCAGGAAGACCCTGAAAATTAAGGTAATCTGTTCTAGTCGACCTCAAAATACTGATCTATTCGGACGATGGAGAAAAATCAATGAACGAAGTTGATAGTAGCACAATTTTTCAATGGGAAATTTCGGACCAGGCGGCAAAGTTACATCATGATTCGTTGGTATGGGACAACACATTCCCATGGGGTGATTCCGGACGTCAGGAACTCAAGATGGGAACGATTCCTCGTATGATTTCTAGTGGTTATGATGTCACATCGCTGACGATTGCTGGCGATGCACAAAACATGGAGGAAGCAGTTCGTAAAATAGCTAAGAACAGAATTTTTTTTAAAGGAAGACCTGATAAATTTGTTCTTGTCGAAAAATCGGACGATATCATTAATGCAAAAAAAGAAGGTAAACTTGCAGTCATTTTCCACTTCCAAGGCACTAATCCCTGCGAAGGAGATCCCAACATGATCGAGCTTTATTATAAGCTCGGAATTCGTCATATGCTGCTTGTAACAAACATGAAAAATGTAATTGGTGATGGTTGTAAGGAACGTACGGACGGCGGCCTGACGCGTCTTGGTGTGAAGTTTATTGAGAAAATGAATGAGGTTGGCATGATAAGTGACGGTAGCCACACTGGATACCGTACAACGATGGATATGTTCGAAGTAACTAAGGTGCCGGCAGTCTTTAGCCATGCAAATCCCCGTGCGGTCTTTGACCATCCCCGTAACATCACAGACGATCAGATAAAGGCATGCGCAAAGACTGGTGGGGTTATCGGCATCAATGGTGTTGGCGTATTTCTGGGTAGTAACGATAATTCGACTGAAACGTTTCTAAAACACCTTGATCATGTGGCAGCGCTTGTTGGGCCAGAGCACGTTGGTCTTGCGACAGACACTATGTATGATGCAGCGAGTTCTTCACCGACGACACGTCACCCACCTCACCCGGGTGATGTGCCATGGTCAGAGATAAAATATGTCCAACCTGAACAGTTGCCGGTAATCACCGATGGTCTGATCAAACGTGGTTACACTAATTCAGACATTAGCGGAATATTGGGTGAAAACTGGCTACGTGTAGCCCGAGCTGTATGGAAGTAGTGCTCTTGAACTAGGCTAAAATCAGAAATGGGTTGTCGTCGAGATCAGAGAACCACTCTTTTCCCTCGAACCAAAATTTACGGCGCTCATTAAGCCATCCGTCCTGATTACGCAGAAATATCCAGTTGTTGAAAAAGTTCAGGGCGTCAGTGTCACCCTTCTCCAAAACGAATGCCGCGTGATAGGTTTTGAGGGTTTGCAATTCCGGTGGTTGGTAGAGAATGTCAGGGTATTGATCTGAAATAAATCTAGGTTTCGGCTCCAACGTCATGATGGCATGCGTTTCCCCAACAAGAGTCGCACGAAAGCCATCGGCATCGTCATCGTAGCGATGACATTGAGCCAATGGGAAATATTGTTTCCTAAAGGTTTCGGTATCGAATCCACGACGAGCGAATACAACTTCTGGCTTATTGAGGTCTTTGACCTCCTTCACATCAGCTAGCAAATGTTTATTCACTGCGATACCTAGTACGTAACTGTTATACGGTTGCGTACAATTAGCCATGAGGTTGCGTTCCGGCGTAATCCCTAGTCCGGAAATTACAATATCGTATTCACCATTGAGCAGTGCTGGGACGAGAGCAGGATAATTCGTCGGTATAAATTCAACATTTAGGCCCATGTCGTCGGCAAGGCGCTGTGAGACGTCGATCTCGAAGCCAATCAATTTGTTGTCTTTGTCTATCATCGCCCAGGGAACGATTTTTGTTATTCCGACATAGAGGCAACCGCGGTTGATCACATTCTCAAGCATAATATTCAGCTCTTTTCACTATCCTCCTCCGGGAGAGGAAATTGCACGTTGGAACGCAGTTATTGCTTTATCGGAAAAATAAGTATCTGGAGCTGGTTCGAGTTCAAAATTACCATATTCATCGTTTCCACGAACAAGCATTGCGGAGTCTTTTCCTCGGACGTTACGTGTCGATGGTGTCATATATGTGAGTGAAAGTCCCAGTCGATCACCACTAGATTGATTTGGGCCGGAACCATGTACCATGCGATGATGATGTAGTGATATCTCGCCGGCCTCCAGGACAATGTTAACATACTGATCATCTGAGGCATTGGGCTGTGCATTCGAGCCCTCGAGTAACATGTTTGAATCATCATTCGATGGTGAAAGCCTTAGTATGGTATCCAGATGCGATCGGGGTAGTACACGTAAACAGCCGTTTTCTATCGTTGCTGGTTTCAAAGCGAGCCATATATGAATGATGTTATCATGGGGCTGTAGACCGGAGATGGCAGCATCCTGATGGTAGCCAACATAGGTTTTAGTTTTGGGGGGTTTGGCAAAGAATGCCGATGACCAGCACAGAATGTTCGGACCAATCAAATCTTCTACAATGTCTAGTATATACGAATTGCTCACGACACCATTAAGCCAGTTAGCCAGCAAATGTCCTTTGAAGCGATGTTCTCGTCCAAAAGTTTTAATAGCGGACTTCTGAAACTTTATATAGGAGTGATAAAGACTGTTGGCCTCCGATGCATCGAAGATGCGGAGCGGAAAATGAAAGCCATCGTTACGAAATGTTGCAATGGCTTCGCTAGACAAGGTCTTTCTCATCGATATCTCTCAGCCATAGGTAATAATACCACTATCAACTGTATTCCCATGGCTCTTGCGGTCTAAACTATTACTCCGTGAATATTATAGTTTCTAATATTTACTAAGCGAAGTTGTTTCAATAGCCATCATTAGCAATTTTAAGTATCTCTCGACCACTGAGGCCTTCGAATCCTAGCTTTTTGAGTGTCAGACCATCTTTCCAATAGTCGGTTCCATTAGAAATTGATGACAGAACGACCATAGCATCGCTAGCCGGTGTGGGCACATCCAAGACGTCGCCAAAGCCAGAAATGGGGACTAATCCGTAGGGTACGTCCTCTGACACATATCGATGTTGCAAATTCGGTGGAGCAATTTCACACGGGTCGTTGACCCATTCTACGTCTTTCATACGCTCACAATAAGGAGCGCTCTTTAGAGGTGTGAAGCCAAGTAGAGTTGAGATGGTGTCACGCTCTGCCGCAATTGCATCAATAACGCTTCCGACAGAAGTAGTTGCGCCGTCACGATAGAACATGAAATTACCACTCGTATGTTCAATCCATCCAGTATTCATGAGGACCATTGGGGCATGGACGATGAAGTTGCCGTTGTTGAGACTTGTTTCAAGAACGTTAGTTGCCGATGTGACCTGAGGGTATAGCGAAGAAACCAATTCTCGAGTCATCTCAGTTTTGCTCGTTGGGATGGCGGCTATTTGAAAGGTCTTCCGCTCTGCAATAACACGAACCTTACCTGGACCCAGCCAAGATTCAGCAGCGCGACAAACATGCAAGCATTGACTTGTTTCAGCAATTGTTATGCGATTTTTGTTACCAGATTTATCGATCAGCCGTGCAAGTCGGAGTGCACCCCAACAGCCAGGAACTGTGATGACGGTCTGCCCATTCTGAAGGATTTTTGCCAATGCCTGATAAAAATTCATGTGCCCATAGGCGGGAATTGCCAGGAAGATTATATCGACGCCGTCGATTGCGGTGGCGATGTCCGTGGTAACCAAATTGAGTTTTGCGGGCCCTGTGGGACCAGTCGAACCACTGGAGCCGTATTTTTCTATTGTTCTCGTTTGTAGAACATGGCTAATGTTATTTTTAAACTTTGGTAGATCACAAAGATTGACCGAAGCTCCTCCAAGTGCGAGGTCGGCTGCCATCGTTTGTGCGCTATGCCCCCCCCCAAGTACAGTTATTTTCATTTTTTCTGCCATATCTTATCTCCTCTACGGACAAATTGCAGTCTAATAGCCTGCCGTTTAGGAGGATACTTCATTGTTGTACACATCTGGTGGTAGTTTTTGCTAATGCCTTGTTGTTATAGTCACCCTGAACCGGTTCGAAGGAGGTAACAAGATGGACCGTAAGCAAGAGCGATTGATCGAGTGGACATGTCAAAAACTTATGCGCCGTTATTACAAGCATGTGGACCAGTATGAGTATGAAGAAGCCGCTAATTTGTTCACTGAAGATGCCACATGGGAAGTTATGGGTGTCGATCTAAAAGGACGTGAGCAAATTCTTAAGGGTCTATATGAAGGACTGCAGAAAGGCACTATTCGCCATGTTCTGACGAACACGGTAGTTACTGTCATCGACGAGGATAATGCGGAGGCAAATTCTTATAACAATATTTATTATTCGCCGCGAGGCCGACTGGATGAAGTGAAAGGCGCATTGCCATTTGATGGTCCTAACCGTATTTCGGATCACTACGCATCATTCGTCCGTACTGAAGCCGGTTGGAAGATGTCGAGCCGAGTGGGACGAGTCATCTTTCGCAGTAAAGAGGAACCGCTGGCTTTGGAGACCTGGGCCGGCAGTAAGGGTCTACTTGCTGAACGGAAACTCTAAGTTGCAAAAAATCGTTCAAAGGAAGAGGGCTTGAAGATGGATCGCGAACGTGAACGGGAAATTGAGTGGGACTGCCAGAAGGTTTTGCGTCAGTACTATCTTCATGTAGACCAACGGAATTACGACGAGGCGGTGCTGTTGTTCACGCCTGATATTCGCTGGCAGGTGATGGGACTTGATTTACACGGTCGAGAAGCCGTGCGTGGTTCGTTCGGTGGTCTAGCGGAATCAACCATCCGACACGTGCTCACAAATACAGTTGTAACAGTTCTTGACGAGAACAATGCTGAATCTATTTCCTACAATACCATCTATGTAGAAAAAGGGTTCCCGGACGATGGTCCAATTTCTTATGATGGACCTGATCGACTTGGTACACAATACGCTAAGCTGAGACGTACCGACGAGGGTTGGCGCATCTCGGAGCGCGGGTCGGGACCAGCTTTTAAACGCGACCGCGGATAATCTTATTAGTTAGCCCAGTTTAATTTAGTCGTGCCCGAAGGCGCGCTGTCCAGTCCGGTGGGCTATGCGCCAACCTTTCTTGGTAAGCAACATCTTGTCGTGATTTTCAGCAAGGCGGTTTGGACCTTCGAAGACAATTGGGCCATCGTCCGGGAAACCTTTTTCAACGTAAATTGTCACATATGATGTGGAATTTGCATGCTCTTCGTCGATGACTTCCACGATTGAGTTAGTCAGTACGTGGCGGATGGTTAAGTCTGTGAGGCCGTAGAAAGCCTCGCGTACAGCTTCCCTGCCGTGTAAATCAAGGCCCATCACCTGCCAGTTAATATCAGGCGTGAACAACAGCACCGCCTCGTCGTAATTCCGCTGGTCCATGAGGTGATAATATTGCCGCGCAATTTTTTGGCAGTCCCATTCGATAGCGAATTTTCTGGAATCGTCCAATTTTTGCCTTTCCCCATATGAATATACGTTCCCTACACATTTTTATTAATAGAGGCTTGTGCTTTCTTACTTAACTACCATCGGGTATGGCTTGAACAAGTCAAATTTACGTTCATATGGTCAGATCACAACCGATGGAGTTAGTATGGTGCTTCGCTCTTTACCGTCACTCGGTAGCAAAGGCGATCGTATTTATCGACGTCAAACATAGTAGCCCTATGCAACGTGCAGCGGTTATCCCAGAACATGACATCGCCCGTTTTCCATTGATGGGTGTAGACAAAGCGTGGTGCCGTTGCGAACTCTCGAAGTTCATCTAGTAACCGTCGCCCATCTTCAATCGGCATATTTTCCATCTCAGCTGCATCGGTGCCACGAAAGCCAAGGAACAATGCTTTTTTACCGGTATCAGGATGAGTACGCACGATCGGATGTTTAACATCCGGCGTCGCGGCCTGTTGTTCCGGCGTTGGTACTGGTCGATCCGGCCAAACGATTGCCAGATCCCGAATTAAGCTGTAGTTACACCTGAGGCGGTCGATTTGCGCTTTCTTCTCTTCCGGGAGCGCAGCATACGCGGCAGTCATGCTAGCAAAATGTGTATCGCCTTTTTCTGGCGGAACTTGCTTTGCATAGAACATCGAACCAGCTGCCGTATCACGATGGTAGAAAAAATCACTATGCCAAGTGCCGTCCTCTGGCGGATTCCCAATAAATTCGCCGTTTTCCTTGAGATTAGAGAAGATAGAGACTTCGGGATGGTTTGGGTGCGGTGTTCTCGTAAACGTTTTCCACAACTTACCAAATCGACTAACGAATGCTGTCTGTTGGGGAATATCCAAGTTCTGACCACGAAACAAGAGTATACCATGGTCCAGCCACGCCTGGTTGATTATTGTGAATGTATTATCATCCAGTGATTTTGAGAGGTCGACATTGATTGCCTCAGCACCTAGGTTTGGACTCAGTGGTCTGATTTCAATATTCATCACACACTCTCCTCGTCACCTAAACAAATAAACAAGCAATGCGTTATAGCTACAACATCTCTTATGAATAAATATACATCGAAAATCGATTAGAAACTATATTGAGAGGAATCAATGATAGCATACTCAATTGGCATAGCTAAGGTAGCTAAACCCGAAAGTTGGAATGAGTACGCTAAACGTTCCCGAACTTTAACAGCAGAGCGGGGTGGCAAGATTATCATGCGCCGAGGGCGTCAAGTTGCGGTGGAAGGCACACCACTTGATGGAAAAATTGGAATCGTCGAGTGGCCGAGCTTTGAGGAAGCCATAGCCCATTATGAGTCTCAAGAATACCTTGCTGTTAAGAAATACCGAGAAGGTGCTGGCACATTACAACGCTATATAGTGGAAGTGGACGAACGTCTGGATGCGGAAGTGGGTGGCGAGGACTAAAGTCATGGCTGCGAACAGTAAACGGATTATTGTTATCAATCCCAACTCGTCCGATAAGGTCACACGGGCGATCGATCGTGCACTCTGTCCGCTGCGAATGACAGGTGGCCCCCAAATCGACTGTGTGACACTGGCGGAGGGTCCACCTGGAATTGAATCACAGGCAGATGTAGAAAACGTCATCATTCCAATTTGTAGTGCTGTGGGCTCGTATCAAAACGATGCTGAAGCTTTTGTAATCGCCTGCTACAGTGATCCGGGTTTGCACGCAGCACGTGAAGCAACGACTCATCCGGTCTTTGGTATTGCGGAATGTGCCATGTTAACAGCACTGACGAGGGGCGAGCGCTTCGGTTTAATTTCGATACTCAAAAGTGGTGTCCAGCGCCATCTGCGCTATGTACGTCAACTCGGGTTGACGGAGCGCTTTGCCGGTGAGGTGCCGGTTGGCATAGCTGTTACAGAGCTCGATAATGAAACCGTTGTTTTGAAACGGATGATCGAGAGTGGCAGGTGCCTACGTGACAAACACGGTGCCGAAGTGTTGATATTAGGCTGTGCCGGAATGGCTGATTACCGTGATCGTGTGGCTGAATACGTCGGCCTGCCTGTCGTGGAACCCTCTCAGGCCGCTGTCACGATGGCAATTGGTGCAATCCGATGCTAATTTAAACGAAAGACACGGTCGGAAGTATTTAGAGTTTTGTCTTGGCCAAAATTTATCAATCGACTGTAAAGGGTTATTTGGTTTCCGGTGGTGGGATTGCTCCCGTTCTTTCAGATATGAGTCCATAATGCTCAATCCGGCGATGTTTTTCGAAGTGGAAAATATGTTGTTTAATATTATTGCCAAATTCGAAATCGCAGTTGTATTGGATTACTTCGTCCTCTTCGGTTGTTGCGAGAGCGACGATCTCGCCCGTTGGAGCTATGATACAAGACTCGGCTACTAACCCGAACCCATCTTCCTTTCCGCCTTTTGCGGCCCCGATGACCCAACTTCCATTCTGATAGGCACCGGATTGCATTGAGAGATGATTATGGAAACTACGTAGATGTGCGGGCTCGTCCCAGTGGATATTGTCAGTTGGTAAATTATAGCCGAGCAACACCATCTCAACTCCCTGCAAACCCATAACACGATAAGTTTCAGGCCAACGCCTGTCGTTGCAGATACACATACCCATGATGCCGTTTGCCCATGAGTTGTAGGGTGTTCGCCATACGGGAAACCCAAAGTTACCCACTTCGAAATATTTTTTCTCGAGGTGCTGGAATGGTGCTTCTGGAAGGTGCTCTGCATGGCCAGGTAGATGAATTTTACGATATTTACCGACTATCCGTCCATCTGGCCCCACTAGGATACATGTGTTGTAGCGCTGTTGCTTACCATTCTCGTTTGATAGCTCGGCGTATCCGAGGCAAAATCCGATACTAAGATCTGCTGCCGCTTCAAACAGTGGTCTTGTTATGTCATTAGGCATTTCATTTTCAAAAAACGCATTGATTTCCGCTTCACTATCCATCCAGTAGCGAGGAAAGAAGGTTGTCAAAGCAAGCTCAGGAAAGACAACCAGCTTACATCCACCGGCATGGGCCTCGCGCAACATTTCTAGAAGACGAGCAACAACGCTCTCACGACTGTCTGCTAAATGGATAGGGCCTAACTGGGCGCAAGCAACTTTGACGTTTCGTGACATAATTTTATATTCTCCGGTTAATCAGAAGTTGAGGGTTGCACCAAAATTTTGCTTGGGGTCGAGCTCTGGCATTGTCCGACCCAGTGGTTTGGCGGAATCTGGAGAAGCACAACGCAAGAACTCACCACTACCAATCTTAACGTGGAGCGCACCCTGATCTATCACGACGCGCCCACGGCTTATCACCGTATCAGGCCATCCCGTGATACTACGGCCTTCATAAGGCGTGTAGCCAGCTCGGTCATGTAGTAAATCGTAAGTGATGTTGACTGTTTTCCCGGTATCCCAGATAGCGAGATCCGCATCAGATCCAATTGAGATTGTACCTTTTTGTGGGTAGAGTCCGTAAAGCTTCGCTGCATTGGTGCTGGTCAGAGAAACAAATCGATGTATATCGATCCGTCCGCTAGCAACTCCCTCAGAGTAGAGAAGCGGCAGACGTAATTCTATGCCGGGAATTCCATTGGCAATTTCCTTGAATGAGGCGTTGGGGCCCTTGGCGAGCTTACCAGTCTCATCGTAGCGATAGGGTGCGTGATCAGAAGAAAGAACCTGGAAAACACCATTGCGAAGGCCGGACCATATGGCTTGCTGCGCGGCAGCGTCGCGTGGTGGCGGACTACAACACCACATGGCACCATCCATGCCCGGTTTATCTAGGTCATCGGCCGTGAGTAACAGATATTGCGGGCAGGTCTCGCCAAAGATTTTAAGGCCTCGAGCCTGAGCCTGGCGGATTTCCTCCATCGCCTCTTCGGTTGATACGTGTACTAGCAGGAGTGGGACATCGAGCAGTTCAGAGAGACTGATCGCCCGGTGGGTTGCTTCACTCTCAGCGATGCGGGCATGACTGACAGCATGGTATTTAGGTGCACGGTTACCTCCTTCCAGTAGCCGGTCAGTCAGCCAACGGATCATTTCGTGGTTTTCAGCATGCACCATTACCAGAGCCCCATCGCGTCTTGCCACTGACAGTACATCCAGTATTTGGTAGTCGTCGAGTTTCAGGCTGTCATAGGTCATGTAGATTTTGAACGATGTATAGCCGTCACGTATGAGTGCTGGCAGTTCTTGTCCAAGAACTTCCGGACTTGGGTCTGTAACAATTAAATGAAATGCATAGTCGATAACGGCTTTTGGTCCAGCACGGTTATGATAGTCTTCAACAACTGCACGAAGAGATTGACCACGATGTTGGCAAGCAAAAGGAATGATAGTGGTTGTTCCGCCAAAGGCAGCTGCTATGGTGCCGGACTCGAAGTCGTCAGCGTTGCGAATGCCTAAGGCGGAAAGTTGGTCAATATGGCAGTGACTATCGATACCACCAGGGAGGACAAGCTTTCCGACTGCATCAATGTCCTTTGCGCTTGAACCAAGGTCGCGCCCGAGCGCTACGACGGTACCATCGCGAATACCAATATCGCAGTCCATAACGTCGGTTGCTGTGGCGATAGTACCATTTCGGATGACGAGATCGAAATCAGTCATATTCTGGGCTCGCTGCTATATTACAAAAAAAGTTTATGCATCGCTCGGTAGAACTAAAGAGGAAACACTACCCTATCGCCGGCACAACTGAGCTTCAAGCTGCTACTAATGGATTATCTATAATGGCTTCGTTAAATTGTGGGTTTTACAATATTTTCATTAGAAACCTTACTTTCACGGTAAGCAATATACGTTGCACTGGCGAATATCATGAAACCGCCAATCCAGGTATAGATGCTGGGAATTTCTGAAAAAAAGACATAACCGATTATTGAAGCCCAAATAAGTTTAAAAAAATCAAGGGGTAGGAGAACGTTCATATCGCCCTCCTTTAGTGCTTGTGTACCTATGAGTAGTGAACATGTCGAAAGTACACCGATAGCGATGAGCCAAATATATTGGTGTGGTTCAGGCCATTGCCATACAAAGATGGCTGCTACCAGTGATAATGGTGTCATCAGTAAAACCGAATAACAAGTGATTGTAACCGAGGAATCTGTCCGGCTGAGTACCTTTGTAAGCAATAGTGCAAATGAGAATGTGATCGATGAAATAATTGCGAGTAGTGATCCGAAATCGACAGTATCAATACCTGGTCTTACGATGACAAATGTTCCGGCAAAACCAATTAATATTGCTATCCAACGTCGAAGGCGAACGGTTTCACCCAGAAAAAAAATTGCCAACATTGTCGTGAAAATTGGCACAAGAAAGGTAAGTGCAGTGATTCTGGCTAGTGGGGTGATAGGCAGGGCATAAAAAAACATAGTTGCAGAAACGACTAGGATGCTCACGCGCAAAAGCTGTAGTTTGAGGCGTTTCGTCCTTAGCGGAGAAAATCCATAACGTACAAACCAAGGTAGCATCACGAAAAGGCCAACAAAATTTTGGAAGAACAGTATTTCGAAAGGATGCGTTCCAGCAGATGCATGTCTGACGATAGCGTGCATTCCGGAGCGCGAGACAGTCGAAACCATCATCAGGCTCATCGCATGCAAGTTGCCCGACAGGTCAATAGTAGTAGATAAATTTTTCACAGGACTGCAGTTGTTATAATCCTAATTTCACCCATTTTTTATCGTTGAATAACGCATGATTAATGTTCCTACGGCAGTGACAGCATGGGATAAATTCAAGATAGGACACTTTTCCAAAAATGTTCAAAAAACTTTAGGTGACCACCTGCTGAACGTCACAGGATTTTTGGCGTGACTAGTAAAAATTTGTTCTTCAAGAATGAGCCAAACCAGACCACGGAGTGTAACAGATTACTTTACACAACTGTACCATCGAAAGCTGTGGAGCATAAGTATCGGGAAAATTTTGATTAATTATCTTGTGATAGCGATGTTCGATACCGAATGACATCAGATTTGTTAAGTAAGACCATGTCTTAGTTTAAAGGAACCCTCGTGAAAAAGAATGACACCGGACCAGAAAAATACTGCAACTTAAACTTTTAGTAATTGGACTGGTTGGCCAGTTCGAAAGAGACGTATGTTTTCGACCGCGCCTTCATACATCACCCTGAGTCCTTCCTCTGCGACAACGCCCATATGTGGCGTCAGGAGTGTATTGTCGAGGCTACGAAACGGATGATCCACCGGCAATGGCTCAATATCGAAGACATCAAGTGCCGCACCGGCAATTTTCTTTTTTTGCAAGGTATCAATAAGAGCTGACTCGTCGATGATGGGACCGCGGGCGATATTGACCAAGTAGGCTGATGGTTTCATGAGATTAAGTTCGTGAGCGCCAATAATCCCGTAGGTTCGATCACTCAAATAAAGATGTATTGTGACAATGTCGGCAGTTGCCATGAGAACATCTAGTGGGACTCTTTGGGCGCCACATTCAGCGGCTCGCTCTTCGGTCAAGTTTTTGCTCCAGGCAATTATCTGCATTCCGAAAGTACGACCAATTATTGCCATTTGGCCTCCAAGGTTACCAAGGCCAATTATTCCAAGAGTTTTGTCTTTAAGAGTTTGCCCTACTTGCGTTTGCCATTTTCCACGATGCATTGCTACGTTGTCTGCAGGGATACCTTTTATGATCCCCAGTATCAGACCCCAGGTGAACTCTGTCGGCGCGTAGGGAATCAGAGGTGTTCCACAAACAACAATGCCTCGACTGACAGCAGCTTGAAGGTCTATCGATCGGTTTCGGGCGCCTGTACTGACTAGGAGTTTGAGTTTGGGTAATCGGCTCAATAAGTTTTCAGAGAATGCGGTTCTCTCCCGCATGGCAACAACGACGTCAAAATTGGCGAGTGCGTTGGCAACCGTCTCTTCGCAGTCCATATGCTCGTTAAAAACAGTTATTTCAACGTCCTTACCGATCGACCTCCAATCGGCTAGACTTAGCGCGATATTCTGGTAGTCATCCAGGATTGCAATTAGCATGCTAGTAATTCCATGAACCTTTGGTTTCAAACCCGTCAAAGTTACTCTTGTGCAACCAATTAGCGCAATTTTTTGCTTTATTGTGTTTGGAAATATTATTTTCTACAAACATTACGTTAATCGTACGAGATGTGGTTGCAAGGGAGAAGGAAACAGATAATTGGCCGTGTCGATAATAAGGTCTGACTTCAGCATTGTAGGACTAGAGAGCAGTCCCAATCTTCATTTAATGGCATAACTCGCAGTTAAACATTAGTCGTCGCAGAATTTGTTGAAGCCTGCCTGCTATCCTTACAGTTTGTTTGCTATTTAATTAATTGTGCTTGGTTGCTCTATTAAATTGACCTGCGCCTCGATGGCCGCGGCACTAGGTAAACTAGTTTGTGCTCCAATTTTGGTACAGCAAAGCCCAGCTCCAACGCTCGCATAATGAAGTGCTCTCCGCAAATCAGCACCTTCATGAAGAGTTGCTACAAGAATTCCAACGAATGCATCTCCAGCGCCGACCGTATCGATGGGTGTGATTGGTAGGGCCGAAACTGTCAAACCACCATTTACGCCAAACGCAATTGCACCTTCCGCACCCAATGTCAAAACACAGGTGTTACCAAACCTGGCAGAAAATTTTTGTGGCAAATCTTTGTGGTCCTGAATTTCTATACCCACTTGTGAGGCAATAGCCTCACCTTCTAATTCATTTACGATTAGTAAATCTACCAACTCCAAAATGTCATAAGGTACTGGTCCGGCTGGGGCAACATTTATATAGATGCGGGCACCTTTTGACTTGGCCCGACGTGCTAGTCTCCAGTTCTCCTCGAGGGGGACATGCATCTGAAGAATAAGACTAGTATCTGCTGTAAGTAAGTCATTGGGAACCTGATCTGCGTTTACCTCATGATTCGCGCCACCCGCTACAACAATTGAATTTTCGCCACCTGACTCAACCCAGACGGCAGCACAGCCTGTCGGGCGCGACGAGTTTTGTATCCCCGATAAATCCACACCTGATTTTTTTAGATGCGCTAACGCTAATGACGAAAACGGGTCATTGCCAACCTGGCCAAACATAGAAACAGCCGTACCGGCAAGTGCAGCAGCTACTGCCTGATTCGCACCCTTTCCGCCTGGCAAGAGTACATAATCAGAACCGTTGATAGTTTCCCCAGGCCTCGGAAGGTTTTCAACTTGTATGACCATATCAATATTGATATCACCGAAAACTACAATCACGGTCACCCTCCTCAGCAATTTTGTGCATAATTAGGCTACAAACCTTAACACGCATGAAGGGACTGACCACAATCATTTGGCTATTGATTATTTCAGAACGTTTCCCGAAGTAGAAACTGTGATTAAAGATTTATCCATGTTGGCTTAAGGTAATTTTTCAGATTGCTAAGAAAGGGTATGGTAATCAGTGAATTGGCAGGAACTATGAAGTAGGTTACCTAACGTAATGTCGAACATTCCAAGAATTACGCCGGTGATTCTTTCTGGGGGCTACGGGACGAGGTTGTGGCCAGCCTCTCGGCCTGATCGACCGAAGCAGCTGATCACCCTAGTCGATCGATACTCGCTTTTGCAGACGACGGTACTTCGAATAGCCAAGTGTGATTGGGTTACCTCGCCTGTTATCGTAACAAACAAGAAATTTATGGCCACCGTGGTCGAGCAACTTGGCGAAATAGGTGTGAAGGAATTTACGCTGGTTCTAGAACCTTCAGCACGGGGAACAGCACCTGCCGCAGCGATTGTCGCTCTCATGATAGCGGAGAAATGTGCTGACACGATCCTAGCTTTGTTACCGTCCGACCATACAATTGCTCACGAAGGAGTCTTTTTAGATGCAATCAAGACCGCCGCGTTACTGGCCAATAACGGCTCTATTGTGACCTTCGGAATACCGCCGAAGGCCCCTGAGACCGGTTATGGTTACATGCATCGCGGTGAACCTATTGCTAAATTTGATGGCTGTTATCAGCTCGATGGGTTTGTCGAAAAGCCGGATCAAGTGACAGCTAAAGACTTTTTGGCTGTCGGTGATTATTTATGGAATAGTGGCATGTATATATTTTCAGCAAGCACTTACCTTTATGAGTTGGAACGTTTCGAACCAGTAATGCTGGATATGTGTCGGAGAGCATTCGATGACGTGTTGGAGAAGAACAGATATTTGTATTTAGCTGAACCAACATTTGCAACGTGCCCCGAAGGATCAATAGACCGCGTGATCATGGAAAAAACTGATTCGGCTTCGGTTATACCCGTTGATCTGGGTTGGAATGATATAGGGGCCTGGGCGGCTGTTTGGGAAGTTTGTAGCAAGGACAATGCAGGAAATGTCATCTTCGGCAATGTAGAAGTAAAGGCCGTAAGGGAAAGTCTGATCTACAATGAGTGCAATTCTTGTCTTGAGGTAAGCGGAATAAGGGGACTAGTAGTTGTATCCACCGAGTCGGCATTATTTGTTGCTGAGCGATCGCGATCTGCAGAAATCGGACAATTAGCTTCATATCTAACGAAAAACGTTGATCAATTGCCCATTTCTGACGCCTGCGTCTCGATTTCTGACGGGATTCAGATTGTGAAAATTGGGTGTAAGGAAATTAGAGTTTCCATGTCTTTGGAGACAGTACATGTCTGTCGTGGTAATACTAGCTCTGGCAATTTAGCCTGATAATTGGAGCGTTTAGTACCCGAGCAGATTGCTGCTAGAAATTTGCCAAAATAGCTAAGGTATAGTGTAAAGTTAGTTAGACGGATAAACACAATAAATTAATTTTCAAGTAGATCGGGAGATCGTAGCATGACGCAGCCCGGCAACTCGCCAGAGAGCCGTGATATTGCCTTTGTATTGCACCCATATACCAATCTTAAGGCACACGAAAATACTGGCCCGCTGATTGTCTCTGAGGGCAAAGGTGTATGGGTCTACGATGAAAATGGAAAAGCCTATATTGAAGGCCTCGCGGGGTTGTGGTGCACGTCGCTAGGTTTTGGCGAGGAACGACTTGTGGAGGCGGCAACAAGACAAATGCGTAAGCTGCCTTACTTCCACACGTTCTTTTCGCGGAGTCACAATCCGGTAATAGATCTGGCCGAAAAGGTTGTCAGCATGGCACCCGTGCCAATGTCGCATGTATTCTTCGGTAATTCAGGTTCGGAGGCGACAGATTCAGCTGTCAAATTTGCCTGGTATTACAACCATGCACTTGGACGGCCGGAAAAACGAAAAATAATTAGTCGTATAAAAGGATATCACGGGGTAACAGTTGCCGCTGCGAGCCTTACTGGCCTGCCGAACAATCACCGTGATTTTGGCCTGCCAATTGACGGAATTCTGCACACAGAATGTCCGCACTATTACCGTTACGGTGTAGATGGCGAAAGCGAAGAAGACTTCGCTACTCGAATGGCAGCTAGCCTCGAGCAAATGATTGCTGATGAAGGGGCAGAGACAATTGCAGCATTCATTGCCGAGCCAGTTATGGGCGCTGGGGGCGTAATCGTGCCGCCAAAAACTTATTTCGACAAAATACAGCCAATCCTGAAGAGGAACGACATACTTTTTATTGTAGATGAGGTTATTTGTGGTTTTGGGCGAACTGGCAATATGTTCGGTACACAGACTTTTAACCTTGAACCGGATATGATCTGTATAGCAAAGGCGCTATCCTCGGCTTATTTGCCAATTTCCGGTTTATTGGTGAACGAAAAAATTTATGACGTCGTTCGAACTAATAGCGATAAAATCGGCATATTCGGTCACGGGTTTACATACTCTGGACACCCTGTCGCTGCTGCAGTGGCAATAGAAACGCTTAAGATTTATGAAGAACGTGACATTGTCAGTCACGTTCGCACGGTGGCGCCCGAATTGCAGAACGGATTGCGTGGTTTGGCTGATCATCCATATGTTGGTGAAGTGCGTGGAATTGGACTACTTGCTGCAGTTGAGATTGTAAAAAATAAGAAAACACGTGAGAACTTTGACCCAACCCTTGGCATTGGTGCTTACTTGGCGGGACGCGCGCAGGAGCAAGGACTTCTGCTGCGGCCAATCGGAGACGCGGTTGCTTTCTCACCACCACTTGTAATTACGAGTGGAGAAATTAGCGAATTAGTGGAGCGATTTGGTAGAGCTCTTGACGATACAGCTGCCTATATTGATGAACATGGGTTAGCTCAAGCAGACTAAGAGGCTGCCATAGATCCAGGAGTGAATAGGGCAGACCATGGATTACAATCGTTTCTTTGCGGATGCATTGGCCGCGCTCAAGACGGAAGGGCGCTATCGGATATTTGCTGACCTAGAGCGTAAGGCTGGGAGTTTTCCGCAGGCAATTCGTCACGAGGGTGCTGAGGTCGGTGAGGTGACGGTTTGGTGTTCAAACGACTATTTAGGGATGGGTCAGCATCCCAAAGTATTGGATGCAATGGCTACTGCTTTACGAGAATGTGGTGCCGGTGCTGGAGGCACACGCAACATATCCGGTACAAATCACTTGCATGTACTACTTGAAGAAGAACTTGCTGATCTGCATGGTACTGAGTCAGCCCTGTTGTTCAGTTCAGGATACGTCGCCAATTTAACGTCACTATCCACACTAGGCGGTAAAATTCCCGAGTGTATAATTTATTCTGATGCCGCGAACCACAACTCGATGATAGAAGGTATTCGCAACAGTAGGACAGAAAAGCGCATATTTAAGCACAATGACGCCGAAGACCTCGAGCGGTTGTTGGCAGCAGACGAACCTGACCGCCCAAAGCTGGTGGTCTTTGAGTCTGTTTACTCTATGGATGGCGATATTGCGCCAATTGCGGACATTGTGGATGTAGCCGAGCGGTATGGTGCGATGACGTTTCTTGACGAAGTTCATGCGGTTGGCCTTTACGGACCAAAAGGTGGTGGTGTTGCGGCACGAGATGGGGTAGCCGATCGCGTGACAGTCATACAGGGAACCCTCGGTAAGGCGTTTGGTGTAGTAGGTGGATACATTGCCGCATCGGCAGATTTAGTTGACTTTGTGCGCTCATATGGTGAGGGCTTTATTTTTACGACAGCGATGCCGCCAGCGATTGCGGCCGGTGCGTTGGCGAGCATCCGTCACCTCAAAGTTAGCGATGGGGAGCGGCTGCGACATCAAGAGCGTGTGGCAAAACTAAAGGAGATGCTTACCGCTGTAAGTATTCCGATGTTACCCTCGGAAAGCCACATAGTGCCTGTTTTAGTGGGCGATCCACACCGCTGTAGGCAGGCAAGTGATGAATTGATGGCGCGTCATCGAATCTATGTACAACCAATTGATTACCCGACCGTGTCTCGGGGGACGGAACGCTTGCGATTGACACCTTCACCATTACATGACGATGAAAAGATGGAGCACCTTGTTGCTGCCCTCACTGAAGTCTGGGATACACTGGAACTCCAAAGGGCTGCATGATCATTGAAATTTTTTTAAAGGTTCTGGTTATGCTAGCTCGAGCTCTTAGATAGATGTATCGCGATAATACACTAATACCAACCGAGGCGGTGCGTTTAGCGGCTTTGGGAACCCTTGCCGAATGTGACAGACCGCACAATGAACTTTCGAGGGAATTACGGTATTTTATTGCCCACATGATTGGCCCTTCATTAGATTTGTTGGGTACATCATTAGATCTCATGTTTTATGAAGGTTTAATTGTCATAGCGGATGGTACATCAGCCCACTTAGTAGGAAGACAGGGAATAGAGGCCACAAGTGTGCTTAAAATTTCAGATGCAGGACACATCGTCTTTAAGGAATTAATGTCCGCAAATGTTCGAGCTCCTGTAAATGACGTTACGCGACTAGTCGTCGCCTTAAAATTGAGGTTTCTGCCGCTTCTGTCAGAGTCTGAGCGCTCTGATCAGCTAGAAGCTTTGGCCGAAATGTGCGAGCAAGAACTGGTTCGACTAAGCGAACTTAAAAAAGTCTATGGTGATGGCTTCCTTGGTCGATGGCTTATTGATGAAATTGATACGCTTTCCGAGCGCCGTTCGATGTTCTTATCACTTCTTTAAGAGAAGTAACGGATTAATAGGCGGTTAGAGCTCCCCAATTTTTCAATATACGTGCTGACCTCCGGTAACAAATATTTCTGTGCCAGTGACGTAGCCAAAATCTTCTGAACAAAGTTGATAAACGCAGGATGCTACTTCGCTAGGCGAACCCATTCGATGCATTGGAATGCGGTTGATCAAAGGTTCGTATTCGTCGCCAACCATTTCGGTTTCAATTTCGCCGGGTGCCACCGCATTTACCCGCACTTCCAATTGGGCAAATTCTACTGCAAGCTCCCGTGTCAGTGCTGAAAGAGCTGCCTTAGAAGTTGCGTAGGCTGACCCGGCGAACGGGTGAATCGCATGACCTGCGATCGATGTCACATTGACTATTGAGGCACCGCTGTCCCTCGCACCACGTCCCAGGGCAGCCGCAAATCCCCTGCACAGCATTAGAGGTGTAAATAAGTTGAGTTCAAAGACCTCACGCCAGCGCTCTACATCACCGTCGAGGCAACCCAAGCGCGAACTTTGCGGTGATTTTGGTGAGATGGCTGCGTTGTTCACCAAAGCATGTAGTTCCTCATTGCCCAGAATCCCGTTAGTCTCCTGAATAAAATTTTCTACCGATGCAGTATCTGCAAGGTCAGTCGGGATGTGTTGTGTCCAATTTGGATCACGTTTGCACGCGTCTGGCACTTCCTCTCGGCTGCACGTGATGATGCGCCAACCTTCATCTGAAAATCTTTTAACTGTTGCATGTCCTATGCCACGACTAGCACCGGTTAGTACTATACGCTTGCTATTTTTGCTCACGGAAATAGTCTCTGTGATTGCCAAGTTGTACCGTCACGAGTGTAGGCAATTCGGTCGTGCAGGCGAAAATCTTGTTCCTGCCAAAATTCAATGCGTGCGGGAAAAATTCTATATCCCGTCCAGTTGGGCGGCCGTGAAATAGCACCGATACCAAATTTATCTGTGAATTCAACCAATTTGCGCTCCAACTCGAATTTACCCTCCATTGGTCTTGATTGCGCACTGGCCCATGCTCCTATCTGGCTTGTTCTATGTCGAGTTGCAAAATATGCATCTGCCTCGTCGTCGTTAACTATTGCGACCGAGCCCTCTATTCGAATTTGGCGGTGCGGATTTTGCCAGTGAAACAGCAATGCTGCTAGAGGATTTTCCGCTAACTCTATCCCCTTGGCACTATCGGTGTTGGTATAGAATACAAAACCAAGTTCATCGACATTCTTAAGAAGTACCATTCGTACCGAGGGGTGACCTTTCGCGCTTGCTGTGGCGATTGCGCATGCGGTCGCATCAAAATTATTGCTTCGCTTTGCTTCCTCAAACCACTCTAAGAATAGAGTAATTGGGTTATGCACTTGAGGTTCCGTCATTGTAGACACATATGTTGGTAGAAAGGTAAAAAATTAAAAGTTGATTGTAATGAATGTGGAAGCATCGTCCGGTTGTATAAACATCGGCAATCGGCTCATATTTGGCAAGGTAATTTAAATGTTCGTAGAAAATTAGCTGGTACAATGTAGGCTGAAATTATTGGATGTCATATACTTGTTATTACATCGTGTATTCTGAAAGGTTAGAAAATGTTTGAAAACAGTAAATTAAGGAAGGTTGTTCCCATCATATTTGTTGCATCACTCGGATTAGTTGCGTGCGTGAATGACTCGGGTCAGAAGCAGACAATTGGGACAATTCTTGGTGGTGGCCTTGGAGCAGTGGCAGGCTCTCAAATTGGCAGCGGGAAAGGCCAATTGGCTGCAGTGGCAGTAGGAACTTTGCTTGGTGCATATGCTGGCAGTGAATTAGGAAAGTCTCTGGACAAAGCTGACCAACTACACGCAGAGAAAGCCTACCAGCAGGCGCAGACGGCAAAGCTAGACCAAAAGATAAATTGGAATAATCCCGATTCTGGACATTCAGGGAGCGTAACTGCCATTCGGGATGGCAAAACCCAAAGTGGCACATATTGTCGCGAATTTCAGACTACTGTCACTATTGGTAGTCAGACCGAAGAGGCTTATGGCACTGCCTGTCAACAACCAGACGGCAGTTGGAAGCTCACGAAGTAAATATCTAAAAATTTCCCCAATTCATGGTTAAGAAACTTCCGACGCAATATTTGTTTTTAAATAATGTTTGATCTTACGAGCTATATGAGTATTGACTGAACTTCTTGGTGAGCGGCCAAAAGTGCACCATGGTAAGGTAGGCAGAGATAGTTGTTTGAGCTAATTTATTTTGCGGTTAGTCCCATCGCTCATTGATGTTAAGTAACTGCCCATATCCTTTCCCGATGAGCTAGGTAGTGTCTGCAGCGAGATGTTCAGAATTATTGTCTGGTTGCCATCTACGGTGTTTACCAACACTTGTTATAGCTTGCCCCAGGCATATGTATCAAGATTGGAAGAAGAGACAGATAACAAGTTAAACCCAAATCGTTATGAAGCTTCCCGAAAGTGACTAAAATTAGGGAGCGACGATATTTGTCAGATATCATTGGAATTCCTAAATGGAATGCCTGTCATGTTAAATCTATCTAGTAAACTACGAAACATGTGACGCGACTTTGCTTCCGTTGTTTGCATTGTGTAGGATGAACATTGGTAAAATGGCTATATCTTAAAATCTGGCTGCTTTTCACGATGGGGATTAAATGGAAAACCTGCACGCACTTATGACAGGCAAGCGGGGGCTCGTTATGGGCGTCGCAAACGACAGGTCAATTGCCTGGGGTATAGCGCGGACACTTGCTGAGCATGGTGCAGAGCTGGCCTTTACTTACCAGGGGGATGCCCTGGAAAAGCGTGTCAGACCCTTAGCTGGTTCAATTGGCTCAAACCTCGTAATGCAATGCGACGTGACAGATAATGATAGTATCGACTATGTGTTTGCTCAACTTATGCAGACGTGGGGTTCACTGGATTTTCTTGTCCATGCCGTTGCGTATTCAGATAAGGACGAACTTAAAGGTCAGTATTTACAGACTACCCGTGCAAATTTTTTAAATACCCTCGATGTTTCGTGCTACTCACTAACCGCGGTTTGCCAGCGGGCAGTTCCTTTGATGACGGAGGGCGGTAGCGTGTTGACACTCACCTATTACGGTGCCGAACGTGTAATGCCGCATTATAATGTGATGGGCGTGGCAAAGGCGGCTCTTGAGGCTAGCGTGCGATATCTAGCGGTTGATCTTGGTAATTTGGGAGTGAGAGTCAATGCAATTTCTGCCGGACCGGTTAAGACTCTCGCTGCTTCCGGTATTGGCGATTTTAGATATATTTTGAAATGGAATGAGCTAAATTCTCCACTTAAGCGCAATGTTACGATCGATGAAATTGGTGGTGCCGGGCTTTACCTTCTAAGTGATCTCTCGAATGCAGTGACTGGTGAAGTTCATCATGTGGACAGTGGGTACCATACGGTTGGTATGGTAGCAGTGGACGCAGCGACCGAAGTGTCACAATTGCTCGAGGGACTAGAAAATAAGGTTTGAGGAGGCCTAAGGGCCCATGTCCTTCAATTCATTCGGACAACTGTTCCGATTCACCACCTGGGGTGAAAGCCACGGGCCAGCGATCGGTTGTGTCGTGGACGGCACTCCTCCGGGAATAGAGTTAGCTGAGACAGATATACAGATGTGGTTGGATAAGCGTCGGCCTGGCCAGAGCAGATTTACTAGTCAGCGCCGCGAGAAAGACGAGGTGCAGATTCTTTCCGGGGTTTTCGAAGGTAAGACGACGGGTACACCGATTGGCCTG
This sequence comes from uncultured Flavobacteriales bacterium, assembly GCA_964419045.1. Taxonomy (GTDB): domain Bacteria; phylum Pseudomonadota; class Alphaproteobacteria; order UBA8366; family CAVOAK01; genus CAVOAK01. The sequence goes on from CAYQNO010000007.1 coordinate 82,868, forward strand.
ATGATCGAAAATAAAGATCAAAGGACTCGAGATTATGATGACATTAAAAACAAGTTTCGTCCAAGCCATGCAGACTATACCTATTGGACAAAATATGGTGCACGCGATTATCGTGGCGGTGGACGTTCTTCTGCTCGTGAAACGGCCATGCGAGTTGCGTCCGGCGCGATAGCTCGTAAGGTACTTATCGCAGAGATTTCCGAGGCGGTTTCGATAAGAGGAGCCTTGATTAAAATCGGACCTCATCAGATAGATCGTGAAAGATGGAATTGGGAGGAAGTTTCTGACAATCCCTTCTATTGCCCAGATAAAACGATGGTAGGTACTTGGGAGAAGTATCTTGATGAGGTTCGAAAGGCGGGCTCGTCAACAGGTGCTATCATTGAAATTGTAGCAACTGGGCTACCTCCGGGTCTTGGAGCGCCTGTGTATGGTAAGCTCGACTCGGATTTAGCAGCTGCGCTGATGAGTATTAATGCTGTTAAAGGTGTGGAAATTGGGGCGGGCTTCAAAGTCGCGGAACTGCTAGGCGAAAACAATGTCGATGAGATAAGAGTAGACGATGACGCTGTTGTGAGATTTTTATCTAATAACGCGGGTGGAGTTCTCGGTGGGATTTCTACAGGACAGGACATTGTCGCTCGGTTTGCGGTAAAGCCAACAAGCTCGATCCTAAGAACACTGCGTACTATTAGTATCCATCAAGAGAATACGGAGATTGCCACAAAGGGCCGTCATGATCCTTGTGTAGGTATACGGGCCGTGCCTGTCGGTGAGGCAATGGTTGCCTGCGTTCTCGCCGATCACTGGATGCGACATAAGGCGCAGTGTGGGTAAGTATGAGCTCACGAAAAATAGGTAGGATCATGCAATCTAATCAAACCTTCAACGATCAACATAGTCTTGCGATTACGGCATCGAATTACCAGGCGGTTGAGTTCTATAACAGAGCTGTCACCGGCTATTTGGGGCTGCGTTCGGATGTCGGGAATGAAATGAAGGGTATGTTCGGAGCTGATCGCGATATTGCGATGGGGCATATTCTTAAGGGTTATTTCTACATGCTGTTTGCCAACCCAGTTCTCAATGTGAAAGTAGATCAGGCTATCGACGCGGCTGGAAAGTCGGTGACTGAGCGTGGCGCCACTCGACGAGAGCACCACCATATCGACGCGCTGAATTCTTGGTACGAGGGAGATCTTGTGAATGCCGTCCGGATCTGGGAACAAATACTGTTAGAAAATCCGTTAGACGTAGTCGCGCTTCGCCTCGCCTATCATACCTATTTTTATTTGGGTGATTTATCTAATGGTCGCGATTTGCCGGCACGAGTCATGCACGCCTGGAGTAAAGATATTCCCTGCTATGGATTTGTTCTCGGTGTCTATGCGTTTGCTCTCGAGGAAGCTGGTGATTATGCAGCAGCAGAACAACACGGGCGTCATGCGGTTGAGATAAATGCTGGGGATATCTGGGCGGTCCACTCGGTATGCCATGTCCTAGAGATGCAAGGTCGTCACCGTGAGGGTATCGATTGGGTGCAGTCAACCGAACCCGGTTGGCGCCACTGTAATAATTTTCGCTATCACATTTGGTGGCATCGGTCACTGTATCATCTCGAAATGGATCAGCATGATGAAGTACTTGACCTATATGACCGGGAGATACGGGCGGATAAATCAAACGAGTATTTAGACATCTGCAACGCAACCTCCTTGTTGTGGCGTTTAGAGGCGAGAGGAGTGGCAGTGGGTGACCGCTGGGCTGAACTAGCAGCTTTGTCTGAAAATCGCACTCACGACCATATGCTCGCTTTTGTCGATGCCCACTATATGATGGCATTGGTGGCAGGTGGCCAAACTGTGGCGGCGAGGAAGATGTTAAATAACCTCCGTAGATTTACAAAGGAAAAATCTAAAACTGAGGCAATTATCATCGAGAGTATAGGTTTGCCACTTTGTAAGGCTTTGGTTTCCTATATCGAGGGAGAATTCGAAACTGTGGTCGAATTGTTAATGCCAATTCGCTATAGACTGGTGGAATTGGGTGGTAGTCATGCCCAACGTGATCTCTTCTCTGAAGTGCTGATTCAAGCTGCAATCAGGTCCGAGAATTTCGCGCTAGCACGTTCGCTACTAGCAGAGCGTACAGCACTAAAACCAAATAGCCCTTCGAGCTGGAGGCTTTTATCGACGGCACATAACGGCCTTGGTGATGTAAAAAAAAGCCGTACTGCCAAAGATAAGGCGCAGGAACTGTTGGTGGCCTAGCCGAATGAAACCTAGCTAACTAGCATTGATAACGACTCGCGGCGATTAGAAATTCCTTGTTGCCCTTAGGGCCCTTGATGGGACTTTCAGTTATGCCCAATACATGCCATCCGCTAAGATTTTCTAGCCAGCCTGAGATGCGCTCACAGACTTCCTGGTGGAGGTTTTTGTCCCGGACAACACCACCTTTGCCAACTTTCCCTCGTCCAACCTCAAATTGGGGTTTAATCAGGGCAATTACCGTCGCGGAAACAGCTGCCAGCGATAATGGTGCCGGTAGGACTACCTCTAGACCAATAAAACTTGTATCACAGACGATGAGATCAGCTTTTTCTGGCACTTCTGTATGGGTGAGAGTACGGGCGTTAGTTCGCTCCAGGACGGTTACCCTATTTTCCTGCCGGAGGCTCCAGTCAATTTGTCCGTGGCCCACGTCGACAGCGTAAACGCGAGTCGCGCCGTAACTTAGTAGAACATTGGTAAATCCACCTGTTGATGCACCTATGTCGAGACAAGTTTTTCCACTAGGATCAACGGCGAAATACTTCAGCGCGTGAGCCAGTTTCAGGCCACCGCGCGATACCCAGGGATGAGCGCGTCCCCGCAATTTGAGTTCCATGTCAACAGATATCTGTGAGCCTGGCTTGTCGATACGTGTCGTTCCGCAGAAAACAATACCAGACATAATAAGTGTCTGCGCGCGTCTCCTGTTTATTGCAAGTCCACGTGCAACCATTGCCTGGTCCACTCGAGTTTTTCCTGTTTGCTTAGGTTGGCTACTCATGTCCGTACAGTATCAAAGGCTCCTGGAATACTTTCCCATTTGTGGAATCGCCACAGCATAAGACAAGCAACGATAATTAATCCAGCCGCAAGACCGCTCCAAACACCAACGCCCTCGAGGCGCATCGGAAAGGCGAGGGTGATGCTAATAGGAAATCCAATGACCCAATATCCAAATATTGCGAAAAGCATAGGCATGCGCGTGTCTTTGAGACCACGCAATGCGCCCGCCGCTAATATCTGTAATCCGTCTGCTATCTGGAATACAGCGGCAACAGTGAGTAATAGAACTGTAAAGCCAACGACTTCGAAGCTTCCTGAAACTCGCTCACCAAGAAACAGACGGATAATTTGTAACGGGTGAAACCAAAAGATGTAGGATGCGAGGACCATAAATATGGCACCTAACAGTATAGCCATCCATCCTGCTTGACCAACTGCCTTCCTATCCTGCGCTCCGATCGCTAGCCCGACCCTAATAGTTGCTGCCTGCGCGAATCCAAGAGGGACCATAAACATAACGGAGATACACTGCATTGCAATTTGATGTGCCGCCAGTTGTTCAGTACTAATGCGTCCCATAAGGATTGAGGCAGAAAAGAATAAACCTACTTCAAACAGCAGGGTTGCCCCAATTGGGAGGCCGATACGAAAGATTTCAGAAAATCGCTTCCAATCTGGATACAATATCTGTTTGAGTATCGCGTAATGCTTAAATTCTTCGTCACGTACAACATATGCGAGTAAAATGGTGAACATAATAATGTTTACAAAACTACTGCTGAGACCCGCGCCTGCAAGCCCCATTGCTGGTAATCCGAAATTGCCGAACATTAGTGCGTAATCACCAAATGCATTGATTGCTACGCCGGCAACCGTCACAAGTAAAACCGAATGCGGTCGGCTCATTGCCGACACGAAACAACGGAGTGAAACCATCCAAAGGCTTGGCACTAAGCCCCATACCATCAAATGAATATAATCTTCCGCTAAAGCTGCGCTGGTGGCAGATTGTCCAAGAAATAGAAGAATTATCTCAATTTCCCAGAGAATTAAAACAAATGGTAATCCTATTGCTGTGGCAACCCAGAAGCCCTGGCGGACGAATCGCCGAACTTCGTTGACATCGCCTGCACCCTTTGCACGGGCGATTAGTGCTGAGACCGAAACGATAATGCCAAGGCCCACTAGATACATGAGATAGTACAAGTTGCTACCTAATGCACCGGCAGCCAATTCCTCTGTCCCGAGTCGACCCATGAAAATAGTATCTGTTGTTCTGATTCCAATCTGTGCGACCTGCGTCAGTACGATTGGAAGTGCCAATGCAAGGGTAGCCTGAAGCTCGTGACTCCACGATCCACCGTTTACCCTTTTAATGGACGGTGGTTCGCCCTCAGGAATCGGTTGGTCATCCATCATTGAAGAATGTTTTGAAATACTAGGATCGTCGGTCTACCACGAACTTAGCAACTGCTCGCAGTAAGTTAGCTTTGTCATCAAAAATTGAAAGATGACCAACAGCCTTGCTAGCGAGTAGGTTCGTTTGAGAATGTGCATGGTCACGGCCAATAATGCTAATAATGGTGGCTTTCCCAGCAATTTCGTCTTTGCCGACTGCTTTGCCTGTCTCTTTGACCGTTCCTTCTACATCTAGCAAATCGTCCGCAATCTGAAAGGCTAAGCCAAGATTGTAGGCATAACTCCTCAGAGCTTGACGTTTAGCTTCGTTGGCACCACCTATGATGGCGCCAGCTTCACACGAAAAAGTAAAAAGTGCGCCGGTCTTCAGGCGTTGCATTCGGGTAATTTCGTCTATGTTTAAATGCTCCTTAGTGGCAGAGAGGTCCATCATTTGACCACCCACCATTCCTTTACCACCAGCTGCCCGAGCGAGCTGCAATGTCAAGTCGTTACGTATCGAAGGATCTGCATTCGTATCCGGATGAGCCAACACCTCAAATGCCAGGGTTAAAAGTGCATCACCTGCCAGCACTGCGGTTGCTTCATCAAATTGGCGATGTGTTGTTAGTCTCCCACGCCGTAAATCGTCATCATCCATGGACGGGAGATCGTCGTGGACGAGAGAGTAACAATGGACTAATTCGATTGCTGCCGCAGTTCTCAAGGCAGCTTGTTTATCAGCATTGAATAGTTTAGCACTTTGAAGAACTAAAAATGGGCGTAGCCGTTTACCTCCAGCAAGTGTGGCGTATCGCATAGCTTCGTATAGGCGCGCTTCTGGACCTGAACTTGTAGGCAGTAGGCGCTCCAGCACCTCACCAACTTGCGCAGCGGCACCTGTCAGAGCTTGCGCAAGTTCTACCATGAGTGATCCAATTAGTCCGTGTCTGCTGGTTCAGTGGCGACCGTGCCATCGCTATCGATTGTGATCCGTTCGACTTTCTCTTTTGCTTCGTGCAGTTTGCCTTCACAATACTTCTTGAGTGCCGCACCGCGTTCGTAGGCAACGATTGCTTCGTCTAGTTTACCTTTGCCACTTTCTAGTGTACGGACAATCTGTTCTAGTTCGCTGAGAGCATCCTCAAAACTCATCGCTTGGACGTCTAAGGGAATATCCACTGATTTTTTCTTTTCGGCCATATCGTACTCCTTACTTTACAAAGTTTAGAATGATGGCCGCTACCTGTCCAAACCAATGTAGCACAATCTAATACGCTGCCATAAGAGCCCTGACGTGTGCAGCAACGCTGCTCTTCAGCGCATCTAGGTTATAGCCACCTTCTAAGGTTGAAACGATCCGTGCACCGCATACTTCACGTGCAATATTAATTATTTCCGTTGTTGCCCATTCGAAGTCATCATCCGTGAAATTTAATTGGGCTAGTGGGTCATTTTCATGTGCGTCAAAACCCGCTGAGATAAAGACGAATTCCGGTCCAAAGGACCGCAAAGCTGGTAAAATGATGTCACTCATAGATTCATGAAATTTTTCGGATCCTGACATTGGTGCAAGCGGTATGTTGACGATATTGCCATATTGACCACATTCGTTGCCGTTGCCACTGCCTGGGTAGAGAGGTGACTGATGGACCGAGGCATAAAACAGATCGGCATCGGCCCAAAAAATTTCCTGTGTACCATTACCATGATGAACATCGAAATCTATTACTGCTACACGCTTTAAGCCATAAACGGTACGGGCGTGAATTGCGCCTATTGCAACATTGTTAAATAAACAGAATCCCATCGCGCGATTGGTTTCCGCGTGATGACCTGGTGGTCTAACAGCACAAAATGCGTTCTGAGCCTGCCCTAACATTACCGCGTCTACTGCTGCACATGCAGCTCCGGCCGCACGGAGCGCCGCCTCATGCGATCCGGGTGATGTGTGCGTGTCGGCATCGAACGAGACATGACCTTCAACGTTTATTGCGGATAAAACTGCTTCGACAAATGGCTGCGAATGAGCACGCGCTATCTGCTCGACAGCCGCGAGGGGTGCATCGCGTCTTTCTAGTTTTACGAACTCTTTGGCATCGAGTGCTCTTAGGATTGCCTCCAAACGACCGGGGGATTCAGGGTGCGTAAGTCCAGGGTTATGCTCAAGGCATGCACTGTGGGTAAATAAAATTGTCGTCATGCCTAACCTAATTATAGTTGTACGAGTATATCATCAAATATATCACGACAATCTTTGTTGTGTTAACTGACTATAAAGTTGGTAAACCTTGTATTAATGCGCGAATATTTTGCGTGGTGTTTCCGTTTTGTTTTGTCAAAGTGTAATTCATTCACAGGAGCGATTAAGTGGGACGGCTCGTTACGATATGCTTAGTAGTAGGACTTAGCTTTGGTTTGGCTCGGATTACCCTTGCCCAACACCGACCGGTACTTGTTAACGTTGATAAGGTAATAATAGAACCGATGACGCAGACAGTGCCCGTGCTGGGTCGCATTGTTCCGCTGCAGAAAGGAATTGTTGCGGCTCTCACGAGAGGGCCCGTTTCCAATATACTAGTGAATATCGGTGATCGTGTGTCGAAGGACGACGTGCTAGTCCAGTTAGTGACGGCAACTCTACTAGCCGAGCGTGATTTGCGAGTGGCGGAACTGAACGAAAAGGAGGCAGAACTGGTTACAGCACGGATACAACTCGGTTTGTCGCGACGCGAGTTGGTGCGCGTCGAAGGTTTAAAGAAGTCTGCTGCCTTCAGCAAAGCGCGCTTTGATGACAAGCTTGGCCAAGTTAACAAATATGTGAGTGAGGTTGCTGAAGCAAATGCAGCAATTGCACGCGCCCGAGCAAATTTACGCCTCATTAATATAGAGCTTAATAACACTACTATTCGTGCACCCTATAGTGGTGTGGTCGTGGAATTGCATACTACTGAAGGCGCCTATCTTAATGCTGGAGGTGCCGTAATCACGCTTACCAACGACCGAGATCTCGAAATTGAAGCTAATATCTCTTCGATTCGTATGAAAGGGATTAAAGTGGGTCGTACGATTGCAGTAGATTTAGAGGATGGAAGTAGACAAAACGCCCGCGTGCGGGCAGTCGTACCATCAGAAAATGTACGGACTCGTACTCGACCTGTTCGATTTGTTCCTTTGTTTGAAAATTGGGTAATTGCTAAACTCGTTTCCAATCAGAGTCTCACCCTTCATATTCCTATTGACGAGGATCGCGACGTAATTACGGTCGACAAAGATGCGATTGTCTTGCGCAGTGACGGTGCAATCGTATTTGTGGCGACCGGCGGGCGGGCATCACTACGCCGAGTACGATTGGGTAGAGCTATTAAAAACAGGTTTGAGGTTCTGGAAGGGCTTGCGGTAGGGGAAATAGTAGTTGTACGCGGAAACGAGCGATTGCTCCCCGGTCAAACGTTACGTTGGCCTCAGATGTCGAAACCCAAATCTAATCTCCAGGTTGAAGCTGAATCATCGGGCTAAGGTGTGAGAGGCCAAAGCGTATAACATGATTAGAATTGCGATCGATAGACCAACCGCCGTTATTGCTGGAGTGCTAATGGCGTTGATGTTTGGCGTCGTTGCTCTGCAGACAATACCTATTCACCTCGCTCCAAATGTGCAGCGACCCATCATTCGGATATCAACCAGTTGGTCTGGTGCGGCCCCCGCGGAAGTAGAACGGGAAGTTGTAACGCGGCAGGAGGAAGCGCTGCGTGGCCTCGAAGGCTTAAAAACCATGACGAGTACATCGCGCACAGGTAATGCTAACGTGGTCCTTGAATTTGCAATCGGCCAGGATATGGATAAGGCGTTGTTGTTGGTTGCAAATCGACTTGATCGGGTTACTGATTATCCAGACGAGGCAAACGAACCAACGTTACATACTTCGGGAACGGAGGATAACGCTATTGCTTGGTTCCGTATGCAACGACTTGAAGAAAATTCTCGTGAACTTCATACCTACCGTGATTATGTCGAAGATGTAATCCAAGAAAGACTCGAGCGTGTACAAGGCGTTTCTGGTGTAAATGTCTGGGGTGGAGGCAAGCGCGAAATGCGCATAATTGTCGATCCTGTGAAAATGGCACGTTATAGACTAACTGTTTCAGAAGTAGTGGACAGAGTCCGTGCCGCCAATGCTTCGATCACTGGTGGCGATGTAGAGGAAGGTAAGCGCCGTTATGTCGTGCGAACCGACGGTGAAATCACAACGCCTGAGCAAGTAGCAGCGATCGTTCTACGGGCTGAAAAAAATAGAACGGATAGTAGTATTGCCCGAGTGACAATCGCTGATGTTGCGAACGTCAATTACAACTATAGGAAGCCAGCTGCGCTGTTGAGGGCAAATGGTGAGGTCACCATGGGCATGAGTGCCACTGCCGAACCTAACGCTAATGTCATTAAAGTTATGAAGGGAATCCGTGAAGCTGTCACGGAGTTGAATACCTATACGTTGCCATTAAAAGGACTAAAACTCGAACAGATCTATGATGATACAATTTACATAAACTCATCGATTAATCTGGTCATCCAGAATATTTGGCTCGGAGGGACACTCGCGGTAGTTGTCCTCCTTTTATTCCTCCGTTCGATACGAGCAACAATGATCGTGACGCTTGCAATCCCCGTCTCCATCATAGCGTCTTTTGTTGCAATGGCGGTTCTCGGTCGATCTCTCAATGTGATATCTTTAGCTGGCATCGCGTTTGCCGTCGGCATGGTAGTTGATGCTGCAATAGTCGTTCTGGAGAACATTTATAGGCTTCGCGAGGGCGGCCAAACTCCACTTATTGCGGCCTACAAGGGTACCAAACAGGTTTGGGGAGCCATTCTTGTGTCCTCGTTGACGACGGTGATGGTGTTTATACCCATCCTCGTCATGGAGTTAGAGGTTGGTCAACTCTTTCGCGATATAGCTGTGGCGATCTCTGTTGCGGTTATGCTTTCCCTTTTTGTTTCAATTACTGTCATCCCGGCCCTCTCGGCACGTCTACTCGTAAACAAAACCGATATAACAGAAGGTAGTAAGGCACGACTCCCCGGTGTGGACTTGTTTGGTAAGGTAATTTTGGAAAGGATAGCTAAAGTTACGCGGGCTGTGGCACATAGCAGAATGCTTGCCTTCGTAATGGTCACTGGTCTGATTGTTGTGGCATGTCTGATAACCTGGCATTATCTGCCTGATCTCGAATATCTGCCTGAAGGTAATCGTAATTTCGTGGCGGGGATTGTGTCGCCACCGCCTGGATATAATCTCGATACGACTACAGAAATTGCCGAGCGGATTGAATCCGACGTAAAGCAACACTGGGTATCAGTAAGCGGCCCAAAGCCTGAAGTTGGAGAGCCGCCGCGAATTGCCAATTTCTTTTTTGTGGCACGAAATTCTTCTACGTTTATTGGAGCAATTAGTGCGCAGGAGCAACGAGCAGGCGAGTTAATTCCAGTCATCTCTCAGCCTGTTTTTAAAGAACCAGGGACGTTCGGCGTTATGTACCAGCCCTCAATTTTTGGCCGGGGAGTAGGCGGGTCCCGGTCGATAGATATGGATATTTCTGGCCCCAATCTTGAGGAAGTAATTGACGTTGCCCAGCGTGCCAACATGATAATATCGGCAATATTGCCCCGTAGTGGTGGCAACCAAGTGCGTCCGCGACCGGGTCTTGAGCTAGGTGCCCCTGAAATTAGGGTTTTGCCTGACGCAGTGAGACTTGCCGATAATGGGATCAGCACACGTGACCTTGGTCTAACGGTGGACGCGTTTAACGACGGTGTCAGAGTTGCTGAGGTTACTATTGGTGGAAAGCGCACTGACCTCAGACTTGTGGGGCCAGAAGTCAAAGTGGCCAATACCCAGGGCATAGCTAATCTTCCTGTAGTGACAAGCTCAGGCATAATATTGCCCACAAGTGAATTGGCCGATGTTGTAGTAACTATCGGACCCACTGAGATTCGACATACTGAACGTGAGCGTACCATCACGCTGCAAGTTCGGCCGGCTCCGACAATGGCACTCGGCAAGGCCCTGGAAATTTTAGAAACCGGGGTTGTTGAGAAGTTACTACGTGAAGGCATGCCGCCTGGTGTAAAAATTCGTATGCGTGGCACCGCTGACAAGCTAACTCAGACGTGGGATGTAATGCGTCTTAATTTATTGCTAGCATTGGTCATTGTTTATTTGGTGATGGCGGTACTGTTCGAAAGTTTTACTTATCCGCTGATTATCGTACTATCGGTACCTCTCGCGACTGCAGGTGGAGTCGTTGGCCTTCTGCTTCTAAACCAATTTCATTTCCAGGCACTCGATATGTTGACATTGCTTGGCTTCGTTATCTTAATCGGTATCGTCGTTAACAATGCTATTTTGTTGGTTCATCAAACACTTTATCTCATCCGCGAAGAAGGTAAGGATCATCGTGAAGCGATTGTCGAAGCAACCCGTAACCGAACTCGACCAATTTTCATGTCAACACTTACATCAGTGTTTGGCATGATGCCACTGGTTCTGTTTCCAGGCGCTGGTTCAGAGCTCTATCGTGGCCTTGGTTCAGTTGTAATTGGTGGGTTGGCACTTTCAGCCATTCTCACATTAATAACCGTTCCGCCATTGATGAGTATATTTGTTCGAACATTGGAAGGTCGCCGTACTCGTATGGCAAAACTTGAATTGCTGACTGAGGAAGTCAATTAGGCTCGATCGATTCACTTTGCCATTCAGTGGTAAATTGTATCAAATATGGAACCCAACTTGAGAGATTGAGTTAAGCTATAGTCGGTATTAGGAATTAAGTGTAGGCAGCGGGTAGATGCAAGTAGAGAAAATGTCATGATATTCCGACAAATTTTTGACAATGCTTCAAGTACTTATACTTACCTTATGGCGAGTCGGTGTGGTGGTGAAGCACTGATTATTGATCCCGTATTGGAAAAGGTAGATCAATATATCAGTCTGTTGGACGAGCTTAATTTGAGGCTTGTTAAAGCCGCAGATACTCATATTCATGCTGATCACATAACCGGGCTTGGCGAGCTACGTGATCGAACCCGTTGTATCACTGTTATGGGCGAGAGCAGTGGCGTCGATGTTGTCTCTATGCGGGTGAGGGAAGGAGATCAAATTGATATCGAAGGCATTACACTCGAGGCAATCTATACGCCCGGTCATACAGACGACTCTTACTGCTTCCGTATGGCGGATCGTGTATTCACTGGTGATACACTGCTTATTCGAGGTACGGGTCGGACCGACTTTCAAAATGGTGATCCCTTAGCGCAATATGACTCTCTGTTTAACAAGCTTCTCAAGCTGCCAGACGACATGCTGGTCTATCCGGCCCACGACTATAAGGGAGATACGGTTAGCACTATTGGTGAGGAACGTACGTGCAACCCACGTCTACAAATTTCTTCAGCTGAAGAATATGCGGAGATTATGAACAATTTGAATCTTCCCAACCCTAAGATGATGGATGTTGCTGTACCAGCGAACCTTAATATTGGATTGCACCAGGATGAGTTGGTAAGGCGCGGTTATTCGCTTAGTTGCGAAGCGACAAAAGAACTGCTCGATTCTAACAACGTTATCCTGGTTGATATTCGAGAACAAGCTGAATGCCAACGTCACGGTGTCATCCCAGGAGCTATCCATGCACCCTATGTGTCGCTGCAGGAAAATGTCGGATCAGGTGGTATGCTCAATGAATTGGTTAAATCTACAGGCAAAAGATTGATTTTTTATTGCGCTTATGGTGAACGATCGGCCATGGCGGTAGAGGTGGCACAGGGAGCTGGTCTCATCGATACCTGTCACATTCAGGGTGGCATCGACTGCTGGAAAACGGAAAATGGTCCTATCATAAAGTAAAGATACTAAGCATCATCTGAAAGTTAATTTTGGCTGAATGCTTGGCACACCGTTGAAGGACGTTGTAAGTGGTCTGATCGTGGTTTGAAGGCACACGACTATCAATCTCCCCCGCCTACGGCTTAGCCTGGGCCGCTGACCATTCTTCTGGTCCCTCGAGAAAGGAACGGATCTGTGACAGGCTCGCCTCGTCTAACATTCCTTTTTCCTCGGCATAGTCAATGACATCGTGCCAGGTTGCCAACGCATGTAGTGTGACACCTGCTTCGTGGAGTTTTGTGACACTTTCAGGAAAGATACCGTAGTGAAAAATCACAAAAGTGTGAAAACATTTGCCTCCTGCTTCCCTCAATGCGTTCACAAAGTCAAGTTTGGAACCACCGTCGGTTGCCAGATCCTCTACCAAAATCACTTGCTGTCCGTCATCAAGATTGCCTTCAATCCGTGCATTGCGACCGAATCCTTTTGGTTTTTTACGAACGTAGCACATTGGTAGCATTAGGAGGTCAGCAATCCAGGCAGCAAATGGTATTCCGGCTGTTTCGCCGCCGGCTATAACATCGAGTTTGTCATATCCGATACACTCGTTGATCAAGTCGAGCGCCAGCGTCATCAACTGCCGTCGTTCATGCGGAAAGGCAATCAAGCGTCTACAGTCGACATAAACGGGACTTTTTTTGCCACTAGTAAAGGTGAAGGGTTCTTCGGGTCGAAACAGGATAGAGCGTGTATCGAGTAAGATACGGGCAGTAGTTTGGGCTGGGTTCAGGTTATGTCTCAAGTTGGTAGATTTATAGTCGGTCAAGGGGTGTATTGCTCTTTCATGGCATGGCTGGTTGGCAGAATTAGTTGGCGCGACGATGAAATTGGTATCGTCCGTTTTTAAATATTTTAAAAAAATGGTCTAGAGCAGGATGTTTGACGGGTTTGTTGCGCTCGTCGGGCTCCAAGTTGCGTTCCGCGACATAGGTTATGTGATCGCTATTGTGCACTAAAATATGATACCATGGCTTGTCTTTAGGCGGGCATGAGTGCGCCATTTTTTCATACCAGTCTTCGGAGCTCTGAAATTCCGGATCGACATCAACTACGACGCCGCGATAGTCGAATAGCCGGTGTTGAACAAGCTGACCCGGTGAGAATAGCGCATTTAGTGTTGTTGTCTGTTGCGGGTCAGTCATCAGCTTTCATTTGGTGGTGTGTTACGACAGATGTAGTTTGGTTTCCTTTTAGCCGTCGCGTATATTAAAGAGGGCAAGGCGTGGCAGCTATGCTCTTTCTAGATAATAGCTTTAATCAAAGTTGTCCATTCAAGCTATATAAAAGATGGGGACTTTTGTGGACAAGTGTAGTTATGGTCAACATTTATTAGAGTTTTGTCAGCCAGGTTGATGACCTTATAGTCCGTAGTTTTCTAGATTTTATATTTATTTCCCTGTTGTGAAGTATTCTTACGTTCACGCTACCATGTTCTAGAAAAAAACTTAATATTCTCCAACATTCTCCTTTTAATTTGCCAAATATAGATGCGTTACGATTGCTTCAGGATGAGAAATGTTGCGTCACTGATTGTGTCGCATGCCGACCTGACCTCACTTGACTCACCATGAAATGGATATTAGAACAAAAGAAGAACATTTTAGGTGTAATTTATGGATCAAAAAATTTCATTCAGATCGATCACGGAAGAATGAAGAAATCTGGGAACATATGTGCATTACGGGCTCGGGTCGCAGCAATCGAGCACGGAACAGCGTTCGGAAACCAGTCCTGCATGGCAGAAAAAAGAGTTCTTCCACTGGGGCTCGTGGAGATAGATCGGATGTTACCGGAAGGTGGACTTGTGTGTGGTGCTGTACACGAGGTGTCGGGTAATGTCGCTAGTGGTTTTGTAGTCTGGCTTGCTGGTCATTTTGTGCGAAATCTCGGTGGTGTCGTACTGTTTTGTGCGAAACAGAAGAGTAAGAGTTGGCTCTACGGGGCAGGATTATCGGCTTTTGGACTTGATGCTGGACGCCTGATCATCATCCGTAGTTGTTACCCTATGGATATGTTGTGGGCGATGGAGGAGAGTCTACGTTGTCCGGCCTGCGCAGCTGTGATCCTCGAATGTGATGATACGATAGACCTCGTGGTAAGTCGTCGATTTCAACTAGCCGCAGAGGCTGGTGGTACAACAGGGCTAATCTTGCAACAAGGGAAACTGGCGTCGGTAGCTGGGCGAAATGATACAAAACTTTTTCCCAGCGCTTGTACGAGTAGGTGGCAGGTTGATGCCGTTCCGGCGGCCGGTTTGGGTGTGAATAGTGAACCTAAAATAGAACAACTTGATACGGGAATACTCAGCATAGGGGCGAGGTGGAAGGTGAATCTCAGCCGATGCAGGGGCGGATCTGGTACCGGAACATGGCTGGTGGAGCATGACGAATCGACGGGTAATCTCAGCTTGGTTGACACATTTAGCAACTGATCGTCTAAAGCGGACGAAAGTCAGATCTTTGTGGGAAAACCCACATGAAATGCAAACCAGACAGAGATCAGAAAACAGAGAACTACCTCTTGCCACTGTTTTTGAAAACAATGGTCATGCACTTGTCAGTGCAGTCAATAAGACAGCTACTAAATTGGGTATTTTTCAAGGAATGAATCTGACTGATGCATTAGCTTTTTTACCAACTCTAGAGACCACACCAGCCGATCCGATTGCTGATACATCAGCTCTGACACAGATTGTTCGGTGGTGTGGGCGCTATACTCCCCTGACGGCTACGGACGGACTTGATGGCGTATGGCTTGATACGACTGGCTGTGCCCATTTGTTCGGCAGTGAACAGGCCATGCTGGACGATCTTATCGTCCGGCTCGAATATTCCGGCTTTAATGTGCATGCTGCGATGGCGGATACGCCAGGTATGGCATCGGCTATGGCTCGCTATGGTATAAGTGGTACGGTTATTGATCAAGGTTGCACTCGCAAGACACTTGCTTCTCTACCGATGGCTGCATTACGGCTCAATACCGTAACGGTGACTAAACTTTCGCATTTTGGTTTGCGATCTGTCGGCGATCTCTATGGAATACCGCGCGCACCACTCATGGCCCGGTTTGGGAGTAAACTCTTACTCAGGTTAGACCAGGCATTAGGCCGTGTCGATGAACCAATCGCGTATATCGCCAAGCGGTCTTGCTATCAGGTACGCACCGTGTTGACTGATCCGATTAGTGAGCACAAAATCATAGTTGACGCGCTTGAACGCCTCATTGTCCGAATGTGTCACCGTCTTAAAAGCGATGGATATGGTTGTCGTCGGCTCGAATTTACCCTCTATCGTACAGATGGTACGTCACAACAAATACAGATCGGGACATCGCGGCCAATTTGTAGCCCAAGGCATCTAGTTCGATTATTCGCTTCTGGTCTAGAAACGCTTGATCCGGGCTTCGGTGTCGAAACCCTGTCTCTGATGGCACCATTAACTGAACTATTAACGGTAAGACAATTTTCCTTTTTTACTAGGCAGAAACGATTTTCACTAGGCGAAGGTACGTCATCAAGCCAAGATATCGGGGCACTGGACTTGAGTTCATCCGTTTCTTTTGCCGATGTTGAGCTTAGTCAGCTGATAGATCGTCTTGGTAATCGTCTCGGGTTTAATGCAGTCTTACGGTTGTCACCACGGAAAAGTTTTCTTCCCGAACGTGTGGTGTGTGCGGTACCAGTAAACAATAATGTAGCTCCCTATTGGAGCCCTTTTCTGCCCAATTCATATCTACCTCCTAGACCACTGCGGCTACTTCTGAAGCCAGAACCAGTGGAAACGATGATACTTACGTCATCGAAAAAGTTCATGAGGCGACAGATTAAGAGCACATCGGATAGGCAGGGTAGAGAGCAGTCTACGAAGGACAGACCGCCTGTATTATTTCGATGGCGGCAGGTTATTCATCGGGTACAGAACACCGAGGGGCCAGAACGAATTAAACCCGAGTGGTGGCGTGAAG
This sequence comes from uncultured Flavobacteriales bacterium, assembly GCA_964419045.1. GTDB lineage: Bacteria > Pseudomonadota > Alphaproteobacteria > UBA8366 > CAVOAK01 > CAVOAK01. The sequence continues at coordinate 99,227 of CAYQNO010000007.1, forward strand.
ACGGAAGTTGGGTATCGGGAGCTCGTGATTACTGGCGGGTTGAGGATGTCGATGGCAACCGTTTCTGGCTTTACTGTCAAGTGCGAGAAAAACCGGGGACAATACCTGGCTGGTTTCTGCATGGTCTGTTTGCCTGAGGGTGTTTATATATGAAATCCTATTCCGCCCATGGTACCGGCTCTAATGCTTATGTGGAACTTCAAGTTACTACCAACTTCAGTTTTCTGCGCGGTGGGTCCCATCCAGACGAATTTATGTTCAAGGCGGCAGCATTGGGGCATGAAGCCATCGCGGTGACCGACCGTAATAGCTTAGCAGGTATGGTTCGCGCCCATATGGCGGCTCGCGAGGCGGGTATTAGGCTTGTTATCGGTGCACGACTCGATCTCGTGGATGGTCACAGTCTACTTGCCTATCCGACAGACCGTGTCGCCTATGGACGATTAACTCGGTTAATTACGCTCGGTCGACGACGCGAAATAAAGGGGGAATGTAAGCTAACCCGTAGAGACGTCCTAGACTGGGGCGCGGGTATAATCTTCATTGCTGTGCCACCCTCTGATCCAGAGGATACTTTTGCAGAGCAGTTGCGTGAGCTAGAATCGACCTTTCCTGGCAACTGTTTTATTGCAGCACATCATCTCTATCGAGGTGATGATGATCGTCGGCTTGTATGTCTCGCTCGATTTGCAAGTATTTATTCTACACCCTTGGTAGCGACCAACGATGTTCACATGCACGATTCAAAGCGTCATATGCTTACAGATGTACTGACCTGCATCCGAGAGAAATGCACCATCGATAAAGCGGGGTATCGTTTATTAGCTAACGCCGAACGACATTTGAAGTCAGGTTATGAAATATCTCAAATGTTTGGTAACTATCCACAAGCTGTGGCTCAGACAGTTGAGATAGCAGCACGGTGTCGTTTCAGTCTGGATGAGCTAAGCTACGAATATCCTGACGAAGTCGTTGAGAAGGGCAAAACTCCACAACAGACGCTAGCCCAGCTTACGTGGAGAGGGGCAGAGGAACGCTATCCTTTGGGTGTACCGGACAAGGTTAAGGAACAGATAGAACATGAACTTGCACTGATTAAGACGCTTGACTATGCACCTTATTTTCTCACTGTCTACGACCTCGTAAGATTTGCCCGAAGCCGAAATATCCTCTGCCAGGGTAGAGGATCCGCCGCCAATTCTGTCGTCTGTTACTGCCTTGGTATCACCGCGGTTGACCCGGTGCGCATCAACCTTTTGTTCGAACGCTTTGTTTCGGCTGAACGCTGTGAGCCACCCGACATCGACGTTGATTTTGAGCATGAGAGACGTGAGGAAGTGATTCAGTACGTCTATGAAAAATACGGTCACGAACGTGCTGGGATGACGGCTACGGTCAACTGCTATCGCTCACGTGGTGCGCTTCGCGAGGTTGGTAAGGTGATGGGATTGAACCAAGATACATTGGATGTGCTTGTAGGTCATCCGAGAGGCGTATTGAACAATACCGATAAGAGTTCTATTAAAGAATTGGGACTTGATCATTCAAATTGTCGACTTCAACTGGTGCTCAACCTTGCTGCAGAGTTGATCGGTTTTCCACGTCACCTCTCACAACATGTTGGTGGGCTCGTTATCACCCGGGACCGCCTTGACGAGATTGTTCCTATTGAAAATGCTATGATGGAGGACCGTACGGTCATCGAATGGGATAAGAATGACCTTGATGTGCTCGGTATGCTTAAGATCGATATTTTGGCGCTTGGTATGTTGACTTGTCTACACAAGGGATTCGATTTGATACGTGACTATTACGGTCAAGATCTCGACCACTCCACTGTACCCTCAGAGGATCCGGCAGTCTATGCGATGTTACAGAAAGCGGATTCAATCGGCGTATTCCAGGTGGAGAGTCGGGCACAAATGAGCTTTCTACCTCGCATGAAGCCGAAGACTTTCTATGACCTAGTAATCGAGGTAGCAATTGTTCGTCCGGGTCCGATTCAAGGTGACATGGTTCACCCTTATTTGCGCCGACGTAACGGGGAGGAGATGGAAGATTATCCGTCGAGGGAACTACATGAAGTGTTGCACAAGACGCTTGGTGTGCCATTGTTCCAAGAACAGGTGATGCAGATTGCTATTGTTGCTGCTGGTTTTACCCCAACTGAAGCTGATCACTTACGTCGCGCGATGGCGACCTTCCGCCGACTTGGTACCATTCACTCATTCCATACTAAATTTATCAATGGTATGGTTAAACGCGGCTACGATCGCAGATTTGCTGAACGCTGCTTCTACCAGATTGAAGGGTTCGGGGAATACGGGTTTCCAGAATCTCATGCCGCAAGTTTTGCATTGCTCGTGTATGTTTCAGCCTGGATGAAATGCCACTACCCCGCGGTGTTCGCATGTGCTCTCCTGAATAGTCAGCCGATGGGGTTTTATGCGCCTGCTCAGATAGTGCGGGATGCACGTGCACATGGCGTTGAGTTGCGTCCACCGTGCATCAATCGCTCCCAATGGAATTCTACGTTAGAGGTAAGTGATAATTTTGATGGACTTGCTAACAGTTTAGCACTCCGTCTCGGATTTCATCAAATCAAGAGTCTAGGCGTGGTTGATGCCGAACGTTTGGTTGAATGTCGCGGTGATGGGTATGGCGATCCGTTTTCTGTATGGAAGCGTACGGGGCTTTCTCAGAAGGTACTTGAATTATTAGCCCGGGGTGATGTTTTTAGTTCCATGGGGCTAAGTCGACGCGAGGCACTATGGGCAATCCGTAGTTTCGATGCCGCACCGTTACCTTTGTTTGTGGCCGGGGACAAGGAGAACCTGGATATGGAACCAAAGGTCAACTTGCCAGATATGGGTATAGGTGAGCAGTTGGTGGAGGATTACTCGGCGTTGAACCTCTCTTTGCGTTGTCACCCCCTTACGCTGCTGCGTGATCATTGTGGGGAAGTACTACGGATGGTCCAACTGGCGACGGTAGAGGACGGTACGCAGGTATCGGTTTGCGGTTTAGTGTTAGTGCGTCAACGTCCTAGTACCGCCAAGGGAGTTATCTTCATGACACTCGAGGATGAGACAGGGGTTGCCAATGTCATTATCTGGCATAACGCTTTTGAGCGGTACCGTCACGTCATATTAGCTGCTCGGTTGGTGAGGATTACTGGCGAACTGCAGCGTCAAGGGATCGTCACACATGTAATTGCAGAGCGAATTGAGGACCTGTCGCACATACTCGATCATTTAGGGGAAGCGAGAGATTTAATGCCTCTATCGACGCACAGCAAAAAAAATTCTGATCCATTGGATCCAGGTGGACATTCATCGCGAATACGTGGTCAGGCAGATAGCCGTTCCCATGACAAAATCAAAGTATCCATTAAGTCGCGGAATTTTCACTGATTAGGTATTGGCAACACATCAATTTTCAAAATTTTGCCATATAGCGCTAGGGTTTGATCAACCACAATTGTCTCGGCGAACTCTCGTTCTACTAACTTACGCGCGGTAGCGCCCATTTCCCTTCGTAACTTCTCGTCGAATGCAAGTATGGTCAACTTCTCAGCCAGAGGTTCGACACTACGGGGTGGCACCAAGAGTCCCGTTTCCCCTTCTCGGCAGATCTCCCTACAACCTGGCACGTCGGAGGCAATAATTGGTCGCCCAATAGCTGCAGCCTCTAGGAGTGATTTGGGTAGACCTTCACGGTAAGACGGTAAAACGACAATATGTGCGCGGGTATATTCATGCTGAATGTCATCAGAAAATCCGATAATCTCAACCACATCCTCACTCTGCCATGTATCGAGTGTTGCCTGATCTATGGCGGCAGGGTTTCTATCTATCGAGCCAACAAGTCGAATGATAATTTCAACGCCGCGTGATTTCAGTAATCGCGCAGCTCCAACCAGCTCTCCAATTCCCTTGTCCCATAGGAGACGTGAAACGCATAATGCAACCACTGGACACTTAGATGTGACTTCTGGTTCAGGCGCAGGTTGGAAGAGCGTGACATCTACCCCGGAGCCACGGATCAGGGCAATCTGGTCTTCTCGAATACCAACTTGGTCACGAAAAACGTTCACATCATCCGGGTTTTGGAGAATAAGTCTACTGTTTTTACGGTTGAGTAGGCCTCTTAAAACAAACCGCACGAAGGGCAACATGAGTGTTGCGAATATTCCTTTCGAAATGAACAGAAAGCCTAGTCCCGTAAGGGCATTGACAACAACTGGTAGCCTAGTAATCCAAGCTGCTACTGATCCATAAAGCACTGGCTTCAGCGCTACGTGATGCACGAGATGTGGACGCTCATGACGATAGAGCTGGATAAGTGACCACAGGGTACATAAATCTGCCACCGGATTGAGGCCACTACGGTCGATATTAAGAGGCAACAAGCGAAATCCTTCGGCCTCAATTATTTCTCCATGGTCAGCCACACGAGTTGCAACTAATACGTTAGCACCAGCATCTCGTGCAGCACGCGCGATTGGCAGTCTATGCGAACAAAAATACCAATCCTCAGCAACAACAAAAAGAATTTGGCTACCAACTAGTGTCATCAGACGTTCCAGCGATCACGCCAGCATTGGAACATCAAGATTCCCCATATTGCTTGTCCTGAGTTGCCCTTACCAGCAAGGTGATTTCTCCATGTTTGCCGCACTGGGATTGGATTGAACAATCCTTCGCGCTTGAGGCGGTTTTCATCAATCAGTGATTCAGCCCATTCACGAAGTGGGCCCCGCAGCCAGTGGTCGAGTGGAACCGCGAAACCTGATTTTGGTCGCTCAATTAGCTCTTTTGGAACGTGGCGGTAGAGGATTTGACGCAGAAGTCGCTTTGTTGTCATTCTCTGGAGTTTCATCCACTTTGGAAGGCGCCAGGCAAACTCTACAACTCGATGATCGAGTAAAGGCACCCGCACCTCTAATCCGACAGCCATGCTGGCTCGGTCCACTTTTGTTAGAATATCGTCGGGCAAGTAAGTTTTTGTGTCGAGAAATGCCATTCGTTCACCAAAGTCATTGATCGTACGTGCCTCATTCCAGACCATGCTCTCCGGTTCTGACGCATTAGCAACTAGTTGCGTGGGATTATCCCAGTGGCTTATGAGACGCTTGTATATGTCGTCGGCGTTCTTTGCACCCAAAATACAACTTAGCTTATGGACTTTGTTGCCCAACTGTCTGGGGCGAATAGAAGGTGGAAGTAATTGGGCGACACTTTCCCATCTTGTAGTCGGTATGGCCGAAAAGGTTGAAGAAATCGCCTGTCTCATGGATTCGGGTATATGACGCATTCCTCGCCACGCAGCCGTTGCTGCATGGTAGCGGTTATAGCCCAGGAACACTTCGTCACCACCGTCGCCCGACAAGGCTACTGTTACGTGTTTGCGGGCCATTTGTGCTAAAAGGTACGTCGGTATTGCGGAGGAATCGGCAAACGGTTCGTCGTAGAGTTCTGGGAGCTGCGGAACTAGCTCGAGCGCATGTTTCTCTGAAAGGTAGATTTCATGATGCTCGGCACCAATATGTTTTGCAATAGCTCTGGCTTGCCTGGCTTCATCGAAGTCTGCATCCTCAAAGCCAACTGTGAAACTTTTGACCGGCTGTCCACTTTCTGCCTGCATTAGGGCCATGATAGTCGAAGAATCTACGCCGCCTGATAAAAGACTACCCAACGGCACATCCGAGACGAGACGCAGCTTCACAGCATCACGTAAAAGGGCTTCGCCTTCCTCTAACGCCTCATGCTCATTGTGGACGCTGCGAACCCCCATGGCCGAGTCGGCTAAGTTCCAATAACGTTCTGACCTCGGGTTTTCGCCGGGACAAATTGACATCAACGTGCCAGCTTCCAGTTTGTAAACTTGGCGATAGATACTATGAGGTGTAGGTACGTAGTTGTACCTGAGATAGGCTGTAAGCACGTCGCGGTCTAGCTCAGCTTGCCAACCTTCCTTTGCCCTCAACGACTTAAGTTCAGATCCGAAAAGGAAGAGGTTCCCTTGGTGTGTGTAATAGAGTGGCTTGATTCCAAGACGGTCGCGGCCAAGCCATAACTTCCTTTCGCGGCGGTCCCAAATTGCAAAAGCAAACATACCAATTAAGCGCTGGACAGTAGCCTTTATACCCCAAATCCCGCAACCTTCTAAAAAAACTTCGGTATCCGATAATCCACGGAATATATGACCGGCTGCTTCCAACTCAAGTCGAAGGTCCTTAAAGTTATATGCTTCACCATTGTAAACTATTACATAACGACCATCAGCAGATGACATAGGTTGGTGTCCGGTAGGAGTCAGATCAATGATTGACAGTCTGCGAAATCCCAGAGCTACCCCAATTTCGGGATCTATCCATTGATCACTATCATCTGGTCCTCGATGATTCAGGGAATCTGCCATGCGGCAAACGTCACGTTGAAGTTTATCCGGCCCCGATTCGCGCTTTAGGTCGATAATTCCGACAATTCCACACATGACTTGTTGATCACCCCAGACGATGCGCCCAATGTGTAACTATCCCAATTTTGATTCCGAAAGGTAAGGGTACAAAGAAATCAGACTAACGGATAATATTTCAGAATGATGTTACACTCGAATTGGAAAATTCATCTTTCAAACTCTAGTACTTACCCTTTAACACAAAAGTCAACGCGGCTAAACGGATGACTGAATCGATGCTTAGGGAAGAGAGGCTGTTATAAATGCGATTGATATTCTCCGTCGTCGAGATCAGTTGACGTAGCGGAGAACATAAGGCGAGATAGTACAACTGTGTCTGGGAGTCATAGATGACATAATGTCGAAGCTACCTGCAAATACCAGTGACCAAGAGGTTAATGAGTTTCTGAAGAAAGTTGCATCCACGATTGGTTCTCCATCGGGTCGAGGGAGACTTCTATTCGCAATGGATGCAACGGCTAGTCGTGAACCTACCTGGGATAGCGCCTGCATGATCCAGGGGGAAATGTTCAGCTCTACTGAAAGCTTAGGAGGGCTAGAAATTCAATTAGTCTATTATCGCGGGTTTCGTGAGTGTAGAGCCAGTAAGTGGGTTACGAATACGAATGAACTACTAAAAATGATGGCAAGTGTTATGTGTCGCGGAGGTGCTACCCAAATTGAAAAGGTGTTCATTCATGCAATCAATGAATCAAAACAAGGTAAAATTAATGCTGTTGTGTTCGTCGGTGACGCGATGGAAGAAGATATAGATAAATTGTGTCAAAAAGCTGGTGAATTGAAATTACTTGATGTGCCCGTGTTTATCTTTCAGGAAGGAGGAGACATCACCGCACGTCATGTATTTGAACAAATTGCGCAAATATCAGGTGGCGCTTATTGTTCATTTGATAGCAGCAGCGCTGAACAATTGCGAACTTTGTTGGCGGCGGTTGCTGTATATGCTGCTGGTGGTAGAGTGGCACTCCTGGAATATGGAAAAGAGCAGGGTGGTGCCGTTCTTCGCTTGACACATCAACTCGGTAAGCAAAAATAATTCTATTATGTTATGGTTTCTTGTCGGTGCTAGCGCTGTAGTTGCGGCGCTTTTAATTGCGGTTTGGTTTACATCTGCTAGCACAACATCGATTTTACGGCTGTTACGTGTTGCCATTCCGGTGATTGCCATTGTTATCGGTTTGTTTTTGATTATTTCTGGTCGTATTGTCTGGGCTTGGGTTGCGTTGATGGCATTATTGCCCTGGGTCGCGCGCCTGCGTTCATTTATTAATTTGACAAAGGCTATGCGTGGGCGAACCTCGGGGCAGGTATCTGAAGTTCGTACTCGATTTGTCCATATGACACTCGAGCTTGATACAGGTGAAATGGATGGCGAGGTTCAAGAGGAGCCATATAAGGGCCGTCGACTCTCGAAGATGACACTTTCCGAAATAATTAACCTGTATAGATTGGCTATGTTGACCGATTCACAATCTGCAAGTGTAATAGAAGCATATCTGGACCGAATGCATGGAGAAGCTTGGCGTGCCGCCGCGGAAGCGCCAGGTAGCGATAATGGCGCAAAGGCCGGACCCATGACTATTAAAAAAGCTCGGGAAATTTTGGGAGTCAAACGAACTGCTGATGCCAAAGAAATAAAACGCGCTCATCGCCGTCTTATGCATAAGTATCATCCAGATAAAGGTGGTTCCGACTATTTGGCTGCACAGATCAACGAAGCAAAGGATATTCTCCTTGAAAAGGGTAGCTGATGTATGTCGTGTATAACCTATATTGGGGACTTGTGTTGCACGTTTGTATCGGGCTGTGGCACATAATTAGAAATCTATTTATCATTCTTGAATTTAGGAGCAGCCGCAAAGCTAATGTCTAAGTCTATCCGTAAGGCCATATTTCCGATTGGGGGTTTAGGTACCCGGTTTTTACCTGCGACTAAGGCCATGCCAAAAGAAATGATGCCCGTTATAGATAAACCACTGATTCAATATGCGGTTGAAGAGGCTCATGCTGCCGGTATCGAGCAGTTTATATTCGTTACTGGCCGCGGGAAACATTTGATTGAAGACCATTTTGATGTTTCTTACGAACTCGATAACTTGTTGGTCGAACGCGGAAAATCTGAGTTTCTAGATCTCACACGTGGCTGGGTTCCAGGACCTGGACAGGTAACTTATTTGCGCCAAATGGAACCTTTGGGCTTAGGACATGCTGTTTGGTGTGCGCGTCGTCTAATCGGCGATGAGCCTTTTGCTGTTATTTTGGCCGATGATTTGATTCTATCGGATAAGCCCTGTTTACAGCAACTCGCAGACATATATGAAATTCATAAAGGATGTGTTGTTGCCGTTGAAGAAATAGACCAAGATCAAACTGATCGATATGGAATTCTAGATGTTGATTATGACGATGGCCATACAGCTACAATCCGTGGGTTGGTCGAAAAACCCCCACAAGATGAAGCACCATCCCAACTACGAATTATAGGTCGATATATTTTGCAACCCCTTATTTTTGAATACCTATCGAAGCAGAGAGTGGGAACAAGTGGAGAAATTCAGATTACAGACGCAATGGCACGGATGATTGATGAAGTGCCATTATTGGGAGTTCGTATAGAGGGTAGAACTTTCGATTGTGGTGATAAAATCGGGTATATTGAGGCAAATATGGCATTTGCGCTCGAACGTAAAGATCTCAACTCCGCGGTTAGGCAAATCATAAACGCCTATGCGAAGGAATAGGTAAACGGTAAATATGTAGCGCCGGAAGGAAAGATTTATGCGAATAGCAATGATCGGCGCTGGATATGTCGGACTCGTATCCGGCGCGTGTTTTTCTGAGTTTGGAATCGATGTCACCTGTGTCGACAAAGATGTTGACAAGGTCAAATTATTGCAAAGTGGTGCGGTTCCGATATTCGAGCCAGGCTTAGAGGAGATGATTGCGGCCAATATGAAGGCGGACCGGCTACACTTTACAACAGATCTTACTACAGCTGTTCGTGAGGCGGATGCAGTGTTGATAGCGGTTGGAACGCCAAGTCGACGTGGTGACGGACACGCGGATCTGTCTTTTGTCTTTGGAGCCGCAGAGGAAATCGCCCGGGCGATCGATGGCTATACGGTTATCATTACAAAGTCGACCGTACCTGTTGGTACAGGTCGTAAAGTGGCATGCATAATTCAAGAGTTGTGTTCGGATGCTGACTTTGATGTTGTTTCCAATCCGGAATTTCTGCGTGAGGGTTCAGCAATTGATGACTTCATGCGCCCAGACCGGGTAATTATCGGTGCAGAAAGTGGAAGGGCAAAGGAGGTAATGCGAGCTCTATATCGACCATTATACCTAATCGAGACGCCAGTACTGTTCACCGGTTTAGAGACAGCAGAGCTCACCAAATATGCCACTAACGCCTTTCTTGCAGCAAAAGTCACTTTCATTAATGAAGTAGCCAACTTGTGTGAACGAGTTAATGCCGATGTATTTGATGTGTCGAGAGCCCTGGGTCTTGATGGTCGTATTGGCAGAAAATTTCTTCATCCGGGACCTGGGTACGGTGGCTCGTGTTTTCCTAAGGATACTTTGGCTTTGGTTCGGACGGCTGAAGCGGCGGGTTCGCCTATGCGAATTATCGAAACTGTTATTGATATAAACAATAAGAGAAAGAAGTCGATGGCGGGCCGCATTGTTGAGTTATGTGGTGGTTCAGTACAGGGCGCAACGCTAGCCATTCTTGGCCTTGCTTTTAAGCCCAATACCGACGACATGCGTGAAAGTGCAAGCCTAGATATATTGCCGGCTTTGTCTGATGCAGGCGCCACGTTGCGAGTTTATGATCCAGAAAGTATGCCAGAGGCAAAAAAGCTGTTGGGGGAAGTTATTTGGTGTGAGTCCGCCTATGATACGATGGAAGGGGCTGATGCTCTTGTTATTTTGACGGAATGGAATGAATTCCGACTACTTGACCTTGAACGTAGCAAAGTATTACTCGCGCGACCTCTCATGATCGACTTGAGAAATATTTATGATCCTAGTGAAATGGTCACTGCCGGGTTTGAATACTATTGCATTGGCCGACCACAGAGGAGTGTGAACACCACTTCTCTGGAAGGGAATGCCACTGAATGAGTGGTGGGCACTTGTTCGACTCATCTATACTACGAGAATACGATATTCGTGGTGTAGTCGGCTCTACACTTAGTGAAGCAGATGCACTCGCGCTAGGGAAGACACTTGGTAGTTTGCTCGTACAAAACAATGGATTGACGGTCTGCGTCGGATATGACGGCCGGTCCAGTTCGCAAGCTCTTGAACATGCACTCGTAGAAGGGTTTAAAAGTACGGGATTACACGTTTTCCGCATCGGCTGCGGGCCTACACCAATGCTTTATTTCGCCTCATTTGTATTAAATTCAGACGCAGCAGTTATGGTGACTGGCTCACATAATCCACCCAGTTATAATGGATTTAAGATAATCGTACGCAATTTGCCCTTTTGGGGAGCAGACATACAAAAGTTGGGGCAGGCAGCTATCAGCGAAAAGTGGGTTTTGGCGGAGGGACGTCATACAACGATCGATATTTCTGATTGGTATATTACTCGACTTGTTGACGATTATAGAAGCCAAGACGGCCTTAAAGTAGCGTGGGACACGGGTAACGGTTCTGCGGGTACCGTTCTGTCGCGATTAACGTCCAGGCTTCCTGGTAAACATATTTTGCTCAACGAGAGGGTCGATGGCACTTTTCCTAACCATCATCCGGATCCGACTGTGCCTAAAAATCTCAAACAGCTGCGTGAAGTAGTACTATCTCAGCGATGTGATCTTGGAATAGCGTTTGATGGTGACGGTGATAGAATTGGGGTGGTAGACGCCAATGCTCGTATCATTTGGGGTGACCAACTATTGGCAATTTTTGCTGCAGACGTGCTCCGCTATCATCCGGGTACTCCGATTCTAGCAGATGTAAAGGCGAGTCAGGTTCTATTCGATGAAATTAGTCGGCGTGGTGGAAAACCTGTGATGGGAGCGTCGGGACACTCAATAATTAGATCAAAGATGTTAGAAGTAGGTGCACCACTAGCCGGCGAAATGAGTGGCCACATATTCTTCAAGGACCGTTATTATGGTTTTGATGATGCACTTTATGCCGCGATCCGATTGTTGGACCTTTTGACTTCCTCTGCTCGCTCTGCTGCCGACCTGTTGGATGAATTACCACTCATGTGTAACACACCAGAAGTGCGATTTGAAGTACCAGAGGCACGTAAGTTCGATGTAATTGATGAAGTTAAAACGCGTCTTACCACATCGGGTGTATCAGTTAATTCTGTTGATGGTGTCCGAGTTTGTCAGGATGAAGGTTGGTGGTTACTGAGAGCCTCGAATACGCAAAACGTGTTGGTCTGCAGATGTGAGGCTACAAATCACAATGATCTTATACAATTACAAGAGTGTGTGAGAAGGCAATTAAGACTGAGTGGTATCGATGCTCCATGTTTTAACCGAGAAGATTGATGTCTTCCCTAATAAAGTCCAAGTATCACCTCAGACAACATTTTGTCTATTAACCAATTCAAAGAATTGACTGAATAATGCGGCTATTTGTCTATGGTACGTTGTGTGACCCAGATGTTCGCAATGAGGTTTTAGGTGGTTGGAAGGGGCACATATTTTCAGCCAGTTTACGCGGCCATTTAGCGTTAGAAGTCGGGAGCGAAAGATATCCAGCGTTGTATCCACGAGCAGTTGGTTGTGCTACCGGTCTAATACTTTCGGGTATTAATTTTCAAACTTTGACACGTGTTTCGCACTATGAAGGTAAAGAGTATCGTATATTACTTAGGGAACCGTTAACTGTTGGTCAGGGCCCAGTCAGTGCTCTGGTTTATGTTGCACGCCGATATGTAAAACGGAATAGACGATTCTGGAAATTGCAAGAGTGGCAGCGTCGGCACAAGAGCAAATCACTGCCCATAATTAAAGAATGGATGGGATTGTGGTATAAGGACAATCCAAAGGATGTGAGAGACCTTACATCTGTATGTCGCCGGTTTTGATTAGTTGGACTTTAATCCGAGCCTTTAAATCAATTTCTTAGTGCCAAGTTCGATAAGTTCATTTGACCAGGCTGCAGACAGTCATACAGGATATTCTTGTTTATTCGAAGAATTCGTCGTCGATGCGGCGTGAGCGAAGAGCTGTATACCTTGTCTACGTTAAAGCCAGCCTCGTGTAACCTGTTAGAGTAGTCGGTGCCGCAAATTCGGACATGGTATGGGTGGCCAAATGCGATAAGTCGTTTGCTCGGAGTGGTGATGGAATCATCTTCATAAGTTGTTTTTAATTGGAAGTCGGTTGGCACAAGAATAATTGCGCGGCCGTTGGGTCTCAAAACGCGGGCCATTTCAGACATAGCAAGACGGTCATTTTTTATATGTTCTAATACGTGACTACATATAACAACATCAAACATTTCCGGATTGAACGTCAAATTTGTCAGATCCATATTTTGGCCTGCTTCACGGTCATATAGATCGACTGTGGTGTAAGTGAGGTTAGGTAACTGTTCTAGGATGAATCGAATTGGTTTCTCGGGTGCTATGTGTAGTACTTTCGCTCGGCGTCGTGTCAATTGTAAGTAATTTGTAAGGTAAAGCCAAAGAAACCGGTGCCTCTCGAGAGAATCGCATCCGGGACATCTCGCATTGGGCCGTTGGTTGAGACCAAATGGAAGAAAGTTGCGATACCACTTCTTACATATAGGACAGTAGAAGCGAGGACCAAACACGACTCTGCGCGAATTACGAATGTAATTAGTACGGGCACCGTATACGGCTCCCGCTGGCGTATTTTCGTTCTTTATCTGATCAAGTTGGCGATGGAGCTGACCTAACAATATAGAGTATTCCCCACAATAACTTTTCTGTTCATTTTCCGCTGTTTATAATGTGACTTAGGTGTCGAAGTATCTGATTATATAGTTCATTGGACAAATTGTAGTATCGTCAAGTTGGTTGTCCTCACATTTATTAGAGCCGCTCAGTATAGGTCCCTTATCATGCAACATGAATTCCAAATTCACTATCGAACTGAATGGAAGCTATTTGGTGTTGGAATTCGAGATGGACACGATGAAGGTGACAGTGACCTAAAAACTGTTGTGGTGGAGAAGGCAAAGCCGGAAACTAAAAAACCATCTTTGTATAAGGTACTTTTACTGAATGATGATTACACTCCTATGGAATTTGTTGTAATGGTGCTTGAGAGAGTATTTGCCAAAAATAGAGAAGAAGCGATGAGAATAATGTTACATGTACACCGACGAGGTATTGGAATATGTGGAGTTTTTACATATGAAGTAGCGGAGACTAAGGTTAACCAAGTTATGGACGCTGCTCGAAAAAACCAACACCCATTGCAATGCACTTTAGAAAAGGAATGATAGACAGTGTTGTCACGTAATTTGGAAGAATCAATTCACCGATCATTAGCATTTGCGGCTGAACATCGACATGAATTTGCAACGTTGGAACACCTGCTACTTGCATTAATTGATGATAAAGATGCAGCTGAGGTGCTGCGCGCCTGTGGAGTTGACCTCAATAAGCTGACTGACGAACTTTCTGGTTACCTTGACAACGAATTAAGTGGACTGGTTATGATTGAGTTTGAAGATCCGAAGCCAACTGCTGGATTCCAACGTGTATTGCAACGTGCGGCGATTCACGTTCAGTCTTCTGGACGTGAGGAAGTTACAGGTGCAAATGTGCTTGTGGCGATATTCTCGGAACGTGAAAGTCATGCGGTATATTTTTTGCATGAACAAGACATGACTCGCTTTGATGCCATCAACTACATCAGTCATGGAATTGCCAAGATAGTGGGTGAATTAGAGCAAGAGGCGGTGACTGACACAGATGGAGATGCAGGTGCAGATTCTATTAACAAACGCGGTAATGAGGCGCTTGACGCCTACTGTGTCAACCTGAATGAAAAAGCTAGGGAAGGAGGCATCGATCCATTGATCGGCCGCGAACTTGAAATTGAACGTACGATTCAAATTTTATGTCGAAGGACTAAAAATAACCCTCTTTATGTTGGGGATTCGGGCGTGGGTAAAACTGCTATCAGCGAAGGCCTCGCGCGCCGGATCACGTGTGATGAAGTGCCGGATGTCCTCAAGGAATCAACCATATTTGCACTTGATATGGGTTCGCTTCTCGCTGGCACCAGATATAGGGGAGATTTTGAGGAACGATTGAAGGCAGTTTTGCGTGAGCTCGAAAATTCCGCCGGTGCAATACTGTTTATTGACGAAATCCACACCGTAATCGGCGCCGGAGCAACGAGTGGTGGAGCGATGGATGCATCGAACCTTTTGAAACCAGCGTTGGCAAGCGGTTCACTGCGCTGCATTGGGTCAACGACATATAAGGAATTTCGTAATTACTTTGAGAAAGATCGGGCGTTAGTCAGGCGGTTTCAAAAAATTGATGTAGTAGAACCATCACTAGAAGATTCTATAAAAATTCTTAAGGGCCTAAAGCCGTACTACGAAGAACATCACAAGATTCGTTATACTGCTGAAGCTATTCGCACAGCTGTAGAAATGTCGGTTCGCTATATCCATGATAGAAAATTACCAGACAAGGCAATCGATATTATTGACGAAGTAGGTGCTGCTCAGATGTTGGTGCCAGAGTCACGGCGCAAGAAAACTGTTGGTGTTAAGGATATTGAAACGGTAGTAGCAAAGATTGCCCGAATACCACCTAAGCATGTGTCCAAGGATGATAAATCAGCATTGCTCACTCTCGAGCGCGATCTAAAGACGGTTGTGTTTGGACAAGACCGAGCGATCAGTGCTTTGGCAACGGCAATAAAATTATCTCGTGCTGGACTCCGTGAGCCAGAAAAACCAATCGGCTGCTATTTATTTTCAGGCCCGACCGGGGTTGGAAAAACAGAAGTAGCGCGTCAACTAGCGCATACCATGAGTATAGAATTAATTCGTTTCGATATGTCTGAATACATGGAACGGCACAGTGTGAGCCGCTTACTTGGTGCACCTCCAGGGTACGTCGGATTTGATCAAGGTGGCTTACTTACCGATTCTATTGATCAGCATCCGCACGCAGTATTGCTTCTTGACGAGATAGAAAAGGCTCACCCGGATCTTTTCAGCATACTCTTGCAAATTATGGATCACGGCAAACTGACTGACCATAACGGTAAGGCTGTCGATTTTCGGAACGTCATTCTGATTATGACGACCAATGCAGGCGCAGCCGAATTGGCGAAACCGGCTATTGGGTTTGGTCGGGAAGAGAGGTCAGGTGAGGACGAGGAGGTAATTAATCGAATGTTTTCTCCTGAATTCCGCAATAGGTTAGATGCAGTGATAGGATTTGAAGCGTTGACGCCAAATATTGTCAGTCAGGTTGTCGAAAAGTTTATAATGCAGCTAGAAGCCCAACTAGCGGACCGTAATGTTACAATTGAGCTTTCGAGCAACGCGCTTAAGTGGTTAGCCGAACGTGGCTATGATCGAAAATTTGGCGCACGGCCATTGGCGCGTATCATTCAAGAACACGTGAAGAAGCCACTTGCAGAGGAATTGTTATTTGGAAAACTTGTGAAAGGTGGAGTTGTGCAAGTTGATGTAAATGATGAAAAGTTTACGTTTACCTATCCTAAACCTTTAGTGGGGAAGCCAAAAGTTCCAGCCTTAATTGAGAATTAATTGCTTTTGGGTTGGGGATATGGGTATCTCATTGTCCTTGCTCATCACCAATGAGCATCTAGGTCGTCAATAAATGTATCCGGCCAACCGCCGTGTTCTTCGATGACTTCATATATGGCGCCCAAGATTCGGGTGGTTTAATTTAAAAAGACAACTATCCCCTAGTAGCGGTATATGCCTTCTTTGGGGAAAGTGTGTAGTCTGAGCCACTTATGTCAGAGCTGATAGCTGTCCCGATCATCGGACATAAAAGGCTACCCACTAATTTTCTAAAGTATAATAGAGATAGCAGGCGCGATGTACCAATGAATGCGTGTCCAATTGTTGTGGTTCGAAGAGAGTATCGGATAGTCTGTTGTGAGGGACTTGCCACCCAATGCTTTCATCAGATTAGAAGTTGATTGGCAAAAATCTGTGCAAACACTTCGGCTAGTTAACCTTGTTGCTTTATTCAGCGACAAAAGCTTTTCACGCAAAGTTTATAACTTGTCACTATTGCGAAACGGCGAATGTTCATTGAGATATGCCATCTCGTCCAACATCATTTCTGTTTCGCGTTTCAAATAGTCCTCGACCGCAGACCGAAATCCTGTATCTCTAATCCAGTGTGCGCTGTAGGTTTGTACTGGCTCATAGCCGCGCTGAATTTTGTGTGGGCCTTGGGTCCCTGCTTCTACTCGGTCAAGGTTATGGGAAATTGCAAAGTCAATCGCTTGATAGTAACAGGCTTCAAAATGCAAAAATTTGTATCGACGGTGACAGCCCCAATTGCGACCATAAATAGCGTTACTACCTAGTAAATTGAATGCGCCAGCTATTGAACTTCCATCTTGGTAAGCCATAATCAGTACGATATTATCGGCCATTGTATCATTCAAGTATTGAAAGAAATCACGATTGAGGTATGGAAATCCCCATTTACGTTCATATGTATCAATATAAAATTTGTAGAAATTGTCCCAATGTTGTGTGGTTAAGTCTGCGCCTGTTAGCACCTTAAATGTTATTCCTGCGTCGACTATGCGTTTGCGTTCCCTTCTGATTGTTTTGCGTTTACGGCTGGTCAGATTAGATAGAAAGTCACTGAAGGTTTCATAGCCTCTATTTATCCAATGATATTGAAGGTTTTTACGGACATGAAACCCAACTTTCTCTAAACAAGCGGATTGTGGTTCAGTTGGAAACGTGACATGAACAGAAGAAACTTTGTGGCGTGTGGCAAGCTCGATCATTCCGGCACAAAGTGTTTCTTGGATATTTCGTTCGGATGCATCAGGCCGAGTCAGAAGCCGTGGTCCTGTCACGGGGACAAATGGGACGGCTGAAATTAGTTTGGGATAGTAACGACCTCCAGCACGTTCATAGGCGTCCGCCCAAATATGATCGAACACAAATTCGCCGTATGAGTGGCTCTTCAGATAAAATGGAGTTGCGCCACACAGTTGGCCCGCTTCATCAACCATTACGAGGTGGTTTGGTGCCCAGCCTGTTTCGATATCAACTGCACCACTTTGCTCAAGCGCATTTAGAAACGCATGAGACACGAATGGGTTTACGGAACCCGCACAGTTGTCCCATTGGGCAGCTTCTACTTGATCTATTGACTTGATAGCATTAATCGTGGCCAGATCACGTCCATCAGGCATTGATTAATCCCGATTCTCCCTCGAACCGGGCTCCAATTTTTTCAAAGTAGCTCAGGATATCAGAGATCCCATCTATATTCGACGCTAATGTTATGTGTGTATCAGAGTTAAGTCCATACAATCCATTTACGACCAATACTTGGGTATTAGTTTTAATTAATTCTTTAAATAGCGGATATTGTCAGTGGGAACGCACAATTGCGAAAGCGCTTAATTGCTACCGACACATTGGTGTTAATGGTAATCGCGATTGTAGCAGGCGTCGCTTGCTGGCTTTTGAAGGGGAGTGAGGTATTCGAGGAGGCCATTCATGGTGATCTACGTCTGATTATACAGATTGCTCCGATGATCATAGCAGGCTTAATGTTAGCTGGGCTTGTAGAAGTACTTGTACCGAAGGAGCTCGTCACACGCTGGCTTGGAACGAGTTCGGGATTCAAGGGTTTGGTTTTAGCCATGCTAGCAGGCGCGATGACGCCTGGTGGTCCATTCTCTTCATTCCCTATCGTATTGGCATTACAGCGTGCTGGTGCAGATATAGGGACAATGGTTTCTTTCATCACCGCTTGGTCTGTAATTGGAATCAATCGTTTGCTCGTTTGGGAAATTCCCTTTTTCGAGCCCGAATTTCTTATCATCCGATTTATTGCGTCGATACCATTACCGATTGTAGCAGGGTTGATTGCCCGACATTTCTTCACGCGGTTTTGGGAGTCCTCAGGCATGACGAGGAATTGACCAAATGTTGATATCGGGAATTTTTCTCTGGTCCGTTGTTATAATCTTGTCGCTTGTGGTGTGGCGGAAACCCGAGGCTAGCTATCTTCAAGCCATTAAGACGTTTAGGATTCAAGGGTTACGTGTAGCTGTTCGAATGCCACTTGCGTTACTTGCTGCTGGATTTATTGCAGAGCTTATTCCACAAGAAGTCATAGGCGCTCATATCGGAGATGCATCAGGGTTTCTTGGAATTATCACATCTTCAATTTTGGGTTCATTTATACCAGGAGGTCCATTCATAACTTTTCCTTTCGTAATTGCCTTAATGAATTACGGCGCTGGTGAACCTCAGATGGTTGCCTTTATTGCTGCGTGGTCAGTGATTGCAATTCATCGAGCAATCGCTTGGGAATTGCCTCTGATGGGTAGGCAGTTTTGGTTCATACGTTTTGCTTCCTCACTGATACTACCTCCCTTGTCCGGTGTATTAGCAGCTCTTCTCTGGTCGACAATGGCATTAGCGTCTTAACTATGGTGGTTCACAGAACAAATTTCACTGTGGTACTTAGGTAGCGGACAACGATATGTTCCCAATAATTTACGGTTTTAGAACGTTAGATCTTGCTTGGTATAAGCGATATTGTCCAGAATTCCGTGATTCTGTGAAGGGATTAATTGGAGGTGCTACACTTGGGCCAATATTATGTCTGCCGGCTGGACTAGTTGATACTGTGAGACCTTTACAAAGCTAATTTAGTTTTACTAATTCGTTGTTAGGGAAAGCTGAATTGTACTGGCCATCGGCCAATTTGAAGTACTTATAATTTTTTCTTACAGCAGTTTTATCGGATTCAATAGTGAGTTTCTCAGCTGTTGTTCCAATACAAAAAAATGAGGGGTGGGCCAAAGCCCAACCCCCCAAGGTTACAGGGAGCTCGTATCAGGGTAGCTCCTACATCAAGAGCACCCGCTTGTTGCGCCACAAGTCATACACTTCATGCATGTTCCGTTGCGCACCATTGTAAAATTGCCACATTCTCCGCACGCGTCGCCCAGGAAGCCAAGTGATTTGGCAACATGGATTCTATGAAGATTTGTGTCTACTGCATCCACATCAGTATCTGTACCCACAGCCTTCATTCCAATGGTTATGTCAGTTGGTAGCTCACCAATCTTCTGGGCTGAGCTATGTTCATTATGCTCAATCACTGAACCAGCGCTTTTGACTTCACTAATTTGAGGGGTGGACTGGGACGCCACGGATAAACCACTGTCTCCACCCACAGTATCCTTCCCTGCGCCACCAGCTATTAGCATCAGGTTTGATGAGCGAAAATAGCCGGAGCTTGCTACACGTTTGATGGCCTCCATGGTATCAGTCTTTGGAAGTTCTGCCTGCGTTTCTCCTTTGCCTAAGGTATCTGGAAGTACATCATCCGGCTGAGCATGTGCTAAATCATGGCGTCCAAGGTAGGAAATTGCTAACTCGCGAAATAAGTAATCGAGGATAGAAGTAGAGATCTTAATGGTGCTATTGCCTTCAACAATTCCCGCGGGTTCAAAACGAGTGAAGGTATACGCTTCTACGTATTCCTCTAACGGTACGCCGTATTGAAGACCGATTGATATGGCTATTGCAAAGTTATTCATTAGTGAGCGAAAAGCTGCCCCTTCTTTATGCATATCTATGAAAATCTCACCCAACTGGCCGTCCTCATATTCGCCAGTTCGAAGATAAACCTTGTGACCACCTACCATCGCTTTTTGTGTGTAACCTTTCCGTCGTGCTGGTAAGCGTTGCCGTTCAGCGGAAACCTCAATCACCCGCTCTACAATTTTCTGAGCAATAATCGGAGCAGCGGCTATGGGGGGCGTTTCGACGATTTTCTCAATGACATCCTCGTCATCGACTATTGATGTAGCTAGTGGCTGACTTAATTTTGAGCCATCGCGATAAAGGGCCATTGCCTTAAGGCCCAACTGCCAAGATAATTTATAAGCGTCCTGGCAATCTTCGACTGAAGCCTTGTTTGGCATGTTTATAGTTTTGGAAATTGCGCCTGTGATGAAAGGCTGTGCTGCGGCCATCATGCTAATATGACTCTCCGCCGAAAGATAGCGTGTACCGGTCTGTCCACATGGATTGGCGCAGTCGAATACCGCCAAATGTTCAATTTTTAAATGCGGTGCACCTTCAAGTGTCATCGCTCCACAACAATGTGTGTTGGCAATGTCGATCTGTTCTTTCTCAAATCCTAAACCTTCAAGGAGGTTAAAACCTAGTTCATCAAGTTTCTCCAAATCCAAACCGAGTGTATCTACACAGAATCGTTCGCCTAACGTCCATTTGTTGAACGCAAATTTAATATCGAAGGCATCTTCAAGAGCTTCTTCCAGGCGACCTAAGGCCTCATCTGTAAAGCCTTTCTCTGCAAGACTTTTATGATTGATCTCTGGGGCTTTTTTAAGCGTACTGAAACCAACAGCATAGTTGGTGATTTCATCTATCTGTTTATCGTTATATCCCAGCTTTCCTAGTGCTTCTGGGACACTTCGGTTGATAATTTTGAAATAACCACCACCTGCAAGTTTTTTGAATTTTACTAGGCCAAAATCTGGTTCTATCCCAGTAGTATCGCAGTCCATGACGAGACCAATAGTGCCAGTTGGCGCAATTACGGTGACTTGAGCGTTACGGAATCCGTGCGCAGTCCCCAAATTCACGACTCGATCCCAAATGTCCATTGCCGCACTACTCACCTCGATTTGTGGGCAATTATTGTGATCTAGTGATACTGGCTTAACTGATATGCCCTCGTAACCCGTCTGTGCACCCTTTGCCGCGCGCTGATGGTTAGCAATTACTCTCAACATTGAGTTGGCATTTTTTGCAAAACCAGGAAATGTTCCGAGCTCCTCTGCCATCTCAGCAGAGGTTAGGTACGCACAACCGGTCATTAATGCTGTAATTGCCGCGCATAGCGCCCGGCCTTCGTTACTATCGTAACCGAGACCCGAGGCCATTAACAACCCGCCTAAGTTGGCGTAGCCCAGACCCAGGGTTCGGTAGTCAAAAGAACGTTGTGCAATTTCTTTTGATGGAAACTGTGCCATTAGAACCGAAATTTCCAGCGCAATAGTCCACATTCGAACCGCGTGTTCCAGAGCAGGAACGTCAATGAGACCACCTTGTCCACGTAACGCCATCAAATTCAGTGATGCGAGATTACAGGCGGTATCGTCGAGAAACATATATTCTGAACAGGGATTTGATGCGTTAATTGGACCACTATCAGGGCAGGTATGCCAGTCATTTATAGTGGTATGGAACTGTACTCCCGGATCGGCCGACGACCATGCTGCTTGAGCAATCAGTTGCCAGAGGTCTCTTGCTTTGAGAGTTTTGTGTGTTTTGCCGTCTATGCGGCGGCGAAGCGTCCACTCGGAATCATTCTCCACTGCTTCTATAAAAGAGTTGGTAATGCGCACTGAATTATTAGAATTCTGGCCTGAAACAGTGAGGTAGGCCTCTGAATCCCAATCAGTATCAAATGTTGGAAATTCTATACTGTTGTACCCTTGACTGGCGAACTGGATAACCCTCTGGATATAAGTTTCAGGGACCATTGCACGTCGTGCATCACGAATGGCGAGTTTAAGTGCGTTATTGTGTTTCGGATCACATGCCAAGTCGTTTTCATCACCCTGACAAACAGCAATGATCTTATTAAGATGAATTTTACAGAGCTTAGAGCCAGCAACTAAAGCTGCAACTTTTTGTTCCTCAATTACCTTCCAGTTGATGTAGTCCTCGATGTCTGGGTGATCAATGTCGACAACTACCATCTTCGCTGCTCGACGAGTGGTTCCGCCAGACTTAATAGCGCCCGCTGCCCGGTCACCGATCCTAAGAAAACTCATCAGCCCTGATGATTCGCCGCCACCGGAGAGAGATTCACCTTCGCCGCGCAACGTGGAAAAATTGGTTCCTGTACCAGATCCGTATTTAAAGAGGCGTGCTTCTCGCACCCACAGTTCCATAATGCCATTTTCGTTGACTAGATCGTCCGATACTGACTGAATGAAACAAGCGTGTGGTTGCGGGCGCTCGTAGGCACTAGTCGATTTGGTCAACTCGCCCGTGTGGTGATTTACAAAATAGTGGCCTTGGCCTGGGCCCTCAATACCATATGCCCAATTTAAGCCTGTATTGAACCATTGTGGCGAATTTGGCGCACCAATCTGACGAGCGAGCATAAAACGCATTTCGTCGTGGTAGGCGTGGGCATCAGATTCACTATCAAAATATCCACCTTTCCACCCCCAGTATGTCCATGTCCCTGCTAATCGATCAAATACCTGGCGTGCACTCGTTTCACCAATAAATCTCTCTTCTTCTGGGATTGATTTCAATGCTAACTTATCCGGCTTGTGTCTCCAAAGCCAACCAGGAACGTCTTCCTCTTCAATGACACAAGTCTTGGCAGGAACACCAGCTTTTCGAAAGTATTTCTGAGCGAGAACGTCGGCTGCTACTTGGGTCCAAGATGATGGAACTTCAATATTATCTAGCTTGAATACAATCGATCCGTTCGGGTTTCGAATCTCGCTTGTTACCCGGTGGAATGCAATTCCCTCGTAGGGAGAAATGCCCTCGCGCGTATAATGACGCTTGATACGCATCCTGTACTCTCCAACCCAAATCCCACCGGTCGTTATCACCGGATTTTTATTTACTACGAGTGCCAATATCTATGCACTAATATCGGCGCCGCTCTAACTAACCTATCTTCCCTCTGAATCCCCTTAACTCAAGATTAGAGGTCAAATGTCATGACCAACCTCTATATTTATTAATCAACACCAAATAAGTCACAATATTTTGTAAAGTGCAACAAGATATTGTGACTTATTTCCTATCAACACAATTTATAGATAAGTAAAGCTCAAAACAGTTGCCTTGAAGTTAGACTGTGTTGGCAAATTTTCTATTGAATTTACTTCCTAGTCTCGGCTCTTCGTCAATTCCGCAAGAGCTATTCACTGTTTACTAGATTGAAGGTTGATTGCTCACATCACGTTGGCGACGAGAGTATTGTCATATATAATAATTGCTTTGCCACGCTTGGGACGGTCTATCGTAAACATCTTACCGAACCCGATCCGGGCCCCTACCGCTGGAAATATCTCCCGAATGGCTACGATAGGTACACGAATCTATACATGGTTAAATGGTGAGCAAGTCGGTACCGATGAGTTCGGTCACCGATATTATTGGGAAAAGCGTTTACCCGTAGACCGTAGACGGAAACGCTGGATCATATATTGTGGAGAAGTTGAGGCAAGCGGCGTGCCGCCAGAGTGGCACGCCTGGCTTCATCATATCACTAATGAGATACCCCAAGTTCCTGATGGTCCAGTTCACTCTTGGCAGAAACGACATGCGTCCAACCTTACTGGTACACCAGATGCCTACCGTCCGCCAGGGCACAATCTTAAGGGCGCCAAGCGGCAACATGCTACCGGCGATTATGTCCCGTGGATCCCAGACTGAATAGGTCAGCGGCTTGCATAGATAACGTCAGAGTGTCAACTTCGGAGCCTACATCATAGTGTTAAACACTTTCTTTGTTATGATGGCATATGGGAAACATTGTTCAAGACAAGTAAGCGGCCATATAGTGGCCGTTGGTGACTGATACCGTGCTCAAACGGGCAACTCAGCGCTGGGATCCGCAACGTTATCGCCAAAATGCGGCATTTGTTGCCGAATTAGGCTTGCCAGTACTCGAACTATTGAACCCCCAATCGGGTGAGCGCATCCTGGATCTTGGATGCGGAGATGGAGTGCTGACCGCAAAACTTTGCGATATGGGTGTTAATGTATTAGGTATCGATACAAGTTCGGAGCAGATCAAGGCCGCAAAGGCACTTGGTGTCGACGCTCGAGTCATGAACGGTGAAACCCTTAAATTTGACGCTGAATTTGACGCTGTGTTTTCGAATGCGGCTATGCACTGGATGCCCGACGCTGATTCTGTGATAGGAGGTGTTTGGAGGGCGCTTCGCCCAGGCGGTCGGTTTGTTGCAGAAATGGGTGGCGAAGGCAATATCGCAAATATCCGGGCAGCACTCAAAGTTGTGCTAGATTCGCATGGTTATAACGAGCAGGCCTTTAACCCATGGTATTTTCCTAGCGTTGAGGAACAACGTGGCCGTCTCGAAGAGTGTGGTTTTGTTGTACATAAAATGATCTTGATTGATCGGCCTACGCCGCTGCCAGGAGACATTAGTGATTGGCTTGAGACATTTGCTGATAGTTATACCCAGGAGTTGCCGGTAGAACTGAGACAAACTGTCATAACAGAAGTCTCGCAGGTTCTACGCCCGATCCTCGTAGACGAAGCCGGAATTTGTGTGGCCGATTATGTACGATTGCGGTTTTTTGCAACCAGGCCTAGTTGAGCAACTGGATTGATGGATTACCAAAAGGAAAATATTCAACATAAGACACGAATTCTTGGCACATATCCTGGTGGCTACCGCAAGGCTTTCGGCGTTCTCTTAGTCTTAATTATCACAACGCTAACTGCGGCTGTCACTGCAAATGCAGCAATGCTTTCGGGCGAGTATGTGATAATTCAAGGTCTCGATAAAGTAACAGCACGAGTCTCAACTTTTGAAGCGCCAATTGACACTGTCGTCAAATTCGGTGCCTTGAGACTGGTGGTTAGGAAATGCGAGAGTACGCCACCAGAGGAACCGCCAGAATCAAGGGCTTTTATTGATATTTATGAGATAAGACGGGACGAGCCGACAATTGGCCTTTTTCACGGTTGGATGTTCGCCTCCAGTCCAGCGTTGAGCGCTCTTGAGCATCCTGTCTACGACGTTTGGATTCTAAATTGCAGGACGCGGACCCCGGTCAATATCGCCAAATAGTGTCATCATGGATTTAGACAGATCAGGGATTCCAATTCCACTTGTTCGATGATTGAATTGAAATTAACGCTACTTTTGAGAGCTATGGCGAGGCGCTTTTGATAAGCATCTCGTGTTACTTCGTAAGCGCCAAATGTACGCAGATGATTCGTTATGAACTGCGCATCAAGGAGCGAGAACCCAGCTGAACGAAGACGCATAATCAGATGCACTAGTGCTACCTTACTTGCATCCACATGCCGGTTGAACATGCTTTCTCCGAAGAAGGCACCACCCATGGCCACTCCGTAAAGTCCGCCTACCAACTCATTGTTGAGCCAACATTCAACACTATGTGCGTGACCCATATGAAATAGACTATTGTAGAGTGTGATTATTCGATCATTGATCCAGGTTCTTGGCCTAAGCGTCGTTTCCTCGGCACACTCCGCTATAACTGCCTCGAAATCGCGGTCGAATGTAACGATGAATTGGCCATTACGGAGGACGCGCCGTAACCGTTTTGGTACATGAAATGTTTCGAGTGGAATGATACCACGCATTCGAGGGTCTACCCAGAATAGTTCCTTACCCTCGCGGTCCTCTGCCATAGGAAATACGCCCATAGCATAGGCACGGAGCAGCAAATCTGGTGTTAAGATAGGCATTTCCATGTCGGTAGAGTCTCGTGAGCTTCAAGGATCTAGCTTGCCGTCTAACCAAGACTCTAGCCAATGAATATCATAGTTACCATCAATAAACGTTGGATCTCGGATCAATTTTTGATGCAATGGTATGGTAGTCTCAATTCCCCCGATTACATATTCGTCAAGAGCTCGGCGGAGTCGCAATAAAGCCTCGTTGCGAGTGGATCCAAATACTATCAGTTTGGCTATGAGGCTGTCATAATGTGGTGGCACTGTATAACCAGAATACAGCGCAGAATCGACGCGAACGCCTAATCCGCCAGGAGTATGGTAATCAATTACTCGTCCTGGTGAGGGTACGAATGTATCAGGGTGTTCGGCTGTAACCCGGCACTCAATCGCGTGGCCGGCTAATTCAACATCTTTTTGCGCGTATCCTATAGGTGCCCCAGAGGCAACATTTAGCTGTTCGCGCACTAGGTCGATGCCAGAAATCATCTCCGTGACCGGGTGTTCGACCTGTAGTCGTGTGTTCATTTCAATAAAGTAAAATTCTCCATCCTCGTACAGAAACTCTACTGTGCCGCAGCTGGTATACTTAATTTTCTTAAGAGCATTTGCCACAAGCTTACAGATATCATCACTGACAGCTCGATTAAGTGCTGGAGATGGAGCCTCCTCAACGACCTTTTGGTGGCGCCGCTGCACTGAGCAATCGCGTTCGCCAAAATGAATAACCTGACCATGGTGGTCACCGAGCACCTGAATCTCCACATGTCTAGGGTGCTTCAAATATTTTTCGAGATATAACCGGTCGTCTCCGAATGCAACCTTTGCTTCATTGCGGCACATTGCCAACACCTCCGTGAGGTGATCGGCGTTTTTGGCAACCTTCATCCCACGACCTCCACCTCCCGAAGAGGCTTTAACTAAAATTGGATAGCCAATATCTTTGGCTAACCGAGCTGCTTCGGCATCATTTTTGAGCGCACCATCAGAGCCGGGGACGATGGGAATTCCAAGTTCATTGGCCTGTTTTTTAGCTAAAATCTTGTCTCCCATTATACGAATATGGTTTCTTGATGGTCCGATGAACTCGAAACCATGTTCTTCTACCATGTCAGCAAACGACGCATTTTCGGAAAGAAATCCAACTCCTGGGTGGATAGCATCTACACCGGTTATGCTCGCCGCAGATAGGATAGCCGGGATATTTAAATAGCTTTCTAGGGAGGGGGGTGGTCCGATGCACACAGATTCGTCAGCCAAGCGTACGTGCATGGCATCAGAGTCAGCGGTCGAATGTACTGCTACCGTCTGTATACCCATTTCACGGCAGGCGCGATGAATGCGGAGAGCAATTTCACCGCGGTTGGCGATAAGAACTTTCTCGAACAAAATCGGCTACTCTATTACCAAAAGTGCTTCGCCAAACTCTACGGGCTGGCCGTCCTCAATCAATACACTGCGCACAACACCACTCCGCTCGGCTGGAATTGGATTCATTACCTTCATTGCTTCAATTATGAGCAAAATTTGGCCCTCGCTAACTTTATCACCCTCGCGAACGAATGGATCTGCCCCAGGTTGCGGTGAGATAAATACGGTTCCAACCATAGGTGATGTCAAAATATCCGATTGGTCTGACACAATACCCTCTTCCGGTTTGGGCTCAGAAGTGGGTGCAGTCATGGGATCAGCTTGCAATTCCGCCACACTTCCTACGGTCAACCGCTGGTTACCATGACGTGCGACACGCATTGTTTTATCACCGTCGGTAATTTCTACTTCGGTTAGTCCTGTCTCAGTTAGCAAATCTGCTAACTTTCGGACTAAATCACTATCAACTGAAAATTTTGCCATTACGATTCCTGCTGAGGGCTTAAATTCTTAACGTTAAATAATTCAGCCATTGCATCCAATGCCAAGAGATAACCATGCGAACCCAAACCACATATAATGCCTATCGCTAGTGGAGAAATATAGGAGTGATGTCGAAATTTCTCCCGGGCAAATATATTTGATAGGTGTATCTCGATAATTGGTACTTCGCAAAGCGAAAGCGCGTCTCGCAACGCAACTGACGTGTGCGTGTACGCGCCTGCATTAACGATGATACCATCATTCTTGGATTGTGCTTCTTGTATCCATGTTACCAGTTCACCTTCATGATTGGACTGACGGAAGGTCAGGTCGAGTTCGAGCTCCCCTGAGCGCTGTCTGCACATCCCCTCAATCTCTGCGAGTGTAGTGTGACCATAGATTTCAGGTTCTCGTGTACCCAACATATTTAGACTTGGGCCGTTAAGCACGAGTACTCCGGACATTTCGCGCAACTCCCTAGTTTGGAATTAGTGATGGGTATGCGGTTATACCATGGTCGGTCATACCTGCAACGCCGAGTAAAAAAATTGACTGATCATAAGTTTTTCCGAGCATGATGAATTGATACCTGTAATACACTAATGTGGTTAGATCAAATTTGTTTGACCTTTTCTGTAACACCGTCGAGACCCTAAATTGTGGAAGCTGATTTTGAAGACTCCCAGATTATAGATGTAGCGCCCTATGGCACGTGGAAATCGTCTATTACAGCTGGTCTAATAGCCCAAGACACAGTTGGCTTGGGACAGATTGCGTTCGACGGCGACAACATCTATTGGACGGAACTACGCCCGTCAGAGAGTGGCCGATCGGTGCTCGTATGTCGATCTTATGATGGTAAGGTCACCGATATTTCTCCAAATCCAATGAGCGTCCGCTCTCGGGTGCATGAGTACGGTGGCGGTGGCTATGTTGTAGATGATGGTGATGCCTGGTTTTGTAACGATGCTGACCAACGGCTCTATTGGAAGCCACGGTTTGGGAAACTGGCAGCACTCACACCTGACGGTCCCTTTCGTTACGCTGACATGGTTGTGGATCGTCAAAGGAACCGGTTGATAACAGTATGTGAAGAGCATGTTGTGGGCAGTGATGGACCAGTAAACAGCCTAATATCAATTGGGTTTGATAAGACAATAACAAGTATGGTCAGTGGTGCTGATTTTTATGCCTCGCCAAAGCTAAGTCCAGACGGTTGTACCTTGGCTTGGCTCTCTTGGTCACACCCTAAGATGCCGTGGGACGAAACAGAACTGTGGGTGGCAAGGGTTTTAAGTAACGGCGAGCTCATTGACGAGAAACAGGTTGCCGGTGGGAATGCGATATCGATATTTCAACCCACTTGGTCACCGGCAGGGGTATTACATTTTGTTTCCGATCAGACAGGCTGGTGGAACGTATATCAGTTGAATGACAGCAACGGCGAAACTCGGGCAGTGTACCCGTCTAAAGTGGAATTTGGCATGCCCCAATGGGTCTTCGGCATGACAACTTACGGGTTCTTAGCGGATGGGGATATAGTCTGCACATATTTTGAAAAGAGTGAATGGCGACTTGCGCAGCTTTCAACAAAATATGCTGAACTACGCGACATTGAGAGTAATTTTTGCAAATTTGACAATCTTAAGGTTTTTGGAAGACGGGTAGCTTTTGTTGCTGGCCACCAGGCTAAATCTAAAGTCTTGGTCGTTGTGGATCTTGATACCGGGGCGATGCAGACCTTGAGAAGGTCAATGGAAGTGGAGATCCAACCAAAAAACATTTCTGTTGGTAAGGCACTGGAGATTCCGCTAGGAAAAAATTCCAAGACACATGCGATTTTTTATTCGCCCCTTAATCAGGACTATAAGGCTCCTGGTTGCGAATTGCCGCCTCTCATTGTCAAGAGTCACGGTGGTCCAACGGGCCAAGCCACACGCGAATTAAACCTAGGCATCCAATATTGGACGAACCGGGGCTTTGCCGTACTTGATGTCAATTATCGTGGTAGTACCGGTTACGGTCGAGCCTACCGAAAATGCTTAGAGGGTCAGTGGGGGGTCGTTGACGTCGAAGACTGCAAGGCATGTGTCAGATTTCTCATCGAGCGGCGATTAATTGACTGCAAACGAGTAGCCATCAGGGGAAGTAGTGCAGGCGGATTTACGACTCTTTCCGCACTTACCTTTCACGATATGTTCCACGCTGGAGTTAGTTATTACGGGATTGGTGACTTGGAAGCATTGGCACGTGATACGCACAAGTTTGAAGCTCATTATCTTGATAGCCTCATTGGACCCTGGCCCGCTAGTTTGGATCTTTATAGAGAACGATCACCATTGCATCACACTAATCGTCTTGCGTGTCCGATTATATTTTTTCAGGGCTTGGATGACCAGGTTGTTCCAGCAAACCAAGCACAAGCCATGGTTAACGAATTACGGTATAAGAATCTGCCTGTTGCATATGTTGAGTTTGAGGGTGAGGGACACGGTTTTCGACAGGCAAAAAATATTGAACGTGCTTTGGAAGCTGAGCTTTATTTCTTTGGACGCGTTTTCGGCTTTCAACCAGCAGACACTCTAGAACCAATCGAAATTGAAAATATATAATTATCGGTTTGATAGGTTATCAGTAACATTAAAATAACAGGCACGCGTGCGAATAAATTGTCCAAGAATGCACGCTATCCACTAGGGTGTTGTAACGAGCAAGGTAGGTAATGGCGCAATTGCTTGCCTTGTAAGGACGACAAATTGCAACACATTTCAACTTATGCTAATCCCGCTACCCGTATGGAACTCATTAATTACGCGCTTTTGCCAATAGTTCTTTCAATTGATCTGGTTCGACAGCACCTGAAATCACTTCGCCGTCGATAATGAAAGCTGGTGTACCGCGGATGCCGAGCTTCCTTGCGAGATTGCGGTTTGCTACTATCTGATTCTTAACTTCAGTCGATTCGATGTCTTTTTTCAGTTGTTCAACATCGAGTCCAATGCCTTCGGCGAGGGTCAGCACCCAATCCTGAGAAAGTTGCGATCTTGAAATCACCATCGTGCGATGAAATAGAAGATATTTGCCTTGCTTTTGCGCTGCCAGAGCTGAGCGTGCAGTAAAAGCCGAGTCTTCACCCAAGATCGGAAATTCTTTCCAAATAATTCGTAAATCTTGCTTCGAATCGATTAAGTCAATCAACTCTCGTGACATTGTCCGACAGTAGGGGCAATTATAGTCGAAGAAAACAACAACGGTAACGGCTGCATTGGTGTCGCCAGTAGTAGGTGTGTCAGGATCAAAATAAATTTGTTCCTTACTAGACTTAAGCGCACGGCGGTTGGAATCTTCCTCCGCAACTCTCTTGTTTTCTTGGAATTTCTGGATTGTTTCTATAACGAGTTCCGGGTTCTTTAGTAAATAGTCCCTAACGACTTTCTCGATTACTTGTCTATCTAACGTTGATATATCTTGGCTCAGAATAACCTTCGGGTTGACCAATATGATCAATCCTATGAAAACGACTAAAACAAAACTCTTACAGCGAGTTGCGTACGACATAATTACCTCACTTCTAAATAACGGCCGCACCAAGTTAACCTCAAAATACTGGAACAACCAGCCAAACTGCTTTCATTGAGAGAGGTAAGTTAAAAAAGTATCACTCCTTATTCAGATAACATATTACCGATATCCTGCGCTCGCAACCAACCGGGTGAGCCTTCTGTAAGTAATTTCATAGCTTGTTTAACATGCCGTCTTGTCTCGGATATTCTACCTTGCGCAACCGACTGTTCAGCGAGAGCTAACGCGAGATTACCAAAGTCCTTTAGACGACCATATGACACAGCTGCAAGGCGCCATGCCTGTACTAGCTTTGGTTCATAGCGAAGAGCTTCTTTTACGTTAATGAGGGCGTCACGGGTTTGTTGGTCATCATTCAATTCAAGCTGTGCTTGGGCAAGGTTGACGCGTATCAAAGCGGCCCATGGAATAATGGTGAGAGCTTCTTGGTAGGGCAGAATTGATTCCTTTATACGTCCAGAGCTTCTCAGTATATCGCCTTTGAGTTCAAGGATGAAAGGATCGCTTGGAGATTGGATTAGGAGTCTGTTGGTGATATCTAGGGCTTGATCTATGTCGTTCTGCCGCATATGGGCAATTGCCCTAGCATATAGGGCTTCGATATCGGTATCATCAGCTGCATAGAATTGAAGTGTTCTTTCAGGTGGATCAATAAATCCATTAAGTTTGCCGCGCATTCTTCGATGCATAACGTCCAGTTGCAAACTCAAGGGGCGGTCTGAGTATTTTGAATTGTTCACGTGATTCCGCACGAATTCGATGCGTTCTCGAGTTATTGGATGGGTACGCAAATAAGGGTCGTTATCTGACGAGTACAGAGCCTCTTGTTCGGCAAGCAATTCAAAAAACTCCAACATACCGAGAGCAGACATGCCTCGGCGTTCTAAATACGATAAGGCTGCTTGGTCGGCGGCCGTTTCCATCTCTCTTGAATATTGAAGTACGGAGCGCAGTGTTGCTGTTGTACCGCCAGATAGGATAGCAGCCCCAACTTGACTCTCACCGGTTATGACTGCCGCCGGTACGGCTAAAACCATAGCAATAATTGATTGTGTACTAGCGTTTTCCAGCCTCTCATTAAGGCGGGCGAGGTGACCACCAGCGATATGACCAATTTCGTGACTCAAAACGCCAATAATCTGTCCTGCGTTCTCGGATCGCGTTAGGAGGCCTGTATGTACAAAAATTTGTTGGCCACCTGCAATGAATGCATTGAGGCGTCGGTCCTTTATCAAGTGAATTTTTACAAAAGCGATATTTAGTCCCGCTTCTTCAAACAGTGGCGCAGAGTAAGCGCGGATGGTATTTTCAATTTCAGTATCGCGGATAAGAGAAATTCGTTCAGCTGCTACTGGGTTGCCTTGGAACGACCAGAAGACTGTAACGGAAAACACGAAACGAAATAGGGTTTTAGCCAAAAACATATACCGCATAGGAGTTCATCACATCCGAGGGGGAAGAGTTGAGTTTCAATCTATGTATTTGTAGAATTTGGTGCAACAAGTGTATTACCGCGATTTTGCTCGTTATTGGTCTTGTTGGTTGCGCTAACGAAGAACTCCAATATGGAACCGTTGGCTATGTTCCCGGTTTCTTTGGTGCTGTAGCCGCAGATGAACCGAATGCCGTTTTAATTGGGCGTGATGTTTTGGCAGCCGGTGGTACTGCCGCTGATTCGGCGGTGGCACTGTATTTTTCGCTTGCAGTGACGTTACCGTCCGTCGCGAGCCTTGGCGGAGGCGGTGTCTGCCTTGTACATGACGTTCAAAATGGCAATGTAGAGGTATTGGAATTTGTAGCACCAAACCCAAGCGACACAGAGTCTGGGATAACAGCGCCCAACGCAGTGCCATCAAATGTTCGAGGAATGGCCGCTCTTCATGCTCGATATGGAAAAATTGACTGGCGCGAATTACTTGTGCCTGCTGAAAAATTAGCACGTTTAGGTCACCCGGTATCACGAGCTTTCGCCCAGGATTTACAATTAGTAACCAGTCAAATTTTGAAGGAATCTGAATTTCGTAGAGTGTTCGGTAGCACCCAGGGAAGTCTGCTATCAGAAGGAAATCAGTTGCAACAGATCGATCTAGCGGCTGTGTTGAGCTTGATACGCACTCAGGGAGCAGGGGTATTTTATGCTGGGCCGCTTGCTCGCCGAATTGCAGAAGCAACGCAATTATCAGGTGGAAAACTAACTGTCGATGATATGCGGCAGTTTTTACCCCGATGGCGCGAGCCGATATCTATACCGTTTGGGAATGATATTGTTAGTTTCGCACCACCTCCGGCCGGGGTGGGAATCGCTGCGGCTCAGATGTGGCAAATGTTAACTATCGACGATCGCTATGTAACCACGTCCGACGAAGAACGTCCTCATTTGTTGATAGAAGTCTCAAAGCGAGCGTTTATAGAACGAACACGTTGGTTGGCCGAAAACAGTAATTTTAAGTTTTCTTCGCCCAAACTTGTATCGTCGGAAAGTGCAGCGCAGTTGATGTTGACATATCAGCCTGATAGCCCGACACAGATCGGTAATCTTAATCCACAAAGACGAGTGTTGGGAGAGAAGGAGGCGGGTACGAGTTTTGTCGTTGTTGACAATAAGGGGCAGGCGGTTGCATGCACTCTTACAATGTATGATCTCTTTGGAAATGGAAATATTGCACCTGGTACCGGGATTGTATTAGCGGCGTCGCAGAATAAAAGCGGGCAAAACCCGCTTTCGCTTGGACCGATGATGATATCAAATCAACACGTTAAGGCATTTAAGCTCGCAATAGCTGGTTCAGGCGGCGCTCCAGTATCGACGTCCGTGATAGCCGTTGCCATGAGTGCCGTTGTAGATCAGTTGCCATTGGAAGAGGCGATTAATCTCCCGCGGGCGCATCATGGTGGTTTGCCAGATTTTATATTGGCTGAAGTGCACGAAGATAACGAAGTAATCCAGAATCTGCGTCGGCGCGGCCATAAAGTCCGCGAAAGAGAGTCGTTAGGTAGGCTTAATGCAGTTTACTGCCCATCAGGGCTGCCAGGGGTGAACACAGATCGTTTATGTGCTGTGGCCCACGATTTCCGTGGTTCTGGTATGGTCGCAAAGGCAGAGGATTAGTATTTATCAATGGTACTGAACGTTGCATCGCGCGGTGATACACCACCATTTATTGTAATGGAAGTGATGCGTGCCGCTAATGCGCGCGAATCAATAGGTGAGGCAGTCTACCATCTTGAGGTCGGACAGCCAGGTACCGGAGCGCCAAAGGGTGTAATTAAGGCAGCTCGATCAGCGCTTGCGGAACACCGGCTTGGTTACACGGAAGCTCTTGGAATTATAGAATTACGTAGAGCAATACTACGACATTACCAATCGTTTTATGGTCTTAGTGTGGACGTGGAACGCATTGCCGTAACAACCGGCTCATCGGCGGGTTTTATTTTATCGTTTTTAGCGGCTTTTGACCCGGGAGACAGGGTCGCTTTGGCGTCGCCGAGCTATCCGTGCTATCGCAATATTCTCTCCATATTAGGTGTCACACCTGTTCTCTTGGAGACAGGGCCAGACGAGAGGTTCCAGCCAACACCGGCTCTTTTGGAAGATGCTCAGGCTGAGAGGCCGTTGAGTGGACTAATTATAGCGAGTCCATCGAATCCAACTGGTACGATGATAAAAAAACCTGAACTCGAGGTGCTATGTAATTACTGTCGGGGCAACAACATTAGATTGATCTCCGATGAGATATATCACGGAATTACATATGAAGAACCCGCGGCAAGCGTACTGGAGTATACCGATGAGGCCATCATCGTAAACAGCTTTTCGAAGTATTTTTCTATGACAGGCTGGCGACTTGGATGGATGGTAATGCCAGAGGATCTAATACAGCCTATAGAACGTCTAATGCAAAATTTATTTATTTCACCGCCTACTCTCTCACAGCTTTCAGGTGTAGCGGCCTTTAATTGTAGAGAAGAGCTGGACACCAATGTAGCTCACTATGCCATTAACCGTGAATTACTACTCAGAGAGCTGCCAAAGGCTGGTTTTGAGCATCTAGCACCGTCGGATGGAGCATTTTACATTTACGCCAATGTTGATCACCTAACCGACAACAGTGAAGTATATTGTCGAGAATTACTTAACCGAACGGGTGTGGCTGTTACACCGGGCATTGATTTTGATCCGCAGCAAGGTAGCCGTTATGTGCGGTTTTCATATTCAGAAGGCAGAGATGTAATTGCCGGGGCCATCAGAGCTCTCATGGCCGATGGCGGCGCTCTGTAAACATCATAAGCCGTATTTTCTCACGACAATTATGTCAGTCAGCTAATCGCGCGTTTCCACCAACCCTTTCTTTTCGACTTGCTATCATTTTCGACTTGTTTGGTCAGTGTTACTTTTGGACCATTGGTATCTAATTCAGCACTACTCGATTCGATGTCAACCCTTGGATCGGTACCAGCAGAAACCTGTACTCCCGATTCGGTATTCTTGGCTTTAACTTCTGGGTTTGGTGTTTTTGGTCTGCGCCGATAGGGTCGGCGCCTCTTTGTCAGAGTTTTTTGTGAGTTACTATCACCAGCAGCATCGACATCGATCGCTGGTTGTTCTTCGACTGAAACAGTACCGATGGAGTTATGCTGTTTAGATTCGTCTTTCTCGTCGTGCGAATCCTTGGGCACTCTTGCCTCGGTGATTTCATTATTTGCTTGTGCTCGTTTGGATCTTCGGCGTCCTCCACGTCGTCCTCGCCGCCGCCTTTTGCGTGGCTCGTCTTCTGATGCCTCATTACTCTCGATTTTATGCTTTGCCACCGTCTTGTTACTGTCGGAATCGATGATTTGTTTTATTTCGCCTTCGGTATTAGTCATTGCTGTTGTATTGACGCTGCCTTCTTCACGTGCACCGTGTCCTGCACGGGGTCGGCGTCTTTGCCGTCTCTTTTGCACTATTTTACCGCCATCATCCTCGTCGGTAGCCTTAGGTTGTGAGAATGCTGTCTTGGCAGTCTTGTCTGATTTTGCTTTATGACTTTTTTCATTTCGTTCGTGTTCGATCCTAAAAGCCGGGGGAGTAAGAGTTTCGTCGGCTATAACCTCTAAATCTATGCCATGCTGACTTTCCATCTCGGCCAATGCCAGACGTTTTTTATTTAGGATGTACAGGGCGACCGGAGCTGCAACATAAAGAGCAAAGTTACCTTCATTGTTTCCGAGGCATTCCTCTTCAGCTGCCCGCAAAGCATGCAACGCGCTTGCTTCTGTCGTTCGTACGTAGCCTATCCCACCACAATACCCACATATCTCGCTTGAAGCCTCTGTCAGACTTGGGCGCAACCTCTGACGTGACATTTCTAGCAGTCCAAACGGACTTATCCGGCCAACCTGAATACGCGCTCTGTCAGCCCTCATTGCGTTCTTGAGCCGGTGTTCAACCGCGTGAATATTTCGAGAGAGGTCCATATCGATGAAGTCAATCACTATCAAACCCGCAAGATCACGTAGTCGTAACTGACGGGCCACTTCATCGGCTGCTTCCTGATTCGTTTTTAAGGCCGTTTCCTCTATGTGACGCTCTCGCGTAGCCTTGCCAGAATTCACATCAATTGCGACCAAGGCCTCTGTAGGGTTGATAACTAGATAACCTCCTGACTTGAGACGTACAACGGGGTCATGAATGTCGTCGAGTTGCTTTTCGACGCCATATTTGAAAAACAGCGGTATGTGAACATCTTTATAACTTTTTACGTTCTTAGCGTGGCTCGGAACTAACATGCGCATGAAGTTTTTTGCGAGCTTGTACCCGTTTTCACCCTCGACAAGAATTTCTGAAATCTCTTTCGAATAGAGGTCGCGAATTGATCGTTTTATCAGATTTGCTTCTTCGTTAATTAAACAAGGGGCCTTGGACTCTAGCGTGTTATTACGAATTTCATCCCATAAC
Source organism: uncultured Flavobacteriales bacterium (assembly GCA_964419045.1). GTDB lineage: Bacteria > Pseudomonadota > Alphaproteobacteria > UBA8366 > CAVOAK01 > CAVOAK01. Next base: position 136,774 of record CAYQNO010000007.1, read on the forward strand.
TTCAGCAAATAGGCTTCATCACGCGTGATTTCCGCCTTCGTACGTTCAGCTCCAGCTGTCCTAACTATTACGGCCATTCCTTCTGGTATCTGGAGTCCTTCTAGAATTTTCTTCAAGCGTTTTCTGTCGGTTGTCGAGGCGATCTTACGACTTATCCCGCCGCCTCTTGCTGTATTAGGCATCAAAACACAATAACGACCGGCGAGAGAAATGTAGGTTGTTAGCGCCGATCCCTTGTTACCACGCTCTTCCTTGGTAACTTGGACCAAGAGAATTTGTCGACGCTTGATAACTTCCTGTATTTTGTAGTTGCGGTATGAACCTAGGCGCGGTCGTGATATCTCGTCACTGTCATCTCCACCAATAGTTTCTAACGCCTCACCGTTTTCGTCTTCCACATTTTCCTCCAGCTCTGCCTCTTCGGCAATTAGCCGTTCACGGTCAGAAACCGGAATTTGATAATAGTCTGGATGGATTTCGTTAAAGGCAAGGAAACCGTGTCGATTTCCCCCATACTCGACGAACGCTGCTTGAAGGGAAGGCTCTACCCTAGTAACTTTTGCTAGATAAATATTACCTTTAAGCTGTTTTCTAATTTCCGATTCGTAATCGAAAGCTTCTAGGGCATACTTATTGACGACAACCACTCGAGTTTCTTCAGGGTGGCTTGCGTCGATTAACATTCTACGCGCCATTTCATATCACTCCGTTACGTATGTTAGACACCCCGCGCGCAAGAGTATCTCCCAGTACGTAATTAATCTTCATGAGGCTAGCGTCGCACCTACTCGTCCGCCGAACAGTTTGTTAGACCAGGACGGACGATTTGAGGCGCTTGCTCGGACCATTTGTGATCATGCATGCGATCACATGTAGTCGCATAACCTCAAATAATTAAAATACCATTCGTCTACCATGACGCGCAACACCACCTTACGCTTAGTCAATGTTGTCCGGCAATCCGTTATTAACTAGATTTTATAAGTCAAATCTCGAATTGAGGTTGTTGGACTAGGCCAAATATTAATTTGACGGGGTTAGCAATATTGGACCAAAAATTCCCCAAATAGTATATATAGTGTTTAACTGAAGTAGGACAGACAATATGTGGCATTTGGGATGGTCTAGTTGGCGATTCTCTGCCGCGGTTATTGGATTGGGAATTAGCATTCTGTTAACCCAGCCGACCGGTGCGGCCGGATTGGTTGTGTCCAGTGCGCGTATAGGAGTACAACCAACAGTTACCCGGTTTGTCTTAGAGACTTCTGGGCAATTTGACTATCATATCTTCACACTTGCTGATCCCTATCGGGTGGTCGTTGACTTGCCGGAAATCGAATGGCGTGTTGCGGGCGCGGATGCTAAGTCATCCACCAAGGGCATTATTTCCAATTTTCGCTATGGATTGTTCCAGGCCGGTGTGAGTCGGGTTGTGATAGATCTGAAGGGCCCAGTAGCGGTTGCAAAACATTTTTTTCTATCTCCGGAAAAAAATGAAGCTCACCGTTTCGTACTAGATCTGAAGACCATCCCTTCCAAGAATTTTGACCCAAAATTAACTAATATAACCACAGAAGGTTGGAAGGAAGTGCACTCCACCGCTTTACGCAAAGTGACACCTTTACCACGCCAGCAAGTACGAAAAACAAATAAACGTATCGTCGTGATCGACCCGGGCCACGGTGGAGTAGACCCAGGAGCGATTGGTGTGACCGGAACGTACGAGAAGTTGGTTACGCTTTCTGCTTCAAAATCTCTTAAGCGTGTTCTGGAAGAAACTGGCCGTTACGAAGTTATATTAACGCGTGGAAGGGATGTTTTCCTGCGTCTCCGTGATCGTTTTAATATTGCTCATCGGAAGAAAGCATGCCTGTTCCTTTCAATACATGCAGATTCGTCACGAAAACACTCTGTAAGGGGGGTGTCAGTTTACACACTTTCTGATAAAGCTTCAGATAGTGAGGCGGGTGCACTGGCAGCTAGAGAAAATAAGGCTGATATAATTGCTGGTATTGATCTAAGCGATCACGCGGCGGATGTGTCAGCTATACTCGTTGACCTAACTCAGCGAGCAACAAACAATGATTCATCGAGATTCGCTGAGATATTAGTAGAGGCATTTAAGAAAGAAAAAATAAATATAGTAAAGAATTCTCATCGTTCAGCTGGCTTTGCTGTACTTAAATCACCTCGTGTACCATCGCTGCTTATAGAGCTAGGTTTCCTATCCAATAGGCGTGAAGAAAAATTGCTTCGTAGTTCTTCACATCAAGAGAGGTTGGCACGCGCAATATTACATGCTTCTGATCGATACTTTGAGCGTTATGAATGCGAGGAGGGATCATAACTTCGCCACATTTATAATAAATTATGTGGGCGGCTGAGAATAAAGCATTACTTAATTCAGACCATACAAATGATTCGCATCATAAAAATTGTATCAGTTCTAATTTCACTATGTCTATTTGGTATATTTGTGGCCGTCAGCGGTAGTGTATATTTACTATGGCGTTATGGACAGGACCTGCCCGACTATCGTCAACTTGCTAACTATCAACCGAAAACTATTACCCGATTTCACGCCGGTGATGGCCGGCTGATTGCCGAATATGCTACTGAACATCGTGTTTTTGTACCAATTACCGCTATGCCACGTAAGCTGGTACAGGCGTTTGTTGCTGCGGAAGATCAAAACTTTTTTACCCACCCAGGTATAGATCCAATTGCCTTGGTTCGGGCTGCACTGACTAACATTATCAACATTGGCAGCAGTAGACGTCTCGTTGGAGCATCGACGATTACACAGCAAGTCACGAAAAACTTTCTCTTGACTAACGAAGTATCCATCGAACGTAAGATTAAGGAAGCTATTCTCTCGTTTCGTATGGAGCGCGCCTTTTCTAAGGAACAAATTCTAGAGCTTTATCTCAACGAAATTTATCTGGGGTATGGCTCATATGGCGTGGCAGCAGCCTCGTTAAACTATTTTGACAAGTCGCTTTACGGACTTTCCATTGGAGAAATGGCTTATTTAGCGGCGCTTCCGAAGGCTCCTAACAATTATCATCCCCTTATTAATCCGAAGGCTGCGGTAGCACGACGTAATTGGGTATTAGGTCGAATGAGTGAGGAAGGCTTCATAGACACAGAAACCGCAGAACACGAAAAATTTGAGCGGCTTCAAGTGGTTCCAAACACTGGTGCTTCACTTGCAGAGGCAGACTATTTTGTGGAGGAAGTACGACGCGAACTTGTTCAACGTTATGGAATGGAAAGACTTTACGAAGGTGGACTTTCCGTAAGAACAACCGTGGATCCCAAACTGCAAAAAATAGCGGACGAGACTCTTCGACGGGGCTTAATTAAATATGACCGACGTCACGGTTGGCGTGGTCCGTTAGCGAGAATTGAAGTTTCAGAAAATTGGCTAGGAGAACTGCGCGAAATAAATAAACCACTAAGTGCTGATGACTATGAGTTGTCAGTGGTCAAATTTACCGATAACAAAGGTGCTGAGATTGGTCTCTTGACGGGGAAAACAGGACGTATTCCGCTCGAAGAGCTTAAGTGGGCGCGTTCTTGGCATGACTACGAGCAGCTTGGGCCGCCAGTAAAGGAGCCATCTGACGTACTGCTGATTGGAGACGTAATTTTGGTTCATCCAGTATTCGAAAAAACGGATTCTAGGAATGGCCAAACTGTAAAATACCCACCCGATACATATGCACTACATCAGGTACCAGAAATCAATGGAGCCATCGTAGCACTTGACCCTCATACTGGCCGAGTATTAGCGATGACTGGTGGCATGTCGTTTGAGGTCAGTGAATTCAATCGTGCTACCCAGGCATGGCGCCAACCAGGGTCAGCGTTCAAACCGTTTGTGTATTTAGCAGCGCTTGATAATGGCTATACTCCTTCAACCCGCATACTAGATGCCCCATTTGTGCTTGATCAAGGGCCCGGCCTAGGGAAGTGGAAACCAGCCAACTATACAAAAAAATTCTACGGACCGTCACCAATGCGTATTGGTGTCGAAAAGTCGAGAAATTTGATGACAGTGCGCTTAGCTCAGCGGATTGGAATGCCGAAAGTGGCCGAATATGCGGTGCGTTTCGGGCTAGTTGACAGCATGCCAAATCAACTATCAATGGCACTGGGCGCGGGTGAGACGACGCTTTTGAGAGTGACTGCTGCGTACGCGATGATAGCCAATGGTGGAAAGCGCATAAAACCAGCACTTATCGACCGAATTCAGGATCGCCACGGTAGAACAATTTTTCGCAATGATAAACGCGATTGTCACGGTTGTCAGGGTCTAGAATGGAGGAGAGAGGCTACGGTTCAGCTACATGATATTCGTGACCAGGTGGTAAATGCGACCAGCGCTTATCAGGTAGTAACGATGCTTGAGGGCGTAGTAAAAAGGGGAACAGGTCGAAAAGTTAGGGCTGTTGGAAAGCCACTTGCAGGCAAGACAGGTACAACCAATGACGGTGTAGATACTTGGTTTATTGGGTTTGCACCTGACTTAGCGGTTGGCATTTTTGCGGGATTCGATCACCCTAGACCACTGGGGCGGAAAGAGACAGGATCGTCGGTAGCGGCACCAATGTTTAGGGACTTTATGGAAAATGCGTTATTTGGTAGGCCGGCGATACCATTTCGCATTCCTTCAGGGGTCAGACATGTTCGAATCAATATGGAGACAGGTCAGCCCGCAAGAGCAAACGATAAAAAAGTCATTCTTGAAGTGTTTAAAGTTGGTAACGAGCCGAACGGAACGTCAGTTCTGATTGATGGATCAAGCGACAATTTAGAGGCGGTTGGTACCGCTGATGTTTCATCAACTGCGGCAGGGCTCTATTGATCACTATAAATTAAAAGATACCGATCATCGCAACTTAATTGACTATCACCGCTATACATTACCCAAGGCGAAGAAGATTAAAGACTCTCCAATAATAGACTAGGTAGTAGGTAAGGTAGGTGAGTCTATTTTCTGATTGACAATTCTTTCGCGATAAGCAACGTACGTCGTACTAGCGAAAATCATGCCTCCTCCGATCCATGTGTATATTGCTGGGGTTTCAGCGTAAAACGCGTAGCCAATTGCTGCTGTCCAAATTAGTTGGAAAAAAAATACAGGCGCTACAACGTTGGCATCTGCCTCACGGTAAGCTTGGGCTAGGCTCATGGTAGATGCAGTAAAAATTATTCCTGTAGTACCAAGCCAGAAAAATTGGTCCCAAGTGGGCCATTGCCAAACGAAAAGAGCAGGAATTAGGGCAAGCGGAGAACGTAACGCGACTGCATAACATGTAATTGTGACACTGCTATCATTACGTCCCAGTAATTTAATACAAAGCATTGCCGTGCCACCAAATAGCGCTGCAATTAGCATAAGTATAGCTCCAAATTCGATCGGCTGAATACCTGGCTGTAATATAACTAGTGTTCCGGTAAATCCGATAATTATTGCGGTCCACCGGCGTAACTTCATAGCCTCGTGAAAGAAAAGGCTGGCAAGGATGGCTGTAAAGATAGGCGACAAAAAATTCAGTGCAGTTACCAAAGCAAGAGGTGTAAAGCTAATAGCGAAAAAGCCTAACATCATAGCGGTAACTCCCATTACAACGCGTATGAAATGTAAAAGAAGGTGTTTTGTATGAAACGGTTGACTGCCCTTTCTCATAAGCCATGGTACGATCACGGGGAATCCAAAAATTGATGTAAAAAAGACAATTTCAAAAGGATGCAGTTCGACTGACAAATGTCTGATTATTCCGGTTACGGTGGAAAAGCCAACGGTGGAGAAAAGCATGAATAACATGCCCCGTAGATTACTAGAGGTTCTTATGATGGTTGGTGGGCCGTCGTAATGCATTACTATTTGATTATTAATGACGCCAATTAAGCCGTCTAGGATTGTTTAAGCTCAGGGCAAATATCACCATGGATTGTTCAAGACTAGATGACTTCTGAATGTATATACCGATTTCTTGGAGAGCTTATGTGTTGCAAGTCTCCTGTTGATTTATGGGTAAATTGCAGTAGTGGACGATTAAAAATATCCACAGAATTTAATTTTTGAGAGTATTTATAGAGTAAATTTTATATTCAATTTGTGCTCAGAAGTGCATATTTGGCCGATACGATGAGTAGTGTCTAGAGATAAGAAGGTGTCGGAATGCTTGAATTTAAGGAAAGTGCGCTCTATCTTTCGCATGTCGCCGTTGGTGGTAGCTCAAAAACTTTGGTTTTGCTATGCCGACTTGAAGCGACATGGTGCAGGCTGTGATATTGTTTTGGTTCACGGAACTGTATTATTTGGTTTAACCACTTAGGGTAAAGAGTCATGGGGATGGGTACAGTGAAATGGTTTAACCCGACCAAGGGATTCGGGTTTATTGAACAGGAAGATGGTGGCAAAGACGTTTTCGTGCATGTAACGACCGTCGAACAGTCTGGGATGCATACTCTGCAGGAAGGCCAAAAAGTCTCCTTTGAGATGGAGTCCACACCGAAAGGCTTGAACGCTACAAGCGTTACTGACGCCGAATAAGGCGCTGTTTTTCTGTGTTAGAGTATCAGGGCCCAGGTCTCCCGCGATCTGAGTGAAGGTACAAAGAAAAGTGTTCGTGGAACCACGAGTGATTGTAATCAGTCTTTTTTTTTGCTGATTTGCTCGACTGGGGAGGGGTAGTGCGTGCCAATATTGGTTATTTGGTAGCTTTAAGCAGCTACCGATAATGTGCGTGTGATGCGCGCGCAGTGTAACTGGTGATTCTGAGTGGACGGTATATTGCTGCCCTTAACAAATTACGGGAAGCGATCTGGTACATGGTGTAGATATTTTGTGCAAAAGTAGAGCTCGTTCAAGTCAAACTCAGACCACTCAGCGATATATTAGGTGTTAAAGTTATCAATGTAGGTATTGCGGACAATCTTTAAATAATTTGACTGCTTAATTTAAATCTGCCTCGGCTTAAGTCTATGCTACTGAATTACCACTGACGTCGGATTGTAGTATTAAATCAGTGACTAGTGCTTCCGATCTTCCCTAATTTCGGCCAAGAGAATTTTTTTACCTCTTGTGAACGATGGAGAGGCAAGGTATGGGGCAGTATTTCCATACTAACTTGTATGGACATTCCCTTGGATAAATTTTGTATTATTTATATTAAAACAAAATTTGTGGTGCATTGAATTCAAAAGACAAACTTTTCTGATCAGAAGGATTTGTATGATAATGGCCGTGCTACCAGCTAAAGTGGGCAATTTAATAGGTAGCGGACATTACCGTCTTGCCGTTTTTCTAGTGCTAATAAGTAGCACTATAAACTCTATTGGCGGACTCCTGTTAAGGTCAGTTGAAACGGCGGGCCCATGGCATGTGCTATTTTACCGTCAAGGAACGTTGACAATTTGTCTTATAGTATATTTGGCACTACGATTCCGACGACGGTTCGCCATGGAATTCAAGGGAATCGGCGTCTTTGGTGTTATAGCCGGGTTCGTGATGGGTGTCGGATCCACATGCTTTATACTTGCCCTAGTGAATACAACTGTTGCCAATACGCTTTTTATTCTCAGTGCAGCACCATTTATTACGGCAGTTCTCGCATGGGTCTGGTTAAAAGAACCAGTACGCAGGAGCACTTGGTGGGCTATGGGACTTGCGCTTGCAGGGATCGTCATTATGGTTGGCGGTGGATTGGCGGCGGGATCGTTATTAGGCAATGTGTTAGCTCTCTTTACTGTCTTTTGTTTTTCATGCTTCGTTGTTCTTTTAAGGCGTGGCCGCACGACTAACATGCTTCCATCGGTCGTTATCGGCTCCACCATTGCCACGATATTTGCAGCATTTATCCTCAGTGGAGATTTTCTTATCTCGTGGCATGATTTTGCTATATGTGTTTTTTGGGGCAGTTGTGTATCGACAATTGTGCATATCCTATTTGTCTGGAGTTCGCGGTTCTTGCGCGGCGCTGAACTTATGCTACTTATTCTTGTTGAGTTTGTGCTAGGGCCGTTATGGGTTTGGGTTTTTGTGGGCGAGGTTCCACGGTTGTATACCCTTTTGGGAGGTACATTTGTCCTTACTGCTGTTATCGCACACGCGGTTATTTCTATACGTAGTGATAGATTAGTAACAAATAACGCAATCACTTCATGAAGTTTGATTTATTGTGACTTGTTTTCCTAATATTTATTTGAACGATAATTAGCTCTATGATTAGGTTTCCGGTGGATGCGATAATTCTTATCGGAAGTGAAAAGGGAGATACAAATGCTGTCCGGGATTAATCATTTGGCGTTTATTACGGACGATATGGAGAAAAGTATCCGTTTTTATCGTGATTTGCTTGAAATGGAACTGAATTCGGGCGTGGGGCATGATGGATTCCGCCATTACTTCTTCAAGTTTGGAGAAGCTCAGGTAGCATTTTTTGAATATGCTGGAGCAAGACCTATGGAGCGAAAATTTCATGGATCACCTACCACCAAACCGTTGGGTTTTGACCATGTATCTTTCACAGTCGAAACTAGGGAACAGTTGTTCTATTTCAAAGATCGGTTAGAGGTGGCTGATGTGGAGGTTACCGGCGCTGTCGATCACGGCACAATTTGGTCTATATATTTTTTTGACCCGAACAATATACCACTAGAAATTTCGTGGAACTGTATGGATGTGATCAAACCACCAGCGATGTGTGAGGATGATCCCATGCAGGCTGTCATGGAAGGCGCAGCACCACAGCCTCATAATTGGCCACGCGTTACCAAACCAACACCGCCTGAGGAAATGATAGCGCATCCGGGTAATGGTTTTGAGATGCGTGAAACCTTTCTGCGAGAAGGTACTGGTCGTGATACCGAGGAATATAGCCGTTTAATCAAAAAATTCTGCTGAATAAGTGTCGTCAAGCACGGAGACGTTGATATCATACTCCATTATCTGATGTTTAAATTGATGATAGTTTAAGTGTTATGTCATTTTACTGAGACATTAGTGAGTTTTTTGAATTGAAAAAGAGTCTAACTTGATGGGAATTATCTGTTGCGTGCTGAAATTCTGTTAGCAACTGAAGAAATTAAGCAGTCGTTGGAACTGCTGAGGAGGCATCTTTGACCTGGAAGGCTCCAAAACTAGACTAGTCAAACTTGATGAGGCCGTAGAACGTTCAGATTTTTGGGACGACACCGAGAACGCACAAAAGACGATGCGGGAACGCACGCGGCTGGGTGCGGCTCTCAACGGCTATGTCAGACTTGAGCGCGAATTAGAAGAAAGCACTGCTTTGCTTGAGTTGGCGGAAGCCGAAGGCGATGAAGAAGTTGTTAAAGAGACTGAAGGAGCATTGATGGCTCTTCACGAAGTCGTTGCAAAACGCCATCTGGAAAGTCTGCTTGCAGGTGAAGCTGATAAAAACGACTGCTATGTCGAAGTTCATGCGGGAGCAGGTGGAACGGAATCACAGGACTGGACGGAAATGTTGCTTCGCATGTACCTGCGGTGGGCGGAATCACGTGGTTACAAGACCGAATTACTTGAGGAATCGCATGGCGAAGAAGCGGGTTTAAAGTCAGCTACTGTAAAAATTAGCGGTCTCAATGCTTACGGTTGGCTGAGCACTGAGAGTGGCGTTCATCGGCTAGTACGGATTTCGCCATTCGATGCTTCTTCACGTCGCCACACTAGTTTTGCATCGGTGGGTGTGTTTCCAGTTATTGATGATACAATTGATATCGAAATTAACGACAAGGATGTCCGTGTAGATACTTATCGCGCGAGTGGAGCCGGCGGCCAGCATGTAAACAAGACTGATAGTGCCGTGCGCATGACACATGCCCCGACTGGCATAGTTGTTCAATGTCAGAGTGATCGTTCCCAACACAAAAATCGGGCGACGGCGGAAAAAATGCTCCGTGCAAGGCTCTATGAACTTGAGCTACAGAAGCGTGAAGAAGAAGCCCAAGCGGCTCATGAGTCAAAATCGGATATTGGCTGGGGACACCAGATCCGTTCCTATGTCCTCCACCCATATCAGATGGTGAAAGATTTACGAACTGGTGTGGAACAAGGCAATGCGCAAGGCGTTCTCGACGGAAATATTGATCCGTTTATAGAAGCTGCTTTGTCCGCCCGTGTTGGTTCAGACAGATGAACCGGTAATGCTCATTCGGTCAATGTAAATCAGACAATCTCAAAGTGTGAACTATCGAGAGTCAACGATGTAACACATTAATTACACAAGGAGTAATTATCATGCGATATGTTTTGCTCGGAAACTTGAGTGCAGATTGGGCATCGCGCCAAGTTCAGCGAACTAAGGGCGCTAAGTCAATGCTTAGAAAACTAAAGATCAAGCTGGAATCGGTCAATTATACCCAGGGTGCCTACGATTTTGTGGACATTGTGGATGCTCCCAACACAGAGGCAATGCTGACATTTTCAATTTGGTACGCGAAAAAAGGATATGGTCGGATTACCACCATGCCAGCTTTCTCCGAGAAAACACTTGGAGCTGCTATCAAACATGTATAAGGCACCGATTCGTGGTGGAGTGTTTATTGATTCTTTCGGGTGTACTGCCGACGTTAGTTCCCACGTGTTTAAATATAGCTGTTTTCTGCGTCAAGAATGTCTCGAGCGGCAGCAGCTGGCTCATCTATCAGTTGTTTAAAATGAGTTATAACGTGATGTGCTGCATTATCCATTTCGTCTTTAAGGCCGCTCAAGCTTTTCGCCTTTGTGTTTCTTATCAGTACAGGGTGAAGACCATGCGGAGCAGCTTCAACATCAGAATTTTCAGCAAGAGTCAGACGCAATATTCCCTGCAGGTGTTGCCACAAACTTAATGCTGTCAAAAGATCGTTGGTAACATGCAACTCTATATGACCAGCTAACGCTAATTTTTTTAATGCACTGCTGGTGCTTACTGAAAGTACCGTCGCGTCAGCCGGGGCGTATCGCAACTGTAGATATTGAGCAATAAACTCTATATCCATTAATCCTCCGCGCCGATATTTTATGTCCCACTGAGATGGTGATGGATGTTCCTTCGCTACTCTACGACGCATATCTGCTATCTCTATTACGAGACGATCAGTATCACGTTTAAGTGTAAGTAACGCGTATATAGCGCTTGTTAACCTAGCATTCAGCGCGGCTGGTGTTGCTATCAAGCGTGCTCGGGTGAGTGCCATGTACTCCCAAGTCCAAGCCTTTTCATAGAAATACTTCATAAATCCATCAAAGGATATCGCGATGGGTCCGGAAGCGCCGGATGGTCTTAAAAGCGTATCTACTTTGTAGAGGCGCCCTTCGGAGGTTAACGAAGTAATTGCGCCTATGAGTCTTTGGCTTAGCCTTACGAAATAGGCGGCTGGTGACAAAGGAATACTTCCGTCAGATTTTTCTACGTCTGGGTTATAGCGGTACACGAATACGAGATCGAGATCAGATTCGGCTGTAAGTTCTTGACTACCAAGTTTTCCCAATGCAATGACTGCTAATTCTCCACTGGGAACTCGTCCATATCGTTTAGCAAAATCATCCTCTACACTACATTTCAAGGCATGTATTGCCACGTCTGCAAGGTTTGCCATCACCTGCCCCGACTGTTCATAGCTGCAGCGGTCGCGTAAGACCTGAACACCGGTCTGAAACTCATGATCGCTTACCCAACGTCTTGTGAAATTGAGCACGTCCTGATGATCGGTTGCTTGGACCAGCATACGATCAAGGTCTGTTGCTAGATTGCCATTATTTATCAGAGGTTCGAAGAACTCTGATGAAAGAACTGAATCCAAAAGAATTGGTTGGTGACTTAGACGATTTGCAAGTCTTGGCGCACTACCCATGATTTCAGCTACTAGGTCAAGGAGAGCTGGATTTGCGTAAAACAAGGAAAACAATTGCACCCCTGTTGGCAGAGTCGCGAGAAACTTATCGAAATTTGCTAATGCTACGTCTGGATTAGTTGTTCGGGCGAGGGCCTCCAAAAGTCGTGGCATAAGTTCTGTTAACAATTCTCTCGCGCGCGTACTCCGCATAGCTCTATAGCGGCCATGATGCCAGCCTCGGACGACGAAAGAAATTGAAGTGCCATCTTTGAATCCCATTTCTTCCAGTGTGGTGACGGTATCAGAATCTAGATCACTACCAGTGAAAACCAGTGATCCTTCACCCCCTAAATCCGATGCAGTTTCAAACAACTGCTCATAGTGCCGTTCAACACAAACAAGATGATGGCTTAGATCATCGAGCATATTCTCGACGTCATGATAACCCATAAATTTTGCAACAGCTGTGAGTGCAGTATAATTTTTGGGTAAGCTGTGTGTTTGAATGTCATTAATCATTTGTAATCGATGTTCGAGCCGTCTGAGATATTCATATGCGGCAATCATTTCGGTTTTAGTCTCATTTGAGATTTTTTCGAATTTAGCTAGTTGGTTAAGTGTTTCGATGGTCTCTCTACCCCTTAATTCAGGTATACGGCCGCCCCAAATGAGTTGTTGAGTTTGTGTAAAAAATTCGATCTCACGGATACCACCACGTCCGACCTTAATGTTATGGCCCATGAGGTTGTCACGGGACACTTCAATAAGCCCGCCACCTCGATGTGTTGTGATCTGGCGTTTGATCGAGTGAATATCTTCAATAGCTGCGAAGTCTAAATGTTTGCGCCAAATGAAAGGACGTAGCGCATTAAGGAAAGTTTCTCCCGTTTGCTGGTCACCTGCTACTACCCTAGCTTTTATCAAGGCAGCTCGTTCCCAGTTTTGGCCTACGCTTTCGTAATAAGCTTCAGCAGCAGGGGTTGAGACGGCCACAGATGTAGTGCCCGGGTCGGGGCGTAAGCGCAGATCAGTGCGGAACACGTAACCGTCGGCATTACGTTCGTTCATAATCCGAACGATTTGTCTAGTAGCCTTCACAAATGTTTTTGCGAGCATTTTAGGTGTTTTAAGGGGAATCTTCTCTGGGTCGTAAAATACGATTAAGTCTATATCGCTGGAGTAATTGAGTTCCTTGGCACCGAGTTTGCCCACACCTAGAATAAACAATCCAGACGCGCGTTCTGGTGCTGTCGCATTTGCAAGAGGCAGATCTCCAGAAACATGAGCGCCCTGCAATACGTGCGCGGTTGCAAGGGAAAGCGCCAACTCAGCAAATTCACTAAGTGCTGCGGTCACCTCTACGAGGTTCCACAGTTTTGTCAAATCTGCTACTGCGGTCGTTAATGCTATACGTCGTTTGGCCTTGCGAAGGGCCTTCATAATTTTGGCCGTCCTCTTTTCACCTCTTACTTCTTGACCTAATTTTTCAATAATAATGTCAAATGTCGTATCAGGTCCGTATTCAAATAAATTACAAGCGAATTCTGCATCTAGCAGCAGCGACTGGCCGAGGAATGGACTATTCCCAAAAATGCATCCCAAAAGTTTCCGCCCTATTGGGTTTTCGGAAACATTCGCAACACGGTCCGCTATAGCACTATATTCTTGTGTTGATTGCTTCCAGCGTTCCAGGCCTGTTGCCGAGCGTTGTAAATTACCGCAAGGCGGTAGAACGGTTGTATCAAAAGTGAAAATAGGTTCTGTCACAGATGTTGGACCAAAGGGCTATGATAACAATATGATGTGTCTATGATGCCAACGAATTAAGAGGAATACACTTAAATTGTGATTCGTCGTACGTCGATATTTTTGTTCGAACTTTTAGCAGGCTTGCTCACGGGTTTGGTAATCCTGATGGGGATTGGTGCGTGGTTTCTTTCTAGCGGTCCAATTTCTCTTACCTTCCTCACGCCTATCGTTGAACGTGCGCTCGATAGCGTCGATGATTCATACACTATTCGAGTGGAAGATACTGTCCTTACCTGGGCTGGCTGGCAACGAGCAGTAGATATCCGTGCTAACAATGTTACCATACAGGGAGAAGGTGGCAGTATAGAGGTAACGCTGCCAGAAGTATCAATTGGGTTTTCTTTAAGAGCATTGGTTCGTGGTTCGGTAACTCCTACTAGCCTAGATATTATTGCACCGAAAGTTTCAGTAATCCGTTCACGTGAAGGAAGAGTTGTATTCGGACTTATCAGTGATTCCGAGGGAGGTGAAACTAGTTTCAATAGCATCGTTGAGCGGTTGATTGATCAGTTGCTGGGACCTGCCGACATTGATCGTCCGTTAAGCCACTTGAGGAGCGTCAGCGTGCTTGGTGCTGACCTTACATTTGATGATAGGATGCTTGGTGTATCGTGGCGTGCTCCCCTGACAAATGTAGTACTTCAAAGAAACGCAATTGGTCTTGGTGTAGATGCCGACCTATATTTTGAAGTTGGTGGGCAACAAAGTCGGATAACAGGCGAAATGAGCTTTGACCGGCTTGGTAATACTATATCGTTAGCTTTTAGATTTAGAGACGTTAACCCAGCATTAATCGCCAATGGAGCTCCTCGGCTGGCATTGCTATCGGTTGTGGACATGCCAGTGAGCGGATCATTTGGAGTTCAGATGCAGGCCAATGGTCAGCTCAATTCCTTAGCGTTTAGTTTAGACAGCCTTCAAGGACGACTCGCTGGCGAAGCAGCCTTGGCAAATGATGGAATAGAAATTAATGGAACAATACGGTTCCAAGATTTTCAAATTACCGAGTTTACAGAACTGATATCGCGACTGGCTCCGATGATACCACTGAATTCAGTCAAAGCACGGCTAGATGGTAACGTCGAATTCAAAGCAACAACAGGAGGACGTATAGATAGAATTAAATTTGACATTAGTGCCGGTGCCGGTGTGTTAGATCTCCCGTCGTATTATTCAAAACCAATTGCCATCACGGGAATGCGTTTGCGCGGAGATATGATCGACGACATGTCGCGATTACGCATTGACGATTCAAGAATTGAACTTGGAGGGCCGGCCATTATGTTCCAAGGGTCAGCTGCTAAGCTCCATGACGATTTTCAAGTACAATTCGGAATTGGCCTCAGTGAAATTCAGATTCACAGTGTTAAAGAATTGTGGCCTGACGCCATAATGCCTAAATCGAGAGAATGGGTAACAAAGAATATTGTGGGTGGTCTCGTCTCCAAGACTGATCTCTCTCTGACAGCAAGACTAATCGGTGGTGACCTAGAAAACATTGATATCGAATCGATAGGCGGATCAATAAATGTGCAGGGTACGAGCATCAATTACCACAGTCGCCTTCCAAGTTTTACCGATGTAGATGGCGTAGTTACTTTTAGGAACGATCAGTTCAATATTGATATCTCCAGAGCGTACTTGCAGGACATTAGGATAGAGAATGCATCTGTCAAATTTGATGGTCCGGCAGTTAGCGATGAACGAGTCACTATCAATCTGCATCTTCGTGGCCCAGTCGAAACGGTTGCCACAATACTTGATCAGGGGTCTATTGCATTAAGTGATGATTTTGAGTTGGATCCGCAAAAAATAAAAGGCGAAATGGATGCACACGTTAAGTTTGATTTTCCAATATCGAACAGCCTCGTTTTAGAAGAAATAGCGGTTAGTGCCGATGGGAGAATTACTGACACTACGATTAATGAAACATCTTATGGGCTAGCGCTGACGAACGGGGACTTAAAATTTCACGCGGATAACGAAGGTATAGAGGCTAAAGGAAGAGTTCGTCTCAATGGTGTTCAGGCGACATTGTTCTGGAAAACCTATTTTGACCCTGAATCCGACATACGAAGTCGGATTGGCTTGAGGGGAAAGGTCAACGATCGAGAAAGAGATTTAGTCGGGATAATTTCGATTCCATTTCTGACTGGACCGATTTATGTCGACATTGATTTAACTGAACATAGTGACGGCAGCAGTATTCTGGTTGTGGATAGTGACATAACACAGGCAG
Organism: uncultured Flavobacteriales bacterium; assembly: GCA_964419045.1. Classification (GTDB taxonomy): domain Bacteria; phylum Pseudomonadota; class Alphaproteobacteria; order UBA8366; family CAVOAK01; genus CAVOAK01. The sequence continues at coordinate 152,675 of CAYQNO010000007.1, forward strand.
TGGTGGATATCGGACCGATTGATTGGCGAAAGCGATCTCGGGAACAAGGTAAATTTGAATTATTTATGGTTACAGAACCTAACGGACTAATCGATATCAAAAGTTTTTCTCTTGATTCAGGGGATTTGAATGTATTAGCGCGCATTGTTCCGAAGCCCGATCTTGCTGGGATTTCTCACATAGAATTCGATAAACTTCAATTTGCTGGAAACGATATTAGCGCAATTGTAGACGCGCTACCCGAGGGTGGCTACCGGATTGTACTGGATGGAAAGCGACTTGATGTGGCTCAATGGTTAAAGAGGCGCCAGTTGCCTGATGTGCCTTATACCGCAGATAGGCAAGGTGTGCCGATTGTTATCCAGGCAAATATTGATGAAGTTACCGATGGACCGAATCGTCGTCTGACCAATGTCTCCGCTAATGGTCGCTACGATGGTCAAGATTGGCAAGCATTTATCTTTGATGCGGAAGTAGGAAATGGCGGACGGCTTGAATTAAGCTATCAGCCGGTAGAAACTGGATATAGTCTACGAATTCTGTCGGATGATGCAGGTCAGGCATTAAATTCACTGAACTGGACTGATCGCGCTCAAAATGGTGCACTCGTGTTAACCGGCACACGCGCATCTCTCGTTGAGCCGATGGTTGGTAGTTTTAAGGTAACCGATTACCGGCTTATCGAGGCGCCAGCGCTGGCACGTCTTCTTCAGGTAGCATCCTTGACCGGGATTCTCTCAGCACTAAGTCAGCATGGAGGACTTGAGTTTGTAACCTTAGATGGTGATTTTAGTTATCAGCAGGGTAAACTAGAAATTAGTAATACGCGCACCTATGGTTCTTCAATCGGCGTTACCGTAGAGGGGTCTTTTGATCTTGATCAAGACACAGTCAATATTAAAGGAACTATAATTCCAGCGTATACGATTAATAGGGTGTTGGGCGTAATTCCGGTACTCGGTCGGTTGTTGACTGGAGGTAAGGATGAAGGGGTATTTGCAGCAACTTATAAGGTGAGGGGGTCGATTGAGAATCCAACGATTACTGCTAACCCCCTATTGGCACTTGCCCCCGGTTTTTTGCGTTCGCTTTTGGGGTTGTTAGGTGAAGAGAATAGTAAAAGTGAAAACGTTGTCCCTATAATTCCTGACGAGACCAATGAGGGTACGGAAAGCACAACATCCGATAATTAGAAGTTTGGTAAATCAGCACCAGGTGCACCACACATTATTTTGGTCGGATCAGTACGTGCTGTTTTCGGCCCACCGAGAGTTTGATCACGCCAGTTTCAGACAAATTGTCAATGGTTACAATTTGGTGTTCATCTGATATCACTTTTCCGTTGAGACGCCCCCCGCCCGCGCGGATTAGTTTTCGTGCTTCACTCTTGCTTCTTGTGAGCCCGGAGCGATGCATAAGCTCGAAGGCGTTTATGCCAGCGTTTAGTTCTGATTCACGAATTTCAACAAAGGGTAATTCTTCTCCTACACCACCATGCTCGAAGACGTCCTGAGCAGTTTTCGCTGCGGCTCTTGTAGCATCCATGCCGTGACACAAAGTTGTAACTTCGTTTGCCAGAATTATTTTTGCCTCGTTAATCTCGCTGCCCTCTAGCACCTTCAGGCGGTCGATCTCATCTAGCGGCAGTTCCGTATAGAGTTGCAAGAATCGACCTACATCTGCATCCTCTGTGTTACGCCAGTACTGCCAGTAGTCGTATGAAGATAAGCGTTCCTCATTAAGCCATACCGCACCTTCAGCGGTTTTGCCCATTTTAGTGCCTGACGCTGTTTCCAGAAGTGGTGTGGTTAGACCAAAGACTAGGCTATTGTCGATTCGACGTGCAAGTTCGATACCGTTGACGATGTTACCCCACTGGTCTGATCCTCCCATCTGCAACTTACAGTTATAACGACGCGACAATTCAAGGAAGTCATAAGCCTGCAGTATCATGTAGTTAAACTCTAGAAAGCTGAGTGATTGCTCACGTTCCAGCCGGAGTTTCACAGAATCAAAAGACAACATGCGGTTAACTGAGAAGTGACGGCCGTAATCGCGCAGAAAGTCGATATAGTTGAGCTTGTTCAGCCAGTCAGCATTGTTGATCATGACAGCGTCAGTCGGTCCATCACCAAATGAGAGATACTTACTGAATACTCCCTTTATGCTCGCGATGTTTCGATCGATTTCTACCGCCTTGAGAAGACCTCGAGTTTCATCGCGGAAAGATGGATCGCCTATTTTGGTTGTACCACCACCCATAAGTACGATCGGCTTATGTCCCGTACGCTGCAGCCAACGCAATAACATAATTGGAATTAAATTACCTACATGGAGTGAGTCCGCAGTTGCATCAAATCCGATATAAGCGATTATTGGCGCGTTGTTGAAAGCAACTGTGTCAAGCGCTTCAAGGTCAGTACACTGGTGTACCAAGCCTCTGTTCACTAACGAGTTTAAAAATTCTGATTTAAGGCGCGCCATAATTAATCGGATGTAATATATTAAATGTTCTAATTTTCAGATGCTGAATTCTTTCGCAGCCGGTTTATCATGAAACGTTGTGGAGCGACAACGACATGGGGGCAGAATGTGGCCAGAGATGTCAGAATAATGTTTAATTGTAATGACAACTACCGCAGTATTTACCGGTAATAATACTTTGTTAGCACTAGGTCTTATGAGTGGCACATCTATCGATGGTGTCGATGCGGCGCTAATTATGACCGATGGTGAGCGTAACGTTAATATGCTGGGTTCACTAACGTTACCTTACGATTTTATCTTTCGTGAGCAGATCAGGACTGTCATAGCTTCAAAAGTCTACACTGATAAGATCAGATCAATTGAACACGCTCTGACGCTCAAGCATGTTAAAGCTGTTAAAAGTCTCTTAGCACGAGAAGGAAAACTAGCTTCAGAAATTGACATAATCGGATTTCATGGCCAAACGCTCTTTCATCAACCTAAAATTGGAAAAACGTGGCAAATTGGTGACGCTGCGCTGCTCGCAGCAGAAACGGGCATTGATGTTGTGGCAGATTTCCGTAGTGCGGATGTCGCGGCTGGTGGTGAGGGTGCTCCTCTTACACCAGTATTCCATTTGGCATTGTCACAAGACCTCAAACGTCCGTTAGCTATACTTAATCTTGGTGGGGTCGCGAATGTAACATGGATAGGTATGGACGATGTGCTGATGTCGTTCGATACAGGGCCGGGAAATGCGCTACTGGACGATTGGGTTCGAGAAAAAGACGGGAGACCCTATGACGCACAAGGCAAACTGGCCTCTATTGGTAACGTTAATGAAGATGTTCTTGCCGAATTGCTATCGCATTCCTATTTCAACCGTCCCGTTCCGAAATCTATGGATCGAGGTGAAATCGATCCAAAGCCAGCGCAACACTTATCTACTTCTGATGGTGCAGCCACGCTCACGGCCTTTTCGGCCGCCGCAGTTGCTCAAAGCACGAAGCATTTTCCAAAACCGCCAAAGCAGTGGATTATAGCCGGTGGTGGTCGCCACAATCCTATTTTGGTTGCCGCATTAGCTGATCGACTCGAAGCACCAGTATCAGTGGCAGAAAGCGTGGGATGGGATGGAGACGCACTTGAGGCGTTGGCATTTGCCTACCTTGCCGTGCGGTCTTTAAGAAATCTGCCACTGACATTCCCGAGTACAACTGGTGTTGAAAGACCTACTTGTGGAGGTCAATTTTTCACCCGAAAAAGTTGAGCATTAGTTCTAACCAGCCTTATTATCGGCAGCGACTAGTGCCACGTCTAGATAGTCGTCGAGTTCTTTATCTACGGAATCCATATGACCCTGAAAAAAGTGGTCCGCGCCTGATAAAGTACGATGATCTATTGTGATACCGCGTTGCGTTCGCAGTTTTTCGATTAATTTTTCAACTGCCTCTGCTGGTACGATTTCGTCTTTTCCCCCGTGGAGGATCAGACCGGAAGAGGGACAAGGCGCTAGAAAACTGAAATCGTACATGTTTGCCGGAGGCGCAACTGAAATGAATCCGGTGATCTCAGGTCGACGCATCAAAAGCTGCATACCAATCCAGGCTCCGAATGAAAATCCGCCTACCCAGCATTGTCCCGCGTCGGCGTTGTATGTTTGTAACCAGTCTAGTGCCGCTGCCGCATCTGATAGTTCGCCTTCACCACGTGAAAATGTTCCTTGTGATCGTCCAACACCGCGGAAATTAAATCGTAGACAAGAAAATCCACGCCTCGCATATGCATGAAATAGTGTGTACACGACCTTATTGTTCATGGTCCCACCGTATAGTGGGTGCGGATGTAAAAACAAAGCAATGGGGGGGTTTTTTTTCTTGCTGTGCTGGTAACGTCCTTCGATACGCCCTTCAGGGCCGGTAAATATAACTTCAGGCATTTGCTCTCCAGTTATTGGCTATAACTTTCCGAATACGTTGGATTTCTATTTGAACGAACGTTTAACTATCTCTCCCTCTTTGCGGGATTATCCTAAATATGCTTCAATACTTGTCATCATTGGCTAGTAACAATATATCCCAGCAGTGCAAACTTAGGTGGTGCTGTCCTCTCGTTGGAAATATCCATCAGTACCAAGTTATACTGAATGTTGGCGTTTATTACCGATAATCAATAGCCGAAAGTGTCCATGTTGAGAAATTTAACTGGAGATATTGATGGAATTATGGCCCGCGATCCGGCAGCCCGATCGCGATTGGAAGTAATCCTTTGCTATCCAGGCTTTCATGCCGTTCTTTTACATCGGCCCGCTCAATGGCTTTGGAAACACAATTGTACGATTTTAGCTCGTTTTCTTTCACAATTGGGACGGTTTATTACGGGCATCGAAATTCATCCTGGGGCGACTTTAGGTAATAGGCTGTTTATTGATCATGCCATGGGAGTTGTGATCGGTGAAACAGCGGAAATCGGAGATGACGTCACACTTTATCATGATGTGACGTTAGGTGGCGTATCGCCATCAGTCAATTCTGATAGTCAACGGCAACAAAAAAGGCACCCAACTCTCAAAAATAATGTGATTGTTGGGTCGGGGGCGCAAGTTCTTGGACCTATCATCGTTGGCGCCGGCGCTCGAGTGGGTGCTAATGCTGTGGTGACGAAAGACGTTCCTGAAGGAGTGACAGTGGTTGGTGTACCAGCGCGAGTTGTAACTCCAAAAACAAAAAACCAGGAGCGTGATTTTTCACCTTACGGTACACCAATGGGTGATCTGCCAGATCCAGTAGCGCATGCCATAGAAGGTCTCGTGGATCAAGTAACGAGACTTCACGCACGTATCGAGGAGTTAGAAACTCAGGGTACCCAGGACAACAACAAACGAACAAGTGCCAAATTTGGATCAACTGGCGACGGGGATTCTAACCCAGAAGTTGAGGGGTAAACATGTTTGCCAATATTTTTCTTGTGTCACGCAATGCCTATGGCGATTAATGAAGCCAATAGTGCAGCATCCAGACAAACAACAACTCGACTATCTGTGTTAGTTAGTTTGACATATGATCCTATTTGAACTGACACATGCGTAAACATATCTATCTCGATTATAATGCGACTGCGCCAATGCTTGATTCAGTGCGAGCTGCAATAATTGCGACGCTGGATTCACATGGCAATCCATCTTCTGTTCATCAGTTCGGGCAGGCCCAGCGGATTAGAGTTGAGCAGGCTAGAGAGCATGTTGCTGCACTTGTTGGTGCTAATTCAAAGCAAGTCATATTCACTAGTGGTGGCACCGAGGCAAACAATTTAGCGTTGTCTGGGGTTAGCACTAATACAATTATTATATCCGCGATAGAGCATGATTCTGTTCTCAATTGCCGTAGAGACGTACTGGTTGCACCGGTCGAGAGTTCAGGTGTTATTGATCTCGTCAAACTTGAAAGTTTAATCGGTGATGTTCCCTCTCCAGTGCTTGTATCTCTCATGTTGGCAAACAACGAAACAGGTGTGATTCAACCGGTAGCAGGTGCCGCGGAGATAGTGCACAAACATGGTGGAATATTGCATTGTGATGCAGTCCAAGCCGCTGGACGCGTCCCTGTAGATATAAAGTCGCTCGGAGTAGATATGATGACTTTGAGTGCACACAAAATCGGCGGACCACAGGGGACTGGTGCGCTGATTTACAAAGACAATATAGCATTAAAACCCCAGCTGCGTGGTGGTGGTCAAGAACGTGGATTTCGTGCAGGCACTGAAAATGTAATAGGGATTATTGGTTTTGGGGAGGCGGCCTTAGTTGCGCGAGAGAAGTTGGCGGATTGGAAAAAAATTCTCCATATGCGCGATCGATTTGAACACCGTATCACTGATTGCTTCGGCGATGATATCAAAATATTTGGCCAAGAAGAGATGCGATTAGCTAACACTACTTGTATTGGTCTATCTGGTGTTTCTGCTGAAACACAGGTCATTGCGCTTGATCTGGCAGGAATTGCTGTTAGTGCAGGTTCGGCCTGTTCGTCTGGCAAAGTAAAGTCGAGCCATGTCCTTGAAGCGATGGGTGTTGAGGAAACACTAGCAAGGTCAGCCATTCGTGTATCACTGTGTCCCACAACTATAGATGCGGAATTGGACCAGTTTATCGAGTTTTATAAATCATTGCGAAATCGTGGAGTCGTGTATGCCGCCTAAGAAAGAGATAAAAGTCAACATACCGGATCGAATGAATAATGTTATCAGTCAGGATGATCGGCAACCGCTGATTTATTTGGATTATCAGGCAACTACGCCAGTTGACCCGCGAGTACTCGATGCCATGATACCTTGGTTCAATTCACGGTTTGGTAATCCACACTCGCAGAATAATCACGGGTGGCAGGCAAGCGATGCTGTAGAGATGTCTCGGGCCCAGGTTGCAAAAATAATCGGAGCTGAAAGCCGAGAGATTGTTTTCACTTCCGGGGCCACGGAATCCAACAATCTCGCAATTAAGGGTGTAGCAAAAGCACAAAATAACACCCGAAAACACATTGTAACTTGTGTAACTGAACATAAATGTGTCTTGGAAAGCTGTGGGCAGCTGGAAAATGAAGGTTTTAAAGTGACTCGGATACCTGTGGATCGAAAAGGTCACATCGATCCTGGCTGTTTGCGTGAAGCAGTCACTGAAAAAACAGCTCTGGTTTCTCTTATGGCAGTCAATAACGAAATCGGTGTGGTACATCCATTGCAAGAAATTGGTCAAATCTGTCGCGAAGTTGGCGCCTATTTTCATACTGATGCAGCACAGGCTGTCGGAAAAATTCCAATTGATGTTAACGAACAAAATGTCGACTTATTGAGTATTTCTGGACATAAAATTTACGGACCTAAGGGCATCGGGGCTCTCTACATAAGGCGTCGTCCAAAGGTTCGAATAGAGGCTCAGATTAACGGTGGGAGTCAAGAGCGTGGTTTCAGGGCCGGTACACTTCCAACGCCGTTATGTGTGGGTATTGGACTGGCATGTGAGATTGCCGCACAAGAAATGATCATGGAAAATAGGCGACTAAAAGCTTTACATGACCGCCTGTATGAGCGACTAACATCCGCGCTTGACAATATTGCGCTCAATGGAGATTCAGAAAGACGTATTCCTGGAAATTTAAATTTTTCTTTTACACACATCGATAGCGCAGCATTAATGATGGGCATACCTGATTTATCGGTTTCTACTGGTTCGGCCTGTACATCTGGATCGCTGGGTCCATCATATATTTTACAGGCATTAGGATTGGATGCAGAGGTCGCTGATACAGCACTTAGGATTGGTCTTGGCAGATTTACAACGCAAGAAGAAGTTGATTACGCTGCTGAACGCCTGATCTCGGTTATAGGTGAACAGCTCGGCAAGGAATCATCGCACGTATCGAGTCGAGTACAGGACACCTAAAGGCGCAGAAACATCTCGACGAGGTTTTGCTATGCCAAGACTTGTATTCGTTGATAAAGGCGGGAGTCGGAGAGAGGTGGAGGCACCGTTAGGTGCTTCTATCATGGAAGTAGCCCAAATGTTTGGTGAGGATATAGAAGGTGCCTGTGAGGGCGTGATGGCCTGCTCAACGTGCCATGTCATTGTACATAACGATTGGTACGATAAGCTCGTAGAGGCGAGTGAAGATGAAAACTATATGCTTGATCTTGCTTTTGGTCGGACGGCGACATCGCGTCTTGGCTGCCAAATTATTCTGACGGAAGCACTTGATGGTATCGTCGTTATGATTCCCGAACAAACTAACAACATGATGCTTTGACATAGGTGTCTGCAATCCCAAAATTCTTAATTTAGGCAAACCAAAGAGGGACCGGCTATGTTGAGGCCAGTGAGACGCATTGTTACGGGGCATGATGAGTTTGGTGATTCGACTGTCATCAGTGACGACATATCACCTCACACGAAAGCTGACCGCCTGACAGATCTCTGGCGTACATTCTCGGCGCCGGCGAGCAATACGGAGGATGTCGATGCAGCCGACGTTACGGTCGAACTCAAGCCACCCTCGAATGGTACTGTATTCCGCTATTTTCAAATCAAACCAGAATCTGAAACAGAAGAAAAGAATGCCGAAGAAAAACAACAGGAAGCCGCTGAACTATTCGAAGCGATGAGTGCAAATAATGCGCGCGATTCTGATGCAAGGCATCCAAACATGCATAAAACCGATTCGGTGGACTACATAATATTACTGTCTGGTGAAGTAACTATGCTTCTCGATAAAGGCGAAGTAACTTTAAAACAATTTGATGTAGTAGTTCAGCGCGGAACTAATCACGCTTGGGTCAATTATGGAACGGAGCCTGCTATTCTCGCGGCAATCTTGGTAGATGCACGGCCCTTTCAGAAATGAACTAAACGCCAGATAGAATAACCAGTTATGACAAACTCAATCGGGGACATCTGATCATATGACAGGAAAAAAACTTTATGACCAACTTAAACGTGCTTGCGAGAGCGAATGGGAGGAATATACTCGTCACGAATTCGTACTCGCATTAGCTGATGGATCGTTGCCGCTCGATGCGTTCCGATTCTACTTGGTACAAGATTTCCTATTTCTTAAACATTTCGCTCGTGCTTATGCCTTGGCTGTATACAAATCTGAACATTTGGATGATATGCGGGCAGCGGCCGGTAGTACGGCAGCGATCTTGGGTGAAACTGGCGTACATTTGAAATATTGTGCTGATTGGGACCTGAGCGAAAACGATATTTTGGCAACGCCAGAAGCCCCTGAGACGACTGCCTATACTAGGTTTGTTTTAGAACGTGGAATGTCAGGAGACTTGCTCGATCTCCATGTAGCTTTGTCACCATGTGCTGTTGGCTACGCAGAGATTGGTCGATTGATCGTTGATGAGTTGGGCCCGATTATCGAGGGTAACCCATATCAAGATTGGATTAATGTATATGCTGGGGAGGAGTTTGGTGCTGGTGCTGATGCTCAGGTTGAAATGCTGGACCGTCAGATGACCTTACGTGGTGGTCCGGGTCGCTTCGACGGCCTGGTGGAAACATTCCGAGTAGCAACGCGATTGGAACGTGATTTCTGGCAGATGGGACTAAATGCCATAGCGTGAGACGATGTCGCTATTTGCGTTTGTCTACCACATGCCTATATTGCCTGTTTATGCGTATGAATTCACATAATACTAGCGGATTTGACGTACAAGGAGCGAGGTCCGTGGATGCTGTAGATCTCGGGGGCTGTGACTTGCCCAAGGGCTCACGCGTAATAGTCGCTATGTCTGGAGGTGTGGATTCATCTGTGACAGCGGCATTGCTTGTTGATGCGGGATATGAGGTCGTGGGGATTACGCTTCAGCTCTACGATCATGGTGCAGCAATTCAGCGAAGTGGCGCCTGTTGCGCTGGCCAAGACATTCACGATGCGCGAAACGTTGCGGCCCGTTTAGGGATTGCTCATTATGTGCTCGATTATGAGAGTCGCTTTAGCGAAGCTGTTATAGATGATTTTGCCGACACCTACCTAGGAGGTGAGACGCCGATTCCCTGCATAAGATGTAATCAGACAGTCAAATTTCGCGACCTTGTTGCAATGGCTCGTGATCTAGGCGGTATGGCGTTAGCAACCGGCCATTATGTGCGGCGTATCAAAGGTCATAGGGGCTATGAACTACACCGAGCATCCGATTTGGCGAAAGACCAGAGTTATTTTTTGTTTACCACGACAAATGATCAGGTCGAATTTTTGCGTTTCCCGCTTGGTGAGATCAATAAGAGCGAAACTCGAGCGGTTGCTGCGCGTCTAAGTCTTGAAGTTGCTGAAAAACCGGATAGCCAGGATATCTGTTTCGTTCCGAATGGATCTTATGCGAGTGTTGTAGAGATGTTGCGGCCAGGAGCAGCCGAACCGGGAGAAATTGTTGATTTGAGCGGTCGTGTGTTGGGCCAACATAAAGGGATTATCCATTACACTGTGGGCCAACGCCGTGGTCTTGGAATTGGTGGTCGAGATACATCATCGGCACCGCTATTTGTTATAAGGCTGGAGGCTGACACGCACCGTGTTATTGTCGGCCCACGTGACGCCCTTGCATGTAGTGGCGTCGTTCTTAAAGATGTTAACTGGCTCGGCGATGCACCTCTTGGGGAGGAAGAAATAGAAATTAAAGTGAAGCTCCGCTCCACTATGGAACCCATAGTGGCGACGCTGTGCCGTAGACAGGAGGACAGAGTGAACACCACTTTCGACATACCCCAGTTTGGGATTTCACCTGGCCAAGCTTGTGTTTTTTACGAGGGCGATCGGATATTGGGTGGTGGTTGGATCGCTAAGAGTCCAAATGCTAGTTCGCAATGAAACACATCAAAGTTGCCTGATTAGTTTTGTTGAAGGTGGTAAGCCTACGCTGTAGGAGGCGTGCGCCTCTTCAGGATAAAATTTAAAACATTATATGGACATGGCTTCACTCGCTTCGATGATGACTAGTTCATTTTGCCCTGCCGTCTTGTTCCGTCGAAAGGTCGCTGCTGCGACATATTCGGGTGAGTCGAAGCACGCAATCGCCTGCTCCATAGAGGGAAATTCGATTATAACGTAACGTTCGAAAGTTTTAGGTCCTTCGAGAACTTGATAATTACCACCGCGTGCCAAAATCTTGCCTTGATATTTCTTAAGGATGTTTGGAACAAGGTCGGTATATTTCTTATATTCGACGGGGTCATTGATCTTTGCCCGTGCTAGCCAATAAGCCGCCATCGCTTAACCTCCATAAACAACTACTTTGAAAAACTATGTCACTAAAAACACAATTGCCGAAAAGTGTACCAGTAGCAACAACTTGACAGGACGCATCGGTGCCCGTATTTCGGTATGACATAGCGTACGTACGTAAACTTTCTTGTCGTCTATGGCGGAGTAGCTCAGCTGGTTAGAGCAGCGGAATCATAATCCGCGTGTCGGGGGTTCGAGTCCCTCCTCCGCTACCA
>CAYQNO010000008.1:0-18298 GCA_964419045.1 uncultured Flavobacteriales bacterium
CTGGTGACTATTTCACTACTGAGCTGATTGATGAACCTTTAATCGTCGTACGTAGCCAGGACAAGAAGGTCCGTGTGCTATCAAACGTCTGCCGCCACCGCTCCTCGGTCATTCTTGAGGGCAAAGGTAACGCCAAGAATATTGTCTGCCCTTATCATGCCTGGACTTACGGTAACGACGGTCAGCTTCTGCGGGCTCCCTACATGGATCAGGTCCCGGGGTTTGACCTCAAAGGATGTCGTCTGCCTGAGATGACCACCGAAATCTGGCGTGGCTTCATCTATGTCAACTTAGACGGCAAGGCAAAGCCGCTGGCGCCGAGGTTAAAGGGCCTGGAGCCATACGTAAAAAATAGACACTTGGAAGACATGATGATTAGCCTGGTTAAAGAAGATGTGTGGCCGACAAACTGGAAGTGCCTAGCCGAGAACTTCATGGAGGGCTACCATTTGAGTACCGTGCACAGCAAAGATCTTTACGATGTCACTCCTACACGCCTTTGCAAGAAAATCCCATCAGGAAAAAGATATACGGGCTACAAGTCGCACTACTCTCGCAAGTCTCCGCAGCGGAAAAATTATCATGCCGATATCACAGTGGAGGAAGGACAGTTCAGTTTGTTTTTTTGGATATTTCCTTCACATGTTGTCGGAATAACCTGGAATGGTTCCGCGTCGTTATGTTTACAACCCAGAGGCGTCGACGAAGTTACCAACCGGTGTATCCTATCATCCTACGAGGTTGATTCAACAAAACGAGTATTGGGGCGACCAGATGTAGCCGCCGATAAGACAATGGATGAAGACCGGCTGCAACTTTCACTAGTCCGTCGTGGGCTAAAATCCCAATACACAGAAGCAAATCGACTAGGACCAACCAATCTCGAAGGCACCGTTTGGGATTTTTATAAGTACATGGCCCGACAAATAGCTAAAGGTGTGCCCACTGTGACTTGAGACCACCTCAAAATAGGTCGCTTGAGTGGTAAGCGCTAAACTAATAATTGCTGCTGGGCACATTATTACTGAACGTAAACATTAGTCGTATTCTGGAACAAAGGTGATGCTGTATTTTGCCGACATTGTTTTAGTTTTTCATTTTTGCATTGTAACGTTTATCACTTTTGGTTTTTTTCTCATACCAGTTGGTTACAAACTTGATTGGGGTTGGACTGCAAATACAAAATTAAGAACAATTCATAGCGGACTGATGGTGTTCATCACACTGGAAACATTATTAGGAATAACTTGTCCACTCACTTCCATTGAAAATAGTTTACGTGGAATTTATCAATCAAAATCATTTATTGGATATTGGATTCAACAAATCATCTATTGGGACTTACCAATTCATTTTTTCATTATTTTGTATTGTATATTTTTAGGATGGACCGTTTTGATGTGGAAATTATTCCCGCCGGTTTGGAGAGAATAAACCACGGCATGAATACTGGTGACCTGTGCTGAAATCTCTACCGCCACACCCTCTGCCATGCTCCCATCTAGGACAGGCCAAGAATATTCATAACTAATTCGTCAAATTCCTATTACGGCTTTGACTTCCAGAAAGTCGTGCAACCCCCATTCAGCCTTTTCTCTGCCATTACCGGATTGTTTGTATCCGCCAAATGGTGCTTCCGTCCCTCCACCCTGATAGTTAATGTGCACCTGACCCGCTCGGAGGTGTCTGGCCAATCCCAAAAGGGATTCCTTGTTCGAGGCATCGCCCGACACATAGGCGGCAAGTCCGTATTCCGTGTCATTGGCAATCCCGATAGCATCATCATTATCCTTATAGGAGATGATTGGGAGAACTGGACCAAAAATTTCTTCTCGTGCAATGGTCATACTATTACTAACATGTCCAAAAATTGTTGGTCGGACAAAATATCCACGTTTTAGGCCTTCGGGTCGATTTTGGCCGCCCGTTACAAGAGAGGCGCCTTCTTCGATTCCTTTTCCAATTAAGTCTTGTACTTTATTAAACTGAACATCACTTACCAGTGGTCCAATATCTGTCCCTTCTGATTTTGGATCACCGGTCACTAAACTTTCTGCCGTAGCCTTAGCAATAGTCAACGCCTCTTCATGGCGATGAGCTGGGACCAACATCCTTGACGGAGCATTGCAGGATTGCCCTGTATTGTTCATACAAAGCTTTACACCATTTTCTACTGATGCGGAAAACGCTGAATCATCTATAACTATGTTAGCCGACTTTCCTCCTAGCTCTTGACTAACGCGTTTCACCGTAGCAGCAGAAGCTTTAGCAACAGCAACCCCCCCGCGCGTTGATCCTGTAAATGACATCATATCGATATCCGGGTGTGAAGACATAGCTTCTCCAACAGTTGGACCAAATCCATTGACCAGATTGAATACACCAGCCGGAAGTCCAGCTTCATGAATAATTTCGGCAACAATCATTGCAGATAGCGGGGCGATTTCACTCGGTTTAAGGACAGCTGTGCAGCCAGCTGCCAAACATGGTGCTAGCTTTGCCATTACCTGATTAATAGGCCAGTTCCATGGTGTAATAAGTCCACATACGCCAATGGGTTCATGCCGAATTAGAAACCCATTTTTTTTATACTCGAATTCGTAATTTTCTAATACATTAATGGCTGTCTTCAGATGACCAAGGCCGACGCTGGTCTGTGCAGTACGTGCAAGCTTAACAGGCGCTCCCATCTCTGAACTTATGGCATCGGCAATATCATTGAAGCGTTTCTTAAAAATTTCACGGAACAATACTAGCATTTCAGAACGCTCTTTGACCGAGGTATTAGAATAAGAGGGAAATGCTTTGCGTGCTGCATTAACAGCAATATCGATATCATCCGGTGTTCCAACACTGATCTCAGCAATACTTTCTTCAGATGCTGGGTTAATAATATTCAGTGATTCCGGCGCAACTGGATCTACCCATTTTCCATTAATATAGAATTTCTTCGTGTTCATTGATCAATTCCGCAAAACTTTATTAATATTCTTTCCAAGTTAACCCAACTTTTTAAATTTAAGGAGTATTTAACCTAAAAAAATTAAATTTTATATCCTAATACAGGTGTTTATGAAGTTTCCAATTACAAAAATTCGACTCTCCCCAGACTCCTAATTTTCCTAGACTTGTGGCAGACTCTTACCATGAGAAAACTGGCCATACTGCTTTTATTCCTTTTATCCCCCATAATCGCATTGGGGGAAACTATGATGTTCGAAGACTTAGTACATCGGAGTGGTCTTTATTTCAAAAAGTTCACCAATGTCCCATTTAGTGGGAAGGTGGTGGGTCAGGATATCAATAAACTTCAAATAAGGGGAGAACTTAGAAACGGAAAATGGAACGGCGAATGGGAGAAGTATTTTAGTGACGGCAACTTGATGGAAGAAGGAGATTACAAAGAAGGAAGAAGACACGGTATTTGGAAAGTCTACCATTCAAATGGTGGATTAAGTTTTTTATCAAATTATAAAGACGGAAATCTCGACGGTTACTCGGAGGGTTATGACAAGAATGGTCTATTAGTCTCTAAAAGTTTTTGGAAAGATGGAGAAGAGACGGTCATCAAACAGGGTTTGCATAACACATCCAAGCCTAGCAATAATTCCACAGTAGAAATCGAATACTGGAAATCGATTTCAAATAGCAGTGATTCTGCAACTTATCGCGCCTACTTAGACACTTATCCTGATGGTTTGTTCACGGATGTTGCGATGGCGCGCATTGCGTCTCTGACTCGGGAACAAAGTGGAATTGCGGGTTTATTTAATCAATCAGAATCGAACCCAAAAAATAGGCAGCAAAAAGGGAAGATTATCGCAAAGTATATACCTCCTTCCCTGCCGGACGGTTTCCTACCCAAATATTCTGATCGTCAAGCTTATACATCACAAAAGATTCAACGGTTCATTCAAAATCCCGGGTATTTTGAGGACAAGCCGGACAAGATAGCGGAAGTGTTTGCTTATCTTGAATACATGATTGCTGAAATAACACGACCAAATAATCATCAAATTAGTGCTGAACAGAAGCAGCGATATTTCGAAATTCGTAATAATTTACGTGCCGCGATTGGTCTTGATTTGGGTATAAGCACAACCGCTGCCATTGCCGTGTTGTATTCCGTATCGAAGATGGATCCGGAAACGTTTAAAGCTGGTTTAGAAACCGACGACATATCGGCAATGCTGCAAAAGCAAGGTTTCGATACCCCTGTTTTTCTCGAGTTATTTAAGCAAGCAGGGGTCGACCTTGGTGGTTTCAAATCAGTTGGTGACACATTCAATGATCTAGTCGCTGAAGTGGGCCTAGATCAAAGTGTCGCAGATACAATTAATGATGCACTTGGTTTTGCAGCAGACATCAGTTTTGCTGATTTTGTAGCCGAATTCAATGCGGCCTTTGGTACTAGCTATTCTGAGGGTACGTTCCGAGAGGCTATAGGTCTCGACACGGTGAATGAAGTTGGAAATACAAATTGAACCATTCTTGCTCGGACCATAGCGACCTGAATTACTCAAATGCAATGCCACCACAGTAACAAATTGCATTCTGTAATGCGGTCCCGCAACTTACTTTGGTCAAAGTGGATCAATAAAAAACCGACTAAACAAAAAATTATTTAAAAATGATTTGATGCAATTTTAATTAACCGACTGGAAACCAAAATGACTAGATATTTGTTGTTTTTTATTGTTTTTGGTTTTGTCTGCTTTAGTTCGGCCAGTTTTGCAGTCACATTTACTTGCGAACGCACATCGTCGGATTCCTCGGGTTACACAAGCTACGAGGTGTTTGAGTCATGGTGGCCAAAAAGTCTTACACTGGATAGCAACAAATTTGAGAGAAGCACCCCCAGCTCTACGTCCCTAATTTTTAAAGACCTAATAATGGAGAACAGTAAGACACGGAACATCAATAGGAAACTTGTACTTTTGAAATCAGGTCTGTTAATAGGGACTTTGTCGGCGCAAGGCAGTGTCACTTCTACCCGCTATAAATGTAATCTAAACTCAACTGAGTTAATTGCTAAATCTTCAAAACCTCAACTATCAAACAGCACTTTAAATTCATCTTCAAAAACTGTTTGTGATGCAATCAACCTAAAAGCATGTGATGCTCAGGAGGTTTGCTCCCGGGCAACAAAAAAGGTCGCCGGGGAGAGGGAGCGTACCTGGGAAACCGGTAGCCTGTTCATGCCTTATGTTAATGAAGCAAAGTTTAGAGGACTAAGTTGTAATGTGGCCTCAACCCCAAATGCGATTGAGATGCGGCTAAAAAAGCTTAATCGCCTATTGGAGAAAGGCCTGATAACCCCAGAAGAAGCGGCGGAAACAAGAAAATTCATACTGTCCGATCTCTGAATGGCACTCGGATTATGATTAAAAAGTAAGCTTAATCCATGACTCTTCTGTTCCGTTAATTATCTCTTAATTTCAATTTTTTAGGTGGTAGTTTTCCTATACGTTCGGATATCCGCTA
Organism: uncultured Flavobacteriales bacterium; assembly: GCA_964419045.1. GTDB lineage: Bacteria > Pseudomonadota > Alphaproteobacteria > UBA8366 > CAVOAK01 > CAVOAK01. The sequence goes on from CAYQNO010000008.1 coordinate 5,485, forward strand.
CGCTAGCTATTCACTTTATGTCAGTGCACAATTACATAGAAATTACACAGTGGCTTGCTCAACCAGAAGTATATCCTACCTCTCTCCCAGACTCCCTATTTTTTCTAATTCGTGACAGACTTCGCTTATGAGGACAATATTCCTAGAACTGATGACCTTTTTCCTCTTGTTGGTATCCTCAACTACTGGATGGAGCGCTGATTTCGAAAAGGGATTGGTTGCATACGAGAGTGGTGATTTCGCTGCCGCGCTGAAGGAATTGCAGCCCCTTGCCGAACAGGGCGTTGCCCGTGCCCAAGGAAAACTGGGTACGATGTACCGGAAAGGGCAAGGTGTACCTCAAAACAGTAAGACAGCGGTGAGGTGGTACAGACTTGCTGCTGAACAGGGGGATGCCTCTGCCCAGAACAATCTGGGTTTGATGTATGCCTACGGACAAGGTGTTCCAGAGAACGATAAGACAGCGATGAAGTGGTATGCACTTGCTGCCAAACAGGGATATGTCGATACCCTGTACAATCTAGGTGTGATGTACGCCAACGGATATGGTGTTCGAAAAGACTACGTCCGTGCCCATATGTGGTGGAGTATTGCCGCATCTTTTGGGTACAAGGACGCGTTTAAATACCGAGACATTGTTGCCAAACAGCTGACTCCATACCAACTTGAAAAAGCACAAGACCTCGCCCGGTTACAAAAGGGTCTAATCGCCGCACAAAGTGGTGACTTCGTTACCGCTCTACGGGAATTTCAAAACCCTGCCGGACGGAATGCTGAAGCCCAGTACAACCTGGGATTAATGTATTACAAAGGACAAGGTGTTCCAAGAGACGACAAGACGGCCATGAAGTGGTACAGGCTCGCCGCCGAGCAGGGACTCGCCGATGCCCAGTACAACCTAGGTACGATGTACCGTAAAGGACAGGGTGTCCCGCAGGATGATAAGACCGCCGTGAAGTGGTGGAGACTTGCAGCCGAACAGGGGTTCACCGATGCTCAGACCAGTTTGGGTCTCATGTACGCAGCGGGAGAAGGTGTCATACAAGATAAATTCTATGCCTATATGTGGGGAAATATTGCTGCGTCTAGCGGAAATGAGGATGGGGCTAGGTTACGAGACATCGTCGCTAAAGAGATGACCTCATCCGATGCTTCAGCCGCACGAAAACTTGCCCGTGAATGTGTCCGTAAGAACTACAAAGGCTGTTGAGTAAAGTGAAGATTCCAAGTAAACGAAAAGTTGGACGCGATTGTACATTTATGATCCACAATACCCACCGATAGCCCAGAGTGACACTTGATCATCACCTGCCGACAGTACGCATTTTATGCGAATTAGAGAGTATGGAGAGATAATTTAGTTTCCTCGACGATGATTCAGGAATAGGATTTTATCGGCTGTAAAGTTTCGAAATGGGTGAGTAATTTTGTCGATCAAAAGTCTGGGTTACCTGTCGAATGTCAGTAAGCAAGAGGCTGATCATGACTATTGAATTCAAACCAGTTAGTGATGTTCTCGGAGCTGAAGTCATTGGCGTCAACGTCGCCGATGACCAGTCCGAAGAAACCATAGCCAAAATCCGTGAGGGGTGGCTACGTCACAAGATCCTTTTGTTCCGCGGCCAAAACTTGACGATCGAGAGGCAGAAGACCTTTGCTCAACGGTTTGGTAAGTTCAAAATTAGCCCACAAGCCGACCCATGGATCCCGGAACACCCGGAAGTGATTGTATTCTCCAATACCAAGGTAGACGGCAAGGATACCGGTGTCCGAGCGGACACCAGCTTCGGTGAAGTCTGGCACAATGATTTCGTCCAACTGAAAGAGCCCGCCGGAGGTTCGTTTTTTTATGCTAAGGAAGTGCCGAAGAAGGGTGGAGACGATACTTGGTACGCCAACCAGACTAAGGCCTACGATGCATTGCCCGAAGATACTAAAGCCAAACTGGACGGCCTCCGTTGGAATTATAGCCAAGTTGCAACATTTGCGCGCTATGCAGTCGGTTACGAGCCCTTTACAAAAGACCAGAAGCAAAACATGCCCGACGTGAGCCACCCTTTTGTGCGTACGCACCCCGAAACCGGCGAGAAATCCCTGTTTGTAGGCATGCTCGACACCCGCGAGGCTTCGGTCGACGGTATGTCCAAGGAAGAAGGGATTAAGTTACTGGACGACCTAAGGTCGTTCGCAACTCAGCCTCAGTTCACCTACACACATCGATGGCGACCAGGTGACTGTATCTTCTGGGATAATCGCTGCACTATGCACCGCGCTTCTAATTTTCCCGAAGCAAACGGCCGTAGGCTGTGCTATCGAGTGACACTCGAAGGTGGCGTGCCATATTGAGAGCAGAAGCACACATGGAGTTAAGCCGCCGAGCATCACTGCCCGACGGCGTACCCAATCCGGTGGATTTATACCTTTAAACTTTTTGCCCGGCGCGACAGTACTAAGACCGTCAGCCATAGTCAGGCTCGCGACGTTCTTACACTAGTCTTCCGTCGACCACTGCTTTCACATAGCTAGTTGTCTTCTAAGTTCCGCTAACAAGTACCGGAGAAAACCCCATCAGCATTCTTGCAATCCCTACTTCATCCAGTCAGTAGAATTTTCATCGTCCGTTCCAAACTTCATGTCAAAGCGTTTAGTTGGGTCTGGATCCATCCAGTCGACTAGATTTTTTTCCTCTGTTCCATGCTTCATAACAATCCGTGCAGTTGGGGTTAGATTTTCGGAAACACCTTCCTTCGCTGCAACAACGGCTATTAAGGGTATCTCTGCAACTGCCTTGGCAACAGAGTCAGAGGAGTCGGAATTAACAGGTTTAACGATAACCATTTTTTCGGGGCCATGAATAGTAGGGGTTACCTCGGTGACAACAGTAGCCCTGATTTTGGTTGGGACAGGCGTCGTGGAAGTTAACGCCTCAGCTCCAAACCTATCAATTTCAGCAGCGGCAAGGGTGATCACGCCAAAAGCGGCTGCAATAGTAGCGAAGGTCATCATGGTTCATTCTCCTAGTTAAAATCCCTCAAATCGAGGCAACCGAAGAGACACCCCCAACATGACTTATTAGCGACCAAATTTGGGCATTACAGTGTCTGCCTAGGAATGAATGGATACCAAGCAGCGGACGCTTTCCCAGTGAGTATGGACATTAAACTTTATAGTAAAATTATGACAAGACGGTTGGGTATCGGCTTATAGCAAGAGCGGCCTTATGTACCCCTTACTCACAACTCGTCCTTCAGTCCATCCTTGCGTTCCTCTCGACGTGCCAGTTGGCGCTCCCTCCAAGCGATATATGTCGTGCTGGCAAATACCATGAAGCCACCGATGAAGGTAAATTGGCTCGGCACTTCAGCAAAGAACATGAAACCAAACACCGCAGCCCAAATCAATTGAAGAAAGTCGAGCGGCATGATCACATTGGCGTCCGCAATTCTTAGCGCCTGTGAGAAAATGAGCATCCCGATCGCGTTTACAAAGCCAATCGCCGCCATAACTGCCAAGTCCTCTAAAGACGGCCATTCCCAGAAGAACAAGGCTACGAGCAAAAACATCGGAGCCATCAACAGGTTACTGTAAAAGACGAGCGTGACGTTCGATTCGGTTCGTGTCATTACCTTCATCAATATCAGTTGGAAACCAAAGATAAGTGAAGTGAAAAGTCGTAAAGCCGTGCCGAGGTCGATGGATTCAAAGCCGGGCCGAATGATGACAAAGGTTCCAGCAAATCCAAAAAATATTGCTGTCCATCGGCGCACGCTAACCCGTTCGCCTAAGAATATGATGGCACCAATCGCTGTGAAAATCGGTACCAGAAACCCCAGTGCCGCAATTCGAGCGAGAGGCGTAATGCTGATTGCATAAAACAGGCTTAGTGTGCCGACAGCATACAGGAACGCGCGCAACAGATGCAGGTGGAAAATATTGGTCTTCAGTGGCTTTGTACCTTGCTTGAATAACCACGGTGCTACAACTAGAAGACCGAATATCGAGCGGAAGAAGGTGACTTCGAAGGGGTGTATTGTGGCCGTTACATGGCGGACCATCGCAAACCCGGCACCAAGCAAGAAACCTGCTAGCAGCATCAATGCCATACCCTGAAGGTTTGTCGAATATTCGCTAATACTCCTCACTAGTCACCTTCCAATGATACTTTGAACCTTGCTGCTGCCTTCTGCACAGGGATAATACAGAGAAACGTCAACCCTTGGGAGTGTACATCTCTGCCCCAGACTCCCCATTTTCCTAAATGTGTGGCAAATTTCGTTTATGAGGAAGATCTTCCCAGCCCTGACAACCTTGATACTTATTTTGGTGTTCCCAACAATGGGGTGGAGCGCTGATTACCAAAAGGGGATTACCGCATACAAGGGCGGTGATTACTCAACTGCCCTGTGGCAATTGGAACCCCTTGCTAAACAGGGACATGTCCGTGCTCAGTTTAATCTGGGTGTGATGTACCACAATGGAAATGGTGTTTCACAGAATTATTATACTGCAGTGAAGTGGTACAGATATAGTTGCGAACAGAAGGATGCCGAGGCCTGCTTCAATCTGGCTTTTCTGTACGACAACGGACAGGGAGTTCCACATAACTATAAGGCTGCGGTGTTATGGTACAGACATGGCGCCCAACTTGGGGACGCCCGCTCCCAGATCAATCTGGCTGGGAAATACTACGCGGGAAAAGGGATTCCACGGGACTATGTCTTTGCCCATATGTGGGCGAATATCGCCGGATCATTAGGGAACGAGCAAGCCGCCAAAAAAAGGGATTTTATTGCTAAACAAATGACCTCGTCCCAAATCGGAAAAGCGACGACATTTGCGCGTGAATGTATCCGCAAGCACTATAAAGGGTGTTGAGTAGAACCCCACCTAGACTCCTCATAATCCTAAATTCGTGACAGACTTCGCTTATGAGGAAAATATTCTCGGCTCTGATAGCCTTTGCCCTCCTGTTGGTGTTTTCAACAACGGGATGGAGTACTGATTTCCAAAAAGGAGTTGCCGCATACAAGAGGGGTGATTTCGCAACTGCCCTGGGTGAATGGGAACCTCTTGCTGAACAGGGGATAGCCAGTGCCCAGTACAATCTGGGTGTGATGTACCACAAAGGAAATGGTGTTCCACAGAATTATAAAAATGCGGTGAAGTGGTGCAGACTTGCTGCCAAACAGGGGAAAGCCAGTGCCCAGTATAATCTGGGTATAATGTACTTAAACGGAAACGGTGTTCCGCAGGACGATAAGACTGCGGTGAAATGGTTCAGACCTGCTGCCAAACAGGGAGATGCCAATGCCAAGTATCTACTAAAAGAACTTCTGCAAAAGAATGTTTATATAGACACCCTATATTATTACCGATTAAGAACAGAATTTACCGGCCCGGGGATGTGTCTGGATGTTATCAATGGCGGCAAGCGAAACAACACAACCCGCTTAGTCACGTGCGCAGATAATTTGGGTCAGTATTGGCGATTTATCCCAGCCGATCAAGGGTTCTACCGACTGACGACGTGGCTTCGGGGTGCGCAAATGTGTCTGAGCGATTATAACGGCGTCACGGTGAAATTGGACCCTTGCGCAGACAATAGAGGTCAGCTCTGGCAGATGAACCAGGATCGAAAATCGTATCGCCTGACTACCTCGCTTCGAGGACCTAAAAACTGCCTTGATATCCACAATGGTGGATCCTACGACGGCAGTCCACATCTGATATCTTGCGCTAAATATTCAGGACAGTTGTGGTCGTTCCAGCGTACGACTAAAACTGTCCGGTAGCACTCATGCCAAAGACGCTTCAGGATGTGGGCTCGGGTGCCGTCCACACATAACCCACAGCGGAAATAGTTCGGTTGACTAGCACCTTTTGATTTTTAATCATCGCGCACTGTAAATACAAAGGGCATAATAAAGAGTCCAATTCCCAGGTTCGTTCGTATCGGAATATGACAGTCTAAAAAAAATTATTAATGGTAAAAAATCTGGACGGTATTGAACCCATTAATTGGAACAATGCCCGTTGTGTTGGAGTAGGTGTTGATTATTCCATAAGAGGTAAATTTGTTATGCAAATTCCCTGTTCAAAAATTTTACCAATTTGTTTGTTATTAGGGACGATGTTTTTGGCTGCCTGCCAAACTACATCCTTATCTCCTGAACAAGCAGCTTCAATTTCCTTGTCGCTTAAGAGTGGAAAAATTGTACCGCCTCCCCGAAAATCCGGTGATATGGCCAGGCTCCTATACGCATCAAAAGAACCCTTGAAGACAGAGTATATTAAACGTCGAGCGGACGAAGAGCCGCCAGTTCAAGTAAAAGCTGCGAAGAATGTCCAAGAAATCGGGGTTAAGGACGATTTTGCACTCTCGCCCGATTTTAATGAAAAGCTTTATAATTTTTACTTAAGTCGAGGCGAAGCTGCTGAGATAATGGGTCGAACCAGCCAACAAGTTTCAGATTATGAAAAGGCTGTTGAATTAATAATTAAAAGTTTGGGTGACAGAAAAAAATCTGAAACACTTAGTCGTGCAACATATAAGCTAGCTTGGGCTTATGAGGGCGTGGGAGAATTAGAAAAAGCAGCTTCGTCAATGCTCCAATCACTCGAAGCAGTTCCTGCGACAAGGTCTACGGAATCAGGATGGGACTACGAAATATTTAGGTATGCTTCAAACGCCTATTTTGCTAGTTGGTTGGGAAATTATGACTCGGCTGAGTCGTATATAAAATTGGCCAAAGCTGCCTTAGAAATACACAAAGGTCAAAGTGGTAGGCAGGATATTTGGAATGAACAGGGAGAGGCGAGTATATACAAAAGTGAGGGTCGATTAGCACAATCACGGGGCGAATACGAAAAAGCTGAGAAAATTTTTACAAAAGCTATCCAGCTGCGGGTTAAACATGGTGATAAACTTCAAACGTCATTCGGGAGATTTCATCTTAGCGAATCGTTACTTTTACAAGGAAAATTTGTGGAGGCAGAAACCGAAGCGAGGAAGGGCCTCTCAGAGATTTTGGAAGTTGCTGGAAGTACTTTCCCGAGCACGGGTTATCATGTTTTTAATCTCGGTAGAGTACTTTTAGCTACGGGTCGATATGAAGAAGCAAAGCTGTTAGCTGATACTGCATTACAAATATATTCAGAATCTGCTCCTTTAGATAATAAATCGTTAGCGGTAACAGCCTTGCGATACATCCTCATGTTGTGTGCTAGTTTGAAAGAATATTGGCCAGCTGCGGTAGAACAAGCAAACCTAATGGATTTGCACCATGGAGGAGTGGATTCTCCTCTGATGAAAGCCGAACCTGAGGCGGCTCTTGTATTTAGCTTAGTAACGTTAAAAGATAAAAAGTATATGGAGTCGCTAACCAGAGTTAATGTAGCTAAGGCTCTATTAATTAAAAAGGAAGGACCTAGTAGCCAAAACGTCATAGCGGCGGTTGGTGTAGAAGCTATGATTCTGGAACAGATGGGTCGTGATGATGAGGCTCTTGTTAAATTCCGAACTATTCGAAACTACCTGATGGGAACAGAGTCAAGCTCGGATTTAATTTTGACCGGACTAGATAATCATGTGAACGCAAAGGCTTGGCGGATGGTAAGTAATAGCTATTTGCGCCTGCTTCACCGACTCAATCAAGATCAGCTCGGCGATATTTCCGCTATTGAAGAATCATTTTTGGTAGCCCAAATGGTGGGTAGCTCTACTACTGACAAAGCTTTAGCCGCCTCTAGTGCAAGATCTATTGGTGAGAATACTGGTCTGGGGAAGTTAATCAGAACGCTGCAGGATCTGCAGGTCAGGCGTGAGGCTGTCCTCAAAGCACTCAATTATAATATAAGCCTGCCTGCTGATAATCGTGACGATAAACTAATAGCGGGTTTGCAGTTGTTTGTATCTGATAGCGAACGGGAAATCATAGAAATCCAATCGCGAATCGGTAGTGAATTTCCAAAGTATAAAAATACTGTGGCACCGGGTACGCTAAACTTCTCTGACCTTCGTCGGATTTTACGTCCGGCCGAAGCTTTGATTTTTACCCATATTACCAACGCCCATACATATGTATGGGCAATTCCTTATGAGGGTGACGTTGCGTTCACTATTTCTAATATTGGAAAATCTAATGTTACAAACATGGTTGACACTTTACGTCTTGCCGTTGATCCAGATGTTACAACATTAGGCGATATCCCGCCATTTGATATAGCAACTTCCCATAAAATCTTTAAACAACTCCTGGAACCCGTTAAACATGGATGGAAAAATTCCAAAAACCTCCTGGTAGTCGCAGACGGATCACTTGGTTATCTTCCGTTTTCACTTTTGGTCACCAAATCTGCTGAATTGCAGCCAGAGAAAGGTACTCTTTTTAGCAACTACAGAGCCGTACCATGGCTGGCTCGTAGCCACGCAATTACCAATCTTCCTTCAGTAGCTTCGCTCAAATTACTCCGTGATGTGGAGGAAAGGAAAAGCGCAAGTATGGCTTTTGCCGGTTTTGGTGACCCTCTATTCAGTAAGAAACAGCTTAAAGAAGCTAACACTTCAGATAAGGAAATTAAGGTTGCTGCAAAAACTCTCAAAACGCGTGGAGTGTCTATTAAACTGCGTGCACCTCCAAAAACAGGATTTTTAGAAAGTGCCAACCTTTCTGACTTACCCCGACTCCCCGATACATCGGACGAAATTCTTTCTATTGCGGACACATTAGACGCAAATTTAAACGAGGATATATATCTCCGAGAGCAAGCAAACGAGAAAACAGTTAAAACAAAAGATTTGGGCGATTATCGGGTAATTGCATTTGCTACGCACGGCTTAAGATCTGGGGATCTAGACGGCTTGACCCAGCCGGCCCTCGCATTTTCAGACCCTTCGCTTACCAACGATCAAATTAACGATGGCCTTCTAACGATGGGCGAAGTGCTAGAACTTAAGTTGAATGCGGACTGGGTGGTGTTATCAGCATGTAACACAGCTAGTGGAGACGGCACTGGGGCCGAGGCCATTTCCGGTTTAGGCCGTGCTTTTTTCTTTGCTGGTACACGAGCAATTTTGGTTAGTAACTGGCCGGTTGAATCCACTTCCACCACAGCACTGACTACCAAACTATTTCGTCTTCAGGCCGATAATCCGCTTTTAAGCCGTACAGATGCGCTCCAGCAGGCGATGCTCAGTCTGATCGATGGACCTGGCTATGTAGATGCAGAATCCAAAACAGCTTATTTTTCATACGCCCATCCAATTTTTTGGGCACCGTTTACAATTGTTGGCGAAGGCGGAAGAATTACACCGAAAAGCTAACGCAGTAGCTGGAAACTTCCAAGGGTCAACGAAGCTGGCATTTGCCCCTAAATAGGCAAAGGTCGGGCAGAAATAGCCATTCTACTTCGTGGAATGTGGTGAGTTCACGTGTGTCATTACGTACCGAAACGACGCACGGTATCGCTGTCCGCTTTCCACCTTAAAACAGACCACTATCGTAAGGAGCTCCTATGTCCGCCTATGACCCACAGCGGAAATAATTTGGTTGACCAGAAACATTTGATTTTTAATCATCGCGTACAGAAAATACAAAGGACATAATTATGGCAAAATTCGGCGTCGGCCAGTCGCCAACCCGGCTTGAGGATCAGCGTTTTCTAACCGGCCAGGGAACGTATACAAGCGACATCAACCTTGATGGCCAAGCTTACGGCATTGTCGTTCGATCACCATATGCGCATGCGCGGATTGCAGGGATTGACACTTCGGCGGCAACGGCAGCCCCCGGTGCCTTGGCCGTCTATACGGCCGCGGACATTAATGCTGCTGGACTGAAACCTCTGCCCTTCTTCATGGTCTTCGATAAGAACATTGATGGATCAAAGGTGTTTTCGCCGAAACGAGAGATTCTAGCCGTCGACGTCGTGCGACATGTCGGCTATCCCGTCGCTTTCGTTGTCGCAGAGACCCTCCGACAGGCACAGGACGCGGCTGAGCTCGTCGACATCGACTATGAGCCGCTGCCATCCATCACCGATACCAAACATGCCAGCGATGAAGACGCCGCCCAGGTCTGGGGCGGTGCACCAAACAATATTGCGTTCACATGGCAAACTGGGAATCGGGAAGCAACGGACGCTGCCTTCGAGAAGGCCGATCAAGTCGTCGAGGTAGAACTCGTCAACAACCGTCTGGTTGTCAATTCATTAGAGACACGAGCAGCCATCGGCAATTGGGATGGTAAGCGCTATACGCTGCACAGCCCGACGCAGAACGTCCACCTAACGCAAAACATCATATCCAACGTGCTGGGCATCGAAAAAGACAAGCTCCGCGTTGTGACACCTGACGTTGGTGGCAGCTTTGGCATGAAGAACAAAACCTACCCGGAGCCGCCGCTCGTCCTATTTGCCTCCCGTAACCTTAATCGACCGGTCAAATGGACCAGCGAGCGCACGGAGGCGTTCGTATCCGACAATCAGGGCCGAGATCAAATAAACCGAGCGGAACTAGCACTCGATGCTGATGCGCGGTTTCTCGCTATGCGAATTCGCACGATCGGCAATCTCGGCGCCCATTATTCGACCTATGCGATGTATACCCCAACGAGTGGCGGAGCAGGGTTATTGAGCGGCGTCTATACGGTGCCGGTTGTCCATGTCGAAGTCACCGGCGTCTTTACCCACACGGTCCAGATGGACAATTATCGCGGCGCCGGACGACCGCCCCCGATTTATCTCGTCGAACGTTTAGTTGACGCTGCGGCACGCCAGTTGAAGATCGATCCAGCGGAATTGCGGCGGCGTAACCTCATTCCCAGAAAGGCCATGCCGTATGCGGCACCGATAGTGAATGTCTTCGACGATGGTGATTTCCCACGGATGATAAAAGCAGCGCTGAAACATGCAGACTATGAAGGTTTTGCTGCACGACGGGAAAGCAGCCGTGATGCGGGCAAGTTACGTGGATTCGGCTTCGCCTGCTACATCGAGAACTGCGGCAGTGGCAACGAAAAGGCTGCCGTTCACATTGACGAGAAGGGCGATGTAAAAGTTTTCATTGGTACTCAGGCGATCGGTCAGGGCATAGCGACCGGTTACGCACAAGTCATTGCCGAGCAACTCGGTGTCGACAATGATCGTGTCACCACAATTCAAGGTGACACAGATTTAGTGGCAACCGGTAACGGTACCGGCGGGTCGAAATCGATGTCGATCGGCGGAGTTGCTTGCAAACGCGCGGCGTTGGACCTGATCGAGAACGGCAAGCGGATCGCGGCCGAGATGTTGGAAGCATCAGCGGCTGACATAGAATTTGTCGATGGCATATTCCGTGTTGCCGGCACCGACCGCCGTGCTGGCCTTGCCCAGGTTGCCAAGGCCGCGGTCGACCCGAAGTTTGCCGCAAAAGGAAAGGAAGCGGGGCTATCGGGACTAGGTGGATTTGAATCAGAAACATACACTTTCCCCAACGGCTGTTATGTCTGCGAAGTGGAAATCGACCGGGATACCGGCGCCCTCGATATTGTCCGATTTATCGCCTTCGATGACATTGGAACCGTCGTCAATCCTCTTATCGCGGGAGGACAGGTCACCGGAGGGATCATCCAGGGGATTGGCCAGGCGGTTCATGAGGGCTGCATCTACGACTCCGAAAGCGGGCAACTCCTGACCGGCTCCTATATGGACTACCGCATGCCGCGTGCCGACGACGTTCCAGCTGTCGATCTGAATTTTATCGATGACATTCCCTGCAAGACCAATCCTTTAGGGGTGAAGGGTGCTGGTGAGGTTGGAACCATTGGTGCTCCGCCAACCGTCGTCAACGCTGTCCTCGACGCGCTGTCGGAATTCAACATTTCTGCAATCGACATGCCGGTTACACCGGAAAAACTCTGGCACCTGATGAACGGTAAAGTGAAGACGGCAGCAAATTAGGACCCTTGCGGCTCGTGACCTTGAACTTACTACCAGTTCATCGATTAGTCTGTCTTTGGGTCATTAGCTGACGAGAATGAGGCGTGTGAGCGATGTCCGCTACGCTACCGTTTCCCTGTATTTCCTTGCTTAATTACACAGGCAAACTTATATCTCTCGCTACACCCCTTCCCCAGACTCCTCATGATCCTAAATTCGAGTCTGGCTTCGCCATAAAGAGTTGCCACCGAGTGATTAGTTAGTTGCAACCCTCTTTGCACTTAATAATGAGGGGATGATACTCACCACCCAATTGGGATCCAAAGTGCTTTGCCGAGAGCTCCTTCACATTAAATGCCGGCGCAAACGCATTCGCACACACTCCGAATGCCAACACTCCCAATATAATAATAACTGATTTTTGGAGTTTAATATCATACCTGACAATTCGTTGGGTCATAGGTTTCTCCATTGGCTACTTGTTGTACGCGTTAAATCTTACCCACAGGAATTGGAATCAGAAACGACCTAATCTACCCCCAGACTCCTCATTTTCCAAAATATGTGGCAGACTTGGATTAAATGAAAAACCTGACTGCCACCATTTGTCTCACCCTTGTCGTACTTCTTGGAAGTGTGGAGGTGAGTTGGAGCGCTGATTTTCAAAAGGGTCTAACCGCGTACCAGAGTGGTGATTACATAACTGCGCTACGTGAATTGACGCCCCTTGCCGAACAAGGCCATGCCGATGCTCAGAACTATCTGGGCTTAATCTACCTCAACGGACAAGGTGTTCCGCCGGATGATAAGACTGCGGCGAAGTGGTACTTACTTGCTGCTGAACAGGGAGTTGCCCGTGCCCAGGTCACACTGGGTTTTATGTACGATAAAGGAA
>CAYQNO010000009.1:0-372433 GCA_964419045.1 uncultured Flavobacteriales bacterium
TCCGAATATGGATAAGTCTGGTAGAGCAGCTTTTGTGGCATCACGAAGTAGACGCGCATGTTCATCACTCGCGACTTGATTAAACACAACACCAGCGACCGTTACGTCTTCTCTAAAGTTCACGAAACCACTCAATAACGCCGCAATACTAGCTGCCTGGGCCCGGGCGTCCAATATAAGTACAACTGGCCACCCAGTAAAAGCGGCGAGATCAGCGGTTGACCCGGTTCCATCTTTAGCCCCATCAAACAAGCCCATTGTACCCTCGCAGAGTATAAGCTCTGCTTTGTGCTCAAGTTGGCTGATTAAAAACCTCATTGTTTCGGGCCGCATTGCCCAACAATCTAAGTTGACGCACTCCTCGCCACTTGCCAATGTGTGAAATCCGGGATCAATGTAGTCGGGACCCACTTTTGCCGACGTTACCTTAATGCCGGCATTCTTGAAGGCACGTAAGAGGGCGAGTGTTACCAGTGTTTTGCCACTACCACTCTTGGGTGCAGAGATTATGAGACCATTTGCCACCATGTGCCGAGGATACAGTGTTGGTCCGGCGATTCCACTTTATTTGCAAATTATTATTTTTAAATCTGACAAACTGACAAATTGACTAAGTGGCCTAATGGCGGGATTAGATTGAGGTGATCCGATATTTTAGGAGAAATGGAGAGGCCTCCCGAAAGGGAACCTCGGACTGCACTATCACTATATTCAGACGCCGTAACCTCATTCTCGGGATGGTCATCGTTGTGGCAATTACCTTTTTCGTCCGCCATCTATGGCCATATTTCTCGCCAGTTGAGGCAACGGTCGCTTTGCGATTCTTTGAGGCAGTTGCTTTACGGTCGGATGAATTATATGCCGGCAACAATATTTCGGGCCTACGTCGATGGCCGACCTCTGATCGGCAGCAAATCTATAGCGTTCGTGTATCCTCTGTGGGTGGCGAAGATCGTTCAGAAATTGTTATGAGTCGCCTCTCCGAGGTGGGTTCGTGGATCGGCATGCGGTTTAAAATTGTTGGAGTCAATCAGATCGCTGATATCACTTTTCGTTATGTAAACCTGGAAGATATGCTGGGTCCGATATCGCCTAAAGGCCTGTTATGCTTGACGTCGGCTCACAGTAGGGCCGGCCTTCTTCAAACGGGACTTGCTATCACTATCAGCCATGAAAATGACTTTTGCCTCGATCATGAGATTCTCCATGCGATTGGTTTGTCAGGACACTGGGAGGGGAAGTATGCACGCTCGGCATTGGGTACTCGCTGGGCCAATAGGTCTAACAAATTTAGCAAATGGGACGAACTTGCAGTTCGTACTCTTTATGACCAGAGACTTAAGCCTGGAGCCAGCGGCAAGGAGGCACTCGCCATTGCCAAGGACATTATTGCCGAGCTCGTATTAAAATGAGCGACTCTTAATGTAACCTGTTACTAATTTTCCGTTACTGGTTGGGATTTACTTGCAAATTTTCACCTACACCAAACCAATCAAGTGTTGAGCGCAGCTGTACCACGGGTCCAACCGCAATAATCGCTGGAGGCTTGACTTCGTGAACATCGTTTACACAGGCCTCAAGGGTAGTTTCGATGATGCGCTGTTCTGGGGTCGAAGCGCAGCTGACGATTGCCACTGGTTCCTCAGCCCTACGTCCGGCCTCAATAAGGCGCCGGGCTATCTTCGGTAGTTGCATGAGCGCCATATAAAAAACTAACACTGGCGCACCTTTTGCGAGCGCAGACCAATCCAGATCCTTGGGCATAGAGCCAGTGACGCCATGGCCTGTAATAAAAGTGACAGCTGAGTTTATATTGCGGTTAGTTACTGGTATTCCGGCGTAGGCAAGCCCGCCAATACCAGCAGTTATTCCCGGGATAATCCTAAAGGAAATGCCTGCCTTGACCAGTGAAAGTGCCTCTTCGCCGCCGCGGCCAAATACAAATGGGTCACCTCCTTTGAGGCGCAGTACCCGTTTACTATCATTTGCCAATTCAACCAGTCGCTGGGATATGTCGCGTTGATGGTACGAGGGGCGTCCACCTCGTTTCCCCGCGTAGATAAGCTCTGCACCGTTCCGCGCGAGCGTTAGGATGCGTTCGTTAACAAGCGCGTCGTAGACCACAACATCAGCACAGTGTAGGCCGTGCATAGCAAGTAGGGTCAAAAGTCCTGGTTCCCCTGGTCCGGCGCCGGCAAGCCAGACAGTACCAGGCAGAAAATCAGGCATCGGTGGCAGTTTAGAATTTATCATCGACATATAATACATAGCCGCGTTCAGAGGCCCAAGCTGACCAGATAGTTGGATATTATTTTTCATAAATTATCATTGACTACTGGCGTATGACAGTTGAAGAAGTAAAATCAATCGATATGACCAATAAGCCAAAAACGCAATTGCGCAAAGGCTGGACGACGGGCGCCTGCGCAACGGGGGCCGCTCGAGCAGCCTTTGAGGCACTGGAGACTGGTGAATTCCCCGACCCGGTAGTTGTTCGCCTTCCAAAGGGCGACCGGCCAAAATTTGCGCTTGTACAAAAAACTCTTGCGGTGCTAGAGGCGACTGCGGGTGTCGTCAAGGATGCTGGTGATGATCCTGATGTGACGCACGGCGTGATAGTACTCGCCACTGTTAGCCGCAATGCTGAGGGTGTTGGTATAACATTTGAAGCAGGTGAGGGCGTGGGTACTGTCACAAAACCAGGTTTGCCGTTAGCAGTTGGAGAACCCGCAATCAATCCAGGTCCTCGGATGATGATAATGGAAGCACTTGGTGATGCCGCAGAAGCGCTTGACGTTATGGCAGATCTAAATGTGACAATTACTATTCCCGGAGGCGAAGAGATAGCCAAGAAAACCTGGAACCCTCGTCTTGGGATAGCAGGTGGATTGTCTGTTCTTGGGACAACTGGCATTGTGCATCCGTATTCGTGTAGCGCGTGGATTCACTCGATCCACCAAGGGATAGACGTAGCGCGGGCCACCGGCGTTAAACATGTTGTTGGGGTGACTGGAAGAACGTCTGAGCTAGCTATCAACAAGTTATACAACCTTGATTCAGGGGCACTGATAGATATGGGTGACTTTGTAGGGGGGTTGCTTAAACATTTACGGCGACATCCAGTCGAGCGACTGACTATCGGTGGCGGATTCGCCAAGATGGTTAAACTCGCACAAGGTAACCTTGATTTACACTCGGCGCGCAGCCAGGTTGACTTTGAGCAGCTTTCAAAATGGCTTTCTGATCTTGGTGAGACAAATGAAAACGTAATAGCATCAGCGCAGGCCAATACCGCTGCACAAGTTTTGTCTTTAGCTCGGGATCAAGGGATTGCAGATCTTGTCGCGAGGCGTGCACGTGAAGTTGCATTAGCGACGCTTTCGGGAAAAACCTCTATAGAAGTGGTGATAATTGATCGTGGTGGCGTTGTTGTGGGCCGGGCCGGCGGTTAGTTTGCTTAGCCGTTCTATTAAATCACGTCAGCTCCCCCGGCTGTTAGTCCTTGGCGGTACTGGTGAAGCAATTAAGTTTGTTGGTAGGGCGAGCGATAGATTTGGTGGTCGACTTTCTATAATCGTTTCGCTAGCTGGAAAGACGCGTAATCCCGCAAAGTTTCCGTGTGAGGTTAGGCGTGGGGGTTTTGGGGGTGTATCTGGTCTTGCAGATTGGATTGCCGATAATGGTGTCAACTTCGTTGTCGACGCTACACATCCCTTTGCCGTTGTTATTTCAGAAAATGCTCGCTTGGCGTGTGAGAAAAAGCGTATTCAAAGACTTGTTCTCGGAAGATCGCAGTGGATACCTCATGCTAATGATCGATGGTTTCACGCCTCAGACGCCTACGATGCGGCACGGTTGGTCCCGAAGTTAGGCCGTCGACCTTTTCTCTCTGTTGGTAGTCGCGATATTGATTGCTTCACAGGTTTGGAAACAATGAAGGTAGTAATTCGGTTGATTGATGAACCCAACGAACCGTTACCCTTAAAAAACTATGAACTAGTTAAAGGACGCGGACCATTTGAACTTGAAGCTGAAAAATGCCTACTTAAAGAATATGAAATTGACGTGATAGTAGCGAAAAATAGTGGTGGTAGTGCAACATACGCTAAAATTTTGGCCGCGCGGCTAGCAACGATCCCTGTAATAATGATCGAACGCCCACCGCCGGTCGTAGGTGAATATGTCGAATGTATTGATCAGGTTGTGTCATGGATCGAACAGCGTTTAAATTAGGGCGATTTGTTTGGTTCTGGGGAGTGCGCTGTCTAACACTTTTTATTTTTATTTTTTTTCTTATGATGCCGGCAGTGATTAAAGGGCAAACCAAGTTATTAACTGGGGATCCGGTCACGAATGCCGTTCGCAATAATGATATAATGGCAGTCAAAGAGTTGGTGGTGCGTAATGCTTCGTTGAACGTTGCGGACGCCGAGGGTCGCACACCGATAATTCTTGCTACTATATCTGGCCAGTTGGGGATAGTTGAAGTATTGCTCGAGGGAAAGGCTCGACTTGAACTTAAGGACAGTTTTGGAAATACGGCGCTTCACTGGGCAGGAACAAGTGGTGATGTCGAGATTTGTGAGTTATTGATCCAGGCCGGATTGCCAATTAACGATCAAAACAAGCAGGGGTTAACGGCAATGATGCTGGCTGCGAAAGGCGGATTCGTGGACGCCGTCGAACTTTTTCTGGAAAATGGAGGTGATCTCACCCTTACAGACTACTCTGGTCGAGACTCGTTGGGGTGGGCGCGCGAATCCAGACAACCATTTCTTATAAGACTTCTAGAACGTGTAACGGGCGGTTAGTTGGCTTTTTTCCTTTGCCGTGGTCGTAGGACGTGGTGATGATCTTCGGCGTAAAGGCGGCTGTTTTTAAAGCCACGAGCGTTGAGTGATCGACCTACAAGAATTAGGGCGGTACGTGTAATTCCATAACGTTTCACTTTATCTCGGATATCGCCCAGAGTACCAGTTACAATTATCTCATCCGGCCAGCTGACACGATAGGCAACAATTACCGGACAAGATAGTCCGCAATGGGGTTCCAGATCGCGTACGACCCTAGCCAGGTTGTTAATAGAAAGATGAATCACAAGAGTGGCGCCAGTACTACTGAGGGTCTTAAGAGTTTCACCGTGAGGCATGGCCGAGGAGCGAATAGACGTCCGCGTTAGGATGACTGTCTGACAAATATCTGGAACTGTAAGTTCGCGCTTTAGAGTGGCGGCCGTAGCTGCGAATGCGGGTACGCCAGGTGTAACGTCATAGGGAATGCCTAAATCATCGAGACAGCGCATTTGCTCTGCAGTCGCTCCGTAGAGCGAAGAATCGCCAGAGTGTATTCTTGCTACGTCTAGGTTTTGTGAATGCGCTTTCTTAAATTCACTAATAATTTCTTCAAGTGTCATGGGTGCGGTATCGAGAACGCGGGCATTGGATGGCGCCTCTTCAATTATGGCTCGAGGTACGAGCGAACCCGCATAAAGTACGACGGGTGCTTTCCGTATATGTTCAAGGCCTCTGACGGTGATTAAATCTGGAGCTCCTGGCCCAGCACCAATAAAGTGAATTGCCATTAATTGGTTCCAGCTTGGCGCGTCTGCCTACGTTCGGATTTTTCTGAGTAGCCGCGTGGCGTATATACCCACATTTGCCCACCTTGGTTCAAGGTTCGCGTAGCACTGGAACCAATCAAAACCAGAGTAGTCATATTGACTGCTTCTACATTAAAATCCTCAAGTGTTGTGATTATTACATCTTCGTTATCACGACCTAGGTTGTGGGCCACAACGACTGGTGTACCAGCTGGGCGGTTAGCTGCAAATATGCTGCTCGCCTTAGTTAGCAATTGTCGCCTTTTCTTGCTTTGCGGGTTATATAAGGCGATGATAAAATCACCTTTTGCAGCTGCTTCAAGCCGTTTCAGAATTGTTGACTCTGGCGTTAACAGATCGGAGAGTGAAATGGCACAAAAATCATGGCCAAGCGGTGCTCCAACGCGCGCCGCCGCTGCCTGTAGCGCAGAAATTCCTGGGATGATCTCAATCGCAACTCCACTCCAGCTCTTCTGATTTGATTGATCAATAAGCTCGAAGACAAGGGATGCCAGGGCGTATATTCCTGCATCACCTGATGACACTAGAGCCACTCGTTTGCCCGCTGCCGCGAGTTCAAGTGCGTGGCGTGTCCTCTCACTCTCTTCTCCCAACTTTCCTTCATGACGTTCCTTGCCCGAGATTTCATCGGCGATTTGGTCGAGATAAAGTTTGTAGCCTACTATCACTTCTGCATCGCTAAGAGCGCGTATCGCTTCTAGTGATCGCCAATCTATTTTCCCGGGCCCTATCCCTATCACTGAAAGTTGTCCCCTCGACTCATCTACAAGTGCATCTGGATCAATGGGGGCCCGCGCTCGAGCAATCGCACAGGTAGCTCGCTTTGAGCGAGTTTTTGGTACGACGAGTTCGCTGTTGTCTCCAGCGGCCAACAAAGCAGCCCCTTCCGCGACGCCGTGACAACCAACCTCATTAAATACAAGTTTTGAAGGGGTTACTAGGCGTGTTGCCTCGGTCTCAAGTTCCGCTGCCTCAAAATATAGCGCGGGTACATCTAATTGTGACGCAAGTGCCAAAACTGCTGGTTCGTCAGACTTGAGATCGAGTGAGGCAATACAAGCTACTGATTCTAGTGAAAGTCCAGCATCCGAAACGGTTGATAGTGCGAGCGCGGAAAGTTCCAGTGGGTCAACACCTCGCTCACAACCCACGCCAAGAGTCAATACTGGTGGATGGAGGACAAGTGTGTGTCCATTAGATTCTCCACGGCGGTCTGTTACAAGTATCCGCCACTTTCCCTCGGTGACAAAGGGACCATTGTTTAGCCACGTCATTTCGAAGTTACCTTTGTCGAGGCGAACACTTTCTCCCGCAAGTATGGCCGCGGTTAGCGGCTTTACGAGATCTGGGTTTTCTATTTGCCATCCTAACGGAACATCATCGAGCGCAATGCCTAATCGTAGATCGCTTGCTGAGGTAATAGCCGCTGTGGCGCCGATAGCATCGGCAATTTTACACGACAGTGCGTTGGCTCCATGATGCCCACCGATTAGCGGGACTGCCACACTCCCATCCTCCGCGACTGCTATGACGGGCGGTTCTTTTAGCTTGTCCTGTAGGAGGGGAGCTAGTGCTCGCACCAGAATTCCCGATGAACAAATACCTATAATTGTGTTTCCATTCTGGAATAGATTGCGGAGGTGGGGCACCACGTCTGTGAAAGTAATGTCGACGTCCGATGCACGTCTCAAAAACCCATGAATTCGGGCATCGTTAAGCGTTGTCTTAAGGGCTTGCGCCAATGGCAAGCTGTCGGCGGTCAGTACAATAATAGCTATATCTATTGCCATGCGTTGCCCCGTTTGTGAATTAGGACAATTGAAAAGTATGGTGCGCTTTTTAACGTTAAGTCGCAAAACGGCGATGTTTTCTGTCGGGTCATCGTGGCGTACTCAATGTAGCGCGCATTGTTCACTAGGCCTAGGCGTTCAATTATTCTTCGGAGTTTGTCTAGATGCTGTCCGATTTTTATGATTGCAACTGCGTCGTTTGCGGCGATGTAGCGTTCAATTACGTTTTCCTCGAGAGTTGCCGGTAAAACGCCGAGCAAATCGTTTCTGGCTGCCAATGGGCTTCCCAGGACAGCAGCAGCAGCAGTTAATGACGTGACACCGGGCACGACTTCTACCAAAAACCGGTCCGCTATACGGCCAAATAGATACATGAATGAACCATAGAAGAATGGATCACCTTCACAGATTGCGGCGACGTCGCGTCCTTTTTCCAAATGCATTGAAATATCTTTTGTAGCTTTAGCGTAAACAGCTTCGGAGGGAAAGTTTCTTATATCGATAGGCATGCGTATGGGGACTTCTATTTGTCCTTCAGTAAGGTGCGGCTCTGCGATGGACCGTGCGAGGCTGTCGCCTTCCCGTGGCGCGGGCCACGCGACAACTGGTACCGCTTTTAGAATTCGTAAAGCTTTGAGCGTTATCAACTCTGGATCACCCGGCCCGACGCCGATGCCGTAGAGAGTGCCATTATTAGGTTTCACGGTTTGATAGCATTCCACTGGGTAACAGGTGCGCGCGCATGCCACACGTAAAATTGGCCTTGACGCTCAAGGTGAGTAATCGCGTGCCGCACAAGTGTTCCACCATGTGTGTTGTGTAGGCTATAAAGTTCACTTTCTCCTTCAATAGAAACCGAATTTGCAACTACTCGTCCTCCACTCCGCAGCGCGTTCCAACATGCATCGGTTAGGCCTGGAAACGAGAGGCCGCCCCCAATGAATATTGCATCAGGCTTTTTTGCATGTTTAAAGGTTTCCGGGGCATCACCGACAATTATAGATAACTCAGGCACACCCAACAGTTCTGCATTGCGGGCAATGAACATGGCCCTATCTGGATTTCGCTCGAATGCGGTTGCGACTCCACCTGCGCGCATCCACTCTATTGCTATTGATCCAGCACCTGCACCCACATCCCATAAATATTGTCCAGGTTGTGGTGATAACACCGCAAGGGTGGATGCTCTAACTTCTCGCTTTGTTAACTGTCCATCGTTTTCGAAGGCGTCGTCCGGAAGCCCCGCGAGTTGTGAGTACACCTTACCATTGCCGTTATCGAGGCACTCAATGGCTATTGTATTTAGATCAGCGCAATGTTCATCTTTCCAATTCTCGGCTGTTGTGCTTTTAATAGCTTCGTTTGACCCACCCAGATGTTCTAGTACGGTAAGATGGCTTGGGCCATAACCACGAGTGACCAGAGCGTCAGCAATAGCAGACGGCGTTTGACCGTTTTCACTAAGTACAAGCAAACGGGCGCCCGGGCGTATATACAGATTGATGAGTGACAACGGTCGACCGTGCACGGTCAGACAATCTGTATCAGATAGCGACCAACCCATACGTGAAGCAGATAGAGAAAATGCTCCTGGGGCCGGGATAACTGTTAATGCATTATGTCCGAAACTTCGCGCCAAATGTACACCGATGCCAAACCACATTGGGTCACCCGTAGCAAGAACGGTGACACGTTTCCCAGCATGTTCACGAATTTCGGTTATGGTATTGTTCAATGGACTACGCAAAGTTAGTCGTTCAATGTTTTTAGATTTTGGTATCATCCCCAGAAGACGCTTGCCGCCAACCAATACTTCGGCGGTATTAATAATAGTTTTCGCAGCTGGAGAAAGCGCATTAAGCCCCTCTTCACCGAGTCCTATTACTGTAAGCCAGTTTCCAGAGGCCATAATTATTTTTCAATTACTGAAGGTTGTTTGCCAAGTGCATTAATGGCTGCTGCTGCCATTGCACTGCCGCCGAGTTGTCCTCTTAGAGTGATGAAAGGTATTCCGTGATTGTTCTCTGCCAGTGCTTTCTTAGCTTCACTTGCCCCGACAAACCCAACGGGAAATCCAATAATCAAGGCTGGAGTCGGCCATCCTGAAGCCAGCCCTTCTAAAAGTCTAAAGAGAGCTGTAGGTGCGTTCCCTATCGCAACTACCGAATCTTCAAGCCAGGGTTTCCAAAGCGTAACTGCAGCAGCAGCCCTCGTTGTTCGTAATCGATAAGCGATGCCAGGAACGGTTCCAAGATCCAACGTACACATGACTTTAACTTTATCCGGCAACCGTGACCGAGTAATCCCGGATACTACCATCTTTCCGTCCACCAAAATAATACCGCTGCGTGCTAATGCAGTTCGCCCTATTTCGGTTGCACCAGGTGACCAAGTAAGATTGTCCACTAAGGAGGGTGTGGCAGTAGCATGTACGAGGCGTTCCGCTACGTCGATGATGTCGTCATCCAGGCGTTCACGATTAATTTGATCACGAACTATTGCAAAAGAACGTCGGTAAATTTCGTCCGGATCCGAAAGATAGTTATTTTGTTGCCCGTTCATCATTCTCTACTTATGTGACACCTAGAATCCAAGCTTCTTCCCGCTCAACCAGAATTTTCTCTGCTTGTGTTAGTCCTTCTCCTCCAGAGAACAATGCACCGAGTCTCCCATCCTCGTCGAGGTTCGCAAAATAGCGAGTGTTTGCAACTACTTGGCCTGCGTCCTTAGGTTTGTCAGTAACTTCTGCATGTTTGATCAACGATGCATATACTTCCGCAAACACTATTTGCGGTCTGGCATCAAAGACAAGACCAGTCTCAAACGGCCAAATATGCGAGGCCATTGCTAGCCGCGGGTCGCAACGTAATTGCCAGACTCTTGGTATTCCGGTAAGCGTCTGACTTCCGACTGATCCCGCTCCGGCCAATTGCCAAACGGAGTTGGTCGAACGGATCCGTCTTTCACAAAGCCGCCATTCGGCTAAATCATAAGGGCCGACTGGACGCCGTAATCGCCGTAATAGGTATTGTCGAGTTTCTTCTCGAACGTTACCCCAAAATGGAAAAGGTTCTTTTCCCATCATTCGGTTTAGCTCCTCGGCTACTTCAAAGCGATTGTTACGGTTTTCAGGATCATCTTGGATCAAATCAGAAAGCAACTGCCAAATATGTCTCCAAGACATACCCGAGAACCCCAATTTTTGAGCTGTACCTGCCGGATAGCCAAACGGAAAGTCAAAGCCCACGAGAACGCGCTTACCCTTTGTTACTAAGCGAGCAAGATAGTTGCCTATCTCTTCTGTTGCTTCGGCGCGGGTAGATGGGTTCGCAAGCGCTTGTTGTTTGAGGTTCTTATTTTGACGCTCGTATATGGCGTACCAAATACTATCGAGTCCCGTATTGCGTTTACTGTTGGCACTCCAGTCAACTACGATATAGGCATCGAAGAGCGGCATGGCTATTAGCCCTCAGCCATCAAGTCGTTTGTTTGCTTTTAAACGCTGCGGACCAATTGGGTGATCAGTTTGAGACCCATGCCCATGCCTGTGGCCGTCATGTTGGTCATGAATATGCCCTTCAGAGGTACCTATACCCTCAACATGATGATGGTGGCTCTGCTGCGCTAGTCCGACCTCGTCTTCGAATCCTAGGATCTGTTCGCGATATTTACACAACATACAATTCATTAGATTAGTGCCTTCAAAGACCTCACGCACTCGATCGGAAAATACGTCTAAGACAAGTGGATGATCATTGAGATAGGGTGCCTTCAGGAACTCGATTTCCGGATGCCGGCTGGCCACGATATCGGTGTAATGGTAGATGCGTTTTACGAGGACTCCGGTAAAGAGAAAATAGGGGAATACGACGATTCGGTGATAACCAAGTCTTGTTGCATGCTCCAATGCTGGCTCCACAAGTGGGAATGTGACCCCCGAATACGCCGTTTCAGCCCAGCCAAGCCCTAACCCTTCCCATAGCATTCTGGTTAATTTGGAAACGTTGGAGTTGGCGTCTACATCTGACGAACCGCGTCCCACGACGACCAACAGCGTTTCTTTCTTGTCTGCGTCAGTTGCTGCATTAGGGAGTGCCTCGCATACTCGATCGCCTGCCGCTCGGAGTAACTTGGCGTCAAGGCCGAGCTCACGGCAGTAGTCGATGTGAACTTCTCCGTGCTCCGCTTGGTATCTGTTGAGTACGGAGGGAATGTCATTCTTAGCATGGCCCGCCGCAAACAACATGCCTGGCAAAGCAACGATACGCTTTGCTCCGCGTTCACGTAAATGGTCGAGTCCAGTACGAATGATAGGCGTTGCGAATTCGAGAAATCCGTGTTCAACATCGTATTTTGTCAGTCGTTCGCGCAACCCCCTCGCGATTGCCTCAAACTCTCTAACGGCTTCCGGGTCCCGGCTGCCGTGACCACAAACCATAACCGCGGTTTCATTAGTCATACTGATGTTCTCCCTATCGATCTGGCGGTGGATTGGGACACCTCACAGAGGGTTGTAGCAAGTGAGCGCAAATGGGTCAGATAAATATTAGCTTGCTAATAATTATAGGAAATTAGCCATTACGGCTGATTGACGGAACGATACATAGCCGGCCATGCTCTCTCCCATGTTCACTTCGATTGCCAACACCTTCGTTATAGACGCCGCCGCCGTGGCTTTCATCGCTCTACTGGTTGACGGTATCGTAGGGGATATGGCTTGGCTGTTTTCTAAGATAGGTCATCCAATAGCATTGTTAGGGAGGGTTATAGGCCTTCTAGAACGACGGCTCAATCGAGAGGGAAGCAGTGAACGGACACGATTTTTGCGAGGCCTCGGTGTTACATTGTTCGTCGTTTTCCTTACCACCTATATTGGCTGGTATTTGTCTGAGTTAGCCCGAGCAGTAAAGCTTGGCTGGATTGTAGAGGTCCTTGTTGTGACAATTCTATTAGCACAACGCAGCCTTTACGAACACGTGTTGTCGGTCGCTCGTGCCCTAGGTAGGGGTGACATTGTCGATGGCCGTGTGGCCGTCCAACATATTGTTGGCCGGGATACCAATGAACTTGACAAAAATGGCATTGCCCGGGCAGCCATAGAATCACTTGCTGAGAACTTCGCTGATGGGGTGGTGGCGCCCATATTTTGGTATTTAGTCTTAGGACTTCCCGGAATTTTTGCATACAAGGCGATTAACACTCTCGACAGTATGATCGGTTATCGCTCGCTAAAATTTGCGAGTTTTGGTTTGGTAGCAGCGCGTTTAGACGACGTTATTAACTGGATTCCGTCACGGCTAGCTGCACTAATATTAGTTGTTTCGGCCGTATTCCCTTACAAGGCGGATCCGTCGCGAGCCGCAGGGATTATGTGGAGGGATTCAAGTAAACACCCATCACCGAATGCCGGATGGCCAGAGGGCGCAATGGCGGGTGCCCTTAACCTCTCACTCGGTGGGCCTCGTCAATATTCAGGGGGCGTAAGCGAAGCGGATTGGATTGGGGATGGTACCCACTTGGCTAGCTTTAAGGACGTTAACCGCGCACTTCTTCTATATTTCGTCGCGTGTCTTCTTAACGGTCTAGTGGTCTTTAGCTTTGCAGTATTGCCAATCACTTAGATTTTGATAGATGATTTTGCTAAGAGTGTGTCAAGATCCATGTGGGATTCTATATGGTGGGCTAGGGAATCCAGCGTGGCGTTTACGCGGGCCTCATGAGCTTCGCCTTCGGACCTGTCGTGGTGTAATCGTTTAAGAAAGGCGTGACGAAATTCATTGCTAGTGAAAAGTCCATGTACATAACACCCCATCACATGGCCGTCAGCCGACACAGCTCCATCTGGTCGGCCGTCCATGAGTGTCAACATTGGGCGCTTTAGACCATCTCCTTTTGAAATTCCCATATGCATTTCATAACCTGATATTTTAGTACCACTTGCTATATGTACACCCGACACTTGTTCAAGTGTTTTGTTGTCGGAGATTTCAGTGTTGATCTCTAGTAGGCCGAGTCCGACTTGGCATTCAGTGGCTGTCCCCTCCTTGCCTGTGGGATCTGCAACGGATTGCCCCAACATTTGAAAACCGGCACAAAGTCCGACGATCAAACCGCCGCGTCGTACGTGTCCTAGAATGTCAATATCCCAACCGTATTTGCGGACGGTGTTGAGGTCGTCTATCGTCGACTTAGATCCGGGTAGTATTATTACATCCGCGTCTGCCGGCAGTGGCTCTCCTGGGTGGATAAAGCGAACATCAACATCATTCTCACCTTCAAGCGGGTCCAGATCGTCGAAGTTGGCTATTCGGGGAAGCCGAGGAACCACAATTTGGATAGCTTTTTTCTTTGTAGGTCCAATAATTCGTTTTTCTAATGTCACTGCGTCTTCTGATGGCAGAGCTATTGCCTCATCGAACCATGGAATAACACCCAGACAAGGTATCGCGGTCCGCGCTTCAATCACGTCTAAAGCTGGATTCAGTAATTTTTTGTCACCCCTGAATTTGTTGATCAGGTGCCCTATTACTAGAGTTCTCTCGTAATCTTCAAGAAGCGTATGAGTTCCAATAAGACTTGCAATCGCCCCTCCTCGGTGGATATCGGCCACGAGCAGTACTGGAACTCCTGTAGCAACCGCAAATCCCATATTGGCGATGTCACCTGCTCGTAAATTTACCTCTGCTGGACTTCCGGCACCTTCTATCAGTACGAGATCACTTTCGTCCGTCATTTTGTTGAAACTCGCTAGCACCTTCTCCATGAGGATGGGCTTCAATTTGTGGTAGGTTAGTGCGTCCGCATTGCAGAAGACATTGCCCTGGACGACTACCTGCGCGCCTTTTTCTGACTGTGGTTTTAAGAGAACAGGGTTCATGTGAATCGACGGTGCAATGTCGCATGCTTGCGCCTGCAGTGCTTGTGCTCGGCCAATTTCACCGCCATCGGCAGTGACAGCTGCATTATTAGACATGTTTTGTGGCTTAAATGGCCTTACATTCATACCTCGCAAGGTGTACGCGCGTGCTAACCCGGCAACTAACAGAGATTTGCCAACATCAGATCCAGTGCCTTGCAGCATTAGGGACTTTGCTATCCCCTTCATGGTGAGAAAATCACTTCTAAGGTTGGAAAAGTACTGTGGGCTTGTCTATTTACCTATCGTTGCCAGCGACTCTCGGAGGATGTCCGCGTGCGGATTGCCGAACTTACCTTCTATCACGATGCCTCGGGGTGTTGCCAAGGTGTCTTTATAGTATCCGTGGTTCCAATCTTCACGTTTTGCAAATACGGCGCCTTCAATGCTCCCGCCAAGAAATATACCCTTCGCGACTGAATACGAAATTATATCGACGCCAAAACTTCCTGCGGTTGCTGCTTCCATGCCCACACCTGTGGGACCAACAGCTGCGTTGATCTCACCACCAACTTTTACGCGCTGATCGAGAAGTGAGGACAATCCTTTTTTTGTAAGAATAATTAAAAGAAGCTCTGAGGCTTGCGCCCCGATCTGCAGCCCAAAACTTCCAGCACCCATAGTAAAGAATGCTGGGTAACTCCAATCTCCCGAGGTTGAACGGGCAAGTAGTACCCCACTACCCCCTTCTCCACCAATAAAGAATCCACCTTTAAGGAGAGATGGAATTACGAGAACCCCTTTGGCCTGACTCAAAAAACTGTGAATTTTCGTACCAAATTCCTCGTGTGCGGCCAACTTCTCGAGTGTCAACCGAGCCTTTTCTACCAATTCCTCCTGCTCCGTGACTGCCGCTGCGGGCGTCACAACCGTCATTACCGCGACGAATAGAAACGTGGCTAAAATTTTCATTTTTGGACCGTTCCTCATGTTGCGCATTCTATATTGTTAGCGGGTCGAAATTGTTAATATTCTATCCCAATCTGTGCCCTTACCCCTTCTCGGAAGGGATGTTTAACCTGTGTCATTTCAGTTACCAAATCTGCCAGATCCAGAAGTGGTTCCTTGGCATTACGCCCTGTTACCACTACGTGTAAATCTTTTCTTTTGGCACTTAAAACTCTGATTACTTCCTCTAGTGATAAATATTCGTATCGTAATACTATATTTAGCTCGTCCAGAATCACCATCTTATTAGATGGATCATCCATCATTTCCTTTGCCATATTCCAAGCTGATACCGCCGCGTCGATGTCTCGCTGTCGATCCTGTGTGTCCCAAGTAAAACCATCTCCCATCGCTTTGATGGTACACAACTCTGGGAATTGCTCCAAAATTTCTCGTTCGCCGGTCTTCCAAGCACCCTTCACGAACTGAACAATGCCGACTTGCATCCCATTCCCAATTGCTCGAATTGCTAAACCTATGGCGGCAGTAGATTTCCC
This sequence comes from uncultured Flavobacteriales bacterium, assembly GCA_964419045.1. Lineage (GTDB taxonomy): Bacteria > Pseudomonadota > Alphaproteobacteria > UBA8366 > CAVOAK01 > CAVOAK01. The sequence goes on from CAYQNO010000009.1 coordinate 15,772, forward strand.
CTTCCCTTTTCCTGTATGGACAATTATCAAACCTTTTTCTATCGTTTTTTTTGCGAGAATTTTGTCTCGCGCAGCTTTCTTTTTGGCCATCTTTTCAGCATGACGCTTGTTTATTTCCTCATTTGACATTCCGTTTGTCTTCACGAATCAAGTCACCTTTCTGTCTTCGGTTTTGTAACATTCATAGCTAGTTTTTCTAGCATACGGTAACTCAAATTAGATCGTGGGCGCCACAATTCCCTGTCCTGCGCTTCTTTGAGCCTGGCTGCCATTTCGGCCAAAGCCGCGGGATTATGATGTTCGATGAATTGTCGTGTCTTCTCATCCTTGATGTATGCATCATACACCGCATCGAACTGATAATCTGAGACACAACGTGTAGTTGCAGCGAAGGCAAATAAGTAATCTACGGTTGCTGCAATTTCGAACGCACCTTTGTATCCATGCCTCATAACACCACTGATCCATTTTGGATTGACGACCCGGGCACGCAGTACTCGTGCTACTTCGCTCTTAAGGGTACGAATTCTTGGGTGATGGGGGAGTGAATGATCGTTGTGGTATACCGTTGGCTGTTTTCCAGAGGTGAGGCGGACTGCCGCTGTCATTCCTCCTTCGAATTGGTAATAGTCGTCGGAATCAAGCAAATCATGTTCACGATTGTCCTGATTTTGGACCACGACGTCGACGTTGTGTAACCGCCTCTCAAAGTGATTGTGTGCAGCTTCACCTTCCTGTCCTCCACCGTAGACATAACCTCCCCATGCTATGTAGGCGTGTGCTAAGTCGGCATCACTTTCCCAGCCTTTTTCGTCGATAAGAGCTTGTAATCCAGCTCCGTAAGCACCTGGTTGCGAACCAAATACGCGGGATGCTGCCTTCTGGCATGCTGTTTCTTGGTCCATACCGTTTGTGATTAGCTGTTGGGTCTCCTTAGCAACCTGGTAGGCCAGAGGGTTGTCGCGTCGTTCTTCCTCAAGATTTGTGATAGCGCGTACCGCAGAATCAAACAGGTCAATTAAATTGGAGAACGCATCACGAAAGAATCCAGATATGCGCAAGGTTACATCTACACGCGGTCGGTCTAATATATCGAGCGGCAATATTTCAAAGTTTGTTACGCGTCGCGAGGAAGAATCCCAGATTGGCCGTGCACCAATGAGTGCCATTGCCTGTGCAATATCATCTCCGCCTGTGCGCATGTTTGAAGTGCCCCAGGCGCTGATTGCTAAACTGGTAGGCCAGTTGCCATGATCTTGCATATATTTTTCAACCAACATTTGAGCAGACTGCCATCCAAGTTGCCAGGCGGTAGGCGTTGGCAAGACACGAATATCAACTGAATAGAAATTTTTTCCCGTGGGTAGCACGTCTGGCCGACCTCGCGTCGGTGCACCTGATGGGCCAGGTTTAACAAAATGGCCGTCAAGACCAGTGAGAAGGCCTTTAATTTCATTGGCTCCACAGGCCTCAATCGACGGTCTTAAGCTTTCATCAACTGATTTTATCACCTTGAGCGAAGATTTTGCATGCGCCGGTAGTGCTAGTTTGCCAAGTATTACCCCGCGTGCAAATTTTTCAAGTCTTTCGACAGTATCTCCGTTGGTACGCCACACATCATCTGATTGAGTGGTAATGTTAGCAAGACAATCCGGGCGTGGGCCATTCCAAGGAGTGCTCATAACACAGTCTAGTGGGTCAAAGGCAAGGTTTAGATCATTTGCTATCGCACGGGTTAGTGAAATTTCTCCTTCGGCGGTGCCGCGCGGTGTTCGCGCCAGTGCCAGGACAAGGTCTCCGAGTTGTTCACCTTTTGGTGACTCCCCGAATATATGTAGGCCATCGCGGATTTGCATTTCCTTTAGCTCGCAGAGAAAGTTATCGATTGCTGTTAGTGCTTCGCCTTGTCCTGCGTCGTTTGCAATTTCACAATCCTTGTCGAGCCCAATTGATTGGGCAAGTTCCATAATTTGTCTACCTAGTAGCTTTAGTCTTCTTGGATCAAGGCCCGCGGCCTCATAATATTCATCAACAAGCTGTTCCAGATCCTTAAGAGGTCCGTAACTCCCTGCTCGCGTCATGGGAGGAGTCAAGTGATCAACGATAACGGCCTGTGTCCTTCGCTTGGCCTGCGTTCCCTCACCCGGGTCGTTGACAATGAAGGGGTATAGATGCGGGGTTGGTCCAAAAACTGCCTCTGGAAAACATGTTTTTGACAGGGCTACAGCCTTACCAGGAAGCCATTCGAGATTTCCATGCTTACCCATGTGGATGATAGCATCTACTGAAAACTTTTGGCGCATCCAAAAGTAAAAGGCAAAATAACTGTGTGGAGGCACCAAGGCTGGATCATGGTAACTTGACTGCGGGTCGATGTTGTAGCCACGTGCTGGTTGCAATCCAACTACAACGTTACCGAATTGCAGCGCTGGAATTGCAAATGCATCATAACTGGCCCGGCTAGTTAGAAAGAACTGATCATCCTCTGGGGGCCCCCAACGCTTTGTCACTTGGTTCTGTATAGCCTTTGGTAAGGCAAAAAAGTGTTTCTTGTAGTCCCTAAAAGATAACTTTTCAGTAATTCGTCGGTGGCGAATTCCCATGTTTGTCGGTCCATCGGTTAGTTTTCTAATCAGCGTGTCACCGTTAGCTGGGATACAACTTACGCCATAGCCGGCTTCTTTGAGTTTATGAAGAGTACCTACCACACTGGCTGGTGTATCTAGTCCTACGCCATTCCCAATCCTACCGTCTCGGTTCGGGTAATTTGCCATTATGAGGGCTACACGTCTCGTGGACTTGGGTTTTCGCCGGAGATGACTCCAAGCCGCTGCTAAGGCTGCTACAAAGTTGCAACGGTCGGTTACCGGCGTATATTCGACAATGTTAGCCTGGGTTAGTTGATCGCGGGTCCGTAGTCCTTTGAAAGAGACCGCACGTGTAATTATGCGTCCGTCAACTTCGGGAAGTGCCACATTCATGGCAATGTCGCGGGAACTAAGTCCCCTGGTGCCAGCACGCCAGTTCGCCTTGGTACCACCAGAAAATATGAGTTGAAAGACTGGACAATCTCTGGTGTCAAACGGAGAGGCTGAAATTTCTGCACCTGGTGCATTCATTGAGAATCCAGTAGCGTTTAGAACAACATCTGGCTTTGCTACCGCCACTAAGTCTCGGAGTAATGCATACGACAATGGGTCCTTGAAACTCGTAACATATACCGGGACAATATTTAGTTGGTTCTGTTTCAAACTTTTAATTAACTTATCGATGATATGTGTGTTACCAGCTTGGACGAGCGCGCGATAAAACGTGAGCATAACTGACGGCAATTCGCGGCACCACGGTAGGTCCTGCAATCCGGGCAGGTCCTGACCAGGCCAATACACGCCAGCGCGCAAATACTCGATAGGTTCTCTCCACCGCGCAGTGTCCGCTGATTTGTTTGTATCGTTACCGCTAATTAATGCAGCGGAGTAACAGAGGAAGTTGACCGCATTATTAAGCCCACCATGGATGCAGTATTGCCAAAGACGACGAACTGTTTGTTGAGGCAGGGTTGAAAGGTCTTGAAGTTCCATATCTGGTTGGTCGTCACCCGGCAATAGGGCTAGAGCAATTCCTTTCTTTCTGCAGGTGTAACTCAACTGTTCAATGCCATATGGCCAATAGCTACTTCCTCCGAGCAGTCGCACAATCACCAACTTTGATTTGCTGATTACACGCTCAACGTAGAGATCGACTGAAAGGTTGTGCCCGAGCTGCATCACATTAGCCAAACGCAGACTAGGCGCCATCTTATCAGTCGCTCTTCGCTGATGTTGAGCTAATGAGAGACAGGATATCTCGCTGTCAGCTGCTGTCAGAAAAACTATATCACCTTGAGTTTGGTCGAGGTCTACAGCCTCCGAGCCATCGTCAACAGTGCCAGGTTGTGCGGCGAGGAGATGCATGTGATAGCAATCCCGTTTCGGATTTTTTACAAACTATACGTTTTGACGAATTCTAAAGTGAGCGGCAGACTAATGTGTAGAACTTGTAGTCGATGTCAAAGTTAAGTCATATCACACTTTCCGCGCCTCAAAAAAACTCTTATGGTTTTGATAGCGTTAATCGAGCATTTGACCCTGTATTTCATTTGCAATTGACTTCCTATCAAGGTCAGCTTTTCCAATTATCACAATGCGACTTTGTCTTGTTTCTCCCTGTCGCCATGCACGGTCGAAATAGCGCTCAATACGGGGGCCAACGCCCTGGATGACTTCACGTCGCTCACGGCCAGGGCGATCAAGAAATCCTTTAATACGCAGAATTTTGTGTCGTCGTACCATTGCAGAAAGCTTGGAGTGGAACTCATCCGCGTCTTTGATGGGATCTAAATTCAAGGTGAAACTGTCAAAATCGTTATGGTCGTGCTCTCCTTCTATTCCATCGTGGTGAGATGGGCGCGAGTCGATATCGGTCTCCGCCGCCACATCCAACCCGAGGAGCATCCCTGGGTCTATCTTTGCGTGTGATGTTGCCAAAACAGATACGCCTCGACGTGTGTATTCGGAGACTCTATTGGACACATCGGCAAGCGATTCACCTTCCAACATATCGGTTTTATTAAGAATTACCATATCAGCGCAAGCGAGTTGATCTTGGTATACTTCCTCAAGTGGGGTTTCGTGGTTGAGTGAAGGATCGTTCGAGCGTTGGCGTTCTATGGCGTCAAGGTCGTAGGCATATTTCCCCTCTTCAATAGCGGCTGCATCAACGACAGCGATCACACCGTCAACACTGAGCTCAGACCTAATCTCTGGCCAGTTAAAGGCTTGTATGAGTGGCTTAGGTAACGCCAGACCTGAGGTTTCGATGATGATGTGGTCAGGTGAATTAGTCTGTTCGAGTAAAGTTTTCATCGTTGGCACGAAGTCGTCGGCGACCGTACAGCATATGCATCCGTTCGCAAGTTCAACAACATCGTCCTCACTGCATCCCTTGTCATCGCACCCAAGGAGTAATTCGCGATCCACACCTAAATCACCAAATTCGTTGATCAAGAAAGCTAACCGTCGTCCGTCGTTATGTTTGATTATATGGCGTATCAAACTTGTTTTGCCTGCACCAAGAAATCCGGTTACTACCGTCGTGGGAATGCGTTTAGTCATTATTATCTCCTATTAGCAGCAGCTATTTTAAGGTTATAGGCAATCCAGCTACGACAAGAATTACTTGGTCGGCTATAGAGGCAATCTGTTGATTAAGGCAACCAGTGTAATCACGGAATTGTCGTGCTATAGAATTTTCAGGGACGATGGAAAGGCCCACTTCGTTGGAAACCAACACCACAGGTCCCGGGTGATCTCGGAGTCCTTCTGAAAGTGCATGAGTTTCGATAGCCACTTCACGCTTGGCAAGCATCAGATTACTTAACCAAAGTGTTAGGCAGTCGATAAGAATAGGGTGTGCAGGGTTTACCAACCCTTGGAGCGATTTGACTAGCTCGAGTGGTTCCTCGACCGTATGCCACTTATTGCCGCGCCTATCCCGGTGTTTGATTATACGACGGATCATTTCCGCGTCATTTGCCTCTGCCGTAGCGATGTAGGTTGCAATATCAGATTGATTGATCATGTTCCGCTCAATAAGCGTTTCGGCCCATACACTCTTACCGGAGCCAGCGCCGCCCAGAACTAATGTTATGTGAGGTAACGTTGGAAGTTTTGTGTGTGTCATGTTAGTGGCATGAATAGAGTAACTTTTGAGGGAAACTATTAGTCGTCTACTGGTAAGAATCTCTGGATAGATCACATGCCCAATATTTAACTGAGACGTCTGAATTTGCCACAACCATTAAGCAAGGCAGTGACATTGCTAGGTGTAAAACTACGTGACACGATGTTAAATATCACTGTACCACCGCTATCGATGGTAAGCGGTGAAATACATACTTTATCCTTCTCAAGTGTAATGACGTCTGCTTCAACCAGAGGTGTTCGACGCGTTTCTCCAACTTCTACCGCCAGCAACTCCACCTGATTTTCAAATTCGACTACTATAGGCTCTTTAAAATCTTCTGGGCGTAATACAGCAGTCCCTAAGTTATAAATTCCAAGGCGAATTAATTGTATGTCATCTTCATCCGGAAGTTTATCAAGAACGGTGAATTTTTTGCATAATTCGGAAGAGGCTTTATTTAATGGCTCGGCAAACCATTCATAAGCGAGATCAAGCAAAGGGCGCTCCCTTGGCACTGGCTGCCGGCGGCGCGAGCGTACAAAGAGTGACAACATAACTAATATAACGAGCAGCACGGAAAATGTGGTGATGTCGAGGGAAGGGTTTTGCGTTTCCATTAAATGGCTCTAGTGAAAGGTTTCATGCTGCGTCAATGCGAAGGTCGGTTCACAGTCACTACACGCCACGCAGAACCAACTCTTTCGTCCTCAATGTAGTCGAGACGGGTTGCCGAAAGATTATCTATACTGATTGACAAAACAGCTTCCGGCTCAAGGTCGAGGGCAAGGGAAATGGCTGCGCGTATCGTACCACCATGTGCTATCGCCACCACTTCACGACCAGGGTATCCGGCTGTATAACGAGTGATCGCGGGCACAACCCTGGCGATTACATCAGCAAAACTTTCGCCTTTGGGTGGTCTTTCATGTGCCGGGGATAACCAGTGTTGGTGCCCCAATTTGTTCCCTAGACGAAGAGTTTCAAAGTCCTCGTATAGCATGCCTTGCCAGTCGCCAAAGCATTGTTCACGAAACGCCGGCTCGATAATTGGATCCGGAAGTTCGAGGCCAGATGCAACAATCGCCGCCGCCGTTTGCGTAGTACGTTGTAGATCACTAGTCACTAAGACAGCTCTACTGGGTAGAATATCTGCCAGAACTGAAAAAGCCGCTTGGTTGCTGCAATCAGAGGGGACGTCCTGTTGACCATAGATTCGACCTTTTTGGGTAGTTACGGGGGCATGCCTTATCCACCACCAACGGGTTTCAGTGTTTGGAATGATAGTTTCTCCTCTAAATCATTACAACTGCACCCAACAATACTGTGATTTCTGTAGTCTGTTGGGCTGCACCTAGAAGGTCACCGTTATAGCCACCCCAATAACGTCGTGCTAGATAGCTACTAACCCATGCAACTAGTAACGATAATGCCGTCACGAGTAGTCCTGTTGAAATCCCAAGGCATATGGTTGTTAATACGCAACTGGTGATAAATGCTGTTATAGCCATAGAAATTGAGGGTGTGCCGACTACTGCGGCCATGCCTGTATTGCTGGCGAGAGGTACGCGCGACATAACCAACGGCAAGATTCCTCGGGACAAGCCGCCAGCGGAAATTAGCGCCATTGAAACGAGCCACGAATCGGTTAGAGCTGCAAGAGCACCCGCTCTCAATGACAAGCTAATTATGAGGGCCAGTGCGCCGTAGGCTCCGGTACGGCTGTCATGCATAATTTTGAGTCGTGCGCTATGGGTTAATCCACTACCAATTGAGTCGGCGGTGTCAGCGAGCCCGTCTTCGTGAAGGGCACCGGTGAGGAAAATTGTGCTTACTAGCGAGATCACGGCTGCTAGAAATGTTGGTAGACCTGTGACAACGGATATTGCAAATACCATACCCCCTATAAGGCCAATAATTGCACCAATTACCGGATAGCTCCAGGTAGTGCCAGTTAGACAGACGGGTACTGCGTTAGTCCTGCCTGCGGGTATAATTGTTAGTAGGCGTACCCCCGAGACGAACTCACGACACAACTTGGAAAATAGGGAAGTGTTGAATATTTTTTTATAGTTGTCAGGCATAACGTCGACAGATTGTTTAGAAGATCACATTCTAATAATAAGTCATGGTTGCATTATCGCCAATTAGCTCTGTATCAAATATATTTTGGGAGGTAGCGTGAAAGAGTCATCAACCAATATGAAGTTCGACGAAATTCGTGAAATTATTGCCAATCTACCGGGGCCGAATCGGACCGCGGCTGCGCAAGCGCGCGAGCGTGAAAACATGCTTGTCAAACCTCCCGGTGCTCTGGGAAGACTCGAAGCGTTAGCTGAGTGGTTAGCTACCTGGCAGGGTCGTCATCCGGCTCGGATCGGACGTACTCGAGTTGCCATATTTGCAGGAAACCACGGTGTGGCTGCTCGAGGTGTCTCTGCCTTCCCATCGACTGTGACCGCCCAGATGGTAGCCAATTTTCAAAAAGGTGGGGCAGCCGTCAACCAGTTTTGTGCGCTGGCAGATGCAGAACTAAAAGTTTACGAAATGTCACTTGAACAACCCACCAACGACTTTACTATCGAACCAGCGATGAGCGAGGAAGAGTGCGCACGCTCGATGGCGTACGGTATGATGGCGGTGGAGGATGGTCTCGATTTAATTTGCCTTGGGGAGATGGGTATTGCAAATACAACCAGCGCAGCAGCTTTATGCCTTGCTCAATTTGGTGGAGTTGCAAAAGATTGGACTGGACCGGGTACAGGTGTTGAAGGATCTCAGCTTGAAGTAAAGACACGAATTGTGAGTGAAGCAGTTGAACGGCATTCCTCAACGCTTAATGACCCGCTCCAAATTCTTTGTCATCTCGGGGGTTACGAGCTTGCGGCTATAGTGGGAGCTATCATTGCTGCACGAATGGCGCGTGTTCCGGTCATTCTAGACGGGTTTGCTACTACTGCCGCAGCGGCGATTCTCTACAAACTAGGCGATCGACTACTCGACCATACAGTGGTTGGACATTTATCTGCGGAACCATCGCACACTCGCCTACTTAGGGAGATAGATAAGTTACCGTTGTTGGATCTTGGTATGAGGTTGGGTGAGGCATCTGGCGCAGTTCTCGCACTCTCTCTGCTTCGGGCGGCAGCAGCGTATCATACTGATATGTCCACCTTCTCTGAGGCAGGTGTGAGCAATAAAGCCTAAAATTTACTCACCTATTTGTAGTAACAGGCCTCGTTGCCGAGCAACACGAAAAAAATATAGAAAAATGGTGAAGCCCAGTGTCAGGTACAACACGTTCAGTAATGTTGCCTGAACTAGCAGCTCTGCGTGGAACTCGGACTTGAAAAGAATTTCGCGCATGCCTTCGAATATGTATGCAGGCGGCATTGTCCAGGCAACAACCTGAAGCCAACCGGGAAGTACAGATACAGGATAGTAAATTGCGCTAACCGGTGCTATCGCAAACACAGCAAGCCAGGCGAAGCTCTCTGCGCCTAGTCCAACGCGAAGGATAATAGCAGAAATAATCATACCGAGTGCCCAGCCGAAAATAAAAAGATTTAAGAAAAACACTATCAGTGGAAGCCCAATTTCGTAGATCGAATAATGATAAAGTGGTATCGCGATGAAGGTCGCTGGTAATACGCCCAGCAGGGTTCGCATAAAGCTGATGCAAGTTAAACCGGCAATCATTTCGTAGGGTCTTAGTGGACTTACGAAGAGGTGGCCGAGATTACGGGACCACATCTCTTCGAGAAATGAAATTGAATAACCCATTTGGCTTCGAAATAGAATGTCCCACAGCAAAACTGCTGCAATCAGGACACCGCTAGCCTCGGCGACCCAGGAAGAGTTCGTGAGAAGATGCTTTGTTATAAAGCCCCAGAGAATAAGCTGGAACATAGGCCAATAAATAAGCTCTAACACCCGCGGCCATGAGCCCATGAGAAGGTAGACATATCGTAATACCAAAGCTGATATGCGCTGGAGTGAGAAGTGTTTATTACATCTTTGAACAAAAGCTATGGTTATTTTTAAGGGACTTTCCTTCATCATTTCAGTTTGCCACTTCTCGGTTCCTAGCTATGTCAAGAAATACCTCCTCCATCGTCCGACGTCCGTAGCGTTCAATCAGAACTGCTGGTGATCCTTTGTCTTCAATCCGACCACCTCGCAACATCAAAACATTGCTACACATTCGTTCAACTTCAGTCATGTTGTGGCTGGCCAATAGAATTGCGGCCTTAGTTCGTTTTTGGTAAGCCTCCAAATAACCGCGCACCCAATCTGCTGTATCAGGATCAAGACTAGCCGTGGGCTCGTCAAGCAGCAGTAACTCTGGCTCGTTCAAAAGGGATTTGGCGAGCATAACTCGCGTCTTTTGTCCTGCGGAAAGCGTACGGTATTGTCTATTCATTAATGGCAGCAGATCAAGATCACAGGCTAGGTTTTTCAGCCGTTCATTGATTCTATCGAGGCCGTAAAGCATCGCATAAACTGAGAGGTTTTGGCGGACGGTAAGGCGCTGGGGTAAGTCTAAATATGGTGATGAAAAACTCATTCGTGCCAATACACGATATCTGTTATGGAGCATGTCTTCTCCGAACACACGGATTGATCCTGTTGTAGGCAAAAGCAGACCAAGAATCATTGTGATAGTTGTTGTTTTTCCTGCACCATTACCACCAAGTAAGGCGGTTGTAGAATTTGGGGCCACTGAAAAGGTCACGTTATTAACAGCTACAACATCGTCGAAGTGCTTACTCAAATTTTTCACTTGTATGATTGGGGTATTATTTATCATGGGTTCATTTATGGGTCAGGTAGCGAGCTATTACTAGCATGGCGTTGTTGGTCGGTATAATTATGGGGCTTGCGTAAACTTGGTTACCCGTGTTGCCCTAGTAAACATGTTCAGAAAGCAAAACACCGATTCAGACAATTTACCGCTCATGGCTAATGTGCGACCAGTAGAGCGGCTTGCTCCCGATGGAAGCCGTCTTAGGTTGCATACGCTAATTTTAGTCCGCTGGATTGCAGTAGTTGGACAGAGTGTTGCTATACTAGTTGTCCATTTCGGGCTTGGATACAAATTGCCACTTGCGCTCAGTCTTGTTGTTATTGGTTTGCTGGCAATTTCAAACATTTTTCTTTCTCTTGCTAGACCGGCTCGAACGAGACTCGGAAATCGTGATGGTGCGCTGCTGCTGGGGTTTGACGTCATACAGCTTGCAGCATTGTTGTATTTAACCGGAGGGCTTGCCAATCCTTTTGCCATTCTAATTTTGGCTCCTGTCTCTGTTTCAGCAACTATCCTCTCGCGCGGTACTACGGTTTTACTATTACTACTTGCGGTTTCATGCGTGACAGTACTTGCGTTCTATCACAGGCTATTGCCGTGGGGACCCGGCGGGTTTGAATTACCTTTCACGTACCTACTCGGAATCTGGACAGCACTATCCGTCGCTGCTGTATTCGTATCACTTTACGTTTGGTCAGTAGCAGAAGAAGCGCGTCGTATGTCAAACGCCTTAGTAGAAGCACAGGTTTCACTTGCTCGAGAGCAGAGAGTTTCAGCCTTGGGCGGTCTCGCCGCTGCCGCAGCACACGAATTAGGTTCGCCACTTGCTACAATAGCAGTGATCGCAAAGGAATTGTCTCGGGAAGTGCGCCCTGAGAGTGATCTAGCTGATGATGTGGCACTTTTACTGGGCCAATCGGAGCGATGTCGCGATATTCTTGCAAGTTTGTCTCAAAGATCAAGTATACGCGATGGTGATGATAGAAGGAGTAGCCTCGCGCTGACATCCCTTGTTTCGGAAGCAGCGGACCTTCATGATGATAGCCGAGTGATTGTCGAGGTTAGAACAGCGGAAAATTTTCATGAAGTAGAGCCATTGATGCAGTACGGACCGGAGGTGCTCCATGGCATCGGTAACTTGATACAAAACGCGGTTCAGTTTGCTCATACAACGGTCAACATATGGGTAGAGTGGGATAACACGGTTGCCCAAATCGTAATCTCCGACGATGGCCCGGGATTTCCAGGTTCGGTTCTGTCTTCTCTTGGAGAGCCGTATGTTTCAGGTCGCCCGAATGATAGTAGTCATATGGGTTTGGGAATTTTCATTGCACGGACGTTGCTTGAGCGTACTGGTGCCTCACTCAGCTTTGCTAATGGTATCGGCGCAGAGGTTAGCATTACTTGGCAAAGAGAAGGCGATCATGGCTTAGCGCGAAGTGGTCAATGATAGTCAGACTTAGTAAACTTGTTATTATTCAGTTAGACCTGCTTAAATCGAAAAGTAAATCTGTATGGACAAGTTGAGCCAACTAGGTACAGTCGATAAATCGCTGTTGTTCGTCGATGATGACGCTCCGCTCCGTAATCGCCTTGCGCGAGCAATGGAAAAGCGTGGGTTCGATGTTCGTACTGCAGAAAGTGTATCCGAGGGTGTTGAGGCGGCGCGCAATAATCCCCCAGCTTTTGCGGTTGTTGATCTAAGACTTGAAGATGGCAGCGGGTTAGAAGTAGTAGAGGTACTTCGGCTTGTGCGGCCCGATATCAGGATTGTTATGTTGACTGGATATGGAAACATTGCGAGTGCAGTTTCGGCCATTAAGGCTGGTGCTGTTGATTACCTCGCCAAACCCGTAGACGCGGACGAAATTTTGGCTGCGCTTCTTGAAGCTGAAAGGCCGCTGCCTCCGCCGCCAGACAACCCAATGTCCGCTGATAGGGTGCGCTGGGAACATATACAGCGTGTTTTTGAACAGTGTGAACGGAATGTTTCGGAAACTGCCCGAAGACTGAAGATGCATCGCCGAACGCTTCAGCGCATATTAGGAAAGCATGCACCGAGCAAGTAAACTTGAGTTTGGGGCCTTGTTTACAGTATGTGCAATCTGATTTGATTTAATAGGTGCTAAAGAATGCTTCACATGCTTCATCCGCAGGAGAACGTGCACTTTATTTATATTAAAAAACCATACAATCGTGCAGAAGCAATTAGTATTTTGCGGTGTTCACAACAGCAAAGTTATTTCACGACAATAATCGAGACTGACTTTCTCTACAGAAATGAAAATTAAGGCTATGTTGTCGTCTGCAAGAATACGCCGAATGATTATTTGGAGATTCATCTTAAATGTGCCACCGCTGATAACAGTACACATTAACAGCTACTTCTCTCAGCGATCTGGTAACTTAACGGAATACTGTGGAAGTTTTAAGACTGTTCAGGAACAATAAATAACACACCAACCATTAGAAAAGGTCGAATGTATCGCTATGAACAATGCTACCGAACTTTCTTCTCTGATAGAGCGGCTTGAGGGAGGCCGCGTATTGTGTGTTGGTGACTTAATACTGGATCGCTACGTAGAGGGTAGCGTAGATCGAATTTCGCCCGAAGGGCCAATCCCAGTGCTTTCGATTAAGCGAGAAGTAGCGATGCCGGGGGGGGCTGGAAATGTTCTGCTCAATCTTTGCTCGCTCGGAGTAGCAGTTGATCTTGTGGCTGCTCTAGGTGAGGATGCAGCAGGCGATGAGGTGGTAGCACTTCTCAAAGCTGCATCTAATGTAAAACTGACGCTTGTTCGTGTTGCGGATCGGAGGACATCCATAAAAACTCGCTTCTTGGCAGGGGGACAACAGCTGCTAAGGACAGATAAAGAAAGTTTGAGTTACTTGGAACCAAAAGATTGTGAAGCGGTACTGGCGGCGGCCGAGGCGGCTGTCGGTGATTGTAGTGTTATGGTTCTTTCAGATTATGGGAAAGGACTGTTGACCCAGGATGTACTGAGTCGCCTAATAGAATTAGGCCATGATGCTAATATACCGATAATAGTTGATCCGAAGGGTATAGACTACACCCGCTACCGAGGCGCTAGTCTGTTAACACCGAATCGTTATGAACTGTCGCAAGCAACGGGGCAGCCCACGGATAGTGATGAGGCTATCGTTTCCGCGTGTAAGACAGTGATAGAAAAATGTGGTGTTGGTGGGGTTTTGGCGACGCGCGGAGATGAGGGAGCTACCCTTGTACACGATGACAAAATTATCCAGTTGACAGCCCGCCGACCGCAAAAAATCTTCGATGTGTCTGGTGCAGGCGATACGATCGTTGCAACCCTGTCAGCAGGGCTTTCTGCCGGTGCACCTATATCAATGGCAGCTGAGCTGGCTAATACGGCGGCGGGTGTGGTTGTAGGCAAGGTTGGTACCGCTGTCGTCTGGCCGATGGAGATACTTGCAGCCATCCACGAACAGGAACTCATGAGTGGAGAGGCGAAGGTAGTAACATTGAAACTGGCGTTAGATCGTATAGCCGTTTGGCGACGTCAGGGTCTTAAGGTTGGTTTTACAAATGGATGCTTCGATCTGTTACATCCAGGCCATATTTCTCTTTTCGAGCAGGCACGTGAAGTCTGTGACAGGTTGATTGTAGGCCTTAACAGCGATGAGTCCGTTAAGAGACTAAAGGGCGCAGATCGTCCAATACAGACAGAATCAAGCCGTGCTTCAGTTCTGGCCTCTCTCGCCGCAGTCGATCTTGTGATTGTGTTTTCTGAGGATACACCTCTTACTCTGATCCAAGAATTGAAGCCCGAGGTGTTGGTAAAGGGAGCGGATTATCAGATCGACGATGTTGTGGGTGCGTCGGAAGTCCGTACCTGGGGTGGTAGCGTATTGTTGACGGAATTGGCGCAAGGTTACAGCACATCTAAGGTTGTAGATAAGTTGTCATCCAAAGTTGAATAAGTAGGAATTAACGACTGACTCGCCCGTGGTCCTTAGTTCAGCTGTTAAATTCGATATATAACTCGAATGTGAGGTGTCAATGTAATCAGCGGCGTTTATTAGGGATAAATATGTTCTACGCTATTGTTTATGCCATTCCGCAACAGAACTTAGTGCTTTGATGTAATTGGTGCCGATCATCATGCATGATAGATTGCTAAAATTTTAAGTAATTCCTCTTTTTCTGCTTATCTGCATTGATATAGTCTCTCAAATCAAAGGTGTCTTAAATTGGGGGTAACGAAACTCATGGGTTATACGCTTGAAGATCTTTGTAGCGATTCACGAAAGAGTCTAAATTCCAAACCAGGACACGAGGGTAGAGAAGAGGTGCGCCAGCACTTAGAAAAGCTTCTCTGTGACAAAGAGTTTGTAGCGGAGCATTGTGGCCCTGATGCTGAGATCGGAAAACATAGACTTTATTCTGATCCGGAACTCGGATTCACTGTTATTAACTTTATTAGCCCAGCAGGTCGCGTAGAATCCCCACCACATGATCATGCGGATTCCTGGGCCATTTATGGGCAAGTAACCTTGCACACTTCCATGCGGGATTGGGAGCGTGGAAACCGCAAGCCTGACGGTACGGAAGGTGATGTCATACCAATAAGAAGTTACGATCTTGGGCCAGGTCAGGCGCATCTATATGATGTGGGTGATATTCACTCGATACATCCTGCTGACAACTGTCGCTACGTACGCATTGCGGGCACACCGGAAGACGCGTTTAATCCATTGGAACCAAATCCGGACTGAATATGTGTGCGATAATTTACTAATGATACGTGCTGATTACGCCTTCGGAAATTGTTCGGGTTTTCATCAAAGATAAACGGGGAAATTATGACCTACACACTTGAAAACTTTAGTGCTGACACTCGTAAGAGTCTGACAACTAAATCCGAGCGAGAGGGCCCCGAGGAAGTCCAAATGCATTTGGAAAAACTTTTGGTAGACGAGGGTTTTGTTGCGCAGTACGCCGGACCAGATGCAGAAGTTGGCAAGGAGGTAATCTACTCAGATCCGGAACTAGGTTTTACAGTGTTAGTATACAATAGCCGTTCTGGCCGTGCAGAATCTGCTCCTCACGATCACGACGACTCATGGGCGATTTATGGTCAGGCGAAATTCCATACAAACATGCGTGATTGGGAGAAACTTGATCCGTCGCTGGAAGGTAGTAAGGCAGATGTTAGGGTGACACGAGAGTACCGGTTAGATCCTGGTCAGGCAAAGCTTTATCACCAGGGGGATATCCACTCGATACATCCGTCAGATAACTGCTGTTATGTTAGAGTCGCAGGCACGCCAGCTGATGGTTTCCGTCCGATAGGTCGTAAGAAGGAGATTCTATGGACGCCGGCGGATGTATTTGAGCGGCTTGAAGACAACAATCTGCGAATAATTGACTGTCGACCGGGTGAACGCTACTCGATGGGGCATATTCCTGACGCGCGGCATTTTGATATACTCTCGATTAACTGTGACAATACGGATGAGGCGCCTCTTAACTCGTTCGTACGAATGTGGGCGTTCTTATTAGGAAATAGGGGCGTTAGTTTCGATAATACGGTTATTTTTTACGAAGACACTCCAGGAGGCGGGAGTACAGCGGCCCGCGGGTTCTGGTTTTTAGAATACCTAGGTCACCCCGATGTTCATATTATGGCACCAGGTTATGCCGAATGGGAGCGTGATGATTTTCCAATTACACGTGACGCGGTAGTTCCCAGTCCGGACGTTTTTGACTACACGGTGCAGCCGGACCGTGTGGCAACTTATCAAGATGTTCTGGATGCGATTGACAAGTCTGATTCGGTTATTCTCGATACGCGTAATGATGGCGAATGGTTTGGTGAAAATGTGCGCGCAGCAAGAGGTGGGGCAATACCAAGCGCAGTCCATCTAGATTGGCGCAGTCATCTGACGAAGGAGGGTGCGTTGAAATCTGAAGCTGAACTCCGCACCCAATTTGAGGTCTTAGGCATAACACCAGACAAGGAAATCATTCCGTACTGCCAAACCGGATACCGATCATCACACGCTTATCTGGTGCTTCGATTGTTGGGCTATCGGAGGGTGCGAAATTATCTGGGATCATGGAAAGAATGGGGTAATAGGGAAGATTTGCCAATAACCATTCCTACGAGATAGTGCACATCTGCACATGCTCAAGATATAGCAGAGGACTGCGGTCACGCGATCAAGTTTCAGACTGAGGCCACCGATATTTAATCGCATTGAACGCTATCCGCGTATAAAGTCCCTATAATAAAATTTTACGCAGATTACCGGATTGTCACAGCAATCACATGATATGTTACCAGTTTCTGGCAATAATCTGAGGGGAATCGGGTTTTCGCTCGCCGCAACCGTAGGGTTTTCTGTTGCCCACGGACTTGTTAGACCAATTTCAGCAGATATACACGCATTCGAGATAGTCTTCTTTCGTGCCGTGTTCGGCTTCCTGACAGTTGCACCTTGGTTCATGCGTGACGGGCTCGCACCACTCAGGACACAGCATCTAGGGTTGCATGTATTGCGTGTTGCAATAGGTGTTACTTCGTCACTACTATTTTATTGGGCGTTGGCAACGGCACCACTCGCCAAAGTTACGGCCCTCAGTTTTCTGGGGTCCATATTCGGTGTTTTGTTTGCTGGAATATTTTTAGGTGAGGCCGTATCAAAAAAGCGTTGGGTGATAATTTTTATTGGATTTCTGGGTACTTTGATCATTTTGCGGCCAGGCTTTTCCACAATCGAGTTTGGAGCTGCACTTTCGCTTGTGGCTGCTGCCATTTGGGCACTGTCAATGACTTTCGTGAAAGTTTTGAGCCGAACAGATTCGAGCGTCACGATAACGAGTTATACGGTTATATTGTATGCACCGGCTGCGCTTTTGGCTTCGCTGTTTGTTTGGCAGTGGCCGAGTTGGCAAATGCTCGGCTGGCTAGCTTTGGTTGGAATTGCGGCTACTGGCAGCCACTTATTATTTACTCAAGCTCTTAGGGAAGCTGACGTGAATGTCGTGATGCCAATAGATTTCTTGCGGCTCATTTGGGTTGCTCTGATAGGTTATTTTTTCTTTGCCGAAATACCCACGCTTTTCACTTGGCTTGGTGGTTTGGTAATTCTATTTAGTGCAATGCAAATCGCTTTCGACGAACGCAAGGCTGGTTTAATTGGTAGATAGTACCTTGACACAACAAAATACACTGAGATCGTAATGCTGGGTGTGTGGCTCGTCGCAGCATCAGCGGTCTGTTTTGCCTTAGCGCCGATTGGTGCAAAACTTGCTTATGAAGGTGGAAGTGAGCCGGTGACATTGATAGGTATCCGATTTATGTTGAACGTTTTGACTGTTCTGCTGATGGTCAAGCTAGGAGGACATCCTTTTACGTTGCCTACTCGGGCGTTACTGGCATCACTCCTATTGGGTTTGTTGTTAGCTGCGGAAAGTGTTTCCTATCTTGCCGCTATCCAGTTCATTCCCGTGAGCCTCGCAGTTACTATTGTCTTCACTTTTCCATTACAGATTGGCCTTATCGCGGCCCTGATAGGGCAAGAGCGACTAACTCTCCCACGTGGAGTGGCACTGGTTATAGCCTTTCTCGGCGTGATACTTGCTGTGGGTATCGCAGCTGACTCGATAGACTGGCGTGGCGTTGTCCTGGCTGCGGCAACTGCTACAGGAATAGCAGTAACAGCAATTACCACGAGCCGTCTCATGCGAGATCATGACGCAGTTACACTTACTTTCTTCATGATGCTTTCTGCCGCGGGCATATCGTTACTAGCAGTACTGCTTTGGCGTGGATTCGTATGGCCTCAAAGCACCACAGGTTGGATAGGTGGTTCTGTTGCAGTAGTAACGTTCGCAGCAGCTATAACGCTTTATTTTCTCGGGCTTGCCCGAATTGGTCCAGTTCGAGCGGCGATTATTGGCAATCTCGAGCCAGTCATTGCGGTCTTTGCAGCAATTATTGTTTTAGCCGAGCGGCCAACAATCGTTCAGCTGATTGGTGTAACAATGATTGTTGGTTCCATTTTTGCCCTTCATATCCACGAAGCACGAATGCAGATAAAGATCCCAGCGTCACCTGGTAGGCAGGCAAAAAATTAAACTCAAATTAAGTGAGCCAATTCGCTTGCTGACACGCCGCTATAGATTGCTAGCGGTGTCTTGGCGGCGGTTGCGGATTGTTAGCGGGATTGGTGTCGTGTTTGAATAATTGTAAGATCTTTCTACTGTGAACAAGTTGTTGCAAGTCTGCTTCAAGTGCGTCCGCTTTTTCCTTTGTATAGACCTCGTCACCGTCGACGTAGAGAGCAAAGGATTTAATATATTTTTCCTTCTTAACGGGATCCTCTATTGTTTCCTTAGTCCACTCATATAGAGGGTACTTCTCCTTGCCGTGCTCCAAGGCATCAGAAACATAATCTGCAAAGGCATCAAACTGGCATTTTATTGTCGAATTATGCCGGCTCAAAATATCAGCGAGTGGCTTTATTACCGTATTGTCGGGGTCACCTCTCACTATTTTAGCTAAGTCATCATCCAGATTGATCCTAATTTGGTATTTCCACTTATTACTCACGATGTCTCCACAATCACTCTGTCAAAGTGTTAGATGCAAGGTTAGTCTTTCTCCACCAACATACATGTTGGCAAGAACGAACGCAGGAAATAGACTGCGGTTACAACACCATTTTAAAGTTTCTCTTTGCAATACGCCAACCTTCGTCTGTTCGAACAAATGTGTCTTCAGATTCGCAAAAGCGAGAAGGTTCGGCCGTTTTTACTTTTCCTTCATCAACATCAGCCTTTTTGTGACGATACATTATCCAGTAGGAAGTAGCAGTGGCATTATCGGCATCGATCACATTCACAAGTATGTTGGAGATTACGCAACGCATGAACAGATCACTGATATTTGCATACATCGACTTAATGTTTGCTTCTCGGCCTACAATTGGTTCGTTTCCCAGTGGTCCGCTTCGGAAGATTATGTCGTGTGTGAAAAAGGATGCGGATTTTTCATACTCCTGCATGTCTGCGTGATATCGGCATTGCATCAAAACATTTGAGCATTCGCGCTCTATCTGTTGTACCTGTCCTATATCCACGGAATCACCTCGTAGTTTGTTGTTAGTATAAACGCCCTCTAGCGATCAGCTTTATTACGACTTAGAAGAACAAATCACGAGCCACGTAAAGTGGTCAAGTTAAACAACGGTTTGTACTAAAAATAAGGGAACCTAAGGGGTTCAACAAAGATAAAACAACACCTGATTACACAATCTTTAAGTGAATGCTCTGTTTCACGCTGGTGACTGGGCAGGGGCTAGGTCAATGATATTCAAAATTGAAAGCTATTTAATGGATGGTGGAAATAAAACATGACAGATTAGGCTCAAATATCTTTGTAAATCTTTATACTGGTAAACACCTAAATGTAAGATTGGGAGTTTAAAAACTCGTTGAGATACGGAAACAAGAATTAAATTTTGATTTTCTTATATTCGGGACAGAATTCGGTGTTAAAAATATTTGTGATAATGCTGGCAATATTATTGATGCAGATACGCATCGATATAGGAAATGCTTTTGCCCAGGAGACATCCTCAAAGACAAGCAAATATGTCCGTCCGTCTCTACCAAAAGGGTTCATACCGGAGTATGCTGACCGTCAGGCATATACTTCACAAAAAATCCAGCGTCTTTTGCAAAATCCAAAATATTTTAAGGATAGACCGAACGAGATTGTAGAAGTGTTCGCATACCTTGAATTAATGATAGATGAGATCACTCGGCCAAACAATCATCAGGTTGGGAAGGCAATGAGGCTACGATATATGGATATGCGAAAGAATATTCGTTCTAAGATTGGTCTTGATGAAAGTTTAGACCCATCCGTAGTTATTTCAGTTTTGTACGCGGTATCAAAGATGAACTTGGAAGCATTTAAGACTGGTGTAGTTAAGGATGACATGGCGACAATCTTGAAAAAACAAGGATTAAATAAGAACGAAATACTTAGTTTGATTGCTGTGTTCGATGAAGCGGGGTTCGATGCAAAAAATGTCGTTTCGGTTGGTGATACAATTAACGAAATCGTTAATGCCGCTGGAATAGACAGTGGTGTGGCAGAAGCAATTGTCGACGCACTTGGCTTAGAGGCATCCACAAGTTTTTCTGATGCAGTAGCCGCATATAACGCCGCCTTTGGTACTAGTCTTTCTGTGGGACAGGCGAGAGAGGCTTTGGGGCTTGATGATGACCAGGATGTGGGAAATTCTAACTGAACTAGTAACTTAATCACTCAACCGCTTATAAAGAAGACGGATGAGTATATTGCCAATTGAGATAAAATAGAGCACGATCAAGTCCGTTGTCATATATTTAACAGTAAGAACTGAAAAACAATTACCATAGCGTGTAGGACGCTCTTATGATGATTGAATTTAGACCGCTTAGCGATGCTCTTGGGGCCGAAGTCATTGGCGTCGATGTCGCGGCAGATCATTCAGATGAGACTATTGCAGAAATCCGCCATGGTTGGCTGCGTTATAAGATTTTGTTATTCCGTGGTCATAACCTGACGGTAGAGCAGCAGACGGCATTCGCAGAGAGATTTGGTAAACTTATGATTCACTCAAAGCGCCGCGAACGGATTCCAGGACATCCAGCGGTAAGTGTTTTTTCCAACATCAAGGTGAATGGCGAAGATATTGGCGGACGACCTGACCGAGACTTTGGCGACGCCTGGCACAGTGATCAATCCTTCATGAAGGCGCCTGCTGGTGGCTCGTTCTTCTATGCTGATGAAGTGCCGGAGAAAGGTGGCGATGATACGTGGTACGCCAATCTAACCAAAGCATATGACGCGTTATCGGAAGAAACTAAAAGCAAGTTGAAGGGATTAAGGTGGAGTTTAAACAATGCCGACAGGGCGAAGCGACATGCCCGTTATAATAAGACTACGGCTGACGACCAAAAGCAAAGTCTCCCCCGTGTAAAGCATCCTTTTGTGCGCACACATCCAGAAACCAAGGAAAAGGTTTTATTCGTTGGTGTTCTCGATCCGAGCGAAGCCACGGTCGACGGAATGTCACACAATGAAGGGATGGAACTTATCGAGGAGCTTAAGTCATTCGCTACACAACCTCAATTTACCTATACTCATAAATGGAAGCCAGGCGATTCCATCCTCTGGGACAACCGTTGTACTATGCACCGAGGGTCAAATTTTCCAGAAACAAATGGTCGACGACTCTGCCGTCGTGTGACATTAGAGGGCGGCGTGCCTTACTGAGAATCCGCGTCATCGGAAGATGTAGATAGGGCTTGACCACGCCTGATGCCCGTCTTCTTGGGTTATGCAGACGTACAGCGGATTGTCACCGCTCTTTAAAAGGTCTATGCGACGGGTGATTTGCATTTCGCGGGACGGGGTTTTGTCGGGCATGCGCTGGATCGTCACTCTCCGATCTAATCCGCCGCAGTCAAAAATTTTCGGCTCGAAACCGATGTCTTGGACCAAAGTTTCGCATTCCAAGTGTGGTGTATGAAGCAATAGTGTACCCTTCTTCGCATTATCGAGCCAGGCGTCGAAACCAGCAAGTGAGCCTGGCGTAAATGACCGCCATGCGAGGCCGTCTTCGCCACGTCGATCCAATTTTCGATAGGGGTTCCAGAAATTGACTGCTTGTGCACGTAGAATTTTATTACCCTTGAATTGCGCACTTCCGTCCCAAGATGTGTGGCGACGCCTGCCACGATGCTCCGCTCCTTGCCATATGACTCGAATGCGTGTCCCTAGATCGTCAGCGTTATAGGGGCGTATGGTTTCCAGGACCTTAAGACCATTTCGAATTTCAACTCGCTCAATTCCGGTTGTACCGACAACATTTACAACGAATTCGACACTGTCATTGTTGGAGCGAACGATATCTCCCATGATTGCTTTATTTGCCACATTCCCTGTTACTGGGCCAAGTGCGGGGTCATCACCAAAAATTGTTGCTGGTGATGAAAAATTGGCGGTGATATCAAGAAAGATTCGCGCACCCGTTGTCCCGTAGTGATGGCGTTCGCGGATACCTTCAAAGACGGCTTCTCGCGTGAGTTCGGGCAAGAGAAAACAGGTGAGACCACCGGTTACAAAATGTGAAGCACCCGGATAATAAGCGCCAATGCGGCCGCGGTGGCCATCACTGTTGCAGACGACACCGACGCGGTATCCCATTTCAAAGGCATCATTCAAAATCCATTCAAATGAGCCATGCCCGGAGTGGATTTCAACCGAATGCTCAATGCGCCCATCGTGAGCAAATTTTATGTCGGCGGGTCTTCCGCCGCAGTGCGCGTAGCATACCACATCTTCTTTGGCATCAATCAATGAAGTGAACAGGTCGTTTGCCGTCGGAGTATCAAATGCGACGTCGCTCAGATCGTCTACAAGCGCATGCGAACAGCGACGAATCGGCCGATTCTCTTTCTGAAAATAGACGTTACGATCACCTCCAACCGCTGGATTACCAGACCATTCGTATCCTGGGATGGTGACGAACTTACCTGGTTCGTTGAGTTCCGCTGTGATCTTGTTCAGTTCATCCCAGAAACACTGTGAAATTTGAAAATCGTTTGCTTGGTGACTACATATATCAAGAAAGGCGCAATCACGGCCGAACTCGAAATATTGGAGTGCCGTATTTGTTCCAACGGTCTCGTTGCTTTGCGCATGTAGGTCACCCCAATAAGCAGCCATAGAGGCCTCGCGTTCGATCCGAAGGGGGTTACTGTCTGCTAATACATTACCACCCAAATCGTGAATCTGGATTGTAATATTGCCTGGTCTGGTAGCGCTAAGACCATCAATTACTGTTGTCTTATCGCCCAAACACATCGTTGCAGTATCAGGGAGGCCCGCAATAGGTGCACTGGAGGCCAAGATAAGAGTTTGATCAGTTTGATCTGTCGGGTTGCCCATCACGTCCTCAGCCTTAATGCCAAGACGAAAAGTTTCGCCTAAGCTGCGCATTGTCGGTAGAACGGCTTTCCAACTGTGTGCTGGGCCCGGGATAATCTCAATTGTTGGGCTGTCTGGTAACTCAGCCCATTCATGGGTCGAAAATGCGTCGATCGTTGTCCTAAATTCAAACTTTTCTTCGCAAAATGTTTGAAGGCGCCAACCTGGAGACCCACCGCGTCTGTCGCCGAACCGGATCGTTACTGTATCCCTAGGGCTTAAATGCCCACCCGACACTATGATGTGTAGCGTTTTAGTCCAGGGTCGTGTTGAGGCATAAGCGTCGTAGCTGCACTTTAAGTTTACGTCCGCCGTCGTTTCGACACTGACGTAGTTGGCTTCTTTTGGGTTTTCTAACTGGGGTCGTCCGAGGTCGGATGCCAGGCGCATCAAAATTTTGATGCTACCGCTCTCATCGACACCGTAATCGCCTGCGGTAATTGTCAGAGTGAATGTGTCGTAACTTCCAGCTTCGAACTTACCCATCGGCGAAAGTGTAACACTCGCAAGCCGATCAGCGAGGTAGGTTGAGCGTGGTCCCATCTTTAAATTCTCCGGATTTGTCTGGTTTTATGTAATCTTTCAATATCTTATTTTCAGTATTATCACAGTTTAATTAGCGTATGCGCATACGGCTGTTAGAATAGTTTCACCTGATGTGTTTGGTGGAGGGTATGCCCATAACTCATCTGGAATATTATCAGTAACACCAGTTCCTTTACCCATCGATTCTTTATGAAATGAAAAACTCAAGCTCTTAAACCGAAAGTTTTCACAGTCACCTTGATTATATACTTGGGCAGACAAAGTTCCTTTTTGGGATGGTTTCCGAAAATCACCCAATTCCCACCAATAAACATACCCATCAACTTTTTTTATTTCCTCAAAATCAACGTAAAAAATTCCCTGTAGATTTTCGCTCACCTTCTCCCATTCAGCAAAGCTATTTGATGTGAACATCACTGTGAAAATAAGTGTGAAAAATTTGGTCAGATTTCTCATAAAGGAAGACTTCCACGAATTTGTTTGAGGAGTCGCGAGCAGCGGTCGATACGTCTGCGGATAGACAATTCTTTCTTCTTACTCCCTTGTAACCGAGGTTTTCCCAATACTGAAAAGGGTTAGGACTCTGGCTGATAGAAAATTTTCAGCTACTGTTGCAGGTGCTTAGTACTTAATTTTGGTGGTAACATAAACAACGGTGCCACTAGGGGGACAAGTTAGATGCAATCTAAACAACTAACCTTAGAAAGAGAAGGCGGAACGAGAATCGTGTATAAGGCTACTGCTGGAATGTCACCGACTATAGTCTATTGTGGCGGTTTATATTCAGAGATGGCCGGCGTTAAGGCGACAGCGCTCGAGAGGTGGTGTGGTCGCACTGGTCGTGCGTATATCAGGTTTGACTACCAAGGACATGGTGCTTCTTCTGGGCAGTTCGAAGATGGCACAATAGGCTTGTGGCGCGATGATACCCTAGCCGTCCTCGATCAGATATCGACAGGGCCTGTCGTTCTGGTGGGCTCTTCCATGGGCGCTTGGATAGCACTCCTTGTGGCGATGGTCCGGAGGGAACGTGTCAAAGGCCTGGTACTCGTAGCTCCTGCCGTTGACTTCACAATTGAATTGATGTGGAACAGTTTTAACTCAGAGGCTCGTTGTGAACTTGAGGACAAAGGCATCTGGTACAGGCAATACGCGGGCGAGGCTTATCCTGTGACTATGAAACTGATTGAGGAATCGAGATTACATCTGCTGCTAGGATCACAAACACCTTTTACTGGTCCGATCCACGTTTTACACGGACTTGCGGACGACATAGTACCAGTCGAGCATGTTATACGAACAGTCGGTTCGATTGCGACAGAAGAGCTCACGGTCACGCTTATCAAGGGTGGAGACCACCGTCTATCCAGAGAAGGTGATTTGACACGATTAACGGGCGCACTGTCTGAGATAATTTTACGGACTGAAGACAATGCACTGGGCCAGTCTGATAGTTTGGATTGTTGAATGCCACCCCTAACATTCTTGAAAATTATAGGAGTGCAATTGAAGTGCGGGCCTCTGCTCTTAATATGGTACGCCACCGTGGGTCGTTACACGGTAACACAACCGACGGCCGTTTGACTCTGGGAAATTTGATCCACGGTGCATTGTGCAGCGGTTGTCCCAGAGAATGCAATCGCCGGGCTTCCATGGGTGGGCGTAGGTGAATTGGGGTTGAGTTGCAAATGAACGGAGTTCATCAAGAAACTTAGTTCCTTTCACCTTGGACATTCCAGGCACCGATGTTACACGTGAATCTAGAACACCAACAAACAGGACTTTTTCCCCTGTCTCAGGATGAGTGCGAACGAAGGGGTGAGTGACATCTGGCAATTGGTGTTTTTCTTTCTCAGAAAACTCAGGAGAATCTGGTTTATGAAACTTAAAGTTTTGAATATGGCTATACGTCCAAGAAAGTCCGCGCAGCTTTTCCTTTGTTTCTTCAGGGAGTGCGGCATAGGCCTTAACCATATTTGCATACCAAGTGTCGTCACCACCCTTCTCAGGCGTTTCCTTAGCGTAAAAAAACGAACCACCAGCTGGTTCCGCCAAGAAAGAAGCATCGCTATGCCAAGCATCCCCGTGAGAGCGATCGGGGCGGGCACCAATATATTTGCCGTCTACCTGTATATTAGAAAATACACCAACTTCCGGATGTTCCGGAATTTTTGGTTTACTGTTTGGGTGTTGCGGCCCCATTAGTTTGCCAAACTTTGTAGCAAATCTTTTCTGCTGCTCCACTGTCAGATTTTGGTTGCGGAATAAAAGAATCCCGTATTTCAACCAACCTTTTCTGACTTCGGCAATTTCTTGGGCCGAATGATCATCTGCAACGTTAATACCCTTTACTTCTGCTCCAAGCGCATCGCTAACTGGTTTGAATTCAATCGCCATGATCAGCCTCCTGCTTAATAAAAAGCGTCAGACAACCCCAATTTTTGATCGACAACTTTCTCTCAGATGTCGAAATCGTAAAGCCGAAAAAATCGTATTCCTGAATCACCGCCGAGGAAACAAAAATCTGACAGTCATAATTCCGGATTTTTAAAAAAGGCACTGTTGGCAGGCGGTGTTCAATAATTTTATTTAGAGTATGATTGAAAGAAAGAGAGTATGTGACTTGCAACTGGCTTTGGTTTGATATTGAAACGACCCCGGTAACTGTTTCCCCGCAAAGCTGTCAAATGCGAAGGGTCAAATTTAGTGATTAAATGGTATGTCCTTACCCACCCTAGCTAAAAATTCATTTTTGGCGAAGTTGGAAACGTTTCATCCGGGTCCAGGTCTCGCCTATATTATTATTGGGGTTGCGACCTTCCTTTGGGCCCTATCCACGGTCGTTGTGCGCGGTTATCACGAGCAAATTCCGCCGTTTGGCTTATCGTTCTGGCGTTGGGTTTTGGCGACCTTGATAATTCTGCCGTTGGTCTGGCGCGAATTATTATTAAAGGCTGAGATAATAAAGGCACACTTCAAGCTAATCTGGTTGTTAGGATTTTTGCAGGTCGGAAGTTCGGCAATTGTACTGTTCTCGCTTAGCTTCACGACCGCTATCAATGCTACGTTGATAAATGCTGCACAACCCGTATTGACTGTGATTCCAGCATGGCTCTTGACTAGGGAAAAAATAAACTTTGTTCAAGGCGTTGGTATTATGCTGGCACTCAGCGGGGTCACTACCATGATTACAAAGGGTGATCCGCAGTTATTGACGACTTTGAGCTTCAACATTGGAGATATCCTTGTCGTTATCGCTATTCTGGGATGGGCATTTTTCGCCACGCTCTTGCACCGTCTGCCTAAGGAACTAGGCCTGACGACATCGCTGTTTTTAATATATTTAATGGGGACAATCTCATTGTTGCCGTTCTACGCCATAGAATTAATATATTTCCGCACTTTTACAGCCACCGCCGTTAGCCTTGGGATAGTAACATTTCTGGGGATAGCAGTCTCAGTAGGTGCGGTGTCGATGTGGACGGCGGGCGTACGCTCGATCGGCCCCAACAGGGCATCAATTTTCACTAACCTGATCCCGGTATATGCGGTCGGGTTGGCGATAATCTTCCTGGATGAGCAGTTATTCACGTTCCACTTTACGGGCGCGGCGCTAGTCGTGGTTGGGATGACGTTGGTGATAAGGATGGCCCGCAAGAAAACGCTTTCATTTGATACTTCTAGCAGAGAAAAGACAACCAAAGGTATTTAGATCGAACATCTGATTTGGGGTATAAGCGGATTTAAAATTTATTGTAGTATTGTGAATTAAAGAAAAATTATTTGGAGTTGACGAATGGCTCGGTATCAACTTTTTGACAAAGACAGAGACGACCCGTTTCCGCTTTCTCGTTCAGGAATTGACCAGTTTCTGCGTTGCCCGAGAACGTTCGTACTTCATAGAAAGTTTGGGATCAAGCCACCCTCCATGGTTCCACTTACACTTGCCGTTGCAACTGACCATCTTCTCAAGAACGATTTTGACGGTTACAGGGAAACACGATCTTCAGAACATCCAATATTTCAGAAATTTGGCTTAGAGGTTGTTCCGTTTCAACATCCTGAAATTGAAACTTGGCGAAATAATTTCATTGGAATCCGATACGTAGACGTAGCCACCAATTTCGAAGTATTTGGCTCAATTGACGACGTTTGGGAAGATATCAACTCTAAAGAGCTTTACCTCGTTGACTACAAATCCACGAGTAAGAAGGGTGACCCAGATATCGAGACTGGCTGGGGATCCTCATACAAGCGACAGATGGAGGTTTACCAATGGCTATTCCAAAAGAATGGACTCCCTATCTCTAATACGGGTTATTTTCTCTATGAGAACGGCATCAAAGGCAGCAAGGACTTTTATTCCGACCATAAAGGATACGAGGACGTTGGCTTTATGGAATTTAAGACAACCCTCATCCCTTATAAGGGAAATTCTGACTGGGTTTCTGGCACTTTGATGCGTATAAAAAAAACCCTGATGGACGATAAGTTGCCTCCAGCAAACGAAAGCTGGGACGATAACCGATATTTCTATGAGCGACTTAAGCTTGAACGCGAATTAGGTGAAATCTGATAACATTTGTTTTAGTTCTGCTTATCCACTGACGATGGCGATATTTTCTTTGCCCTGGCTTCGCGGTAGGCGATAAATGTCCCGCTGGCAACGATCATTGCCCCGCCTATCCAGGCAAATACAGACGGTATCTCGCCAAAAAATGCAAAGCCAATCACCGACATCCAAATCAGCTGAAAAAAGAACAACGGCATGATGACGCCGGTTTCTGCTTCCTTGATCGCCTGCGTTAACATAAGCGCTGAACTCGTGCCGATGACACCGATTGCCATTAGCCACATGACAGCCTCTGGACTCGGCCATCGCCACACGAGTACAGCCTGAATGAACGAAAGGGGTACGAATAGTACCATTACATAGGCAAGTATGGTGACACTTGAATCCGTGCGGCTTAGCATCTTGGTAATAGTCATTACCACACCGCGACTGAGCGCCGCGGTAATGGCTAGTATCGGACCGAATTCGACGGCAATAAGGCCGGGTCGGAGGATGACGAGCATGCCGACAACCCCGAGGAAAATAGCAAACCAACGCGCCGCACCAACCGTCTCACCTAGCACGACTACCGCCAAAACCGTCGCAAAAATTGGTGCAGAAAAGCCCAACGCTGAAGCGTCGGCTAGCGGCGTAATGGCGATTGCGTGATACCAGGCTGTCATTTGGAAGACCACGATCAAGGTTCTCAAAATGTGCATACCTAATCGCTTCGTACGAAATGGCTCGAGACCGTGGCGTATAAACCATGGTAAGAGGACCGGTAGGCCGGTTAGTGTTGTTAGAAAGACTATCTCGAATGCGTGCAGCTCAGCCGAAACTTGCCTCACCATGCCTTGCGACATAGCTGTTCCTACCATCGAGAGGAACATCAGCACCATACCCCGCTGGTTACCGCTAAGGCCACTTACGAAAGCTAAAACTCTTGTGGCCACGACGTCCCTCTCTCGGATTCGGATGCGCTCCGATTATATGCCATATTTGTGGCCTGGATTTGCAGTATTGGGAAGCGGCAAAATGCTAATAAAACAGTAAAATGTTTTGCCGTAGAAATTTGGTGAGACCCCTAATATTAGATCGAGTCCGAGCTAAATGTTTTAATTACTCAGCACTAGCGCGTAACAGGCTAAATTCTGGAAACTAGGGAAAGGGCTGCCTTGCCTATTGCAAAGGGTTATTACACTTCGCCCGAAGCCTTACAGCTTATCAAGGATGCATTGCCTAACGAAGATCCTGAGGAGTATTTGCTTTTGGCGTTGCGCAACGATCAGGTGTGGTGGTGGCTACTTGATGAGTCGGGAAACCGCTGGGATCTACCTATACCAACTCCCAATGTAGAAGGACTTCATCAAAACCTCCAGGTAGGAGAGGCATTTTTCAAATTAACGGGGAAACATTCAGCCAAAATCCAAATGGCTGATATGCTGAGAAATCGGGAGGAAAGCTCCGCTGATACCAACAGATCTCTCGGTGGGACATTTCAAATTTGCAAAATAGGATTAGATAATTTGCTTTCTAAGAGCAATTCAGTCCAAGGCTAATGAAAAGGTAATTAGTGACATCATTTTATTGTGAAGGATAGAACACAAGGAAAGTGGCTTTAGAGATATAGTCAAATTTATCGGGAAAAATAATCTGAGCGAGATGCATATAATGTACGCTTATGGTTGCGGTTGGAATTGCTGGCTGGACGAATTAATGGGGCTGCCGTGTGGATACCTCAAAGCAAAGTAGGTAGAAGTTCAAACTCTCACTATCCTGATCGATCAGGTGTGCTCCTAGTCTATCTTCGGCTCCAATACACTGCCGTTCAATCCCAGACGTTGGCTTCACTTTCAAAGTTAGGGCGTTTCGGATTGATCAGGCAGAAGTATTGACCGGTTGGTGCTTCCATCACTAGCCAGGTACGTACTGCTCCGACCCGCTTGGCTCCGAGTATTTCTAGCCGCGTTGCCTCGGCTTCAATGTTATCCGTCTCGATATCGATGTGCACGCGGCTCTCGTGTTTGACTCGCTGGACATCGACGTCGAGTTCGTTTGTTGGTGTTTCGAATTCGACATATTTATCGCTTCCGCTGCGTGGTTTTTCCGGCCAGCCAAGGGCTGTGCCCCAGAAGGCAGCCGCCGCGTCGAGATTGTCTGTCTGACAATCAATTATGATTCCTCCCAATCTACTTTTATGCACGGCTTTCCTCCTCTCTGGCACGACCACCGCAGCCGGCGCATTGTTTCAACATCTTTTGAATTATATATTTATATATGTAGATTTAGGCTATCTCAAAAAAATGACTAGAGCCATAATTTGTGTACCTATTTTTGCTCTATTTGCCCTTTCAGCAAGGAAATTGACTTGCACATACTTGTTGAAGAACTTTTGTTGGCTACATCGGCTCCCCAAGTTCATAAGTGACTCGACAATTATGATACTAAGTAGCCTTAGTACGCGATTTTGAAGTTGATCAAAATTATTTGGGCCTACGCTCAAAGGCCGTTTTCACGTCACGCTGTGAAATATGCCATCCGTCGGCGAGGCGTACAAACTTGTCATGAAGTTCTTGGATGGCATTGGGGCTCTCGAGGGGAGCTGACCCATCTTCAGCCAGTTCGTCTCTATTGGTATAGATAGTCACGTAGGAAAGTGCCTCAGCATTATCTTCGTCTATAACCTTGACTACGGTATTAGTGAGCAGGTGTCGCCTGTGAACGCCTGTAAGACGAGACTTTACCTCCTTCAACATTTCTTCTCTGCCACTAACCGCATAATCTCGCCATTGCCATTTGCAATCCGGTGCATAAGCTTGCATACACTCATCGAACTTTCCATGGTCAACGTCATTGTAGTAGCTGGTGAGCAGTTGCTCACATTCCCACTGAATTATCCGCTCCTTTGTTTTATCCATAGCAATTCTCCCTGCTTCAAATGGCTCTAATACTTCGTGAACTTGTCCACATGATCGTTAATACTCTTCGGAATTGACACTTACCATTCTGTCCGATTTGTTTTCTATTGGGTTGCTGGCAACATAATCGAGGAAACTCACCTAACCGAAAATGTGAAGCTCGCGGCTGTCTATTTTTTGGTACGAATTTTACTAAAAGTTACCAAATTTGGCGCGCCCGGCAGGATTCGAACCTGCGACCTTCGGCTCCGGAGGCCGACACTCTATCCACTGAGCTACGGGCGCCCAACTCGCTATGATCCAATGCGATTTATGGCACAGCTGTTATTGTTGCCAATTATCCCAAATCTTATGCCTTGGTGTGACGCTACTATCAATGTTCAATAATGTCTGCTCCTGATGGCAACGGAGCATCCGGTGCGGAAATCCAAGTTGCAATATCGTTGTAGACCTTTGTGGCAGCAAGGTCACGCAGCAACATATGGTAACCCTTTTCATAATGCACAAAGCGCCTTTTGTGGTTTTCCGGTAACCGCTTGAGTAAATTGTCGATTGAGTGACCAGGAATTAACTCCTCTTTTGCTCCATAGAGTATAAGCATAGGACCTTCGAGATGCGGTGCGGCACTGAGCGCCGCGTCCATCAAATTGACTAGGCCATAAAGTGCGTCGATTCTGGTTTCCTTGATCACTAGCGGGTCCTCAGCCAATTTGCGCAGCATCTCAATATTATCGGACGGTTTGATGTTCAATCCACGGCTTGAGACTTTGTGCCAGGGCAGTGTGTGAGCGCCAAGCCACAGAGCTGCACGAATAAACGGATTCATGGTCTCGCGTCCCCAAATTGCTGGTGCTGAGAGGATGATGCCTTCTAATGCCTTTCGATCGAAAGCTGAGTGGATAAAATAGGGATGATTGTCGGAGGCAAATGCGGCCATGATTACCGAAGCTCCCATACTTTCACCAAGAAGATAGAGCGGTAATTTTGGGTGGCGGTCGCGTATGAGCGTTGTTGTTGTGGCGAGGTCGGCGATTAAGGTCTCAATAGCAGCAAAACGACCCCAATGCGGCGCTTTGCCGAAGCCTCGTTGATCGTATGCATATGTTGTAATCCCTCGTTCAGCCCAGAACTGCGCTGGCACCTCAAAACTTTTCGAGTGGTCGTTGAAGCCGTGCAAGGCCAGTATAATGGCGGTTGTGTTGCCCTTGGCGCGCCAAACACGAACTGGTAGCCGAATTTTGTCGCTGGTCAATATATAATTAGCGCTTAACACAGGGTCTGCATTAAGTGGTCCGGCGCGCTCGATTTGAGGTGTGCAGGCTGCTGTCCATAGTCCGATCAAGCAAGTAAATAGGAGGGCAAAAGCATGCCCTAGGCCTTTCGGCCATATCCTATAGGACATAATAAAATTCTTTCACTTTAAAACCTATCTGTTGAAAGAAAAGAGACTTGCGCTATCATCTGTTGGTGCGGTTCAGTGATCAAGCGATCAGGTGGTATTTCCCCTTACGGTATATGAGAGAGTTATCATGAAGCCAGTTGAAATTGTTGAGGTGGAGACATCGAACGTTAGTTGTGACGGGGGTAGCGTGCTTGGCCATCCGCGGATATATCTCAATATGGGTGAAACCAAGGAGGTTGACTGTCCCTACTGTGGATGCCGATTTGTACTTAAGAAAGGCGTGAATCCAGAACTGAACGGACACAACTAGATTGATGGATCATATGACACGGAAAGTGCGTTGCTTTTTGCATCGTACAGTATCAGTCATTGTTTGCTAGATCTTTGCGAAGCAAGAAAAAGTTGAAGCCATATGAGTAACAAAACCACAAAACCCCGTCATGTTTTCCTTGTAGACGGTTCCGGTTTCATCTTCCGGGCGTTTCATGCGTTGCCACCAATGAGTCGTCAAGACGGTACGCCGGTAAATGCCGTCTATGGCTTTTGCAATATGTTGATGAAGCTGCTGCGCGATACGGATGCCGACCATATTGCAGTCATCTTTGATTCTTCTCGTAAGACTTTCCGCAATGAAATTTATCCCGATTATAAGGCAAATCGCCCGCCACCACCGGAGGAACTTATTCCTCAGTTTCAATTATGCCGTGAAGCGGTAGAAGCTTTCAATATATCGGCGATTGATCTTCCCGGATATGAGGCAGACGATCTAATCGCTACATATACAAGGCAGGCCCGCGAGGCAGGCGCCGAAGTGACTGTTGTTTCGTCAGATAAGGACTTGATGCAGCTAGTTGAGGACAAGGTTATTCTCTATGACGCTATGCGCAACCGTCAGCTCGGGATTGATGCGGTTCATGAAAAATTTGGTGTTGGGCCCGATAAGGTTGTGGAAGTGCAGGCACTTGCGGGCGATTCTGTGGACAATGTGCCGGGTGTGCCAGGAATAGGTGTGAAGACGGCAGCCCATCTAATAACGGAATACGGCAGCCTCGAAAACCTCCTTGCCCACGCGGGTGAGATAAAGCAACCAAAACGTCGTGAATCGTTAATATCAAACACAGAACTTGCTCGAACAAGTCGTAGTTTGGTGCTCCTCAAGGACGACGTGCCAATCGAACATGGTTTGGAAAGCTTCGTTGTTCGTAAGCCCGACCTTGCATTGCTCGCTAATTTTCTTCGTGACCAAGGTTTCAAATCGATTGTTGCAAGAATTGAAAGTCAAACAGGAAACACTGACAACGTGTCGGGTGACGCACCCGGTACGATAAAAGAGGAGGCATCGACAAAAGTTGAGCGTGCTTACGAGTTAGTTCAGGACGAGAATGTGCTTGCAGAATGGATCACAGCCGCCATAAAGGCCGGTATCGTAGCCATTGACACGGAGACGACCTCGCTTGACGGTAAGCGGGCTAAGCTGGTTGGATTTTCTCTAAGCATAAAATCCGGCAGTGCCTGCTACGTGCCAGTGTCGCATAAACAGTCTGAGATACAGGATGCGCTAGATTTAGAAGATGAAGATGGTGATGGGAGTTTACCCGAAATAGCGCCAAAGCAGATCGCACTGGATCGTGCGGTGGCGCTATTAAAGCCTTTACTTGAAAATCCTGGTGTTCTCAAGGTCGGTCATAACATTAAGTATGATTCACTCGTATTGCTCAGCCACGACATTAATATTGCACCTGTCGACGATACCCTGGTTATGTCGCACGTACTTGATGCTGGGAAGCACGGTCACGGTATGGATGAATTGGCGATGCTACATTTTGGACATGCCAATATAAAGTTTGCCGAAGTTGTTGGGAGTGGGCGCAAACGGATAACCTTCGACTATGTGCCGCTTAGTATTGCTCGAGACTATGCAGCTGAAGATGCAGACATCACATTGCGTCTCCACGGATTTTTAAAACCACGGCTTATGGCCGATAAAATGATTACGGTCTACGAGCGCGTTGAGCGCCCTCTAATCCCTGTGCTATTGGAGATGGAGCGGACAGGGATTCTCGTCGATCCAAAGTTTCTACGTGAACTCAGCGTCGACTTTTCTGAACGTCTGGGGAAACTTGAAGTAGCAATTCATAAACTTGCTGGGGAAGAATTCAACATAGCTTCTCCAAAACAATTGGGTGAAATCCTATTTGATAAGATGGGAATTCCAGGCGGAAAGAAAGGTAAGACGGGAGCCTATGGAACGAGTGCTGATATTTTGGAGGGCTTGTCGGCAGACGGCCATGAACTTCCAACGAGTGTTCTTGAGTGGCGTCAGCTCGCTAAACTCAAGAGCACTTATACAGATTCTTTAATCGAGCAAATAAATCCGGACACGGGGCGTGTACACACTTCGTATGCTATGGCTAGTGCCTCGACAGGCAGACTCGCTTCAACTGATCCCAATTTACAAAATATACCCATTCGAACCGAGGAAGGCCGAAAAATTCGTGAAGCTTTTATTGCTAATAAGGATAATCGCTTAGTTTCGCTCGACTACAGCCAGATCGAGTTACGTGTGTTGGCCCATATGGCACATATCGACGCGTTGGTTGAGGCTTTCCGAAGTGGCCTTGATATTCACGCGTTAACAGCGAGCCAGGTCTTCGGGTTGCCCATTGAGGGGATGGACCCAATGACGCGTCGTCGAGCCAAAGCAATTAATTTTGGTATTATTTACGGCATCAGCCCATTTGGACTAGCGCGCCAGCTCGGCATTCCACAAGGTGAGGCTAGGGCTTATATTGATGCATACTTCGAGCAATATCCCGGAATCCGCGATTATATGGAAGAAATTCGCTCAAAAGCTCGAAAGATAGGGTATGTGACAACGTTGTTCGGTCGCCATGTACATGTCACCGGTATCAACGAGCGCAATCCGGCGCATCGTGGTTTTGCAGAGCGGCAGGCGATCAATGCGCCGATCCAAGGGAGTGCCGCTGATATTATCAAACGGGCAATGATCCAGATACCGGCCGCGTTAGAAGAAGCAGACCTTAAGGCAAGGATGCTGTTACAGGTTCACGACGAACTATTGTTCGAGGTTCCTTTAGTCGAGGTTCAGGAGACTATCGATATCGCAACTAGAATAATGGAGGGCGCTGTAGGGCCGAAGATTGAACTTGCGGTACCACTCGTCGTCGATGCAGGAGTAGGTAAGAACTGGGCAGAGGCGCATTAGTGCAACCTAAAGTGACACAAGTGTCTAAGGGTGATGGTCTCGACTACGATGCTTATTGATCATAATAAACTTCGAGAAATCGTCAGCTGCATTGTCACTAAAGGTGGCAGTGGGCCTGAGGAAGCGCAGGCCGTAGCCAATGGGTTAGTTGAAGCTAATCTTGCCGGCCACGACAGCCATGGAGTGGTGTTGTTACATACATATATGGAGTCCGTCGGTGAGATCGGCCTGCACCCGAACCAACATGCGAAGATCGTAGCGGATAATGGTTTTAGCATAGTTGTCGACGGTCAACGCGGTTATGGTCAAATAATAGCCGGTGAAGCAATGACATTCGGTATCGAGCGAGCACAGTCACACGGCCTAGCACTCGTTGCGCTTAGGAACACCCACCACATAGGTCGTGTAGGACAATGGGCTGAACTGGTATCTGCGGCGGATATGATTTCTATTCATTTCGTCAATACGGTTGATCGACCTGCTAATGTAGCGCCATTCCGCGGGTCAGATTCGCGGTTTGGTACCAATCCCTTTGTCTGCGCTTTGCCGGCGAAGAACGGTGAACAAATTATACTCGACATGGCTACCTCCGGCGTGGCAAACGGTAAAATCCGAGTAGCTAGAAATAAGGGAGAAGCTGTGGCCCCTGGCCTGCTGATCGATGCTCATGGACAGCCAACCACTGATCCGCATGTCATGTTCAGCGACGACGAGCGAGGCTCCATGCTGCCCATGGGTAAGCATAAGGGATATGGCCTTGCGGTGATTTGCGAACTCCTGGCTGGTGCACTTACCGGTGGCGGTGTTCATCATGGTGGTATGGGTGTTTCCGGCACTATAATTAACAATATGCTGACCATTATCATTGACCCTACCACCATCAACGACAGTGGTGAGTTTGACAATTATCTCGAAGCTTTCGTTGACTGGGTGAAGGATTCACCACCTGCGAATTTGGGCTCACCGGTGCTAGTGCCCGGAGATCCAGAGCGTCAGATGCGCGAAAAGAGAAGAACCGAGGGGATTCCGCTTGACGATAACACGTGGGACCAAATTCTCGCAGCAGGTGAACATGTTGGAATTTCGCGCAATGAGATCACAGCTATGGTGACTTAAGCGGAGGTCCATTGGAAATCAAAGATAGGGGTAATGGCAGTGTTAAAAATTTGGGGCCGGAAGAATTCGATCAATGTACAGAAAGTTTTGTGGTGTGCGAACGAAATTGGACTTGAATTTGAGCGCATTGACTTCGGTGGAGAGTTTGGTGGAACCGATACACCGGAGTACCGAGCCATGAATCCCATGGGACAGATTCCGACAATCAATGATGATGGAGTCATCGTTTGGGAGTCCCATAGTTGTGTGCGTTATCTCGCTGCAAAATATGATTTTGATGGCCTATGGCCAATAGACGAAGCTGTTCGCGCGGAAGCAGAAAAATGGATGGATTGGGTTTTAGCTGCACTGAACAAACCCATGGGAATAATTTTTATGGGACTTGTCCGGACACGGGAGGAGGAGCGCGATATGGTGGCGATCAATGAAGCCAAGGCTATAACGAGTAATCTTTGGCGTATTGTGGACGATAGACTTGTCGGCCGTAATTATCTTGCGTCGGACCGAATTCTAATTAGTGATATAGTGTTAGGGCCATATGCATTTCGCTGGTTCGGATTATTCACTGATGAAGTAGAGCTCCCAAACCTAAGGGCATGGTATGAACGTCTTGCGCGTCGCGATGGATTTCGCCAACATATTATTCAGCCGTTTAGCTGAAACTAACCAAGGTCAAATTTTTTTCGTAGCCGTTGCGCTACATTAAAATAATTATCTGGCGAATCACAAAATTCTTGATAACTTTAGGTGCAGCCTAATTTTGGTAGTTATTTGCGAAGGAAATATACTCTATGCGACGCTATCATGACATGGGCGGGTCCGGAGGAGGACAAATCGATCCGCATGAAAATGATCCTGAGCCTTGGGAGAAGCGTGTTGACGCAATGACGCGATTGCTGGGGGATGATAAACGAAAATTGTTGCGGGTTGACGAATTGCGCCGTGCCATAGAGGACATGTCGCCTGAGGAGTATGACGAAGCGGGATACTACGGGCGATGGGCAACCGCAATGGCTACCATAATGATTGAGAAGGGCGTCATTACGATTGATGAGCTGCGGACAAAGTTAGTGGCCTTTCAACTTGATGATAAAGAGTTTTGTTGAATGACGTCATTTACAGTTGGTGAACGGGTTAGAGTTTTTTATGGCGATCCGCCAGGCCACATCCGGACACCTTTCTACGCACGTGGAAAAATAGGTGTCGTTGAGCGCATCTGTGGTCAGTTTAACAATCCCGAAGAACTTGCCTATGGTCGTATAGATGGTCCCAAGGGCACTCTATATCGAGTGCGATTTAATCAACATGACTTATGGCCGGACTATCAGGGTCAAAAGGCCGATACGGTGGATGTTGAGGTATTCGAGCACTGGCTTGGACCATTATAGACGCACCCTACCGAAGGAATTTAAAGTATGAAAGAGAACCACGATCACGCGCAACTAGTTGAATCGACGGAA
This sequence comes from uncultured Flavobacteriales bacterium, assembly GCA_964419045.1. Taxonomy (GTDB): domain Bacteria; phylum Pseudomonadota; class Alphaproteobacteria; order UBA8366; family CAVOAK01; genus CAVOAK01. The sequence continues at coordinate 54,554 of CAYQNO010000009.1, forward strand.
CCACGAACCCATCATCAGAGACTCGCTCTTGCCCTAGAAACCGTGCTCTTGGAGAAAGGCGTTTTTTCAGCCACTGAAATGCGTGTTGCAATCGAAGAAATCGATGCACGGAGTCCTGTTGATGGAGCAAAACTTGTTGCCAGGGCCTGGGTTGACGAGAATTTTAAAGCACTGCTTCTGAGTGATGCCAATGCGGCAGCCACAGAGTTTGGGATTGATGGTGGTGACACTCCTGTGGTGGTGATGGAGAACACACCAAAGATACACAATCTGATCGTTTGCACATTGTGCTCCTGTTATCCGCGCCGACTGATAGGGTTGCCACCCGACTGGTACAAATCTCAAAATTACCGACGTAGAGCTGTGCGTGAACCACGAGCAGTAATAGCTGAGTTCGGGACAGTCATCCCCGACAATGTCGAGGTTCGGGTGCACGATAGCACTGCCGATTTACGTTACATGGTCCTACCGATGCTTCCTGTTGGTGGTAAAAATCTGATGGAGGAAGAGCTAGTTGCCCTTGTCACTCGTGACTGTCTAATTGGAGTAGCCCATCCAACTTTATTGACGGAGTAGTACATGTGAAAGCTTCCGAGTGTAGCGGGGGTGTGTTCTGTTAACAGTCAATCATAATAAGAGGGCTTATATCAGTTGCATGCTAGTCATTTGGCCGTAAGCTGGGGTAGTTGCCACATGCTAGGGAGTTATAAAATTAGTTGTCAAACTGTGTTCCGCTACTGACCTATTAAGGCATTAGATTTGGATCACGAATCCTGATCAAGGTATGCAGATATGGCTTCCGCCATTAGAGAGGGATTTGTGCCACTTTTGAACATTCTGAGAAATTCTCCATCACGACCCATCAGGTAAACAAACGATGAGTGATCCATTAAATATTCCGTGGCTTGAGGGTCGTCGACCTTGTTATAAAATACCCTGTATAAGTTTGCGGCCTGTTCGATCTGTTCTGGTGTGCCAGTAAGGCCAATCAACTGCGGATGAAAATGCGCGACATATTCTGAGAGAAATTCAGCAGTGTCACGCTCGGGATCGATAGTGATGAATAGTGGGTGCACGGCGTTTGATTTTTTGCCCAATTTGTCGAGTGTGATAGCAACATTCTGTAATTCAATTGGACAAATGTCGGGGCAATAGGTATAGCCGAAAAATACCAGTAGAAATTTTCCTCTATAGTCCTTTTCAGTAACTGATTTTCCTGAATGATCGACAAGGTTAAAGGCACCACCAACCTCTACTAATGGTTCAAACCCAGCGAGATTCTTTTGACCTGAAATTACTGAAACTTGTGTTAATTGATACCACCCTATCACCGCGACGGATGCAATAGCCGCCAATGTCGCAAATATTGCGCAAATCATTGCAAGTGAAAGTGGTTGTCGCATGATAGTTTGCCGTTGTTTAGTACGGGAGGTGCTGTGGATAGATCCTGGAGACTTGATATAGTGCGTCTGCTGCTAATTCGAGGGGACAAAAAGACGCATAAATAATATAGTAAATTAATAACATAAACCTGCTCATTGTCTCATATAAGTTGTCAGCTTTTTTATGGCCGCCAAAGAATTTACGACCATTCAGTTTTCAACTGTCAAATTGTTGCCACAGAGTTAGGGGATTTTGGCCCTTTGCATTTTGCTGTTAAACTCATGCAAACATGGAGGTCCGTGTTATGAGACAAACCATAGCGCTTGTTGATGATGATCGAAATATTCTGACATCAGTGTCGATGACACTCGAATCGGAAGGTTACCAGGTACGCAAATATATAGACGGTGAAGAGGCTCTTCGAGGAATTATGCGACAGCCGGTTGATCTAGCAATCGTCGACATCAAAATGCCACGCATGGACGGCATGGAATTATTGCAACGTCTTCGCCGGACTAGCAGTGTCCCAGTGATCTTTCTAACGTCCAAAGATGAAGAAATAGACGAGTTGCTGGGTCTGAAAATGGGAGCAGATGATTATGTTAAGAAGCCATTTTCACAGCACTTGTTGATCGAACGGATTCGTGCCCTTTTACGTCGTGTTGAACTTCAGGATAGCGGACCGGAGTCCAAGGGTGATGGCGTCATGGTGCGCGGTGACCTCGTGCTAGATTCTGAACGGCACTTGTGCACTTGGAAGAGTCAGCCGATACTACTTACGGTAACAGAATTTTTGCTTCTCAAGGCACTTGCTCAGCGTCCTGGCCACGTGAAGACGCGTGATCAGTTGATGGATGCAGCTTATGGTGAGAGCATTTATGTTGATGACCGAACCATCGACAGTCACATAAAACGGTTGCGAAAGAAATTTAGACATGTGGAGCCAGAATTTGCCGAGGTCGAGACACTCTATGGAGTGGGCTATAGGTATCGTGACAGTTAAGTGGAATGTCTGAACATGAGAATATTTCATATGATATGAAGTCGCGCCGTCGCCGATTTCTCTCGCCGATAACACGAAAAATTCTGATTATTAACCTATTGGCTGTGGCAATTCCGATTGGAGGGTTACTTTATCTTGGCCCTTACCGAGAAGGTTTGATTGAGGCAGAGCTTGAGGCATTACAAATTGAAAGCGCCATTATTGCCGGGGCTGTTGGAGAGGGGGCGATTGAGAGCGTAGCACCCGGTTATCAGGTGCTTAATTTGTCTATGGCGCGCCATATGATCCGTCGATTGAGTCCCTCCACGAGGGTTCGTACTCGGCTGTTCGTAGCGCGTGGAGGTCTCGTAGCAGACAGTCAGTTGCTCTTTGGAAGTGGTAGGGTCGTTAGAGTACGGGAACTTCCCCCTCACGATTCGTCAAATTGGGTATTCAGCCGTTTGTTAGATGTAATCGACTGGTTTACCAAGTGGTTGCCTCAACATCAACTCTACGAAAGCTATAACCAACCGAGTGATCGTGAAGCGTCGGTCTACGATGAGGCCAAGCGGGCGTTGAATGGTGAACCAAATGGCCGAGTTCGCGGTGACAGTATTGGCAACCTAGTATTGTCATATTCGCAACCGGTACAACGATATCGCCAGGTACTTGCTTCGATAGTACTTTCAAAAGATGACACCGAAATTGAACGGGCACTTCGCCAAGTTCGTTTGACAATTTTGCAAATTTTTGCTGGAGCCCTCGTCATCACTGTTCTGTTGTCATTCTATCTCGCTGGCACGATCGCACGCCCTATTCGACTTCTTGCTGCTGCCGCTGAGCGCGTGCGTCATGGTTTGGGTCGTGAAAGCCAGCAAATACCCGATCTGACCCAACGCGCGGACGAAATAGGTGAACTATCGGGTTCATTGCGGGAGATGACAGATGCACTTCATGCGCGGATGGATTCTATTGAAACTTTTGCGGCCGATGTCAGTCATGAACTAAAAAACCCGTTGACATCTTTGCGGAGCGCAGTCGAGACGGCTGCACGAGTGCGCGACTCGGTGCAACAGCGAAGACTGATGAGTATAATCATCGAGGATGTGCAAAGACTTGACCGTCTGATTAGCGACATATCGAACGCTTCTCGACTAGATTCGGAATTAAGTCGAGCTGAATTTGAAGTAGTTGATGTATCAACTATACTTATAGAGCTGCCTATTCTTTCGACTGCTGATGGTTCGGTGCAGCCCCGGATAAAGGTCGATGTAGAATTAGAAAAGAATCTCAGTATAAAAGTAATAGCCGAACGATTAAATCAGGTATTTAGTAATCTCATCGATAACGCCATTAGTTTCTCGCCAAGTGATAGTACAATTCTACTCAAGGCTACGCGAAAGGAAAACTTTGCTGAAATAGTCGTGGAAGATGAGGGACCAGGGATTCCCGAAGGTAAGCTTAATGAAATTTTCAGTCGGTTTTATACAGAGCGCCCATCAAATGAAAAGTTTGGAATTCATTCGGGTCTTGGGCTTTCGATCTCCAAGCAGATAATTGAAGCACAGGGGGGCACAATTAGGGCTGAAAACTGGAGTGACACTGAAAGTGGAGCTAGCGGTGCACGCTTCATAGTGTGTTTGCCGCTGGCCTAACCACCCGGTGAAAACCATATGATGGGTTTAAGGGAGTTAGCATTAACGACGAGGCTGGCTAAAGATGACCAGCAAAAATTACGCTTTAATCCGCCTTCAAGGAAACAAAATACTTATCGCAAAGCTACCTGGTTCCAGTGGAGGAACCGCACCAAACATTTTTATATTCTCGATGAAATAAAATTCTCCGTACTAGTGGGTATTTTTTTGAACAGTAGACTGCTTGGTAGTTTGCCGCTTAGTTTTCTTGTAGTGAGGCGGAACAAATGAAAATTTGCGTCCAATCATTTTCATATATTACTGGATTACCAGAGGACGCTGATTTGGTTTTCGATGTACGCTTTCTTGTTGATCCTCACAATGATATCACTTTGAGGCCTCTAACAGGCCAAGACAACAAGGTTGGCGCTGTAATATCTTCGGATCCAGATTTTGAGAAATTTTTTGCCGATCTCACCGCAATGCTGAGTCGGTTACTCCCGTGTTATAGACGTGAGGGTAAGAGTGGTTTGACAATTGCAATAGGGTGTACCGGTGGCCAACATCGTTCGGTGTACGTTGCAGAATGCTTGGGTCATTGGCTAGCAGAGGGGAGTCAAACTTATGATATTCAGCATCGAGATCTCAATTGTGGAACAGGATATGAGCTAAAATAGGAGGCGTATGATTTAGCTGTTTGAATACACATGTTGTTCGATCAATAATTTATTATATAAAGAAATCTTTATATTTATCTTGCGGGTGAATCATGTGTTGATATAGCATTGTTAGGAGACGTAGTTTCCGATGCGTGAGCATTCCAAATTTGAAAACTTAGGATGTTAACTGGCTTCAAGCCGAAACCAGTATGACGGAATAGTGACAGGAGAATAAAATGACAGCCACGACGGACTACGCGGTGGCAGATATTGGTCTCGCGGAGTGGGGTCGCAAGGAAATAGCGATCGCGGAGACTGAGATGCCGGGGTTGATGGCTCTGCGTGAAGAATTTGCAGATGAAAAACCATTGGCGAAAGCACGAATAGCTGGTTGCTTACATATGACAATACAGACGGCTGTATTGATGGATACGCTGATCGAATTAGGTGCGGAATTGCGCTGGTCGTCTTGTAACATCTTCTCAACACAAGATCATGCGGCGGCTGCGATGGCGGCGAAGAGTGTGCCGGTTTTTGCTTGGAAGGGAGAGACGGAGGATGAGTTCTGGGAGTGTATAGAGAATTCGATAGCGGGTCCGGATGGTTGGCGACCAAATATGTTGCTCGACGATGGTGGTGATCTGACACTCCTGATGCACGAAAAATACCCACAGCTACTTGACGACGTAAAGGGATTGTCTGAAGAGACGACAACGGGGGTACACAGGCTTTATGATATGGCAAAAGCGGGTACGCTCAAGGTGCCAGCAATCAACGTTAACGATTCTGTTACCAAGTCAAAATTTGATAATCTCTACGGTTGTCGCGAGAGTCTTGTAGATGGCATCAAGCGGGCAACTGACGTGATGCTGGCTGGTAAAATTGCCGTTGTGTGTGGCTATGGGGATGTCGGCAAGGGATGTGCCGCAGCGCTGAAGGGGCAAGGCGCCCGTGTTGCAGTAACTGAAATTGATCCAATCTGTGCGTTGCAGGCGGGCATGGAAGGTTACGAAGTGGTCACCATGGATGACATCGCCGCGCTAGGCGATATTTTTGTGACCGCAACGGGCAACGTCGATGTGATAACGATTGAACATATTCGCCAGATGAAGGATCGGGCAATCGTTTGTAACATCGGTCATTTTGACTCTGAAATTGACGTCGCTTCATTGCGCAATTTTCAATGGCATAACGTTAAGCCTCAAGTTGATGAAATTGAGCTTCCAGACGGCAAGCGTGTTATTCTTCTAGCAGAAGGGCGATTGGTCAATCTCGGTTGCGCAACTGGACATCCAAGTTTCGTGATGAGCGCGAGCTTTACTAATCAAGTGTTGGCGCAAATCGAACTATGGCACAACCATAAAAGTTATGAGAACCAAGTATATCTCCTACCAAAACATCTTGATGAACGAGTTGCAGCTCTTCATCTCTCAAAACTAGGCCTTAAATTAACGCAACTAACAACCAACCAAGCCGAATATTTAGGTGTCGAAGAGTTAGGGCCCTATAAACCGGACTACTATCGCTACTAATGCCTACTCCACATATAAGATACAAATACTTCACTCGTTTAATCTAGCCTTGCAGGGCTACCATGTTGGCGGGTACAACCGAGGTATGGGCTCCGAAACTGGTGCCAACATCTTGTTTCGCTGCGAATTAACCAGCGTAGAAGCGACAAGCTTACTCGCGCAGGTTCTTGCACCGCATCTCCGAGTGGGTGACTGTGTTGCTTTAAGAGGTGAGCTTGGTGTTGGGAAGACGACATTTGCGCGCGCGCTTATAATCGCGTTAGGTGTACGGGATATAGAAATCCCGAGCCCGAGTTATACGTTGGCACAGAGCTATCACGGTATCGCGGTTAGTATTTGGCATTTTGACTTATATCGACTCAAGTCGCCCGAAGAAGCATTGGTACTAGGCATAGATGAAGCTATTCACGATAGCCTTGTGCTGCTCGAATGGCCGGAGAGGTTGGGGATATCAATTCCTTTGGCCTGGCTTGAAATTGAAATTGAATACACGCCTGATGAACACACGCGTCAAGTTACTCTTAGCGCAGATAATAGCTGGACCAAAAGACTTGTGGATCTAAGTTTTAATGAATCGTGACTCATTGATAGCGCATTTTTTAGAAGTTGAAGGGTGGAAAACAGCAACACGCCAACCGCTTGCCGGGGACGCCTCATTTCGAAGCTATGCGCGTTTAAGATGCGGTGAGAATAGCGCGGTATTGATGAATGCGCCGACATCGGAGGAAATTCTCCATCCTTATCTGAGGATTGCTAAAAGCTTGTCGTGCCTTGGATACAGTGTACCAGCTATCTTTGCTACCGACGAGACGAACGGGCTAGCTCTGATAGAGGATTTTGGCGACGACACTTATACGAGAATGCTCTCATCTGGAAGCGATGCGGAAGCACTTTACACGTTAGCTCTCGATTTGCTGATCGACTTGCACCAGAGATTTCGAGAAAACAGATATATTCCGATTTACAATGACGAACAGTTTCTTGCTGAAGCAGCATTATTTATAGATTGGTATCTGCCCGCAGTCCGAGGTACGACAGTTTCTGAATCGTCGCGAACTGAATTTTTTAGCATTTGGCGATCGTTGCTTCCAATTGCACGTGGTGTACCTACTAGCCTAGTTCTTCGAGATTATCATGCTGGTAACTTGATGTTTCTAAAAGACAGGGTGGGGATCAAGGCATGTGGTCTACTCGACTTTCAAGATGCGGTTGTTGGCCCAATTACTTACGATATCGTATCACTTTTGGAGGATGCGCGGTTGGATGTCGCGCCACATTTATCCAAACTTCTTATAACGCGTTACCTAAATGCATTTCCTATGGTTGACCGTGAAAGTTTCAGCGATTCCTATGATTTGTTGGGTACGCAACGCAGTATGAAGATAATTGGAATTTTTACACGTTTAGATCGACGTGATGGTAAACCTATCTATATTGACCATATACCGCGGGTTTGGCGCTGGCTACATAGGGATTTAGCTAATCCATTACAAGCACCACTTATTGAATGGCTTGATCACGAACTTCCACAATCTCTTCGCATCCCGCCACGCGTGTCTACGAAAATCATATCGTGATCAAAATTACTAGAGCCATGGTATTATCAGCAGGACTTGGGACTCGCATGCAGTCGTTGACTAGTCGAAAACCAAAACCTCTAGTAAACTTTGCTGGAAGACCACTTATAGACCATGTCTTGGATCGATTGCTCATGTCAGGCATATGTCGCGTGGTTGTAAACACACATCATTTTGGCAATCAGCTTGAAAGTTATCTAGCCGAACGAGCAGACGTTGTAATATCTCTGGAACCAAAATTATTGGAGACAGGTGGTGGAGTTAAACGAGCACTCAGCCATTTTGAGGAAGACGCGTTTTATGTTTTGAACTGTGATGTGGTGTGGATAGAGAGATCAGAGCCAGCGCTAAAACAATTAGCGACCCGCTGGACAGATTCTGAAATGGATGCCTTATTACTACTTTTCCCGACCAAGGGTGTTGCCGGTTATTGTGGCAGTGGTGATTATAATTTGGATGACCGGGGTCGAGCATTCCGATGTAAATCAGGCGAGAAAGCTAAATATCTGTTTGCTGGCATACAAATTCTACACCCTCGATTATTTGATGATGCTCCTGAAGGACCGTTTTCGTTAAATTTGTTATACGATGTGGCAGAACGTGCAGGTCGTCTTTATGCCACAATTTACGATGGCCGTTGGTTCCATGTAGGTACCCCAGAAGAGTTGCGAGTTGCCGAATTGGAAATATTAGAATCGGCTTCTGAAGATGGTCGCAATGAGTGATGGTTGCAAGGTTTTTACAATAAGTCCCAGCCGTCCTTTTCTTGAGGCGATTGCCACCCAGTTACTGGCGGAAACCGTAGGTGATCCGCTTGCACTGAGCAGATACTTAGTTCTCCTCCCGACAAGACGTGCCTGCCGCGCGGCAGCTCAAGCATTTCTTCGGGCGGGTGCCGGTAAGTCGCTCGTTCTTCCTACTTTTCGGCCCCTTGGAGAGATTGATGAAGATCAAATTATCCTTGATGAAACTACTGGGTTCGAAGACTTGAGAATTCCACCGACGGTTTCCGCTGTACACCGTCAGCTACTGTTGACACGCCTCATTTTGAGTTGGCCGCGTGAAGGTAGAAAGATAACTCTCGATCAAGCGGGACGCCTTGCCAACGATCTCTGCCGCTTGCTTGACCAGGTACAAACCGCGCGTTTGACGTTTGATGGGTTCGCTACACTCGTTCCAGCAGAATATGCGGCTCATTGGCAGGGAACTCTCGAATTTTTAAAAATTTTGATTAAACATTGGCCGGTTATCCTTGCAGAATATGACGCCGTTGATCCGGCCGAGCATCGGAACCAAAGTCTGGCTGCTCAAAGAACAGCGTGGATCAAAAATCCTCCGAACACTCCGATAATTGTTGCAGGGTCAACAGGTAGTATCCCAGCGACGGTTGATCTTCTGGCTACAGTAGTAACGTTGCCTGAGGGTCGCGTAATTTTACCGGGCCTTATGCGCCATGCGGATGAGCGCGAATGGTTGGCGATCAGGCGAGAACACACCCATCCACAACATGGTCTAGCAACGCTCCTTTTGAAGCTCGACATCAAACCTGATGAAGTCGTGGAATGGCCGGGCGCGGCTACTGCGGCGCCAGTGGATCGTGTCCAATTGGCTAACGAAATACTTCGTGCAGCCGAGACATCCGATGCGTGGCGCGCACTATCCAAGTTGCCTGAACAATCGTTAAAAAATCTCGAGCGAATTGATTGTGCTGATGAGGGAGAAGAAGCGAATGTTATTGCACTAAAGATGCGGCACACGTTAATGGTGCCGGGTAAGACCGCAGCGCTGATTACACCAGATCGCCGCCTTGGCCGACGCGTTGCGGCGGAATTACGTCGCTGGGATATTGAGATTGACGACTCGGGTGGCCTGTCGATTGGCAACACAGTGCAAGGAACCTATCTCCGACTTGTGGCGATGGCTGCCGCTCAGCAATTCTCACCGGTTTCTCTTTTGGCCATGCTCAAGCATCCACTCGCATCAGGTGGGATGGCGCTGGGTTCCTTTAGAGCATTGGTCAGATCATTTGAATTATTGGTGATGAGAGGGCCAAGGCCTGGAGCAGGAATTGAAGCTCTTTTTACTGTTCTCAAGAAGCGTAAAGAAGAAAAAAAAATTGATACCTCTCTTGCTTCCGACCTTGGCGAACTAATCGAATTTTTAGAGCTTTGTATCAAACCCTTGGCAGAATTGATGACTCGCACTCTTATTCCAATGGAAGAGCTGGTCCAACAACATTTGACGGCCGCGGAATTGCTCGCAGGAAGCAACGACTCGACTGGCGCGAATAATTTATGGTCGGGTGATGCAGGTGAAGTGTTGTCTAATTTCTTCTCTGAATTGAGCCATTCGAGTGAAGTATTACCTAAAATCAATGGTTATTCTTATCTACCCCTGCTTGAATCTTTGATGGCAAAACAGGTCATTCGGCCGACGGTTGGGCGACATCCCCGTCTGAATATTTGGGGTTTGCTTGAAGCACGCCTTCAGCACGCTGATTTGATCATACTTGGAGGATTAAACGAGGCCACGTGGCCGCCCACAGCTACCATAGACCCATGGCTAAGCCGTCCCATGCGCGCTGCATTTGGGTTGCCATTGCCTGAAAGACGTATAGGCCTAGCGGCCCATGACTTTGTCCAGGCGTTCTGCGCCGGTGAGGTAGTATTGACCCGTTCCCGAAAGGTTGATGGTACCCCAACAGTACCGTCACGCTGGCTCGTCCGTCTCGATACAATTTTAAACGGTGTCGGGCTGGAGCCTGATGTGCTGGCGGCACCACAATGGCAAAGCTGGTCCAACGCGATCAACGAGCCAGAAAAACCTATTCATGCGATACAGGCAGGCCCGAAACCGCCAATTTTTTCGCGGCCAAGACAACTTTCAGTAACCAGTATAGAGACGTGGATGCGTGATCCGTACACGATTTATGCGCGTCATATACTAAATTTGAAACCACTTGATCCCCTAGAGGTCAATCTTGGTGCTTCTGCCCGTGGCATTTTTATTCATGAGGCACTCGAAATGTATCTCAAAGAAGTCGGAGGAAAACTGCCTCAAGATGCAAGGGAGAAGTTGTTGGAACACGGTAAACGTGCCTTCGGACCGGCTATCGGCAAACCTGGCATTCGAGCGTTCTGGTGGCCTCGATTCGAGCGGATTACTGAATGGTTTCTACAAAACGAGAGTGAAGTTCGGGCAGAAATTAGTAGATCGTTTGTCGAAGTGAGGGGACAGATGAAATTTGAGGCTCCGGGTGGCGAATTTACCTTGACGGCTATGGCTGATCGTATTGATCAGAGTGTTGATGGAATATATTCGGTAATAGACTACAAGACAGGTACGGTGCCATCCAATAGTGAAGTGGAGCGCGGACGGGCCCCGCAGCTTCCACTTCAAGCAGCGATAATCGCTGAGGGTGGATTTGAGGGGCTAGAAGATGGAGTTGAAGTTGTTAAACTTTCCTACTGGCGTTTGACGGGTGATGACCCGGCTGGTGAAATACGTAGCATCGACGGGGACGTAATTAAGATGGCGTCACAAGCGTTGGAACAGCTGAAGTGCCTCGTTACAGAATTTGATAATGAATCGACACCCTATCTAACGCTACCAAATCCAGATCGAACAATACGGCATAACGACTATCTTCACCTTTCTCGTGCACTGGAATGGACCACTAGTGGCTCTGGGGACGGTTCTTGAACACACACTTCGTCAACCCGCCAACGGCAGATCAACAACGCGCATCCGATCCTAATGCTAGCATTTGGGTTGCTGCGTCGGCTGGGAGCGGCAAAACCAAGGTTTTGGTCGATAGGGTGTTGGCGCTACTCATAGGGGGTGTCCAGCCTACGCGCATCCTATGTCTCACATTTACTAAGGCGGCTGCTACAGAGATGGCAATTCGCGTTAACGAAAAACTTGGGCAATGGGTCACCAGTGACGAAGGTGATTTGTCGTCCACTATAGAGGCGCTAAAGGGAACCTTACCAGATGAAAGCGAGATGGTCCGCGCTAGGAGATTACTTGCCCAGGTACTCGATACTCCAGGTGGCTTGAAGATCCTGACGATTCATAGTTTCTGCGAGTCTCTGCTAGCACGCTTTCCTTTGGAAGCAGGAATTTCGCCAAACTTTGAGGTAATGGATGATCGTCGTGCTGCCGAATTACTCGTAGATGCGCGCAATAAGGTGTTGGAAAGCGTGGGTGAAGACGGAGATATACAAAGTAACTTGACCCGAGCATTGGCCTCAGTCACTCAACATGTTCGAGAAGATGAATTTTCGGAATTAATGTTATTGCTTACGAGAGAACGCAGCCTGCTAAAGGAGATATTCGATAAGCCGACAGGTATTGATGGTGCTATAAATAAAATTTTTGAACAACTGAATGCGGATATGTCCTCATGCGAGCAAGTACTAATCACAGAAGCTTGCGATGATAAGGCATTTGATAAGGTTGGCCTTAAAGAAATAGTAAGCAATTTGGCAAAAGGAAGTCATAAGTCTGATCGACTGCTCGGTTCGAGTATAGACAAATGGATATGTGCCTCCCCCTCGGCTCGAGTACGGAACTTTGAGTCATATACCAAAAGATTTTTAACTAAATTGTTTGAGCCACGCGCCCGGTTGATAACTAAGGATCTAGGTAACGCGGAGCCGGTGACAAAAGCTATACTTATGGAAGAGGCCACACGACTTGCACAATTTAAGAAACAATATCAGGCGCAGGTCACCGCACAAGCATCAGCTTCGTTGCTCCGATTAGGCGAAGCCTTTTTACAAGTTTACGAGACTGAAAAGGCAAAATTAGCCCTTCTTGACTACGACGACCTGATCCTGATTGCGCAGCAACTTTTAGAGCAGCCAGGCATAGCGCCTTGGGTGCTCTACAAACTAGACGGCGGACTTGATCATATTCTGATAGACGAAGCGCAGGACACAAACCCCGAGCAATGGCGCGTAGTTGCTGCTTTGGCTAATGATTTTTTCACAGGTGAAGACGTCCATAGTATGCCGCGCACGATCTTTGCCGTTGGTGATATGAAACAATCTATTTTTAGCTTTCAGAGGGCAGATCCAGCAGCTTTTCTGAGAATGCGAGAGTATTTCGCAAGCCAGGTTATGGTCTCACAGAATAACTGGAAAGAGGTTAGTCTTAACTTATCGTTTCGATCAACGGAGGCGGTTCTAACCGTTATAGATTCAATATTTAAGAATCCAGATGCGGCAGATGGAGTATCAGAATTAGGGCATGATTTGAGTCACCAGGCCGTCCGTAAAGGACACGCTGGTCTGGTTGAGGTCTGGCCCCTTGCAGCTCCAAAAGATTTGTCGAAAGAGAATCCGTGGACGTTACCAGTAATCAATCGCCCACAGGATAGTCCACGTACCAGACTTGCCAAGGTGATTGCTAGAAGAATCAGGGGATGGATAGGCAAGGAGGTACTCAAATCGAGGGATCGGCCTGTACGGGCTGGGGACATAATTGTTCTGGTTCGTCGACGAGGAGTATTTGTTGAGGAATTAGTGCGCGCACTTAAGGATCTGAGAATTGCGGTATCGGGTGTTGACCGCATGGTGTTGACCGAGCAGCTAGCTGTTATGGATTTGATGGCATTGGGAAACTTTCTTCTGCTGCCTGAAGATGACATGACACTCGCTACAGTACTCAAAGGCCCCTTTATTGGGTTTAGCGACGACGACCTTTTTCATCTTGCCTGGGGACGGAATAAAATGAGTCTCTGGCATTGTCTCGGCGAACGGGCGGCGGTAGATTCACAGTGTGCAGATGCTCGCCAATGGTTAGAATCACTTCTCATCAGGGCCGATGTTACACCACCCTTCGAGTTGTTTTCTCAAGTTTTGACGAGTCCGGCTGCTGACGAACGTAATGGCCGAGCAAGCATGATTGCACGGCTTGGTGCTGATGCTGGAGACGCTATAAACGAGTTTCTCAATCTTGCGATAGTCTATGGGCAGGCACATATTCCCTCTCTCCAGGGCTTCTTGAATTGGGTCAAATCAGGACGTACCGAGGTTAAACGTGATCTAGAACAATCGGGGCGTGATGAAGTGCGCGTGATGACAGTTCATGGGGCAAAGGGCCTTGAGGCACCAATTGTAATTTTGCCAGATACAGCGTCGGTACCAGCAACACATAGCCCACAAATCCTTTGGCATCAGGGATTGCCGTTTTGGCCACCAAGAAGGGGCTTTGAAGAACCCTTCTGCCGGTCAGTCCGTGAAGTGGCCAACAAGGCGCGCGATCAGGAATATAGACGACTTCTATATGTAGCTATGAGCAGAGCTGAAGATCGACTTTACGTTTGCGGTTGGCAGGGGGTCAAAAAACTACCGCAGAAGTGCTGGTACGATCTTATCGTACGTGGATTGGCGAGTGTCGCTGATGTGAAGAAATTTTCCTTTCAGGAAGATGGAGACATTGGATGGAGTGGTGAAGGACTTCGATATGTTGGTAAACAGCTAGTTCCGGCAAATCATGATGGTAGGGGATTAGATGAATCAAAGCATCATGTTGAGCTCTTGCCATGGATGTTGGAGTATCCGGAAGTTGAAACTAGTTCACCAAATCCTCTGGTTCCGTCACGTGCCACTCAAGACCAATCAGTTGTAGATTCTCCGCTCGATGTTGATGGTAGAACTCGGTTCCAACGCGGGAAACTAATTCACCGCCTTTTGGAGATATTGCCGACACTTCCAAAGCAACGCCAACGTGTAAGCTGTCGTCGTTTTCTGAAGAGATCAATTCACGGTCTAGATAAGAAGCAATGTGCGCAAATAGAATCCGAGGTTTTTTCTATTCTTACAGACCCACAACTAAAATTTCTTTTTGTTGGTGAAGCGAGTGCGGAAGTACCAATTGTAGGCACACTGCATGGTTCGCAGGGACTACAGTCCGTGGCAGGACAGGTGGACCGCCTTGTGATTAGCAAACACGAAATTTTGATTGTTGATTACAAATCAAACCAATCACCTCCTAAATCCCTATCAGATGTACCTGAGTTGTATTTGCGTCAAATGGCTACCTATAGGGCCGTGTTGAGCAAAATTTGGCACGATAGACCGGTACGATGTGCCCTCTTATGGACAGATGGTCCGCATCTTATGTATTTGGATGATGGGTAGCTTGACCGAGTGTTCTGAGCCTCATAGAGTCAGGGTTGAGGCTGTGCTCGTCGCGACACTGTAAGCGAGGACCCAATAATTTAATGGAGGACAAGGCTATGACCAGCGTGAAAGTGAACGACGACGACTTTGAAACCAACGTCCTAAAGAACGATACTCCCGTGTTAGTCGATTTTTGGGCCGAATGGTGCGGACCGTGTAAGACAATAGCGCCGGCTCTTGAGGAAATTGGTGGTGAAATGGCTGGCCGCCTTACGATAGCGAAGCTGAATATTGATGAAAATCCGCAAACGCCTACCAAGTATGGGGTAAGGGGAATTCCAACACTCATACTGTTCAAGGGAGGCGAGGTTGCGGCAACCAAGGTGGGTGCTTTGCCAAAAAGTCAACTGACTGAGTGGGTAGAGTCGGTTCTATAATCAATTTTTGTGCTCAATAAAGAGTATCGGGAACGGCGTCCTGGCTCTTCGATCTAAACAAGAAATTATTCGCGTTCGTTTGTGCCCAATCTGTTGCGCTGTAATCGGTGGTGTATTGTTTTCCTAAAAGCGATTCAATTTCCGATAATTCTGGAGGCGGTCCTTGATAGCTAGGGTACAGACATTGTCTTGAGTGAATGTCGTGTTATTACGAAACAACGGAAAGAGTCCGAATTCTATAGAATTGGGGTTTTATAGGCTGAGCCGATGAGGTCAGCAACGATGGCGCCCAGCATTATCTCTCTTCTCAGTTATTTTGGGCCAGGATTATACCAGCGAGATAAAGTGAGCCACAAATAAGTACACGAGCGGGAGCTCCAAGTTCTGTTGCTAACTGTCGGAGAGCTTCCTCGGTGTTAAGGGCTACTGTTGCCTTGAGCCCGGCTTGACTTGCGGCTTCGACTATTGCCGCCGCTGAAAGGCTGTTTTCTTCATCAGGTATGGCAACGGCATATACATGAGTAACGAATGGCGCCAAATGGCTTAGAAACACATCTGGTTGCTTACTGTTGAGCATACCAAACACGAGGTGAATTGGTCTATCCATCCAACTTGATGCAACGGAGGCAAGAGCAACTGCCGCCGCTTCATTATGCCCACCGTCAAGCCATAGTTCCCAATCTAGTGGCAGCATCGATGTTAATCGACCGGACTTCAATCGTTGCAGTCTTGCGGGCCACTCGGCGGTACCCAAGCCTAATTTGATATCGTCGTCGGAAATTGAAAATCCCGATAGGTTGTCGGCCAATGCAATTGCCGTACCAGCGTTCTCGATTTGGAATGGGCCGCTCAGTGCCAGCTGTCCAATTTCTATCTCGCGTAGAGGAGACGCATATAGAAAACCTTTCGACCCATTCCTTGGTAATGATTTTGTTTTCCACTCTATCCCGTGTCGGGTGAGTGGCGCACCTACTCTATCCGCAAATTCTTTTATCACGATTGCCGCTTCTTCAGCCTGTGATGCAATGATCGAAGGGACTCCCAACCGTTGAATTGAAGCTTTTTCAAAGGCGATAGCTGATAAAGTATTACCAAGGAATTGCATGTGATCCATAGAAATTGGTGTTATTGCTGTTGCTATTGGGTGATCGATTACTGTCGTTGCATCGAACTGGCCACCCAGCCCACATTCAAGGAGGAGTATGTCCGCGGGTGTTTGAGAAAATGCGCAAAATGCCGCCGCTGTCGTAATTTCGAAATATGTAATTGGGCGACCGTGATTCACGTGTTCACATAAGTATAATACGTCGAAAAGTTCCTCTTCTTCAATCAACTCACCTGCAAGTCTAATGCGCTCGTTGAAGTAGACTAGATGGGGCGACGTATAGGTGTGTACAGTGTAGTTGGCAGCTTCAAGAATCGCTCTGAGAAAAGCGATGGTTGATCCCTTGCCGTTTGTGCCTGCGACATGCACGACGGGCGGTAGGTTGTCTTGTGGTCGGCCGAGGGCTTCTAGGAGCGCGAGTATACGATCTAGTGCGAGATCTATTTTCTTCGGATGCAGTTTTAGCAATCGCTCAAGTATAGCGTCGCTTTTCAAGGCGGTTACGATCTCTGGAAGTCATTGGGAATTGTGGCTTTTGTGCATTTTAGTTGACCCAGGTTTATCTCCACTACTAATTGGGTCAAGTGGTACAATTTCTCCTGCCGGCCTCGGGTGACAGAGGAGGCGAATAAGGCGGATAAGTGTCTCGCGCAATTCTTTTCGCGGTACGACCATATCGACAATACCGTGCTCCAGCAGATACTCGGCCCTTTGGAATCCATTGGGCAGCGTCTCGCGCACGGTCTGCTCAATTACGCGTGTGCCGGCAAACCCAATCATAGCTCCTGGCTCCGCCAGATGAATGTCTCCTAGCATTGCAAAACTCGCAGATACACCTCCCGTAGTCGGGTCGGATAGCAGGACGATGTATGGCAGGCCTGCCTCTTTCAACTCTTCTACCGCAATTACTGTGCGTGGTAACTGCATTAACGATAAAGGGCCCTCCTGCATGCGGGCACCGCCGGATGCCGTGACTACAATGAGTGGTGCCTCCTGGACTACCGCGAGGCGCGAAGCTGTAATGAAACCTTCTCCCACTGCGATCCCCATGGAACCTCCCATGAATTCAAAATTGAGCGTTGCTACAACAACATTAATTCCGTCCATAGCGCCATGAGCGACTATGATGCCGTCGTTTTCACCAGTCTTATTTCTGGCGTCTTTTATACGGTCGGTATATCGTCTGCTATCTTTAAAATGTAGTGGATCTGGTGTCGAAACTGGCAACTCAATTCGTTGATATTCACCGTTGTCAAACAACATCCTGAGACGTTTTTCCATTGGCAGCCGAAGATGATGGCCACAATGCTGGCACACGTGCATCTTGGCGTCGAGATCACGATGAAAAATCATTTGGCCACAGTTACCGCACTTACACCAAAGGTTGTCTGGAACTTCCTGCTTCTTAACCAGTGCTCTTATTTTGGGCCGTACAAAATTTTTTAGCCAATTCACACTTTGCCCACTTTCATTTTCCCCGCACACCTTGTGCAAGGTCTGAAACAAATTTAAGTACGTTTTTCACAAGTTCCGGTTTAGCTTGGCCGGCATCGTCCAACTCCTCCGTAATTTTGTTGACGATTGACGAGCCAATGACAGCGGCTTCGGCAATACTCGCAATCGCGGAAGCTTGTCTAGCGGTTTTGATGCCAAAACCTACGGCGATTGGTAAGTCGGTGTGACATCGCAGCCGATCAACCGCCGCACGCACCGCAGCCTCAGACACTTCCTTTGTCCCAGTAATTCCCTTGATAGAAACGTAATAAATGAAACCGCTGGTGTTTGTGAGAATAAACGGTAGTCGATTATCATCCGTTGTTGGCGTGGCAAGACGGATGAAGTTGATTCCTGCGTCAAGTGCTGGAATACAAAGTTCCTTATCCTCTTCTGGTGGTGCGTCTACTACAATTAAACCATCTACACCTGAGGCTACGGCCTCGTTAAGAAAGCGCTTAATACCAAATATGTAAATCGGATTGAAATAGCCCATCAGCACAAGGGGTGTCTCATTATCATTATCTCGAAAAGCCCGGGCTAACTCTAATGTTTTGACCATACTTGCACCTGCCTTGAGTGCGCGTAGTGACGAAGCTTGGATAGCTGGACCGTCAGCCATGGGATCAGTGAACGGCATCCCAAGTTCTACAAGATCAACACCAGCACTTGGCAGACTCAGCACCAGTTCTCGAGAGGTGTCCTCGTCAGGGTCACCAGCTGTAACAAAGGTGATTAGTCCTCCACGTTGTTCCCTCTTGAGCAGTTCGAAACGGCGTTGAATACGCCCCGAATTCTTCTGCTGGTTCATATGCCGGCTCCAAGTAACTCTGAGACAGCGAAAATATCCTTATCGCCACGACCGCACATATTCATACAAATGACATGGTCTTTGGCAAGTGACGGAGCGATCTTGGCTACATGTGCCAAAGCATGCGCTGGTTCCAACGCCGGAATTATACCCTCGAGACGTGAGCATAATTGAAAGGCTTCTATTGCTTCCTTATCGGTGGCTGATACGTAATTCACGCGACCGCTTTCCTTTAGCCACGCATGCTCTGGACCTATACCTGGGTAATCAAGGCCAGCAGAGATCGAGTGTGCTTCGTTGATTTGTCCATCGTCATCCTGCAGCAGATAGGTACGATTGCCATGCAGTACGCCGGGTCGTCCTCCGGTCAGAGACGCTGCATGGCGTCCCGATTCCACACCTTCACCAGCAGCTTCTACTCCAACGATATCGACATCTAGATCGTCGAGGAACGGATAAAATAAACCCATGGCATTCGAGCCACCACCAATGCAGGCAACTAGCGTGTCAGGGAGCTGCCCCTCAGCCTCCGTCATCTGAGAGCGAACTTCCCGACCAATGACCGTTTGAAAGTCTCTGACCATTGTTGGGTAGGGATGTGGTCCAGCAACTGTACCGATAATGTAAAATGTATCTTCTACATTGGCGACCCAGTCGCGGAGAGCTTCGTTCATGGCGTCTTTTAGTGTGGCAGAGCCACTGGTTACTGATTTGACCTCTGCACCCAGCAGATTCATTCTAAAAACGTTCGGTTTCTGTCGCTCGATATCTGTCTCACCCATATATATGATACAGGGCAGATTAAACAGTGCACATACGGTTGCTGTTGCTACCCCATGTTGTCCTGCTCCTGTTTCAGCTATGATACGAGTCTTTCCCATGCGACGGGCAAGCAGGATCTGGCCGATACAATTATTGATTTTATGGGCACCTGTGTGGTTGAGCTCATCACGTTTGAAGTATAATTTTGCCCCACCAAAATGGTCGGTCAGACGCTTAGCAAAATAAAGCGGTGATGGTCGTCCGATATAGTGTTTGTGGTAATACTCTAATTCTGATTGGAATTTAGGGTCTTGGCTGGCATTCGCATAGGCTTCCTCTACAGCAAGAATTAATGGCATCAGTGTCTCAGCGACAAATCGGCCACCGAACTTCCCAAAATGACCACTCTCATCTGGCCCACCTTTGTATGTGTTAGGCTGTTTCATGCCTTTTCTTTAAATTCCTTTCATATGAGTTTTGGTGGACATTAGTCAGCCCAAAATTCAATCAAGTGGCGTATTAGCGCACTGATTGCCCAGTTGTCCACCGGCATTGCATCAATTCTTCTCTTCTAAAGCCCTGCAACAGTAGATAAAAATGTATTGATTTTTTTAATATTCTTTTGACCGGGGAGATTCTCGACCCCGGATGAGCAATCTACGACGCTGGCATCGGTAAGTGCCACAGCCTCCGTAACGTTTGAATTATTGATACCGCCAGCAAGCATCCATGGAATTGCCCAGTCACGTCCAGAAAGTAGTTGCCAGTTGAAACTGCGAGCATTCCCGCCCGGCATAGGGCTTACCGTATCTATTGGTGGTTTTGCGTCGAACAATAACCAGTCTGCGATTTCGTCATAGTGACCGGCTAACGCAAGATCAGACTTTATTTCAACAGAGATTGCTTTCATCACAAGACAGCCTGTGCGTACCTTTAGCTCGGCAACGCGCTCCGGCGCCTCTCTGCCGTGGAGCTGCAACATGTCGAGCGATGCACTTTCCAGTGCTCTGTCAATTAACGCATTGTCGGCATCTACAAATAATCCGACTTTGCAAATACTGGATGGCACCAATAGGGCTAGATCCTTTGCCTCCTCAGTTGTAACTGCCCGCGGGCTAGGCTGGTAAAATACAAGTCCTACGTGGCTCGCTCCGCCTTTCACCGCTGCTTCCATGGCCAAGGCATCATTTACACCACAAATTTTTGCTGTAACGGTCACGACTTCCTACTTATCCAGATTTCATATCTGCTACGATATCACGGACGGCTTCTACTGGATCAGACGCATTTGTAATGGCGCGTCCAATCACAAGATAGTCCGCGCCAGCGTTGATTGCTTGGACTGGGGTAGCTACCGTCTTCTGATCGTTTGGCACGACAGAGATTGGCCTGATGCCAGGAACAACTATTATAAAATCTGGTCCACATACCTCGCGTATTCGTGTTATGGCCGCTGGAGAACAAATAACACCATCAAGGGCACACTCCTGAGCCAAGGAGGCAAGCCTCAGGGCTTGATCTTCTTTTGCATTATTCTGACCAGTAGCTCTGAGATCCTCGTCGTCTAGACTGGTAAGTACGGTTACCGCCAGAACGAGCGGTCGCTCGGTATTGGCAGCGTTTACCGCTTCATTTACCGCTTCATTTGCTGCCTTTAGCATCTCGCGGCCACCCAGTGCGTGAACATTCAGCATATGAGGCGCTAGTGGCATGACGGCTCGGACGGCATTAGCAACGGTATTAGGTATGTCGTGGAACTTAAGATCTAAAAAATATGAGGTTCCCTGGGCTGTGAGTTCTCTAACTCCCTTAGGTCCATTGGCATTAAAAAACTCTAGCCCTATTTTAACGCCTCCTACATGACCGTTCAGCACGTGTACCAATTTCTTGGCACGCTCCAATTCAGTTGTGTCGAGTGCGACCAGTATACGATCGGCAGCACAAGAACACGGATTTGCATTCTCCTTATACGCGGCAATCATAGAATATATTTTACACTGATTGGAGATTAGACGGAAGAATGAGTACCAATTAATATTCAACGACTATTCACGATATTTGCCAGGCGTTCGGTTTCACTACATGCTACAACGAGGTGGTATAAGGTTGACCCCGGTAACACGTTCATAATGTTAATACCATCCAAATTGGTATGTTCTATCCAGGCACCCTTTGGTAAACCCGATGTCGATAAGTGATTATGCAGCAATGTTGTGAGTGTAGCGTCATGCCACTTTTGTGCTTGTGTATCCCCGGCAATAAAAGTGCGAATGGCGTGTGCTTTAATTGCTTCGGTTTGTGGCCATACGCGCCTACTTGTCTTGACGATGTTGCCTCGATAATCGACTTGGTCATAAACTCCGCCGTTTTGCGCATTTATACCGTGCTCAACAGCAAACCGGTAAAGCTGTTCCACCATTTTTTCAATCTCAAGTACGGAGCCAGACAATTCGCTGTAGCGATAAAGCAGCCACACCCATTCGAAATGGTGCCCAGGTTCGACTAAAAACCCATCAGCGGTACTTAACGGGGTTAAGTCCGTGGAAAAATATTCGCGCAGACTTCCGTCAACGATAAATTTATCGTTTGTTAACGCAATTAATTTTCGGGCTCGGTCTAAATATTCAATATTGCCCGTTGCCTCATGCAGTGCTATGAGCGCTTCCAATAAATGCATGTGCGGATTCTGACGACGTGGCCCTTGAAGTGTTTGTCCATTTGCATCTAGGCCCTCCTTGTATCCACCGTTCACTTTATCAGAAAACTTCGTATCGAGAATTTCAAGAGTTTCCTCAGCGATTCTAAGAACCTCCTTATCTCGGGATGCCCGAAAGAGCCATGCCATAGAAAACACAACGAAGGCTTGGTCATAAAGGTCACATTGGTTATCCAGTGCTCTGCCGTCACGCTGAACACTATGGCGCCATCCTTGTTCTGATCGGTAATGTGTTATCAAAAAATTGAACCCGTGGTGCGCCGTTTCCAGTGCTCCATCGAGCAAGCTATTTACTGCGGCGTAAGAATACACAAATATCTGCCGCGCTTGCACGACGAGCCGTTTTCCATCACTAATTATTGGCCGGCAGTTCAGGTCGAGTTTTTCATGAAAGCCACCAGCTTCGAAGTCCATGCCCTGTTGCTGCCACGTAGGAAGTGTGTGCTCGTACAGCCATTCATGAAATTTTTGTCGCAAGGCCGTCGGCGCATTTTGTGCTTCTAAATCACCCGTTGAATTATAGCCCTGATTCATCAAATAGGTTTCGCGTTCCAGTTATTAGGAGGCATATAAATTTGAATAATTATAGGATGAGCAGGCAGTGTATTCTCCTGGCAGTGAGCTTATCACGATCGGCGATGCAAACTACGGTTTACATTATTGTACCACATGGTGAGTGCACAGATGAAGAATACGGTGACGAGTGGACCCATGCGTAGAGGAATTTTGGTGTTTCGGAAGCGCGCGGCAGTAAACACATATTATTTTGAACTTGCTGCCAGTGCGAGATATTAAACGCAGCTGTGACCAACGTTAAAGGTGAAGTAATTACCCAGTGAAAGAGCCTCATAGGTAGATCACTTAGTTGGTGTTGATTAACTCTCTTAGCTGCTTCCCAGTTTTAAAGAAAGGTATTACTTTTGAGGCGACTTGAACGGGTTCTCCAGTTCTGGGATTCCTGCCAGTCCGTGCACCACGATGTTTTACCGAAAATGCGCCAAAACCTCTTAGCTCTACACGGTTACCTTGGCTGAGTGCGGCAGCAATCTCATCGAATATTGTTGTAACGATACGCTCGACGTCATGTTGATAGAGATGAGGGTTTTGCTCGGTTATTCTAAGTATAAGTTCTGACTTGGTCATATTAATATCAATCTCCCATCTCGACATATGGATAGCGAAGTAAACTAAACACCGAGCTAGTGGTGGCGACTTTGACTAATAGTTAAAACGTGCCAAACGGAACTGTGGTCGTCAAGGCAAAATCCATATTATTACAACGGTTTGTAACAGTGAGTTACACCATGAAACATTGTGTTGACATAAATTCTCCAACTGACTGCATCTATCTAGTCTCATGAACCCAGAGTCTACTCGACTGAAGAGGCGTCCGAGTTTGTTCCTTTAGCCTTAGCCTTAGCCTTCTCGGCTTTTGGCTTAGTCGTAGTCTTTGATTTAGTAGTAGACTTTACTTTTTCAGCCACCTTAGCCTTTTTAACTTCTTTCTTTGCTTTTACAGTCTTTCCGGTCTTTGTTTTAATCTTCTCCGTCACCGGCGGATTTTTTGGCTCATCGGCTTCTTGCTTTGTGCGGATCGCGGCACCGAGAATATCCCCAAGGGATGCCCCAGAATCAGAGCTACCGTAATCTGCCATTGCTTGCTTTTCTTCTTCTATTTCGCGCGCCTTAATCGAGAGATTCACTTTTCGAGTCTTAATCGAAACTGACAACACTTTAGCGTCTACTTTCTCACCAACAGCAAAGCGGTCCGGGCGTTGATCAGATCTATCACGCGACAAATCACCTTTGCGTATAAAACCCTGAATTACCTCATCCACCATAACTTCAATGCCATTGTCCAAGACTGAAGACACTGTGCAAGTCACTATCTGGCCCTTCTTAAGTGTGGCCACTTGCTCGCTCGGGTCATCCGTTAGTTGCTTAATGCCAAGACTTATGCGTTCTTTTTCTACGTCAATTTCTAGCACCTTGGCCTTGACCGTCTCACCATTTGAGTAGGCTGTGATTGCCTCTTCACCTGCCTTGTCCCAAGTGATATCCGACATGTGAACCATGCCATCTATATCCCCAGAGAGGCCAACGAATAAACCAAACTCTGTTATATTCTTAATTTCGCCAGAAATTTCACTACCAACAGCATGTTGGCTGAGAAACGTTTGCCATGGGTTGTCGGAACATTGCTTAAGGCCGAGACTGATGCGTCGCTTCTGTGGGTCGACATCAAGGACGACAACCTCCACTTCTTGGCTGGTTGAGACAATTTTACCAGGATGGATATTCTTCTTGGTCCAACTCATCTCAGATACGTGAACCAAGCCCTCGACCCCGGGTTCCAGTTCTACAAACGCGCCATAATCTGTGATATTTGTAATGCGACCAGTAAACCGCGTACCAACCGGATATTTTGCCTCAACTCCACCCCAAGGATCAGCTTCCAGTTGCTTCATGCCAAGACTGATACGTTGTGTTTCCTGGTTAAAGCGGATTACTTGAACCTCAACTGTTTGCCCTATATGTAGGGCTTCGTTTGGGTGATTAATGCGTCGCCAGGCTATATCGGTAACATGTAGCAGACCATCTACTCCGCCAAGATCCACAAAGGCTCCATAATCTGTGATATTCTTAACAACACCACTAAGCACCTGATGCTCTTCTAAATTGGAGATAAGCTCGGAGCGCTGTTCAGCTCGACTCTCTTCAAGTACTGCCCTTCGCGAAACGACAATATTGCCTCGACTACGGTCCATCTTGAGGATTTGAAACGCTTGTGGCGTGCCCATCAAAGGACCAACGTCGCGAACGGGACGAATATCAACCTGGCTACCCGGCAAGAACGCCATGGCACCAGAAAGATCAACTGTAAAGCCTCCTTTAACACGACCAGAAATTATACCAGAGACATGCTCTGTTTTACCGAATGCTTGTTCAAGCAGGTTCCATGCCTCCTCGCGCTTCGCTTTTTCACGTGAAAGAACAGCTTCGCCAACCTTGTTCTCCATTCGCTCGATAAAAACTTCAACAGTATCTCCAACGCTTAGGTCAACTTGTTTACCAGATTCTGTAAACTCTCTAATTTGAACGCGACCCTCTGACTTAAGGCCAACGTCGATTAACGCATAGTCGCTGTCAATCGCGATAATGTTTCCCTTAACTACTGTCCCTTCGATTCCCTTGCCATCACCAAATGACTCGTCTAGGAGATCAGAGAATTTTTCACTCGTTGCGGCAGTTTCAGCCATTTTCTGACTTCATTCCCTTCAATTAGTATGTATGCCAGCCGGTTGTCTCCGGCGGTCTCAGTACATTGTTAAAATGCACCCATTAGACCACGCCTTGAACAATTTAATATTCAAGTCTGAGTCCGCTGGGTGGTCCTCCTGGACGTTTCGGGCCCGAGGTGTTTTGCAATGTGCGTTACCACTTCAGCAAATGCCGAATCCGCATCAAGCGCTGTACAATCCAGCACAAACGCATCGTCGGCCGGTTTGAGTGGCGCTAAAGTGCGAGTTAAGTCTCGCACATCGCGTTCGCCCATATCACGCAGGACGCGCGCATATATACTGGTCTCTCCACGCTCTAGCAACTCTTTATGGCGTCTTCTGGCTCTAGTTTGAAGATTGGCTGTTACAAAAATTTTTATATCGGCATCGGGACAAATGATTGTCCCGATGTCACGCCCATCAAGGATAGCTCCTTTAGCACCATCTGGAGGATTGGCAGCAAAACTCCTTTGAAACTGTTTTAGCGCGTTTCTGGCAACTTCGACGACAGCAACCTGTGACGCTGCGATAGCTGCTTTATCACTTAAGATGTCCGAGTCATTCAAATCAACGTGTTGTAGGGAAGTAACTGCTTTTAGAGCTTGCCCGGGATGACTAGGGTTTCCCCCTGAGCGTAAAATTTTTAAACCAATCGCACGATACAGTTTACCTGTATCGAGGTGGGCAAAATTGAAGTGATTTGCGAGTCGTCGACTGAGCGTTCCTTTACCTGCCGCCGCTGGACCATCAATTGCTATGATCAAGAAACTTCCTCTTTGGTGATATTTGCTCCGATACTGTTCATCAACTTTAAGAATCCAGGGAAACTGCTCGCTATTGTACTACCATCATCTACAGTGACTGGTGACGCAGCTGATATACCGAGTACAAGAAAACTCATGGCAATCCGATGGTCCAGTTGTGTCTGTACGTGTCCTCCCGTCGGCTTGGTCTCACCGGTTCCATGCACCGTTAGCACGTCTCCATCTGTTTCTGTTGCCACGCTGCAGGAAGTTAATCCCTGGACTGTTGAGAATAAACGATCACTTTCCTTAAATCGAAGTTCCTTCAAACCAGGCATGATTGTAGAACCCTTTGCGTAAGCTGCTGCTACAGCCAACACAGGGTACTCATCTATCATGGAGGGTGCTCTAATGGCAGGCACTTTCACACCATGAAGCTGAGAGGACCGTATTGTAATGTCAGCAACTAGCTCCCCGGCGTGTGTCCGTTGGTTGTTCAGTGTGATATCGGCGCCCATCTCGAGCAAGGTTGTCAACAATCCGGTTCGTTGTGGATTTATTCCTACGTGTCGAAGCGTTAACTCCGAACCTTCAGTAATTAATGTCGCTACAAGTGGAAAAGCTGCGGAGCTAAAGTCACCCGGAATATCAACATCAGTACCTTGTAATTCTGGCTGACCGACCAGCGTAATGGTACGATCATTAGTATTTTCCGACACAGTTATTTTAGCTCCGAAGTGTTGTAACATAATCTCAGTATGATCGCGTGTCGGCTCGGCTTCGACGACCCTGGTGAGCCCGGGTGTATTTAATCCGGCCAGCAGAATTGCCGATTTAACCTGAGCTGATGCAACAGAAGGGCTATGGGTGATTGGCAGGGGTTCTCCAGTGCCACAGACGGCCACTGGGAGCCTGCCGTGGTTACGGCCAACAAAGATAGCACCAATACGAGTAAGTGGTTCAATTATGCGATTCATCGGACGCTGCCTGAGTGAGGCATCGCCCGTAACGAATGCGGTTATTGGGTGGCTTGACAAAGCCCCAAGGATTAAACGAGCGCCGGTTCCCGAGTTACCCATGTCAAGAATATTGTCGGGTTCACAAAGTCCCCCTACGCCAGTTCCATTTACCGTCCAAGTAGCTTCATCCCCTCGAGTTAAGTGTACCCCCAATGCTCTCATGACAGTTGCCGTACGCAAAACATCATCCCCTTCCAGGAGGCCGCGGATGACGCTGCGACCAACAGCAAGCCCTGCAATGATTAAGGCACGATGGGAAATAGACTTATCGCCCGGTATGGATATTTCACCGGTGATAGATGTCGAAGGTTCGGATGAAAATGGTTGCAAAAAACGGTCCTAAAGGTTTGATCAATGGGTTGAAGTTACAATCGGGACTGTATCTAGCACAGAGTGGAGTGTCAGCGGTAGCATTGGGGTTACGTGCAACTTGGAGAAATTTGTTAATAAGAAATTATTATCCGAGTCGCATGGAATCTTTTAGCCAAATGCAATTATGCCTTTGACATAGTGTATACGTTCGTGGCAATTGCCGACAGTCAATCCATACCTGTCAAAGGAGATTGCTGTTGGCAAATATACAGCGGGGGGTAAAAAGGGTTTGCCAGAGCTGCGATGCCCGGTTTTATGATCTTGGGCGTAGCCCTATCATCTGCCCGAATTGCAACTCGACGTTTGATCCAGAGTCTATATTGCGTTCTCGCCGCAATCGCCCGAGTGCAACGACATCGGCTAATACACCCAAGACGGTTGTTGCTGATTTAGAAGAGGGGGCTAAGCCTTCGGAAAAAGAAGCAGAAATTGTGTTAGAGAGTGAAGATTCGGACATAGTTGGTGACGAAAATGATGATGCGGGAGAAGACGAGATCATCGATGATGGACATGATTTGGTTGAGGAAGAGTTCGTGGTACCTAACGTTAATGAAGACAAAACAGAATCCTGAAAACAATATTTTTCGCATACACCACGGAATATCAGTGGAAAGGTTAATACGTGGACGGTAATGGACATGAAATGAGAATCTAAGGGTAGCGATAAAATATCACCTCCGTTGCTGATCTTGCGTCGGTTGAAATTTGGGGTCGTAGCTCAGTCGGGAGAGCGCTTGAATGGCATTCAAGAGGTCAGGGGTTCGGTTCCCCTCGACTCCGCCAGGTTTTCAATTTGTAATTTAGGTATTTTGACTGTCCAGTTTATGTTAGTAACCAGTCTATCCAAAAAGAATTAAAATTTTTGTATACGTTTGAAGTAGTGAAATGCTGTTTAATTGATTTGTAACTGGGGTCCTGTGGGAGGCGCGCCGCTAGGAGATGGGCTCACTTCCGGCAGATATACTTGTTTGAATAGCGTCGAGACAAGGCGTTTATGTTAAGAAGCTTTGATGCGGCATTCTGCCAACGAAGCCGGTAGTTATAAATGGGAGAAATAAGGCATGGATACAGAAATTGGTGCTTTAACGACAATTTTTACCGAGTTTTATTACTGGTTAACCGTCGCGTTGATGTTCCTAATCCACGTTGGATTTTGTTTATATGAAGTAGGTGCATCTCGACGGAAAAATGCGATGCACACGTTACTCAAGAACTCAATGATAATCCCACTGGTTACAGTGACATTTTTCTTCTTCGGGTGGTGGCTTTATTGGGCTTTTCCGAATGGTCCATTCATCACAGGCGGCATAGATTTTGCGGCTGGTGCAGCAAACACGCCATGGAGCGAAACCATGGGGCCTAATACAGGTGACCGAATCACCGGAGTGTTTTGGGCTGCATTCCTGTTATTTTCCTGGACTGCTGCCTCAATTGTATCCGGTTCTGTGATCGAACGGATTCGATCAGGTGGATTCTGGATCATTGCGATCTTAATTGGATCAGTCACTTGGGTCATCGATGCCTCGTGGGGCTGGCATGCTGGCGGCTGGATGGTCAAATTGCTTGGGTATCATGATGCATACGCGTCCGGTGTCATCCACGCGATAGCCGGTGGTATGGCCCTCGGGGTATTATTCGTTCTCGGTCCCCGAATCGGAAAATTTAACTCTGATGGTAAACCCCGTAATATCCCGCAACATAACCCATGGTTGGTATGTATCGGCCTGTTTCTGATTTATACAGGGTTTTGGGGCTTTTACGTCGCATGCAACGTACCAATAATTTCGCCTGAAGGTATAGGCGGAAATATTACAGGCGTGACCTACACGGCAACTAATATCTATTTAGCGCCAACCACATTAGGAGCAATTACGGTTAACTTCCTGATGTCTCTGTCAGGTGGTATGCTGATGGGCTATATGGTGTCAAAAGGTGATGCGTTCTGGACCTATTCGGGCGGCCTGGCTGGTATTATCACTGCATCTGCAGGTAATGATCTATATCACCCAATCCAGGCGATGTTGATTGGCGGCGTAGGGACGTATCTTGCCTATAAACTTCACTATTGGGTGGAAAATAAATTCAAAATTGATGACGCGGTTGGTGCAGTTGCCGTCCACGGTTACGCTGGCTTCATCGGTGTCGTCATTTGTGGGTTTGTTTTATGGGGTTATCCATCGTCTCCTTACGATGGTTACGCAACAATCAATCCATTGGGGCAATTCATTGGGGCTATCATCATGTTTTTTGTTCTTGGATTTATTCCTGGCTATATCGCGGCTAAGATTCTGTCCGCCATGGGTATGTTACGTATTCCTGAGAAGGTTGAAATTGCAGGCCTCGATTTAACAGCCACCAATTTAGCGGCGGCTGAATTGGAAGAAATTGAAGCTGCCGAACGAGCCAAGGCATAATGGTCGAAAGGAGTATAAATTATGTCAATGACTGAAATTGGTAATTGGGCCGTCGATTTGAAAGACGTCGGCGCAATCTATCCCATGCAAGGTATGGAAGTTATTATGACAGTAATAGGTGTTGTCTTATGGCTTGGCTGGCATGTCTGGCAGGCTAAGCATGAAAATGCCGAGCTTGGCGGTGAGGACGCCGGGCACAGCCACGGTGGGCATGGCCACAGTCACGGATAAAGCAGTGAAAATGACTGACGTGGAGAAGTTTTCACATTAATCATAGTCTGGGGCGCTGGCAATTTTCAGCGCTCCAGTTTTTTCTGCCCAAGATGGAATTTTTTTGAGATTGGCAAGATCCAAGAATTCTGAGTGATGGGAAGGCAATATTTGAATAGAGCTGATTCAGGTATAATAAATCTTGAACCAAAAATTGGGATCTTTGTTTAGAAATTACTCGACCCAGCTGTCTTCTCAAGATCTTGCCAACTTAAATCCCAATGTTGTGAGAAACATTTCCAAAAGTAAAACCACTGTATTACTTGGTGGGAGATTCTAGTGTGAACGTTGTCTACTCATTGCAGACTAGGCGACTTTAGAAAATCGTATCGGCTCGCTGAAATAATCCTAATTTCAAGGCGGTCTCCGTCACGAAGCACAGTCAAGGGTATCTCGACGCCAGCACTCCCAATTCCCCAGATTGTTCGATACATGGTGCCGAGTTCGTTTACCGCTTGGCCCTTCACAGCAACGACCATATCTCCAACTTGAAGCTCGGCATGTTCGGCCGGACCTTCATCTACAAGTCCCGCTACGACGAGTTGGTTTTCTGCTTCGGCCGTCAACATCCCTAGCCAGGGCCTTGGTGGTTTAGAGATTCGGCCCAGGGTCAACATATCGTCGAGGATCGGTTTGAGGAGGTCGGTTGGGACAATCATATTACCATCTGCTGCAATACGTCCCGGGATTGACAGCTGAACAAAAAGTGATCCGATTCCCTGAAGCTTGCCAGCGCTACCAATGAGGGCCGTTCCACCCCAGTTCGGATGTGGTGGGGAAATGAAAATTGCCTCATCAAGAAGATATTCCCAGTAGCCTGCGAATTCACGAATAGATATTACGCGAGAACTTACCGCGTGTTCTCTTCCTCCATGTCCGGCGATAACTACCGAATCACCTTCATTAAGGTCGCTAGAGTCGCCTAGCTCCATATATGGCAGGTCAAGTCTCTGCAAAGCTTGCACCAATCCGAACCCGGTTTCCTGGTCATAGCCCACAACATACGCTTTAGTTGCTCGACCTTTGTTATCTATTAACCATACTCCGTCTGCTTCT
The DNA here is from genome assembly GCA_964419045.1 of uncultured Flavobacteriales bacterium. Classification (GTDB taxonomy): domain Bacteria; phylum Pseudomonadota; class Alphaproteobacteria; order UBA8366; family CAVOAK01; genus CAVOAK01. Next base: position 85,931 of record CAYQNO010000009.1, read on the forward strand.
GAGATCAGGTAACCGATGGTGAGAACCAGACCGTCATCCCTGATTAAAACACCATGTCCAGCTCTTTCTGTCCCCAGCATCGTGGCGGTCATAGCGTCGTCTGGAATGTGTGCGCGCACAGATACAACTGAGTCTAAGGCATTTTCGAGGTCGTACGACACGTCTTCTAGTTTTGGAGCTGGGTTTAGCGATTTATCCCTGGAGAAAGATTCTGTCATGTCCGATCCTGGAAATTATCTGAGAGGTGTTGGCAGCACGATAGTTGTTATCCCGCTCCGTTGAGTTTGATTGAAAACAAATGCAATTATTCCGTCGGATCTTCAAGTCCCATATATCTTAATATTTGATAAAATTTCCGGTAAAGCCGTGAAATATGTCGTAGCTCTAAGGATTGTTAGAGCACTAAAGTTATATGAGTTATATTTGAAATAGAAAAGTAACAGCAACTCTCAAAATTTCTGAACGATGTATGACAGTGGCCGGCCGTACAGAGTGTCGAGGTGATTATGTAATAATTGAGAGCCAAATCTCGTTTTAGAGAACGTAAATAATTTGAATAAGCGCGATAATTGTGAAACCAGTATGCGTTAATGTAGTCGGAATACTATACCACTGAAATACAACACTTTTTACCTCAGGCAGACCATGATGTTTCAGATGAGTCATGAAAAAGTGTGGCCATTTCATACACTTGTAAGTGGAGTTAATAGTTCCTACATAAATTGTCAATTACTTCAGTTTGCGTGTACATGTCGGGTGCCACTGAGTAGGACCTGGCGATTTTGACGGTGTGCTCATTAGGGGAGACAGCCGAATCATGGCGCAGGTATCGCTATTTAATAGTCCACTACTACTGGGCTTCGAACATTTCGAAGAGATAGTGGGACAGATCACAAAAAAATCGAACGACAGCTATCCGCCATATAATATTGAGCGGATATCAGGCGATCGCCTGCTTATTACATTGGCTGTTGCAGGGTTCCAAGAGGATGCCCTTAAGGTTGAAATCAATAATAACCAACTTGAGATAAGTGGACGAAATACGGATAACCACGAAGGTAGCGAATTTTTGCATCGGGGAATTGCTACTCGACAGTTTAAACGGACATTTGTTCTGGCAGAAGGGATAGATGTTATTGGTGCAGAGCTAAAAAATGGTCTTCTCGAGATTGAACTAGTGCGGCCTGATCCGGACTCTCGAGTACGTAGGGTGGCAATCAATTCTGGCGCCCGGACGCAGCCACGCCAAATATCGGTTGAACCGGATCAAGATAAATTTTGTGATAAAGAAGTCGAGTAAGGAGAAAGTAATGATTGATGTCAAAAGGTTGCGTGAGATGACAAGTCAGGAATTCTGTCTACTTGGCAGTGAAGAATTAGCATACGTGAAGCCAATCACCGTTAAAAACACGCCCTGTTTTCTTGTAAGCGCGGCGGACGGTCGACAGTTGTGGATTGCCGATGACTATGCGTCAGCAGTCATGGCAGTTCGTCAGCACGATCTTAGTCCTGTTAGTGTGCATTAAATTAATTCTTCCCCGTTGGCAGATACTAAGGCGAAATCAAGTGATTTTCTCAGTCTTAGCTTGCTACCAACCGATTAACTTATTCTAAGCTGCCTTATTGGTGGCGTATTCACATAAAAGGACACGAAGTGCGTTGGAATTTTTTGCGGAAAGCAAGTTTTTACAGAGTTGTTTATCCCGCAATAGGCGAGAAATTAGAGTCAAAGCCTTTAAATGATCAGCGCCTGCTACATCGGGTGTGAGCAAAAGAAATATAATACTTACTTGGCTGTCGTCCACCGAATCAAAGTCGATTGGTTCATTTAAGCGCGCAAAAAAACCATACATCTTGTCGAGACCTGGTAATTTGCCGTGTGGGATTGCTATTCCGTTTCCCACACCAGTTGTTCCCAGTCTTTCGCGCTCCAGCAATACATCAAATATTGTACGTTCCCTCAAACCTGTTATCTCTGCCGCTCGTTTTGCAAGATCTTGTAGGGCTTGTTTCTTGGAGGTGGCGTCCAATTTTTCGATGATACAATGCGGATCGAGCAGATCGATAAATTTCATAGCTTACGCTCTCAAAAACTTCACTTTTAGTCTAACAAGGGACTAGTTTTCTTATCGTAACAACGAATTACTCCACCCGCTTCAAGCTGCATGTCGGTGACAAAAAATTTGTACTGATTATGAAATTTTAAACTTGTACACGGCCCTCTAATATTGAGCCGTTCGTTATTTGGAGTACCTAATTGTGAGGGTACGATAGTAGTGCCAATATAGCGAGTCAATAGCCCTAATTTTACGAAATAGTTGAACATGAATTTCAAATTTTTTGATCTATGTAACCAAGGTGGACCTTATCGACACATCTACATTACGGCGCAGTTTAAAGCACCATTAAAACCAAACACGATATGACTGTGACAGTGAATCTGGCCTATCCCATTTCCACAGTACAAGCGTGGACAGAATACTTAGCCTCAACGAAATTGGAGGACCTTCCGTTAAAAGGTCAATTAACTTGATCGTCTAATTGCATTTTAGCTCGGCACCCTGAGGTTTGGTTGGGAGTGTTTGTTAATGCCACCATTTTGCCTCGCCATCCTATAAGCTAAACCTTTCACCTAGGTAGACCCGACGAACCTCTTCGTGGGTTACAATCTCGGATGGCGTTCCCTGCATGAGGACACGACCTTCGTGCAATATATAAGCGCGATCAACCAGATCCAGCGTCTCTCGCACATTATGTTCAGTAATTAAAACGCCAATACCTCTTTGTTTAAGGTGCCCCACTAAATCACGGATGTCGCGAACGGCAATTGGATCAATTCCCGCAAGTGGCTCATCGAGTAAAATAAAGTTCGGTTCGGAAGCGAGTGCGCGTGCAATTTCCACGCGTCTACGTTCACCCCCAGATAGTGCTAATGACGGTGTTCTACGGAGGTGGCTAATTGAAAACTCGGCTAACAAAGTATCAAGCATAGCCTCTCGACGGTCGCGATCGCGTTCTGTGAGCTCGATTACCGCTCGAATGTTCTGTTCTACAGTGAGTCCGCGAAATATTGATGCTTCTTGAGGAAGATAGCCGACGCCAAGCCGAGCGCGACGGTACATGGGTAGATCTGAGATGTCTTGCCCGTCTAGTGTGATTTGTCCGTAATCCGCCGCAATCAAACCAGTTATGATATAAAAACAAGTGGTCTTTCCTGCGCCGTTGGGTCCAAGGAGTCCGACGGCTTCACCTCGTTGTACTGTTAGACTGACATCGCGCAATACGGGTCTTTTTTTAAATTGTTTGCCAAGGTTGTTCGCCAGAAGTCCGGGATTATTTGAAACCAGGCGAGGCGCAAACGATTCATCGCGTAACGGTGAGGTGTAATGGCTGAAATCGGGTTTAGTCATATGTCTTGGTCCATTATACAAATACTACTGTGTGATTGGCAGGCATAATTTACCCACCCTTCGGTGTAATTAAACCTTTGACGCGTCCTCTACCTCCTAGCAGTCGGCTGATACCAGTATTTAAGTTAACTGCTGCGCATTCGCCATTTAATTGACTGTCTCCGCGCGTAATCCGAACATTACCGCATAAAGTTACAATTCCACTTTTGACAATATACACACCTTCGTCTCCACGGGCGATTTCTGTTGGTGTAGAGAGATGAACGTTGCCTATGGCATCAATTTGTTTTACACCCCGTTTTTTCGATCCATCAGACAGAAAATATGCTGATAGAATGTCCGCCTTCAATCTATTCTTACCCTGTTTGGCGATCGCTTTTCCCCTAGCGACAGCAAGCTGTTTGCTTTGCCAAAACTCCAAACTGTCCTTTGCAGTAATTTTAATATCAGTTGATTCAAAACGTAGGCTCCTACCGAGCAAGGCAATGACTTCTTCCTCCATGTGGTAAACTGCCTTATCACCATACGCGCGCTCAGTGGATGATACGATACGTACGTTGCTATCTGCATCAACTCTAAATATTTTTTGGCCTTTTTCATCTTCCTGAAGTCGATAATAGGCAGTCAGGGTATCAGCCCGCACCTCAATACCGTGACGTGACGCACGCGCATTTCCTCTCGCTACATAGATCCTCGCGTCACGGATCCACTCGATCCCTTCTTCAGCCTCGATTTCAATCGTACCTTCTATCGATGAGTTGGCGGTTTCCTGTGCCTCACTTCTCCAGTGAATTACTGCAATGCAGGTGACTAAGATAAGCAACAATATGCGCTTCAATTTTTGTCACCGTAGTTCGAATATATAGTGATTGCAGATTGGCCGACTAACTCTACGCGTTCACCTTGATTAATAATTCGAAATCCTGCTGCTTTCAGATGACCGAATGGTCCCTGACCCGAAACTTGCTCGAGACCCATTGCGTCGCCTGCCATCAGATCTAATACCGCATTAGTCGTATGAAACTCATATCCGCTGTCGTGAAATAGGTTCACTTCGCCGACTAGTTCAAGAATTTGCGACTCTTGATCGTAAATTCCATTTGCCGCAGTAAGAGCTATCCACGATTGGCTTGAGAGCAATATGTCGGCCTTTGGCGTGTTCAGTTTTATGATTTTAGAGTCAGCAGACTTTCGGTCGGCTGAATCGGCGGTAATTGCGTATGGTCTGTTCTTGTCATCTACTCCAGTATAGCGTGCGTTCAACATACGGAAGTTCTCAGCGTCCTCCGGACTAATCTTCACGGGGCTAATGCGGAACCGACCGTCCTGCTCGTTGAGTTGGGGCCATGCTATCACCATCGCAATTAAGACGACCGCAACTGTGGACAACAATAACTTCATAAAGCCCACGAATCGGCCATATCCGGCTGTTAGTCGGCGTGGGCCAGTTGGGCCCTTAAACCCGTCAAGCTGCCCATTAGTTCCATGCACCATTGTAGCATCCATAATGTCAGCGTACACCTGCGCGCAGCAAGTCATGAATATGAACAATTCCTACCGGGCTATACTCTTCTACAACGTATAATGACGTAATCGGTCGTGATGGATCATTCATTAGCGCCAATGCTTCGACTGCAAGTGCTTGCGGTCGAATAGTCATAGGGTCTGGAGTCATAATTTCGCCGGCTGGCCGGCCGAGTAGATTAGAGTCCATGTGTCTTCGTAGATCGCCATCTGTAATGATACCAATAAGCTTACCCTCTGCATCTGTGACGCCAAGGCAACCGAACTGCTTGGACGTCATTAATAGAATTGCGTCGCTCATGTGCAAATCAGATGTGCAAAGTGGAATTTCATCACCCGTGTGCATAAGTTCGCTAACGTAACGCAAGCTGGCACCCAGTCGGCCACCAGGGTGAAGTACACTGTAGTCTTCGGCAGAGAATGTTTTTCGTTGCAACAGAGCAACTGCAATAGCATCACCCCATGCCATCGATGTTGTGGTCGACGTGGTTGGTGCTAACCCCATCGGGCATGCTTCCGGAACAGCAGGCAGTAATAGTGTGACATCAGCCGCGTTGGCTAGGGCACTTTCCTCCTTGCCTGTGATAGCGATAAGGGGAATGGAAAACCGCTTGGTATACTCCAGAATATCACTAAGTTCTGCGGTTCCGCCCGAATTTGATAAGGCAATAACAGCGTCATTACTCGTAATCATACCGAGGTCGCCGTGGCTAGCTTCACCAGGATGAACATAATTGGCAGGCGCACCTGTCGATGCGAGGGTCGCAGCAATTTTGCGTGCGATATACCCACTCTTACCCATGCCAGTAACAATGATTCGTCCTGTAGCCGCTTCCAGCAAATCTAATGCTTGGCTAAATTTGGCATCAACAAGTTTAGTTATCTCCCGAATACCATCGGCTTCCAAGCCAAGAACGTGAAGCGCAGCTTCAATATCCTTGGCTGGGCTAACAGATTTTTTGATTTTGCGTTGGCTATTGGGCGGTCTCATTACACAGCCGTTCCCGGATCAATTTTTATCGTTTGAAAACGTTGCATGCGACCTTGGTTTGGTCGGATCACTGTCTAGTGCGAGACACAAATACCATATTCTTAGTATGCAGCGCGATCCGAGAAACGTCAATGATTCCAATTGGCTTTCGGATATTCGTTCAACTATGTGCGAAGATATCGATTTCGTCCCACCCCATGAGATCAAGTTCAGCTCGTGTAATTAGAAAGTCGAACGTAGCCTGAGCAATTTGGCTCCTACCTTCGCGGGCTAGCATTATATCCAATTTTTCACGCAACGAGTGCAGATGAAGAACATCGGCGGCGGCATAGTTAAGTTGTGCCTCTGACAAGTCCGCGCAGCCCCAATCGGAAGATTGTTGTTGTTTTGATAGATCGATACCGAGGAGTTCACGACACAAATCTTTCAAGCCGTGCCTATCGGTGTACGTACGGGCGAGTTTGGATGCAATTTTAGTACAATAGACCGGTGTACAGGTAACTCCCAAATATTGTCGGATTATGGCAATATCGAATCGTGCATAATGAAATAGTTTCAAAACATCAGGATCACTTAAAATACGTTTGAGATTCAAGGCTTCGTACTCACCAGGCGCAAACTGGATAAGGTGAGAGACACCATTACCAGACGAAAGTTGAACAACACACAACCTATCACTCAAGGGTTTTAGCCCCATCGTCTCAGTATCTACTGCTACAATATTACCTAAATTAAGACCGTCCGGTAGATCGCCACGGTGCAATTCTATTGCCAAAGAATTTCCTTTCTATGTGCCCTGTGGTAGGCTCGCAAATTTGGTGCCCAGGAGAAGACTCGAACTTCCACGGCCTCACGGCCACAGGTACCTGAAACCTGCGCGTCTACCAATTCCGCCACCTGGGCGTCTCGCGCCAGCATTGTGTGCATGGGAAATGGATTGTCAACCGCCATTTACGCTGGTTTCTCGATGTCACAATCGATAACCTGTGAAACCACAGTAAACAAAATTAAATTTGGATTGATGATCGTATAAATGTCCATGCAGATAGTTACTGTATTCGGCGGTTCTGGCTTTATTGGCAGGCATTTGGTAGCACGACTTGCAAAATCTGGTCTACAGATCCGTGTTGCGGTCCGTAAACCAAGTGCTGCGCTATTTCTCAAGCCAATGGGGGATGTGGGGCAAATTTCGCTTGTTCAAGCAAATTTGCGCCATTCTGCTTCAGTAGAGGCAGCACTTGAAGGGGTGGACGCAGTGGTGAATTTGGTGGGTATTCTTTACGAGAAGGGTCACCAAAGGTTTCTTCCCGTTCATCGAGATGCCGCAGCGAACTTGGCCAAGCTTTCGGCTCAGGCCGGCGCCAGTAGCTTTGTACACGTCTCCGCGCTGGGCGCATCGACGCAATCACAATCACGATATTCGCGTTCCAAAGCACTCGGAGAGGAAGCTATCAGAAAAATGTTCCCAAACGTTACAATTCTGCGTCCGAGCGTAGTGTTCGGGCCGTATGATGATTTCTTTAATCGATTTGCGAAGTTGGCAACTTTTTTACCGGTTCTGCCTGTATTTGGTTGCCCTTTTCCCCGCCTCGTAAATGGCCAGTTAGACATTTTTGTAGACGGCGGTACCAAATTTCAACCGGTATATGCAGGAGACGTTGCTGCGGCTGTTGTTAAATGTCTTACTGATCAACGGACACAGGGTCAGGTTTATGAGTTGGGTGGTCCAGTTATCTACAGTTTTAAGGATTTAATGGAAATTATTCTCCGAGAAACGGGTCGTCGGCGCTTACTATTTCCCGAGCCATTTTGGCTGGCTAACATACAAGCATATTTTCTCGAGTTATTGCCACATCCGCCGTTGACGCGTGATCAGGTCGCTCTACTTAAGTATGATAACGTGGTGAGAGACAGCACACACACGCTCGAGACGCTTGGCATCAAGCCAACAGTTGTCGATGCGGTACTACCAACATATCTCAACCGGTTTCGCGGAACAGATGTATCTTCAAGATTCCACTAAGATCAAAAAGGGTTAGATTTTTTGCCTTATGGCTCAGTAATAAATCCAAGCAAGTAAGGCTCCGCAGAGGAATATGCGGTAAATCACGAATGGAGTAAAATTTGAATTTCTAAGCCAGCGCATCATTACGGCGATTGCACTAATTCCAGCAATAAATGACAATAGAGCAGCGATAATTGCGGCTGAAGTTATGACGGTATCACCATATTTGACAAGGTTTATCCCACTTAGAATACCAGCACCGAGGATCGCCGGTATGGACATAAGCATTGAAAATCGAGCCGCCTCAGTTCTTTCCAATCCAAGAATACGGCCAGCCGTCATCGTTATGCCTGCACGGCTAGTACCGGGAATCAAGGCTAGGACCTGAAATAATCCAAAAAACAGGGCATTGTTAATGCTTATGTGTTCGATGCGCCGCACTGTCATACCCAGACGGTCTGCTACCCACAGTAAAATTGAAAATCCCCCAGTTGCCCACGCGATTATTTCCACATTACGTAGTCCACCTGGGAAGTATCGGTTGACCAAGAAACCAGCAATAACGAGTGGTATTGTTGCTACTGTAAGCTGTATGATCAGTCGCCTTCTTGGATTCTTGCGTCCTAATATCAAAGAAACTGCGCCGAGACAGAGCGTTAACATATCGCGCCAAAAATATAATATAACGGCAGCCAGTGTGCCGACATGGACGGCAATATCGATATTGAGACCCTGATCGGGCAAGTCCAGGACATTAGATGCCAAAATCAGATGTCCAGATGAACTAATCGGAAGAAATTCCGTTAAACCCTGTACCACTGCCAATAGCATTAAATGGTAGATACTCACTTACTAAACCTCAAATTTAATAGCCACTAAACTTATAGCATTCATATTTACTCTTCGGCAGCCAATTTATTGATCCATTTAGTACAAAAATGTAACTAAAATTTATGGTGGTTATTTCGTTGAACCCTAACCTGATCATTGATTTAGCATTAATTTCGAACGATTTCCTAATTTTAGGTCAATAATATTGTCATAAATGCATTTTTTTCTCGTAATTTTGGTAAAAGTTGATCTAATATCGAAAAACAAAATAAAATCCGTTATGAAATCGGCTCAAAATCACCGTTGGAATAACCAGAAAACTCACATTGCCTTGTCTCGCGTGGTGTTTGTGAAGTGTAAGATTTGAACTGGGAATCCCTCCGGTACAGGGGAACGCTTTAATGCCGGAGCAGATGCTCAAGTTCGTATCAATTGAAGCACGTAGACCGAAAAAACGCCTGGCCGTGCAGCGAAGGCGTGATTTCAACGAGATTTACCAAGAATTTTCATTTAGCGGAGCGGCGGAGCAGGCTAGCCGATGTTCTCAATGTGGTGTTCCGTTCTGCCAGGTACACTGCCCACTCAGTAACAACATACCTGACTGGTTGCAGCTTACTGCCGAAAATAGGATGGAGGAGGCATTTGAATTATCTTCTTCGACCAACAATTTACCTGAGATATGCGGTCGGATCTGTCCTCACGACCGGTTGTGTGAGGGCAATTGCGTAATAGAACAGTCAGGCCATGGTACCGTGACGATAGGCTCGGTCGAATCTTTCATAGCCGAGACCGCGTGGAAGCAGGGATGGGTTAAGCCACCAGTACCGATTAGCGAACGTAGCGAATCCGTTGGTATCATAGGGGCCGGACCAGCTGGCATAACGGCAGCCGAGATGTTGCGACGCAAGGGATATCAAGTAAAAATTTATGATCGCTATGACTGCGCGGGAGGTTTGCTAATCTATGGTATTCCCAACTTTAAACTAGAGAAATATCTGGTTGAAAGGCGGATCAAGCTTCTAAGGGAGGGAAATGTCCAGTTCGCCCTCGAATTTGAAGTCGGCCGGGATGCAACATTTAACGAATTGCGTGCTCGGCACGATGCGCTTCTCGTTGCTTGTGGGACATATAAGGCAAGACAGATTTCGGTCCCCGGGGTAGGGCTGGGCGGAATTATTGAGTCACTCGATTATCTTATTGCCGGCAATCGCAGTAGTCAGAGGGAATATGTATTAAGTGACGACCAGAATGCAAATGGCAAAAATGTTGTAGTAATTGGGGGTGGTGATACAGCAATGGACTGTGTACGTACGGCGATTAGGCAAGACGCGGCGTCCGTCAAATGTCTCTATCGCCGTGACCGTGACAATATGCCGGGTTCGCTCCGAGAAGTGTCTCACGCTGAAGAAGAAGGAGTCGAATTTATTTGGCTTACGGCACCGCAAGCGTTTGTCGGTGACGACAATGCCAAAATGGTCAATGGAGTCCGTACGCAACGCATGCATTTAGGGGCTCCAGATGCAACCGGACGACAGGCACCACAACTCGTGGAGGGTTCTAGTAGCGTGATTGCGGCCGATCTTGTTATTAAAGCAGTGGGTTTTGATCCGGAAGACCTTCCAACCATGTGGGATGAACCGAAGTTGCCGGTCACAAGGTGGGGGACCCTGCGCGTGAACCATCAAACGATGATGACAGAATTGGATGGAGTATTTGCCGCCGGCGATATTGTGCGGGGCGCATCATTAGTCGTATGGGCAATTCGTGACGGTCGTGAAGCAGCGGCCGGCATACATCGTCATCTGAACCGGTACGTAACTGATACCGAATTTGTGGCTGAATAGGTGATCGGGAGGAAATACGCTGGTGGATAACTTTGTTCAGGAATGGTTGGAAAATGCGGCATATTTGCGCCAGAATCACATCTATGACGAGTCACAGGAGCACGATTCTTGTGGCGTAGGTATGATAGCAGCAATTGACGGAAAGCCGCGTCGTCAGGTTGTTGAGGCCGGCATCGAAGCACTAAAATCAGTCTGGCACCGTGGGGCAATCGACGCAGATGGTAAAACCGGTGATGGGGCTGGAATTCATCTTCAAATTCCACAAATCTTTTTTAAGGAGCATGTACGTCGCACTGGCCATGAAGTTGGCCGTGGTCGAGTTGCAGTGGGAATGGTGTTTCTCCCGCGTACTGATCTTGCGGCACAAGAACGCTGTAGGACGATAGTTGAGAGCCAAATTCTGTTACTAGGACACACGATATTCGGATGGCGCCAGGTTCCGGTGAATGTTGAAGTGATTGGTGAAAAAGCTAATTCGACGCGTCCAGAGATCGAGCAAATCATGATAGAAAACGCTCGTGATGTAAGTGAACGGCAGTTTGAGATTGACCTCTACGTAATACGTCGCCGGATTGAAAAGGCTGTATTGTCAGAAAATATCATTGACTTTTATATGTGTTCGCTAAGCTGCCGATCGGTGATCTATAAGGGTATGTTCCTGGCTGAGCAACTGACAGCTTTTTACCCGGATCTACTGGACGAACGGTTCGTTTCTAATTTTGCCATTTATCATCAACGTTACTCCACCAATACTTTTCCAACCTGGCGGCTTGCGCAACCATTTCGCGTTATCGCTCATAATGGCGAGATCAACACATTATTGGGCAACGTTAACTGGATGAAGAGCCATGAAACGCGGATGGACGATACGGTCTTGCGGGACTACATGGATGATATCAAACCAGTTATACAAGGGGGAAGTTCAGATTCCGCGGCGCTCGACTCGGTATTTGAACTCATGCTGCGTGGCCAACGCGGACTTCCAGAAACAAAACTTCTTCTGATCCCAGAGGCTTGGGAAGAAGTTGAAGTGCTGCCACAGGAACATCGAAATTTTTATGCTTACGCTAACTCTGTTATGGAACCATGGGACGGACCAGCAGCAATTTGTGCTTTTGGCGGACGTTGGGCACTCGCGGGCTTGGATCGAAACGGATTGCGGCCTATGCGCTATGCAATTACGGGAGATGGCCTATTGATAGTCGGATCTGAAACAGGAATGGTCCGAATCAACGAGCGTGAAGTCGTAGAAAAAGGGCGTATTGGGCCCGGCCAAATGATCGCAGTTGACTTGGCAGAAGGTAAATTACTGCATGATAGAGAACTTAAAGATCAAGTTTCCACATCCAGACCATACGGTGACTGGGTAGGAAAGATTACCAGGATAGAGGATCTCCTTCAGTCGGGTCTGAGAGAGAATGGGTCGCTTAGTCGCAAGGAACTCAGGTGTCGCCAGTTGGCTGTCGGGTGGACGGTTGAAGACTTGGAGTTGATACTCCAACCAATGGTGGAGGATGCCAAGGAGACAACGGGATCCATGGGGGATGACACACCCATGGCTGTTTTGTCGGAAGAATATCGCGGCCTGCATCATTTTTTCCGTCAGAACTTTAGCCAAGTAACTAACCCTCCTATCGACTCGCTGCGCGAAAGACGTGTGATGAGCCTTGTAACTCGACTCGGTAACCTTGGAAATATTATGGAGGAGGACGAAAGTCAGCTTGAAATTCTTCAGCTAGAGTCGCCGGTATTGTCAAACGGTGTGTTTGAGACATTGTTAGAATATATGGGTGATACAGCAGTACAAATAGACTGCACCTATCGCCCCGCGGAAGGTGAAGATGCGCTGCGTAATGCAATATATCGCATACAAACTGAAGCCGAATTCGCAGTCAGAGGAGGTTACACACATGTAATTCTACATGATTGTATGTCCGATGCTGAACGAGCTTCAATGCCAATGATACTAGCTACTGCCGCAGTACACACCCATCTGGTTCAGTCACAGTTGAGAACCTTTACTTCACTCAATGTGCGCTCGGCCGAATGCCTTGATGTCCAATATTTTGCTGTTTTGATTGGTATGGGGGCGACAACCGTCAATGCATATATAGCGCAGGAATCAATAGTAGACCGTCATACCCGTAATCTGTTTCCAGGTTTGTCCTTGGATGAAGCATTAGCTCGCTATAAGAAGGCCGTTGATGACGGTTTGTTAAAAATTATGTCAAAAATGGGAATCTCGATCGTAAGTTCCTATCGCGGCGGATACAACTTCGAGGCTGTCGGGTTATCGCGTTCTTTGACAGCAGAGTTTATGCCAGGTTTGCCTAGTCGTATTTCGGGGATCGGACTTCCAGGTATTGCGCACAAAACGAGCGAGCAACACGCTCTGGCCTACGATGCTGAAGTTATCGCGTTGCCGATCGGAGGCTTGTATAGATACCGACAAGGGGGCGAAGCCCATAATTGGGAAGCTGGGTTGATCCATACTTTGCAGGCAGCCGTATCGAAAGATTCTTATACGACTTATGCAAAGTTTTCGGACGCCTTACAATCCCTGCCTCCCATAAATTTGAGAGATCTTCTCGATTTCGAGCCGAAAAATTCAGCAATCAGTCCCGATGATGTAGAGTCGATCACAGAAATTCGCAAACGATTTGTAACAGGTGCGATGAGCCATGGCGCATTGTCACGCGAGGCACATGAAAACTTGGCCATCGCAATGAACCGGATCGGCGCCCAATCAGATTGTGGTGAAGGCGGTGAGGCTGCTGAGCGATTCAAGCCTCGCGCTAATGGCGATAACGCCAATTCATCGATTAAGCAAATCGCCTCAGGTCGATTTGGTGTGACTGCGGAGTATCTCACAAATTGCAGAGAAATAGAAATCAAGATCGCGCAGGGGTCGAAACCGGGCGAAGGCGGACAACTACCAGGTTTCAAAGTGACAACGGAAATTGCAAAGCTTCGAAATTCAACACCAGGTGTTATGCTAATTTCACCGCCACCCCATCATGACATTTATTCAATCGAGGATCTAGCACAGCTGATCTATGATCTAAAGCAAATCAATCCAGAAGCCAGCGTATGCGTTAAGCTCGTAGCGCGAAGCGGAATAGGTACAATTGCCTCTGGTGTTGCCAAGGCGAAAGCTGATGTAATTATGATCTCCGGTCATTCAGGTGGGACTGGAGCCAGTCCGCAAACTTCAATCAAATATGCTGGTATCCCGTGGGAAATGGGTCTTTCGGAAGTTCATCAAGTACTCACTCTTAACCGCCTGCGGCATACAACGCGGATTAGAGTCGATGGTGGAATTAAGACGGGTCGAGACGTAGTAATCGCTGCGCTTCTGGGCGCAGAGGAGTTTGGTGTAGGAACAGCTTCTTTGATTGCTATGGGCTGTATTTTGGTGCGTCAGTGTCACTCTAACACCTGTCCTGTGGGTGTTTGTACCCAAGACGAGGCACTTCGCGAGAAGTTTTCAGGGACGCCGGAGAAGGTGGTAAATTTATTCAGCTTTATTGCTGAGGAAGTCCGCGAAATATTAGCAAAACTCGGTGCTTGTACGCTCGACGAAGTAATAGGTCGAACGGAACTCCTGGGTCAAGTAAGCAGGGGTTCTCCGCATCTCGATGATCTTGACTTAAACCCACTTCTAGCCCAAGCGGATTCTGGAGGGTTTCCACGATATTGCAACCGTGAAGGTAGAAACGAAGTTACGGAATCGCTTGATGAAAAAATGATTGAAGATTCGCAGGCGTTATTCTCCGATGGCGAGAAAATGCAACTGCAATACAACATTCGTAACACGCAGAGGGCGATAGGTGCAAAGTTGTCCGCTCTTATTACCCGAAAATTTGGCATGAAAGGACTAAACCCCGATCATGTGACGATCCGGCTTCGCGGCTCGGCCGGGCAATCATTGGGTGCATTTTCAGTTCAAGGTCTTAAGCTTGAAGTATTGGGGGACGCCAACGACTATGTGGGTAAAGGGCTGTCGGGTGCTACAATTGTACTCCGACCGCTGGCATCGTCGCGATTAGTTTCCAACGAGAATGTTATTCTCGGCAACACGGTGTTGTATGGTGCGAGTTCAGGCAAATTATTTGCTGCGGGGCAAGCTGGTGAGCGCTTGGCCGTCCGTAATTCAGGTGCAATTGTTGTGGTTGAAGGATGTGGTTCTAATGGCTGTGAGTATATGACGGGTGGCACAGCTATAATTCTAGGACAGGTAGGTGATAATTTTGCGGCTGGTATGACGGGCGGTATGGCCTTTGTCTATGATTCTAATGGTGATCTCGAGTGTAAGGTTAATCCAGAAACCGTAATCTGCCGTCGCCTGGAATCAGCTTATTGGGAGTCCTATTGCCGTGACCTGATCACTGAACATGCAGAAGAGACGCAGTCACGATGGGCTGAACGCCTGATAGATGAATGGGAATTCGAAAGCATGAAGTTTTTGCAGATCGTACCAAAGGAAATGCTGGATCGACTGGAACATCCGCTAACAGAGTTGGAAGCAGATGCACAGTTGCTAGCGTGAAGTTAGGATGATTTCCCAGAGCCAACCGTTTGAGGACACGCTAATTTCTGATCGACAGGCAACGACCCGTGTGCTTGCGTTCGCTTCAATTGGACATGCGTATGCGCATCTCTTTATGGTTCTCTATCCGACAGTGGTCTTGGCCCTAGAGGATGAGTTTGCAATGACCTATGGGGAACTCATATCCTTAGCACTCGGTGGCTATATTTTATTTGGCGCAGCGGCACTGCCTGCTGGTTGGCTTGGCGATCGCTGGAGCGCTAGAGGGATGATTGCCACAATGTTCTTTGGTCTGGGATTGTCGTCGATCGCGACGGGATTTGCTTCATCACCTTTGCAAATTGGGCTAGGACTCGGGGTGATAGGATTGTTTGCCGCCATTTATCATCCGGTCGGCATAGCAATAGTGGTGCGCTATGCGGTGAAACGGGGTCAGGCACTAGGTGTTAACGGTATCTTCGGTGGTGTTGGGGTGGCAACTGGTGCGCTCGTTGCGGGTGTTTTAACAGACTTGGTGAGTTGGCGTGCAGCGTTTATTGCGCCAGGAATCATTTGCGTTCTAACCGGGTTTGCCTTTCTCGTTCTTGTGCCTAAAATTGTTCAGGCCGAGAAAGCCTCCAAATCTGCAAGTGATAATCTGATTGGAGATAAAAAACAAAATGGCGTATTGTTGCTCCTTACACTCATAATTCTCGCCTCAGCGTGTGCCGGATTGATTTATCAGTCGGCCGCTGTGGGGATGCCAAAGGTCTTTGCCACACGCCTATCATTTCTGGACGGTGCTGTCCTCGGTGTAGGGGGATTAGTTTCGCTTGTCTATCTGATAGGTGCTGCTGGTCAAATGATTGGTGGCTGGTTTGCGGATAAGTATCCACTAAGACTGTTATTCACGCTAATGTTCACAATTCACGTTCCTTTACTTTTGGTTGCATCTATCGCGGGAGATTGGTCAATGCTTTTTCTGGCATTCTGTATTGTTACGTTGGGCAACTCGGTGCAGCCGGTAGCGGATAGTCTCGTTGCGAACTGCGTACCAACTAGGTGGCATTCAACTGCATTCGGCGCGCGCTTTGTTGCTTCTCTAGGTGTTAGTGCGTGCAGCATACCACTTGTTGGTCTTATCTTTGACGTGACTGGAGGTTTTGTTTGGTTATTTGTAATTATGAGCATTCTTGCAGTCGCTGCCAGCATTTTGGCATTCGCATTACCCAAAAAACTTGATGTTGGGAAGCAAGGAGATTCATCAATTTCACCGACGGTGATAACTGCTGAAAGTCCAGTTTGAGGGTTAAGTCCTTTAGCCGTCTCTGCTGTGCTTTCCTATTTTGATCTTTGTCTGTCCAGTGTAGATTTGAATTGCCATGCGAACCCTTTTTCATCTCTGGCTTTCGCCTGCTTGCCGCAAAGTCCGAATCGTTCTTGCGGAAAAAGGATTAGAGTTCAATATGAAAGTGGAGAAGTCGTGGGAACGTAGTCGAGAATTTCTTGAGCTAGATCCTGCGGGCGAAGTGCCTGTGTTGGTAGAAGAAGACGGTAGCGTAATTGCTGAAGCGGTGTCGATCGTTGAATATCTTGAAGAATGCTATCCGGAACCAACATTGCTAGGATATCAAGCTCGCGGACGGGCGGAAGTAAGACGTCTAAGTCAATGGTTTGATAGAAAGTTCAATACAGAAGTCACTGAAAATTTAGTGGGCGAAAAGATTATGAAGCGTTTTCTTGGGTTAGGGGAACCGGATTCGGGTGCTATCCGAGCGGGTTCGGCAAATATACATTCTCATCTAGAATATATAGGCTGGCTTATAGACCGTCATCGCTGGCTTGCCAGCGATGACTTATCCCTCGCTGATATTTCAGCTGCCGCACATTTGTCTACAATTGATTACTTGGGTGATGTGCCATGGGACGATCATGGGCCAGCTAAGGATTGGTATGCGAGGATCAAGTCCCGTCCCAGTTTCCGTGCTATACTGGCTGATCATATCCCTGGTTTTCCCCCTCCTCCACATTATGCTGATCTCGATTTTTGAGGTCTAGACCCAAGTTATGTGAGTAATTACCAAGTGAGTCTTGACATTATGTGTTCGAGATTGCGTCGAGTGTCATATGTAGTAGGCTTGTCGGTATGAAGGTGCTAAAGAGTCAAGACAGATTTAAAATGAAACAAATTTATTTAGCCACAAGCTTGTGGCTTTTACCCGCCATTTATGGCGTCTTTTGTATGGTTGGTCTGTGGGAAGTCTATGGAGTGTTGGCACAAAATTCTAATTTTGGAAGTTGATGAATCCCACTGATAAAAAATACCGATTGTTTTGCTTCGGTTACGGCTACGTGGCTGCGGCATTTGCTGAAACAGTTAAGCAAGATAGCTGGCGGTGCGCCGGTACATGTCGTGGCGAAGAAAGATGCCACATTCTTGGTGCTCACGACGTTGAAATGTATAGGATGGCCCGCGGTCACCCACTCCAGAAGGGTAATGAAGCGTTGGCGAGTGCCACTCATATACTCGTTTCAATACCACCCGATTGTATGGGGGATACGGTGCTTGACCTGCACGGTAGTGACCTTGAACTTCTCAACCGGATAGAGTGGATAGGCTATCTGTCGACAACTAATGTTTATGGAAACAGGGATGGTCACTGGGTAGATGAATCGACGCCGGTACTTCCCACGAGTGAGCGTGGACGACGTCGAGCGGAGGCAGAAACAAAATGGTTAGCACTGGGTCGCCGCACGGGTTTGCCAGTTCATATATTTAGACTGGCAGGCATCTATGGACCTAATCGAAATCTAATTGCTCGCCTGAGAGCAGGGTCTGCCCGTCGTATTCGGAAGGAAGGCCAGGTATTTGGTAGAATTCATATCGACGACATTGTAGCAACACTTCGTGCCTCGATCGAGCAACCAACCCCCGGCGAGGTGTATAATGTTACTGATGATGAACCAGCTCCACCTGATGCTGTCGTAGCCTATGCGGCACAGCTATTAGGTGAGGAACCGCCACCACTTGAAATTTTTGAATCAGCAGAGATGTCAGCGATGGCACAAACTTTTTATACAGAGAACAAGCGTGTGTCGAATAACCGAATTAAGAAGGAGTTGGGTGTAACACTAAAGTATCCAAACTATCGTCTTGGACTTTGCGATCTCTTGTGATCTGAGAATTTGGGATGATTAACGAAGAATATATTGTGCGGAAGCTTTGCCCTGGCAGTGAGTGAAATTAAAAAAGGTAGATGATAGTAGCACAAGCATGACATTGGAAATTAACGAGAACAAACGACCGGTTGTGTTGCAGCTTTTGCCCTCGTTGGTAACGGGCGGCGTTGAGCGAGGAACAGTAGACGTCGCGCGCGCGTTGACCGAGGTTGGTTGGCACTCATTTGTCGTGTCTTCGGGCGGGCCAATGGTGAGCGAACTGTCAAGGGTCGGCGCAAATCATTTGGAGTTGCCCGTAGATTCTAAAAATCCTTTAGTCATGTGCGCCAACGTGCGCCGGTTAGCTGAAATAATTAAGAAAAACAGTGTTGATATTATTCATGCGCGAAGCCGAGCACCGGCTTGGAGTGGGTTTGCGGCTTGTCGGCATACTGGAGCCAAATTTGTTACTACATTTCACGGGACTTACGACACAAGGATGCCGCTGAAACGAACGTATAATTCCATAATGGTGCGTGGCCAGAGGATAATAGCGATCAGCAAATTTATTGCCAATCATCTCATCGATACCTACAAGGCTGCTCCTGAACGCGTTTCGATCATTCCCCGTGGAGTGGATTTCACGTTGTTCAATCCGCACAAGATTAGCGCGGAACGAATTATTAAACTCTCTAGAAAATGGCGTTTGGAGGACGGTGTGCCGGTGATCATGTTACCGGGTCGTCTAACTGATTGGAAAGGTCAGCGGGTGCTACTAGCAGCACTTGCTAAATTATCAACGCGAAAATTCAGATGTCTTTTAGTAGGTGATGATCAGGGGAGGTCCGGTTACCGGCGTGATCTTGAGTCGTTTGTTTCCAAACACGAATTACAATCGGTTGTTCATATTGTCGGTCATTGTAAGGATATGCCGGCAGCGTATATGTTGGCTGATGTGGTCATCTCCGCATCAACTAAACCTGAGGCATTTGGCCGAATAATCGTCGAAGCGCAGGCAATGGGAAAATCTGTGATTGCGACCGATCATGGTGCAGCACCGGAATTATTGTTGCCTAATAAGACTGGGTGGTTGTTGCCGCCAGGAGACCCCATTTCCCTAGCTAACAGTATCGAAATTGTTCTGCAGTTGAGTCCAGCCGAACGAGGGAAGATTGCACGGGAGGCCAGATCTCATGTCAGTACTCGCTTCAGCAAGGAAGTAATGTGTAATGCCACTCTCGACGTATACCGTTCGGTTTCCAAGAAAAACGTAGCGGACGGTTAGACATTTCAATGAGCGGAATTGAGGTTAATAACGAAGAATTGTACCATCGCATTTTGGTTATTAAGCTAGGTGCACTTGGTGACTTTGTACTTGCGCTGGGTCCATGCGCAGCTATCCGCCGTCACCACCAGAATGCACATATTACATTGTTGACGACTACACCATTTGTAGACTTAGCGTTGGCGAGTGGTTACTTCGATGAAATTTGGGATGATGGACGAATTCCATGGTGGCGTCCGATAGGATGGATTGCGCTTAAGCGGCGATTGGATAGCAGTGCTTTTCAGCGCGTCTATGATCTTCAAACTTCGGGAAGAAGTAGTTTGTATTTCAGGTGCCTTAGGCATACACCAGAGTGGTCGGGAATTGCCAAGGGCTGCTCACATTGCCACGAAAACCCTGATCGGGACAGTATGCACACGCTAGAGCGACAGGCGGAACAATTGGCGATCGCCGGTGTTGAAAATATTCCACCGCCTGATTTGACTTGGGCGACGGCCGAAATCAAACATTTCAGTGTTGCAATGCCCTCAGTCCTTATTGTTCCAGGTGGTGCACCACACCGTCCACGCAAACATTGGCCAGCTTCATATTACGCGGAGTTGGCTTGCGCTCTCGCGAAGACAGGATATCAACCTGTACTGTTAGGGACTGCGTTAGAGTATCAAATGGCGAGGCAAATTAGGGAAATTTGCGCAACCGCCATAGATCTCACGGGAAAGACGACTTTGATTGAAGTGGTAGCTCTGGCCCGTAGTGCGGTAGCGGCGGTTGGAAACGATACGGGACCAATGCACATTTCCGCAGTTGTAGGGTGTCCATCTGTCGTTCTATTCTCCTCCGATTCGGACCCAAAAATTACAGCACCACGCGGAGAGAACGTAACGATTCTCAGCCGAGATAGTCTGACAGACTTGCCGGTTGGGGAAGTACTTTCAGCGCTTGTATGAAATTGGCAAGTGTTTCAGCTGTGAATCTAAATTATCTTAGTCATCAGTTTTGCGTCGGAGGTGGCTTGACTAACTATCTAATCCATCTAAATTTCGAGTTATCCAAGGGTGGATGGTGGAATGTCTTCTGTCAGAAACACAGGCGATAATTATGGTATCAATCACGCTTCCCGATGGTAGTATTCGCGAGTTCGACAGCTCAATAACGGGTGCAGCGTTGGCTGCCGATATTGGGCCTGGCCTAGCTAAAGCAGCAATTGCGATCAAAGTTGATGGTGTTCTGCTCGACCTTGCGCATAGTATTGACGTTAACGCGAAAGTCGAAATTGTAACGCGCGACCATGACGTTGCACTGACGCTGTTACGACACGATGCGGCGCATGTAATGGCTCAGGCGGTCCAGGAACTTTATACAGATACTCAGGTGACTTTTGGACCGGCAACTGATGACGGGTTTTATTATGATTTTCATCGCACAACATCGTTCACGCCCGAAGACCTTGAGAAAATAGAATTACGTATGCGGGACATCGTGAAGCGCGATGAGGCTATAATACGCGAGGTCTGGGACCGGACACATGCAGTTCGATACTTTGAGGAAAGGGGCGAAACTTTCAAAGCAGAACATGTATCGACTTTACCTGATGATGAGGAAATATCGATTTATCGCCAAGGCGAATGGTTGGATCTGTGCGCTGGGCCGCATCTCCCCTCAACAGGTGCGCTGGGCTTTGCCTTCAAGCTAACAAAGTTAGCTGGATCATATTGGCGAGGTGATGCTAGTAACCCAGCTCTGCAACGTATTTATGGTACTTGCTGGCGCTCGGAAAAGGAGCTCAAATCCTACTTCCACTTGCTTGAGGAAACTGAACGTCGCGACCATCGCCGGCTTGGCCGCGAACTGGGTCTGTTTCACATCCAGGAAGAGGCGGCGGGGAGTGTGTTTTGGCACCCTAACGGGTGGATGCTCTATCGAATATGTGAAACTCACATGCGTACGCGACTTACTGAGGCAGGTTACGTCGAGGTTAAGACACCCCAACTTATTGACCGTAATTTATGGGAGCGATCGGGGCATTGGGAGAAGTTCCGCGAACATATGTTTACTGCGGATGATGAACATGACCGTGTACTGGCACTAAAGCCAATGAATTGCCCTGGTCATGTTCAAATCTTCCGTCAAGGAATAACAAGTTACCGTGATCTCCCAATTCGGATGGCAGAATTCGGCTCGTGTCATCGCAGTGAGCCTTCTGGCGCTCTACACGGACTCATGCGTGTGCGGGCATTCACACAGGACGATGCGCATATTTTTTGTACAGAGGATCAAATTACCAGCGAAACTTCGGCTTTTTGCAAACTTCTGTTATCAATATACCGTGACTTTGGGTTTGAGGATATAATAGTCAAGTTTGCTGACCGGCCAGAGGTCCGAACTGGTGACGATGCAATTTGGGATCGAGCTGAAGCTGCGCTAGTAGCAGCCACAGAAGCTGTCGGTTTGGACTATACACTCAATCCAGGGGAAGGCGCGTTCTACGGACCGAAACTCGAGTTTCACTTGACTGATGCAATTGGCCGTGAATGGCAGTGCGGGACACATCAAGTTGACTTTGTTCTGCCGGAGCGACTTGATGCTTCCTATGTAGGGGAAGATGGACAAAAACACAGACCAGTCATGCTACACCGCGCTATTCTTGGTTCTTTTGAAAGATTTATTGGTATCCTGATAGAACATTATGCGGGTCATTTACCTTTGTGGCTTTCACCAATCCAAGTCTTAGTCGCAACGATTACAGATGAGGCGAAGGAATATGCTGAAGAGGTCAAAAATTTTCTTAGTGGTGCAGGCCTGCGGTTCCGACTTGATCTGCGTAACGAGACAATTAACTATAAAATCCGCGAACATTCGCGTGCCAAAATTCCGGTAATTTTCGTTATTGGTGTTAGGGAAGCAGAATCGAAGAATGTTGCAGTTCGCCGCCTTGGTGGAAAAGAACAAGAAATCCTTGCACTGGAGGACGCTATAAATAGACTTGTCAAAGAGGCAGAGTCGGTTGTTGGGTCCTCGGGAGGAGTAGGAGTGAAATAGTAGTATTTTTCATATACAATTACAGGAAATTTTAACCGATATAGGAGGCGTTGATAGTCAGACTACCACATAATGCTACGCCGGTCCGTGAAGGCCCTCGCGTTAACGAATTAATTTTAGCACAATCAGTGCGTTTGGTGGATGAAAGTGGGGAAATGATGGGTGTCGTGTCAAGAGACGACGCCATTGCAGCCGCCGGTGATGCTGGGATGGATCTCGTTGAGATTTCGCCAAATGCGGATCCACCGGTGTGTAAAATTCTGGATTACGGAAAATTCAAGTATGAGGCTCAGAAGAAGAAAAATGAGGCCCGCAAGAAGCAAAAGACGATTGATGTCAAGGAAGTGAAATTCCGCCCCAATATTGATGATCACGATTATGGGGTGAAAGTGCGTTCCATGGTCCGGTTCCTCGCTGAAGGCGATAAAGTTAAGGTCACGTTGCGCTTTCGTGGTAGAGAGATGGCTCACCAGGAACTCGGCGTGAGAGTTCTTTATCGAGTGCGTGATGATCTTGATGGACAGGCTAAGGTTGAGCAGATGCCGCAGATGGAGGGACGTCAGATGATCATGGTGTTGGCACCACGTTAGAATGTTCTCAAGAAGTTGCACCAGGACACTCACTATTCTTATATTAATCACCAATTGAGTATGCATAGAGTGCAACGGTAGCAACTGTAGCCCTTGCGTATGGTCTCGCCTAAGGCTATAAGCCTGCGTTCCGCGCATTGTTCTGCGATGTGTGGGATTCGGCGCGGGGCTTTATGGGTATGCCTGTCGGGTCGAATCGCCTTCTTCACAAATTAGGGATCGCCAAAATGCCCAAGCTCAAGAATAAGAGCAGTGCTAAAAAGCGCTTTCGTTTGACTGCTACGGGCAGAGTTCGTTTTGCCAGTGCAAACTTGAATCATATGTTGCGCAGACGGTCACAAAAAATGAAACGAACCAATCGCGGCACTCAAATTATGGCGGCGAGCGATGCCAGAGTCGTGAAAAGGTATTATCTCCGGGTAAGTTAAAGGGGACGACAATGGCACGGGTGAGTAGAGGCGTGACAAAACACGCCCGACACAGAAAAGTTATCAAGGCAGCGAAAGGCTCGCGGGGAAGGTCGAAAAATACCTTTCGTGCGGCTATTCAGCGGATAGAAAAAGACCTCCAATATGCCTACCGTGATCGCCGAACGCGAAAGCGCAATTTTCGTGGGTTGTGGATACAGCGGATCAATGCTGGCGTGCGACTACATGGACTGACCTATTCTCAGTTTATGAACGGAATAAAACTGGCCAATATTGAAATTGACCGAAAAATATTGGCTGATATTGCAGTCCGTGATCCGGGCGCGTTCAAGGTAATCGTCGATCATGCAGAAGTCGCTTTGAAGGCAAAGTAAACATCCTGGCCGATGCTTCCTCCCAGGGCCGTGCAGGTAGAGCTCAGGGGCTCCTATACAACTACCTGCGATTTAACGGGTCTTGCAAAGGTTTTTAGGCGAATAAGGGAAGTAGTATGGAGAATTTAGACACCCTTCGCGATGAATGCTTGGTAGCAGTTGATACCGCAGACACTTCAGAGGCACTCGAGAATGTCCGTATCTCGCTTCTGGGACGCAAGGGTCGCGTGACGCTCTTAATGAAAGAATTAGGGAAGATTGATAAATCCGAGAGAAGGAAAGTAGGGCAGTCCCTAAATACTGTTAAGGAGGTTGTGGTGGCGGCGCTAGAATCCCGTGGCCAGGCGCTATTAAAAGACACGATCAATGCACAACTTCAGCAAGAGGCAATTGATGTCTCACTATCTTCAAGGCCAAAGTCGGTAGGCAGACTTCATCCGATCAGCCAAACATTTGATGAGATTATTGCAATTTTCGGCGAGATGGACTTTGTCGTTGTACAGGGCCCAGATATCGAAGACGACTTTCATAACTTCACGGCTCTCAATATCCCGCCGGAACATCCAGCAAGACAGATGCACGACACATTTTACTTGCAAACGCCTGGTGTTTACTCGGGCGACGATAAAACTTCGACTGAAGGCAATAAGTTGTTAAGGACACACACTTCACCGGTTCAAATTCGTACAATGCTATCAGGCAAGCCGCCATTTCGTATAATTGCGCCCGGTCGTACTTATCGTTGTGACAGCGATATCACCCACACGCCCATGTTCCACCAAGTAGAAGGCTTAGTCGTCGATACTAAAACACATATGGGTCACCTCAAAGGCTGCCTGATCGAATTTTGTCGAGCCTATTTCGAATTGCCAGATGTACCTGTACGATTTCGACCTAGCTATTTCCCCTTTACGGAACCCTCGGCAGAAGTCGATATTGGCTGTTCGCGAGATGGCGGTGAGCTTAAAATTGGAATCGGAGAAGATTGGCTCGAGATACTTGGATGTGGAATGGTTCATTCCAAGGTTCTTGAGGCAGGTGGTTTGGATCCATCCAAGTATCAGGGTTTCGCATTTGGCATTGGCATAGAGCGTATAGCCATGCTGAAGTATGGTATACCTGACTTGCGTACTTTCTTCGATGCCGATATTCGCTGGTTACAGCATTATGGTTTTGTTCCGATGGAGGTGCCGTCTCTTGTGCGGGGATTAAGACTGTGAAGTTCACCCGTTCATGGCTTGATAATCACCTTGACTGTGATGCGACTACGCAAGAAATAGCGACGCAACTTACAGCGCTCGGTCTTGAAATTGAAAGCGTAGTCGATCAGTCTGCTGCGTTGGCAATGTTCACGGTTGCGAGAGTCGTAGAAGCTAAGCAGCATCCTGATGCGGATCGTCTGCGCGTCTGTGTTGTTGAGACGAGTGAGGGAAGAACTCAAGTCGTATGTGGTGCGCAAAATGTGCGCACTGGTATGAAAGGTGTCTTTGCGCCGGTAGGATCACGGGTACCTGGAACAGGGCTCAATCTTAAGAAAACAAAGATCCGAGGGATGGAGTCGAACGGAATGCTTCTCTCCGAACGTGAGCTTGGCATTTCAGATGAGCATGAAGGAATCGTCGAGTTGCCATTAGAGGCAAAGATAGGCGAGACTTTTGCAAAATTTTATGGTTTGGATGATGCCATAATTGAAATTGCGATCACACCTAATCGAGGCGACTGCTTAGGTGTTCGGGGAATAGCCCGTGATCTTGCGGCGTCAGGCGTTGGTATTCTTAGACCACATCCTGAATTGGATGGACAAACAATAGATAGTGTATTCGAAAGTCCGATAAAATGGCACCTTGATTTACCTAAAGGGAAAGAGCACGCGTGCCCGATGGTTGTAGGGCGGAGTTTTCGCAATGTGAAAAATGGTACCAGCCCTGAATGGCTCCAAAGGTACCTCCAGGCGATCGGATTGCGGCCTATATCGGCTCTAGTGGATATTACAAACTATATCACATTTGACTTAGGCCGCCCGTTGCACGTTTTTGATCTAGACAAGCTATCTGGTGATCTGACGATGCGATTCGCACGGAAGGATGAGTCCGTCGTTACACTAGACGGTCATCAATACTTGCTTGATGAAGAAACGATCGTAATATCTGATGAAAGTGCTAGGGTGGATAAAGTTCAGGGAATAGGCGGCATTATGGGTGGTATGGCCAGTAGCTGTACCGAGGATACGCAGAATGTATTTATTGAAGTTGCTCTGTTTGATCCGGTAAGTGTAGCTGCCACGGGTCGAAGACTTGGTATTAAGTCTGATGCGCGATATCGCTTCGAACGCGGTGTCGATCCACAGTCAGCACTTTGGGGCGCAGAAGTTGCTGCTCGATTGATTAAAGAGACATGTGGTGGTGAGGCGAGTTACCTTTCGATCGCCGGTGAAATGCCGAATATAACGCGGCAAATTGAACTTCGTAGAGATCGCGCTATGACACTAGGGGGACTCGAAATTTCCTCAAAGCGGACACAAGAAATTCTCAATTCCCTTGGATTTTTGACAGAGAGCAGGAAAGATGTAATCAACGCAATTCCGCCGTCATGGCGCCCGGACATTGAGAGCGAGGCCTGCTTAGTCGAAGAAGTGTTGCGGGTAAATGGATTTGAAGCGATACCCACAATACCGTTAGAACGTAAAACACTGTTACCGAGCCCTGCAATTTCACCTTCACAACGACGTGAGTTCCTATTTAGTAAAGTGTTGGCCGGCCGCGGTATGATGGAAGCTGTAACCTGGTCGTTCGTCAGTGAAGAAGAAGCTAGGTTGTTCGGCAGCGTTCGGCAGTCACTTTACCTGTCTAATCCAATTAGTGCCGCCCACACTGTAATGCGACCCTCTGTCCTCCCTAATCTGCTGAACGCTGCGGTACGTAATATTAATCGTGGGCATCCTAATTTGGCACTTTTTGAAGTTGGTGCAACATGGTGTGATGACAGCAAGGAGGGGCAAAAACTAGTTGCTGCTGGCATTCGAACGGGCAGCACGGGACCACTGCATTGGTCAAAAATATCCCGCTCGGTTGATGTGTTCGATGTGAAGGCTGATACTGAAGCAGTGTTGGAACTAAGTTCCGTGCCAATCGAAAACTTTCAAACTACAGCGGAAGCTCCGGATTGGTACCATCCGGGGCGTTCTGGGATTTTCCAGCTTGGTAAAAAAACACTCGCCCAATTTGGCGAACTACACCCTCAAATTTTGCAAGTCTTTGATCTATCAGCGCCCGTTGTTGCGTTTGAGGTGATAATTGATAATTTTCCACCACTAAAATCGCAATCAACGACCAGTAAACCACCTCTGCAAACATCTCCGTATCAGTCAGTAACCCGAGACTTCGCGTTTGTTATT
This sequence comes from uncultured Flavobacteriales bacterium, assembly GCA_964419045.1. GTDB lineage: Bacteria > Pseudomonadota > Alphaproteobacteria > UBA8366 > CAVOAK01 > CAVOAK01. The sequence continues at coordinate 113,336 of CAYQNO010000009.1, forward strand.
GATAAGGATATGCCGGCTATAAAGCTAGTTCGAGCAGCGAAGGCTGCTGATCCTACCATGATTACGGACGTCACCGTATTCGATGTCTACCAAGACGAAAAAATTGGGGAAAATGAAAAGTCAGTCGCAATCTCTGTAACGCTTCAGCCTATTGAAGGAACATTTACTGACGCTCAGATAGATTCTGTTGCGGAAAAGATTGTTAAGTCGATTAGCAGGCAGACAAACGGTGTGCTGCGAGAGTAGACCCCAGTTAGTCCACTATTAATTCCTAAGCGAATTACCTTGAATTAGTGCCTGTAAATTTTAGCGTTCTTGACTGCGCTTGCAGTTGACACAACCCAATAAACGGAAGATGTTGTTTATGTGATAATAGAATGGTCTATATATTGACAAGTGCTTAAAATTGAGAATCCCATGAAAAGGGGAGATTCGGGTAGGTGATACTTGACTATAATTTACGTGAGACGAAAACTAAGCAGTCATACACAATAAGCTGCTCTACTCAATTTCGTGACTCTGCAATGGCACTTGCGGAGCGTCGTGGGGTCAACGTCGGCGATATTGCACGATCGATCCTGCTAACCTTACCAAAAGAAGTGATAGAACGGCTGGACGATCCAGGTGAACCTATGGCGGGCGACCGAGAAGAAATTACCCTGAAATCGGGATCATCTCCAGGCAAGACTTGGCGGCGGAAACCACGTTTACAGGTGCGACTACCACCAGGTTATGGTGTTAGGACCATCCGCCGCGCGCTCGGGTTAGCATTGGCGCTCGAGCTTGGTACTAAAATAGTCACGATCGAGACAGCGGAAGAGCCGTCAACTCGTGAATGTCTCAAAGCTGCAAGGGACGAAGTTTTACGTTTGCGTGCAATAATTGAAGCTCTAGCCTTTTCGCCGCTAAGGAGTGGCGTTAAATCTTGCCGTGATGCGCTATATGTGCTGGGATTTTCCCATGAGGATACGCCGGATGTAGGGGCGATTAAAGCTAGATTTCGTATGCTTGCAACCATTCATCATCCAGACAGCAGATTCGGCGACCATCGGCGCATGAGTCAGCTAAATGAGGCTATAAACTGTCTGCGCAACGGTCTAAGTTGAGCGTCACAATTTCAACCAATTTAAATTCACGTGGTGGCGGAAGAGTTGTATGAAGGTACCCGGCGTAATTTGCCGTGCCAAATTGGTTACGATTTGGATAGCACAATGAGTAAGTTGCGAACAAGGAATTAGCTATGGGCGAGTGTAGAATTCTGGCATTTTCTGGTAGTCTGAGGGACGGATCCTTCAACAAAAAACTATTGGCGATCGCGGTCGAAGGCGCTCAAGAGGCAGGTGCCAAAGTCACTCTCATAGACTTACGTGACTACCCCTTACCAATCTACGATGGAGATCTTGAAGTACGTGAAGGAATACCAGAAAACGCCAGACGCTTGCAGGCGCTCCTCGAGACGCATCATGGCCTGCTGATTGCAACACCGGAGAACAATTATTCTTTGAGTGCTGTATTAAAGAATACCATAGACTGGGTTTCTCGTCCCATCGATGATTATCCTTCTCGGCACTATTTCAAAGGCAAGACGGCGGCGCTGGTGTCAGCTGCAGGCACTCTTGGAGGTAAGTTCGGCATGACCCATCTTCGACAAATCTTCAATGCTTTTCAAACTTTGGTTATTCCCGAAGAGTATGGCGTCGTTTTTGCTTTCAGGGAAGTGGACGAGAATGGTAATTTTAATGATGAGCATGTAGCGCCGGCAAAAGCTGTTGGAGCAAGACTGGCTGAAGTAATTAAAAAAATTCATGGGTGAACATCGTGGTTCTGAGAAATTATATCTTGTTGTTTGCTTAAATTAACAACTAGACCTGGAATAAATCTCTCAAAGTGGTTATCACCTGTTATCAAGAGACATATGAAGACTGTTTTCTCAACGTAATGTTCTTTCGTCAGCCTGGTTAACTAATAGGCAATTGAAATCACTCAAGAACTGGTTTGTTTGTGACAACCACACCCTCCACTCCCACATTTCGATTAAGCGGTAATCTGCGCGGAATGGGCTGGATGTTTCTAGCTTCAACGGGCTTTGCGACCAACAACGCATTTGTGCGCTATCTAACGTTGTCAGGCCTCAGTCCGCTTGAGATAGCATTCTTCGTGAATGCGTTTGGTGTACTCGCACTTTCTCCACTCTTTCTCCATCATGGCGCGTCGATGCTGAGAACCAAACAACTTGGGGTCCATATGCTGCGTGCGGCTTGTTTCCTGATAGCCATGGTCTGCGTGTACACGGCGCTTTCCACTACTCCATTAGCGCTAGTCGCAGCCCTCGGTTTTACGGTGCCCATTATTACAACCATTCTTGCAATCATTTTTTTTCATGAAGTAGTCCGACTCCGCCGATGGATTGCAATTCTCTTTGGCTTTGCTGGCACATTTGTCATACTGCGACCAGGTTTAGAGATTGTCGAGCCAGGCTCCTTCTATGTGCTTCTTGCAGCAGGTTTCTTCTCGGCTATGGCTATGTTCGCAAAACTACTCGCGAAGACCGAATCTAGCTTGACGATAACGGCCTACACGCGATTGTTGACGACACCAATTTCTCTTATCGCCGCACTATTTGTCTGGGACTGGCCGAGCTGGACACAACTGGGAGTACTTTTTCTTGCGGGCATTGTGGGGACAGCATCGATTATGGCCTTTGTTCAGTCACTCAAGGTAGGAGAAACGAACGTCGTCATGCCGTTGGATTTCACTAAGCTTGTTTGGGCATCGCTAATTGGCTTTGTGATATTTTCAGAAGTGCCAACCATGTATACTTGGATTGGTGGAATTATGATTTTTTGCTCCACGCTTTATATCGCCTACCGCGAGAATGTTATGGCCCGCTCAAGTCAACCTAGCCCTAAAGGAGGCTGAGCAACACAATACAAGCTGATCCACGGGCGATTGAAAGGGATTGTTCGCATCTCTATCCAATCGTCTTGTTTTGCGTAATCCTCTTGGCAACGAACACCTTTCAAGTTTTATACTAAATGACAGATCTATCTCTTATACGTAATTTTGCAATCATCGCCCATATTGACCATGGTAAGTCGACACTCGCCGACAGGTTGATAGAACACTGCGGCGGTCTCGAAATCCGTGAGATGAAGGAACAGGTGCTCGATTCTATGGAGATTGAGCGCGAGCGCGGAATTACTATTAAGGCGCAAACTGTTCGCCTAACATACTCTGCCCGTGATGGTAAGACCTATATACTTAACCTTATTGATACCCCAGGTCATGTGGATTTTGCATATGAGGTAAGCCGTTCACTTGCTGCTTGTGAAGGCTCTCTTCTGGTCGTAGATGCGAGCCAGGGGGTCGAAGCTCAGACCCTGGCAAACGTATATTTAGCCATAGACGCAGGTCATGAAATTGTACCGGTCTTAAACAAGATCGATCTGCCGGCTGCCGAACCAGAGCGTGTCAAACAGCAGATTGAAGATGTGATTGGTATCGATGCATCGTTTGCAATTGATATTTCTGCCAAACAAGATATTGGCATCGAAAATCTTCTGGAAACGTTGGTGGAAAAACTGCCTTCGCCACAGGGTGAAGAGAGTGCTTATTTACGGGCACTTCTCGTCGATAGTTGGTACGACGCCTATCTGGGTGTAGTGGCGTTAGTGCGTGTGCGTGAGGGGTTACTTAAACGGGGGATGCGATTACGTATGATGGCCACTGGTGCTATCCATGAGGTTGAACGGGTAGGCGTATTTACGCCAAAGGGTGTCATGGTAGAATGCCTGAGGCCCGGTGAAGTAGGATTTATTACGGCGGCCATCAAATCTGTTTCCAACTGCAAGGTTGGTGACACGCTCACAGAAGACCGCAGACCAACACAAGAACCGTTGCCCGGCTTCAAGTCGACCCAACCGGTTGTCTTTTGCGGGCTCTTTCCCGTAGATGCTGCTGTCTATGAGGATCTACGAGAGGGACTTTCCAAACTTAGTCTTAACGATTCTAGTTTTCATTATGAACCTGAGACGTCGGCAGCGCTGGGGTTCGGCTTTCGAGTTGGCTGCCTTGGTCTGTTGCATCTGGAAATTGTGCAAGAGCGGCTTAACCGGGAATTCAGCCTCGATCTCATTGCTACTGCGCCGTCCGTTATCTATCGTATTCACTCGATTAACGGAAAAGTCACAGAACTCCACAACCCAGCTGATTATCCGGATCCGGTTTCCATTACGCGAATTGAAGAGCCCTGGATCAGGGCAACTGTAATAGTTCCAGATGACTATCTCGGCGCTGTTTTGGCGCTTTGTAATGAACGGCGGGGTGAACAGATTGACCTGACATATGTTGGGCGTCGAGCCATGTTAATTTACAACTTACCATTGAACGAAGTGGTTTTTGATTTCTATGATCGCCTTAAGTCGGTAAGTCGTGGTTATGCCAGCTTCGACTATGAATTTGATGATTATCGCGAAGGAAAACTGGTGAAATTATCGATCCTAGTCAATGCAGAGCCGGTGGACGCTTTGTCAGTAGTCGTTCATCAAACACGTGCCGAATCTCGTGGTCGTGCACTTTGCCAGAGGCTTAAGGAGTTAATTCCACGTCAACTATTTAAGGTAGCAATCCAAGCAGCAATTGGCGGACGTATAGTCGCTCGTGAGACAGTCGGGGCATTGCGTAAGGATGTCACTGCTAAATGCTATGGCGGGGACGTTACACGCAAACGCAAACTTCTTGAAAAACAGAAGGCAGGTAAGAAGCGAATGCGTCAGTTTGGTCAAGTTGAAATTCCGCAGTCCGCTTTTCTTGATGTGCTCAGGGTTAGTGACGATAGGGTGTGACCAAATATCAGGATCGATGGCCCCTACGTGCAAGTGTTATCAGCGTATAACGCAGAACGAGTAAAAACAAAAAAACGAACAATAATATTTCCCAGGTCGGTCGTAGCAGCATTGGAACTATGATGGCATCCCAGATCGAAGAAAAGATATAACGCTGTACGATGACCTGAAAGAAGTTGAGGCTCGCTACGTCGAGCTGGTACCAAAGCTTGCCGATCGGCAGTGTAACGTCGTGGCCCGAAATCCAAAGCCAAAGGCCGAGACCTAAATCGGCTAGCGCAAGGAGTTTAAGGAGACGATCAAGAAGCTGAATTATGTGCATCCGATGCTCGCGAGAGGGTAAATCGCCAAAGAATTATTGGTGCCTTAGGCTGAGTGTCCAGTAAAGGTATGGAGCTTCACATGTCCGCTTGTAAAGTAAGTGTCGTGGTAAACTCTGTTTTATTCGACTCAGGTCCGGACTATTTTTTACCAACTTGCTGGTCTACGTCTCGTCGGAGTAATGTTCCTAATTCGGGCATACAACGGATTTAAACGTGAGTCATTTGGTAGTTTGGGAGGGGTGGCCGAGTGGTTTACGGCGCACGCCTGGAAAGCGTGTGGGGGTTAACGCTCCTCGCGGGTTCGAATCCCGCTCCCTCCGCCATACCCCGTCCGGGGGCGTCCAAGCACATCCTTTAATCATCTGAATACAGGAGATAATATGGGATAAACAGGCAATCCCGTTCATTGACCTCCAACCCAATCCTACATAAAATGTGGTATGTTTTGTGGGACGGGAAATGGCTAACAGAAAACATCCCGTCAACGCCCTCACTGCCATGGGTGTTGCAAAGCTGTCTGCACCGGGGCGCTACGCGGACGGTAGTGGTCTCCATCTGGTAATCGACACAAGTCGGGCGCAAAGCGCTGGGTTCTGCGCACGGTAGTAAGAGGCCGCAGGCGGGATATGGGGCTTGGCGGCATAAGAACAGTATCTCTCGCACAGGCCAGGAGGAAAATTCGTGACGAAGCCCAACATCCTGCTCATTACCTCTGACCAGCAGAGGGGAGACTGTTTCGGCTTCGAAGGCCGTGCCGTGAAGACACCCCATCTCGATCAATTGGCAAGGGACGGGACGCGCTTCAGCGCCTGCATCACGCCGAATGCGGTTTGCCAGCCGGCGCGTGCATCAATCCTGACCGGGCAACTGCCACTGACGCACGGCGTGCATGATAATGGGATTGATCTCGACAACCGCACCGGCGAGGCAGGATTCGCAGGCACGCTCGCCAAGGCCGGATACGATACCGCCTTTATCGGCAAAGCACATTTTGCGACATATCACACATTCGAGCCGACGGGGTCGCCCGAATGCTGCGAGAGTTCGGCGAATTTTGGTTCGGATTGGTTCGGTCCCTACATGGGGTTCGAGCATGTCGAACTGATGCTAGCCGGACACAATTTCTTCCTCCCGGAAAAGCCACCACGAGGACAACATTACGAGAATTGGTTCTACGCGGACGGTCGGGGCGACGAAAGGAACTCCCTCTATGCCTCCAACGCTGGGGAGACGCATGCCGCGGCTCAGACCTTTCATTCATGCTTGCCGACCGCTTGGCACAACTCCACCTGGACCGCTGACCGTGCTATCGAATGGGTCAAGAAGCGTGGTGATCGACCATTTTGTGCTTGGGTCAGTATCCCCGATCCCCATCATCCGTTCGATTGCCCAGAACCCTGGTCGAGACTGCACCATCCGGAGGAGATCGACTTGCCGCAGCACCGCGAGCGTGATTTCGACCGACGACCCTGGTGGCATCGCGCATCCGTCGAGAGCGAGCCAATCGGTTCAGCGGACGATGTCGCCGTGTGGAAGGGGTACAGCCGGATCGCCCCGCAAAACGACCGGCAGTTGCGCGAGATCATCGCCAATACGTACGGCATGATCTCGCTGATCGACCACAACGTCGGACGGATACTGATCGCCCTCGCCGATGCTGGGCTTGATGCAAATACCCTCGTCATCTTTACGACAGATCACGGCGATTGGCTCGGCGACCATGGCCTGATCTTGAAAGGGCCAATGATGTACGAAGGCCTCCTCCGCGTTGGAATGATCGTGCGCGGTCCCGGCGTGCTGCAGGGGCAGCAAATCGACGTGCCCGTCTCGACACTCGATCTTGCACCGACCTTCTTTGACTACGGGGATGCAAGCGCACAGCTTACCCAGCACGGCAGATCGCTCAAGCCGATGCTCGACGGAAAGCCCGAAACCCGAGATTTTGCCCACAGTGAATGGGAACTTTCCTCGGGCCGGGTTGGGCTTGCTCTTAGTCTGCGCACCGTACGGACGAAGACCGACAAGATGACTCTGGATCTTAAATCGGGCGCCGGAGAGCTGTACGACCTTGAGGACGATCCTCACGAAATGGAAAACCGATTCGACGATCCAGCCTATTCGGCTCGACAGAAGGAATTGACGGAAATGATCCACGCCCGACCGGATGACGCGGGACCAGTCAACGTAGCGGTCGGGACCGCGTGAGCGGTCTAGTTCGGTTCCTTTGAGATGGTGAGAGAAAAGTATCCGTCGGTTGCCGATCTGAGGAAACGAGCTCGCCGGCGCATTCCCTTCTACGCTTGGGAGTTTCTCGACAGTGGTACGGGCATCGAGGAGTGCCTCGATCGCAATCGTAACGCGCTGCGGCGGATTTCACTCGTTCCGCGGTTCCTAAGGGGCGACTTCACGCCGGAAATCAAAACCAAACTCTTCGGCACTGCCTACAACGCGCCATTCGGTATCGCGCCGGTGGGTCTTTCCAGCATGTTGTGGCCGAAAGCGGAAAACATTCTCGCGAAGACCGCAGCGATGTACAGAATCCCCTACACGCTGAGCATGGTCGCCAACCAACCGCCGGAAACGATCGGCCCGATCACCGACGGCATGGGTTGGTTTCAACTCTATCCACCTCGTGATGAGGAGGTTTGGAAGGACTTGCTTAAACGTGCCTCGAACTCGGGCTTCACCACGCTCGTGGTAACGGCCGACGTCCCGACAAGCAGCAGGCGGGAACGCCAAACTCGGGCCGGACTGTCGATCCCGTATAAAATCACGCCGCTGACCCTCTATCGATCAGCCATTCGACCCCGATGGTCGTTCGAAACACTAATCGCCGGGCAACCGCGCTTTCGAACAATGGAGAAATACGTTGGTGCGTCTCAGTTGGGGCAAGTTGTGCGGTATTTCGGGAACAATCTGGAAGGGACTTTGTCGTGGGACTATCTCGCCAGAATGCGCGACGAATGGCGGGGGCCCCTCGTGCTCAAGGGTATCCTGCATCCTGAGGACGTGGAGCAGGCTGCCAGTGCCGGGGTCGACGGTATCATTGTTTCGAACCACGGTGGACGTCAATTCGACGGTGCGCCCGCAACGATAGAGATGCTGCCCCAAATTAAGGCTGCAGTCGGCGGCCGTGTCTCGATTTTGTATGACAGCGGCGTCCGCAACGCCCTGGACATCGTCCGCGCGCTCGCGCTCGGTGCCGACTTCGTCTTTCTTGGGCGCTCCTTTATATTCGGCGTTGGCGCGCTCGGGAAAACGGGGGGCGACCATACGGCGGAAATCTTATTTGACGAACTCAAGAACGTCATGACCCAGTTAGGATGTGCAAACCTAGAGGAGTTATCGAGCGTCGAGTGCAGACGAGATTCGTCCGCTTAGGTACATTTTGAGGCCAGCACGTGATCGCCTGGTTGACAGCCGTGTAATGTGGCTGCCGGTGCACAGGGCCTGTCCGGCCTTGCGAGGGTATTCTTCTATGCCGGTGCTCGGGGCCATGGTGCGTGGCGCGTATTGCGCTAGGCCAAGCATTGTATGCCTGGGACCGTGCCTTTCAGTGACGCTCCCAGCGATGGCGGTCGGTTTGGGGTAGATCCGATTGGGTGGGCTTAGGGGCTTAATCGGGATTAGTTGGAAAGGGACCCGAGATCGCCGGGTAGCTCCAAAATAGTATGGTATGGAATGTGATATAGCGTAGGAGGGAGAGAAAAATATTGTTTATTAACGGGGGTTTATTCGATTGTTAGGCGGACGCTCCCTCCGCCAGTATTATGGTTAAGAAGTTGATAATAAATAAGTTGTATTTCTAACCTACTTCACCATTAGCAATTGTATCTACAACAGTAAGTCTTTGTGCCTCACCATTTGGGATAAAGAGGAGTTTTGGAAGAGGTTTACTCTAAACCCATTATGTTTGTTAGGCAGTTTCAGGCTGCACGACCTCACGGGTGCTGAATTGCTCCAACGATCACAGGTTGTTGAGATTAGGTAGAGGCCTATTTTTATACGGAAAATACCTAGACATTAGTCTCACGAAAATATTGACTTTGAAAGAAGCAGACAAAAGGTGACGTATGAATCAAAAGACAAAGTTAGTTGACAATACCATAGGCATAATTGGGCTTGGGAATATGGGTAGGCCTATGGCGAGCAGGCTAATAGCCGCAGGTTGGCACCTCGTTGGTTTCGATATTGCGGGCACCGAACAACGACTTCCTGAAGGTGGGAGTGTTGCGCTCTCGATTGCTGAAGTTGTTTCAGTTGCGGAGACGGTTCTACTGTCTTTACCTAATGAGGTGGTGGTAAATGCTGTTACAAAGGAGATTGTTGGTAGTGATAATCTCCACACTGCGGTCGTTATAGATACTTCAACTATTGGCATCAAGGCCGCTCGCCGAGCTGCCACAACGCTTGAAACGTTGGAAATTTTATACATCGATGCGCCAGTTTCGGGAGGAGTTTCCGGCGCAATGAATGGATCTCTAGCGATGATGGTTGCGACAGATGATACAACGTTTGATTACTATCGGCCGATGCTCGAAGAGATTGCCAGGAATTGCTTCCACGTTGGTAAAGTTATAGGTCAAGGGCAAGCTATGAAACTGCTCAATAATTTCTTGTCTGGTACAGCGATGACTGCGACCGCCGAAGCTGTGTCATTTGGCATAGATCAAGGCCTCAAAATGTCAACTATCCTCGAAGTACTTAACGCCTCAAGTGGCCGGAACACTGCCACGAGCGATAAATTTTTGCGTCGGGTATTAACTGGCACCTACGATTCCGGATTCACAACGAATCTGATATCGAAGGATATGCAGCTCTATGAAAAAAGTGTTGCTGAAGGTGGCACAAAATCTGTGATTGGCTCAACGGTTAGCAAGCTTTGGCAACAGGCCGAATTAGCACTACCGGGATCAGATTTCACACGAATTTATGAATTTGTACGTAATACACTGGGAAACCGCTAAAGTCGTTGCTAATTAGCATTTTAGACTACTTTGATTATTTGGTGATAATCTGAGGATTGTAAATCAAGATTCTGAGAATAGTTGGAAAATAGATGTGGTGTTATTTTCGGCGCATTTGACCAATATCATTCAGTAGGTTCGCAACAAACAAATAGGAAAAATGCAGGACGATCCTCGAACCTTTCTTCTCAACCTCTTTAATACGGCAGTGGCAGAGGTTGCACCAGAGAATTGCCTACTACCGTTTGTGCCGGTGTGCCCTAAGGGACGTGCCATTATTGTGGGTGCGGGTAAATCTGCTGCGGCAATGGCCCAAGTTCTGGAAGGAGCTATGGCTGCTTGGCCAGATGTTACCGGCCTAGTAATTACCCCATACGGACATGGACTGACAACAAGAGTTATCGAGGTGGCTGAAGCCAGTCATCCGGTTCCTGATCACGCTGGAGAATGTGCGACTCGACGTATAAAAAGGTTGGTTGAGGGACTAGATTCTAACGACCTTGTAATATGCTTAATCTCGGGGGGGGGATCTGCTCTACTTAGTTCGCCGGCGAAGGGCCTGAGTCTTGAGGACAAGCAGTCTGTAACCCAAGATTTACTCCGCTGTGGCGCGACGATCACTGAAATAAATACGGTTCGTAAACACTTGTCAGAGGTCAAGGGTGGGCGATTGGCGGCGGCTGCTTTTCCAGCACAAGTTCTCGCACTGATCATATCAGATGTTGCAGGTGATGATGTTGCAACAATTGCGTCTGGTCCAACTGTTGCAGATCCTACGACATTTGCCGATGCACGTGCTGTAATAGATAAATATCAGCTTGTGACACCGCGGTCAGTAATCACTCATTTAGAGGCAGCGGTAGATGAGACGCCGAAACCGGGTAATTCACGACTTGTCGGGTCCACTGACTTTATAGTTGCAAGTTCAAGGAAGGCTCTTGCAGCGGCTGCGCATGAAGCTAAGTCGGCCGGATACAGAGTGGTCATTGTTGGCGATGATCTTGAGGGAGAAGCACGCGACCTAGCAGGCAGCCACGTCACTCTGGCTCACAAATATCTAAAGGAAAAACAGCCAACGGTACTCTTAAGTGGTGGAGAGGCTACCGTGACGGTGAGTGGTTCAGGGCGTGGGGGACCCAACACCGAATATCTTCTAGCACTAGCCATTGGTCTTAACAAAATTCCAGGTGTATTCGCTCTTGCATGTGATACTGATGGTATTGATGGTAGCGAAAACAATGCAGGCGCCTTTATTTCGCCTGATAGTTTAGATCGCTCACAGACACTTTCCTTGAATCCTGGAGAAAAGTTAAACATGAACGATTCATATGGTTTTTTTGCACCTCTTGGTGACCTAGTTATCACTGGCCCAACACGAACCAATGTTAATGATTTTCGCGCTATGTTGATCATACCAACCTAGTAACGCTACTTTTTTTACCTGGGCTTGTGTCGCACTGGCGTTCACTAAAAGTGACTCATGCGGTTGTCCAAATGAACTCACCAAATTTATGGCAGGGCGTTGGCAACAACCAATATCTTGAGGCAGAGAAGGTAGTGCTTTAGTTAGTTTCGGGCATAGTTGTAATAGTTCTGGTAGCTTACCTAGGAGAAAACAAAGATGAATTTCTTTAGAATGTTAGCTTAAAACAAAGAATACCGTGTAAGTTAGGAAATTAAATTGTTTGAAACCCGTTACATAACTTCAAAACTCTAGGGCTGAAAGGTATCAGCCATGCCGGAAAACAGGAAACTACCACTTTTATTCACGCCTATAACAATCCGAGGCATTACATGTAAAAACCGAATAGTGGTATCCCCGATGTGCCAATACCATTCCGATGATGGTGCGCCGGGAGATTGGCATATGGTGCACCTAGGTCGACTCGCCGTGGGCGGTGCCGGCATCATTTTTGGTGAGGAGACCGCTATAGAGGCGAGGGGACGCAAAACTTATAGCTGTGCCGGGCTCTGGAAAGATGATCATGTACCGAAATATCGACGGTTGACGGATTTGATCCGCAGCCATGGTGCAATTCCAGCAATTCAGTTGGGACATGCCGGGCGGCAGGCATCGTGCCACCATCCAAACCGAAATTTTGCGCCACTTACTGATGATGATGCAAAGAACGGCTCACCACCTTGGCGAGGCTTGACACCGAGTTCTCCTGAGCAGGTACCACGTCGTTATTTCCCAAAGGTAATGGATCTCGACGATATCCGTGAGTTGCTAATCACTTGGCGCGAAGCTGTGAAACGTAGTGTCGATGCAGGATTCGACCTAATTGAGATTCATGGCGCGCACGGTTACTTAATTCATCAGTTTCTCTCCCCTATCAGTAACCAGCGGAATGACGCATACGGAGGCGATCGTGCGGGGCGTATGCGCTTTGCTTTAGAAGTGGCTGAGACTGTGCGTGCGAACTGGCCAAAGGAAAAGCCTCTATTTTTTCGTGTCTCTGCGGTTGATGGCGAGGGAGGGCAGTGGAGCCTTCAGGACACAATAGTACTATCCCTTGAACTTAAAGACCGGGGCATAGACGTGATCGACTGCTCGTCGGGTGGAATATATGGTGATACGAAGATGCCTGTGGTGCCTTACACTGCGGAGGTGAGAGCAGCAATTTCTGCCCATGTCAAATCCGAGAGTGGTATTATGACAATGGCGGTTGGCGGCATTACGGAACCCAAACAGGCGGAAGAAATTTTGCGAAATGGAAAGGCAAATCTGGTGGCGTTGGCACGCGAGTTCTTGTGGCATGCTGACTGGGCAGCTCATGCAGCCAAGGCTCTTGGTGTTCCGGACCCTTACGGACAGATGCCTTACGAGTACTCTTTTCGTTTGAGGGGTAGGGAGAAGCAGAACGAGCTGTCAATTAACCGGGGCGGAAAGGAGACACAGGAAGCCTATTCTAAATTATTTGAATTTTAGTCGTCCCCAATATTTATATTTCAAACAACATTTTACGTTTTACCCTGTGTCTAGGGTAAAAATACGTATTTAAGAGCGACAGGGAGGGTTTTTGTCAGACATTCCTGACAGACTTTGACGAACCTTTAAGTTCCACTTGGTTCCCCTCAGGGTCGCGAATGTAGAATGAGTAGTGCCCTTTTGAGTCTTCATTTGACCAAAGTTTGCCCGCGTCGATATCATATTTAGCAAGGTGCTGACGCAGTTTTATCTCGTCAAAATTCTCTAACCGCAGGGCAAAGTGATCCATGTTACGCTCGTTATTTCGGGCCCGTGATTCCGGGTTTTCGCTCGGTTTTCCACGATACTGAAGCATGTCGACAATTGCGACTCCGGCCCGTAACTGTGCAAACTTACTTCCCGCGTGCCACTGTACAAGTTCAAACCCCAGCACGTCGCGGTAGAATGGCAATAACTTTTCAATGCTTTGTACTCGCAGAACTACATGGTCCAGACGTTCGATCTTGATGGCATTCATGAATTCAATTAACTCCTGCGGTTAACTTGTTTTAAACGAGATAATATTGAGTCTATTCTATTTTAGTGGAATGTTAGCATGAATATGCGTAGCACTGCGCGGATGAGAAAGGATCCATTGTGAGTATCAACATGCCCATCGTTCAGCGCCAGAGCATTGGTGTCAAAGTTTCTGATATTGAAATTGGTGGCGATAACCCGATTGTCGTTCAATCCATGACAAATACGGATACTGCTGATCCAGAAGCGACAGCCATACAAGTCTCAGAACTTGCCGCGGCAGGCTCTGAGCTGGTGCGGATAACAGTGAACTCTCGTGATGCCGCGCGCCAGGTACCATTTATCCGCGAACGATTGGAGTTAATGGACTGTCAGGTTCCTTTAGTCGGAGACTTCCACTTCAACGGGCATACACTTCTCACTGAATTTCCTGAATGTGCAAGTACGTTGGACAAATACCGTATTAACCCTGGAACCGTGGGTCGTGGTCAAAAACACGACCTCCATTTTTCGACAATGATCGAACAAGCGCTTAAACATGAAAAGCCCGTGCGGATAGGTGTAAACTGGGGGAGTCTTGACGAGGCCTTGCAAACCAGAATGATGGATGAAAATTCACAGCGGAAAGTTCCTAACTCTGCTGAAGAGGTGTTGCGGGAAGCCCTTGTGGTTTCTGCACTTGACAGCGCAAAACGTGCAATAGAACTAGGTATGGGTAGTGACCAAATTGTACTGTCCTGTAAGGTGAGTAAGGTACAGGATTTGATCGCTGTATATAGTAGCCTAGCATCCCAGTGCACATACCCTCTGCATGTTGGTCTTACCGAGGCCGGAATGGGATCAAAAGGAATTATAGCGTCAACGGCAGCGCTTTCCGTACTACTGCAGCAGGGAATTGGAGACACTATTCGTATTTCTCTGACACCGGAGCCAGGTGGAAATCGAGCCAATGAGGTGATCGTCGCGCAGGAGATACTTCAGTCGATGGGTTTGCGCTCTTTCGCGCCACAAGTCGTTTCATGCCCTGGCTGTGGTCGCACTAACAGCAGTTATTTTCAGGAATTAGCCGATCAGATCCAAAACTATGTTCGTTTACAGATGCCGACCTGGCGTGAAAGTTACGTTGGTGTTGAGGAATTACAATTGGCCGTTATGGGTTGTGTGGTTAATGGACCTGGTGAGAGTAAACACGCTGATATTGGCATCAGTCTGCCCGGTAACGGCGAAAATCCAGCGGCTCCCGTCTTCATAGATGGTAAAAAAACTATTACCTTACGCGGTGCCGACATTGCGGGGGATTTCAAAAATATTATCGAAGAATACATTGCAAAAACATACGTAAAACAATCTAAGTAATCTATTATTCCCATGAACTATGGCATCTAATGACCAGTCAATCTGCCGATGTGAATTTGTCTGATACGTCTTGGCGTTTCATTCCCGACAGTTCTGCAAGTGTTTGTGGACGACTGCGGACGACAGTACTTCTGATTTTGTTGACCCTACTGCTGTGCACCAATGTGGTGCTGGCAGAAGACATACAGAAAACGGAGCCACAGCTAACCCAGTCTGACAATGTTAGAAGAATGGGCTACGGAATTTTATCAGAACTTCGCCTTGGTGTGATGGCACATGACGTTGGCGTATTTGGTAGAAAGGAAGAGGACGGCGTCAATGTAAATGTGGAGCTACTGTTCAATTCGTCGGAACTACTGTCGACAATCTGGTCACCGCGATTTCATGCTGGATTCTCGATTAACTCTTCGGATAGCACTAACCAAACGTATATTGGCCTCACTTGGAGTTGGGACTTCCTAGACAAAATGTTTGCTGAAGCGAGTTTGGGTGGTGCCGTTCATGATGGAGAGACACTAACTATTCGAAATGATCGAAAAAGCCTAGGGTGTAAAGTCCTTCTCAGAGAGTCTGTGGCGGTTGGATACAGCATCTCCAAGGCACACAGTGTATCCGTGATGCTTGACCACATCTCAAATGCCAAACTTTGCAAGTCTAACGAGGGTCTAGATTCTCTTGGAATGCGATACGGGTATCGCTTTTAGCTGAGGAGTGTCTCGAACTTGGTCTTTGTTGCCCGATGCCCACCACCATTCACATTCAGCTATAAGAATTTCCAAGCTGAGGCTCGCATCAGATCGCACCACAGGGGCGGAATTTCCTAAAGTTTATCTTGCAAGCGACGCAGCTGCACAATCTTCTGTTTTTGATCAACTGTACAATTGTCATGGGTAAGGTATGCACCCGCTTTGACTGCCTTTGTTGTTACGGCGCCTTGCATAAGTCCAAGGGGTACGGCATTAAGTTTCAGCGAATCCTCACGTGTGATGGCCCAGCCACGATAATGGTTCTCTCCAATGGCACCAAGTGTCGTCCCGATGGGTAGGTCGCATTTAGCAAGCGTTGCGGTTTCTGCGACTGGCGTTTCGAGCGGTTGCATGTGGCTGGTACCAAACAGTGTTGCAGCAGCAGCTGAGAGTGGCACCTCAAGGCTCGTAAGATGGTAGGGTCGATGGAATGTGTAGTATGGCCCTGCTCCCAGTTTTAAGTCGCCCATACGTTCACGCAATCGAGGATGTTTCATCTCCGCTATCACGAAGATTCCTGGAGCCACGCCTTTGGCTACGGTGTAGTCCACGACGCCTTTGCGGGACAGCAAACCGCCATCCTCTGTTGGGCAAAGAACTTCGTGAAGAGATTCTAGAGGCGTATTTGGCCCATGCATTCCGGGTCTATCGGGCAACAGGCCCGTGGCATTTGCAAGTGCTGTCATTTCAATCATTGTCTTTGAACCATCGACAAATTCAACGAGCATTCGTGGGTTCATATTTCTCTGTCGCGCTTCTTCCTCAAAATCCGAGGGCGTAGCGTCAAATATGAGTGGATTATTCTTTCCCTTGCCGGCCGCAACAATTGGGTACCCGAGTGCATTAACAAACTTGACAAGTTCCATCGCCGAACTAGGTTCGTCCCCAGCACCTAAGGTGTAAACCACGCCGGCGTGGTCCGCTTGACGACGTAGATAGGAGCCTATGGTAACATCGGCCTCTACATTCATCATGATAACGTGCTTTCCGTTTTCTATCGCTTGCATTGCGATGGTTGCTCCAACGTTGGGATTGCCTGTTGCGTCGATAACAGCATCGACATAGTCAGAAGCGCATACCAGTTCTGGGTCCTCCACAATAGCAATCTGACCAGCCTCTACTGCTCCAGCTACATTCTTTTCAGAATCGCAAACAACAGATGAGGCCACCGATCCACCAGCTATCTCAATTGCATTGTATGCATGTTTAGCCTGCAGCACAGCCAGCACAGTTACCTCTATACCGCGCATCAACGAGATCTGCGTTACGATGTCGGTACCCATCTCGCCCGCACCTACCAATCCAACTCTTACTGGCCTTCCCATATCAGCGCGTAACGATAGTGCTTCAGCTAAATCACCGCTCATGCTCAAGCCTCCCCACGAGCAAATACATAAAACCACTCTCACTGGTGGTTTCGTCAAGAAGAATACCATCAGGATTCAGATTGATAAGTATATTCTTCCACCGCATCAATTTGAAACGGCCTAACAATAAGCTCAATAAATTAGGTTATATTCGATTTTCTGTTTGCTATCAGGGGTAGAATAACTTTTTCTGCGCGCTCTAGATCAGAGGGAAAATCGATTTCTATCCATGGTATGCCAGAGATATCTTCGTACCGGAATAAACCAGGTGGCTCCGCTAGTAATACATCGCGAATAGCCATCTCATATTGAGCATCACGTCTGCCGTCACTTATATATCTATTGCTTGTATCAGCGAGCTTTTTTGCGGTGTTCGGCGACATACGCAAAAACCCTGGCCATTCACCGATCAAGTCAAACCTTTCTCCAACAGTTTTACCAAAATCGACCAATTCACCATCTCTCACACAAATTTTTACTGCCTCTTCGCTATCATCAACTTCACGATCTAGCAGGAAGCAATTCGTTTCCTTTGAGCATACGAGGCGGCGAAGTAGTGCTGAGTCATAAAGTACATCCGCGTCCATTAACAATATATTTTCTCCAGAGCACAACGCACTTCGTGCCGTCCACAAAGATACTAACGAACCTTCTCGAAAGCTGGGATTAAAGAGTGGCTGGATGAATCCTGAAGGTGAATGGTAGTTGGCCTCTTCGACTACCTCATTCATTCGATATCCGCAAATTAACACTAATTCCTTGAACCCCAGATTAAGTAAATTTTCAATATGTCGTCGGAGTAGGGATTTGCCTTCAAGTTTGATAAGTGCTTTAGGCAATTGTGTGTTGTCGTCACCAAAAAGGCGGTCTCCGACACCAGCTATTAGCATAATAGCCTTCATTAGATTTCTCGAATTTGTTTCCAATGTAAAACCAGTGTTCGGTCATCATTGTACAACATGGAAATACCTAATGTATAAGTATGTAACAGTTGAAACCTCGTTGAACAACAAATGGCATTATCAAAGATAAACTATTAGTAAAATTGTTCTGGTAGGGCCCCTTAATATTTATATAAAAGTTTGCCAATAGTAGGGAGTCCCTATGAGTCCGGTTGAAATTTTATATTCACTAAGTTTTGTTGAGCGAATTAAAATTATTCTATGATATGTATATGTCGGTAATAACCAAGGAAACTTTAATGTACCAAGGTCAACATATTATCAGTGTAATGGCGAAGGTACAGGGGCTGTTCGAGATAACAGAAAACATAGCAGCATGGGTCGAAACCCAAAATGTATGCGAAGGTCTGCTGACAATTTTCATTCGCCATACATCCGCGTCAATTTTGATTCAGGAGAACTTTGACGTTGATGTAGAATATGACTTAGAAAATTTTTTTCACAAACTTGTTCCTGAGGACTTAAGCCTTTATAGGCACATTTCCGAAGGTGAAGATGATATGCCAGCTCATATCAAGGGTGCGCTCACTCAAACTTATCTCGGTATCCCAATCCATAATGGCAAAATGATGTTGGGGCAATATCAAGGCATTTACCTGTTCGAGCATAGGCGCGTTCCTCGCGATAGAGAACTAGTGTTGCACATTATAGGAAATCAGTTTTGAGTAATTATGTTTACCCGAGTGCACACTCAAAATACGATGGTTGCCTAAACTAACATATTCGTGTCATCGACACCGTATGACGATATTATACACGTCATTTAGCTATCAGATATCTGGGTTCTACCGGTTAGACTCGGCTGTTTGATCCCTAATTCATCCAGCGTCTGGCGAACCGCTAGAAGCGCTTTGTTTATATCCGTCGTATCTAGATTACCGATGCAACCTATCCGGAAGCTATCCGCATTAGTAAGCTTCCCCGGATAGATGACATATCCTTTCTTGCGTAATACTTCATAAAAATTTGAAAATTTAAACAGAGGATTGTTAGGTATGCGGAACGTGACAATGATAGGAGCTTGAAGTTCGTCTGGTAACAATGTCACAAATCCGAGTTTACGCATGCCATCAACTAGAGCTCTGCAATTGTCTGAATAGCGTTCATGACGTTTTTCTACACCACCTTCTTCCGAGTGACCCAGAATAGCTTGATGAAATGCTGCAAGAACATGGGTGGGAGGGGTAAACCTCCACTGGCCGTCTCTAAGCATCGATTGCCATTGATCAAAGAGATCTAGGCACAGTGAATTGGCGTTACCACAACTTGCTGCAAGAACATCCCGTTTACATATAACGAATGCAACCCCAGGGACTCCTTCGATACATTTATTTGAGGATATTGCGATTGCAGTAAACCCGATGTTGTCGCAGTCGATTGGTAAGGCCCCAAAACTGCTTACTGTATCAATGAGTAGGGATCGTGAATGACGATTAACAACATTAGCTAGGTCAGTCATCGGGTTGAGAATCCCGGAAGTTGTCTCACAGTGGACAAAAGAAACATGGCTGATTGTTGGGTCGTCTCTAAGCAACGAATCCACATGCTCAACCTTATGTATCTTGTCTTCAGGAACCTCGTAGGTAACAACGGGACGATTAAGATATCCGCAGATTCGAGCCATACGGTGACCGTACGCACCATTGATTAGAATAAGGAGCTTGCCATCTGGCGGCAACAGGGTGCCTAACATGGCTTCGATTGCAAAGGTACCGCTGCCTTGAATTGGCACACACACGTAACTGCCATCATCGCCCACGACCTCCAGAAGGTATCTACAGACCTCACGGTTCAATCTTATAAAACTGCTATCGCGGGCACCCCAATCATGTAACATGGCCTCTTTCGTTTTGTGGGCTGTATTCAGAGGGCCGGGCGTAAGCAATATCGGGTCATGTCGATCAAGCTTCATTGACCACGTCCACTCGCTTGTGTGCCGTCGGCTTCTACTCTGGAGGAAAGAAAAGTTTTAAACCGGCGAGCGACATCTGCCGGACTTATACTTGGGCGGCCCAAGTTAATTTTACTACCCGGCTTAATTCGCAAATGAATCATGTGCGGGCCAGGCACTTTCAAGGTATAGCGTAGTGCTTCTTCAAGACCTGTAAGCGAATCTGCAGAGACCCCGCTACGATAACCACAAGCCAACGCAACAGCAGAGAAATCTACATTTGAAGAGACGGTCGGCTGACCTCCAGTCGAATCGTGAACGCCATTATCCAAGATTAAATGAATTAAGTTAGAGGGTGCCTGTGAGCCAATAGTGGCAAGCGTCCCCATCTTCATTAGTGCTGCACCATCTCCATCTAGGACTAGGACTGGACGCCTTGCATTGAGGGCTATGCCCAGTGCCATCGCGCTGGCACAACCCATTGAACCGACTTGGTATAAATGCTGTTGTCGGTCAGCTAGGGTATACAACTCACGTCCGCACTTGCCTGTCGTGGCAATAATAGCGGTCTCGTCTGAAACATTTGCGAGCACGCATTCCAGTGCCGATATACGGGCTGGTTGCGGACCACCTACATCCAACTCTTTCCTAATACCCTGAGCAGTCACGCGTGTCTGAATTTCGTTAAGATCCTCTCTCTCCACACCTCCCTTTTCCATGACAAAAGCGAATGGAAGTTCAGTCTCATCCATGGCTGACACTGCGGTATCCAGTGAAACTGTAATCTGGCTTTCATCACTGGGAAAAAGTTGGTGGCGAACGCCAATCTTATCAAGTAGCTGCTGTGTTATCTGTCCCATTAACTCATGTTGAGGCTCATCCTTGAGACCTGGCTGTCCTCGCCAGGTTACAATGAGAAGTGTTGGAATTCTAAACGGCCAATTGAGAGAAGTGAGAGGGTTGATCGCATTGCCAAGGCCTGAATTCTGGCACATAACCACTGTTTCCCTACCTGCGAGCCATGCACCAGCAGCAATGGCAATAGCCTCACCTTCACTAGCCGCGCCAACGTATTCAGTTTTTTGTTCACTGATCACACGGTTGATGATTGGCGTCAAAAATGAACATGGAACACCGCAGTAGAAATCTCGACCTCGCAATAGCGCTTCCTTGAGAAAACTGCTTGCTAATATCATGGGTTTAATTCCGCCAGCTAAAGAAAGTTATGTGCCTTAGCAAGATCGACGGCATCGTTTACATCCCACCAATGGCCAGAAATATATATAACCCTTGGCTTGGTTCCTTTGGCTATTAACCTGTTGACAACATCTGGCAAACTGGCTTTTAAATGCAATTTCTCTGCATGCATCTCGGTGATCTCATCTCGCATCAAGGAGGTCCCCCGAGCACTCAACTTTACGAGTCCGATCCAAACCCCATCGAGTGTAGCTTCAGCAAGGCCACTAGAAATTTGCTCTAACTCAATTAGTTGATCTTCCAAGATGTCATCGACGAACGGGATGCTACATTTTGCGTGATCAGCAGTTTGTCCGGCGACAATTTCACCACTACCTTTCTTTTTTGCGTCGACCACAACGACAATGTCGCCTTCTGTCTCCAGAAGAAGATCTAGGATGTAGCGGCGAAACAGAATATCGCCATATGAGAGAATCATTTCGCCTTCAAGTGCGGACAATGCGCATTCAAGCGAAACAACTTCTCCTGTATCTACGTAATTTGCGTTTACACATTTTTTGAGGTCAGGTAAGTCGATAACTTCGTGCTTGTAGCCGACGACGGCTGTGATATCGCGAATACCGGCGTATTTGAACTGTCGCGCTAGCCTCTGTAAGAGTGGCTCACCGTGCACTTCCAACATGCACTTTGGCTTATCTACTGTAAGTTCACCAAGTTTACTGCCTCGACTGGCTGCTAACAGAATAGCTTTCATTCCTGCACGCCCGGGAGGAAGATATCTTTCCTCGGCCTCCATTAACTCCGTATTGCCGGAAAGTTCGAAAACATCGTTAAGGTCCGCCACCCGACCTTCGGCGCCAATCAGATTTTGATCGTTCATGATTTGAAGGCTCGTTTCCCGCATGGCCGTAATTGATGCTCTCAAGTTATGGTTGGCCCAAATGACAACCGAAACTTCGGCTTCTCGGAATCGATCGGTTGGGGTTATGTAATATTTAGTCGGCACTATCAGCAAAGGTGCGCGGTTAGCCCACTCTTTTGCAAACTCTAGTATCTCGTCCGCCGTAGACATACGGGAATGGATCAAGATACCATCGGCACCCGCGATGCGGTACGCTTCGGCACGGTGCAATGCTTCGGCCATACCGAGCCCAGCAATTAGGGCCTCTACCCGAGCCACAACACTAAAATTGTTGTCGGTCTGTGCATCCTTGCCAGCTTTTATTTTTCCACAAAACTCATCGATATCAGCAAGTGTCTGATCACCTTCGAGAAAGGAGTTAGTCTTAGGAAATATTTTGTCCTCTATACAGACAGCAGCGATCCCGCGCTGGCACAACTTTCCAGTGAGACGACGAAAGTTATTGAAGTCACCATAGCCCGTATCACCGTCGACAAATATTGGGATCGACACCGCATCCGACATGAACTCTAGTACTTCTAGAACCTGTGTCCAGGAGGCCTCATTACGATCCCGAACACCAAGTGCAGTCGATATGGATAGACCAGATGCCCAAATTGCCTGAAACCCAACCTCTTCAACGATTTTGGCTGAAATTCCGTTGTGCGCCTCCATCGCAAAACTCAACTCTCGTGACCTCAGCAATGCAGAAAAGGCAGCAGCCCTTGTGGCATGTTGATTTTTGGGATCTTGTAGAGGTGCTCTCACGTTACTAAGCTCCCGCACTTAACAGCATAAAATATCTTACAGCGTTGAAGTCACGGCGACGGCAGCCGTTATTCACTTTGTTAGCAACTGAGGGTATATCAGCACGCGTAGAATTCCACCAATCGAAATTATAACTTGCACTCAACGATTTCACATAAATGGCTGCTAACATTTCCATTTCTCTAACAGGGCAGTAAAGTACATATAGAGATCTATGTTCCCGTCGGTAGTGATTTAGATAAGGAAGCAGGTTAAAGTGTGTGTAAAAAATTCTGAGTCCATCAACATCTTTCTCGCACAACCTAGAGGATTTTGTGCGGGGGTTGTGAGGGCTATTGATATAGTGGAGCTCGCATTACGAAAATACGGACCGCCAATCTACGTAAGGCACGAAATCGTTCACAACAAGCACGTTGTCGAGGATTTGCGCCAGAAGGGCGCTGTGTTTGTCGAAGAGCTGTCTGAGATACCTGACGGTTCGTTTACGATATTCAGTGCGCACGGGGTGTCGCAGAAAATCGCTGATGAAGCCAAAGTCCGAAATCTACCAGTAATTGATGCAACTTGTCCGTTGGTGGCAAAGGTGCATAAAGAGGGTCAGCGTTATGCGGAGCGTGATTTCGACATTGTACTGATTGGTCACGAGGGGCATCCGGAGGTAGAAGGTACCATGGGCCGAATTCTTGGAACTGTGCATCTAGTATCCTCACTAGATGATGTAACAAATCTCAAGGTAAACAATACAGATAAGTTGGCCTATGTAACTCAGACAACACTCAGTGTGGACGACACGCACGCTGTGATTGAGGCATTAAAATTAAAGTTCCCAAAAATTTTGGGGCCGGACGTTCGCGACATCTGTTATGCAACACAAAACAGGCAAAGTGCGGTACGGGCCCTAGCACAAAAATCTGACATAATAATTGTAGTGGGCGCCCAAAACAGCTCGAATTCAAATCGATTACGTGAAATTGGTGAGGAACTTGGAGTTCCCAGCTATTTGGTCGATGACGCACACTCAATCGAATCGGGTTGGTTTCGCGGTGTCCGCAACATCGGCATAACGGCTGGTGCTTCGGCACCCGAGCGCTTGCTAGACGAGTTAATTACTCGACTGCGAGAATTAGGTGATATTAAGGTGAGTACACTTGAAGGTATCCGGGAAAACGTACAATTTAAACTTCCCAGGGAATTAGAAGAATTTGCCTTAGAAAAGGCCGTAACGAAGGATAACCCATAACTTTTGTGGCATTTTCAAGGAAATTTTCTCGTCTAGATGCCGCCAACCCCGACGTTTGAGAGCCGCCAATATTAAGCGGTAACTTTCCATCATGAGCCTGGCAGGGCGGACTCGGTGACGATTACACAATTTTAGAATAGCGGCCGCATCATCAAATTGCTGTTCGGCTACTCTCGTAATTTCTGCGCATACCTTCGGAAGTGCAGGGTCGGTAATTAGTGCCGTTGGCTCTTTTGCTATAATCTGATGCTCGCACAATAAAGATTGTGGTAAATATACCCTATTCATTTGTGCATCCTCGTATACATCACGCAGTATATTTGTTAGCTGAAGTGCGTACCCTAGAGACTGGGCAAGTTTGTTGCCTTGTTCTGAGGATAGACCAAATATGCGTGAGGCAAGGCGACCTACCGCACATGCAACGCGATCGCAATAACCGTAGAGGGCATCCATATCGACAATTCGAACTGCATCGCAGGCATCCATCTCCATACCCTCAATGACAAGGAGAAAATCGTCTTTTGACAATTTAAATCGCCTCGCGGGCCCTACAAGTTTTCGAGCTAATGGATGTGTGGGAACCTCATTAAATATATTGCTCACCTCTTCGCGCCAATTTTGAAGCTGAATGCGCTTATCAACCACTCTTCCAATACCGTCAGTAATATCATCGACTTCTCGACAAAATGCATATACAGCAAAAATTGCGTGGCGTTGTTCGGTTGGTAGTAAACACATCGCCCAATAGAAAGTTGAATTTGAACGACGTACGATATTGTTCAGTTTGGCGCTCTCAACATTAGTCACGGCGTTTGCCTCAATTATAATCGGGCTACTCTGTTGGTGATCAAAATTTACCCAGATACTCCAGATACAATTGTGAGGTTATTACTATAGAAACGGGGAGACCATTTTTTGGTGGAACTAGAATGAAAACTGAAGGTCAAACTACACTATCCCATACCTTAATTAGAACAATCGTTGCTAGGCACATCTCACTGAAAATACCCCCATACAGAACCCGTTAGGCAACATGCTAGAAATCGTGGTTTTGTGAGCTCTATGCGATTTTCCAGCGGATCTTGTTGTTTGAGAAATTGTATTAGCTGTCGTGCGATAAAAATTATTGCGCCGGACTCCATTGCTAGTCGGCGACTTACCAGGTGTCCCGGTAACGAATTTGCACGAGTTAGTAACCTGTCAGTCGCACAAATTGTCCGCTCGAAAACCGTTCGCAGGGATGCACTTGTAGCAGTTGCAGATAGAGATTCAATCGGCGCACCAGCTGCTTCCATCCAGTCTGTTGGAATATAAACACGATTAAGGGTCAAGTAATCGTTGCGGCAGTCTTGCAGGTGGTTAATGACCTGCAGTGCGATACAGAGTGCGTCAGCTGTTTCATAGCCGTCCCGCGCTCCTCCTAAAAGGTCTAGCACGTAACGGCCGACGGGTGCTGCGGATAAGATACAGTAGTCCATCAAATCATCCCAGCACCGGTATCGAAGTTTGGTCGCGTCAAGCTTAAACGCGGCTAGCAATTCCATGCAATGACGTGCAGTGATACCAGTTCTCACTAAACTTTCACGCATTTGATGGGCTACCTTGCAGGCGGGATCGTCTAGCAATTCTCCTGTAAGGACAGCACGGAATTTATCAAGAAGGGCTATTTTTTCATCAGCTGATATAGTGGGGTTATCGGCGATATCGTCGGCTACTCGAGCGAATTTATAAAAACAGGCTATATGAGGTCTCGATTCGCGCGGCAAAATCCACGAGCCTACCGGAAAGTTCTCGTATGCGGCGTCCTTACCGGATGAAAGTTCAATCACCCTCGCTTCACTAATGCCCATTTATTGCACCTATGGCTTAATATCCCGTGTCTTGTTGTCCATAACCATAGTTCCTAGTCAAATCCAATGCACATTTCAACGGCATGGAGTTGCAGTGTATCCAATAATAACCGTAGTTTGCCTGTAAATGACCGCTAATACTGTTGATTTGCTTTACCACGCTGGAAACTCCTCACGATCCATGACATATTAAGAAAATTCGTTATCGGTTTCTTTTATCGTCCGGCAATGGGACGCTTCAGGGCAGCAATTAAGAGCATGTTGTAGTGGGTGAACAACGGCTAGGTTCACCCCAATTTCAGGAAGAACATGGTCCGGCCTCAAATTCAAGAGGTGAAGTTACGTCTATAAGCAATAGTAATCGTCCCAATAGTGGGCGACGAGAAGATTCGTATAGTCAGGCGAAAGCACTTGGTAGCGGCGCAGAACACAGCGTTGACACATTGCTGCGCATTACACGTATGGCTCTAGGTTACAGGTGGCGTATGTTGACAGCTGTCGTCGCCGTCATCTTCGCTGCGATTTTTCAGTTACTCATTCCCCAGTTTCTGGGTACCGCAGTAGACAACGCGCAGGGGTTATTAGCAGGTTTAGAAGGCAGTGACGCTGAGGCCAAGGCAGCCTTATTGATTGTGGCAGTGTTGCTCTTAGGTTCAGCCATTCTTCGCGGTCTATTTACCATGGTACACAACTACCAAGGTGAAGCAATTGGCCACAGCATCAGCTACGAGCTGCGGTTGGCATACTACGCCAAGCTCCAACAACTCAGTTTTAGTTTTCACGACAACGTTCATACCGGCGACCTTATCACCCGAGGTATGCTCGATATTGAAGGCGTCCGGATGTTTGTCGATTCCGGAATACTCAGAGTTATCCTGCTGGCAATACTCGTGGGCGTAGGTTCATATTTGCTAGTAAGCACTGACGCCTTACTTGCAGCGGTCAGTCTCAGCTTTGTTCCATTTCTTGCTTGGCGTGCGGTTGTGACGAGACTAAAGCTCAGGCGAATTTGGCTCACGCTGCAAGAACGACTTGGCGAACTAACTAGAATTATGGAAGAAAATTTAGGTGGTATCAGAGTGGTTCGCGCGTTCGCCGCTCAGGACTACGAAATAACAAAATTTAATGATATGTCAGATCATGCGTTCGAGACTGCAAACGAGCGTGTAACAGTGCGTACGCGTAATACTACGGTTATGTCGTTCGCGTATTTTGTGGCGATGGGAATGGTGCTCTGGTTTGGTGGATTAAAAGTTATCGACGGCGAAATCACCGTTGGACAACTAGCAGAATTTCTCGCATTCATGGCCATACTTCAAATGCCCGTGCGTCAGCTCGGTATGATGGTTAATTCGATAGCTCGAGCATCCATATCTGGGGGGCGTCTGTTTGAATTTCTCGATCTCGAACCACAGATACAGAGCAAACCTGGTGCACAAGACCTACAATTGAGTAATGGTATTCTAAAATTTGAGGATGTTAGTTTTTCGTTCAGTGATGAATTTGGTGATCGAAAAATTCTAAATGGGATTAGCTTCACAGCCAAACCGGGCCACACAATTGGAATTGTTGGTCCACCGGGTAGTGGAAAGTCCACAATTGCCCATTTAGTACCACGCTACTATGACGTGACTGGTGGTCGTATCACAATTGATGACCAGGATATTAGCGAAGCCACGATAGAATCGGTGCGCAACGCTGTGGGCGTTGTCCAACAAGACACATTCCTGTTCACTGCCTCTATCGAAAATAATGTGGCATATGGCGATCCCTGGGCAGATCACGACCGGATCGAGGATGCAGCAGTGGGTGCGCAGCTGCATGGCCATGTGCGTCGGCTGCCAACGGGATACGATACCCTTGTCGGTGAACGTGGGGTCTCGCTTTCGGGTGGTCAGCGCCAGCGCTTATCGATTGCCCGCAGTGTAATGCTGAAGCCAGCGATCATGGTTTTTGATGACTCGACCGCTGCGATCGACGCGGCAACGGAACAGCGTATTCGATCGTCGATAATGGAAGTCACAAAGGAACAAGCCGTAATTATTATTTCGCATCGTCTTAGTTCGCTGATGCACGCTGATGAAATATTGTTCCTGGATAGGGGACACATTGTCGAGCGAGGTAGTCATGAAGAGCTCATAGCCGAGCGAGGAAAATATCGTGATCTTTATGAACTTCAAGTTAAACCTGGTGAAAATTACGGTGTGATTAAGGAGCATCATGACCGCTCAAGTGAATAGACAGCCCATGGAACCGTTGATCGTATGCCTATAAAGCCGACAAAAGGATCAAGAGTAGAAGCAGGTGTGCGACCGCCTAGGGCCGTAGTCGGGTCGCAAGTCAGCCAAGATGAACGCATGTTTGCAGCTGCTTTTGATGGTCGCGTTATTGGGCGCTTTATGGATTTTGTTGGTCCTTATAAAAAATATCTATTTATAGCCGTGATAGCAGTGATCGTATTTACGCTCACACAACTAATGATCCCGCTCATACTCCGATACGTCATTGATAATGCTCTGGTCAAGGAAGCCACAAATCGAGAATTACTTGAAATAGCGGTAATGGTTTTCGGTGCGATGATTTTCACGAACTACATTGCCGGGTTTTTACAGCAAATCACTGTTGGGCGAGTAGCTGAACGAATTTTATTCGACCTTAGGCAGGCCATGTATGTACATCTACAGCAGGTGTCACTGGCATTTATGGATAAAACCGAAGTCGGACGGTTAATGTCTCGACTTCAAGGTGATGTTAATGCCTTACAGGAGTTTCTTGAAACCACCGTATATGCAGTAGGTGACATAGTACTGCTTGGCGGAATTACGGTAGTGCTGGTGACATTGGACTGGAAACTTGGACTTTTCACACTTTCGGTGGTGCCGACGCTACTTATAGTACGGATAATTTGGCTGCCTTATGCTCGAGAAGCATTTTTACGTGCACGAGAGATGAGTTCGGTTGTCAATGGTGCCCTTGCAGAAGGCATCCACGGCGTAAGAACTATACAGGGAATGAGACGTGAGCACGTTAATTTTGACCTATTCAACGATAAAGCGAGTGAGTCACTAAGAGCACAGCTCCGTGCGTCACAATTCGCTCAAGTTATGGTGCCAATCGTTGACACCTTGAGTGGCAGCGCAATGGCCATAGTAGTAATAATTGGAGGCAACCTGGTTTTAGGTGGGGATCTCGACCTCGGCATAATGGTCGCCTTTATGTTTTACATTCAGCGGTTTTTTGATCCCATTCGTTCACTCACGATCCAGTATTCAATCATGCAGAGAGCAATGGCTTCGGGCCAGCGGATATTTGAAGTACTTGATGTACCAGTTGATATCGTCGATGAACCGAATGCCATTGAGTTAAAGGACATCGACGGTTCAATAGAGTTCAAGGATGTCACTTTTGGCTATCTGCCAGACCAACCTATATTACACAATATATCTTTCCGAGTTAACCCGGGTGAAACTGTGGCGTTGGTTGGCCCGACCGGTTCTGGCAAGACAAGTATGACAGCCCTTGCACATCGCTTCTACGAGGTTTGGGAAGGCCAGATCGCGATTGGCGGGTATGACCTTCGCAGTGTAACGCAGGAATCGCTGGGCCGCCAGGTTTCGATGGTACTTCAAGAACCATTTCTCTTCACCGGAACGATTTTCGAGAATATCCGCTACCGGAAGACAGAAGCTAAACACGAAGACATTGTGTCAGCGACCACCGCCGTAGGTGCACACGATTTCATAAAAAATCTTCCGCAAGGTTACGATACTATGCTCGAACAGCGCGGTGGAAACCTATCGCTGGGTCAAAGGCAGCTTATCAGCTTCGCACGAGCGATTGTGGCGGATTCAAAAATCCTAATCCTTGATGAAGCTACGGCTAATATAGACAGTTACACTGAGATGAAAATCCAAGTAGCATTAGCACGCTTGCTGGAGGGGCGCACAGGTCTTGTTATCGCGCACCGTCTGGCAACCATTCGCGGGGCCGATCGCATCATTGTTCTACAGGAAGGCAGAATTATTGAGAGTGGAACCCACACAGAACTTATGAGGCGGGGCGGACTGTACGCCCGACTTTATTCCCTCAACTACGCCTCCTTTGACGATATTCCGGAAGAGTTGGTACATGCTCAGACTTGAAATACTATTAACTCAGCGGACGAGTGTCTTGACATTACCTTGACCTATTTTAGGTATAGGAGTTCTGTTCACATTTACCCATGCCTACTTAGGCTTAGTTGTTTTTGATTATATTGTTTGAAGACCATGGAAATGATATGAGCGACATAATGAAGGTTTCTCTCATTCAGATGAATTCTCAGAAAGACAAGGTCGTTAACCTAAGCGAAGCAGCTCGTCTGATCGAAGCTGTTGTAAGGGAAGATAGCCCAAACTTAGTCGTGTTGCCGGAAATGTTTGTATCCTTAGGTGGAAACTTGGAGGACAAACGATTGGCAGCAGAGGAATTGCCCGGTGGTGAGGCCTATTCTCTGCTTCAGACTCTGGCGACTACGCACAGTATACATATACATGGCGGTAGCTTAATCGAGAAGGTGGGAGATGCCTTGTACAACACAACTACTGTGTTTGATCCTAACGGAAGAGAAGTAGCCCGTTACCGTAAAATTCATATGTTTGATATTACGACCCCAGATGGCAAGGAGTACCGAGAGTCGGATACATACAGCCGTGGTAACGATATTGTTACATATGATATTGGCACCACTCGTGTGGGGTGCACAATCTGCTATGACGTGCGGTTCCCAGAACTCTATCAAGCTCTCGCAAAAAAGGGAGTTTCTATCATCACTGTTCCGTCCGCCTTCACATTACAAACAGGCAAAGATCATTGGGAAGTTCTTTTAAGGGCACGAGCTATTGAGACAGAGACTTATATCCTTGCAGCCGCACAATGCGGGCTCAATGCTGGTGGCGCGCGTGCGACCTTTGGTCACTCACTGGTTGTTGATCCGTGGGGGCATGTCATCGCACGGGCCCAGGATACGGTTGGCTACGTTACCGCACGTCTCGACCTCGATTATTTAAATCTGGTGCGTGAACGTATCCCCGTGGCAAAACATAAGGTTTTGTCGGACCTCAATTGAGCTGACCAAATATAATGTTTTTCATCAACTACGCCAACGAAGAACGGTTTTCTGAACCAAGTTTTCAAATGGGCGACCTTCATCTTCGGCAGTGAGCCATTCTCGCTTCAAACGGTAATACCATTTAGCCTGCGTATCGGCTTCGTCAATTAATGATAGCGTGGGCTCGTATTTTAAACCCTGTTGTTGTTTGATCATGATTCTTCTATCCTGATCCAGGAAGGCGCCCGCAAAATATCTCACTATTGGCTTGAATGGGGTTAGCCAAGGCACTGTCCAATAAATCATGTGATTAACTTCAGAGCGGCTTTCGTCGATGGGAGTTACGGCAGTGAGACCACATATTGTGTGGGTGCCAGCACGAATATGTTCAATTCGAATTCCTGGCAGCTGAAACACTATTTCCGTGGTGATATTGTTGCCAAGGACACGATAGGCGGCGGAGTTGGTAGACGGGGTATGGCGCACCATAGTGAAGCCTAAATAAGATGGAACAAAATGTTTTGCCTTTTCATGGATTGAGTGGCGCTTGCGCCACCACAAGGCCTGGTGAACGAACGGACCATGAGCAGGGTCCATAAGCCCTATCACTACATGATCTGCATGAGCGGGAAAGGACATGGTGCGGGTAACATTGGGCCGTCTATCCCCAAGTTCTAGAATTGTTGGTGGTTGTGGAGGACTATTATTACTCTGACCTTGGTCTATGAATATCCAGATATTGCCCTGGATCTCACGACAGGAATAACTACGCACACTGACACTATCGAGTTCGAAGTTATTATTGCTGGCTAACGACGGAATTGCTTTGCATTTGCCCTCCAGGTCGAAACGCCAACCATGATAGCAGCATTCTATCTCGCCGCCTTTCAAGCGACCATGGGTAAGTGGCATACCGCGGTGGGGACAAATATTGCGTAAGGCAAATGGCACGCCATTCGCCTTGCGGCCAACCACTATTGGTTCACCAAGTATGACTTTGGCTTCTAAGGCCCCTGCCTTTAGGCGGTGGCCGGGCATCGCGAAGTACCACATATTTCGTAAAAACATCAGTAGCCGCCGGGTGATAGCCTAAATTCTCATAATCGATACTTTGCAGTACCATAAAGGAAAATCCAAGTCTGTACGTGAGCACATGATGAATATTCAAAATATTAAAAATTTAATAACTGAGCTCGATTATGTTTTTTCCAACGTTTTAAATAGGCAGTGTTGGCCATTAGACGTCCGCCTTCGCCGGGGTATCGTTTTGTCCGACACCAATGGATGATTTGCATTAGAATGCCACCCTGTGACACTCCTGGGGATAATCAATATCTAGTGAATATTAGGAACAGGATAGGAGTTATTATGAAATTTCAGATAGTTATGTTGATAGCTGGAGTCATGTTGGCCCCCGATATTGTCTACGCTGCCGGTTCGTCAAGTACGACAACTACTACGAGCGTTTCGTCCGACTTACCTAAGGCTAAAAACTTAGTAGAGAGGAAGAACTACACGGCCGCCATACCCTTGCTTCGGAGGGTAGTAAAGTCACAGCCCAAAAATGCCGATGCTTGGAATCTCTTAGCTTTCAGTAACCGTAAACTCCAAAAATTTGATTTAGCATTGAACCAATATAAAAAGGCGTTAAAAATCCAGCCGACTCATAAGGGCGCAAATGAGTATCTTGGTGAACTCTATCTGAGCATTGGTGACCTGCCGAAGGCGAAAGACCGGCTTGAAGTGCTTAATCGTATGTGTATAGGCGGCTTTGTCGGTTGTGAGGAATACAATGAACTTAAAGAAAAGGTTACGGTATACATTGAAGCAAATGGAAGTTAACTGACATCAGGAAATTTTACTGTCCAGTCATAGATCACGAGGTAACTCCAACACCTGATCTATTACTCGGACGGCAAGTGGTTCGGTGCGTCCTCGAATCAGTACTTCGTGGCGCTCACCTAGATCGAAGTCGAGATTAGCGGTATAGAGAACCGTCTCGGAAATTACCAGTTGCGCTTTATATTCCTTTGTGAGCGCTTCCAATCGACTAGCTGTATTTACCGTGTCCCCAATCGCTGTAAGAGATGAAACAGTGCCATACCCCATCTCGCCAATGACCGCGGGACCATGATGAATTCCAATTCCAATTCGTAAAGGTTCATCAAGATCGTTTGCAAGCGCTGAATTCAGTGCTGAGAGGCGAATGCCCATTTGTTTTGCTGCTATTATTGCTCCATGGCATCCTTGACGCGGGCTTGAGTTTACGCCGAATATGGCCATTACTGCGTCCCCAATAAACTTATCAATTTGACCGCCAGCATCTTCGATCGAACGTCCCATTGCTTCAAAATAGCGATTTAGCAGGAACACTAGGTCATAAGGTAGTTTACTCTCTGAAATTCTTGTGAATGCACGAATATCTACGAATAGGATAGCGACGTCCATTTCCTGGCCTTGAAGATAGTCGGGTTGTGTATTGAATTGTTGAATTGCCTTCGCAGGCTGAAGTAGGGGTACTATTTGAATATCACCCTGCGGGCGACACTGGCAGGCTAGCCTTACATTTAACCCAGCCCTTATCCTTTTCAGAACTTGTCGCTCAGACGGCGATGGTGGTGGTAGTTTTTCCATTCCTTCGCGCACTCGCACACGACAAGTTGAGCATCGTCCACGACCTCCGCATACGCTTACGTGTGGGACCTTTCCTAATCGACTTGCCTCTAAAATAGTAAATCCTAGCGGAACACTTATCTTTTCACCACTGTCATATGCAATCGCAAAAGTTGGTCCTTTCCCTGCCCTAAAGTGACGTAGCCACCGGCTAATCAGGGTTAAGGCTAGCAACCCAACAAATATGCCTATCATTGTTCGTTGAACAGTCATCAGCTCAAAATACTGTGATCCGTTAGGCCACGCGGCACCGGTCGATATGGACTCGATCCATCCGGGTTCCATTGCACGTGATATCACCTCTCGAGCTCCTCCAAAGACCCCTAGAAGAGATAGAACGGGTAACAGTATGGCGCAGGTATAGGCGTATTGTCGGAGGGCTGCGAACCACGGCTTCAGTCTTAGCCAAGCATATATCCCAACGCATCCATGAATCCAAGCTACAAGCAATACCATAACTTGCTGAATGCCATCAGAAACAGATGCGTGCCACTGAGCTAATAAAACATATGCGTAGCTCGTTTCGGTTCCATAAAGCTCGAATGCACCTCTAGTTCCCAATACATGCATCGAAAGTAGAAACGGTATCGCAAGGCCCAATAAGAGCTGAAATCCATCGGTTACGCTCATCCGTAAAGTGCGGCGCCTAAAGATAGCGTAAAATGCTAAACCCATGTGGGCGAGGATCGAACCATACAGGACAATTTTGCCAATCGGGGTGTGCCAAATCGCATGTACCACCTCTCTCATGGCATCCATTGCAGCCAATGACCACAGTCCTGCGACGTGATTAGTGAGGTGAAGGATTACATAGATGAAGAGAATTAGTCCGGTTACCATTCGCAACTTACGGATCATGGTATTCTCCAGACACGGCACAAAATATTATGTAAAGCGTTGCATTATAATGTGGACAAGGAAAGTTACATAAATAACATATTGAAATAAATATATAATAATTTTTATGACGTGCTCTTGACTCAAATTGTACCATTTCCTAAGTCAACGCTGTCTTTGTAGTTGTTGGTGTACGCGAGATGCTTTTTCTACTTTGTGTCAAACCAGTAGTGTTAGAAACTTCTATTTCAACGCACCTCCGATTGTACTGATATTTTAGAAATAAATGATGGCAGAAATAGTTTGGGCGGGTAGGATAGAATATGATAGTGGCAGATCACCTTACAAAAATTTTTCCGCAGATCACTGCTGTTGATGATATAACTTTCACACTAGGAAAAGGGGAAGTGCTCGGATTTCTTGGACCTAATGGTTCGGGAAAATCAACCACAATGAAAATGATAGCCGGTTTTCTCAACCCCACGTCAGGCACGGCCCGGGTGGCTGGATATGATGTTAGGAAACACCCAATCGAGGTAAAAAAAAGAATTGGCTATTTACCTGAGGGCGCGCCTGCATGGCCGGATATGACACCTTCTGCACTACTCAAATTTTGCGCAGCAGTGAGAGGATATAGTGGCAAGGAAGCATCGTTTCGAATTGCTGATGCGGTGTATAAAACACAACTGTCATCAGTTCTACAACAGCCAATTGAGACCCTCTCGAAGGGATTTCACCATCGTGTTGGACTAGCACAGGCCCTTTTACACGATCCGGAGGTTTTGATCTTGGACGAGCCGACCGATGGTCTGGACCCCAATCAGAAGCACGAGGTGCGAGAACTCATCAAACAGATGTCAGGAGATAAATCGATTATTATTTCCACCCATATTCTTGAAGAAGTGGGCGCCGTGTGTACACGAGCGATCATAATTTCCAACGGTAGAATCGTTAGCGATGGAACGCCTGATCAACTTGCAGCTAAATCACCGCGACATAATGGTGTTCTGGTTGCGATCAATGGCACACTGGAGCCTGCAATAAAGGCGCTGTCTAAAATTTCAGAAATTGCCTCCATTGAAGAAGAGGGTGATAATAACCTATTTCTGAGGTCAAAAGATCAGTCCTCAATTGTCGCAGTCGTTGGCGCCGTATTGCGCAAGAGTAAAATCGATGTCGAGGAAATCCATGTCGAACGTGGGCACCTCGATGATGTATTTCGCGCCGTGACCCAAGTATCGAATTAAAAGAGGTTCTGACGATGCGTAACATGATGATCGTCTTTCGCAAGGAAATGGCTGGTTATTTTGCCACACCAGTGGCCTATATCTTCATTGTGATATTTTTAAGTTTTTCGGGCACATTAACGTTCTTTTTTGGCAATTTTTTTGAACGTGGACAGGCGGGTTTACAGGCGTTTTTCATGTATCATCCATGGCTCTATCTCGTTCTCGTACCGGCAATTTCTATGCGCCTTTGGGCCGAAGAACGCAGGTCTGGGACGATAGAATTATTTATGACCTTACCTATATCTTTGCCCCAGGCAATTGTTGCTAAACACTTGGCCGCCTGGTGCTTTGCGGCGATTGCTCTATCATTGACGTTTCCAATTTGGGTTACCGTTAACTATCTAGGCAACCCCGACAACGGCATAATTCTAGCTGCGTATTTGGGTAGCTTGTTGATGGCAGGAGCGTTCCTTGCTATTGGCTCATTTGTCTCGGCGCTGACTAAGAATCAGGTCATCGCTTACATAATTTCGGCAGCCGTCTGCTTCCTTTTTATTATTACAGGTACACCGGCAATACTTTCAACTTTCGGATCTTGGTTGCCTGAATTGGCAACGCGGATTCTAGCTGACTTGAGCTTCATTACTCATTTTGCCGACATATCCAAAGGTGTATTGGATTTGCGCGATATGGTTTATTTCATTTCTGTTATCGCGCTGTTTTTGACATTAACCGCTGTCGCTATACATCGCAACAAGGCAAGTTGAGGATCGATTGTTAGATGTTAGGTAAACAAGTTTCGATGGAAAAAAAATGGATTATTGGCGCCGTTCTTGCGGTTGTTATATTTGCGCTGGTCAACATCGCTGCGTCATTAGGCTCCAGATTTCGCGTCGATCTCACACAAGATGGGCTGTATACGCTGTCGGAAGGCACAAAAAAACTCATCCGTGATATTAAGGATCCAATCACCCTTGGGTTTTATTTCTCAAGTCGATTAGGCAAAGAAATTCCAACCCACGGCAACTATGCTGCTCGTGTTGGCGATATGCTAAAAGAATTCCAGGCGATCGCAGGTGACAAGATTAAAATCGAAGAATTTGATCCTATCGCGTTTTCAGAGGTCGAAGACAAAGCGGTTGGAGATGGATTGCAAGGCGCACCCATAGATCAATCCGGCGATAAAGTTTATTTTGGCATTGTTGGGCAATCAGGTGAGGCTCGTGAGGTAATTCCTTTTCTTCAGCCGAATAGAGCACGGTTTCTCGAATACGATCTGGCACGGCTAATTTTCACGTTGCAAAACCCGAAAAAACCGGTTGTTGGACTCATCACTAGCCGACTGGTATTTGGCGATCCTCGCGCTCAGCTCCGTGGCCAGCAAGGCAAAACCTGGATTCTAGTGGATCAAATTAAACCGTTATTCGAAATTAGACAAATTACAAGTGACTTCACAACGATCGATGACGACGTTGACATACTTTTGTTAATTCACCCGCCACAATTCCAAACCATGTCGCTATACGCGATTGATCAGTTTGTGCTGCGGGGTGGACGCCTATTGGCGTTTCTTGACCCCTACAGCGAGAGCGCAGCATTAGGTGCCGGTGGATTTCCAAGCCCACCAAGTTCTAACCTTGATCCGTTACTCGGCGCCTGGGGTCTTGAGATGGAGCCAGGAAAACTTGTCGGTGATATAGGTGTGGCACGATTGGTAAATGCCGGAAAGGGTGATGGTGAGGTGGTGGCTGCACCATTCGTAACGTGGCTTGAGCTCACAGGGGCAAACGCTTCTGAGAGTGACGCGGTAACAAGTAGTATCCGTGTGGTTAATATGGCAAGTGCCGGCAGGCTTCTGGAAATTGATACTGCTAAGACAACAATTACGCCGTTGCTGCAGACTACCAAACAGACTCAGATCATTGAGGCCGAAGCCGTGAAAGGGCAAATTCCAGACATTCTTGGTTTGCTCGAGAAATTCGAGCCATCTGGTGAGGTGTTTACACTGGCGGCACGAATAAATGGTATGACGACCACTGCGTTTCCCGACGGGAGGCCAGTGCCGCCAAAAACGGAGGAAAATAAAGAATCGGGTGATGTTGGTAGTACTGCTGAAACAGACGAAACAGAAGCAGCTAATTCAGAAAAACCATCCAAGCCAAAATTTAGGCCACATATTTCAGAGGCTATTGAAGAGATAAATATAATTGTTTTCGCAGATTCAGACATGTTGGAAGACCGGTTTTGGGCAAGTGAGAGAGAATTTTTTGGTAAGCGTGTAGTATTTCCTCATGCAAATAATGGTGACCTTGTCATTAATGCACTTGACAATCTCTCGGGCAGCAATGACTTGATTGGTCTGCGTAGCAGAGGAACTTCTTACCGACCCTTTAGTTTGATCGCTGACCTTCAAACTGCTGCTGAACAGCGTTTTCGTTCTGAGGAGCAGAGGCTGCAAAA
Source organism: uncultured Flavobacteriales bacterium (assembly GCA_964419045.1). Taxonomy (GTDB): domain Bacteria; phylum Pseudomonadota; class Alphaproteobacteria; order UBA8366; family CAVOAK01; genus CAVOAK01. Next base: position 151,484 of record CAYQNO010000009.1, read on the forward strand.
GAAGGTTTCTGAAACGCAGGAGAAACTGCAGTCTTTAAAACAAGATAAACAGGCTGCTGCTGGTGCTGAGGTCATACTGACAGAAGAACAGCAGGCGGAACTTGATATTTTTAGGCAGGAACTGGTTGATACCAGAAGTGAACTACGAGAGGTGCAGCTGGCATTGCGGCAGGACATCGAGACATTGCAAGGTATATTGCGTTTTGCCAACATTGCGCTAATTCCAATTCTGATAGGTATATTCGCAGTTGGACTCGGTGGTGTGCGTGTATGGCGCCGCCATCGCGCAAAAGGTTCAAAAGTAGTTCAGGTTAGCTGATTTTTAAGTCAAATCTGTGTGACAATGGAGCTACATGGTTTAAAGTTCCGTGGTTAGGCTACGTAACGCCAGAGTTGTCATGTGTTTTAATTTGATCCGTCTCATCTTTCTGTTGGCCGTCGCACTTTCCCTAGGTGTTGGAAGCGTATCTGTGTCTGCACAACAAAGCACAATTGATGGCGCAAAACTTGTAGAAATCGAAGAGCTTGTATCGGTAATTGAAGATGATGCTAAGCGTGATAGATTTCTGGGTCAATTGCGCGCCTTAATAGCAGCACAACATGTATCGACAGAAAAGAAGTCGCAACGTGGCGGTGTACAATTCCTGGACCGAATAAGCGAACGAGTCGACAATGTAAGTCGCCAGCTGGTCAGCGCAGCAACAACGGTGCTCGACATACCAAAGTACCTGCAGTGGGCCAAAGATTCGGTGGTTCAACAGGATTCTCGGACGAGAGTTTTAACTGCCTTAGGCAATATAATTCTTATCCTGATGGCAGGTGTGCTGGTGCAGTGGTTGGTTGGGAGACTCTTGGAACATCCACGTGACGCTGTCGAAGCGCGAATTGAAGATCGTCTCTGGTTGCGCCTCGCGTTATTGGTATTACGCACATTTCTAGACTTGGTGCCCGTAATCGCTTTTGCTGGTGCTACTTACGGCGTGTTAGCCGTGCTCGACCCGGAGACTATCACCCGGCTAATAACAGTAGCGATTATAAATGCGGGCTTAATCACGAAGGCCATACTTGTGGTTGCTCGTCTGGTGTTTGCACCCCGAGTTGAGACCTTGCGCATCCTCGCAATAGGCGATGAAACCGCCAATTATGCATTTGTTTGGGTAAGACGTTTTTCCTACCTTACAATTTATGGGTTTTTCGCAATCAATACGGCGTTGCTTCTTGGTATGCCGATAGCCTCGTATACCGTGTTTGCGAAGATGTTAGGTCTCTCGATCGGCATGCTTTTGATTATGATAGTGGTACAGAACCGTGGGCCTGTATCCGAGATAATTCGTGGAGATGCATCTGGCACGATTGGCAATGTGCGGAGACGTATCGCCGATATTTGGCATATCTTGTTGATACTCTACCTAATTTCTGTATACATCGTGTGGGTCTTTGAAGTCGCGGGTGGCTTCCAATTTGCACTGCGCGCCACTCTGATAACTATTGTTATTGCTGTTGCGGCCCGTTTATTTGTAGCGACAGCGACTCACGTCATACGAAGTGGTTTTGCGCTAAGCGAAGATCTCAAAATCAGGTTGCCAGGACTTGAGGCGCGAGCAAACCTTTATCTTCCTTGGCTATTGGCGACCGTCCGAGTACTCGTTTATCTACTATGTACATTTGCCATTTTGCAAGCTTGGGGGTTTAGCATCTTTAGCTGGCTCGCTGAACCAATCGGCCGAGTACTTATATCCAAAGTCTTCTCGATTACTATCATCATCGCAGCAGCAATCGTTGTTTGGGAATTGGTAAGTGCAGCGATAGAACATTATCTTAATGCAACCGATGTCACGGGTGGAAAAGTTTCACGTAGCCAACGTATTCTTACTCTGTTACCCCTCTTGCGAAACATAGTATTTGTGGTGCTTGCTGTAATAGTAGTTTTAACGGTGCTATCTGAGCTCGGTATCAATATTGGACCCTTGCTTGCTGGTGCGGGAGTTGTTGGTCTGGCAGTTGGTTTCGGTGCGCAGACTTTAGTTAAAGACGTGATCACAGGACTCCTGTTTTTAATCGAAGATGCCATCGCCGTTGGTGATGTAGTGCAACTTGGGAGTCACTCAGGGGTGGTTGAAACGGTTACTGTTCGCTCTCTTCGGCTACGTGACCTATCGGGAACGGTTCACCAGATACCATTTAGTGAAGTTTCATCTGTTATCAATATGACCAAGGATTTCTCCTTCGCAGTCATGGATATAGGAGTGGCATACCGTGAAAACGTGGATGAAGTGATAGAAATAATAAAACAGGTGGCCCTCGAATTACGAGCAGATCCCGAATTTAAACAACATATTATTGATGATATTGAGGTCCTCGGACTAGATCGGTTCGACGATTCAGCTGTCGTCATTCGTGCACGCATCAAGACAAAACCGATCATGCAATGGGCCGTGCGGCGTGGGTTCAACAAGCTCCTTAAACAGAGTTTCGACAGGCATGGAATTGAAATTCCATTTCCACATCAAACCATCTTTTTTGGTGAAGATAAGGCTGGTAGTGCTCCCGCGGCACCTGTCAGGCTTGAGTCCCGGTCAACTAGTGGCAAAACTTAGTAAGCCTATTGTACATACAATGTAACAATTCTTTTCTTAGTTCATCATACAAATTTGCACTAATTAAGAAGGCAGACGTACTGTATTCTCAGTTTTCTCTAAGAACTCTTGAGTAGGAATAGTGCTTGTTCCCCAAGCAGGTTGGCGATGCGACTTGTTGCAGCGAAGGACGCTGTATGACCTTTGCGGTCAAGTACTACTCCACGCTCAATGACTAAACCCACATCATGACATAATTCAACAAAGTCACTAATGGTACAGCGATGAATGTTGGGTGTGTCATACCACGCTTCATGTGTGGGGGCTGTAGAAGCCATACGACCACTGAATAGCAATCTAAGGCGAACAGGCCAGTATGCGTAGTTTGGGAAAGATATAATGACTCGCTTGCCGATACGCCGAAGGTGCTCGAGCACTTCCTTTGGTCGCCGTGTTGCCTGGAGAGTTTGGCTAAGAACCACATAGTCAAACGCTCCTGACGGATAATTTTTTAAATCCTGATCAGCATCACCCTGAACCACCGAAAGTCCGTTACGTACGCACATATTGACACCATCCATACTGAGTTCCAGACCACGTCCATCAACCTGTTTATGACGCGATAAATACGCCAACAAGACACCGTCGCCACAACCTATATCGAGCACTCGAGAACCCGATTCGATCATGCCGGCAATGATACGTAAATCAACACGGATCGAACAATGATCGCTATCCAAATACATCACAAACCTCGGTGCTCCGCGCAACCGTTTAGAAAGCCTGAAAACACTTTGAAGAACTCCGGTTCATCAAGCAGGAAGCTGTCATGCCCTTTATCAGTCTTCACTTCAACAAAACTCGCATTTGCTGCCACCGCGTTGAGCGCGTGTACGACCTCACGGCTCTCAGATGTTGGAAACAGCCAGTCGCTACTGAACGATGTCAGACAGAAGCGTACCGGCGTCTCCGTAAAAGCAGAAGTCAGCGAACCCCCAAACTCCTTAGCTAGATCGAAGTAATCCATGGCCCTAGTTATGTAGAGGTATGAATTTGCATCAAAACGCTCAACGAAGGTACTTCCTTGATGACGTAAATAACTCTCGACCTGAAAATCAGCCTCAAATCCGTATGTAGGCTGGTCACGGTTCTGGAGGTTACGACCAAATTTCCTATGCAGGGCAGTTTCAGACATATAGGTAATATGTGCCGCCATTCGCGCTACAGATAAGCCGCGTTTGGGTACAACACCATAGCTCTGATAATCACCGCCACGCCAGTCAGGATCAGCCATGATTGCTTGGCGGCCAACTTCATGAAATGCAATGTTTTGAGCAGAATGGCGCGCTGAACCTGCTATCGGTGCTGCGGCAAATACATGCCGAGGATAGCGTGCAGCCCATTCTAGTACCTGCATTGCTCCCATTGAACCACCGGTTACAAGAAATAGTTGTTCTATATCCAGATGATCTATTAACAATTTTTGGGCTCGCACCATGTCAGCGATGGTTATTACCGGAAACCTGAGGCCATAGGGTTTACCCGTTTTTGGATCAGTCTCTTTTGGCCCAACAGTGCCCATACAGCCGCCTAGTACATTTGTGCAAATTACGAAATAACGATCTGTATCCAGCGGTTTTCCCCGACCAACGACAAGATCCCACCAGCCGGGTTTTCCTGTGATCGGCTGAGGTTCCGCCATAAATTGGTCGCCCGTCAGAGCATGACAAACGAGGATGGCATTCGACTTATCTGCGTTCAATTCTCCATAAGTTTGGAAGGCTACAGGAAAGTCATTCAACTCTGCACCGCCATCTAGGCGCAGAGGTTGAGCACTTCCAAGCACTACATGGTGACCCGGCATTTGTGGTTCTGACTTCTTATTAGCCTTATTTGCGCACATTATGGTAGCTTCTAATATTTAAATGGCATTGGCACTGGCGTGTTCAAATTGCTACGAATACCTACTCATACTGTCAATGTTTTCTTTGATTTCCTCGACATCACGCACTAGTAGTAACTCTTTCTTGATCACCAAATGAAGATATGACTACATCAGATCGCTCTCTTTTTGAACTGCGTCATGAAATCGACCGGATCGACAAGTCGCTGCATGATTTGATTATGCAGCGTACGGATGTTGTGCGGCGTATTGCTAATATCAAGGACGAGAGCAAAATTGTCATTATGCATCCCAGTCGCGAAGCTGATATAATGCGCCGTTTGGTGGAAAGCCATGCAGGACAGTTTCCGGCATCCTCTTTAGTACAAATTTGGCGCGAAATGATTGCTGCGGTAACAGCTATGCAAGGTGCACACTCCGTAGCAATTAACGTGCCAGATAATAAGCAAACCTATTGGGATTTAGCACGATCACATTTTGGAAGCCAAACACCTATGACTTCTCATGCTGTGGCTCGTGACGTCGTGTCTAGGGTCGCTAATGGACAAACTAAGGTAGGGATTTTACCCATACCATCTGATGAAGATTCCGAGCCTTGGTGGCCAAGTCTGTGCGTTTCCAGTGCTCCACGAATCATCATACGCTTGCCATTTGCAGGTAGGGGCAATGTACGAGGCGGTTCGTTAGAGGCATTTGCTATAGCCCAGGCAAACTTAGAGCCGACCGGTAACGATCACACTATATTCGTTATAGAGACGACCGAGCAGCTTTCGCGCACAGCACTCCGCGATATGCTTAGAAAGGCTAAATTCACTCCACTTCTCACTACATCCTGCAAACAGGACCGCTGGTTGCACCTTGCCGAAGTCGCTGGTTTTGCAAACGCTGAGGATACTAGGCTGAGTAACCTTGAAGCCCGGGATATAGTTCAGCGTATTCTAATTATTGGGTCCTACGCGGTACCACTTTCAGATGATGAACTAAAGCCTAAATCTGATGATGAAACTCTGGAAATCGATTAGGTCGTGACAGGAGAAAAAATATGACTACACCTATCCCGCTAAACGGTATTGACGAACTCCCACCAATTGGAGGAGGCCGTCCCGGCACCCAGGGTATAGAGAAACGCCTTTTGCTTGGAACCAATGAGAGTCCCTTAGGGCCAAGCAAACTAGCGCTGGAAGCTTATAAAAAACGTGGTCAAAACCTCAATCGATATCCTGATGCTTCGTATAGAGAGTTACGCGAGGCAATTGGGAGGCGATTTAACTGTGACCCGGAGCGTGCAGTAGTGACCTGTGGTTCAGAGACTCTTATTCATATGCTTATCCGGGGTTATTGCGGACCAGGAGACGAGGTTTTGTTCAGTCAGTATGAATTTCGCATGGTTGAGCGTGTGGCGCGTTTGTGTGGTGCTAGTCCTGTTGAAGTGCCCAATACGGGTTGGTATGCTGATGTAGATGCTATGCTGGCAGCGATAAACAAGAATACAAAACTCGTCTTTATTGCTAATCCAAACAATCCAACTGGCACGTATTTGTCTGATCGCGAAATCCGACGCCTACACGCGGGAGTTCCTGATCACACGGTTTTCCTTTTGGATTCAGTCTACGCCGAATATGTGATGGAAGATGACTATAAGTCAGGAGTGGAGTTGGTTGATGAGTTTTCAAATGTAGTTATGATCCGTACATTCTCAAAATATTATGCATTGGCGGCTAACAGGCTCGGTTGGGCATACGGTAGTGCCGAGATTGCGAGGACACTTAACATTATGCGCGCCCCCTTCAATGTTGGCTCACCAGCTCCAGAATGTGCTACCGCGGCGCTCAGCGACCCTGATTATGATAAAATTGTACTTGGACATATTAATAAGTGGAGACCTTGGTTTTCGAAAGAACTTCAAGCGTTAGGACTCGAAGTAGCGCCGTCGGTCGGAAATTATGTGACAGCCCGTTTCAAAGATGCGGAGACTGCGGAAGAAATCTATAAGGGTTTTCTGAGTAAAGGCATTATGACTAATTACTTGGTTCCTTATGGAATGGTCGACTGTATTCGGTTTACAATAGGACTTGAGGAAGAGCTGCGCGAGGTGATCGACGTGTTGGCGCTCAATTTGGCCTCGATGTGAACAAAACTTCACTTTTTCAGAAAATTGCTCTGATAGGGCTAGGTTTGCAAGGCTCTTCCATCGCACGAGTAGCAAAACGTGAAAATTTGACAAAAACAATTTCTGGCTGCGCACGTACAAAGGTGACCAGAGACAAGGCACTAGAACTAAATTTAGTTGATAGTATTCATGAAGACCCGGCAGAAGCTGTCATCGGTTCTGACATTGTGTTCTTGTGCACCCATTTAGGTAGTTATGCATCCATCCTCAAAAAAATTTCTCCTTCACTCAAAGAGGGAATGATTGTCACTGATGTTGGATCGGTTAAAAGGGCTGTAATCAATGATGTCATGCAATATCTTCCAGTAGGCGTTCATTTTGTTCCTGGTCACCCTGTGGCTGGTACCGAACATTCAGGTCCGGAATCTGGATTTGCAGATTTGTTTGAGGGTAGGCACTGCATCCTTACGCCTGAATCAGCCTGTAACAAGGTAGCAATTGAGAGTGTCAAAGAATTTTGGCAGAGGGCGGGTATGGAGGTTGAAATAATGGATGCGGATCATCACGACCGTGTTCTTGCCGTTACCTCGCATCTGCCTCACCTGATAGCCTACACTATTGTAGCCACTGTGGGCGATCTCGAGGAACAGCTAAATCGCGAGACTGACGAGAACAATTCATTGGTGCGAACCAAGGAAGTGATCCGATACTCAGCAGGTGGATTTCGAGATTTCACACGCATTGCGTCGTCAGATCCAGAAATGTGGCGCGATGTTTTCTTATATAATCGCGAAGCGATTCTTGAAATGCTTGGCCGATTTTCTGAGGATCTCACCGCTCTGCAGAGAGCAATTAGGTGGGGAGATGGGGAAACATTGGAATCTTTATTTCATCGTACCCGTGAAATCCGCCGAGGTGTTGTTGAGATGCACCAGGCCGGAACTTTCCGAGCAACAGAACCTAGTAAAAAAGAGAGGGGACCTGGGCAAGCCTAAGTGGACCCAGATACACGGCACCGTCTTGCGCCGTAAGAGGCAAGGATAGAACTGGTGGCGTCCCGTCAACAGATGGCGTCGCCAACATGTTGAGAGCAATCTGGCCTGTTCTAGCGACAGACCTCGGTATAATATTTTTTTCCTCTAATGCGTTAAGTGCTTCAACATAACCACGAATTTCTGTGGTCATCGCGGCGAGTGGTCGAAGTTGATCGTCAAGCGTTATCGTGCCGGCAGCCCGTAAATCTAATGATCCCCAGACTGTCTTGAACCAAGAAACTTCTATTGTTCCACCATCCTGGCGCCACTCGTTGATACCAATTTTGTCATACTGGTCAATTGGCCCAAGCACCTTAAGGCCCGTTCCAAATTTTTGGATTTGATTACCTAGAGGTTGATTTTCCAGAGAAGAAAGAATTAAGGAATCAGCGCTAACAGAAAGTTCAAGAGAAGGTTCTGAATAAGTCATCCTCGAGTGGCCTGTAACGGAGACCAGAATTTCTAACCTGGACAAGAAGAATACTTGCTGTCCACCATTGTGGGAAACACTAACTTCTCCGAGGTTTATCGCTCCCTGTGATGGCCAGCCGTTTCTGCTCAGTTCGCTAACGAGATCAGCGCGTTTGGAGATTATAGAGTAGCGCAACGTTTTATTTTGAAACTCTAAATCAATGAGATGGGATCCGAATAATGCCAAGCGGTAACGGCGCACGTTCCAAGGCTGAATCTCTAATATAGCCTTTTCCGAGCGCCAGCGAATTCGTTGGTCGGCGGTTATTATCTCAAACTCTGGCAAGTGTAGTTTGATAGCAAACGGAAATCCGGTGGTGGACTGATCACCGTACGCGATCTGAAAGCTCGAATCTGCTCCGGAATCTAGTTTCTCCAAAAACCCGACAGCCTGCATAGCTGCAAAATACCAATAACCTCCATATGAAGCGGCTAGTACGACGATTATCACCGCAACAACAATAACCTTCCGGAAATTCTTTCGCAGTATGTCTGATCCCGTAACTGGGGTAATTGTATTCATCATGGGGAGGACTTGAAACTAGAGAACTGGTTACAACTAGTTTTAGACTAGTACAAAAGTTGATAATAAATTTTGAATCATTCTTTTGACTTCTTTTCCATCAGGTTTTGAGAACTAATAAACGTGATTTACTTATTTGTTGAAAAATTCTTGAATTGCTTTAGCGCATCACCGTCAAGCCGAGTGGTGGCCTCTTCAATTTGAGTTTGAAGTAAGGTCATAAATTTGCGCTTATTTAGTCCTATTGGGATAGGTTTTAAGAATTCCACCGTAATTGTGCCTGGGTATTTGATTAATCGACGCCTTGGCCAAAAATGTCCAGAATTTAATGCTACCGGCACAACAAGCGCATTTAGTGCCCTGTAAATTGCATAAACTCCAGATAGATAGTCGCTCTCTGACCCCGGAGCGACTCGCGTTCCTTGCGGAAATACAACGATCGATCTATTTTCTGTTAATAAATTACGCGCGCATAAAATCATTTTTTTAATTGATCGAATGCCGGCTGTTCGGTCAATCCCAATCATCCCCATCCGCCAAACATACCAGCCCCATAAGGGTATCCAAAGAAGATCTCTTTTTAATACGAAAGCACAGTCAGGGACAAATAGCCTAAAAAACAAGGTTTCCCAAGCCGACTGATGCTTTGATGCAAAGATGACTGGGCCGACCGGAAGGCTTTCTCTCCCACGAATTTCGTAGCGAAGTCCCAGAAAGAAATGTGCAATAATGGAAATGCCTCGTAACCATATGTTAACAAAAAAGGCGAGCATTCGACGCGGAAATAGTAGGAGTGGTAGATAAAGGAAACTGAGACAGGCTGTCCAAGCATAGAACAGGGCAGTAAATAGCAAAGAGCGGGCAAAATTCATCGTTTAATCTAAATCTTAACCACTTAGTACCCATCTTGCACGCGCAACAAGATATTTGTTGTATTCGCCTATTATCAATGATGTAGTACCGGGCCAAAGCCACCAGTCGTTGACTTTTACATGGTCCGGGAACACCGGATGGCCAAATATTATCACCTCAGGCAAATATTTTTGAAATGCAACTATGCTGCGTGGCATGTGGTAATTTGCCGTAACTAATCTAAGAGAATTAAAACCTTGCTCGCGCATCCAGTTGGCTGTTTCGCGAGCGTTTCCGGTCGTATTGTCCGCGCTATATCCCAATGAGATACAACAATCAAGTTCCTCGGGGGCACTCCTGGCTAATTTCAGGAGTTCCTCCACGTCCACTCCTCGATGCACACCTGATATGAACAATTTTTTACCATGATGGTTTTGTAGAAGTTTCAAACCCGTTTCGAGTCTTAGGCTGCCTCCAGTAAGAACTATGATGGCGTCTGTGGTTGATTCTGTATCCATTACTTTACGAGGAATCAAATTAACAAACCTCACGAGACCCGTGCTCCAGATAACTAACCCTACGGTAACAGCCAGAACAATCAACGACATAATACGTAATTGGTACCTATTGGGGGAGGGTGTTTGTTGCGCCACTTACCTTAACTCCCCCTTTGTTAGAAGCTCGTCTACTGCTTCGACGAGTGATCTATAGATTTCTACAGGCTGTACGTGATGCGGTAATCCCGTGGATTGGGTTTTGGCGCCATGGCCCGTTCTGACGAGAATGCGTGGACAACCGATTGCTGCACCAGCTTCTAGGTCGCTCAATTGATCTCCAATGATAGGAGTCATGGATGCCTTAGCCTTAAATTTTTGTAATGCTTCTCGCAACATCGCTGAACCTGGCTTGCGTCGCTCGGTGGCATTGGAAGGATGGTCAGGACAGAAAAAAATAGCGTCAACCCAGCCGCCAACCTGTTGTAATTCATTGCGCATTTTATCGTGTATTCGGTTGAGCATAGCCTCGTCAATTAACCCTCTTCCGATAATGGACTGGTTTGTAATAACGGCCACCTTAATTCCATTAGCATTAAGCTTTGCAACTGCATTGCTTGCTCCTGGCAGCATAACAAATTCATCAGGAAATCTGATCGATCCTGAACGCTCTTCGTTTAATACACCGTCGCGATCAAGCAGAACTAAGCGCATCAGACCATACGTGAAAGGGTTCGCATCACCGTCTGTCTCGCAGTCCACATGGCGGTAAGTGATGCTATAATTGGTATGAGGGCCAACACACCCCACTGCCAAAATTCAATGCTAATTGTCGGAAGAAGGGCTGGCTCCAATTGGTTCCCAAATTTATGTAGCCAAATGATTGTAACCAGACCAAGGAGACCAGCAACAATACTCCCTCGCAAACAGTTTTGCCAAACATGGCGCTGGAATTGGTCCGCTACATATTCGTCGTGCGCACCAATCAAATGCAATACTTCAATAATTTCCCGATGCACGGCTAACCCACCTCGTGTCGCAAATACTACGACAGCGACTGCCGCCAACAGAACTAAGGCAACAACCAGACCAGCTAAAAGTTCAAGTGAGTGAACCAGTTTGATGAGCTGCTCTCGCCAATATTGGTGGTCATCAAGTGTCACACCTGGAACCGCTGTTTTAAGCCGTTGAGACAGCAACTCAATATTAGGTTTTATATCTTCTTTGACTGTGACATCGATAAGTCGAGGAAGTGGTAGTTTCATAACTTGGGCGGCTGAACCGAGCCAAGGTTCTAGCATGGCTGCAATCTGATTAAGGGGAATTGGCTTGGCGTCGGCAATGCCCGGTGTGTCTAACAGTATACGAATAACTGCTTCCATGTGGATCTGGGTATCTTCTGTCGTCTCTTCACCGAGGGGCATTACTTGAACCGTGATCTTACTGTCTAGTCCTTGATTCCAGTCGCTCAGGAGTTCGGACAATAACATCATACCAGCTATAGAGAGGGTCGCGAGATAGACCATTAGTCCGACAATCCATGGCAACAATTTGTTTGAGGGATCACGCGCAAGCGGTAAGTCGAAATGGCCTGAAAATATTCTTAAAATCTGGTTCAATTGTTCATACCATCGGCAAACCTTGTCGATGCATCATTCTGATGCGCGGTAGATTTTGAAATTGGTTCAAATGAATCAGATTTTAGTTTTGATTCTGAACCAATAGATCTTTCGATTGTTAAACTACCATCCTCAAGTTTCATTTTTGAATGATTAAATCGCGAAACTAGCGCATCGTTGTGTGTCGCAATTACTACCGTGGTACCAAGTCGGTTTAACTCTTCAAATAAATAGAGCAGTCTAACGGCAATTGCATCATCGACATTGCCCGTAGGCTCATCTGCAAGTAACAGACCGGGCCGGCTGATCACTGCACGGGCAATCGCGACTCTTTGTTGTTGACCGCCTGAAAGAACTGATGGTTGTACTTCCAGACTGTCCGCTAAGCCAACCCATGCCAGTAGTTCAGCAACATTTTGGCGAATAGTAACTTCGCGCATTCCAGCTACTCTCAGCGGTAGAGCAACATTGTCGAATACAGACAGGTTGTTAAGCAACCTGAAATCTTGAAATACAACTCCAATTTGACGTCGTAACGCGGGCATGTCGACGCGTGCAATCGTTGTAACGTCGCGTCCGAACAGTGAAATTAGTCCGCGAGAAGGTAAGCGGGACAGATACAATAACCTTAATAGTGAGGATTTGCCGGCACCACTCGGTCCTGTTAAGAAATAAAACGAACTCGGCCCCAGTGAAAACGAAAGATCGCGCAACACTTCGGGGCCCGTGCCGTAACGCATACCGACATTTTCGAAGCGAACTACACTATCGTCCACTCCATGATTGATTTGCTGTTTTGTTGGCATAACCGCGACCGCAATTTCACTCCCGAGCAAGGCAAGACAATTCGGCTGCCAAATGTGTTACTACAATGCCATGGATAGCCACTTTTCGTAAAGTATAGCTGACCTTGCCAGATGACGACCAACAACATATAAGTTTTAAAAATTCCGAACGTCTATCAAGCATGATACTCATTTGCCCTTCGTGTTCCGCGCGGTTTAATGTCAAAGTCGAGGCTTTAGGCACAAGGGGACGTATTGTTAAATGCTCTAAATGTGCACATCAATGGCATGCAATGCCGGAAAGTAACCTTGCGCCAGCCAGGCTAATAGACTCTCCAGAGACTGCCTCTCCCTCTTCGTCACGGCCCGAGTTTAACGTCGGCGAAAAAGAAAACAACAATGTACTTGAGACACATTCATCTCCACGACGGAAAACTAGTTACCAACAGCCCCAAAGAGAAAATTCTACGTTAAGTTGGTGGTTTGCGCTTGTGACTTTGATCGCTGTTTTATCGTCCGCCAGTATCATTTGGCGGGAGGAAATTGTCGAACTTTACCCTCCAGCTAATGAGATATTTACGATGATCAACATGCCTGTTGAAATAGTGGTTAAAGGGGAAAATTGAAACTTTCTCGAAAGGTTGCAGATATATCAACCCCATGTGTGCCATTTTATGGAACTAAAGGAATGGTAAAGACTATATGTTCTGCCAAATAGCCTTTCGGTGGCTATGTGCCCTTATTATAGCTGCTCGACAAGTGCCACTGCGGTAAGTGTTCTAGTGCAAGCATATCGTCATAATTCGGACGTGATCGCACAATGGCGAACGATGCACCGCGCACCATAACTTCTGGTACCAATCGCCTCGAATTATAAGTTGATGCCATGACAGCACCATACGCACCAGCTGATAAAAACGCTAACAAGTCACCTTTTGACACCGGTGGTAGAGGTCTCGACTTTGCAAAGGTATCGCTGGATTCACAAATAGGTCCAACTACGTCACACGAAATTGAAATGTTACTATCAGGTTCCGCGTGAATTGGTAATATTGCGTGATAGGCGTCGTAAAGTGCGGGCCTCATAAGATCATTCATAGCAGCATCTACTACTAATATAGGCTTCTCGTCTTCCAGCTTGACATGCACGATTTGTGAAACGAGCAATCCTGTATTAGCGACAAGAAACCGACCTGGCTCCAGAATCAACTTACAGCCCAGGTGGCCGACGGTTCGATTGATTATAGCCGCATATTCGGAAACCGAAGGTACGTTCTCATCGTCGTAAACAACACCGAGACCTCCACCCAAGTCCAATCGATTAATGGTACAACCTTTAGCTCGCAACGTCTGTGTAAGACTGGCTAGGGCTTCAAAAGCCTCCTCATAAGGCGAAAGTGTTGTTAACTGAGATCCAATATGAAGCGCTAACGATACGGGCTCTATGCCGGGAAGCTCCATTGCTTTAGTAAAAACGTCAACCACGTCTTTTATTGGTATACCAAACTTGTTAGCACGCACACCGGTAGTAATTTTTGCGTGGGTGCCTGCATCAATGTCTGGATTTACCCGTAATGCTATTTCCACAGACTGTCCTCGACCAGCAGCAATTCCGCTCAACATTTCGAGTTCGGATACAGATTCGACATTTATTTGTAATATGTCCTGATCAAGTGCGTAGGAGAGTTCATCTAGTGTCTTGCCGACACCAGAAAAAACGATTTGGTTCCTGTCAGTTCCGACTTTCAGTGCGCGACGAAGTTCTCCTTCTGAAACCACGTCAACTCCAGCACCCTGTTTTACAAATGTATCAAGGACCGCGAGATTTGAATTTGCTTTCACTGAATAACAAACTATTACATTCTGATTGGTGAATGCTTCCGCAAACTCGGTATAGTTCTGCTCAATTTTTGTGCTTGAATAGCAATAAAATGGTGTCCCTACTTCATCTGCGATGCGGTCAAGTGCGATGTCCTCAGCGTGAAGCACGCCAGCCTGATAGTGTATTAGGCTCATTTCTGCTTCGGATATTGTTTTGGATACTGGCTATCTTCTCCGAGCGGCTTAGGCGGACCTTTTTTACCACAAGATGCAAGTGATATAGCGACGATAAGTGAAACCACCAAGGTTTTTATGAAACGGTTCATAGGTACCGTTTCCTTGCCTCTACGATGGCCTCGCGGACCCTTATTGGTGCAGTTCCACCTATACTGGTTCGACTCGCGAGCGACTGTTCAATTGAGAGGGCCGAACGCACATCCTCAGTAATTTCTGGCATAATTTCTTGCATTGTCTCGAGTGGGAGGTCGGATAGCGCGCACTTGGCTTTCTCCGCTACCGTAACAATTCGCCCAGTCACATGGTGGGCCTCGCGAAATGGCATATTGAGCGATCGAACTAGCCAATCAGCTAAATCCGTAGCTGTTGGATGACCAGAATTGAGTGCGTTGCGCATCGCCTCTGGCTGAACTTTCATGTTAGCCATCATACCAGCCATCACATCGATCACTAGTAGAAGATTATCTGCCGCATCAAATATTGGTAATTTGTCTTCCTGCATATCCTTGCTGTACGCAAGTGGCAGCCCCTTCATCACAGCAAGAAGTGTTACTAGTGCACCAATGATACGGCCAGTCTTTGCCCGCACTAGTTCCGCCGCGTCAGGGTTGCGTTTTTGCGGCATTATGGACGAGCCTGTTGTAAACGCATCGCCTAGCCTTACAAAGGCAAATTGTTGCGAGCACCACAATATTATTTCTTCCGCCAACCTACTTGCATGGGTGGCACAAATGCTTGCCAGCGCTAGAAATTCGAGTGCAAAATCGCGAGCAGACACTGCATCCAGTGAATTAGTCATTGGCATATCAAATCCAAGCAAATTTGCTGTTGCCTCCCGGTCAATGGGAAAGGCGGTACCTGCTAGAGCTGCGGCACCGAGCGGAGACTCGTTCAATCTTATCCGGCAGTCGCGAAGCCGGCTACGGTCTCGGCCAAACATTTCTACATATGCTAGCAAGTGATGTCCGTAGGTCACCGGTTGCGCAGACTGCAGATGAGTAAACCCCGGCATTGCGGTTTCAGAATTTTCTTCAGCACGGTCAATTAATACACTTTGAAGATCCATTAGTGCTTGATCTGTATTATCAATTGCATCCCGCACCCAGAGTCGGAGATCAGTAGCAACCTGGTCGTTACGGCTCCGTGCTGTGTGTAAACGTCCCGCTGCTTCACCGATTATGTCAGCAAGCCGTGCTTCAATGTTCATGTGAATATCTTCTAGCGCAGGCTTGAATTCAAATGATCCTGAAGTGATTTCCTTGTGTATTTTGTCGAGACCACGAAGTATCGCTTCCACGTCTTCAGCATTGATTATGTGCTGATTAACAAGCATCTTACAATGGGCCTTGGAGACCTCAATATCTTGAGAATAAAGACGCTTATCGATATCTATGGAAGCGTTGATTTGCTCCATTATTTCGTCGGGACCGGCGTCAAACCGGCCGCCCCACATGTTATTCACGCTCATTCGGTCAAACCCAAGCGGTACATTATGAAACAGTTAATACTTTTAGCGACAACACTGCTCGGTTCTATTCTAATATTACCAGCCAAGCACACTGCCGCCGACAATCCACCGCTTAGCGGCTGGATGCAACAATTTAACCTCAACGAAACACCGGTACCAGTACCGGATTTCGCCTTTAGAAATTCCACGGGCGAGACAGTCTCGCTAAATACCTTCCATGGCAAGGTTTTATTGGTAAATTTTTGGGCTACTTGGTGTGCACCTTGTATTCGGGAACTGCCATCACTTGACAGGCTCCAGGCTGTTCTGGGAGGCGCAGATTTCAAGGTTTTAGCCATTAACTCTGACCGTAGAAGTCGTAAGGTAGTGCAGCCTTTCCTTGAAAATCTCGGTATTAGCCACCTAGATATTTATTTTGATGAACAAATGGTAGTGGGCCGCGCGCTAGGCGTAAAAGGTCTTCCAGCCACATTTCTTGTCAGTCGGGGCGGTATGGTGATCGGAAGTTTGGATGGGGTGGCTGAATGGGATTCCCCTGAAACATTTGCCCTAGTCCGATATTATCAATAATGGATTGGGATTGATTTTTTACAAATTTTAATCATTAAATTTTGTACCTATGACTTTGTTTGGCGGATAGTGTTTTCTTCCCTGACCGTTGAATTTTGGCTTACACAAATACTTATTCAACGCTCCGATTGGAATGTCTCTAAAATTCGAGCCGCACCGTCCACAATCTGAATTTTTCCAATAAAGTTGGTAACACCATTCGCGTAAAAGTAATCGCAACTATTACAGCAGATTATGATCCCAACAGTTTACGCAACTCTGTCTCAAGATCGGGCATAATTTCAAACAAGTCGCCGACAAGCCAATAATCAGCTATCTGCAATATAGGTGCTTCTTCATCTTTATTGATTGCAACGATTACCTTGCTGTCTTTCATCCCTGCAAGATGCTGGATTGCACCAGAAATACCCACGGCGATATAAAGTTGTGGCGCAACAATTTTTCCAGTCTGTCCTACCTGAAAATCATTGGGTGCGTAGCCAGCATCGACTGCGGCACGGGAGGCACCAACAGCGCCACCGAGTAAATCTGCGATTCTCTCTAACAGCACAAAGTTTTCTTTCGATGCGAGACCGCGCCCCCCTGAGACTACGACATTGGCTGCGGCTAGCTCAGGGCGCTCAGATACGTTAGATTTTTCACGGATAAACGTGGAAAGGCCTTTTTCCCCAGTACTTTCCAACGATACCGGCAGCGCAGTACCACCTTCTCCTGCCACAGCATCAAATGCGGTTGTTCGAACCGTTATGATTTTTTTACTATCACAAGAGCGCACAGTGGCAATAGCATTCCCCGCGTAAATCGGACGTTCATAGGTATCCTCATCAAGGACAGATGTAATCTCTGAAATCTGTTGAACATCCAGCAACGCCGCTACTCGCGGCATTAGATTTTTCCCAAATGTATCTGCGGGAGCAAGGATATGCGTATAGGCGTCAGAATGTTCGACGATTAGCGGGGCTATGTTCTCTGGCAAGTGGTGGCAATATTCAGCACTATCCGCAACAAGAATTCTTGAAACATGCGCAATTCCTCCTGCTGCCTCAGCAACGGAGCTACAAGTCGAACCAACTATCATCATATGAACATCGCTGTTGATCTGAACCGCAGCTGCAACAGTATTTAATGTTACCGGATTCAGATTTTCATTGTCATGTTCAGCAATTACAAGGCATGCCATCGTATTATATTACCTTCGCCTCGTTGTGTAACTTGTCAATCAATTCTAGTGGAGTGGCAACGCGAACACCCGACTGACGTCTCGGAGGATCAGTGACTTTGAGTGTGACTAGCCTTGCTGTAATATCCACACCGAGTTCTTCTACTTCAAGAATTTCAATGGTCTTCTTTTTGGCCTTCATAATATTTGGTAAGGATGCATAGCGTGGCTCATTCAAACGTAGATCTGTGGTGAGCACTGCCGGCATCGTTACACGAATGGTCTGCAGTCCACCATCGACCTCTCGTGTTACTTCCATCTCTTCGTTATCAACCACGACTTCGGATGCGAACGTTGCCTGGCTCCAGCCAAGCAAAGCTGCAAGTTTCTGCCCAGTCTGGTTGCTGTCGTCATCTATCGCCTGTTTTCCAAGGATAGCGAGACCAATACTTTCCCTCTTTACGATCTCTACCAGAAGTTTTGCTACCGCGAGAGGTTGCAATTCTTTACTACACTTTACATGAATACCCCGATCTACACCCATGGCCAATGCTGTTCTCACAGTTTCCTGACATTGCTCCGGACCCATAGATACGGCAATAATTTCATTTGCTTGGTTTGCTTCTCTTAAACGAATTGCCTCTTCCACTGCAATTTCGTCAAAAGGATTCATCGACATCTTGACGTTTGTTGTCTCCACACCGGTGCCATCCGCCCTGATGCGTACCTTCACGTTGTAGTCTACGACTCTTTTCACGGCGACAAGTATTTTCATGGTCGTACTCATGTGAAAATGATTTGAATCAGGCATATCTGATCAACTAAATTTCTTTAGAGTTTTTAGGATACTATCTGTGGTGTCAAGAAGTTGGGGAGCGTGTGGCGCCTGGAACCCAAAGTACTTCACTTTTTCCGTCATTGTTGGCTTGACGTGCCATCACAAATAGTAGGTCGGAAAGTCTATTTAGATATTTTACGGCACTGTTATTTACTTTCTCTTCGACCGCAAGAAAAGTGACAAGGCGCTCAGCACGTCGGATTACGGTCCGCGCATAGTGTAAATTAGAGGCAAGAGGGCTACCGCCTGGTAGTACAAAACTATCGAGTGGCGCTAATCCCTTGTTGATGCCGTCAATTTCGCTCTCAAGCCTATCAACTTGTTCTTCTGTTATCCGCAACGCACCCTCCGTGCGGCGACCTGTCTCAGGGGTACACAAATCTGCACCTAGGTCGAAGAGGTCATTTTGTATACGCGTGAGGATATCATCAGACTCGCCTCTCGCATGAAGACGAGCTAGCCCAATAGTCGAATTTGCCTCATCAACAGTACCGAAAGCCTCTACGCGCCGACAGTATTTTACCACACGAGTGCCGTCTCCAAGGGAGGTCTCTCCTCTATCGCCACCACCCGTATATATGCGCGTCAGTCGAACCATGGCTGCCTATATTATAAGTTCTGTTAACAATATTACAGAATAAGTGAAAACAGCAGGACTGTAATTTGTATTCAAAGTTATGCAAATACTCCCACAACCATAATATCGAGATTGCCCACATCATTCTGGTACGTGTAATCCTAGTCGCTTTTCCTCAAAGCTCAATTTTGGTCGTTCTTTAGGGCGGCAATTTGCCGCGGGTTGCACTCTGTGTTGCGTCGTGGAGAAGGGTAGAATGTTGTCCTTACGGAGTGGCTCCACTTCAGTCGAGATAGTAGGCACCGTCACACTTGTATCTAATAGCTTACACATAGCAAAGCTAGAGCATACCAAATTTCTTGCAAAAATTGTCATCATGAGCGAGGCTTCACAATAACTAAGCAGACCTTAATCGAGTCGTAATTTGGAAATTGTTCTAGACATCGTATTGCCGGTGTTTGGTCTTGTGTTGATAGGATTTGTCGCTGGCAAATTCCGCATGTTTGATGAATCGGCAATCCGCGGTTTGTCTCTGTTCGTATTTAACTTTGCGGTTCCAGTGATGATGTTTCGCACCATCGCCACGATTGAATTGCCGTCGACAGTTAATTGGGGATTCTTACTTTCCTATTATCTGGGAGCTGCGGCTGTATTCATTGTAGCAATGATAGTAGGCCGGTTCGGATTTGGTAGAGCCGTTGACGAACAAACCATTCTTGGTACAGGAGCCTCTCATTCCAACTTAGTATTATTAGGGATCCCCTTGGTCCTTACGACCTACGGTGAACAGGCTGCACTTCCGTTGTTTCTGATTATAGTGTTTTCTAATCCCCTCTTGTTCCCAACTGTTACCTCTATTATCGAGATCAGCCGTGGTCGTGATCAGGGCTTGAGGCACATTCCATTGAGGGTTGGCCGTTCACTACTTTCGAGTCCACCTGTCACCGCTACTGTAGTGGGTCTAGTATTTAACTGGTTTTCGATCCAGTTACCCGGACCAGTTGACGATATTGCTTCGATGCTGGGTAGTGCGGGACCACCAATCGCACTATTTGCAACAGGTGCTGCCTTGACCCAACATAGAATAGCCGGAAACACATCCGAGGTGTCGCTGATGGTTGTCCTAAAACTAGCTATTCACCCAATAATTGTATGGGGGCTCGCTAGTTTTGTTTTCGATGTTTCCGAACTCTGGATGCAGGTAGGTGTTCTTGTTGCCGCGTTACCAACGGGGGTTATAGCCTTTTTATTCGCTCAGCGCTATTCGATCAGCGTCGTACCGGCTACTTCGGCGGTATTTGCCTCGACTGCTCTATCCGCAGTTAGTCTTACGCTCTTATTGTTCTTATTCGATGTACGCTAGATGGCTATCCTAGCCTGCGGCTGCAAGCGGGGATTCCCGAGGCATTGCTAACGGTAATGTGACAGGCTCGTTACTCTCAGCAGATAAATCGGCAGCCATATAGACCTCCATTACCTGGCGCGCCTGTGCTGGGGTTGCCATGACCGGTCGATCGTATGCAACTGCTTCAATGAAATGAATCGTCTCATTTGACATTGGACCAGCAAATACATGTCCAACCGGTTCACCCGGCATTGTAGACATCGGAAATACTGTTCCTTGGTCCATTCTGCTTAGAACGACATCACGATGGCTATCATCAACCATCAGTGCACCCTCGGAGCCTATAAACTCAATTGTTGTTGAAGAGAAATTTGGGTAGGCAGGCGGCATTATCCAGCCGGCACCAATCGTGAAGACTGTGCCATCATCCATGGTGACTGTAATCCACATACAATCCGAGACATCGTTAATAGGTTTCATCACACGATAAACCGCTTGTGCGTATACGCGGATCGGTTTCGCAGGTTCTAAGCACCAGAGAACGAAGTCGATATCATGAGTGGCTTCCATCGCAGCAGGAGAAAGTTTTATTCGTCCGCTAATTTTCTTGCCAAGATTTCGTGTAATGTGGCGACTAACCAGTGCGCTCACCGGCTCGCCCAGTGTCCCATCACTTATACACTGTTTGACATATGCGAATTTCGGATTGAAGCGCTGTGAATAGCCGATTGCAAATTTAAGATTTTCTTTTTCCGAGAGCGCGATAAGTTCGTCTGCCTCATCCAGTTCGAGCGCTAGTGGTTTTTCTAGTAGCACATGTTTGCCGGCTAGAAGACACTCGCGAGTCATCGGATAATGAGTTTCTTCGGGAGTAGCTGAAATGATGAAGGCATCAATTTTGTCGTCCTCCAGTAACTCTTTGTAATTTAATGTGGCTATGCGAGCGCCAGATTCAGCCGCAACCTCAGCTAGACGATCAGGGTTAATTTCCGCTATATGAACTTCATCTACCAGCGGACTCGAAGCGCAAGTATTGGCGCGAATACCACCACACCAGCCGGTCCCAATAATCCCCACATTGAGATTTTTCATGCTTCTTCTCCTTAACTAATTCATGCTCACGATACATCCCAGCGGACTTATTCGTGGAATAGTATTAAACATTGTAGTTCATTTATAGATACGATAGTCCATTCTTAAAAGTTAACGCTTCATTGGTGTCGCTAATCACTCAACCTTTACCGGTTGACCCAATTCAGCGGATTTACGAATTGCTTCTAAGGTAGCAATATTATGAACTAACTGCTCCTCTGAAAACCTATACATTTTGTGCCCTTCTATGGCATCCGCAAATGCCTCGAAGTTGGCTTTAACAGAATCAAACGGTTTAAAATCAGTCTCGATTCTGTGCCCATCCTTACCACATACGGTTAAATGGCTTGTCCCGAGTTTTTCCGGATGGGCGCTATCGCTTGCTTCTGCCCAACCATCCGATCCAAATACTGTAAAACGGCTGTAGAAGGGTGTTGCTGAAATCGCGCAGAGAAAACCTGTTGGACCATCTGAAAATTTAAATTGGACCGCAATGATATCGCCTGCGGGCAACTCTACTATCCGCTTAGTAGTGGTGGCATACGTCTCAGATATACGGCCCACCATATCTATATAACTGTCGGTCAGGTGTATACCCATTCCCGTCATCCCGGCGGCTGGTGCTTCTCGTAAATCTGCTCGCCAATTATCGAGTGGTATGTCAACAAATTTGTCATGTGAGAAATTGGATTCGACATGCATGACTGTTCCCAATTGGCCACTCTCAATAAGTTGTTTAATTTCCTCCATCGGTGGTTCGTATCTACGCTCATGACCAATACCTAGAACCACACCCGCTCTTTTGCATGAAGCAACTGAGTTTTCTGCACTCTTCCTTGTTAAGCCAAGTGGCTTCTCGCAAAAAACATGTTTTTTGGCTGCGGCTACACGGGCAATTTGCTCCTCATGAGCTAGATGCGGAGTACACAGAATTACGGCATCAACCGTGGCATCATCGATCGCATCTTGAATGTCATTAGTTAAAATAATGGCACGTTTCTTGCAAAAGCCTGCAATTGGTTCTGGATTTACATCGACCGCACGTATCAACTGGATCTTATCTGTCTTACCGCTCAAACTCTCTACGACCTGCTTCCCCCACCATCCCATCCCGATAATTGCTGCGTTGATCATGTTGTATTCCCTTCATAAATTTAATGTATGCAGTAAATCGGCTTGGCCAGTGGCTCAATTCCTGCCATATCTTGGGGACCACAGCCAAAGGTGAAAAATGTCAGACATGACTATGGAAACAGATAACATATTATTATTCCGAGATGGCGGTATAGCTACTGTAACGCTCAATCGTGAGAGTAAGCTTAATGCACTTACAAAGATTATGTGGAGGGAGTTGGGCCGTGTCATTGAAAGTCTTTCGCGTGACGATTCACTTCGTTGTATAGTTCTGCGAGGAGCGGGAACTAAAGCTTTCAGCCCCGGTAATGACATTGCTGAATTCGAAATTGAGCGATCAAATATACCCCAGGCCCGTGAATATGGAGCTCTGATGCACTCAACTCTCAACGTAATTTCCGATTGTCCAGTACCGACTGTGGCGATGATATATGGAATCTGTGTTGGAGGTGGCCTCGAAATTGCTGGCTCTTGTGACGTAAGGATCTGTGGAAGATCAAGTCGATTCGGTGTGCCGATTGCAAAAATTGGTCTGACCATGGCTTATCCGGAGTTGAACAGTCTTATACGATTGGTAGGTCAAGTGCGAGCTTTGGAGATACTCCTTGAGGCTCGAATTTATGAAGCAAGGGAAGCAAAAGAGATGGGATTAGTCACCCGAGTGGTCCCTGATGAAGATGTCGAAACGGAAGCACTTAAAGCCGCCAAGTGCATAGCTGAGGGAGCGCCACTCGTTCATCGTTGGCACAAGAAATTTGTTGCCCGTATGCTAGAGTCAAGAAAACTCGATGATGACGAATTAGAAGAAGGATTTGCGTGCTTCGGAACAGAAGATTTTAAAATTGGTCGTCACGCGTTCATTGCAAAAACTAAACCCAAATTCAAGAGCCGGTAAGATGAAACCATTAGATGGCGCGCGCGTGATTGAATTAGCTCATATAATGGCTGGTCCGGTTTGTGGGCTTATGTTGGCGGATTTAGGTGCTGAGGTAATCAAGGTAGAAAAAATTCCCGGTGGAGATGATACGAGGCGCTTTTTACCACCATCGATCGATGGTGTTTCTGCTGCCTTCTTGGTGGTTAACCGAAATAAAAAGGGGCTCGCTTTAAACCTCAGGACAGAAGGCGGTCGCCGGGTATTATCGCGCCTTATTAACGAATCCGACATTGTTATTGAAAATTTTCGCCGAGGTACCATGGAAAAATTTGGATTCGGATACGAGGACTTGAAGGTCACAAACCCTACTCTGATTTATTGCACAGTTTCCGGATTTGGTCGCACAGGTCCCTATGCGG
Organism: uncultured Flavobacteriales bacterium; assembly: GCA_964419045.1. Taxonomy (GTDB): domain Bacteria; phylum Pseudomonadota; class Alphaproteobacteria; order UBA8366; family CAVOAK01; genus CAVOAK01. The sequence continues at coordinate 175,388 of CAYQNO010000009.1, forward strand.
ATCGTGGTGGATTTGATTTAATAGCACAGGGAATGAGTGGGCTAATGAGTATTACTGGCGAACATCCTGGTGGTGCGCCGGTCAAGGTTGGAGCTCCAGTCACTGATATTACAGCTGGAATTCTCGCAGCATTGGGTGTCGTGGCTGCCTATGTAAGGATGTTGAAAACGGGAGAAGGAGGGTTAGTTGATACCTCGCTACTCGAAGCGGGCGTTACACAAACATACTGGCAATCGGCAATAGGGTTTGCTACGGGGCAGGCAGCTTCACCACTTGGCTCCGCGCATCCACTGTTGGCACCATATCAGTCGTTTCCGACAGCTGACGGTTGGATCAATGTAGGGGCAGCAAACCAGACCAACTGGCTAAGGCTTCTCGATGTCATTGAGGCGAGGGAATTAGCAGAAGATCCAGACTTCGTATCCAACGAAGAACGAATGGCTAATCTTGACCGGCTAGTAAATGTACTCACGCCGCTGTTCAAGAGTCGACCTAGTTCCGTCTGGCTTGCACTTATGGAGGAAGCCGGGATCCCGGCAGGGCCTGTACTCGACATCACCCAAATGCAATCCGATCCACAGGTACTAGCAAGGAATATGGTATTGGACGTAGCTCATCCAGAGGGTGGTAAGACAAAGGCAATTGGACCACCAATTAAGCTTTCCAACACGGCAAGTCCTAGTCTTCTTGGTGCTCCACGATTTGGTCAGCACACGAGAGAAGTATTGTTGGAGCTTGGTTTTGATGAAGCGGAGATCGATGCGTTCCTATCTGAGGGTGCTATTGCAATTGAAGAAACAGATGTCTGAACTGCCTGTTGTTTGACGAGTAGACATTTGAGCTACCTCGATCATATTAAGAACTGCAACAACGCGGATATGTCGACTTTTTTGCCGTTAACACTAGGCAAAAAAAATGTGGGCTGGATTCATAATAGACTGGTTGGAATTATTGCCCGATGGCCCGAAGCATTTGCGGTTAGTGAATATTCAGTCTCGATTGCTCCAATAGCGAAAGAATTTGCCACACGAAGTAGCACTGTCGAACGTGCTCTTAGGGGACTAGAGGAGTTGGACTTGATCTCAGGGTGGCGTGATGAACCCTATCCGGTAATGGTAGATTGGGGAGACGAGCCATTGATGCAGATTGAGCGGGCAGCGTGCCCAACGCTCGGCATTCGTGCCTGGGGGGTGCATGTGAATGGCTATGTTCGATTCGGTGATGGACTTCACATGTGGGTCGCTCGGCGTGCAAAGAACAAGCCAACATATCCAAGATTACTCGATAACATGGTAGCTGGTGGACAGCCTATTGGAATTTCTCTTCGAGCTAACGTTATCAAGGAATCACAAGAGGAGGCCGGTATTCCAACAGAGATATCTAATCGTGCTGTCGCTGTCGGTATGATCTCGTACGTACACCAGTTATCTGCGGGGCTGAAGCCCGATCAGATGTTTTGCTATGACTTGGAGCTGCCGGCAGATTTTACGCCAATAAATGTTGATGGTGAGGTTGAGAAATTCGAGCTATGGCCCATAGCGCGCGTAGCTGAAGCAGTGCGCGATACCCGTTTATTCAAATTCAATTGTAATTTGGTCATTATAGACTTTCTTATTCGTCACGGAATTTTGACGCCTGATAATGAGCCAGATTATGTGGCGCTTTGTCGAAAACTTCGTCCCTAGATCAGCTTCTGTTTTACAAAATTTCAATCATAGCGTGGACATCTGCCAGTGTCTTACCTGATTCACGGAGAGATTTAAGTGTTACGGCACCTTCTCGTTTGGCAAGACGTTTCCCGTCGTCATCTGTCAACATACGGTGATGGTGGTATTGGGGTTCTGGCAAACCGAGTAGAGCCTGTAAAAGTCTATGAACATGAGTGGCTGACAATAGATCCTCGCCGCGCGTAACCATTGTTACACCCTGTAATGCATCGTCAACAGTTACTGCTAGATGGTAACTTGCCGCCACGTCCTTCCGCGCTAGAACAATGTCGCCGAATATTGAGAGATCGACGTTTATTCTCCCTACATTATGGTCAATAAAGGTGAGTGGCCCAGCAAGGTCCGCTGCCTTATCTACATCTAATCGCAATGCAAATGATTCTCCATTATTTATCTTCGCATCGCACTCAGACTTGTTCAGATTACGGCAAATTCCTGGGTATATAGGGCCTTCTGGTCCATGAGGGGCCGCACTTGCCCTAGCAATCTCCTTTCGAATGTCCTTACGTGTACAAAAACAAGGGTAGAGAAGATCTCTGTCAGCCAACTCCACCAGTGCCTTTTTATAATCGGTCAAGTATTTAGACTGCAATCGCACCGGTTTATCCCATTGTATACCGATCCACTCAAGATCCTCAAAAATAGAGTCCTGGAACTCCGGTCGTGATCGAATATGATCTATGTCTTCGATCCGCAGCAAGAATTGACCACCAGAACGTTTAGCTATACGCCAGGCGAAAAGTGCACTATAGGCGTGACCGATGTGTAGGTGTCCGGTAGGACTTGGTGCGAAGCGGGTGATAAACATTGTGCTGGCATTAATCCCGAAGCTTAGAAATATCGAATGTTATGGCCATTACTGATAAATTCATAGCCGACGCTCTTAAAGAACTTTCTAGAAAGGACCTTGACCTGAGGCGCGTATTAGGCGCGGTTGGTAATCCGCCAAATCCATACCGTGAACCCGGCTTTGCTACACTTATTGGAATTATTACCGCACAGCAAATTTCTGCTGCCGCAGCATCGGCAATTCTTAATCGGCTGATCGCCACAGTTGACCCTCTTTCACCCGAGAATTTTCTTAGATTCGACAAAGGGATCTTAACTGTTCTCGGCCTGAGTAGTCGAAAAATAGAATATAGCCGTTTACTTGCACAGGCGATTGTTTCAGGAGACTTTGACCCTGAAGAACTCATTGATTTAACCGAAGACCAGGCCGTCGAAAGATTAATTCAAATTAAAGGTATAGGTCGTTGGAGCGCAGAAATCTATCTTCTGTTTGCACTTGGTCGTGCAGATGTATGGCCCGCAGACGACCTGGCTGTTGTAACGGCAGTAAAGCACTTGAAGGGACTTAAAGAGCGACCAAACAGAGACCTCATGGAGGCAATAGCGGAACCATGGCGACCTTGGCGTGGAATTGTCGCCCTCCTAATGTGGCAATATTATAGCAGTGAAAAATTCAGTGATGATAGTTTGCCAAAATGAACGAGGGACGCACATCTATGCAACAAACGCTTAATGGACCAACTTACGGCCCTGAAGCTTTAGGCAAGCCGCGCCAATTGATTATATTATTGCACGGGTTGGGCGCCGATGGTCATGACCTCATCGGTCTTGCTCCCCATTGGTCTAAACTCCTGCCCCATGCCCAATTCATATCACCAAATGCTCCATTCCAGTGTGATAGGTCGCCGCTAGGTCGACAATGGTTCAGTACTGCGGACGACCTGTTGTTGGATCAGGGTCAAAGCAGCATGGAGACAGCAGCATCTATTTTGAACGCATTCATCAAAACAGAACTTGAGCGTACCAATCTCAACTTTGACCATATTTCCATTGTCGGATTTAGCCAAGGGGCGATGATGGCGCTACATGTTGCTTTGCGTTTTCCTAAGCCTGTGGCTGCCATTGTTGGATTTTCTGGTAAGCTGATAGCACCCGATAGAATAGTTGAAGATATCCGTGTACGGCCACCAACACTACTGGTGCACGGTGATGCCGACACTGTTGTTCCCTTCAAATCGATGGCCGTCGCCACCAGTGCGCTGACAGCGGTTGGCGTACCTGTTAAGTCAATCTCTCGTCCGGGCCTAGGACACTCGATTGACACGGAAGGCCTTTTAATTGGCGGTGAGTTCCTTCGGGAACACCTCGTGGTCTAATTGCGTTAGTATCGTTGTAGTTGAACTTAATTCCCATAATTCAATCAAAACTGGCTTAAAATAGCGATTTTGTTGTATGAAATAGCATTATCAGCTATCAAAGTAGTGGATTAACTCACTCTCAAGGGTATTCGTCAGAGGTTGTAGGCGGAGGATATCGCGGAAGTCGTGACACGATGCAACAATTGAACGAGTGTCCAACTTTGGTATTGAATGCGGATTTTAGGCCGCTCAGCTACTTCCCTCTTTCACTGTGGCAATGGCAGGAAACAATTAAAGCGGTCGTCCTTAGACGCGTAAATGTAATCTCAGAATATGAACAAGTCGTGCGCTCGCCAAGCTTGGAAGTTAAACTTCCAAGCGTCATCGCGTTGAAGGAGTATGTGCCACCCGCACCACGACCGGCCTTCACGCGTTTCAACGTGTTTCTTCGTGACCATTTTACATGTCAATATTGCGGCGAGCCTGGTCCGGCTCATCAACTCACTTTCGATCATGTTACGCCGCGCTCCCGTGGCGGACGCACAACCTGGGAGAATGTCGTTACTGCTTGCAGTGACTGTAACCTTCACAAGGGTGGTCGTTTGCCAATGGCTGCACGTATGTTTCCCCGCCACAATGTCGTACAACCTACCAGTTGGTTATTGCAAGAAAATGGTAGAAGCTTTCCACCAAATTTTCTTCATGAAAGCTGGGGGGATTTTCTTTATTGGGACACAGAACTCGAACCTTAGATACTACTCAGAGCAAGTTTAAAAGGAGTTGCCGCAAAAATAAATGTATGTGGATTGGCAGGGGGGGCGATCGTTAGAAGCGTTTGGCAAGCCAGATAGATAGTCGCGATCCGGCTTTTATAATTTCTGTCATTAGTGTGTAACCATGCGCTTGTTCGGCGCCCCTCTCAAGCGCGAGGTCACGGTGGGCACACTCATCTTGCCGAAATCTCTCAATCAAGGTTCTCAAGTTGACGTCGTTCTCCCCCAAAGCGTCCACTTGCTCAGAATAATGCTCGTCAATTACTTCTTCTACTGCGACCGTACAGGCCATGGCAGCTCTCGGACCTAAGAGGGCCGATATCACACCGAGCGTGTAGCCAGCGCTATACCATAAAGGGCTGAGGATGCTTGGCCTTATTCGTCGTTCAACAAGAATTCTATCAAATTCTGCGAGATGGCGCTTTTCCTGATCGGCCATCTCGCGGATGGCGTCCGCGTCCGGACCATGACGCAGAACTGCAAGTTGCCCCTCGTATATGCGCGTGGCACCAAATTCACCAGCCTGATCGACCCGAATTATTTGGCGCAAAAACTCATCCGGCTCAATATCACCTGGTAAATATGCAGGCAACTTCCCTATGAGAGGACGCTTTTTTTTATTTCTATTTTTACTCATAAAGATTTTCCTCTACCAATTCGCCACGCGGCAGCCAATGAAATACCGCCGACTAAAAATGAGGCGATGGCGTTATAACCTGCGAGGGATATACCAAACAGGGACCACGGAACTTGGTCGCACGAAGAGATAGGTGTGGCCAAAATCTGACTTTTTAGCTCCTCTAGAGATGTGGGTGTTCCATTGGTTGTGCAGCTCGCTGGTCCTAGCCACCAGTTTTGCTCTATGCCTACGTGATAAACCGCGAGCACGGTACCGAAAATAAGTGTTATTCCGCACAGCGACATAGCCAAAGGCCAATGTGGCCGGCTCGGCGCTACTAACCACGCAACAAAGCCAAAACCAACTGTTATCCACCAGGGCCAACGTTGATACAGGCAAAGTCGACAGGGCTCAATTCCACCAAAATATTGTGACGCATAAGCCGAAGCCAGAATCCCAAGGCTTGTCAGCAATATACCCGCCGTGATGCCGGCCGGTCCAATATTGAATGACCCCAATATATGTACCTTCGCCTCGCGCGGCATCAAAAGGAAAACTTCACAATGAAGAAACCAGCAACTAGCAAGGCGACAAAAACCCCCATCACCAGACCGAGCCGCGCTTCTATGAAAGCACGGACGCGCATACCGAAATACCACAAAAGAACTGCTAAGGTGAAGAAACGAATACCACGTCCAAGAACCGACGCAAGAATAAAACTAAACGGTTCAAGAACCGCTACGCCACTTGCGATGGTAACAACCTTATAAGGTAGGAAAGTGACGGCAAAGATTACGACGATCCACGCACCGTATGAATCGTAATAGTCACGGAAGCGATCAAATTCGGCCGAGTAGCCGTACAGCTCCATGATTGGGCGCCCAATACTCTTAAATAGTAGAATACCGATTCCATAGCCGACGATCCCGCCTATCACCGAGGCCATGGTGCAAATTGTAGCGTATACCCATGCACGCGCCCGTTGCGCCAATATCATCGGAATTAGCAAGACATCTGGCGGAATAGGAAAAATTGAGCTCTCTAAAAAACTTACAATCGCTAACCATGAAATTGAATGACGATGGCTAGCTTTGCCCATCATCCAATCGTAGAGCCGTCGCACTATTGCCTTCACTTAACCTCCAGTATTTCTTGCTATGTTAATCTCTGATAATTAGATAAGTGTGAACATGTGACATACTAGATCACCACAATTGTTAGCTGAACTGAAATTCTCGTGTAGTACAGCCAGGTCTTTATATGATTAAAGGTTTTCCAATAGTAATCAGTGGAAATTCTCATTTTTTATTAATCCGATATATAACCTTCGTTGACCCAGTGCTGGGTACGACTATGATTATTAAGTGGCCAACGGATAATATCCGGCCCATTTTCGTGGTGCCTGGCCAAGGCTTAGATGGAGCCCCTGTGGCGGAATTGGCAGCCGCGGCAGCCTCAAACTCTGTTGCCCGTAAGGGCGTGGGAGTTCGAGTCTCCCCGGGGGCACCAATTTTATCAATAACTTATTAGTTATTTAGTCTGGGGAGGGAATGCAGTCTCCCTGGCAGTTAAATAAAAAAGTCACTCATTCAAAGGTGGAGCCATGCAAACTATTTTTCCGACGGGGACGACAATTTACAAGCCTGAAAAATGTTTTAATGGATATACGCTGTATGATAGCAAACTTGGTGATATAGGTGCGGTGCTCGTCGATATGAATGGCAAGGTGGTTCGGAATTGGCCACAGTTTAATGGATTCATGATCAACATGTTACCCGATGGCCGAATTCTCGGGGGCCAAGCCGGGCGTGTGACAACAAGTTTCGATCACCATGTGGGATGCGATGATGTAGTTCAGGAAGACTGGGACGGCAATGTCGAATGGAAATTCGGTAACGCAGTTCAGGTCGAATTCGATGGCAGAGTTTCCTGGTCAGCTCGACAAAACCACGACTTGGTTCGTGAAGGTTGCCCGGTCGGTTATTACGTGCCTGGGTTGACGCCGAAAATAGAAGGAGGCCGGACTCTTATGCTAAGTTATCGGAGTGGTCACTGGCCTGAGATCACAAGAGACTATTTGCCGCGCACCACCCGGATGGTAGAGGTAACGTGGGATGGAGAAATTGTCTGGGACTGGATGCCTGCGGAGAATTTCGAGCAGTTTGGACACAGCGAGGCCGCAAAGAAAGCGATTATGCGCCGTTGTGAGGACAGACTCGCAGTCTTCCAGAATACTGTTTCCTATGTAGGTCCAAACAGGTGGTTTGATGCCGGGGATGAGCGCTTCCATCCTGACAACATCATTACAGATGACAGGGGTACGATCCTCTATATTATTTCAAAAAAAACGGGACAAATCGTTTGGAAAGTCGGACCCGACTATTCGATGGATCCCGCGCTGAGAAAGCTCGGCTGTATTATCGGCCCACATCATGCTCATATTATTCCAAAGGGTCTGCCCGGTGAAGGAAACGTCCTAGTGTTCGATAATGGCGGGGCTGGTGGGTTTGGAGACCCTAATCCCGGTGCACCTGACGGGACCTTTAACGCGCTTCGAGATAGCTCGCGCGTTCTGGAAATCAACCCTGTCACACTCGAACTTGTATGGGAGTATACAGCGCGGACCGCGGGCTTCCCGTCCCAGGGTGAAGATTCTCGGTTCTATAGCTGTTGGGAAAGTGGTGCTCAGCGTTTGCCGAATGGCAATACGCTGATCACCGAGTCGAAATGTGGGCGCATTTTTGAGGTCACGCCGGATTGCGAAATCGTCTGGGAACACATTAGTCCGTACAATCTATTAGAGGACAGGAGTATGTTTTTCAGTGATGTCTTTAGAGCCTATCGCTACCCTTACGACTGGGTGCCGCAATTGGATAAGCCATTCGAGCGGGCTGTCGTGCCTCCCTCGAACGGCCAATTCAGGTTAGAACCAGTGTCTGATTAGGCTTAGTCAGAACTGTCGTTTAGTTCTGAAATCGAGCCTATATTAGGACAACTAGTAAACAACATAATTGAATGATAAAAATCGATAGCGAGGAATTTAGGTATGATGACTAATAGCAATGTACGCGCTGACTACATCATCCGCGGTGCGGATGTGATAGATGGTTTAGGTAATCCAGGGGTGTGCGCGAATGTTGCAGTTACCGACGATCGAATTTTGGCGGTTGGTGACTTAGAAAATATGACTTCCTCCATAGAGGTAGATGCAAATGGCAAAACGCTCGCGCCAGGGTTCATAGACGCGCATACGCATGACGATCGCGCGTTGCTTGATGAGCCATTGATGCCTTTCAAGGTTAGTCAGGGAGTCACGACAGTGATAGCAGGAAATTGCGGTATAAGTCTCGCTCCACTCACAATCGATCGAAGACCACCAGCGCCAATCGATCTCGTAGCTACAAATCCGCAACATTTTTATGCAACATTCGGCGATTATATGGAGGCACTAGACAATGACCCGCCTGCCGTTAACATGGCCTGCCAGGTCGGTCATTCGATTTTGCGGGTAGCGGCTATGGATCGGCTTGACCGTGCGGCGGATGCCGATGAGGTTAAGACTATGAGACAACATATGGAAACAGCACTTGAAGATGGTGCTCTCGGTTTGAGTACTGGTCTCTATTATCCTCCCGCGATAGAGGCACCTACTTCAGAGATTATTGAGTTGGCTAAAGCGCTTAACGGTGGCATCCACACAACACACATGCGTGATGAAGCAGACGGTGTAGCCCAATCACTTGAAGAAACATTCTCAATCGGCAATGCAGCAAGGGCAGCAATTATAATTTCTCATCACAAATGTGCCGGGAAGGCAAATCATGGTCGTTCGCAGGAAACACTGGCCATGATTGACAGGGCGAGGGAGCATCAGTCGATAGGATTGGATGTATACCCTTATGCCGCATCTTCAACGATGCTGGACCCCACGCGCGTCAATGAAGTTGCCAAAATTATAGTTACAGGATCGGCAAAACGACCCGATGTTGCTGGACGCGATTTGGATGAAATTGCAGCCGAAATGGGATGTGATAGGACTGAGGCAGCGGAGCAACTCTTACCTGCTGGTGCGGTATTTTTCGCTATGGATGAAGAGGACGTGCGACGCATTCTTGCATATCCCCATACGATGATTGGCTCGGATGGTATACCCAACGACAACCACCCGCACCCGCGCCTGTGGGGTACCTTTCCAAGGGTGCTCGGGCATTATGCACGAGAGACAGCGTTGTTTAGCCTGGAAGAGGCAGTGCGACGGATGACGAGTCTTCCAGCCGCCCGTTTTGGTCTTGTTGATAGAGGTGTTTTGCGGCCGGGTGCATTCGCCGACCTGGTTCTCTTTGACTCCAATACGGTTATTGATAAAGCTACGTTTGAGAATCCAACACGACAATCGGCAGGCATTGAGATGGTTATGGTCAACGGTAGAATAGTCTGGCAAGGTGGGCAATCGACGGAGATCAGACCGGGACGAGCATTGCGTAGGCAAGATCTCGGACCCTTGGGTGATGAAGTATTAACAGTTAATTAGCACATTGATAGGGTTCGAATTTGAGTTCTCTGTGTTGTCTCGCTCTCTCCACGCATAACAACGCCGTACAAACTTTTTGCAAAGGGGGGCTTCTCGTGATTTTTTACCTCCAATATTTATTTTCATTGTGACTGCCCAATTCGAACGAAAAGCCGAAACTGGACGCGGATCTATCCAATTTAGAATAGATGGAAAACATGTTTCCGCATTGGAGGGAGACACTGTCCTGACAGCTGTTCTCAATCATACTCGACACTTGCGAAATTTGGAGTTTACGGGGGAGCCCCGTGCTGGGTTTTGCCTAATGGGTACTTGTCAGGACTGTTGGATTTGGCTTGTGAGCGGTAGGCGTATCCGTGCATGTACCACTTTTGTCAGCGATGGTTTGGAGGTTATAACCGGCGACCCTGATGGGCCATGGCAGCACCAACCGTAGTCATAGTTGGCGCCGGGCCCGCCGGAATTCGTGCCGCTGAGATAATTGTGCGAGCGGGTCTGATTCCTACTGTAGTCGACGAAAATCCTCAGAGCGGTGGGCAAATTTATCGCCGACAGCCGCCTGGATTTAGCCGACCTGCGAAGACGATATACGGCATGGAGGCGGGGAAGGCTAAGCAGGTACAGACTTCTTTTGATAGTATTCGAGATAAGATTGACTATCGTCCCTCAACCTTGGCATGGAACATTTACAAAACGACCCTATTTACAGAGAATGAAGGGGTACAGGGCGAGGTTTCGTTCGATTCAGCAATTATTGCTGCTGGTGCCACCGATCTGGTGTTACCATTCGCCGGTTGGACTAGAGCCGGTGTTTTTACCCTCGGCGGTGCACAGATAGCGCTTAAATATCAAGCTTGCAGTGTTGGTCAACGTACGGTGTTCGTTGGTACAGGGCCGCTTCTTTACCTCGTTGCATATCAGTATGCTAAAGCTGGTGCTGAAGTGGCAGCCGTCGTTGATACGACATCTTTTCTGACCAAGGCTAGTGCTTGTTGGGGTTTGCTTGCAAACAGCTCAACCTTTTCCAAAGGTCTCTACTATATGTGGTATCTTTGGTCGAGCGGGGTTCCCTTGTATCAGGGTGCTATTCCTAGGGCAGTACAAGGTGGGGCGCATGTCGAGGGTCTTGTATTTAGCAATAGTGCTGGTGAGGTGCTGACAATTGAGTCGGACGCTGTGGCGATGGGTTTCGGGCTAAGACCTGAAACACAAATTGCCGATTTGGCACATTGTGAATTTTTCTTCGATCCCGAATGCCGTCAGTGGCTTCCCGTGACTGATACGGATGGTCGGACGGGCGTAAGTGGTCTGTATTTAGCTGGCGACAGTCAACGAATTGTTGGGGCCGAATCAGCTGAGCTGTCCGGTGCTCTAGCAGCCTATGCGGCGCTGGAGGATATGGGGTGCCCCGTCAAAAAGCGTCATGTTGCACATCTACGGCGGCGACTCAAGCGGCTTACAAGCTTTCGCCGAGCCCTTGATAAGGCGTTTCCTTTGCCCGTCGAACTTATTAAAAAAGTTGCGGATGATACCATTATATGTCGCTGTGAGGCTATCACAGCCGGCGAAATTCGTTACGCTTCGACTGAGTTGGGAGCGTTGGAAGTAAATAAAGCAAAAGCGTTTACGCGTATTGGTATGGGGCGATGTCAAGGACGCTATTGTGGTCAAGCCGGATCGGAACTGCTTGCAGATACCTTGGGACTGACGCTTGAAGCGGTCAGTCGGCTGCGGGGTCAGGCTCCAATCAAACCACTGGCCATAACACCGAGCAACTAATGGAGTGTATTCAGGCAAATGTCGTCATAGTTGGTGGCGGAATCATGGGAAGTTCTGCAGCCTACCACCTACGCATGCTGGATCGCTCAGTTATATTACTTGAGCGTGGATTTATAGCCTCGCAGGCGAGTGGTGTTAATTTCGGTAATGTCCGTGAAAGCGATCGCTATTTGCCCCAACTGCCGCTTGCGCGTCGATCACGTGAAATCTGGCAGCGGTTGGCGGAGATGATAGGTGACAACTGCGAATATGAGACGATCGGGAATTTAAAATGTGTGTACAGTGAGGAGGATCTCACCGATCTGGAGACATATAAACAGCATGCAAATGAATATGGGTTGGAAATGGAGATGATTGGCCGCAACATGCTGGGTGAGCGCTATCCCTACCTTGGAAAAGATATTGTTGGTGCGGCGTTCACCCCATTTGATGGATGCGCAAATCCGCGATTAGTAGCTCCAGCATTCGCACGCGCCGCGCGGGCAGCTGGTGCAGAAATTCGTGAATTTTCCGCGGTGGATTCGGTTGCCCACGATGGTCAGAGTTTTATTGTAACTACCAAAAATGGGATTGAAGTGCGCGCTGAAGCGCTTCTGAACAGTGCGGGCGCCTGGGGTAATTGGATTGCGGAGAAATTTGGAGAAAGTACACCTATTGAACCACAGGGTCCTCAGGTGGGCGTTACGGAGCCCATACCAAAATTTATTAATACTGTTCTCTCAATCCGAGGCGGCCATATTTACCTGCGTCAAATTGACCGTGGAAATGTAATCTTTGGTGGTAATCCGCAAGGCCCTGCCTCAACTGAAACAGTTCGTGCGCAGTCCCTTCCCCAAAGCACGCTCGGGCATAGTGATCGTTTAGTCCGCTTTATTCCGGCACTGGAAAACGTCCAAATAATTCGGACCTGGAGTGGTATTGAAGGTTATCTACCTGATCACATTCCCATAATAGGCCCGAGTATGACCACCGAGGGACTATTTCATGCTTTCGGGTTTTGTGGCCATGGTTTCCAACTGGGGCCGGCAGTCGGTGCGGTAATGGCGGAACTCATCGCGCTGGGTCGAACCGATACACCGGTTGAAGCATTCACAATTGCGCGGTTTTGTGAGTATGGTTCCGAGACTGTCTAAAGTCTATCGACTTAATTAAATCGCTCTTTATTACCCATCTATTCAATAGAAAATTCAAGATGTCTGTGCGCTTCTCTAAGCGCCGCTTCTACTAGTGCGGGTTCGTCAGCCTTTGCGAATAGGAATCCAAGGTACTGACGACCCTCCGGTAACGGCACTACATTTTGTCCAATATGAATCGTAATTGTCAGTTCACCGATCCCGTCGACAGCAAGCGCCGCACCTTGACCATTTACAGCGCGTAGTACTCCCTTCCTTGGTATTGGTAACATCATTACCCCGCCTGCCCTCTGTTCTCTACGCATATTGTCAATTGGCAAACCCAGTGCATGCCTCAGGATTAATTCTTCCAGGCGGATCCCAGCTCCAAACGCTAAAATGCGACCGCATAACCCTCCAATCGATCGAGCAGCAATCTCAATAACAATTGGTTCTTCGTTGTGTAGTCGTAATTCTGCATGAACCGGACCTTCTTCCAAACCGACCGTGTTTATCGCTGCTTGTGCGGCTAAGACGATCTTTCGTTGCTGCACTTCCGACAATCTGGAGGGAGTTACATAGATAGTCTCTTCAAAGTATGGCCCTTCAAGTGGGTCTGGTTTATCAAACAATGCTAGAACATTGAGTTGGCCTCTAACCAGCAGACCTTCGAGTGCCACTTCTACACCTGGCACATAGTTTTCGATGAGTATTTGCCGTACGCTTTCATCTTCAGGCTTACTATCCATCTGCGCCGCAGAGACTTGGAGAATGGTTGCTATTCGTGCAAAAGCGGCTACAAATTGTCTTGGGTTATCGGCACGAATCACACCTTGGCTGGCGGAGAGCATTACTGGCTTTAGAACGCACGGATAGGTGATGTTGGCAGCTATATTTTGAGAATTTTCGCATATTTTAGCCAGCTGGAATTCAGGAGATGGTAACCCAGCCTGGTATAGAAGTTGCCGAAGACGGTGTTTGTTGCGCGTGGCAGTTACCGCTTCTGGCTTATTATGCGCAAGTGAGAGAGCTTCACTGCTGCGCGCGGCAAGCATTACAGCGCCATCATCGACCGCAACAATAGCGTCGAGTGGGAATTTCTTTGAAAATGCCTCAATTTGTTCGGAACCCTTTACGGGATTTTTAAAGTCGAAAGTCTGAGTTCCACCGGAAATTTTTTCTAGTGACTGACTCTGTTCTGTACCGACCACCAATTCCACATCCAGCTGTGTAGCTGCTCTCACAAAATCGGTGGTTCGGTACGTTGTTGACGGTACTAGTAGGAGGAGGCGCTTCACCGCAGAAAAATCTCGAGCAATAGCGGTAGCGAGTAGGAACTACTTCGAGGGTTGATAATAAGGGTTTTCCCCGCCCCCATGGTCAGTCACGTCCAGGACATGTGCGATGGAAGGAACCGCCCGCTTGATTTCTACTTCCACACCCTGTTTGAGGGTCACGTCTGCCATGCCACAACCTTGGCAACCACCCTCCAGCCGGATGTAAACCGTATCTTTCTCTACATCAACCAAGGCGATATATCCGCCGTGCGCTGCGACCGCTGGGTTTATCTGAGTATCCAGCAGCTCAGCAACGGCCTTGCCCGCAGGTGTATCTAGTCCAGGCTTTGGTTTCGCATCTCTATGATCAACAACCCCTATTACTTCCGGTACATAGTGACGAAGAATATTTGTGATGCCGTCCTTAAAACGGAACGCAGAACCCTGGAACTCGAGAATAACTTTGCCGTCTTTGAATTCTTGAAAAATTACGTCACCGCCATCTTGTGTAACTGCTGGGCGCACTCGAGTCTCAAGGAGTTCTGTTATTTGGTTGACGATCTCTTCCACATCATCGACAGAAGGTGATGGTTCATCTTTGCTAGATTTATCAGTTTCTCCGCTCATTACCGGCTTGCCAGCCATCAAATGTTCCATAATTGCTCCAAGGACCGCCGGTTTTACCAATTGCCATTCGGCCGTTTCTGTTCTGGTGACCGAAATAAAATCTTTACCCAAAGCGACAGCAGTCACTTCGTGTATTTGGAATAACCTCTCGGCTAGTGGCGAATGTGATGCCTGGTCTGAGGAGGAAAATTTTACTGTTCCGGACTCCATTACCGTGCGGCCAGGGAAAAATTTCATAGTTGTCGCTTCTGCCGTTTGCTCGGTCTGAATAAACATCACATAGCCCTCTGATTTCTATCGTTACTATTTTTTCATAATTTATCAAAATTTGGCACCCATATTAAACCCTAATAGCTATTCTAGCCTATAAGCTCTGTAACAAAATTACTTAATAAAGTTACGTATTCTTACCAGTTGTTTCTTAGTTCGCGCAATTTGAGGAATATCGATTTCGGGCTAGGCTCATCGGGTAAGTCGGGAAATGCTTCCTGCAACCGTTTAATGACTGTTGGACTATGGAGTCGAAAAAACGTGTTTATTTCCTTTTCAAGCGCCAATGTGGAGATAAGTGCTTTGTCCGGGTCTTGATTTTGAACCTCGTTCAGCAATGCTTGAGCCCGAGTATTGTCCGGTTCACGATCAAGTGTGAAGTTCAAGTTATTGCCTATATAATCATGTCCCGGATAAATCATTGTACTATCTGAGAGTGTGGCCAATTGCCCAGTAAAAGTTGTGTAAAGTTCGCTTGGATGTCCTCCGCTGAGACAGTGTCCTGCCCCTGCATTGAATAGTGTATCGCCACAAAATAGGGCCGGCTGGTCAGTTTTGGAGAGGAGGCAAACGTGACTCATTGTATGTCCAGGAGTATCTAGAGACTCCAACTCAACAGTTTTTCCAATTTTAATGATGTCACCGGCCTGAACTCCCCTATCAATGCCCGGGATTTTATCTTTTGCCCCAGAGTGTGCAACTAGCTTAGCTCCCGTTGCCTCAATCATGGGTTCATTTCCGCCAATATGATCCCAATGTTCGTGAGTGTTGAGAATCTGGGTAATCTCCCAGCCGCTCGATTTTGCTTTAGCAAGGCATTTCTTATGATCAAAGGGGTCAATTGCCATCGCCTCTCCTGTTTCCGGGCATACAATCAAATAGTTAAAATTGCGATAGTCGTTTCCTGTCCAGATTTGTTCAACAATCATGTTAGTCTCCCTATCCAGTATGGCTGACACACCAAACTTAGCTAACCTAAATGTCAGCCACAGACCTAGCAGAGTTTTGTTGTGTGCGCACTAGGATCTGTCGTGTTACGAGAATGACAATGCCTTGCACAAATGTAAGTATTGCAATGAGCCAAAATACTGCGCCTGGCTCTTCCTGATCTACTATCCACCCGAATAGGGCCGGCGTCAGCGCATTGCCACAATACGCCCCGGTTGTGATGAACCCGAATGTACGGCCAATCGAACCCTGGGGGGTCGCCATTTGTACCATCTTATCTCGCGAAGGGCGGAGTACGCCGTGGCCAAATCCAGATATTAACATCGCGACTGTCAGCACTGTGACGGGCAACACAAACCCTCCAATAAGAGCAAACATCATGGCGCCAGGTACGACAGCGGCAAACACCACTAAATCATGACGGTCAGTTCGATCTGCTAATATACCTCCTATGAGGATACCCACGGCGCTCGTCAGATAAAACGCGGTAAGTGCTGCGTTTGCCGAAGTCAACGAGACATCGTGAAAGTTAACCATCGCAGTTACTGTAAATGTGCGAATACCCGCACCGCCCATTGACATCACAATAAAAAATAGAAGAAACATGAGGAATGGTGCCGACAACAAGAAATTCCGTTCCTTTGAGTTTAATCCCACCATTTTAGGTGTATGTGGCCGGGATAACTCAGCATCACTTGTAGATCGATCAGAATGTAAAAGGCCGTAGCCCAACAATAACGCAATTACTATGGCAAAACCGAAACCGCCAGCAGCAAACATTGCCGTACGCCAGCCCCACCATTGTGCCATTAAACCAATGCTGAGCGGCGTTACCATAATGCCTAGATTTCCACCAAACGTATGGATGCTAAATGCACGGCCGAGCCTGCTTCGGTCAACAGTAGCAGACAAAATTGCGTAATCAGCTGGTTGGAAGACACACATAGCAATACCGAGCAGTACCGTGAGAAACAACAGTTCCGTATAACTGCTCACAAATCCGAACAGAGTTACTATTAACGCTGAAAGTGTGGCGCCAACGATCAAAACCCATCGTGCACCGATACGATCTACCAAGATGCCAATTGGAATTTGTGTTAAGCCTGATGCTATTGCATATACACTCATAAGTGCACCGAGTGCGGTATTGCTAAGTCCAAATTCGTCAGCCAATAGTGGAAACACAGGCGGTAGTACAATCAAGTAAACACCACTGAGAAAGAAGGCGGTGCCTATCAGGCTGACCACCCTTTTCTCGCGCCCTGGGTTTGGATGCGGTTCTATCGGCACGTCATCCATATTTCCGGCTCTTTGGTAATAGGGTCCGACCTCTCCTACCTCACCATCCTACCGCGTAGCACGGTCGTCTTGGGTCGGCGCCAGCCGCTAATACACCAGTCTCGAGATTAGACTTGATGGTGCACATTGAACCCGTGCGAAGCATCCAATCCGGCCACCACTCAATTGTGTGACCCATTGCGGCCAGAGCATCAGCAGAAGTGCCAGATATTCGTCCTTCAATATTCAATCGACCAGGGTAATAATCATGTGGTTCGAAGGAACCAGGAAAACTAGAGGAGACAAAACGAGGGGCTTCAACAGCTTCCTGCATCTCCATTCCAAATACGTTACAATTGAGAAAAACTTGCAACATCGCCTGAGACTGAGCGTCGCCGCCAGGCGTCCCAAATGGCATTATAAACTTTCCTTTTGCTATGGAAAGGGCGGGATTGGGCGTCAGGCGTGGACGCTTACCTGGTGCCACTGCTGAAGGATGCCCAGGCACACCCCATGACTGGGACCCTCGTGAAGATGGACATAATCCAGTACCTGGAATTACTGGGGTGTCAGACGAAATATCACTTGGTGTCGCTGAGAATACGTTTCCATGCCGATCAACTACGCATACGTAAGATGTATCTAGATCGAGTGTTTGCTCACCTTTGGCTGCAATCAATTTATCCTTCTCGACAGCAGAATCATGCCCTTCAAGAATTCCAGCGGGCGGCATTTCCGGCCAGGCCTCGTCAGGCCGGATAAAGGTGCGTCTGGCTTCATTATATGCAGGCGATAATAGCTCGCCCATCGGTACATTAACAAATCGCGGATCGCCGTAATACCTCTCGCGATCTGAGCCGGCAAGCTTGATAGCTTCCGTAAGCGTGTGAATATAGGTTGTCGAGTTGTGGCCCATGGCCACCAGATCGATACCATCTAGAAGCGCGAGGGTCTGCGCTAACATTGGTCCCTGACACCAGGGTCCACAAGTATACACATCAACATCGGCATAACGGATATTCACGGGCGGTTCGATTTCCGAACAATAGCCTGCCATGTCGGAAGCGGTTAGCATACCACCATTATGTTTATGATAATCAACGATTGTTGCAGCAATATCACCTTTGTAGAAAGCATTGCGAGCCGCCTCAAGCCCACTCTCTCGACTTCTGCCAGTAGCTTCTTCGTTCACCATATATTTGAGGGTACTGGCTAGATCGGACTGTATAAACTTTTCTCCAACCTGCGGTGGTTTGCCGTTTGGAAGATAGATTTCGGCGTTGGCAGGCCAACGTCGATATGCTTCCTCATTTCCGGCTATCAAATCGGCCATTAATGGGTGCATCGGAAAACCATCAGAAGCAAACCTTATAGCTGCTTCAGCAACTTCGCCGAAGGTCATCGTGCCGAACTTCTTTAGCGCTTGGATCCACGCATCTGGTGCTGCGGGGACTACTGTTCTCAGTAGCCCAACGGGTATGTGTCCGCCATGTTCTCGCTCAAACAACTCTACGGTAGCTTTTTCAGGCCAGGTGCCGAGACCGCTTATCGTTAATACTTCCTGACGATCTGCTAAATATAAAATGATTGGCGCAACGCCAGCAAAGTTAACCAGATCGCTTTGCAGAACGCCGAGCGCGATACCAGCCGCGACTCCTGCGTCTACCGCGTTGCCTCCAGCTTCCAGAATTGCGAATCCCGCTTCTGCTGCCAGATAATGTCCCGCGACCACCATATGCCGTGTACCCATGACCGTTGGGCGGAAAGCCGTTATGCCGGCGCCAGGGCGGTCCTTTAAAGACGGTTTTTCAGTATTCAAATTTTACACTCCTAAACGTATTAAAACTCGTACTTCAGAGACTGGCTTATAGGAGGTCTTTACGGTCAACATCCACTGCTACATTAAAAACGTTGTCGCCACGCTTGACTGGGGCCCGGATTCTCGCAACGACAATCATGCCGTCACGGTTGAAGTTGACTTCAACAGGGTCCTGATGTGGTGCTACCAGCGAATGAATACAGCCCGCAGGCTGCCCCTCCCTTACCATTTCTCCCAGACGGCAGTAGGGTTCAAATAAACCCGCCGCTGGCGCCATTGTCATGCTTAAAGAATCCGGATAACTGACTAGTCTTGTTTGGTCACGCTCTGCATCGATGTCGATTGCCGGCAAAATGCCCATATGGCTGAGGACCCCGTTTACACCGTTAGTTCCAATCTTTAGTGCCTTTTTGGTGACTGAGTTGGCTCCGCCTAACTCGGTGGCTACCATGGCAACGTTGTGCCTGTCACAGGCGGCTGAAAGTGACCCAGTCGATGAGGTGGAAAATACTACAACAGTCAGAGGAGCGGCAAAGGCCTCAGTGGCAGCTAGTTTGCGGGCACGCAGGTTCTTTTCGCCGCCACTACGCATGTAGGCGCAGGGTAAGTAGCGTGAAGTAACCCCACCGGAATGAAGGTCCATTGCAACATCGCATCTGGGAAGAATTTCGCTCTCAATGAAATGTGCTACCGCGTGGGTTGGGCCACCGTTGGGGTCGCCTGGAAATATACGGTTCATGTTAGCGCCGTCGACATCTGAGACCCGCTGGTCTTCCTGTACCGCGAGATAGTTCAAGGCTGGCATGAGAATTATGCGGCCATTGACTTGGTCCGGGTCGAGCTCACGGATGATACGACCTGCTATGACTTGTCCCTCATACTCGTTGCCGTGGTTGCCGCCGGTAATAAATGCGGTAGGACCCGTGCCCTTGCCAATTACTGCGATGGGGTAAGGGATGGCACCACCCGAGGTCTTATTACCAGAATGCATGACACGCAGGTACCCAACCTGTTTGCCTGGGCGATCAAAATCTACGTTGACGCTTATAGACGATTTCTTGCCGTTTGATAATTTCGCCATCGTGCGTTCTCCCAATAGTTAATAGCCTATTCCTATGCACCTTGTGTACGGGACGGTTGAATTTTAACGCCACAATACCATGGGTTTGATGCTAACAAAGAGAGTTTGGCAACACACTTATTCACTGGGCTAAGAAGAACTTGGGTTGACGCACAGTCTAAGAACTAGGGCGTATGCCGATGACATCAATCGTGTCACAGTGCCAAGGCAAATTGAGATGTTGATTGCTGGTCAAGGGACGAAACCAGATCAAATAGAGGACACAGATACATCGAAGCTGCCTTATGGAATCGTCGGTCCCTCACCTAAAGTCAAACTCCCAATTATTTGTATCGGAAGTTTATCCGCCCTTTGGAAAGGTCGTAAGGTGTCATCTCTACGCTAACGCGATCTCCCGCTAGAACTCGGATTCGGTATTTACGCATCTTACCTGCCGTGTGGGCCAAGATTTGATGTTCATTATCAAGCTTTACACGAAACATCGCGTTCGGTAAGACCTCAGTCACCGTGCCGTCCAACTGTAACAATTCTTCTTTGGCCACTAACACTCCTTTCAAGTTTTAAACCAGTCCGTTTAACGGCTAACGCCCAAAACCCTGATAAATTCTCGACCGTCTATTAACGGATACATCGCATCGGTTTACCTTACTGATCATCAAATAGGCCAAATTGAGGCAAATAACAAGCCTGGACCTCTTAAAACATCCCCACAGCTCATTGGCTTTGTTTTAAGGGCGCTTGAAAGTGCGAGCAAATACTTGGAGAAGACTTACTGTTAAGTTTTGGTTGATTATTTGGGTAAAATAAAAAAGGTTACTTGTACATTAAGTTAAGTATAGGAGGTAGAGTATGGAAGTTATGAGCCCCTTGATGCAGATGTTTGGCCAATCACCGTTTAAGCCGTTACAGGCGCATATGCGGGTAGTGGTTGAATGTGCTAACCAGGTTCCCAGTCTGTTTGAAGCAGTTCATGACGAAGCTCAGGACACGGTAGAGGAAATTCGCGTTAAAATTTACGAGCTTGAGAATGAGGGAGATAGCATAAAAAATGAAATGCGTGAGCATTTACCGAAAAGCATGTTTATGCCGGTCGATCGACGTGATTTGTTAGAAATTTTAGATTTGCAAGATTCAATTGCTGATACAGCGCAAGATATAGCAGGGATGATGGTGGTCAGGAGCATGAAATTGCCTGAACCCGTCCACACGCTAATTATGGTACTAAGTCAACGTTGTGTGGACGCTTGCAATCAACTAGCTAAGATAATGGAACAAATGGATGAATTGGTAGAAACAGGGTTTCGTGGTCCTGAAGCCGATAAGGTTATGTACATGATCGATGAGCTCAATAAAATTGAAACTGATACAGATTTCCACGCCATAGCTGCCATGCGAGCTCTATTTGAATATGAGGAAGAAATAGGGCCTGTATCTACCATTATGTGGGACCGAGTAATCCACTGGATAGGCGATCTCGCTAATTTTGCTGAACGATCAGGTAATCGACACCGTTTATTACTTGCCCGGTAGTTGTTTATTTTGTGTTTAGATTGAATATCTGATGGAAATAATCGCACAGTACGGAACAATCCTAGTCATACTGGCCTTGGTGTTCGGGTTTTTTATGGCCTGGGGTATCGGCGCAAACGACGTCGCCAACGCGCTTGGTACCTCCGTTGGATCGGGCGCTATAACAATCAAAACAGCCATCATAGTGGCGGCAATTTTTGAGTTTGCCGGCGCAGCTCTAGCAGGTGGCAGTGTTACTCGGACAATCCGAAAAGGTATAATTGATCCTAGCGCAATCGCCGATCGTCCAGAGATTCTAGTATATGGAATGCTCGCTGCTTTACTTGCTGCTGGCGTTTGGTTGGCGGCGGTTTCGGCCAAAGGTTGGCCGGTCTCCACCACTCATTCTATCGTTGGTGCTATCGTTGGCTTCGCCGTGGCGGGAATAGGTGTAGATGCCGTAGCGTGGGGCAAGGTTGGCCAGATTGTTTTAAGCTGGGTGGTGTCACCAGCTCTTGGCGGATGCTTCGCTTTCCTACTGATGCGAAGCATACAGAAACTGATTTTCAATGCCGAACAACCATTCAAGGCGGCCGTTAAATGGGGTCCTTTTTATATATTTCTTATGGGTTTTGCAATTTCGTTGGTCACCCTGTTTAAAGGACTAAAACATCTCAATATTGATTTGAATCTTATTGAGAGCATTTTAGCCGCGAGTGTTATCGGGTGTGTTGTTGCTATTATAGGTAGAAAAGCTGTTAGCCGTATTGAGGTTGATGAAGAAGCGGATCGTGATTTTCATTTTGCGAGCGTAGAGCGTGTATTTGCTCCAATGATTGTGTTTACAGCCTGTGCCATGGCTTTCGCGCATGGCTCTAACGATGTGGCTAATGGTGTTGGACCTTTGGCCGCTGTTTACGGACTGGTTCAGTCGGGTGGTGAAATAACGCAGGCACTACCAATGCCATTTTGGATTCTAGTTCTTGGCGGAGTTGGTATCGTATTTGGACTAGCTACTTACGGCTATCGAGTTATGCAGACTATCGGCGGTAAGATTACAGCGTTAACACCAACCAGCGGGTTTTGTGCTACGGTTGCAGCCGCTATTACAGTGATTCTCGCGTCGCGAACTGGAATGCCGGTTTCGACTACACATATCGCGGTGGGCGCCGTAATGGGTGTAGGCCTAGCGCGTGGATTCGCTGCACTTGATTTACGTGTTATAGGTAACATCGTTGTTTCCTGGATTGTAACCTTGCCGGCTGGTGGAGTTTTAGCCGCTGCATTTTTTTTCATGCTCAAGGGGATATTTTCACCATAGGGCTACTCGGGCTATTACCAAGTTTTCTATTGGCACGCCAAAAGGCCTCTCCAAGCGTAAAATGTTGTGCTGGCACTCCCAAAAAATTCTTGAGTGATTTGTGTGATAAGCGCGGTACTGTGTAGAGTTTGCGAATTAGGTGAAACGTTCTGTTCGACTAGCATCAATCCAAGGCATTTTATTTTCGGGAAGGGTTATTGTGCAATTTAGTGGCACCCCATGGCAGTTTTGTCGAATTGCTGGCTTCGCCGGAATTATTTCGTTGATGTTGATAGCGGCTGGTTGTCAAACAAATCGCACAGTCTCTCTCCAAGAAGCGAAAAGCATTTCTTCGAAGTTTCAGGATTTATCACTTCGAATTCCTACCCGTGCAATTAGAGATGGAAGAATGGATCGGTTAGGGATTAACCGTTTTGAATATCGCCAACCCGCGTGTGAATCCAACGCGGTTGGACTGAACTACTACCAAAAAACGGCCCTCGTATTGACGGCCATTTACGAACG
Organism: uncultured Flavobacteriales bacterium; assembly: GCA_964419045.1. Lineage (GTDB taxonomy): Bacteria > Pseudomonadota > Alphaproteobacteria > UBA8366 > CAVOAK01 > CAVOAK01. The sequence continues at coordinate 198,710 of CAYQNO010000009.1, forward strand.
TGGTGGCGATTTGTCCGCCAGAAACTCGGATGAGGAAAAAATTTTAAAACAATGGGAGGTGGAAGACCTAATTCAGTTAGTGGAAACGATTGCAAAAGCTTACGAAAGACAGGGTGATTTTGTGCCCGCTCTTCATTGGATGAAAAGATCTATCGATTTGGCCGTGAACAAATGGGGTGGTCCGCAGACAGGTAATATAGCTCAACTCGCATACCTTGCCGCTGTCACGGGAGATACAAAGCTTGCTTTCACTTTAATCTCCAAATTGAGACCAGAGGAAGGTGATCGCTGGGAAAATTTTTGGTATTCGCGTGGTAGAGGGGCGTATCTGGAGGCGGTAGGGCGGCTTGAGGAAGCTGCCAGAGAGTTTGAGGTTGCACGCAAATTGATCAGAAAATTAGACCCAGACAATCCCAGGTATCACCGTTTGATTTCCCACCTCGGCTGGATCAGCCTGAAACAGGGACGACTGGTTGAGTCAGAGGCACTACTGGTTAAGGCATTGGAGGGCTCAATCTACAGAGTCAACGAGTTACCAATTAGGAATAGTTACAGTGCCGTTCTTTATGAACAGGGTCGCTACGAAGAGGCCGCTGACATGGCAAAACTCAATATTTATCTGGGTAACAGCGATTGTATCCCTGAGAATTCCGGTTACAGAGCAGAAGCCAGAAAAAATCTTGCGCGTGCGATGATGGCACTCGGACAATGGAAAGAGGCAGCGCAGCAATTTGGAATAATAAAAGAGGAGCTTCAATCGAATTTGGTACTCTACGCGGCTCGTTTCGAGGGCACTCCTGACCATGCGCTTTCATTAATTCAAAGTGGTTCCTCGGAATATGCTATCGAAATTCTGGAGAAACGTGTGATGCGCCTAAAAAAATTATTAGGGTCTAAGCATTACGATACTGTTGAAACTAGTGCATTTCTAGCCATGGCGAACGCAGCGATCGGCAATTACGAAAAAGCGCTCAAATTGTTTACCCAATCTGTTCCCCTGATGCTGCAGCGTTCTCGACAATCAGAAACTTATTCCGAAGGGTCTCAATCCATTACCTTCAAACGTCGAACAGTTTTGGAACACTACATCAGCTTGCTTGCTGACATCCGGGGTTCTTCCTTGGAAGCAACGGTTGGCATTGATGCGGCCTCAGAAGCGTTCAAGTTAGCAGATGCTGCACGCTCAAGCACAGTTGAACGCCTGCTGGCAAGAAGTAGTGCGCGGTCTGCGTCACTAGATCCACAATTATCGATCCTTGCCCGAAAAGAACAGGATCTGCAACGACAGATAAGCGCGCAGTGGGCAAGTCTATCCGCAGGCACGCAAAACGGCGTTATTTCAGGTTTGTCGACTGATGGACCTCGTGTAATTATCGATGATTTGCGAGTTGCTCGCGCGGCTATCATGGAGGAAATTGAAAATAAATTTCCAGATTACGCTGATACTATAAACCCGTCACGGATCAGTATTAAGGGCGTGCGTAGTCTGCTTCGCAAAAATGAGCGTCTACTATCTGTATATATGGGAGATCAGAAGACTTTCGTGTGGAGCGTGTCCAAATTTCAAGCAGCAAAAATGTATGTTATTGATCGGTCACGTAACGAGATGGAGGAGCTGATTGCAGATATACAACAGGGTTTAGATACAACTGGTATTTCGGTAATCGGAGATATACCAGAATTTAACGTGATGGCTGCTCAAGAACTATTCCAGGTTCTATTCAGTAAGGATTCTAACAGGTGGCAGACAACTGAGACCCTAATTTATATACCACATTCTTCGCTCAGCACTCTGCCCCTTGCCGTTTTACCTAAAACTGCGAGTCATAAACTGGAACAAAGTAAAGTACCTCTATTTAGCGGATATCGAGATATAGACTGGATCATAAATGATTTCGACATCGCGACATTGCCGTCTGTCTCCTCCCTGCGATTGCTGCGCAAATTAGAGAAATCACGCACGAAGCAATTCAATTTTGCTGGGTTCGGTGATCCAATATTTTCCAATTCAAACCAGAATAGAGGAGGAACTTTGGTAGCTCGAGGTGCCGTTGGTAGCAGTGGATCTCTGTTTCGTTCAGCGCCGTCGACTAAACAGATGCTTTCAGCCAATCTCAGTGACTTGCCACAACTACCAAGTACTGGCGACGAGATACGAGAATTGGCAGTGGTGATGAAAGCCGATATAAATCGCGACCTTTTTCTCGGTGTGCACGCTTCGGAAGAAAGCGTGAAGTCGACATCGTTAAACAAATATAAAATTATAGCTTTCGCAACACATGGACTAGTGTCCGGAGACCTGAACGGGTTGCGGCAACCCGCGCTCGCCTTGTCGTCACCTCAGTACACGGGAGGCAAGGAAGACGGGTTATTAACGATGGATGAAATTATGTCCCTTTCACTCGATGCAGACTGGGTAATATTGTCTGCCTGTAATACTGGGGCTGCGGATGGTAGTGGGGCGGAAGCAATCTCCGGTTTGGGTGGCGCCTTCTTTTACGCTGGAGCGCGTGCACTGTTTGTGACTTACTGGCCCGTTGAGACCACGTCGGCACGAATGATCACAACGGAGTTATTTCGTCGGCAAAGTGAAAATGTATTGCTCGCTCGGTCCGAGGCAACTCGTCAGGCCTATCGTTATTTAATTGAACACGAAGGATTTATAACCGAATCTGGGAAAGTTGCATTCAGCTACGCCCATCCTATTTTTTGGGCAGCCTTTGGGTTAATCGGGCTACCAGAGATTTAAGCGATAGCTAGTTTATTAAGATTTGCATCGATCCATAATCGTGTGGTCCGATAAGTAATTGACAAAATTTGAAAATCATCCTTGGTAAATTGACCTATCTTCGGATGACCGCATTCCTATCAAATAAAACTTTCGTCTGTTATGTGCCTTTGCAACTTTTTCAAATAGATCTACCCACCAGCCCATGCTCTTCAGCGTAACGTGAACATTCTCCCCATTCGGCAGTTTTTTCAGTGCTGGATAGAGTGCGACGGTACAAAGAACAAATTTACGACTAAATCCGAATATCTCATTCACGATCCATTCCATATCTTCTTCAGGACAGTGCTCTAGTACGTCCGTGGAGATTACGCAATCAAACGTTGATGTGGGGAGTTCGCTGTACTCCTTGAGTCCAGGGTCGTATAGACAAATTTCATTTACACCCCAATACTCCCGCACCCCTTTTAATTTTTGACCGTTGGGCAAGGAGATTTCGATTTGATCATACCCTTTTGCCTTCCCGCTTCCATAGTCTAGGATTGAAGATACTCGAAATTGATCCACAAGGTTTTTGATAGGATCAACGTGTGGCTTCAAACTACGACCATCGAACATATCTTCCGCAGGAATTGCATTTGCTCGATCCCCGGTCCTATGCAATTCCGCATAGTAGCGCAGAAGCTCACTATACCTTTTGCTCGGATTATTGCGACTGTATTGCATGTATTATTTGCACTTAGTTTAAGCGGTATGTAACACGGATGGTTAGAAACCTGAACTATGTTATTGCCTCTTCTCACCCCTGGTTCTGAAGAAACTATATAACTGATGAAATGAAAGAAACCCTTGCACAGCAACAAATAAAAATGTCTTTTGAATAAATGAAAGCCGGAAATTTGGGTTTTTGGTAGTTTTCGTTTATTGTGTTGGATTCAACAAACTAATTTTTTTTAAAAGTTAAACAGGGGGATAAAATGAAACGTCTTGGTTTTGCTATGGCGTTTGTTGCGGGCATATTCATTTCTGCCAATGCGCAAGCAAATTGCGGCAAAGTGACAATCGCGGAAATGAATTGGGCCTCTGCACAATTAATGGCTAATGTTGATAAAATTTTTCTGGAAAAGGGATATGGCTGTGAAGTTGAGTTAGTTTCTGGTTCAACCATGCCAACATTCACATCCATGAATGAAAAGGGGCAACCAGATGTTGCTCCGGAGCTTTGGGCAAATGCTGTACGTAATCCTCTGAAAAAGGCGGAGGGTGAAGGCCGGCTGCACTCAATTAATATGGGGCCGATCACTGGGTTAGGTGAGGGTTGGTGGATAACCCCTAACACGGCAAAAAGGCACCCTAACCTGAAAACCGTTCTTGATATTCTGAAAAATCCGAAATTGTTTCCGCATGCGGAGGACAAATCTAAAGGTGCGTTCGTTGGCTGTCCGGCCGGTTGGGGTTGTCAGCTAACTAATGCAAATCTATTCCGTGCATTCGAGATGGAGGCAAAAGGTTGGGTTCTTGTTGATCCCGGATCGGCAGCAGGCCTGGATGGTTCAATGGCGAAAGCAGTAGAGCGTGACCAGAACTGGTTTGGATACTATTGGTCGCCAACCGCCCTAATTGGCAAGTATAAGATGATTAAAGTTCCTTTCGGTGTGCCGTTTGGCGGGAGCGAAAATTGGGATGGCTGTATCGTGAAGCCTGAGCAGGAATGTGCGAGTCCTAAACCTAGTTCATGGACCGAATCTGCTGTTTATACAGTGATCACGGACAAGCTAAAAAAGAGCAGTAGTGCTGCAGCTGGCTATCTAAAATCTCGTGTTTATCCTGGAGAGGTTATGAATGGCATGCTGGTTTACATGCAAGACAACCAGGCAGATGGTGCCGATGCGGCAGCACATTTTTTGAAAATTCACGAAGATGTTTGGGGTAAGTGGGTTCCAGCGAACATTGCGGCCAAGGTCAAAGGCTGATCAGAGAACCTAGGTTATTTTGACTTTGGGGCCCGCTGACTATCTGCCGTCAGTGGGCCTCTTTTGTCTAGGTAACACGCTGTCTAATAATGGATTTTCTCGAAGAATTCCCGACAATGGATCGCCAGGATTTGCGCGATCTGAAGAAGGCTATTGACCTCGGTTTTCGCAATTTCTCGCGTGCTTATGGCGATGAATTAGAATTATTTTTTGAGCCATTATTATACTTTCTTGTATGGCTCGAAAAATTATTGGTGAACTCACCCTGGCCAATAATCATCATGGTACTGGCAGCCTTCGCTTGGCTTGGTGCCAGGAGCTGGGCTGCTGTCCTGGGCACAGTGGCTGCGTTTTGCGTGATCGGCTACTTCGGTATGTGGGAAGATACGATGGCAACACTCGCCATAATATCAGTAGCAACGCTTGCCTGCGTGATAGTCGGCATACCGCTAGGAATTTGGATGGCCCGATCTAATCGCGTGCAATCAATAATTACTCCTGTTTTGGATGTGATGCAGACAATTCCAAGCTTCGTATATCTAATACCAGTAGTTATGCTGCTGGGTATAGGAAAAGTGCCAGGTCTAATTGCCGTTTGTATTTATGCGGTCCCACCAATTGTTAGACTAACTAATTTAGGCCTCCGGTTGGTAGACAGAGAAGTTTTAGAGGCATCGGATGCTTTCGGCGCTAGCTACTATCAGAAACTATTTGGTGTACAGATACCACTGGCGTTGCCCAACATATTTGCCGGTGTTAATCAAACTATCATGATGTCACTGGCCATGGTGGTTATAGCTTCAATGATCGGTGTTAGAGGTCTAGGTGTGCCAGTGCTCCGCGCAGTTTCGAATCAATATCTCGCCCTCGGATTAATGAACGGCCTTGCAATAGTAGCTCTGGCAATAATCTTTGATCGAATTTCGCAGAACTATGGTAAACGCCTTCAAAAACATCGGGAAGGCAAACACGATGTATAAAATAAAGGCTCAAATCAAAAATCTGTATAAGGTTTTTGGTGCGGCGCCATCCAACATGATTGACCTAATTGTGAGTGGTACTTCGAAGCAGGAGCTATTGGATGAACACAATCACGTGCTGGCTCTAAATAATGTGAACCTTGATATTTTGGAGAGCAAGATTCAAGTAATTATGGGGCTTTCCGGGTCGGGTAAATCTACGTTAATCCGCCATATAAATAGGCTCATAGAGCCCACGTGGGGCGAAATTATTATAGATGGTAACAATATATTAGAAATGGATAAGAATGAGTTAAGGGACTTTCGACGCTTTCAAGCATCTATGGTATTTCAAAGGTTTGCTTTACTGCCACATCACAACATATTGGACAATGTGTCGTATGGTCTGAAAATTCAGGACATTGCAAAAGAGGATACTCTACAACGTAGCCAAAAATGGATAGACCGGGTAGGTTTAACAGGATACGAAAACTACTATCCAGCACAACTTTCAGGTGGTATGCAACAACGAGTTGGGCTTGCGCGCGCGTTGGCCACGGATGCAGAAATTCTGCTAATGGATGAAGCATTCTCGGCACTAGATCCCCTCATCCGAGAGGAAATGCAGGATGTTCTTATAGGATTGCAAGAGGAACTTAAAAAAACCATTGTCTTCATTACCCACGATTTAGACGAAGCGCTCCGCCTTGGAGACCAGATTGCCATATTGCGGGATGGAGCTATTGTTCAAAAGGGAACGCGTCAAGAAATCATTCTCGACCCTGCTGATGATTATGTGGCTGATTTTACCAAGAATATTAACCGAGGACGCATACTTCAAATTTCATCCATTATGCGAAGCAGTAGTCAACAAACTGGACCTACACTCGATCAGGATATGGTGTTAGAGGATGCGTTACAGGCGCTTTCAGAAGCAGGGGCGACTGATGCAATTGTCACGTGTAATTCTGAACCTATTGGATCAGTAGACCTTAAAACGATAGTCAATACTATCACCAATCCGCTAGACGTGAACAAACGCGGAAAAAGCTACACGTAACAATTTGAGGCTTTTGAGCTAATTGTATCTAAATAACCGTCTTCAAAATAAAGCCTTAGGCAACTAGAGGGGCTGGGCTGGGCGTTGTTAATTACTTGAAATTTGAATATGGGTTTTGTTTATTGCCATGAAGATCAACAATTTAACGCAATTTCACTAACACATAGTCTTAAATTTTTTTAAAAGAGAACTATTAAGATGTCGATTAATCCCTTGGGCTCTACTTTCATTTCCAAAACGCTGACGTTGCTTGTTGCTGTCTCGTTGCTGGGGGCCTGTCAGACAACTGGAACTCCGTCGCTTTCTTTGGACGAGGCGAAGAAGGTTACTGCCAGCTTTGAGGGTGGGTTTGTGCCCCCACCCAGGACCATTACCGACATCACGGGAATACTCGATCAGCAAAAACGGAAGGATCTTGAGACACTCGGAAAAATGCGCCTGGAGGCAGATAAAAAACCACCTGTAGCCGGCAATAACGCAGAGCTTGCAATGTTTTATTATAAACGGGGGGAAACAGCTGACCATTTGGGAAGAGGACACCAAGCCCTTGCTGACTACCAGAAGGCAGCGGAGCTATTTAAAGTGTCAAATGCTCAGGAATTGCGTGCAAACGCAATTTCAGCCGCGGCTTTTGTTGAGGCATACTTTGGTAACTTTAGTAATTCCATAAAGGGCCAACGTAAGTCTATCGAATTGACAAGTGATGATATTACTCTCGTTGCTAGACGTTTGGTTTTGGCTGGTATGGCCAGTTACGGTGGAGATCTTATCCTCGCAGAACAAACCCTTAAACGGGCTCGCCCCATTATCGCCGAGGCGATCAGCTCACCTTACTTAAGACCACAAGCTCAAGCTGTGGCTCATACTCTTTTTTCTAATGCATCTGCTTTGGTGCTAGCAGCACGTGGAAAGCTGGATGAAGCTGAAGTCTTTATGCGGGATGCCGTAAAAAAATGGAAACCGTATAAAGATGAAATTATACTCGGGAGTTTCGACAAAAAAATTTCTGGGCGGCAATATAACTGGTATCTCCGAAATCTCACTGAGATACTTATTGCTCAAGGTCAATATGTGGAGGCTGAGGTCACTGCCCGTGAATCCCTTCTCCACATGCTTTCTCTTTATGGTCGCTATTCTTCGTATGCGGCCAGTGCTCTGGATTTGCTTGCCAAGTCCCTCCTTGAACAGGGCCGATATGAAGAGGCCGGGCAACTCGCTGCTGCTTCAATCCAGATATATAAGGAGGTTGGAGTTAAGCCTGAATCTTGGACGCTCAATTCCGCCAGGGAGACTATGGCGAACATTCTTGTTGCTCAAGGTGAATGGGAAGAAGCACTTGAGATATACACGCAGATAGAACACGACCTGGCCGCTGACCTGCCGACATTTGAAAAGTACTTTTCTGGAAACTTGAACTGGGCATTCGCACAATTCAGTACAGGCAATATTGAAGCCGCTGCGGCGATTGCCGAGAATATATATGCAAAGAATGAGAACCTGCTTGGAAAGAAGCACTACACGACCGCAGAAGCTCTTGGATTTCTCGCTGCAACCCAGGTTGCCTCGAATGACCTGAAGGCAGCGTTGTCTAATTTTCAGGATTCGGTGCCCATCCTCGTTTCCAGGTCACGCCAATCCCAAGGTGCTCAAGACACCCAGGCTTTTAGAAGGCAGCGACTTGGGCTCATTCTTGAATCTTACATTCATTTATTATCGAAGATTAGAGGCACATCGCTGGAGCATGAGGTTGGTTTTGATGTAATCGCGGAATCCTTCCGTATTGCTGACTTGTCACGTGGCAGGTCGGTGCAAAGTGCATTAAACGCCTCCAGTGCTCGTGCTGCCATTAAGGATCCGGAACTGGCCAGCCTGGCACGCCGGGAACAGGATGCTCAAAAACAGGTGAGCGTTCTTTACGGACAGCTTGCCAATTTGATAAGAAGCGAGCCCAGCCTCAGTAACGCCAGTGCTACCACAGACATCAGAGTCCGTATCGACGACCTGCGCGGTGCTCGTGCAGCGCTGATGGAAGAGATTGAGAGCCGGTTTCCAGACTATGCCCAGCTTGTAAATCCTAAGCCTATAACGATTGAGGCGGCGCGAGCCGTATTGGGTTCAGATGAAGCTATGATAGCTACATATGTGGGTTCTGAGGAAACCTATGTTTGGGCGGCATCACGTGAAGGAGATGTAGAGTTTGCGGTAGTTGATGTCGGTCGCAAAACTCTTCTGGAGACGGTACAAAGCCTCCGTCAGGCTCTCGAGCCTGATGCCACTACCCTGGGCGACATTCCCGACTTTGATCTGCCCACCGCACACAAACTGTATACAAAAATCCTGAAACCTGTTGCAGCGGCCTGGAAAGGGAAGAAAAACCTGTTAGTGGTAGCGCATGGACCACTTGGGCGTCTTCCATTTTCGTTGCTGCCGACCAAGCCGGCAGGTCTAAAGAGTGATGTGAAACCCTTATTTGCTGGTTATCGCAATGTACCATGGCTTGCACGAAGTCACGCGGTGACAATGCTGCCGTCTGTGGCTTCCCTTAGGACGCTGCGGCGTCTCCCAAAAGGCGCCGAGACCCGTACGGCCTTCGTTGGGTTTGCTGATCCCTGGTTTAGCCAACCTCAGACATCAGTGGAAAATTCAAAACCCGAAAAGACAACTAAGGTGGCAAAACTGACAAACCGTGGGATCACGACAAGGGGATTGCCAGTTAAGCTCCGGGCAGCACCGACGACAATAGGACTTGATAGTGCGGAGCTCGCACAGTTGCCGCGCCTTCCAGAGACTGCTGAGGAATTACAAAGTATAGCTGAAGCATTAAATGCTGATCCAGTTTCAGCTGTGTTTACCGGTGAAGCAGCGAACGAAGGTAGGGTCAAAAGTATGAATCTCTCCGGGACGAAGGTCATTGCTTTTGCTACCCACGGACTCGTGCCAGGTGATCTGAATGGACTGACGCAGCCAGCCCTCGCATTGTCAGCACCCAGGAGTGCTGATGATAAGGAAGATGGCCTGTTGACGATGGGCGAGATACTGGGGTTGAGGCTTAATGCCGACTGGATTGTACTTTCAGCTTGCAATACGGCATCAGGAGATGGAGCAGGTGCCGAGGCTGCGTCAGGTTTAGGGCGAGCCTTTTTCTATGCTGGAGCAAGAGCGCTTCTAGTCTCAAACTGGCCGGTAGAAACTACCTCGGCCAAGGAACTGACAACGGAACTATTTCATAGTCAGGCAGCCGAACCTGGTTTAGGTAGAGCAGAAGCGCTGCGCCGTTCAATGGTTGCGATGATAGACGATGGTGGTTTTATCAATTCTGAGGGAAAGATTGTTTTCTCTTATGCCCACCCAATATTCTGGGCACCGTTCGGTCTCATTGGTGACGGCGGTGGAGGAAGCTCTAGCGTAAGCTACTGATGTTACGCCTTCTGCATTTTAAGGAGTCATTATGTATGGCATAGGGCTTGCTATACTCTCAACTATTGCTTTCGCAGCGGGCATGGGTGCCGTTAGGCATCTCTCGACAAGTATGCATACATTCCAGATCGCGTTTTTCGTCGCGTTCTTCGGATTACTCACTATGCTGCCGTGGATTATTCGCTTCGGCCTTCGCCCACTTTATACTGAGAAATTAGGACTCCATATAGCTCGCGGTGTTCTCAGTATTGTAGGTATTTGGGCAGTGTATTACGCCTTGAGTGTCACGCCTATTGCAACAGTCACAGCGCTTAATTTCTTGATGCCTATCTTTACGACCATACTTGCTGTGGTTTTTCTCAAAGAACAAGTGGGGGTTGTCAAGTGTGGGGCAATCCTATTCGGATTTGCCGGTGTCTTCGTTATTGTACGACCTGGATTTGTGGTGTTGGATCAAGGCGCACTAATGGTTATTGGCGCATCCCTTTTATTTGCGTTTGTAATACTTGTGATGAAGGTGCTGACCCGCACTGATTCAATCGTCACAATAACCATCTACGCAGTAATATTGCGAGCACCACTAGCGTTAGTCCCCGCTTTATTTGTCTGGGAATGGCCAGACAGGCACCAGCTTATGTGGCTTGCGGCCATGGGTGTCTTTAGCACACTGGCGAACATGGCCTTTACTCAAGCTCTTAAAGAAGTTGAGACTAATGTCATTTCACCATTGTTTTTCTTACAGCTAATCTGGGCAGCTGCTATCGGTTATTTCTTTTTCGCTGAAATTCCCGGTATTTTTACCTGGGTGGGTGGGGCCATGATCATTTCGAGCGTATCCTATATGGCTTACTATGAGGAAGTAAGAAAAAAGACCGAAGTTTGAGATCTCTCATAATTCTGTACAGAGCGATGAATGCATCTTTGATCGTGCTAGATTACGGCTATAATCAGGTCTGATGGATTACATTTATTTTGCAGTAATTTTGTTTTTCGGAAAGGGATAAACGCAAATTCTGACCTTACGATAAGTTCGTTCCCTAAATGTTCCAATCTTTTTTCCTATGGACGAGAACACTTTTTGAATGGTCATTCAGGGAGCACAGTTGGCTTAATAACTTTAAGAGTTTATGGACGGTGGCACGATTGGCTGGTGGTGATCTAAGTGTATCTTAGGGTCGCTGAACTGGAAATATGTTGAGTGTTCGAGAAAAATATTACTGCTAACCCATTGAAAATATTGGCGCGCCCGAGAGGATTCGAACCCCTAACCTTCTGATCCGTAGTCAGATACTCTATCCAGTTGAGCTACGGGCGCTTGTTGCGTAACTGCCATTCTATGCTAGGCTGCGGACACTACTGAATGCGGTTAGTCTAGGCAAGATGATACGTTATGATGAACATCAACTATTGCCGAGGTGCTACAACAACTTGTGGTAGCTGAAACATGAAAGTAGTATTATGGAGATATAACCGCGCGGTATAAGCGGATGGGGGTGGAAGGCGGCTAGCGTAACATGTTGCCTGGCACTCTAATTATAAACTGGTGAGCAGGGTTTCCATATAATTATGACAGCTTTTCGACTCAGCGCTGTTTGCCTTGGTGCCGCAATAATTCTTGCGGGCTGCGGTTATATGGACAACGTACTCTGGCCCTCGTTGACGGGTGAAGAGCCTACTAGTGCATCCACGCAAAAAATAGAGATTAAGGCGGCGGAACCAGACAAGTTGGCTGCACCGGTAATTCAAATTCAACCTCAAGCTATACAGCTTCCTACAAGCTCATCGCTTTTTGGTCCGGCGTTGCCAACGCCGCAGCCTACGGGCACGTATGTTGGAAAGAAGGTAGCAGAATTGTATGCTGATTTGCACAAGCTACAAGACAAAGTCAGACGACTGACTGAATCAACCCAAAAGCTGCGCACCAGTACAGCTGCTACTTCAAAGCGATATCATAATTTCGTCGCTGAGATTAGTGCGAAGCTCCAGCTTGGCACGACCCCTGGTAATCCAATCATGGTACAAAAGTGGAATGAAGCACAGAACGAGCTTGAGCAGATAGCAAAGGTGTTACCAAGATTAAACCGCTTGTCAAATGATTCAGCGGCAGAAGCGGCGATGGCTGGTTATATGCTGGATACGGTCCGAGCGACCTACAATCTAAGTGGAGCGGTCGATGAAGATCATAGTCATCTGCGTGATCTTGAAGATTCCGTAAACCGTACGGTCGTTGTTATAGATCGTGTACTAAACGAACTCAGTGAAGATGTAAGTAGACAACGTACATATGTAAGTAACGAGCGGAGCAATCTCTCCACGATGTCGTTAGCGGTTAAGAATGGCGAACTTTATGGTACTAGCTTGGTTAATCGTGCATTTGCTCAAACGCAGGCGCGAGCGAGTGCGACGGCGCAATCCCCTGGTCCATTGCCGGGAGATCGCCCACTAGTAGTTATTCGATTTGATAGAGACGACGTACCCTATCAACAAGCGCTATACAATGCTGTAAGCAGGGCACTTGAACGTCGGCCAGAGGCTTCATTCGATCTGGTTGCTGTTAGCCCGCGCTCGGGCACGGCAGCACAAGTCGCGTTGAACAGCACCGCTGTAAAAAGACATGCGGAAGCAGTCCTTCGCTCTCTCACGGATATGGGTTTGCCGCCTAATAGAATTAAGCTATCGGCGACAATGGATGAAAATGCTCAGTCGAATGAAGTGCATATTTACGTGCGGTAATCTAAACTTCTGATGATTTTTCGGGAGTCTCTGAGCTAAAGTATCCAGTTTTGTGAGAAAATGTTTATCCCGTAAAACGGCAATCTCGGTGTCATTGAACAATTGTATGGTGCTTGAAGATTGCTAACCAACGGATAGCTTGGAAACATCTAATTTCGTCCTGTTGTTGCTGTTGAATTATATCCGGATAATCGCTTATGGGTGGCATCCGCGGGCACAAAAAGTCATCAGATCAAGCAATCTTATGGCGCTTTATCTGCTAGAAAACAGAGGGAGAGGTTATCGTGATGCAATGCTTTGCGAACAACGGCAACAGTAAGACAATTCAAATTACACCCCTTATGACATCGAACCTCACAACTTGGCTTAAAAAACAACCTACTGACGTTGTAAGGTGGGTTAGGACATCTGCTTACGAAGCATTGCCTGGTTCGGTTTTACTCATTCCAAAATCTGACAAGAGTAGATTAGTTCGAGCGCTCGTCGGCGTGGTTGATAATCGAGATATTTGGTCCTGGGGTGCAGCAGCTGCCGCTCTGCCTGTTGGTAGCTATAAGCTCGATCCGCAAACGAAGACCGAAACAGCTACGAATGCGGCGTTGGGATGGGCAATGGGTGTCTATAAATTTGACCGGTATCAGAAGTCTAAACACAAGTTTCCGAAGCTTGTTTGGCCTACGCGAGCTGATAAAAATGCGGTCGAGGGTGCAGCTAGGTCAACTTACCTCGTTAGGGACTTGATCAACGCACCAGCCAACGATATGGGACCTGTTGAATTTTCTCGAGAGGCAAAAAAACTGGCACAAGAGTTCAAAGCTCGTTATCGAGCCATTGTGGGTGATAACCTCCTCCATAATAAATGTCCGGCAATTCACGCAGTCGGTCGGGCATCAACCCGTGCTCCCAGACTTATCGACTTTACCTGGGGTTTGAGTCGTCATCCAAAAGTTACGATTGTTGGTAAAGGTGTCTGTTTTGACACTGGCGGTCTTGATCTAAAGTCTGCCGCCGGTATGCGACTGATGAAAAAAGATATGGGTGGTGGCGCACATGCTCTAGGACTTGCGAGAATGATCATGACGGCAAAGTTGCCAGTTCGACTGCGAGTATTAGTCCCAGCGGTCGAAAACAGCATAGCTGGTAACGCGTATAGACCTCACGATGTAATTAATACGAGGAAGGGGTTGACAGTTGAGGTTGGCAATACAGATGCAGAGGGCAGGATCGTGCTGGCTGATGCGCTAACTATGGCTGTTGAGGATAGTCCCGAACTGATTGTAGATTTTGCTACACTTACGGGCGCTGCACGGGTTGCAGTTGGTACTGATATTGCTGCAATGTTTTGTAACAATGATAAGCTTGCTGAACAATTTGCACGCCACGCCAAGGCAGAAGACGACCCGGTATGGCGGATGCCCTTGTGGAAGCCTTACAAACGGCTATTAAACGGTAAGGTGGCTGACTTAAACAATGTAGCTGAAGGGCCATTCGGAGGAGCCATTATAGCGGCACTATTCCTCGACGCGTTTGTTGATGACAGCATTCCATGGGCGCACTTTGACATAATGGCCTGGAACACCAGCCAACGTCCAGGGAGGCCTGAAGGCGGGGAGGCTATGGCGATGCGTGCAGCATTCGCTGTCATCCAGGCAAGGTTTGTTAAACGCTGAGTTAATGTGATTGGCAGCATGAGTTGCCGGAATTAGTAAGCCTTGAAATTGGTATACAATTTCGACGAAAGGAATAATTAATCAGTAGCCGAGCTTTTGGTCTACTAGGCCCTCAATTGGTTTGCCTGATTCGAATCCAAGTATGTTGGCAGCGATTGTCTCTATCGCACTGTCGATATCAGTCTCACTTGCATTATGAGGGGTGATGAGAACTTTTGGGTGTTTCCAAAATGGATGCTCCGCGGGAAGTGGCTCAGTTTCGAATACATCGAGACTGGCGCCGGCGAGTTGCCCATTATCTAACGCTGATAAGATGTCCTCTTCTATCTGACTTGAGCCTCTTCCAGCATTAATTAGGTATGCCCCTCTAGGTAGTTGTGAAAAGAGATCACGGTTGAGTATGCTTGTGGTCGCCGGAGTAAGTGGGAGCAAGCATACAAGAATCTCAGTCTGTGAAAGAAATTTTGAGAGACCTTCAGGGCCAAAATATGAAGTCAACCCGGCCATAGACTTTGGTGTACGGGACCAAGATGAGACAGAAAAATCGAGTGCAATAAGAGCCTTTGCAGCGTCCGACCCTAGAGCTCCAAGGCCCATTATTCCGACATTTCTCTCAGATGAAATTGGGGTATGCAGATTTTTCCATAATCCGTTTCGTTGTTGATCCGCAAATTCAGGATGTCGACGGTGATAAAGCAGTACATTTTGAACAACATATTCGGTCATTCCTTGTGTCAGCACTTTATCAATAAGGTGCGCTATAGGAATATTTGCAAAACTTGGATCATTCACTATGTGCTCTACACCAGCATACATTGAAAATATGCAACGGAGACTTGGGAATTTTTTTAACTCATCTTTGGGAGGATTGCTCCACACAACGGCATAGTGGATGTCAGCTTTATTAGCTTGATCACTCCATTCTCTTATCTCAATGTGTGGTAGTTTCTGTCGAAGAGCTTGGAGTAACTTGTCGACACCAGAATATGGATACCAAACAACCAGTGCGATTTTGGGACCCAAATTAGTTACTGTCATGATCGGTTTGAAATGTTTCAAGCTCGAAGGCTGCGGCCACCAAAGCCTTCGTATATTTATGCTTTGGTTCATTAAGAATTTGTGAGGCAGGCCCTTCCTCAATAGCCACACCTTGCCTCATAACAATAATATGGTCGGCAAGAGCCCTAACTAATTTAATGTCGTGGCTAATGAACATGTAGGCCAGTCTATGATACTGCTGAAGGTCTCTCAATAGATTGACGATTTGTGCTTGTACCGACATATCAAGTGCGGAAGTAGGTTCATCGAGAATAACCAACCGTGGCTTAAGAACCATAGCCCGCGCAATAGCGACACGTTGACGCTGACCACCAGAGAACTCATGTGGATAACGGTTGCGTGTGTCGGGATCAAGATCGACCTCCCGTAGCGCGTGCTCAACTAGTTCGTGGCGTTCTGCCTTGCCTCCCAATTTATGAATTATCAATCCTTCCTCTATGATCTCGCCGATCGACATGCGTGGACTTAGCGATCCATATGGGTCCTGAAATACGATCTGCATTTCACGCCTAAGAGGTCTCAACTCGTTCGAGGAAAGACCTTGAATTTCACGTCCCATAAAAGAGATACAGCCGCTGCTGCGCTCCAGTCTAAGTAGCGCCATGCCAAGTGAAGTTTTGCCACATCCTGATTCACCAACGACACCCACAGTTTGACCCTCGCAGATAGTGACGGAGAGTCCGTCTACGGCTTTCACATATGCAACCGTTCGGCGGAATATACCTTTCTTAATGGGAAACCAAACTCGCAGATTATTGCTATGAAGTACTACTGGAGCGTCTCGATTTGTGGGTTGCTTTTCACCCTTAGGTTCGGCAGCAAGTAAGTGTTTTGTATAGTTGTGTTGCGGCGACTTAAAAATTCTACTTGTAAGTCCAGCCTCGACAATTTCACCATCTTTCATTACGCAAATCCGATCTGCCATTTTTTTAACGATTCCCAGGTCATGGGTAATGAACAGCATCGCCATGCGAAATTCGGTTTGTAATTCTTTAAGAAGTTCTAAAATTTGAGCCTGAATGGTGACATCAAGTGCTGTCGTAGGTTCATCTGCAATTAGCAGGTCTGGTTCGTTGGCCAGTGCCATTGCAATCATGACTCGTTGTCGTTGGCCTCCAGAAAGTTCATGTGGATAAGCTGTGAGGCGTTGCTCAGGATTACGAAGGCTGACTAGATTAAGTAGTTCCAGGACGCGCTTACGCGAAGCACTTTTCGAGAGTCCTTTATGCAGTATAAGGGCTTCACCAATCTGTTTTTCGATTGTGTGGAGTGGGTTAAGTGATGTCATGGGCTCCTGGAATATCATCGAAATTTTGTTACCACGGACATTGCGCAGTGTACGTTCCGGAGCTCCGACTAATTCTTTGTCATCGAAAGAGATTGAGCCAGAGGGGTGATGTGCTGTTGGATAGGGAAGGAGTTGCAGGATAGATAACGCCGTAACTGATTTGCCCGAACCGGATTCACCAACCAGTGCAACCGTTTCACCTCTCTCGATCGTAAAGGAAATTCGTCTCACCGCTTCGATTTGAGCGTTCGAGACATCAAAAGTGACCGAAAGGTCATTCACTTCAAGCATGGCCGAGTCGCTCATAACTGCCCCTTACGCGGATCAAACGCGTCACGTACACCCTCACCAATAAATACAAGTAGTGAAAGCATGACAGCAATCACAAAAAATCCTGCTAGACCTAACCATGGCGCTTGCAAATTGTTCTTACCTTGATTCAAAAGCTCACCTAACGAAGGAGAGCCGGGTGGCAACCCAAAACCAAGGAAGTCGAGTGCAGTCAAAGTCACAACGGAACCGGATGTGATGAATGGTAAAAAAGTAATAGTGGCAACCATGGCATTGGGTAGTACATGACGTTTCATAATCAAATAATTGGATAGTCCGAGCGCACGCGCAGCTTTCACATAGTCAAAGTTGCGTGCACGCAAAAATTCCGCACGTACAACGCTAACTAGAGCGGTCCAGCTAAACAAAAGGAGCAGACCAAGAAGCCACCAAAAGTTGGGTTCTACCACAGAAGCGAGAATAATGAGCATGAAGAGTACTGGCATGCCTGACCAGACTTCAATCGCACGTTGGGCAAAAAGGTCTATGAGACCACCAAAGTAGCCTTGAATGGCACCTGCGGTGACCCCAATTACCGAACTTAACACTGTCAATATCAGCCCAAATAGTACCGATATTCGGAAGCCGTAGATCAATCGCGCTACTACGTCACGTGCCTGGTCATCAGTTCCTAGAATATTTTTTTTGGATGGCGGAGAAGGTGCTGGGACAGAAAGCGTGGTTATGTGAGTATCATAACGATAAGGAATGGGGGATTGAAGAATCCAGCCTTTTTTTTCTATGAGTTCTCGCACGAATGGGTCGTGGTATTCCGCCTCAGTTTCAAAATCACCACCAAACACAGTTTCTGGATAAGCGATCAAAAACGGAACGTAAACATCACCATCAAAATATACAACGAGCGGTCGGTCATTGGCGATAACCTCAGCTAACAGAGAAGTGATCAACAGGAAAGAAAATATCCACAATGACCAAAACCCGCGTCGGTTAGACTTAAAATTGTTGATGCGGCGTTGTGTCAGTGGTGTGACCGGAAAGCCAAGGATACGGTTCTCGACCATCTTATCAGTTTCTAAACCTCGCGGGTCTCGAAGTCGATCCTGGGATCGACCAGCATATAGGTGATATCACCTATAATTCCGAGGAGGAGACCGAGCAGAGTAAAAAAATAAAGAGTTGCGAACATGATTGGATAATCGCGGTCAATCACCGCTTCGAAACCTAAAAGACCCAATCCATCGAGTGAGAAAATGACCTCAATCAGGAGAGCACCGGTAAACAGAATTCCAATAAATGCAGCAGGAAATCCGGCTATAACAATTAGCATCGCATTGCGGAAAACGTGACCGTATAATACATACTTCTCCTCCAGTCCCTTTGCACGTGCAGTGATTACATATTGCTGATTGATTTGGTCGATGAAAGAGTTTTTGGTAAGCATGGCTAACCCAGCAAATCCGCCAATGACAAGCGAAATGACAGGCAGCGTGATGTGCCAGAAATAGTCCAAAACTTGCATTGGCCATGCGAGGTCGTGCCAGTTATCCGAGACGAGACCGCGGAGTGGAAACCAGTCCAGATAGCGGCCGCCGGCGAAAATGACAATGAGAAGAATTGCAAATAAAAATCCTGGAATGGCATTTCCAATTATTACTAAACCGCTAGTCCAGACATCGAAACGAGTGCCATCGCGCACTGCCTTTGCAATACCTAATGGAATCGAGATGAGGTAGACCAGTAGAGTGGTCCACAAGCCCAGAGATACTGAAACCGGGAGCTTCTCTATGACCAAGTCGACCACATCACGGTCTCGGAAAAAACTTTGTCCGAAGTCGAAAGTGACATAACTCTTAATCATCATACCAAAGCGCACATGCGCCGGCTTATCAAAACCAAACTGTTTTTCTAGTTCCTTGATAAATTCGGGATCGAGTCCTTGAGCTCCACGATATTTTCCAGACACACTGTCGGTAGCTGGTCCACCCTGTCCACGTCCACCTTCACTAACCTCAGAACCTGCTTCACCACCGATCCGTGCCGTCGCTTCGACCCCGCTTCCAGTGATCTCAGCAATAATTCGCTCAACCGGCCCTCCCGGTGCAACTTGGACAATTGCAAAGTTGATGACCATGATCCCGAACAGTGTTGGGAATACGAGCAGAAGGCGACGGACAATGTAGGCCAGCATGCCTTACGCGTCCGTTTGGCCTATGTACGATGGCATCTACTGCGAGCCCGAATTTTGATGTTGAATTTTCAAAAGGTTGGCTTTCTCATCGTCGATCCACCATGTGAAAAACTGGGCACCTCTAATTGGCGTGACTTTGGGCCGGCCGAACCTATTCCAATAAATAAGACGGTCATACGGAATGTGCCAGTTTGGTATCACGATGTGTTGCCATTGAAGTACGCGATCGAGTGCACGTGTATAGTTTACGAGAGTTACACGATCTGGTGCTGATATCAACTTTTCAACGAGCTCATCTATTGCAGGGTGCTTAAGGCCTGATAAATTTCTGGTGCCTTCACGATCAGCTGCCGCTGACCCCCAGAAACTACGTTGTTCGTTCCCCGGTGACAAAGATTGTCCCCATGTCGAAACTACCATGTCAAACTCGTGTTTGTTAATTCTCTCTTGGTATTGCGCTGTGTCGACTATGCGTACTTTGGCATCTATTCCAAGTCGCTGGAGGTTTTTCTTGAAGGGTAGGACAATTCTCTCAAATAGTGGGCTGACCAAGAGAATCTCGAAGGACATGACTTGTCCTGTCCTGTCATTTGTTAGTTTGCGACTCTCTTTATTCACATTCCAGCCCACCTTACTCAGGAGACGTAGTGCATTCCGGAGGTTGTTGCGAATGTTACCAGATCCATCAGTCTCGGGCGGTGCATAGGCCTCCGCAAATACTTCTTCAGGGATTTGGCTACGATAGAGTTCAAGTATTGCGAGTTCTTTCCCCTCCGGCAGGCCTTTTGCCGACAATTCCGAATTATCAAAAAAACTACGTGTTCGCTTATACTGCCCGTAGAACAATGCTTTATTAGACCATTCAAAGTCGAAAGCATGAGCGAGCGCATTGCGGACGATACGGCTCTGAAACAGAGGATTTCGGAGATTGAAAACAAAGCCTTGCATTCCTGACGAACGATTATGAGGCAGCTCCTCTTTTATTATTAAACCGTCCTCAACAGCGGGAATTTCATAAGCGGTAGCCCATGCTTTCGATTGGTTTTCTCGTCGAAAATCATACTCTTGTGCCTTAAAGGCCTCTTGAGCCACGGTTGAGTCTCGATAGTAGTCGTAGCGTACGCTTCCGAAGTTGTTTGTTCCAACGTGAGTAGGGTGATCTTTTGCCCAGTAATCAGAAATTAGTTCATATGTGACTGATCGACTCGGTTCAAAAGAGGAAATCCTGTAGGCTCCGCTACCTAGTGGAGGTTCCAGTGTTGTCTTACTAAAATCCCTACCTTCCCAATAATGTTTCGGCAAAATTGGTAACTCGCCAATAATCAGCGGCAACTCGCGGTTTTCGCCACCAGTAAAAGTAAATTTTACCTTCCTCTGGCCAACATGTTCTGGGGTAGAAACATTTGCGTAGTAAAATCGATAAAAGGGCGCTCCTAGTTTTTTCAGGGTGTTGAACGACCAGATTACGTCGTCAACAGTAATAGACTTACCATCATGCCAACGTGCATTGGGGTCTAAGTTGAAGATTATCCATGAACGATCGTTTGGTACTTCAATACTTTTTGCGACGCGACCGTATTTTGAAAATGCCTCATCGGCCGAAGTAGTTAGCAGGCTATCGTATATCAGCCCAATTCCCGCAGCTGAGCGCCCTTTGACGATGAACGGGTTAAAACTGTCATAACCTCCGATGGCTGCCAACCTAACTTCACCGCCTTTAGGAGCATTAGGGTTTACGTATTGGAAATGTTGGAAATTAGGTTCGTATTTCAAATCACCGTGCATGGCAATGCCATGTGTTGACTTGACCTGTTGCTGCGCAAAGCTTGGAGAGAGCATACCCAACGTTATGCCAAGCATGGCTGCTGTAAGGTTAATTATTTTCATTAATGGCACCCCTCCTATTAAAAACTTGATGTCAGTTTAACCGAATATACGGAGGTCCATAAATGCTAGATAACGAGTGGACACATGCGTATTTAAAATATTGTTGCATTCAGGTAATGGACGAGTAGGCGGTCAGGGCAGAGGTTCAGGATTGTCACTCAGCGACCGTACATAAGCAATAACATCTGCGCGGTCTTCAGGCGCTTTCATGCCGGTATAGGTCATCTTTGTGCCAGGGGCGAATAACTTGGGTTTGAACAGGAATAAATCTAAAGATTCATAGTCCCAACGACCTTCCATTTTTCGAAAAGCTGCAGAATACCTATACCCCTTTCTACTAGCGATGGAGTGACCCACAACATTCCAAAGGTTAGGACCAACTTTGTCGGCGCCACCATTTGTAATGGTATGACAAGCTATACAAGCTCTGAATAACTTTTTGCCCCGGCTGGCTCGGGCTGAAGCAATGAGTAGAGAAATCGACTCTGGCTTCCTTGGGGCAGCTATGTTCTGTTGTTTGATGGGGGCTTCACTTTCGCTATCGCTAATAGAAAACGCATGGGTTTCAAGTGTTTCAGTCTGGTAGATTGTATCAGAAATTAGTTTGGCGCCCATTCCTAGCAGGCCAGTGAACATAACTGCGCCAACAATCTTGAAATAAAGTAGGGGGTTATCTCGCATGTCCTCCCTCACGTACTATTGTTTCGGCTTTTCCAGGATCCTAAATGGGTTGATATCTATCGACTCCTTTTTAGAATTTTCATTCTATAAGTAGTTTTAGCGGTATATGCTCTGATTCAAGAAAAATAAAGGTGTAATACAACTTTGGTTTGTAGCAATCAGAATGTAGAGATTGTTCACCGTCAGTAAAGGGTTCACAAGCATAAATGGATAACTCTGGTCCCCAGTCGCCTACTAATCCGATCGTAATAATTCCGGCTCGTTTAGCCTCCACCCGATTACCGGGCAAACCACTGGCCGATATCCACGGCGTTCCAATGATAGTGCATGTCTTACGTCGTGCGTTGGAGGCAGATATCGGACCAGTAATTGTTGCTGCGGGTGATGCAGCTATTGCTGACACGGTTATCTCCGCTGGAGGTAAGGCAGTTTTAACAAATCCCGAACATCCGTCAGGTTCGGACCGAGTCTTTGAGGCACTTGAGTTGGTCGATCCAGATGGGTCACACGACGTTATTATCAATCTCCAGGGTGACCTGCCAACTATTGAGCCAGATTGTTTGCGCTCTGTAACTGCGCTCCTGTCCTGCGGTAAGGTGGATATAGGTACCCTCGCAACGAAAATTTCTGATGCCGAAGAAAATAGAAACCCAAATATTGTGAAGGCAGTAGTTTCAATTTCACCAGAAAAGAATAGTGGGCGTGCGAGAAATTTTACTCGGTCTGAAATAACTTCAGACAAGGACACTTGTTACCATCACATTGGTATTTATGCATATCGTCGTTCTGCAATTACCCAATTTGTGAAATTACGGCCGGGAAATTTGGAAATTCAGGAGGGGCTCGAACAATTGCGTGCATTAGAAGCGGGTATGAGGATAGATGTTGCGTTGTGCGATACCATTCCGTTTGGAGTTGATACGAAAGAGGACCTGGAGTTGGTACGGATATTATTAACAAAATAAGAAATAAATAAACGTTTCTTATTTTTTATAATCTGTTATAATATAAATAGAGATAGAATAAGAAATTCTAATAAAAAATATTTGAGAATTATATGTCAATTGGCGAACGAATAAAACTTGCCCGAACTTCCGCTGGTTTGACGCAAAGTGAGCTTGCGGCGAAAGTCGATGTATCCCAGCCGACGATCAATGGATGGGAGCGTGGCGGATTTGAACCGTCCCGTGATCGTGTTGAACGGATCGCCCAAGCAACCAAATCAAACCGACTATGGATCGAACATGGTGATAGGACTGGAGAGAAGTTAGTACAGGGGCCGTTAAATCCATCTTTACCTGTGGACCCACCGGAACCCGTACTGCCTGTTAATGCGTTGCCCAATGATTCAAATTCGTCAGCAGTTTATGGTGAACTCATAGCCTTTCAGGGATTTGAAGGGGCCTATTCGCATCTCGCGTGCAAGATGGTTTACCCGCAGATGATACCTCTTCCGTGCAGCACCTTTGAAGGAGCGTTCTCTGCTGTTAGTAAGGGGGAAGCTCAGTTGGCTATGATACCAATAGAAAACTCTCTTGGTGGAAGGGTAGCTGATATACATCGACTTTTGCCAGAGTCTAGCCTCTACATTGTGGCAGAGCATTTTCAATCCGTTCAACATCATATGCTGGCACTACCCGGTGCAACGCTTGAAGGCTTATCCACTGTTTACAGTCACATACAAGCTCTAGCACAATGCCGGGAGGTCATTCGTGAGCTAGAACTTGAAGCCGTTGCTCGCACGGATACAGCTGGTGCAGCAAAAGAGGTTGCTGAGATGGGTGATCTGAGTACTGCTGCTATTGCATCAGAACTAGCAGGAAAAATTTATGGCTTGCAGACTATACGAACACGTATCGAAGATCGTATAGGTAATACAACTAGATTCGTCGTAATGTCGAGTAGACGTGTAGAGCCGGATCCCCGAAGTGGGCCCTGTATCACAAGTTTCATATTTCAAGTACGAAGCGTTCCAGCCGCTCTCTATAAAGCACTGGGCGGTTTCGCAACTGTTGGAGTAAATATAGTCAAGCTAGAAAGTTATATTATTGACGCAAGTTTTACCGTTGCCCAGTTTTATGCGGAAATCGAGGGACACCCGGCAGAGAGAACTGTTGATCACGCTTTCCAGGAACTTCAGTATTTTTCCGCTAGAATGAAAATATTAGGTACCTACCGAGCTAGCTCATTTCGCGATCAAACTTAAGAGGTTGACAGGAAACGATAGTTCATTGATTGAGCCAATCCTCAACTAATTGTCGGGCAATCGAGTCCTTATTTGGTAGTCGAAAGTTATCGCTGTTTGCGGTACATATGAGATCGTCGCGGCTGTACCATCGGGCGTCTTCAAGTTCCGTACGATCGATTACGAGGTCTGTGGTAACTGCACGTGCCATAAACCCCAACATGATTGATGAGGGGAATGGCCAAGGCTGGGAAGAATGGTATTGGATATCCTCTATTTCAATACCTACTTCCTCAAAAATTTCTCTAGCAACAGCGTCCTCTAAGCTCTCGCCAGGTTCAACAAATCCTGCAAGCACCGAGTACATACCGGTTGGCCAGCGAATTTGACGTCCCATAAGTAATCGATCGTCATGATAGACTGCCATGATGACTGCGGGATCGGTGCGAGGGAAGCACGGGGCGCCACAATTTTCATTGCTGCAGATCCGTTGATGACCAGCAAATTTACTAAGCGTAAGCGCGCCACATTCACCACAAAATTGGTGACGAACATGCCAGTAAACTATCCCTCGGGCAAAGGCTAGTAAACTGCCTATTGTATGCGCCAATAACGCTCCAGAAGATCTCAAATCGCGAAATTTACCCAGACTATCCAGTGGTGGCTCTATTAGACTAGAGAAATCTAACGCAAAATAAGCTGTGTTGCCGATGAGCCCTAAGAAAATCACTTCATCGGCATCTTTGATATTTACGTTTTCTTGAGTTAGAAGAGCTGGCACTTGTTCGTTGCCAACCTCAAACAAATTATACGTCCTCCAGACTGGGATGAAGCGAGTAGTCGGATCAGTAAGTCGTTCGGTTAACCAGGCTTTATCATCCCGCAAATGTGTTGCACGGTCTATCTCGTCCGAACTGTAGAAGTTGGTGACTATCATGGAAAGAAACTGTCACGGTTCTGCTGCTGTGCGCAATGACGTTATTCATAACATTTGGTAAC
The DNA here is from genome assembly GCA_964419045.1 of uncultured Flavobacteriales bacterium. Taxonomy (GTDB): domain Bacteria; phylum Pseudomonadota; class Alphaproteobacteria; order UBA8366; family CAVOAK01; genus CAVOAK01. The sequence goes on from CAYQNO010000009.1 coordinate 223,828, forward strand.
ATAAAAAATATCTCTACATCCTTGCCTTGAGGTCCTGAAGTCCTGATATACTGAATTTGGAAGGCTGGCTAGTGGACGGGTCGCTCGCCAATCCGGTCAGGTCCGGAAGGAAGCAGCCGTAACGAGTCTGGCCCGGGTTGCTTGTCCAGTCTTCCACTCCTAAGGTTTGCTGTACTAAGTGGGAGAACGTTGGGCTGATGATCGAAGAGAATTCCAAACTACCTTATCGTGTTCTCGCACGTAAATACCGTCCAGCCACGTTTGATGAAGTTATCGGACAAAAGGCACTGATCGGCACACTGACTAATGCAATTGCAAGTGGGCGAGTATCGCATGCATTCATGTTAACGGGTGTTCGCGGAGTTGGAAAAACGACGACAGCTCGACTTATTGCTCGTGCTCTGAACTGCATTGGTCCAGATGGTAAGGGAGGGCCGACCATCAATCCGTGTGGAGTCTGTGAACAGTGCCTCGCAATAGCAGAAGATCGGCATGTAGACATCCTTGAAATGGACGCTGCAAGTCGTACTGGTATTGATGATATTCGTGAATTGATTGAAAGCGTGCGCTACCATCCGGTTTCGGCGCGCAACAAAATCTATATCATTGATGAAGTCCACATGCTTTCCAAGTCGGCTTTCAATGCCCTATTGAAGACTTTAGAAGAACCCCCGGAGCACGTGCATTTCATCTTTGCCACAACGGAGGTTAGACGGGTACCGGTAACGGTACTTTCGCGCTGTCAACGTTTCGATTTGCGCCGGATTAGTGGTGATGAACTGGCTCAATATTTTAAAGTCATCGCCGATAAAGAGTCGGTGAAAATCGAGGAAGAATCGTTGGTACTGATTGCTAATGCGGCGGACGGCTCAGTACGCGATGGTCTGTCCTTGCTCGATAGAGCAATCACGCTTGATAGTGGTTCTGTGTCCGCTGAACTTGTTCGAGACATGTTAGGTCTTGCAGATCGTAGTAAAATTTTTGATTTATTTGAAAATCTGATGGCAGGACGTATAGTTGATGCTCTTGATCAATTTGCAGAAATGTACCGAGATGGTGTGGATCCGATAACGGTCATCCAGGATCTACTCGAAGTCACTCATTGGCTTACTAAGCTCAACATTGCACCGGACATGGCTGAGGAGTCCAAAGTTCCTGAGATTGAAAGGATTCGCGGATTAGAAGTTGCAAAGGCTCTACCAATTTCCGTCTTGAGTCGTGCGTGGCAAATGTTAGTGAAGGGACTGAGTGAGGTGCAGATCTCAGCGTCTCCTCGTCAGGCGTGTGAGATGGTTCTAATTAGGCTGGCCTATGTCGCCGAATTGCCACTTCCCGCCGATCTCATTTTGAAGAGTCGAAGTGAGAACGATGTTGAGGTTATTCCATCCAAGAATCCAAATCATGAATCAATTTTAGCTAGCAAAGAGGAAAATCCATCAAGTGCAGTTCCGGTTGTCACATCTCCACCGAATGACGGTCGAGATCTCTCCGAAAGTGGCAACACGCAGGCCGCACTAGCCTTATCAGTACACGATCCCCTTTATGAGACAAACAATTCAAGCAGACAAAATCAGAATAACCTTGATCCAGAGGTTTCTCCAAAAGGGAAAAAAGCGCTGAATTGTGAACCTAAATCTTTTCAGGACGTGGTTGCACTATTTTTAATGAAACGTGAATTGGTGCTACACGCACAGCTTTATAACAACGTTCACCTTGTGCATTTCGAATTTGGTAGATTGGAAATGCGACTTAATGAACACGCACATCGAAACTTAGCGAATAGTGTATCGTCACTTTTGTCTGAGTGGACCGACTCTCGCTGGATTGTATCTATTTCCTCGGATCAGGGTAAGCCAACGCTTGCTGAGGAGAAAAACAAAGTTGATCAGAAACGTTTGGAGTTGGTGAAGCGTCATCCGCTAGTTTCAGCCGCAACAGAGACTTTCCCTGGCGCCAATATCACTCGTGTGACGGAACCATTAGGTCCAGACGATACCGTGGAAGAATCAACGGAAGATAAGGCAATCGGTATTCAAAAGGGTGAGTGATGAAAAACGTTAGCCAAATGATTAAACAAGCACAAGAGATGCAAGAAAAGGTAGCTAAACTGCAAGAGTGCTTGGGTAAAATCGAAGTTACAGGTAGGTCCGGTGCTGGCATGGTAACAGTGACCCTCAACGGAAAAAGTGAACTGTGTTCACTTAATCTTGATCCATCTCTTACTCGCGAAGTGGATGGAGTACTATTAGAAGACCTGATTGTAGCTGCGCATAACGACGCTAAACTTAAGCTCGAATCAGCGCTGCAAGAGAAGACTGCACAATTAATGGGTGGGCTGGAACTGCCACTAGGGATGAAGTTACCATTCTAAAAATTGGGGCATGACGAATGTTGAATGACTGATGTTGATCGCTTAATTCAGTTGCTTGCTCGGTTACCGGGGCTCGGCCCGCGTTCAGCGCGTCGGGCTGCTCTTTCACTACTTAAGAAAAGGGAAAGTTTAATGGAGCCGTTGGCTCATTTATTAACGAGAGCGGTGGTATCTATCAAAGCCTGTTCGCGTTGCGGGAACCTGGACGATGTGGACCCATGTATAATCTGTCGCGATGAGGGGCGTGATTCTTCCATAATCTGTGTTGTTGAAGATGTGGCCGATCTCTGGGCGTTAGAACGGACTCACTCGTTCAAGGGGCAATTCCATGTACTGGGCGGAGTGCTGTCAGCCTTGGATGGTGTAGGTCCAGATGACTTGAACATCGCTTTATTAGTGGACCGTGTAAGTTCGGGTTCAGTCAGAGAGGTAATTCTCGCTACAAACTTGACAGTAGATGGTCAGACGACGGCTCATTACATTACTGAACGATTGGCGTCGAGTGGTGTTAAAATAACATGTTTAGCTCACGGTGTTCCAGTCGGCGGAGAGTTGGAATTTTTGGACGATGGGACACTTGCAGCTGCGCTAAAAGCACGTCATTAGGGCCAAATGAAATTGGCTTCAATTTTCCGTCCGTTCACTGCTACTCTGAGAAGAATGGATAGTCTCAAGCGTATTCTCCTCGGCCAAGTCGACCTCGCCGATACGTAAAGCACTTCGCGTGACCTTATCACTTGAAATAAGTATTTGCCGTAAGTCTTCATTTGCTTGCTCGAAATGGCGCTGAAGGTTATTTGCCCGGTCATCCAGACGAGCTATGTCATCACCCATAATTTGTACTTCGCGTTGGATTAGCCCAGATTGTTCACGCATTTTAGCATCCTTGAGAACGGCACGAATTGTATTTAGCGTCGCCATTAGCGTCGTTGGGGAAACGATATAGACACGTAACCGGTGAGATTTCTCTACAATGTCCGGTAATTCAGCGTGGAGTTCTGCATAAACTGCTTCCGAGGGGAGAAACATGAGTGCTGACTCTGCTGTCTCGCCCGGGACAATGTATTTTTCAGCAATATCATGCACGTGCTTTGATATATCGGTCCCAAACGATCGTCGGGCGCTAAGACGGGATGAATCATCTTTTGCTGCCCGCAATAAGTGATAGCTCTCAAGTGGAAACTTGGAGTCTATTGCGATAGAGCCGGGTGGATTAGGAAGCTTTAAAAGGCAGTCTGCAATTTTCCCGTTTGAAAGTTTCGCCTGAAATTTATAAGCTGATGGTGGCAATGTGTTTTGGATCTGATCAGATAACAGTGTCTCACCGAAGGCACCTCGAGCTTGTTTGTTAGCAAGCACGTCTTGTAACCCCACAACTTGCGCGGACAGCTTAGTAATATTCTCTTGTGCAGCGGTAATAGTGGCAAGTCTTGCCTTCAGGTCCCCCATAGTTGTGTTAGTCTGCGTTGATTGCTTTTGTAGTGACTCACCTATACGCTGGGAGACTTCTCCTAACCTCTCATCAAGAGCCTTGGAGAGTGCTCGTTCTTGAATTTGTAGCCGCTCGGCAAGGTGACTTTGCGCCAGCGTCTGCTGTTCGGTCAGTTGGCTAATACGCCCTGCTAGATCCGCCTGCTGATCTACAATTTTCTGTGCAGTGTCAATAGCACCGGAGCGGCGACGAGCAAGGAAGAAGGCAACACCTGAAATTAAAAGAAAACACGTGGAGAGGAATAAAATAAACAATGCATCCATAATTCGACATGACCTTACATATTGCAGCTAGCTGACAAAGACTACCACATCGCAACACTCACCCATACTGGCCGTCTTGACGAATGAACGGTTCGGTCATAACTGTTTGCATCTATGATAAACTCAAGGAAGTAAAATAGTGGCAGTTTTACCCATCATAATTGCCCCTGATCCGCGTTTAAAGGTCGTTTGCGATCCGATCAAGGAAGTAACTTGTGAAGAAGCCAAACTTATGAACGACTTGCTTGAAACAATGTACGCAGCGCCGGGTGTTGGATTAGCCGCTCCTCAAGTAGGTGTTGTTAAACGTATAATTGTTGTGGATCCGGCACCTAAGGATAGGGCGCGTCAACCCATAATGATGGCAAATCCAGAATTGGTTGATGCATCAGATGAGATGAAAAAATTCGAGGAAGGCTGCCTTTCATTTCCTGGTCATTATTCTGAGGTGGTGAGACCCAGTAAAATCGTCGTACGTTATATCGACGAAACAAATCAGACCTGTGAGATTAATGCCGAAGATGTCCTAGCTACATGTATTCAGCACGAACTAGATCATCTCGACGGTGTGTTGTTTGTCGACCACATTTCAGCACTGAAACGCAACATTATCCACCGCAAGCTTAAGAAATCAAAAACCCACATGGTAGTAAAATAGAGTCTTTAGGTAGTAAAATCCACATGACACTACGCATTGCATTTATGGGTACTCCCGAATTTTCTGTGCCCAGTTTACGTAGATTGATTGACGCAGGGCATGAAGTGGCATGCGTTTATAGTCAACCGCCAAGACAGTCTGGACGCGGTAATAAGATACATATGAGCTCGATCCAAGCCCTGGCTAAAAGACAGGGTTTGCCAGTTCGCACCCCTGTATCGTTCACAAATATTTCTGATCAGAAAGAATTTATTACCTTGAGGGTCGATGCGGCCGTGGTCGTGGCGTACGGATTGCGTTTACCCGAGAAAATACTGAAGGCACCAAAGTATGGTTGCATCAATGCGCATGCGTCGTTGCTACCAAGATGGCGTGGTGCAGCGCCAATTGAGCGTGCTATTTTGGCTGGTGATCGTGAAACGGGGATTACCGTGATGCAGATGGATGGTGGCCTTGATACGGGTCCCATACTAATGCAAGAACGCTTGAAAATAGCGGATGATGACGACGCTGGGAAAACTAGAGAACGACTTTCAGAGCTTGCAGCTAGAATGATTGTACGTGGGTTGTCGCTTATGGAGTCAGGTGAGTTGACGGAAACTGAGCAGCAGGAAGCAGGAGTCTCTTATGCGCGAAAGTTGGAGATAGCGGAGAGTTGTCTCGATTGGAACAAGTGCGCAGATGAACTGGCACGTATAGTACGAGGTTTCAGTCCTCGACCTGGTGCTTGGTTCGAACACGAAGGTTCACGAATTAAGGTGCTGCGAGCGCATGTCACTTTTGGAAGTGGGGTTCCTGGGACGGTTCTTGATGATGCTCTGACGATCGCGTGTGGCGAAGGGGCACTTCAGCTTGATATTCTTCAGAGATCCGGCAAAACTCAGATGGAAACTGCTAATTTCTTGCGAGGATATCCATTACCTCTAGGCACTGTGTTTCGATGACACGCTGGAAGCTTGTTATCGAATATGATGGTGCCGATCTTGTCGGTTGGCAACGTCAAGATAATGGAAGCTCGGTTCAGCAGAAACTTGAAGATGCCATCAACGAATTTGCACAGGAACGAGTCACGGTTCACGGCGCGGGGCGCACAGATAGTGGTGTTCACGCGCTTGGCCAGGTTGCTCATTTTGATTTACGACACAAAGCTGACGCCACAACAGTGCGTGATGCAATGAATTTTTACTTAAAATCATGCTCTATTTCAGTACTTGACGCTGTACGTGTCGATAAAAATTTTCACGCTCGATTTTCGGCTGTTCGTAGACATTATCGCTATCGAATTCTCAATCGGCGTGCTCCGCCGACGGTCGAGCGTGGGTATGTTTGGCATGTCCCGACCGCGCTCAATTGGAGAATGATGGAAAAGGCCGGCCAAACTCTACTTGGGCGTCATGATTTTACAAGTTTTCGTTCGGCTATGTGTCAGGCAAAATCACCGGTGAAAACACTAAGTACCCTCACAGTTCAAAACAATGATCATGAAGTGGTCGTCGAAGTGTCTGCTCGCTCGTTTCTCCATAATCAGGTTCGCATCATAGTAGGCACGTTGCGGCTTGTCGGCGAGGGAAAGTGGTGTGTTGGGGATGTCGAGAAGGTACTATCAGCGCGAAATCGCATCTGCGCTGGTCAGACAGCCCCTCCCGGCGGACTTTATATGCTGAGAGTTGACTATTGATGATTCCATCCCGGCGTCCTTCAACACCGCCTGTTCCGTTAATAATTCCAGCCTTGCTTGTTGCGGCTACCTCCACAAGCATACTCTCTACCGATCTCTACACGCCGTCCCTACCACATCTGACCAACTATTTTGAAACGAGTGCAGAAACGGTGCAGTTAACTATGAGTCTCAACTTGGCGGGATTTGGAATGGCACAACTCGTCTATGGCCCGCTTAGCGATTATCTGGGCCGAAGGCCAGTATTGTTGGGTGGAATGTTTTGCTTTGCCGTTGCCAGTCTTGTCTGCGCCTTTGCTTATAGCATAGAAATTTTAATTTTGGCACGTGCGCTTCAAGGTATCACAGCCTGTGCGGAAACAGTTGTGGGTTTGGCCATAATCCGTGATTTATACAATGAAAAAGATAGTGTTCGTGTTCTCGCCGCCTACGGCATGGCGACAGCAGTAACTCCCGCAGTAGGACCACTCATAGGAGGCTATGTCCACGTCTGGTTGGGTTGGCAGGCGAATTTCCTTTTGGTCGCTGCTCTCGTTACAGTGGTTGCGATAATGATATGGGGTTTCCTGCCGGAGACACTCACGAAAGAACGTCGCACTGGAAGTCACCCTGTATCTCTTTTATGCGATTATACCAATTTGCTACTCAGGCCCGGGTTCATCGGATATGCGTTGCCAATGGCCTTTACCTTAGGTGCGCTCTTTTCTTTTATCGCCGCAGCACCATTCGTTTTGATTGAACGCATGGAGGTAGCAACCCAGTATTATGGCCTTTATTACGCAGTGGCTATTCTGGCCTATTTTTTTGCGAGTCTGATGGCAAATCGTGTTGTTGGAAAAATTGGTGTAGAACGGCTTCTGCAAATATCCCTATTAGTCAGTGTGGTAAGCGGTGTAATGATGCTTGCTGTTGTTTATGTATATCAAACACCAATTACGCTTACGATTGCAGCTTCAATTGGTACCTTTGGCTTAGGTTTTTTGTTTGCTACAGGCCCTGTTCGAGCGCTTGCCGCCAGCGAAGCCCGACTCGGGCTTGCCGCTGCGCTACTAGGTTCGCTCGAGATGGGTATCGCGGCTATTGCGGTTCTCGCTGTTGGGTATTTCCACGATGGAACGGCATGGCCGTTGGCGCTTACTTTTGCGGCATGCAATTTTTTAGCTGCGCTCACCTATATAATATCTAGACCTTGGTGCGTCCCTGCACTGAAACTTGTCTAAGCCAGCATAGAGTTTGACGTTAGCCGAATAATTTGTCCGATCAAGAATTCAGCGATAACCAAGCATACTGCCAACTCTACCGAAACATCTAACGCAACACGAATTATGTACCCATGATAAAATAAGAGGATGAATAGCACGATAATACTTACCCATATTATCAATCCGTCACTAAGGATACCCATGCTATGCAGGGTTAATAGCAATATTAAGATTACAACCTGTGGTCCAGTGGACCAATTATAGGCTACTACATAGCGAATATATGCCTCCTGTCTGTTTAGGAGTGGCGTAAAATAGGCGGCGGCAAGTGGCCATGCTGTCCAACCAATGATGTACCCGATGCCCTCGATCACAAAGATGCGGAGAGGCTGAATATCTAGAGGTGGCCCACTACTCGAAAAAGCGACTAGGAAGACATAACCGGGAAGAACTATCACGGCACAGGAGAAGGATTTCCAAAACCCGACGACGCTGCTGTCGAAAATCGCAATGGCACTCTTATCAAACAGGAAGAGGCGTGCCGCGGCATACAGTCCTCTGAGAGCCTCTCTGGCTGTGATCATGTGAGATTGAAATATTTTTTGAGCACTTCTTCGTAAATACGAGTTAAATTATTTAAATCCTCGACGCACACTTGTTCATCCACCTTATGCATAGTTCGGCCGACCATACCGAACTCGACAACTTCGCAATGGTCTTTAATGAAACGCGCGTCGGACGTCCCCCCAGTCGTACTTAATTCCGGCTCCAAACCTAAGACTGCCACAATGGAGTTGGAAACAAGGCTGGAGAGAGTACCGGGCGGGGAAACAAACGACTCGCCACTTACTGTAAAGTCGAGATTGTAACGTCGACTAGGGCCGATAGCCTCGCTAATAGACTTATGGAGATACTTTTTCAATGACTCGGAACTGTGTTGGTCGTTGAAGCGAATATTAAATGTGGTCCGAGCCATATCTGGGATCACGTTGGTCGTAGGATTACCAATATCGATTGTTGAGACCTGTAATGTTGAGGGTTCAAAATGCACTGAGCCTTGATCTAGTGGAGCTTTAACCAGAAAATTAAGAATCGCTACAAGTTGATGGGCAGGATTATCGGCAAGATCTGGATAGGCTGTGTGGCCTTGTATCCCGTGCACGGTCAATTGCACATTCATACTGCCTCGTCGACCGATTTTTATCATCTGACCTAGTTTGTTTGGGTTAGTCGGTTCACCTACAATACAAGCATCGAGGCTCTCACCATTCTCAACGAGCCAACCCAGCATCTTTTGAGTACCGTTTATTGCGGGTCCCTCCTCGTCGCCTGTAATCAGCAGGCTGATAGAACCCGAAGGCTGTTCATTCGCGATCACCTGTTGAGCTGCCGATGTGAAGCATGCAATTGCTCCTTTCATATCAGAAGCCCCACGGCCATACAGCACACCGTCTTCCAGTGTGGCGTCAAATGGTCCATGGCGCCATGCATCAAGAGGTCCAGTGGGTACAACATCTGTATGGCCAGCGAAGCAAAAATTTGGTTCGGTCTTGCCATAGCGAGCGTAAAGATTATCTACATCGGGTGTGTCCAACTCGGAAAATTTGAGTCTGTGACAAATGAAGCCTATCGACTCGAGTGCTTCTTGTAGAAGATCCAGTGCACCCCCTTCTTCTGGAGTTATGCTGGGACACCGAATCAAGGCTTGAGCCAACGCAACCGGGTCGACCAATTGATTAGTCCCTTAGAAGTTCGTTTATTGAAGTTTTGGCACGCGTACCTTCGTCGACACGTTTCACGATCACAGCACAATAGAGACTAGGGCTAACCTTTCCGTTGGAAAGTGGTTTGCCCGGCAGTGAGCCAGGGACAACAACAGAGTAGGCGGGGACATGCCCATTATGTACTTCTCCTGATCCACGGTCGATAATTTTTGTCGATGCACCTATGTATACTCCCATGGAGAGGACCGAACCCTCTTTAATGATAACTCCTTCAGCTACCTCCGAGCGTGCACCGATGAAACAGTTGTCTTCAATTATGACGGGATCAGCTTGTAACGGCTCAAGCACGCCTCCAATGCCAGCGCCGCCTGAGATATGACAATTTTGTCCAATCTGCGCGCAGGTTCCTACCGTTGCCCAAGTGTCTATCATAGTTCCTCTATCCACGTAGGCGCCCAAATTGACAAAACTTGGCATCAGAACTACGCCGGGGGCAATATATGCAGATCGTCGGACAATACAGTTTGGTACCGCTCTGAAACCAGCTTCGCGAAACTCCTTTTCACCCCAGCCATCCCATTTTGCCTGAACCTTGTCCCACCAAACTGTATTTTGACCAGGTCCACCAAGAATTGTTTCCATGTCATTTAAACGAAATGATATCAGCACAGCCATCTTTAGCCATTGATTGACATGCCAAACGCCAGCAGTTTTTTCTGCGACTCGGGCTTCACCTGAATCCATAAGTTCGAGCGCTGCCTCCACCGCGTCACGTGTCTCGCCTTTTGTCTCGGGCGTTATGTCGGCGCGTGCTTCCCATGCCGATTCAATAATGGTCTTTAGCTGGTCTTTTTCCATTCGCATACTCCCAACCTAAGCGACGTTTCGAATAGAGAGTGGGCAACTTACGAAATGGTGTCAAGGCGATGTAGTGATTGTGATTATAGCAACTCAGCATACCTCTTTCCCAGGCAGCGCTAATAACCACTGTACAAGATCATCCACGATGTGGTGGACGTAACCCTCTTCGTTACTTCCTTGCGCCCATTCGCACTGATTTTTTAGCCAGACAGTAGTCATGCCAAGCGCTTCTGCTGGAGCCAGGTTACCGGCCATGTCTTCAATCATAACGGCATTGGTTGGATCTATATCATGGTGGTTTATAAGATCTTGATAAGGAGCGGGGTCCGGTTTGGGACGATAGTTTGCTGTGGCAATATCGTAAATTGCGTCAAAATGCTGTGTTATACCAAGCTGGTTTATCACGTTTTCTGCATGATTTTTGGAACCATTGGTGTAAATAAGTTTTCGGCCAGCCAGCGTAGCCAGAGCATTGTCGAGTTCCGGGTTCTTTGGCAAAATAGTTACGTCGATATCATGCACATAGTCGAGAAATTTTTCTGGTTTGATGGCGTGGTTTTGCATAAGGCCGTTTAAGGTCGTGCCATAATTTCGAAAATAATTTTTTTGCATCTTCCGTGCGGCGATAGGATCCAGATCTAGATAGTCCGCAATAAAATCGCCTATCCGCTCGTCAACCTGGGCAAATAGATTGCAATGGGCTGGATATAGTGTGTTGTCTAGATCGAATATCCAGACCTCCGTCTGGATTCGGTTAGGTGCCGGTCGCCTGTCTGATGGCTGAAATGGATTTATCTGAAGTTTGGTATCGTTCATTCTTGGGTATGTATAGGGTTTGCGCAAATTGGAAATATATTCGAAAAATTATTAGTTTATTACTAAGATTTGCGAATTAGTGTTCCCGAGCCATGTTCGGTAAAGATTTCTAAAAGTATTGCATGAGGCACGCGTCCATCTAGGATGGCTGCTGCCTCCACACCATCGTTTATAGCACTAATGCAGGTCTCAACTTTTGGAATCATACCTCCTTTAAGTGTTCCATCACGTTGGTGTTTACGAGCACTTCGCAAATTCATTTCGGCAATCAGGTTTTGATTTTTGTCGAGCACGCCGGTAACGTCGGTCAGCATAAGGAGCCGAGTAGCACCTAATGCGGCGGCGATTGCACCGGCGACGGTGTCCGCATTGATGTTGTATGTCTGCCCTTTTCTGTCCGCGCCTATTGGAGCAATTACAGGAATAAAATCCGAATCTTCCAGAATCTGAAGAACGTGTGGATTTATCACCTGTGGTTCACCAACAAAACCAAGGTCGAGAACTTTCTCGATGTTGGAGTCCGTACGTTTTGCGGGGCGGCGAAGTTTGCGCGCCTGCAATAAACCTCCGTCCTTGCCAGAAAGGCCAATTGCATGTCCACCAGCTTCAGCAATATCTGAGACGATTTTTTTATTGATTTGGCCTGAGAGAACCATTTCGACAAACCCTACTGTCTCACTATCAGACACACGAAGACCATCGACGAATTCACTCTTAATTCTAAGTCGATCAAGTATTGCACCAATTTGTGGCCCGCCTCCGTGTACAACAATCGGATTGATGCCTACCTGTTTTAGTAGGACTATGTCGCGCGCGAATGTCTGAGCTAGTCCTGCGTCAGCCATCGCATGACCACCATATTTGATGACAAATGTTTTGCCTGCATAGCGCCGCATATAGGGCAATGCCTCAGTTAAAATACCTGCTTTTGCCAGCCATTGTTTGCGAGATAAACTTTTTGATTTGTTCATTTGTCGCCACACCGAGCCCGGTCGGTTTTAAAAAAATTAAGTGTCGATTTTAACGCAAAGGACTCGATGCCGCCAGCGTCGCAAGTGTGGTACGCATTTCAATAATTCCTGTACCATCTCGCGAACTAGTCGACCTGCAGTCAGGAAGAGCCGCCGGCCGGTATACAAGTTCCGTAGAAATTTGGTCGATAAGACGCGCACGGTATCCCTCTGAAACCTTATCTACTTTGGTTAGTACAACTTGATAGCCAACAGCGGCTTCATCCAGATGTTCGATTACTTTTATATCACTTGACTTCAGGCCGCGTCGTGCATCTACCAGAAAGCAAAGACGACGCAGCAAGGTTCGGCCGTTAAAATAAGCTGTTATTAGTTCAGTCCAACGCTTACTCTCGTGTTTTGGTGCGCGGGCATATCCGTAACCCGGAAGGTCGACTAGCATTAGACGGCTTCCGAGATTAAAAAAATTGAGGTTGCGGGTTCGCCCCGGCGTATTACTTGTCCGTGCCAATGTGTTGCGGTTGGTAAGTGCATTGATCAGGCTAGACTTTCCTACATTTGAGCGGCCGGCAAAAGCGATTTCGGGTAGCTCGGCGGGTGGTACGCCTGAAATATTAGCAGCAGCCGTTACAAAGTGGCATTCCTGCGAAAATAATAGGCGTCCTACTTCTGCTGCATTGGCTTCTTTGCTTGGACTGACTTTTGGGTTCACTTCTAAGTCTTTGCTCCAGATTTCCCAGTAGTAGTTTGTTGCATGATAACCCATTGTTGCACGATCGAGAGTATATTGTTCCAAGCCCAGTAGATAACGAGACCAGCTGGAAAATTTGCTAGAATAAAGGTAAAGATGAATGGCAAAAAGGTGAATATCTTTGCTTGAATTGGGTCGGTCGGGGCCGGATTCAGCTTGGTTTGGAAATACATAGTAGCACCCATGATGATGGGCCAAATTCCAATATTTATAACGTCTAGCGTCGGTGGAACATTCCAGTTGATTAGTCCAAACAACGTAAATACACCTAGTGGATCTCGCGCTGATAGGTCTGATATCCAGCCGAAAAATGGTGCGTGTCGCATCTCGATGGTTACAAACAAGACCTTGTAAAGAGCGAAAAATATGGGAATCTGCACAAGGACCGGTAGACAGCCAGCCATTGGGTTTACGCCTTCAGCCTTATAAAGCGCCATCATCTCCATATTGAGCTTCTTTCGATCCTCGCCGTAACGTTCCTTTAGTTCCACCAATTTTGGCTGCAATAGTTTCATCTTGCTCATGGCGCGGAACGATTTATTGGCAAGTGGAAATAGTAACAGTCTAATTCCTACGGTGAGTGCAAGGATAGCAAGCCCAAAATTACCAAGCATCTCAGATAGCCAGTGAATTGTTTGGAATATTGGTTTTGTGAGGAAATAAAACAAACCAAAGTCAACCGACCGATCAAATAAACCAATACCGAGCTCGTTACTATATTTGTCAAGTAGCGTTACCTCTTTCGCGCCGACAAAAAGGTGTGAACGCACCTCCATCGTTGCGCCACTGCTAAGTGTATTAGCGCTTCCTAGAAAATCAGTTTGATATACAGTAGTATTTCCACGGGTACCGCTGGTAAAACTAGTTTCAACTGCGGAGTTTTGATCCGGTACCAAGGCAACTAACCAATATTTGTCAGTGATGCCAATCCAGCCACCGGAAGTTTTCTGGCGAATTGTTCCTTCATCGACGACTTCGTCGTAGTCAACCTCTTTTAGAGTACCATCAAATACGCCTAGTAGACCTTCGTGAAGGATATAGAAGTTAAGAATTTCCGGGGTATTGGTTCTTGAAATTAGCCCATAAGGAGCAAGTATTACATCATTGGTTCCAATGTTAATAACGCGTTGGGTAACCTCGAGCATGTAGTTGTCATCTAGTGCGTAGTGTTGTTCGAACTTTAGTCCTTCACCGTTTTGCCATTTAAATATCACAGGTGACTTAGGTGTTAGATTACGTCGATCAGCCTGCCATTTAGTTGTGCTGTCAGGGAGTTTCACATTTGAGCCGAGCCAACCGAATTCTGCATAGTATGGGTCACTCGCACCAGCTGGAGATAGTAGGACGATATTAGGACTGGCTGGATCGACTGTCTCATGGTAGTCGGACAATAAAAGGTCGTCGATACGAGCGCCGACCAAGGAAATTGATCCTTGGAGTCGCTCTGACAATATTCCCACACGTGTTGTTCCTTTGAGTATCTCCTCGCGTGGTTTGATATTTTTTTGAGTTTCCTGCAGAGCACTCGGTACACTAGCCCCTAATTTTGGCGTATTGCTGATGCTGCCGACCTGCGCAGTTGAAAGCTCACCACCTGCAGGTTGCGATGTTGTCTGCTGCTCAAGAACCTGTGCCTGTCTTTCTGCCTGTGGCACAACGAAGATGAACTGCCATGCGACAAGAATTCCTATTGAGAGAACGATAGCAAGAAGGATGTTACGTTGGTCGATCACTGTTCTCTACCTAGTAATGATTTATTAGCCGTACGATAATTATATCCAGTATTCACTACTTTATGACTCCAGTTGGGTGATTTTTATTTGTTGGCACTGGGTCAAAGCCATGACCACCCCATGGGTGGCAGCGCATAAGCCGTTTAAGCGAGAGTAAACCACCGTAAAGTGGCCCATGCATATGGATAGCCTGTGAGGCAAAGTTTGAGCATGAGGGCCAATAGCGGCAAGTTGCTGGTACTAACGGTGAAATGGCATATTGGTAAATTATAATTAGAATCCTTAGAATATACCCGAAGGTTGTTGAAATAGTGGTGACGAAATTAGTCATTTTGCCATGCTTTCAGCCGTTTAAGCGCGGTCTCCAAGTCGTGGAGCAGTTCTAAATAAGGCCTTCGCATGGTTCCCTTCCTTGCTATAACAACGTAGTCATGGTCATGTCTGCCATGCTTAGACAGTAACTCTGTGGCAACATTTCGCAAGCGTCGACGCGCACGATTCCTTTTGACTGCATTGCCGACTCGCCTGCTTGCCGTTAATCCAACCCTTGGACCAACTAAAGAATTCAACCGCCGTCGGGTTTGCAAAATTAACCCAGGAGTTGCCCATTTTTTTCCTGAACCGGCGACACGCAGAAATTCCGACCGCCGAATTAGGCGTTCGACCACTGTAGGCATGTTCCTCAGACCGATAGGCGCTTGCGGCCTTTGGCACGCCGCCGCGCGATGACCCGACGCCCGCCCACTGTCGCAGATCGGGCACGAAACCCATGGCGGCGTTTTCGGACTAAGCGACTGGGCTGGTATGTACGTTTCACAGCGGTACCCCGTTCAAACCTTATGGTAAAACAACGCTGTATTAGTGTTTCGTTTCATACAAGTCAATTGGCAGAGTTACAACAGTAAGGATACTTACGATTATTCGAAGTTATTTTACTTGATGCATACGACAGTTCTGAGCTGCGATTAAGTTTCGATAAATTAGTCATTAGCATTGTTACCACGGTAATCTAGCTTTGGTATAAAATTTACGACCAAAAGATCGTATGCTTAGCGTTGAGTAAATATAGCGACAGGCTGCGAGATAGAAAATGGAGGTAAAATTGCCCAAACCAACCAAGGCTAGTTTTTCTCATGTAGGCCCATTTCAATTTGAAACTCAGTATCGAGGCGGCCCCCCTGAGAGGGAAGGCCCAACGTTTAAAGTATTCATCAAGGATGCTGATGACTGGAAACTAGTGATGCGTTTTGATTGTACCCGTGAACGTCCTCATTGGCATGAAACATTTAAAGGTGGACCGCAGAAGATAATGCATTGGAGTAATACCGATATGGATGAGGCGGTAGAATTAGCCACCGCCGAAATCAAGAGTAGTTTTGTCACTAAACTAGAGAAACTGGGCTACAGTGAAGAAGCCAAAGCTGCAAGGGAGGAATCGGTGCAGGATATGTTAGTAAAACAATGTGACATGCTGCACACTTTTATGAACTCTTGATCCTGAGGCTGATTAATGTTGCAGGACGGGAGGAACAACAAAGCACACGCCGAAGCGAATGATGCTAATCGGGTGCGGGTTGTAACAATATTGAAACGTGTACTTCCGGTACTATTCCTTGTGTTGGGATTAATAATGTTTTTTGCGTTGGACCTCGATAAGTATGTGAACTTGGAGATGTTGGCAGAAAATCGAAGGTGGTTAATAGAATTGAAGACCGAACATCCCATATTGTCTGTTCTGGGGTTTATTCTGATCTATACGGCAATGGTTACATTCTCCATTCCCGGAGCGGTTGTGATGTCAGTTACTGGCGGGTTTCTTTTTGGCCAGTGGTTTGGACTGCTCTACAATGTGTGTGCTGCAACAGTTGGCGCGACGATACTTTTCAAAGTGGCCAACTGGTCAATCGGAGAGACGTTACGAAAACGTGCAGGTCACTGGCTAATTCGCATGGAAGGAGGTTTTAAAAAGAACGCATTCAGTTATTTGTTAGTACTAAGACTTGTACCAATAATTCCCTTCTGGGCAGTCAATCTGGCAGCGGCACTGCTCGGCCTTCGACTCTCGACCTTTATAATAGCCACGTTTTTTGGAATTATTCCAGGAGGGTTTGTCTTTACAACCTTTGGCTCCGGCATTGGGGGAGTGCTGGACTTAGGTAAAGAAATAAGCGTTTCCGCGATTTTGACGCCACAAATTGTTACCGCTCTCATTGGTCTGGCTGGTTTGGCTTTATTGCCTGGCATATATCGCAAGTTTAAGCACAGAGTTTAATCGTATTTCAGGTAATGCATAAAAGACGAACTCCATCCGGAAGTTTGAAATCTCTTGCCGTAGTATCGATTTCAAGGCTGCGGGCGGCAAGTATAAACAGTGTCATAAATAAATTATCAAAACCATTTATCACAACCTCATCCGTAGTATTTGATTATCTAGTATGCCGATTCTGACGCACACATTTTGATCACGTGTCAATGGATTGTCGTGTCATGGTGAACTAGGTATTCTTTGTGTCCTGAATAGGGGTTGTAATGAGAATTTATAGAGCGGTTCCGGCTTGTAAAACAAAGTTTATTATTATTTGTCTTGTCTTCTTTAGCATGGGGTCAACTGTACTTAATGCTAAGGATTCGCTTGTAGTGGGTATGACGCTTGAACCACCCCATCTTGATCCAACGGCGGGTGCTGCGGCAGCGATCGACGAGGTTGTATATGCGAACTTGTTTGAAGGGCTGACTCGCATCGATGAAAATGGTCGGGTGCAACCGAGCCTCGCAAAAAGATGGAATATTTCAGTAGATGGTAAAAGCTACACATTTTATTTACGTTCAGGAGTGCGGTTTCACGACGGCTCCACAATGGACTCGAGCGATGTAGTGTTCTCACTGAAACGGGCAATGAGTCCTGATTCTACTAACGCACAAAAACGACTGTTTGAGCTCATAGCGGAAATCAAAACGACGGATTCGTCTACTGTCATGATTACGCTTAACCAACCCAACGGCCAATTTTTATGGAACTTAGGTTGGGGGGATGCAGTGATAGTTGCACCCGAGTCAGCAAATACTAACAAATCTCAACCGGTCGGCACTGGTCCGTTTCGTTTCGATCGATGGATCAAAGGCGACAGCGTGCATCTGATACGATTTGATGACTACTGGGGCAGAATGCCGGTGATAGAACGTGTGACTTTCAAAGTAATTCCGGATCCATCAGCCCAGGTGGTAGCCATGCTTGCCGGAGATATTGATGTATTTCCTAATATGGGAGCACCGGAGAGCTTAAAACGTTTTGAGAAAGATCACCGATTTAATGTATTTGTGGGGACAACTGAAGGAGAAACTATTCTCGTAATGAACCAGCGTCGACCGCTATTTCAGGATTTGAGGGTGAGACGTGCCATAGCTCATGCAATTGATCGGCGGTCGGTAATTGATGGTGCAATGTTTGGTTACGGAACGCCAATCGGAAGCCACTTTGCTCCCCACAGATTGGCCTATGTAGATCTTACCAACCTCTATCCATACGACCCAGACAGAGCTAGAGAACTGCTCAAGGATGCTGGGTACAAAGGTGGTATTGACGTTGTCTTAAAACTTCCACCACCATCTTATGCACGACGGAGTGGTGAAATCATAGCAAAACAACTTTCTCAGGTTGGTTTTCGTGTTGAGATAGCACCAGTTGAGTGGGCGCAATGGTTGTCTGACGTATTTCGTAACGATCATTTGTTTGACCTGACAATTGTTTCACATACTGAGCCACTCGATATCGATATTTATGCTCGTGATGAATACTATTTTGGTTACTTTTCGCCAACCTTCAAGGCAGCCATGTCAGCTATATCCAAAACAACGGAAGATGCTGATAGAAATATTCTCTACGGAAAAGCACAACGTATAATTGCCGCAGATGTAGCAAACGTCTTTTTGTTCCAATTGGCTAAGCATGGAGTTCAAAGGAACGGACTGAAAGGGATGTGGAAAAATTCTCCCATCCAAGCAAACGATGTTACGCAAGCATACTGGGAGTAGCACCATCAGATCTGATTTTTTTTAGTGGTAGCATTTTTTTCACGACGATTTGCAGTATTGCTGATTACCCTTTTTGTGGCTTCAGTTACGGTATTTGTTGTGCTCGAAATTCTACCAGGCGATGTTGCTCAGCTCATACTGGGAACCGAGGCACGCGCTGATACGTTGACAGCGCTGCGGTTGGAACTTGGGCTTGATCGCCCGGCAGTAAATCGATACCTCACCTGGATTGCAGGCTTCTTTTCTGGTGAGTTGGGAATGAGTTATACCTATGATGTGCCCGTCGCCGAGTTGATAAGTGATCGGTTGAGCGTGACAATTCCCTTGGCGATCTTCGCATTTATTCTTTCTACGCTGATAGCGTTGCCGGCAGGGATGTTTGCAGCCTACCATCATAATAAGGCGGCTGACTGGGGGATAATGACCACTAGCCAACTCGCGCTTGCTATCCCCAATTTCTGGTTCGCGATGCTTCTTATACTGGTCTTTTCAATCGTTCTGGGATGGTTACCGGCTGGCGGTTTTCCCGGATGGGGTTCTGGAATATTTAAAGCATGTCAGGCACTTTTACTCCCGTCTCTTGCACTGGCTTTTGGCGAAATGGCGATTCTTGCACGGGTTACGCGAGGTGCAGTATTGGATACAATTAACGAAGATTTTATTCGTACTGCGTGTGCTAAAGGGCTGGGTGCAAATTCAATTTTGAGGCGCCATGTCCTTCGCAATGCGTTGATTCCTATTACTACAATACTTGGATTACAGTTTGCATTTCTTGTTGCCGGTACGGTCGTTGTGGAGAACGTATTCTATTTGCCCGGACTTGGTAGGTTACTGGTTCAGGCAGTCCACCAGCGAGACTTATTTGTCGTGCGTGATGTGGTGCTACTGCTTACGGGTCTCGTAATTGTTGTAAATTTTATAGTGGATGGTGCATACGCTGTTATCGATCCGAGACCAAGGGGTGAATTGTGAGGGGGCAGAGGAACCAAGTCTATCGCCATCCTAGCATGCTCGGTGGTATTTTTTTAACGCTTATGGTGGGAATATTGTGTTTGATTTCCACGATCTGGACGCCTCAATCTCCTGATGAAATCGATGTTGTGAACAAGTTAATGCCCCCCTCCTGGGCACATTGGCTCGGGACTGATCATTTCGGTCGAGATGTAGCATCCATGATAATGATTGGTGCACGAAACTCTGTTGTCGTGGCAATGCTTTCAGTTGTTATTGGGCTTACGGTTGGTGGTGGACTTGGTGCTTTGGCGGCGCTTCGTAGGGGATGGATAGACGAAATTGTAATGAGGGGAACCGACCTTGTTTTCGCATTTCCAGCTCTTCTCTCGGCGGTATTTATTTCCGTTCTCGCTGGACCAGGGGGTATCAACGTTATTCTTGCCATCGGCATTTTCAACACTGCGGTGTTCGCGCGAGTTACTAGGGGCGCTATAATTCAGATTCTGCCACGCACATTCTTACTAGCGTCCTCTGCCCTTGGCAAAAGTCAATTTCGAATTGCACGTGACCATTTGTTTCCGGGCATTGCTAGTGTGCTTATTGTTCAGGCGACGATCCAATTTTCGATTGCAATCCTAGCAGAAGCAGCTCTTAGCTACTTGGGTTTGGGTGTGCAACCACCAAATCCAAGTTTGGGGCGTATGCTGAGTGACGCTCAAACATTCATGTTTATTTCACCGGAACAGGCTCTATTCCCGGGTGGTGCCATCGTGGGGATTGTGCTCGGGATCAATCTACTGGGCGATGGTTTACGAAATTTTTTCGAACCGCGATTCGGCGTTTGGCGTACCCGCTAGACGCGGACTACGACAATACTAAATTGTGTATTAGTGTCCACAATCTCGCATGGCACGCAATGGAAATATACCCACTTTCATCCAATTGGATAATCAAGATGGATTAGCACAAATTTTTGGACCTTGCCGAAGCTTGGGTGATGAGATTCTATGAGGCGTTAAGATCTATTGCTAGCATTATCACAGTAACAATCAAGATGGGCCAAACTAAGTTCATGTAAATGATGTTGAGCGTTATTGGATTATTAGCGGTCACTGCTCATGTGCCCGCGACCGTCATACCTTCGATACGTAAGGTCGGTGCGTTAGTATCATACTGAAAAAGTAAGTTATTGGCCGGAGTTATATTCAAAAACATTTCTTTAAGGTTGCTTGCGGTGGTTATTTCGCTTACGGGGTAAGTGATCTCGCCATTTTCAATCCAGAATCCAGCAGCTCCTCGACTGTAGTCGCCTGTCACAATGTTGATGCCAAAACCCATCAACTCAGTTACATAGAATCCACTTTTAATGTCCTCTATCAACTCTTGCGGCGTTACGCTACCAGCTTCCATATAGAGGTTAGTCGTTGATGGTGATGGTGGGGACGATGTCCCTCGTGACGCACGTCCCGTGCTTTGGAGGCCAAGTTGACGAGCAGACCGCAGATCAAGCACCCAGTTTCTAAGTACGCCAGATTCGATCAACTTCATCGCGGGGTTGGCAAGTCCTTCGGCATCAAACGGTTTGGAACGTAGACCACGTTTTCGGTGCGGATCATCAACAATCGTTGTGCCATCAGAAAAGATTTTCTTACCCATAGAATCTTTAAGAAAACTTGTTTTACGGGCTATCGAGGCACCGTTTATGGCGGCGGCAAAATGTCCAACTAGGCCTGCCGAGACGCGGGGGTCGTAAACGACCGGAACCTTGGCAGTTACCACCTTACGAGGATTTAGACGACGAACAGCACGTTCTCCCGCCCGTCGACCAATATTGGCGGCAGCTTCCAAGTCATCGGCAAATACAGTGTTGGACATGTCATAATCACGTTCCATTGATGTGCCTTCACCAGCCAGAACGGCAACACCGATACTATGTCGTGACATATTGTAGTTCCCAAAGAAACCGTTTGACGCAGCGAGTGTAATTTCGCTCCGGCTCCAACTTGCCTCTGCACTTTCCGAATTAGTGACGCCGTTTACGCTAAGTGCTGCCTCTTCACAAGTATCTGCCAACTCCATGAGTTTTTCAGCGGACGGCTCAACTTCGTCACAAAGTTCGAGATCTACATGTGTTTCTTTTCGTAGCTCTTTGTTATCTGCCACACCGCAATGTGGATCCTCGGGTACCGCTCGCGCCATAGCGATGGCTCTATCAGCAAGATCATCAAGGCTTGATTCAGTCCAGTCATTAGAAGAGACTACTGCTTGGCGTTTACCAATCAAAATTCGTAAACCTAAGTCTTGTGCTTCCGCACGCTCGAGTTTTTCCAAATTTTTTAGCCGCTGTGAAAGTTCAAGTGATCGAGAAATCACAAGGATAGCATCAGCGTCGTCAGCCCCACGCGCCTTGGCTTTCGATATAAGGTCGTCAAGAAGGATTTTCGGTTCCAATTATTTCTTCCAAAATAAATATTAATGACTGCCGTCTTTAGCAAAGACTTGGAACTGATGGCAAGCACGGTAGTGTTCTACTGATATAATTTGCAGCCTTCGAACATATCTCGGGTTTTTGAAAAGTTCATTGTTATGGAGGCTGATACGACGCGCTATTAGTATAACCTCTTCATCCAGAATTATTTCCAAATCTGTTTGCCCGATCCTGGGAGGCCGAGGTCCGACCACATGCTCGTCACTTTGTCAATTACTTCATCTGACATGCGGATTTTTTGACCCCAATCTCGCTTCGTTTCGGGTGGCCATTTGTTTGTAGCGTCGAAACCAACCTTCGAACCGAGGCCTGGTTCAGGGCTCGCAAAATCGAGATAATCGATGGGCGTATTTTCAATCAATGTTAGGTCTCGGGCAGGGTCCATTCGCGTAGAGATAGCCCACATAACATCGGGCCAGGATCGTATTTCGATATCATCGTCGACCACGATCACCCATTTTGTATAGCTAAATTGTCTAAGATAAGACCATATCCCCATCATCACCCTTTTCGCGTGACCCGGATAAGATTTACGGATTGAAGCTATAGCAATTCGGTAAGAACACCCTTCTGGCGGCAACCAAAAGTCGGCGATTTCTGGGAATTGCTGTTGGAGTAGGGGAATGAACAACTCGTTCAGGGCCTCGCCAATAATACTTGGTTCGTCGGGCGGTCTGCCAGTAAAGGTTGAAAGATAGATAGGTTCACGACGCATAGTCATTGCATTGATTTTGAATACAGGGAAGCGCTCAACCGCGTTATAATAACCTGTGTGATCGCCGTAGGGTCCTTCATGGCCATGTTCGTCGAGCGATACATATCCCTCGAGCACAATCTCAGCATGTGCAGGCACTTTAAGTGGTATCGTAAGGCAGTCTACGAGTTCCAATTTTTCGGATTTTAGCAACCCGGCGAATTGATACTCTGACAATGTATCAGGTACCGGTGCCACAGCAGACAGGATTGTGCCTGGATCAGCTCCAATGACGACAGCTGCCGGGAAAGGTTCGGTTTTTTTCGATTTCCACCTTCTATAGTGTTGGGCACCACCTCTGTGTTCGAGCCAACGCATAAGTGCTGTCGCGCGCCCGGTGACTTGCATGCGATAGATACCGAGGTTGAAATCATCTAAACGCTCGGTACCTGGCCCTTTGGTGACGACAAGTGGCCACGTGATAAGTGGTGCAGGTTCGCCAGGCCAACAGGTTTGAATGGGAAGAATTGAGAGGTCTACGTCTTCGCCTTTAAGTACAATTTCTTGTACCGGAGAGTCGCTTACGTTTCGAGGTTTCATTGACATGGCTGACTTAAGAAGTGGCAACATGTCTATAGCTGCACGCCAACCATCCGGTGGTTTCGGTTGCCGTAATATCGATAGTATTTTACCAAATTCGCGCAAGTTGTCTGGTTCCTGACCCATACCCCAGGCTACTCGCTCCACGGTTCCAAACAAGTTGGCAAGAACCGGAATGTTGTATGGCTTTCCGTCGTCATTTACGACATTTTCGAATAATACAGCTGGTCCCTGTTCAGCCAGTAAACGCGTTTGAATTTCTGTAATTTCAAGGTTTGTTGATACTGGCGCTGTAACACGTTTCAATCTACCTTTGGCCTCTAGGTGCTCAACAAAGTTTCGAAGCGATAAGTATGTCATTGATGACTTTCACTCTGGTAATGCTCTGCTACTAGGATACAGCTCCCATCGTGTAGCCTGGTCAAGCCCGACCATGAAAATTTCCGATAGTTTGGTGTTGAATTAACTGCTTTAACTTGAGAAATGATTGAAAATTATTGGTGCCTATTGTGTTATTTTAGGAATTCCATCTGATGTAACTTAACGTTGACTATGCGATTACGAGTTTATTGATATAACATTTGCAAGTTTTGTTGGTAGTAGAATCCAGACTATGTATCAACCCGCTGATTCTCATGAAATGGAGGCTGTCAAGATCACTAAGTTAACGCCAACGGTTTATTCATCTAACAGTCAATGTCTCAAGCTTTAGATCTCGAAAAAAGAGGGCCGAATACGGATGAAGATAGGGCGAGGTGTTTGGCTCGCGCTCGAAACTATCCGTATGATTTCCCTTTAATATCCTTTACCTATCGTGATGGCGTTGTTGATCCGTTTGACGCAGATTTGTGCGAAGGTCGGACACCCGTACTAGCATTCGGCTCAAATCAATCTCCAGAGCGTTTGTGGCAGAAATACAGATTTGAGGCAAATACGGTCATTCCCGTTCAGCGAGCACTACTCAAGGACTTCGATGTTGTTTATACGGCACGTATTGCCAGTTATGGTGCTTTACCAGCCATGCTACAAGCACACGCCGGTGTCGAAGTTTCTCTGGCTGTGACGTGGCTAGATACCTCCCAACTATTGATAATGCATGAAAGTGAAGGCACCGGTATTAACTATGACTTTGTGCTGCTCGAAGACGTGGAGGTTTCATTTGAGGAAGGAGGTATCGTTGGTAAAATTTGTGCCTATGCAAGCCGCCATGGTCACTTCGTTCATGATGGAAGTGCGGTTGCACTTTCTGCTGTGTCGGCAACAGGTCGCTGTTGGCCCGAGCGGACAACCGAGGAAATGTTGGTGCTGACACGTGATCGTGTGAAGCCTAAAGCAAATATCAACGAATTCATTCTAAATTTGGTGAATGATGGTGAATTTCGCAGCAACTGCACCGAAGCGCTTGGACGAGATGCCGAAGCGTTTGTTTATCCTTGCCAAGTAATACGAGTGTAATGACTGAATTATTTGTGCTTCAATAGAAAAAAATTTTGTTTATATTGAACTTTTTTGGGGAACTGAGTCGCGATTATTTTTACAGGAATATAAAAGCGTACGATTCTGCATAAGATCACTAATCAAATAGCCTCAGGTCAGTTCAAGCCCGACAAACACTAAGAGCCCAACCCATTTATTCATCTGAAATTTGGCAAGACAGTCACGAGCGTCGTTGAGGTCTACACTAATAATCTGCCAAATGAAACCACAGGCGACCACAACTAAAATTCCAGCGTATATCAATGAGAATTTGAAAGCAGTCCCCAAAATCGTTAATAGCAGTATCGCACTACCATAGAATAACCACAATAATGGCTTAGTTAGGGCTCCTAGTTTAATCGCGGATGACTTAATTCCTATCTGCATATCGTCGATCTTGTCCTGATGGGCGTAGATAGTGTCATAACCAAGCGTCCACGCAATTCCTGCTGCGTATAGCATCAGTGGTGGCCAACTCAGTTCACCTTTGACTGCAGTCCAACCAACTAGTGCCCCCCAATTAAATGTGAGCCCAAGAAATGCTTGAGGCCAAAAGGTAACTCTTTTCATAAAGGGATAGATAATTACGAGAATTATTGCTGCGATACCAAGCATAATTGAATAAGTATTAAGTTGTATAAGTACGGTGAAGCCAAGTAGGACGAGTATGAAAAGAAATACGGTTGCTGAGCGAACCGACACTGCACCTGATGGCAACGGGCGAGTCGCTGTCCGTTTGACCAAGGCATCAAGCTCACGATCTACGATGTCGTTCCAAGTGCATCCTGCTCCTCGCATCACTAGACTTCCGACAGCGAACAATAATAGCAAATAAGGGTCAGACCATGTTAGGTCTGTACTAGTGCTGCTTGCCAAAGCAACTCCCCACCAGCATGGTAATAATAATAGCCAGGTTCCAATCGGCCGATCGAGGCGGGCGAGCCGGCAGTAGGGTCTTAGTAATGCGGGTATGAATTTGTCAATCCAATTACCAACGGCTATGTCGGTTGCTGATTCCGGTTTGTATGTGTTGCTCATAAGCGTAATATTTGCTCCAGTTTACGGATTTCTCAAGCCTGGATGCAAAGACACCTGTTAATATTTTTAGAAGAAAGGTTGAATTCGAGTGATTAAACCTCGCCGAAAATCAATAAATTCTCGTCCGAGTGCCCGACTTTATGTCGAGCAAGATTTATCAATAGGAGTGGACGTTTTAATAAGAAGCGCTCAGGTACATTATCTCAAAAATGTATTGCGCCTCGAAATGGGCAATATAGTTGCAATTTTCAATGGTCGAGATGGTGAATGGCTCGCCACTATCAATGGACTTAAAAAGGAGTTTGGCTCTCTAAAGACACTAGAACTTAGAAGAAAACAACTGTCAGAGACTGATGTATGGTTAATTTTTGCACCGATAAAACGTTCACGGCTTGACTTTTTAGTTCAGAAAGCGAGTGAATTGGGTGCCACGGCATTACTGCCGGTCAAGACTCAAAACACAGTGGTTACACGACTGAAAATTGCGAGACTTCGTGCCAATGCCGTTGAAGCAGCCGAACAATGTGACCGATTGACGTTACCGAGAATAGAAAATATGTGCTTGCTAGACGAGTTGCTTCGGGATTGGCCAGAGGAACGTCGTATACTTCTTTGTGCAGAGTCCGGCCCTGCCACACCAATAGCTAAAGTTCTAAGGGATACAGAGCCAGGAATTTCTTGGGCTGTGCTCGTTGGACCTGAAGGTGGGTTTTCTAAGTCAGAACTTGACGTACTTTCTGTTCTACCGTTTGTTAAGACTGCAAGTTTAGGGCCGAGGCTTTTGAGATCTGACACTGCTGCAATCGCTGCCCTGTCTTGTTGGCAAGCTATATTGGGGGACTGGCAGTCTCGTCCGCAGGACCATTGATTCACGTTCCAGCAAAGGTAAAACCATAATGTCGGCCCATTATAAAAAAACTGATACTACTAACGAGACACAAATTACTGGAAAGGCGCAACTGATTGAATATCTGGAACAGGGCAATAAGCCGAAAAATAAGTGGCGAATAGGAACCGAACACGAGAAATTTGCCTTTCGGCTCGATGACCTTAGACCATTGTCCTATGACGGCAATAAGGGGATTTTATCTATCCTTGAGAAGTTACAGAGGTTCGGCTGGAAGCCAGTAAATGAGGCTGGCAACATAATTGCACTTAATAACAATAGTGGTGCATCGATAACACTCGAGCCGGGTGGGCAATTTGAACTATCTGGTGCACCGTTGGAGAATATTCACCAAACGTGTGATGAGGTACATGAGCATCTAAGGCAGGTGAAAGAAGTTTGTCAGGAAATCGGTACTGGCATGGTCGGGTTGGGGTTCAATCCAAAGTGGTATCGAGAAGATATTCCGTGGATGCCAAAGGGCAGGTACCAAATTATGCGTGACTACATGCCAACCCGTGGTTCGCTTGGCCTAGATATGATGTTGCGAACCTGCACGGTTCAGGTCAACCTCGACTTTGCAAGCGAAGCTGACATGGTCAAGAAGTTCCGAGTCGCTTTGGCGCTTCAGCCAGTTGCTACTGCATTATTTGCAAATTCACCATTTACGGAAGGTAAACCCAACGGTTTCATGAGTTATCGCAGTCATATTTGGACAGATACGGATCCCGATCGTTGCGGGATGCTGCCGTTTGTATACGAAAGTGGTTTCGGTTTTGAACGCTGGGTGGACTATTTGCTCGACGTTCCGATGTACTTCATCAACCGTGGCGGCAACTACATTGATATGAGTGGTTCTTCGTTCCGCAAATTTATTGCCGGTAAACTAACTGGTCATGTTGGTGAGGTTCCACTTCAAAGCGACTGGATAGATCATATGACAACGGCATTTCCAGAAGTCCGTCTTAAGCAGTATTTAGAAATGCGAGGTGCAGATGGTGGCCCGTGGCGTCGATTATGCGCACTACCAGCATTATGGGTGGGTTTACTCTACGATGGAACAGCACTCGACTCAGCCTGGGATCTTTGCAAAGACTGGAGTAATGAGGAGCGAATGGAATTAAGGACTCAAGTTCCCCTGCACTCGCTCAAGACACGTTTTCGTGATGGTACAGTTCAGGACATAGCATTGCAGACCATTAAGATTGCGCACGATGGTCTCAAAAATAGGGCTATGAAGGATGGTTTAGGGGATGACGAGTGTCATTTCCTCTCAGAACTTGAGGATATTGCTGTGTCTGGCGACTGTCCAGCTGAAACAAAACTCAGAGAATTCCATGAAAAATGGAATAGCAATATTGATGAATTATTCGCCGAATACGCATATTAAGCCTAAACCGAACAGCACCTAATTATTATGGTAGCAAGCCGTCTAAAAAATTTTCTGCCTAGGTAAGAGAAGAGTTGGTTTTATCTACCAACTGAGCTTTGCTATCAACCGAGCTTACTTGTAACACTCCCCACGTTGAAGCGTATTTTCTGATACCGACATTAATTAATATGAAACCCCGTCTCGTTGTCCATGACCTAGAGTAAAAATTAATGAACCTGAGCGTTTTGCTGTACGTAATGGATTATGACTTGTTTGTCAGGGTGCTGTACCACCGACAGTTAGACCATCTATTCGCATTGTCGGTTGGCCCACTCCTACAGGCACGCCCTGGCCGTTCTTTCCGCAGGTACCAATGCCTGGATCGAGCTGCATGTCGTTACCTATCATGGCGACTTTTGTTAGAACGTCAGGCCCGTTGCCTATAAGCGTTGCACCTTTGACTGGTGCTCCAATTTTTCCCTGTTCGATGAGATAGGCCTCTGTACAAGTAAACACGAACTTTCCACTTGTGATATCAACTTGGCCACCACCGAACTGCACCGCATAGAGGCCATTATCTACAGAAGAGATTATTTCCAGTGGATCCGCTTTTCCATTCAACATGACTGTATTTGTCATGCGTGGCATTGGCGCATGAGCAAAGGATTGGCGTCTTCCATTCCCAGTCGGTTTCATCCCCATGAGACGCGCGTTTATGCGGTCTTGCATGTATCCTACCAGAATTCCGTCTTCAATCAGCACCGTCCGCTTCGTTGGCGTGCCTTCGTCGTCAACGGTTAGGGAACCTCGACGATCTTCCATGGTGCCATCATCCACTACTGTAACGCCGGGCGCTGCCACGCGTTTGTCCATGAGTCCAGCAAACGCCGATGTTTTTTTACGATTAAAGTCACCTTCAAGGCCATGGCCTATCGCTTCATGTAGTAGAATTCCAGGCCAACCGGAACCAAGCACTACTTGCATTTCACCCGCTGGGGCGGGTACTGATTCTAGGTTCACGAATGCTTGCTGTAATGCCTTGTCCACGTACTCTCGCCATTTCTCTGGATCAACGTACGCCGCATAGTCGGTACGTCCGCCTACACCATAACTACCACTTTCCATTCGATCTCCCTGAGCAGCCACCACTGAAACGTTGAGGCGGACAAGGGGACGGATATCGGCGACACAGTAACCGTCGCCACGAATGATTTGTACCGCTTGCCATTCGCCTGATAGAGATGCCATTACCTGCTTTATTCTTCCGTCTTTCGCCCTCGCGTAGGCATCGATTTCTGTCAATAAGGCAACCTTTGCTCTGAAATCCATCTGTCCGAGCGGGTTCTCATCAGCATAAAGGTTTCGATTAGTGCTGCTAGGTGAATCGGTCGATGTGGTATCGTGGCCACGGTATATTGATTTGACTGTCTCAGCGGCGCGCCGAAGGGACTTTTCATTTAATTCCCCGGCGTGGGCATATCCTGTTGCTTCCCCAGAAATAGCGCGTAAACCAAATCCTTGAGTGGTATCGAAACTCGCGTTGCGGATGCGTCCATCATCAAGAGTAATACTTTCTGATTGGCAGTATTCCAGGTAAAGTTCTCCATCATCGGCATAAGCTAGCGCCTCTGCTACAATAGATTTTGTGCTTTCCTTATCGAGTTCCGTAAGTTCAAAGAACAAATTGTTGGCGATGCTTAAGTCAGACATCGTGGAATATCATCCTTCTGAATTTGTTAGATGTGGTTATCAGTTTGACCGATGCTCCTCTATTTCTGAATATTACTCAACCCAATGTAGTCTATTTAATTAACTAGTATATGTAGCAATAAATTATGAATGACGGCTATTAATAGTTATGGGCTGCCGTTGTTGGATCACCTGATTTAAGAATTGCGACATTGTGTCACTTGACGGTGGACGTTGCTGGCTCACGTAATATGAAAAGATGAATTTCGTTCGTCAGGTCACCAAATCTAATAGGCCAAAAACATAAATTTTTTGTCTATAGCGGTTGCCTGATAGCAGTGACGGCATAAGGATAATGGAATCATGGTTTTTCAGGAAACTGACAATATGCCGGATAACTATCTTCTGACCAGTTGGCGTCACTATCTCTTTTCAACGAACCACCGCCATATTGGAACTATGTATTTGATATTCGCGGCGACAGCAGGTGTTATTGGAAGTGCATTTTCCGGATATATGCGTCTAGAACTGTTAGAACCAGGTGTACAATACATGACCATGGCCGACGGCTCGCCTAACGGTCATATTTGGAATGCATTCATTACCGCACATGGGCTGACTATGGTGTTTTTCATGGTTATGCCTGCTCTAATCGGCGGCTTTGGGAATTGGTTTGTACCTCTGATGATAGGCGCGCCAGATATGGCATATCCACGCATGAACAATCTAAGTTTCTGGCTTTTAGTCCCCGCCTTCCTCCTTCTACTCGGATCGGCGCTGATAGGCAGTGGTGCAGGCACAAGTTGGTGGCCGCCCCGTACTCAACTAGGTGGAATATTAGAGTACTCTACCGTTGCGTTCGACGTGGCAATATTTAGCCTGCTGCTAGCTGGTGTATCATCAATATTGGGTGCCATTAATTTCATCACAACTATTTTTAATATGCGTATTTCTGGCATGACTATGCACCGAATGCCACTTTTCCCTTGGGCAATCCTTGTTACGGCTTTTCTTCTATTACTTGCGATTCCGGTCCTGGGAGGTGCAATCACAATGCTATTGACTGACCACAATTTCGGTACAAGGTTCTTTGTAATTGAAGGCAGCGGTAATCGCCTTTTGTTCCAACATCTATTTTGGTTTTTTGGGCATCCCGAAGTTTATATCATGATCTTGCCTGCCTTCGGCATCATAAGCCATATCATATCCACCTTTTCGCACAAGCCCATCTTCGGTTACCTGGGAATGGCATATGCTATGGTTACTATTGGCTTCGTAGGATTTGTCGTTTGGGCTCACCATATGTACACAGTCGGCCTTAACGTTGACACAAGGGCGTACTTTGCTGCTGCGACAGTAGTCATTGCCCTCCCGACCGGCCTTAAGTTGTTTGGTTGGATTTTAACAATGTGGGGCGGTTCACTGAGACTTGAAACCCCTATGTTATGGGCATTAGGCTTTATATTCCTTTTTTCGGTTGGTGGTATAACAGGCATAGTTCTTACTAATTGGGGTGTGGATATAGTTCTCCACGACACCTATTATGTGGTGGCGCATTTCCATTATGTTTTGTCACTGGGAGCGGTTTTTGCAATTTTTGCGGGGCTTTATTATTGGATAGGTAAGATGAGTGGTAGGCAGTATCCAGAATGGGCTGGAAAATGCCACTTCTGGACCACATTCATTGGGGTCAATTTGACGTTTTTCCCGCAGCAATATTTAGGTCTGGCTGGTATGCCACGTGGCTACATTGATTATTCTAATGCGTATGCAGGCTGGAATTATGTATCCTCAATCGGGTCATTCCTTACACTTGGGTCAAGTGTGTTCTTTATCATTGTAATAATCCATACCTTGAAGGCAGGAAAGTTTGTTGGGAAAAATTATTGGGGCGATGGCGCAACAACTCTTGAATGGGGTTTAAGTTCACCACCATCAATTAATACGCTCAAAAAGTCACCATTAATCAAGTAGGCTTGGAAATATATCTGATCATGGAGGCCACAGTTGTCTGAACTATCGCTAAATGCGGATGAACGTAAGCATGATAGCTTGTTTTCCCACGGCACCAATCCGTCAAGTGCACATGTTCAAGATTACTTCGCTCTCCTTAAACCCCGTGTGATGACACTTGTGGTGTTCACCGGGTTGGCCGGTATTATAGTTGCGCCAGGTAATTTGCACCCTTTCCTAGCCGCAGTTGCGGTAATTTGCATTGCTACGGGTGCGGGTGCGGCCGGTGCTATCAATATGTGGTATGATCGCGATATCGATGCGATTATGACGCGTACAAGAAATAGGCCAATTCCCGCGGGCCGTATGATACCGGGTGATGCTCTCGGTTTTGGTGTTGTTTTAGCTGTGGGCTCTGTTGCCATCATGGCGCTCTCCGTCAATTTTATGACGGCTCTTCTGCTATCAATGGCCATTTCATTTTACGTGTTCGTTTATACAATTTGGCTAAAACGGCGGACACCTCAGAATATTGTGATTGGTGGAGCTGCGGGTGCGTTCCCACCCTTAATTGGATGGACGGCCGTTTCAGGTACTATTGGTGTTGAGTCTATCGCATTATTTGCATTGATATTTTTTTGGACACCCCCGCATTTTTGGTCGCTGTCACTTTATCGGGCAGGTGAGTACCAACGGGCAGGTATCCCGATGCTGCCTGTTGTCGCGGGACCGCGTGAGACAAGGAAACAGATATTAATTTACACGTTGTTGCTCCTGCCCATAGGTACGGTTCCATACTGGCTTGGAATTGCCGGGTTCATTTATTTTTCAACATCAGTGTCTTTTGGTCTCGTATTTGTCGCTGCGGCGAGAGCTGTATGGTTCGACGATGGGGACAGCTCTGCCAAAAGCATGTTCGGATTCTCAATAATCTACCTGTTTACCTTGTTCGCTGTGTTGATCATAGATCGCATGCCCGATTTAGGCGTGTGATTGTAGCTGATTCGATTTTTGATATTAAACGAAAATCTTAGTAAGATTTACAAGCAAGAACATCGTCAAGGAACACAGAGCAATCCTGTTCAGGTTAGTCATTTCAGAGCAGACTGTCTTGTTCTTAATTATTTACTAGTCTGCAAACATTTTATTCTTTGTACCAAATAAAAGAGGCAAAATTACTTGTTCCTTAAGTCTAAGGTGTATTGCCTGAGAATATTATGATGATTACTTTGCGTGTTCTTTTGTATGGGCTGAGGTAGTGGTGAATAGAGGGTAAAATAGTGTATTATGTCAGTACAAGAGGTAATGCGTCACGAGCGAACTTTGAAGATGTTCTGCTGAAAGGACTTGCTTCTGATGGTGGTCTATTTGTACCAGAGAACTGGCCACGTTTGAGCGATGACGATATCCGAAATTTGCGTGGGCTGGATTATCCAACCGTTGCTTGCAAGGTAATGACCCCATTCCTTGGTGACACATTAGACCAAAGAAGCTTAGAAAAATTGGTACGTGATGCCTATGAGACGTTTGATCGAGCTACCGTCGCGCCACTTGTTCAACTAGACACCGATTTTTGGCTGATGGAATTATTCCACGGACCAACGCTTGCCTTTAAGGATGTGGCCTTGCAGTTATTAGGGCGGTTGTTTGAATATATACTCGAACTCAGACAAGAACGCGTTACGGTTATCGGAGCTACCTCTGGTGATACGGGGTCGGCAGCAATTGAAGCCTGCCGTGATAGGAAAAACTTAGAAATTTTTGTACTTCATCCTCATGAACGAGTTTCAGACGTTCAACGTCGACAGATGACGACGGTCAACTCTAATAATGTGCACAATATTGCAGTTGAGGGCACGTTTGACGATTGTCAAGATATAGTGAAGACAATGTTTAATAATAGGGCGCTATGTAATGAGTTGCGCTTGACAGCAGTAAACTCGATCAATTGGGCACGAATTATGGCGCAGGCTGTTTATTTCTTTCATGCAGCGGTGGCACTGGGATCACCGGATCGTGAAGTTGCCTTTGCTGTCCCCACGGGAAACTTTGGTAATGTGTTTGCTGCCGACGTAGCAAGGAGAATGGGCCTTCCAATCAAGAGGTTCTATTTGGGCTCGAATCGGAACGATATTCTCACTAGGTTTCTGACATCTGGAGAAATGGTTTCTAGTCCCGTCGTGCAGACAAATAGTCCAAGCATGGATATACAGAATTCTAGTAATTTCGAAAGGCTACTATTTGAGTTGCATGACCGTGATGGTGATGCGGTTTCCCGAGATATGGCTTCGTTTCGCGAGGCGGGTAGGTTTGTTTTAAATAAGTCCGGTTGTTTTGAAATCCAGTCATTGTTTGAAGGAATAAGTCTTAATGATAGAGAAACAATAAAGGCAATTGAAAAATTTTATGATTTAACTGGTGAATTACTAGATCCACATAGCGCAATTGGGGCTTGGGTTGCCTATAAAAAAAGGGATTCAGTTAGTGTGCCCGTAGTATCTCTGGCGACGGCTCATCCAGCTAAATTCCCCGATACAGTTGAGAAGGCAACCGGGGTCAGGCCAGCGTTGCCACCCAGACTGAAGGACCTGTTTGAACGGTCAGAAAGTTATGTGGTATTGCCAAACGCAGCTACGGAGGTACAGAAGTTTATTCGCGAAAAGGTAGCGCTGACAGCATGATCGTGCAGGTGACTTCACTCGACAACGGTCTTCGAGTTGTGACGGATACACTGAAGAGTGTGGAAACAGTGACAGTAGGTGTATGGGTCGGCACCGGTACACGTAACGAACACGAAGAAGTTAACGGCGTAGCACACTTATTGGAGCACATGGCGTTCAAAGGTACGAAGAGACGCAACGCCTTTGCTATTGCCGAAGAAATTGAGTCTGTGGGTGGGTATCTCAATGCCTATACAAGTCGTGAGCAAACAGCTTATTACGCCAAAGTGTTGAAGGGCGATATAACTTTGGCTGTCGATATACTGGCTGATATTCTGCAGAACTCTAACTTTGATTTGGAAGAATTAGCACGAGAACGGGCGGTGGTTTTACAGGAAATAGGACAGTCACTGGATACGCCAGATGACGTTGTGTTTGAAAATTTTCAAGCCATGGCTTTTCCGGATCAACCATTGGGCTGGCCGGTATTGGGTAGGGCCGAGGTGATCAGTTCCATGTCCCGTGAAGCAATTATGACCTACATGCAGAAGACATATAGTAGTGAAAACATGATTTTGTGCGCAGCGGGAAATGTTGATCATGATCATATAGTAGATTTGGCTAACAGTCTGTTCTCAAAGCTATCAAGGCAAGTTAATGGTGTGGTTGAACAGGCAAAGTATTTAGGTGGTGATCACCGTGTGGAACGGCAGCTCGAACAAGTTCACTTGGTTTTAGGATTTCCTAGCATTGACTACCGTGATGAGAGTTACTTCGCAGCCTCGGTTCTTTCGACACTGTTAGGAGGGGGTATGTCTTCACGGCTATTTCAGGAAATTCGTGAGCGCCGTGGGCTAGCCTATTCAATTTATTCATATAATTCATGCTATAGCGATTGCGGCCTCATGGGCATTTACGCGGGTACAGGTGAGAGTGAGATAGACAAATTATTACCGGTATTGTGCTCAGAAATTAAAATGCTTGCTGGGAATTTGGAAGAATCGGAAGTTATGCGTGCGCGTAACCAGATCAAGACATCGCTCCTTATGTCGCTGGAGTCTACAAGCTTCCGAGCGGAACAACTGGCTCAGCAAATATTAATTTTTGGACGGCCCTTGCCGGTTGAGGAATTAGTGTCCCGTATTGAAGCGGTAGACACTTATGCGGTAGCAAGGTTAGCAAAGCAAATTTTCTCTGGCAATCCAACACTGGCTGCCATTGGCCCAATTGGGCGACTTGAGCCCTATACTCACATCGTATCACGTTTGTCTTAAATATCTGCAGTGACATATTCCCGATGACAGCCTGTCGATTAAAGTATGATGTTTGGATTTTTCGGAATTAGGTCTAACGCGTTACGTCTTGTCGGCCCTCGTGTTTATTTGCGGCGGCCGGTACGCCGTGATCAGAATGAGTGGGCTAAACTTCGTGATTTGAGTCGTGACTTCCTGGAGCCATGGGAACCCGTGTGGCCCCCCGATGCCACATCACGTACGGCGTTTCGTCGAAGAATAGCGCGACAAAATGAGGAATGGAGGATTGAACATTCGTGTCCATTTTTCATTCTCAACCGGAATAACGACGCGCTGTTAGGGGGTATCACTGTGTCAAATGTTCGCCGTGGTGTCGCGCAAAGCGCAAACATTGGCTATTGGATAGGCAAACCTTATGCTCGGCAGGGGCTGATGTCAGAGGCAGTTCAACTGACCCTAAATTTTTGTTTTGAGTCATTGAATCTCCATCGGGTGGAAGCAGCATGCCTTACTATTAACACCCCGAGCCGAGCATTACTTTTAAAAAGTGGCTTTAAACAGGAAGGTATCGCACGACAGTTCTTACGTATTAATGGCCAGTGGCAGGATCACCTCACCTTTGCAATATTACGCAACGATGCTCGCCCAGGGGTTATAACAGATAGAAAAGTGGTATAGCGCTATGCGTGACCAGAATCGCCTGACAATAGGGTGGGATCGATGCCTAGCTTTTCTATCGAGCGTTTCCACTTTGATTCTAAATCGATATCAAAAAGCAGTGGCTCATCAGCTGTCACGTTCAACCATGCATTTTGTGTGAGTTCGTGTTCGAGTTGACCGGGCCCCCAGCCGGCATAGCCTAATGCGAGTATTGCTTGTCGAGGACCATTTCCTTCAGCAATGTCACGAAGGATATCAATCGTTGGCGTCAAGCTAATGTAATTATCAACTATAATAGTGTCCTTCTGGGCGTATTCATTGGAGTGTAAAACAAAACCTCGCCCCACTTCGACAGGACCGCCAAAATGAATACGGATATTCTGTATATTTTCACAGCTCTTGATCTCAAGCTGCTGCAGAAGTTGTGGGAAGGTAAGTTCATTCACTAGTTGATTCACCACCAACCCCATAGCACCGTCGGTATCATGAACGCAGATGTAAATTACTGCCTTGGAAAAGCGTGGATCATGCATCGCTGGCATGGCAATAAGCAGCTGTCCGTTCAAATATCCATTTGATAGATCGTTGTTTACCATGATGAAAAATCCAGTCTGTATTGTCACTCGACATTATTACTATGATATTTTCGTAAACCTCGTACTAAAATAGTATTGATTTGACGCACGTTGTAATAAATTCATGGGAGATCGACCTATTAGACCAAATGCGTCAATATACGGTGATTATGAAGAGGCCGGCGCACACAATATTGTGACCGTGGATGGGTACTTTTGTATCTATATTCTTATTAGATGATTGTTCTATCAACTACTGGAAATTTCATAATATTGATGAGAACGGCTTTATTCGTCGTTATCGCTTTGTTGTGGTTTGCTGCATCATCGGGATTAATGGCTGAATCAAGTAATTGGTCTGAGGGTGAACTAGCTAAGGTACGCCTGATATCTTCGGTTAAAGGTGTTGGCAATACCGGCGAAATAAATGTTGGTTTGCAATTTAGAATGCAGGCAGGCTGGAAGATTTATTGGCGTACACCAGGCGAAGCAGGTTTTCCACCACAGGTGTCTTGGAAGGAGAGCCTAAATTTAGAGTCAGTGGAAATGCGGTGGCCAGCACCATCTCGTTTTGACGCTTTCAATTTAAAGATGCTCGGCTATGAAGACGAAGTGATATTTCCCGTTTATTTGCGTCTTGAACAGCCTAGCCATGAGGTGCAATTGCGTGCTGACATACGTTATTTGATCTGTAAGAATATTTGTATTCCTGAGGTCGCGAGCGTGCTGTTAACTATCCCGGCCGGGCCAGCTAACCCGTCTATTCACGCCGCCGATATTTCAAAATTTGATGTATTAGTGCCGGGGGATGGCACGCTTTCAGGTCTCTCCATACATAGGGCATTTGCGACGCCAGAAGGCGAAAAAACAGTTCTTATTGTTGATGTGCGTGCCCTTGCACCGTTCGTAGAGCCTGACCTCTACGTTGAGGCGCCCAGTCAAATACGCTTTAGCACGCCAAACATAAAATTGTTCGACAATCGACTGGTTGCAGTTATGACGATAGATAGTCATGTCGCGGACTTCGCCAAAATAGCAGATAAGGGTCTAGTGATCACTGTGGTTGATGGCCTTAGGGCGATGGAGAAGAAGGTTCCAATCAGGTTGATAAAGGATTTTCACGCAGTGAGAGGTAGTGCCAACCTGAACTTGGAGGGAAGCGAGAATGTGCGATCGATGACGGTGATTGTTCTTTTGGCGTTGCTCGGTGGTTTCATTCTAAATTTTATGCCGTGCGTGCTTCCTGTTCTTTCGATTAAGTTGTTGGAAGTGGTTAAGCACGGCGGCGGTGAGCTGTCCAGGGTCCGACGAAATTTTTTCGCTACAGCCGTGGGCATTGTTGCCTCATTTATGTTCATTGTTAGTTTGTTAATGATGCTCAAGGGGGGAGGGGCGGTTATCGGCTGGGGAATTCAATTCCAACAGCCGGTATTCCTGGCGACGATGATAGTAGTTCTTACATTGTTCGCCTGTAACATGTTCGGACTTTTCGAGATACGTTTGCCACAGTCGGTTGTTGGGATAACACTACACGGCGACAGCGGGTCACTCGGTGGAAGCTTCCTCACTGGTGTCTTTGCCACACTGCTGGCAACCCCGTGTTCGGCCCCTTTACTCGGTACTGCTGTTGGTTTTGCGTTAAGCCGTGGATCTTTGGAGATATTATTAATTTTTACATCTTTGGCAGTTGGTTTTGCGTCTCCTTATTTGTTGATAGCCACGTTTCCAGCAACGGTAACATTTGTTCCACGCCCCGGGAGATGGATGGTTTGGTTACGCTACTTTATGGGATTATCCCTGTTAGCGACTACAGTGTGGTTACTTTTTGTAATTAAACTTCAAATAGGTATTGAAACTTCAGCTATCCTAGCAGCGCTTATGGTATTAATTTCCGCGGTTCTTCTCGCGCGCTGCTTTGATTCTTCGACACTGGGCCGACATGCGGGAAAAGTGGTTGTCGCCTTAGTAATAATCGCTATTACTCTGCCAATAATTCGTAATGCTCCGTCAGATGAAACCGGCAAACGGATGTTCACATCTGAATCGTTAAGTGGATGGCGTAAATTTAACCGTAAGGAAATCGATCGTTTAGTTGCAGCTGGTAAGGTAGTATTTGTTGATGTGACGGCTAGTTGGTGCATTACTTGTCAGGTCAATAAAAAGGTGGTTATCCAAAGTGATAAAGTGGCGATGTGGCTTTCACGGGATGATGTGGTTGCTATGCGAGCGGATTGGTCATTGCCGGACCCAGTTATTTCGCAATATTTGGCCAGTTATGGACGTTATGGAATACCATTTAATGTGATTTACGGTGGTAAGGTGCCAAAGGGGATAGTGCTACCAGAATTGTTGACTAGTTCGGCGGTTATGAATGCGGCTCGGCTCGCTAGCCCAAACTAGCATTAAACTACAAACTGAACCGGGGTGCGAGAAACGCTGCAGTCTGAATATGTATCATAAGAATTTGTTACATCAAGGAGTTGGGAGGACTAAATGACAATTTCGGTCGGTAGTCGCGTGCCAGATATAATGATTAAGCGGATGGGTACTAGCGGGCCGGAGGGAATTAAGACAAATGATATATTTACTGGAGAAAAAGTTATCTTATTCGGTGTCCCTGGTGCCTTTACACCTACCTGTTCACAGAAACATTTGCCAGGTTTTGTAAATTATGCAGATGATATCAAAGCGAAGGGTGTAACTACTATCGCTTGCATGTCTGTTAACGACGCGTATGTAATGGATGCGTGGGGTAAAGACCTTCAAGTCAACGCAGCTTTTGAAATGTTGGCGGACGGGAACGCAGAGCTGACCAAGGCGCTCGGACTTGAAGTAGATTTAACTGCTCGTGGCTTCGGTATTCGTTGCAGAAGATTTGCCATGGTTGTTGAGAATGGTGTTGTAACAATTCTCAATGTTGAAGAATCGGGTGAATTCGATATCTCAAGCGCGGAAAGCGTACTTGCGGCTCTATAGAGGGTCTAACCCGACGGTAAGTGCCTGTTTTAACTGTTGGGTATTGCGGCGCGAGCCAGCAGGTCAGCTCGCTCGTTCTCGGGGTGGCCTGCGTGTCCTCGTACCCAATGCCATTCCACTTGATGA
This sequence comes from uncultured Flavobacteriales bacterium, assembly GCA_964419045.1. Lineage (GTDB taxonomy): Bacteria > Pseudomonadota > Alphaproteobacteria > UBA8366 > CAVOAK01 > CAVOAK01. Next base: position 263,780 of record CAYQNO010000009.1, read on the forward strand.
CGCGTAAGAGCGAGTTCAAGCCGTTGCCACAGGTCCATGTTCTTAACCGGTTTGCGTGCAGAAGTACGCCAGTTATTTTGTTTCCAGCGGTGAATCCAGGTTGTGATCCCGTTTCTGACATAAGTGCTGTCAGTGATGACACATACACTAACTCCGCGCGTAAGCGCCTCTAGCCCTTGGATGGCAGCCATCAACTCCATACGGTTGTTTGTAGTTTCATACTCACCGCCGGAAAGTTCTTTTTCGGTGTCGCTGTAGCGCATGATAACACCCCACCCTCCAGGTCCTGGATTGCCGCTGCATGCACCGTCGGTAAAGATCTCCACCCCTCTCTCTCTCATCATTCAAGTCCGTATGCGCTGGGCCCATCAACTTTTTGATGGAATTGCAAAATCGACAGATATTCGAGTGGATCCTTCGGTCTAACCAATGCACCGTCAGGTTGGTTTAGCCAGTCGTAGAGCCTTGTAAGCATAAATCTGAGCGCACTACCGCGAGCTAATAGTGGCAGTGCTTCCAGCTCAGCAGATGATATCGTACGAATTTCACGATAACTTGCTAACAACTGCTTTGCCTTGGTGGTGTTAAAACTCATATCACTTTCGAAGCACCAAGCATTGAGACAGGTGGCTACATCATAGGCAAGTTGATCATTACAGGCGAAATAGAAGTCAATTATACCCGAAAGCTGATCACCGATGAAAAAGACATTGTCCGGAAATAAGTCTGCGTGGCATATCCCCATTGGCAGATTACTTGGCCAGTTTGACTCTAGGTGGTTGAGCTCTTTTTCAATGATATGGACTAGTTGTGCATTTACCTCGTATGCACGGGCTCGACAAGATATGAATAATGGTCTCCAGTGCTTGATTGAGAGAGAGTTTTTGTTTTTCATACTAAACGAGCCACCGGCGCGGTGCATCCTCGCAATTGCCTTCCCCACTTCTGCACAGTGCGCTACTTGAATGCGCCGTGGCCACATGCCCTCAAGGAAGGTAACTATTGCAGCTGGACGGCCACAGAGCATTCGTAGTGCAGATCCGTCACGTCCCTTAACCGGTATTGGGCATGGGATACCGTTGTCAGCAAGGAAGGTCATCAGGGCGAGATAAAATGGTAGTGAATCTGGATCTACTCGCCTTTCATAAATCGTCAGAATGAAATTGCCGGTGTCGGTATGAAGAAGGTAGTTGGTATTTTCAACACCTTCAGCGATGCCCTTACAGGAGAGGACTTCGCCAATGTCATACTCGGAGGCGAACGTTTGTAGTTCTTCGTCAGAAACTTCCGTATATACAGCCATTAAATTAGTTCACAAAAAAATGTATAAAAATTGAATCTGGCAAATTTAGTCGACTAATATGCTCAACACTATAATTACCATCAAATACCGGTGCTTGTGCCATGGAGGTTGCTTCACTAGTATTATAGACGCTGATAGCTGCATCAAAGCAGCGGGTTGTTTTACCTTCAGAAACTAATACACAGACAAACAGGAAGGAAGAACTACATGGCTGAGGCAATTATCGCTCAAAAAAGTTCATACCCAACTGATGTTGAGGCGGGCAAGACATATTACTGGTGTGCATGTGGTCGAAGCAGAAAACAACCATTTTGTGACGGCAGCCATAAAGAGTTCGGTATGGCTCCCCTTCGTGTAGAGGTAGAGAAAACAAAAGTAGTCTATTTTTGTGGTTGTAAGAAATCTGGCAACAAACCGTTTTGTGACGGAACACATTCCAAACTTTAATTACGTGGACTGGCGACTAGACAGGGTCGAATATATTTTTATCTTACGGTCACTATTAGTTTTCGTAGTGGGACTAACCATGATTGGATGCTCCGTGTTTGAAGAGCCTATGGTTCTGTGCCCGTCAACCCGAGTTCTTGAAGATCCCGCCAAACTGACCCGATTTAAAGCGGGTTCTGGGCGCGACATAACTGACATTCAATTTGAGGCAGCATTCGATGAAATTGTTGGAAGTTGTAAAATTGATGATGATGAAATAGAAATTGAACTGAAATTGCGGATTTTTATTAAACGCGGAGCAGCGGATAACACCCGCCAAGCATCGTTTTCCTTCTTCATTGCTATTGTTGATCCGGATCGTAAGGTTATATCGTACGAGGGTACAGCGTTGCATAAGAGTTTTAACGGTTTAGTTGAGTTTCCAGGAAATCAGACACGCGCTCACTATACCGACGAATTCGAATTAGTGATTCCAAAATTATCGGGTCAAAGCGTGGATGATTTTCTCATCTTCATCGGATTTGAACTAACTAACGAAGAGCTAAAATATAATCGTAGTCGTGATCGAAGGTAATACGGTATGGCCTTAGGTGTCCGTAGAAATTTTATACAGTTGACTTTCAGACTAGGAGAGGTAGCTTTCCTATGAGGTCGAAGACGGCCTTTTAAATATCCGCTCGCTGATACCTGTGGGAGAGACCGGCTAGTGTTTGCCGGCGCCGAAGGAGCAACCGCCCCGGAATCTCTCAGGCAAATGAACCGCAGGCTGAGGGCACTCTGGAAAGTAGGCGGCGGTTATCGTTGCCTCACCGAAGGGGTAAGCCGGTTGACTCGGTGATTCTCTCAGGTTCTTAGACAGAGGGGGCAGTTGGTTCGCAGGTCGAACTGGCTGTGGACCACTGCGTTCGAAGAGAGCCCTGGATGAGAAAATCTATGTCGACTGACCTCAGGAAAACACCACTTCACGCCCTTCACTTAGATTTGAATGCGCAATTGGTGCCCTATGCGGGATATGAAATGCCCATTCATTACCAACCAGGTATTCTTGCTGAACATAAGCATACCCGAAATAAGGCTGGGTTGTTTGATGTTTCACATATGGGTCAGGTTGTATTAAGAGGCGAAGATGTAGCAACAGCAATGGAAGCTCTAGTCCCTGGCGATATTGCTGGCCTTGCCGCTGGGCGTATGCGCTATACGCAGCTCACCAACAGTGAAGGCGGAATATTAGACGATATTATGGTGACATGTTTTGAAGATGGATTGTTTGTAGTTGTTAATGCTGGCTGCAAGGATGCGGACACAGTACACATGTTAGATACACTTCCAACAAGTATCGAGGTCGATATTCAGAGTACCTCTGCACTTTTGGCGCTGCAAGGTCCAGCAGCGGAATCGGTGCTTTCACGACATGCACCTGATGTAAAATCTTTGTTTTTCATGTCGGCCACTAAACTAAGAATTGCAGGTATAGATGTGATTGTTAGCCGGTCTGGCTATACAGGGGAAGATGGATTTGAAATTTCTGTGGATGGAAATGACGCAGATAAGCTGGCGCGGCTTCTCTTGACAGAACCAGAAGTTCTCGCCGTAGGCTTAGGCGCACGTGATTCCCTCCGTCTTGAGGCCGGCTTCTGTTTATATGGTCAGGATATTGACGAGACAACGACCCCAATAGAAGCTGGGTTGGAGTGGTCAGTCTCAAAACGCCGCCGTTTAGATGGTGGATATCCTGGCGCAGGGATCATTAAACAACAATTGCGGGAGGGAACTTTACGTCGCCGCGTTGGCATTCGTCCGCATGGCAGGGCCTTAGCTCGTGAGAAGTCTAAACTGATTGATTCAGACGGCGTACAAATTGGAGAGATTACAAGCGGTGGATTCGGTCCTTCAATTGATGGACCAGTGGCCATGGGGTATGTGCAATCGAACTATGCTTCGATCGGTACGCCTTTGTTAGCAGTGGTACGAGATAAGCCACTTCTGGCCAGTGTTGTGAAACTACCGTTTATTGAAGCCCATCAACGGCGAAAGTAAAGAGGTTGTCTGAAGGGAGAACAGGATGGAAGAAGTAAGATATAGCGATCAACACGAATGGATAATGGTCGAAGGCGATATCGGTACAGTGGGTATCAGCAATTTCGCCCAGGAACAACTGGGTGACGTCGTGTTCGTAGAGCTTCCAGCGATAGGTAAGATTATTGGCCAGAATGAAGAAGTTGCGGTAGTAGAGTCGGTCAAGGCAGCGAGTGAGCTCTATTCTCCAGTAAGCGGTGAAGTTGTTGAGGTAAACGAGGCTTTGGTTGATCAGCCAAGCATGGTCAACGAGGCAGCAGAAGGAGAAGGTTGGTTTTTCAAGTTGAAACTTTCGGACCTTGAAGAACTTGAAAGCCTTATGGATAAACATTCTTATGAAACATTTACAAACCTCGACGATTGAGGCTGAGGGAAACAGCTAAGACGCTGAAGAACTTTTAGTTAATGTATGTATTTGAGGAGATAAATTGATGCCGGATGACCATCGTCCGTTATTGGATTTTGAGCAAGAATCCGACTTCGTTCACCGTCATATTGGACCTTCCAACGTTGAAATAGGGTCAATGGTTGATAAGATTGGCGTCTCTTCGCTTAATGAATTTATAAATTCTACTGTTCCGGAAGTTATTCGCACAGACTCACCACTTGGTTTGCCAGCGAGCCGAGGCGAGCAGGACGTTCTGTCCGAAATTAGTGAAATGGCAGACCAAAACCAGGTTATGGTATCGCTAATTGGGATGGGTTATCACGATTGTATTACGCCGCCTGTTATCCTTCGCAATGTAATGGAGAACCCTGGCTGGTATACAGCTTACACCCCCTACCAACCAGAGATTTCACAAGGTCGTCTGGAAGCATTGCTGAATTTCCAAACAATGGTGATGGATTTGACGGCAATGGAGCTTGCAAACGCATCAATGTTGGACGAGGCAACGGCGGCTGCGGAAGCGATGATGCTGTGTCGCCGCGTGAGCAAGGTCACCTCCGATATATATTTTGTCTCTGAGGATTGCCATCCCCAAACCATCGATGTTTTGCGTACGCGGGCTGCGCCGCTCGGTATTGAAGTTGTTGTTGGAAACCACCGAGACAAGGCAATTTCAGAGAATATATTTGGTCTAATGCTACAATATCCAGGAACCAATGGGCATATAGAAGACTATTCTGCCTTAGTTGAAGCTGCCCATGAAAATGATGTCCTCGTATGTGTGGCGGCTGATTTACTTGCTTTGACACTGTTGAAGCCGCCCGGTGAATGGGGTGCGGACATTGTGATTGGTAGTTCTCAGCGCTTTGGGGTTCCGCTTGGTTTTGGTGGTCCACACGCGGCTTACTTTGCAACTAGAGATTCATATAAGCGAAATGTACCGGGCCGTCTCGTTGGGGTATCGGTAGATACGCATGGACATCCGGTATACCGGCTTGCGCTTCAAACGCGGGAACAACATATCCGGCGAGAGAAAGCTACAAGTAATATATGTACGGCACAGGTGCTGCTAGCAGTGATGGCAGGCTTTTATGCAGTGTATCATGGTCCCAAGCGTCTGCGGACGATAGCGCAACGTGTGCATAGGTTGACCTGTATTCTTGCAATTGGTTTGAGCAGACTTGGATACGAGATTGGCCACACAAAATTTTTTGATACACTTTTTGTGGGCACCGAATTTGACTCTGATTCGGTCATAAACCGGGCCTGTCAAGCGGGATACAATTTGCGACGTATTGATGAAAATAGAATTTGTATTTCACTGGATGAGACGACAACGGTAAATGACGTGGATATGGTTTTCCAGAGCTTTGCTGGAAAGTCTGATGTAGCCTTCTCCGCACGGGAACTTGATGAAGAGGCAAATAGTACTATTCCGGATAAATTGAGACGTTACTCGGCAATTCTTTCTCATCCTGTCTTTAATAGCTACCATTCGGAAACACAAATGTTGCGATATTTATACCGGCTTCAGGAAAAGGATGTGGCGCTTAATCGCTCGATGATTCCGTTGGGTTCTTGCACAATGAAATTGAATGCGACAACTGAAATGATCCCGGTAACATGGCGAGCTTTCAGTGGGATACACCCTTTTGTTCCTATTGACCAAGCACGGGGTTATATGCGGTTGATCAACGGACTAGAAGAAATGCTCTGTGAAATTACAGGATTTGATTCGGTTTCACTGCAGCCAAATGCAGGGTCTCAGGGAGAATACGCGGGACTTCTTGCCATTAGCCGATATCACGCAAGCCAAGGTAACAAGGATCGCATCGTGTGTCTGATCCCTAGTTCGGCTCATGGAACGAATCCTGCGAGTGCTATTATGGCGGGGATGAAAGTAGTGATTGTCGGATGTGATGATGATGGGAATATCGATATAGATGACCTGCGAACCAAAGCGAGAGAATATTCAGATGTACTCGCGGCATTGATGGTCACCTATCCGTCAACACATGGGGTGTTTGAGGAAGCTATTGTTGAAATATGCGAAATTGTTCATGAATATGGTGGCCAAGTGTATATGGATGGGGCCAATTTGAATGCATTGGTAGGTATTTCTCGACCCGCTGAGCTTGGCCCGGATGTAGCTCACCTCAATCTCCATAAAACATTTTGTATCCCCCACGGTGGTGGAGGTCCGGGTGTAGGGCCAATTGGTTTGCGGGCTCATCTCGCACCATTTGCACCAGGGCATAGCATTAGACCAGAATCTGCTCCAATGTCTGATGAGGGTAGTTCTGGAGCTGTTTCTGCTACACCGTGGGGCAGCGCTGGAATACTTCTAATTTCATGGGCTTACATTGCACTTATGGGGCATGATGGTTTGAGAAAGGCCACCGAAGTTGCTATCCTTAATGCGAATTATATAGCCCAGAGATTGAAGGCACATTATCCAATTCTTTATACCGGGCCAAGCGGTAGGGTGGCTCATGAATGTATTATCGATTTACGTGCGTTCAAGGATAGTGCTGATATTACTGTTGACGATGTGGCAAAGCGCTTGATGGATTATGGCTTCCACGCGCCCACTATGTCTTGGCCGGTTGCCGGTACCTTGATGATAGAACCTACCGAAAGCGAATCGAAAGCTGAACTTGATCGCTTTTGTGATGCTTTGATTGCCATCCGAGGTGAAATCGCAGAGGTTGAACAAGGTCAGATGGATGTTAATGACAACGTATTAAAAAATGCTCCACACACAATACACGATTTAGTTACTCTAGAATGGTCGCATCCCTATTCAGCAGCCCAGGCTGTCTTTCCGGTTGATGCACTCCGCAACGAAAAATATTGGCCACCGGTCAACCGTATTGATCAGGTGTATGGTGATCGCAATTTTATTTGCTCTTGCCCACCGCTCGAGACTTACGAGAGCACAGCTGGCTGAGACAAGTATCAAGAACTACACATCGTCGACGAAAGCGTTGGCGACGGTAGCTCTCTGGCTCTTGTTTCGTAATTATTAGACTAGACGTGGTTAGTTGAGTTTTTTGGGTAGGTTCTTAATTGCATCATCTATCAAAAAATTACCCTGGGATCCTTTTAGTTTCTCAGTGAGAAGTTGCCCCGCTGTGGATATAGCGAGATCAACGGCTAATTCTCTCACCTCCTGTAATGCCATGGCTTCGGCTTGCGCAATCTTTTCAAGTGCCTGCGCTTCTTGTCTTTCGAGTAAGGTTTTTAAGGCAGCCCCTGCCTCCTCACGGTGTCGTTCAGCTTCTTTTCTTGCTTGCTCGACCATAGCTTCTGCTTCTTCGGCTGCCTGCCGCTGTTTGCGTTGGTAGCTGGCAAGAGCAGTTTGCGCTTCCGCGCGCAGATGTTCGGCGTCCTCTACTTGTGATCGAATTGTATCAATTCGTGTATCCAATGCCTTGGTCACCGCCCGACTAATTGGCTTATACATTCCCACAACAAATATAATAAACGCAGCCAATACCCATAACTCAGCGCTTTGCAAAACTTCAGTCATTATTCTTCTTGGACGGTGAATTAGTCATAGCTGACTTAACTTCCTGTTCGTCGATTTCCATTCCGGCAAGTTTACCTATAGCCGCGTGCACCAATTCGACGGAGACATCACTAATTTCCTCGAGTGATCTATTTTTTTCGTCTGCGATTCTCTGTTCGGCTAGCCGGGCTTCCTCAGAGAGGCGTTCACTAAGTTCCAAACGGGATTGTGCAGCCTGTTCTGAAAATTCTAATATGATTTTACGCTTCAATTCTTGTGCCTTTGACAAGTTTGCGGCTACTGTTTCCTCATAGGCAACCAACGCTTGCTCCGCCTCTTTTTTCATTGCAGTGGCACGGTCCAGGTCACCATCTATTCTATTTTGGCGAGCTTCGAGTACGTCTGCTATTCGCGGTAATGCAACTTTGTTCATTACTATGTAGAGAGAAACTAAGGAGATAACGAGCCACGTAAGCTGTGTAGGAAAAGTTGATAGGTCGAACTGTGGCATGCCAACATCTTCATTTGCGTCTGCAAAAGATGGTAACAGTCCAATCACAATAAACGCACCAAATGGTAAAAACCTGTGCACGATATTATTTTTCACAAAAGTCCACATATTTGCCGCATTCTTACTAGGAGATGTCGACTCATTAGGTGAATAGGATCAAGAACGAAATTAAAAGCGCATATAATGCGACCGCTTCAACAAGTGCGAACCCTAACATCCCTAAGGGAAATACTTGGGCGCGAGCAGCTGGGTTTCGAGCAATTGAGGCAATCAGTGAAGAAAATATGCTGCCGATACCGACACCTACGCCGGACAAACCAATTACCGCTAGACCTGCTCCGATCATTTTTGCCGCATCAAGTTCCATTTTTCCTATCCTCTATAATTCAATCTGTTTCAATGTGTGAAAGTTGTTTCATGTTAAACTGCACGTACCTTGATAATGATTAATGCAGGTGGAGTGCATCATTGAGGTAAAGGCAAGTTAACACGGTGAAAACGTAAGCTTGGAGGAAGGCCACCAGCAGTTCAAACCCCACCAGCAAAACGTTCATTGCAAGAGGGGCAAGCCCCCCAATTCCGAAGAAGGCAGCGCCCAGGCCAAATACAAAGCTAGCAAATACCTTTATCATCGTATGTCCAGCCATCATGTTGGCAAACAGTCGAATGGATAGACTTAATGGGCGCGAAAGATAAGATATAATCTCAATAGGGATCATTAATGGCAGCATTACGATTGGTACACCTTGCGGCACAAAAAAACTGAAAAAATGAAGTCCGTGCTTAAGTATACCCACCATGGTTACACCGATAATAACCAAGACAGCCAATGCCGCTGTCACCGCTATATGGCTTGTGAACGTAAAGGCGAAGGGTATTAGCCCCAGAAAATTGCCAAAAAGAATGAACATAAAAAGGGTAAAGATCATAGGGAAGTATCGTCGCCCCTCTTTACCGATGTTATCGCGGATCATGGAGGCAATAAATTCGTATGAAATTTCTGCAAGCAATTGCCATCGACCCGGGATTACTGCGCGCTGACGCATAGAAAGAGTAAGAAAGATTGTTACAGCAGAAACAGCGGCAACCATCCACAGTGACGAATTTGTGAAGGAAAAATCTGTACCGCCGATGTTAATCGGTACGATGGGGCGGATCACAAATTGTTCTAATGGACTTGCCAAAATAAATCTCGATTATTATTCAGTCGCGTTTCTACCAGCTTTTCCACTCTGCTTCACATCCCAAGCAGTTTCGCCTGACCCGTTTTCTTCTGTCTTACCGGTCTTGGGTTGAATATAACCTACCGCCAGCCCGTATCTTGATGTCGCTCTGTATACGTTTACTATTCCCGCGCAGGCTCCAATGAAGAAAAACCCAATTAGAAACCATGGGCCTGTATTAAGCCAACGATCTAACAATATTCCGACCCCCACACCTACAATTAATGCCGCCACAAGTTCAACACCAATCCTAAAAGCAAACCCAAAACCACTAAGCTTCGATTTGTTTTCGTTGCCACTTTCCTTTGAAAATTGAGCGGCGCGAGCGGCTTGAAGTTTTACATCCAGATCACTAAGTCTGGGGGACGTATTGCGCTCGTTCATCGAAGTTTGAAGTATCGCTGCCGGAGTCGCCGAAATTCACCTAAAAACAAGCCCAAAAAGCGTCCGCACAATACTGGTGTGTCCATGCTAGTGTCAAGGTGGTTTGACCCACACTATTTCCAGAACTACTTGAAAAATTGAAGAATTTTCTTTTGATCACACATATTTCAGGCAGATTTCTGAAGCGCTTCAGCACCACCGAGGTCTACAGAGACGAGTTGACTAACACCACGTTCACCCATCGTTACGCCAAACAGACGATCAACTCGTGACATTGTCATTCTATGATGGGTAACTATAAGAAAGCGAACGTGACCAGGTTCTGCAATTTCCCTTAGTAGTGTACAAATTCGGTCTACGTTTGCGTCATCCAACGGAGCGTCAACCTCGTCTAAAACACAAATAGGAGCTGGGTTTGTCAAGAAAACTGCAAATAGTAGCGACAAAGCCGTTAACGCCTGTTCACCGCCTGACAGGAGTGACAACATTTGTAATCGCTTTCCGGGTGGGCTCGCCATTATTTCAAGGCCAGCCTCCAGTGGATCTGCGTTTTCTGTAAGTGTTAGGAAGGCTCTCCCACCACCGAACAAGCGTACAAAGAGTTTCTGAAAATGTTCGTTAACGCTGGTGAATGCCGCTAGAAGTCGTTCGCGTCCCTCCCTATTTAGAGCCGCGATACCTTGACGCAGACGGGATATAGCAGCAAGCAATTCCTCCCGTTCGGATTGCATTGATTGCGCTTGTTCTTCAAGAGCTAGCGCCTCAGTTTCAGCACGTAGGTTGATTGGCCCCATGTTATCACGTTCTCGTTTTAGGCGCTCAAGTCGTGTTGCCAGCTTTTCTACATCGGGGATTTCATGGGCTTCCACACCAATATTTTCTAATATCGCAACTGGGCTGCAGTCGAGTTCTTCTCCAATCTGCTCTGCTGCCGATTCAGAGTCGCGGACTGACTGAGCATATTGTGCTTCTATCCGAACATGCGTTTCACGAGCCTTGGCAAGTTGATTATCGATGCCACTTAGTTCTCTATCAGCTTTAGTTAATGCCGCTTCAGCAGCTGCTAGTTCATCTGCAACAAGATTGCGCTTCTTCTCGCTTGCCTTGGTTGTATCGAGCAAAGTATTGAGCTGTTCTTTGATTTCACCTGGCCTACCCTCAAGTCTTGTGCGGTCAGTTTCCGTATCCGCAAGTCTGGTTTCGAGGTCATTAATACGACGACGCGCACCTTCGGCACGGGCATTCCATTGTTCTAACTCCTGTTCGATAGTCGCCTTGCGCGTGGTTCGAATCTCCGCTTCGAGCGTTAGTTTATTTAGTGAATTTCTTCTTTCGGTCTCTATGGCCCTGGCTATATGAATTTCCTCTTGTAAATCCTCGCTCCTCTTGTTGCATAAGGTTAAATCTTCCAGGTTCAAAATTGCGTTATTCGTTTCATCACTGACTGCATTGATTTCAGAAATTTCAGATTGCATATGCAATATGGTTTCTTGAAGGTTAGCAATCTGAACCTTCGCTGCCACAGTACGACTTAATAATTTCTCATGTTCTGCTCGAAACGTGTCTATTTGCGTAAGACTTCCTGTGAGATACTCTCTCAATTGTCGTTCGTTTTTGGTTGCTTTTGAGTTAGCTGCACTTGCTAACCTGTTCGCTTCCTTAGATTTTTCAACTTCTTTCTTTGCGGATTTCAGTAAATCGCGAGTTTTCTTTAATTGATTTCTCTGTTCTAGTTTAGTAGCGCTGGCGGTTATTGTTCCGGCTGTAATTGTGTAACCATCCCAGCGCCAAAGCGCGCCGTCGAGGCTTACTATCCGCTGGCCTGGCTTCAAGTTATTCTGTAGTGACTTTCCATCGACGGTTGCAGCGACTACACCTGTTTGATTAAGGCGACGTGAAAGCGCTTCCGGCGCCGTCACATAAAGAGATAACGGATCAATATTTCCGGGGAGAGGGTATGTTGATTCGAGTGGAGGCAATAAAGTCCAATGTATTGGTGCTTCAGAGTTTTCTGTTGCGTTGAGATCGTCGCCTAACGCTATTCCCAATGCCAGCTCGTATCCTGGATTTACCGTTATATCATCGTTCAGAGAGGCAAATGGACTTTCTTCTGCTGGTCCCGTCAACTCCATAAGTGCCTGTACTTTGGCTTCAAGGAGTGCAGCTCTGGATTCTGCTTGACTTAAGTTAGCACGAGTTTTCTCCTCCTTCTTCTGGGTATTTACCTGCTCGTCTTCAGCTAAATCGTAGTCACTTTGGAATTTTATGAGAGCTTCTTCGGCATTTCGGAACTCTTTTTGGACTTTCTTTAGTACCCTGTCGTCTTCGACCTCCTTTACTAATTCATCGTGTTGCCGTCGAAGATCGTCACAACGTTCGTTTAGCCGTGGTTTTCTTAAACTGAGCTCGTCGAGCCGGTGTTCCAACGATGCACGCTTTGCAGCAACTTCGGCGGCATATTCTTGAAGGGCTGTTACTTCTTGATCCTTTTTTACTAGTTCCTTGATAGCTGTATCGCATGACGCTTCTGCGTTCTGCAGGATGATATCTTCAGCATCGTTGGCGGTATTAATTACCGTCATTTCTGCACCAAATGTATTGATCGCCTTTGCCGCGTCGCTGGAGAGGATTCGTTCACGCTCGATATCAGACGTTATATGTTCCAATCTCAGGTCCACTTCGTCGCGGGCCTGGGCCATACGCGCGGTCTCTCTGTCGAGCTCTGATCTGGCAAACACTAACCGTTGTAACTCGGCCGCAGCAGAGTTTTCGCGCTGGCGTAATTCGGGTAACTTGGCAGCAATTTTCGCTTGGTTGGTTTTAGCTGCTATGGTGGATGCGGTGCATGTGGAAACTACTTCTGCCGCTTTGGCAAGTTTTCCTCGGATGTCTGCTTCAGCCGTGCATGTAGTTTGCCATCTTAGGTACAATAGCATTCCTTCATGGCGTCTAATATTTTCGGCCACGCGTCGATATCTAATCGCTTGACGAACTTGGCGCTGTAGACCTTGGTGCTGGCCTTCAAGTACGCCGATAATATCTTCTAATCTCTCGAGATTATCCTCCGCTGCACTGAGACGTAGCTCTGCTTCATGACGTCGTGAGTGAAGGCCGCGGATACCTGCGGCCTCTTCCAGAAGCACTCTCCGATCAATAGGTTTGGCATCGATCAAGGCGCTTACTCTCCCCTGACTTACCATCGCTGTAGAATGTGCGCCGGTCGCAATATCCGCAAATAGAAGCTGAACGTCGCGCGCCCGCACTTCCTTGCCATTAACTCGGTAGTTAGAGCCACTACCACGCTCGATGCGACGAGTAACTTCGATTTCGTCAGCATCGTTGAATGGCGCTGGGGCGGTGTGATCAGCGTTATCAAGGTGGAGTAAGACTTCGGCGATATTTCGAGCAGGGCGGCTATCAGACCCACCAAATATTACATCATCCATCTCACCACCACGCATCCGTTTGGCAGACGTTTCACCCATTGCCCACCGCAGGGCCTCAACGATATTTGATTTGCCGCAGCCGTTAGGGCCGACGATTCCGGTTATGCCAGGGCCGATTGGCAGTTCCGTCGCATCAATAAACGACTTAAATCCAGAAACTCGTATTTTAGTGAAGTGCACTGGTTATCAGTAATTATTGGGCGAATAGAGTCGTCATCATAGATTCCCACAATCGCGTGAAAAAATTAGTAGAGGGGCTAGCTTTAGAAACCGCAACATGTTGATTGGGAGACAACAGTTTATCAAACTGTTTGATTGACGGCGGCTGATTCATTTTCTTGCCGTTGATGATGAAGGTTGGCGTAGAGTTTATTGAGAATTCTGCCGACGCGACCTGTCTTGACCGCAGAATACCATCAAATAGGGCCTCGTTTTTCATGCAAGTATCAAAATTATCCTGACTCATACCACCCAGTTTAGCAACACGCTCAAGTGCGGGCATCGGATTGTTGGTATTCCAAGTTGATTGGCTCATAAAGAGCATATCAATATATTTGAAGTACCTATCGACAGGGGCGCATCGTGCCATCATGGAGGCACGAAGTGCCGACTCGTCAAGTGGAAAATCACGATATATGAATTTAACCTTTCCAATGTCAATGTAGTTCTTTTTGAGCGCTGGTAGCACATCCAGATGGAAGTCTTTACAATGAGAACAGGTGAGTGATGCGTACTCAATGATTGTATTTGGAGCGGATGGATCACCAAGAACTCTATCGGTAAGGGCATCCTCAAGCAGTAAGCTTGTAGCACCTCCAAGGACCGAGGTGAATATGGTGACAGCTGGAAATACCAACAGAAAAAAATGCCGCAACGAAACCTCCGGGATTCTATCCTAATGCCTGAGTATAGGACTGGCAAATAGGAGCGACAAGCAGGTGTCGGCCATCTTTAATACAATCGTTAAAATTTAAGGGTTCCGACATTGAGGACAGTTGCTTTATTTTCTATCGGTGATTCCGTGTTATAATGGCCTTACCGAGGTTCTCGAGCGCGTTGCGTAATTCCGAGTTTTTTATTTTGTTGAATCCTTGTTTCGGTAATAATGGTGATTTCTCCAATTGTGGCATAGTTTTTTCAATCGCCGGTTGATTTTGAGTGGCAACAGGCGTTATGGGAGGTATCTGAGTTAGCTTCAGCCTAGTTATTGCAGCATAGCCAAAATATTGGTTGATACGTTCTACTACCTGAGGTTCCAAATGCTGAAGTTCGGTTGCTGCTCCGCCAATGGCTCTTATATGAAGAACACCATCGGTACGTCTTCCCCTAGGGAAGGTCAGTTTTTCGGGGTGACATATTTTGGCAAGGTTACTTCCTACAATTGTTGCCCAATCTGTAATGATATTTGCCTCAGCAAATCCACGTCGACCAAGTACTTTCCGTGTCACTTTAGGCATTAGTGCTGCCAAAGTTCTAATGCCGCGACGACGACGATTAGAAGAGATTTCTATCTTAGGTTTGCTATATTTGTCCATGACACTCAGTTTTTTGACTCAGATGTTCTTTGATACTTTAGTCTCGCGCTAATGGTACGTAAGCTCAAGTCGTCATTTCGGAACACGTCTTCGCAGTTTTCAAATGCCGCTACTGAACTGTTGAACTGGTACGACCAAAACAGGAGAAACTTGCCATGGCGTTCGTTGCCTGGAGAGGAACCTGATCTATATAGGGTTTGGCTGTCTGAAATTATGTTGCAGCAGACTACCGTAGCCTCAGTGGTACCCTATTTCGAAAAATTTTTGACTCGTTGGCCATCCATTCAAAAACTTGCGGCGGCCGATCTAAACGACGTCTTACATTGTTGGCAAGGGCTTGGTTACTATGCCCGCGCACGAAACTTGCATCGATGCGCCCGAACCATCGTAGGAGAGCATGGTGCGGTATTTCCGTCGACGGAAGAAGCGCTCTTAAGACTTCCGGGAATTGGTCGTTATACGGCGGCAGCAATGGTAGCGATAGGATTTAATCGTAAGGCTGTTGTCGTGGACGGAAATGTTGAACGTGTGATGGCACGGTTATATGCAGTGGATGATCCGTTGCCGCAGATAAAACCGCGACTCCGTGAATGCGCAGCTGGTTTAACACCAGGCCATCGAGCAGGTGATTATGCTCAGGCGGTTATGGACCTTGGGGCGACAATATGCACACCACGACGTCCTAAATGTGACATTTGTCCATGGCAAAGTAGGTGCGTAGGAAAAAAACATGCAGACGATTTGCCGCGTCGATCAATAACAAAGAATAGGCCAATACGCCGAGCGATCGCATATTGTATAACCAACAGCAATGGCTCGATATTGCTTCGTCGGCGATCCGAAACAGGCCTGCTTGGGGGTAAGGTTGAGGTGCCGTCCAGTGCTTGGTTGGAGGCGTCTGTACCTGACATAAAGGTTGCTAAATTGCACTCACCGCTCGCTCTCGCCAGTTCGCGGATGCTGCCGGGTATAGTCCGTCATACGTTTACACACTTTCACCTGGAATTGCTCGTTCTAGCTGGTCGTGCGCGACAAGAGTCTATAAGTGAAGGATTTTGGTGTCCACTCGAGAAACTGGAGGATCATGCACTTCCAACGCTAATGAAAAAAATTATAGATCATGCAAAGAAATACGCTTGAACTACCAATTTCTCTAACAGACGCTAAAATTTGTGGCGTTTCGACTTATTTGAAATGATTAACGTAAAGGCTCGTCGCAGGCGGAAATGAAACCAATTCTGCCGATACGAGATAACCTTCTATCGGTGTCCAGCTGTAACCGACCCTCATCATCGCCTGAATCGATTTTTCTGCGGGTAGAGGTATACCGAGTGTGCAATGGGGTACCCATGTATCTGGTAAATAATGGTAATCACAGTTGCCTGTCATTGTGCGCGCAAATTGATGAAACTTCTTATGGATAGCCAAGAGGTCTACTGTGACACGCGGTGCGAGATAAAGAACATTTCTCGGAAACAGTCCAATAGACGGAAAATTTATGGGTATTCGTGTTATATCTTCGAAGGAATCGTCAATGGCGCCCATAATCTTTGACTGATCGATTTGATCATAGAGTGCGAAGGAAATATGCGGCTCGATATCGTAGATGATGTCGTAGATATCAAAAGGGTCATCTTCCTCTGAGCCGGTGAGAGCTCGTTGGATCTGGCGAATCTGATTAGTTGAATCAGGATCCAAATTCAAAATCACGCCGAAGCGCATGTTGTCTCTATTATTTTTTTGGGCCCGTAAGGCGCACTCTTTTGTTTGAGCACTAGAGTTGATTGACTCAATTGAGCTCTGCCCGCAACTTTTGGCGTAGCAGATCGATTGGTACTTCCCGTCCTTCCACGTCAAGAAACCAAAACGTCCAGCCATTACACGTCGTCGCACCTTGCAGTGCGGCTCCAACCTGATGAATCGAACCTCGGTGTTCACCAGTGTCGTTGATAGAAAACAAGGTTCCATCTGCACGCACTTTTGCTGCCCATCGCCTGCCCGCGCTGTGAAGTATAGTGCCAGGTGTTAACATGCCACGTTCTACCAACCATCCGAAAGGTACGCGTGGCTCGCGACGTTTTGACGGTGTTTCAATTAGATGTCGCTCTACTGTTGTAGGCTCGGATGAAACACGTCGCATCGCAGCCTTTACGTATCGTTCCTCTCGATCAATGCCAATAAATTGCCGACCTAAACGTTTGGCAACCACTCCAGTAGTTCCCGTACCAAAGAACGGATCTAAGACTATGTCTCCAGGATTTGTTGCTGCAAGAATTATCCTGTGTAGCAATGCTTCAGGCTTCTGGGTTGGATGGCTCTTTGAACCGTCGGCCTCACGCAATCGCTCAGGTCCGTTGCACAGTGGAATTAGCCAGTCACTGCGCATCTGTAATTCGTCATTGAGCGATTTCATTGCTTCGTAGTTGAACGTATAACGCCCTCCCTTATCTCTGGTACACCAGATCATTGTCTCGTGCGCATTTGTGAAGCGTTTGCCACGAAAATTGGGCATCGGATTTGTTTTGATCCAGACAACATCATTGAGTAGCCAAAACCCGAGATCCTGTAGTGCTGTGCCGATTCTAAAAATGTTATGATAGCTCCCGATTACCCAAAGTGTACCATCTGCCTTTAAAATTTGTCGTGCCGCTTTTAGCCAAGCGATCGTGAATTCGTCGTATTCGGCAAATCCCTCAAACTTGTCCCAATGTTCGTCAACTCCAGCTACTCGGGTGTTGTTTGGTCTATGTAATTCGCGTGATAATTGAAGATTATATGGTGGGTCAGCAAATATCATATCAACAGAATCATGCGGCATATCAAGCATCATCTCGATACTATCACCTACAAGAATTTTATTTATTGGTAGTTTGTTAATTATTTTTTCTTGTTTTTTCATTATTTAATCATGATTATACGGATTATTATCGTCAATATTTTATTTAACTTGTAAATATATTTTACAATTCTCTGAGTTGTACGGCGCGGGCGACCGGTGCAAAACTGAAGCGATGCTCGATAGTTGGCCCTAAGGTGTCCAGTGCAGCCCTATGTTCAGCTGTTCCATAGCCCTTATTCCTCTCCCAGCCATAACCCGGGTATCTAGCCGCAAGCGTGGTCATATGGTCATCGCGAATCACTTTTGCAGCAATTGATGCACTGGCAACTGAAACTGAACGTTCGTCACCACGCACTAACGACCGAGCTGGGCATAAAAGGTCTGGTAAACTATTCCCGTCGACAAGGGCAAGATTGGGGACCAAGGTGAGTGCTTCGATAGCTCGTTGCATAGCAAGCATAGTTGCTCGAAGGATGTTAAGGTCGTCTATTTCATTAACACTGGCAGTACCTATTCTTATTTCTGCATAATTGTTCAGTTGCCTATACAAATTTACACGTGTCCTAGGAGATAATTTCTTAGAATCATCAATTTGTTTAAAAAGTACGTCTGGAATGTCAGGAGTTAGGACTACGGCCGCTGCTACAACGGGTCCTGCCCAAGGCCCTCGGCCGGCTTCGTCGATCCCGGCAACGATGCCACCTGCCCTTCTCTCAAATGAAAAGTCGGGTTTCATGTAAATTTAATCCCTATTTGAATTCTGGTTCTCGTTGTCATTTAGCATAGGGTCGCTGATTTGTGCATTAGCAAGGTCGCTATCCGCAATTGGTCGACGCCCGAATACACGTTTCGAGAGACTTCTCAATAGGGCAAGTGTAGTAGTTGATCTTTTCATGAGGACTCGTCCGACTAGGCGGGAAATTTGCCACTCTCGAAAATATATTAATTTGAGTAGTGCACCCAGACTATGAACCCTATAGGCAGCGCGATGGTTTAGGCGTCGCGCACTCGCCATCCAAAAAGGGCTGCAGAATAGAGATAAAGCTGTTACCGAGACGATAAGTCGGTGAAGATCAGTCCCGATGATGCCTTTATCGATTGCAACGGCACCAAGTACGAATGAAAACTCGCCAATCTGGGCCAAAATCAAGCTTGACTCGAAGGCGCGTGGCCAAGGTTCACCCAGTAGTCGCAGGACGCCAGTATTAAGAGCAGTTTTGAAGACTGTTACCAACATCCACAGTAAGAGAACTAAGCCTAAATTCTCCCACAGGTGGCGGAGGTCAATGAGGAGCCCGATTGACAAAAAGAAAACCATTATAAGAACGCTTTCAAAAGGTTTTGCGGTACGAAACACGTCCTGGCGCTGCGCACTGTTGCCCACTATTAGGCCAGCAAGAAATGCGCCGAATGCAGCCGAAAGTCCAATCAAGCCAGTTAGCGCCGACATCCCAAAACACCAGGCCAAAGCCGCTATCGAGGTTAAATCATGATTTCCGACGATGAGTGGGGCAAAAGGTAAACTGGTTCGCTTTCTTCTTGTCAGAAATGAAATGACACCTACTAGAACACCTACTGATGCAACAAGGCGAAAGATCATCCATGCAGAAATTCCATCACTTGCCATGCTGCCAACGATTAGCATCATAGGCGCGACGGCCAGATCCTGTGCTATTAGAACTCCGATCGTGATCCGGCCAACGCGAGTTCTCAGTTGGCCGATGTCTCCAAGCATTTTTACTGCTACCGCAGTACTTGACAGTGCTAATACGAATCCAAAAAAAACAGCATATTTGAGTGGCCAGCCGAGATAGGTAGTAAGAGCCCACATCGCAAAAAAACTGCCAGCGATCTGCATGACCGTGCTAATCAAGCCAATCCTCCACAGATGTCGAAAGCTTCTGAGTGAAAGCTCCATGCCAACAAAGTAAAGCAGCATGAGAACACCCAGCTCTGCTAGTGCACTGACTTGTTCACGATCACTTACTAAACCAAATCCGGCTGGGCCGAGTATCATCCCTGCCAAAATATATCCAACAATTTCCGGTTGTTTTAGCCGCGCCATGAGAAGGCCGCAAAGAGTCGCCGCAACAGCGACAATTGCTATACCTGTGAGATGTAACTCGCCACCCATTATAAAATGATATTAGCAGCCTATTAATATTGTCGCAGATTTAGTGATTAGAGTGATGTTCGAAGGTATGTCCAATAAATTGAACTAAATTTAAAAGTGTTCATATTATACCTATTTTTTTTGCTGCGCCCATTAATAGAAAATGCTGAATATTAATCAAAAGAGAGAGGGAGCATCCAAGGGAGCTGAATTCTGTGTGTACCATTGATTTTTACATCAGAAACTTAAGGCCATCGTCGTTGAGCCATTCCGAGCGAATTCGCTCAACAGTCTTGGTGCTGAGAAAGTCCAAGGTGCGTTCTTCGGCATGGGCATTCAATCTGTCGTCATTAGCCTTGGTGGACCATTCCCTAGCTTTAGGTGGAATTGCCGATCCATATCGTGCTGTTATACGCTTCTCCACACGCCATTTAGCGGACCAGGTCGTCGTACGAAGCCATGTGAGTCGGCGCAAAGGCATGAGCCACGGCTGGAGAGCTTTCGCTAAGGTCGGCTCAACACAATTAAGATAGTGTTTGTAAAATTCGCTTATATCGATCGGTTCTAAGATTCCACTTGCCGCAATGTCCCAGGTCGTCGAGGTGTAAAGCGTACAGTGGGCGAGGTCGATTGCCGGTGAGCCATAAAGTCCTTTTTCAAGATCCACAATAAAAGCGCGTGCCACTCGATCAACTATATAATTGCCTGGGTGAGTGTCACTCACAACAAGGGATATGGGCTGTTTTTTGTCAGCACTTTCATTCGCAAACTTTCGTGCCCATTGAAGTTCCTCCCTGATTTGACTAATTGCATCGACATCATTGGTAGCATCCTCTAGGTACTTGGCCTGCTTCTCTATAAAGACAAGAGTTCCAGCTATCGGGTTACTGTGATATGCCAGCGGTTCCCTGTCAGCTTCTGGTGGCAATGGTAGCCTGTGGATTGATGCAAGACATTCTCCGAGAGCAGGCAGGTCACCAGGCAACTCTACTGTTCGACCATCAATCTCGTCGACGACAAGCGCACCCATGGGAAGTTCTTTGGATGGCGGGAGTACAGCATGTAGATGAGGAGCGTGAGATCCTTGTGAAGCCCGGTCGAAACAGGCCGCCTGATAGGCTAGGTTGTCAACGGCGTTAAGTTCAAATTGACTTTTTCTCGGCACTCGAAGTAGCCAGCCAGTACCGATAATCCGCACGTGATCGTGTGCTATACCTTTTTTTGGAAGAACACTTAGAGCTCGCCTGTCTGTTGCCTGCAGTAAAGGGGGCGCTTCGGGACTGATTAGTGCTGAGTGCAGCGCGTCTAGGTTGAGATCGTAGCTCATTACTTGTTGTCATTTCTATCTAACATTTCAATGATAAACTGGACGACGGGGAAAAGACAGCAAGTCTGATGATTAGTGCTGGACCATTAGCCAGATAGTTTGCCGGCAGAAGCGTTTAAATCACTCCAACATTATTTGCTAATAGTAAAAACGAAATGTGCACAGATTTCATCCTACTAGTTTAAGTTATAATGCTTGTTATGCGTGGAGACAGTATGCTTTTTCACTCACATAGCGACTGTCAGCGCTCCTTCAACCGTGGGATGAGTTCGGCAAAATTACAGGGACGAAATCGATTGTCGAGTTGATAATGCAGAATTTCATCCCAGCCATCTCTGCATGCACTAGTCGAACCGGGTAAGGCGAATAGGTAGGTTCCGCTGGCTACACCTGCACTAGCTCTACTTTGTATAGTGGAGGTACCTATTTTCTGATAGCTGATCCAGCGAAATAATTCGCCAAACCCTTCGATACTTTTTTCTGAAACCCGCGCTATTGCCTCCGGCGTGATATCGCGGCCAGTAAGACCAGTTCCGCCAGTAGTGATGACAACGTCAACATCCAAGTCCGCGATCCAGGATTCGAGCTTGGCTACAATGTCTTCTAAGTCATCTTTTATGACAGCACGATCTTCCAAATTGTGACCATCACTGGTAAGACGTTTGACAAGAGTATCACCCGACCTGTCGTCTTCTTGAACGCGCGTGTCTGAAACAGTGAGCACTGCAATGTTTAACGGCAAAAAGGGGCAATTTTTGTCAATCGGCACTCGTTGCAACCTTGCTCGTATCGGGTTCCAGTAAGTCTAAAGATATATATTCTGGCCAGCTTCCTTTAACAGTCGCCATTAGCGATGGACTCGTCTGGTTCAGCCGATAACGATAATACCAAAAATTAGTTAAAACGCGTTCAATGAAATTCCTTGTCTCCCTGACTGGCAGACTTTCAATAAAAAGCAGTGGATCGTTCTTGAAATCTGTTTTTTCTTTCCATTTCTTTAAGTTTCCCGGTCCGCCGTTATACGCGGCGGTGACAAGAAATAAATTAGTACCAATGTCTGGTGTTGCCATGAGATGCTCGATGTATTTCTGGCCGAGCTCAATATTGTATTGCGGTTCGAACAATTTGTTGCGTGCAGACCCCCGAATTCTCTTGCCGGCTATGAAACCGGCTGTCGCTGGCATCAATTGCATAAGGCCTCGAGCACCCGCTCTACTTTTTGCGTTAGTCTTGAATCGAGATTCCTGTCGCATCAAGGCAAACAAAAGAGCCCGGTCAACTCTATAGCCATTTTCCGGTGCCCAAGCTGGTACGGGAAAGAGGGCTGCCTGGTATCGCTCTCCTTTGTGGCGCATTAATGTATCACCAAGGTTTAAAGCCAGTGCTGGAAGTCTAGCAATCTCAGCGAGAGCTAACAGAGACCGGGCTAACTGCGGGGATAGATTACCGGTAAGTCGCCGAAGCTCGGTTTCAGCCCGCGCAAATTGTTTTACTTGTATAAGTGCGAGAGACCTGTTGGCTGCGGGTATACGTGATAGAAGTTGCGTGTCAAGCTCGTCCAACTTTGGCAAATCCCAGTTAAAGTCAGGTTCGAGACCAAGAGCATGAAGGGCGAGCATTCCGTAAAAGGTTTGTTGCCGCTGGGCTGCAATTGCCAACAAGCGGTTATGGTGTTGTGGCTGTTTATCAATCAAATATGCGCGTGCCGCCCAATATGCTGCTGCTGAGGTAGTCCAATCCAGATTAACGTGCGTTAACCCCTCAAATAGTCGAGCTGCTGTGCCAAATTGATCTAGTCGCCAGGCGGCAAGACCACCCCACCAATATGAGTTAGGTGTCTTTATTCCTGAGCGCTCAATCGCCACGAGGGCAACCTTCAACGCTTCCCGGTTCTTGCCTGCGTGAAAATAACCACGGGCAATGATACCCACGCTTTCATCAAAGCTTACAGGATCAATTCGCCGACGGTTTGTCGCGCTCGAAATAAGTTTTAGTGCTTGAGTCGGTCTACCACGGGATACAAGAGACTTTACTTTACGTTGAATGCGATAGACGAATCTACTTTTCCATCGGGTTGGGGGTTTTATTTTTTTATCGTCTTCGGCGATTTGTTCCGATCCCGCTCCTACTTCCTTCAATCCAACTACCCCGATCGGCCGAGTCGGAGCTTTCCACGATTTGGGTTTACGACGAAGTGCTAGTTTGTAAACTCTTTCTGCACCTGGATGATCAGCATATTCTGATAACCAGTTACGTAGCTCGACATATTTGGATCGATATGCCGTCGGATGCATGTAGCGCTGAAATTGTACATGACCGATTAATAGGCGGTTTGTTAGTTTACTGATTATGAGGTCTGCATCGGGCCATTTACCGGTTTCTTGGAGTTTGAAAATTTTCACATAACGTTCGGCATCGGCATCGCTAAGCGGGGTTGGCACAATTACCTGCTCTCTTCCGTCACCGTGTGTAAGGGTCGCTGTTTCAACGCCAGCGGCGCTAGACTGCCCAGATAGCAGGCCTGCGTAGATGACGCATGCTAACCCCACTACGCATACGCTACCAGCGAAGTGTCTAAACAGCCTAATCATATTAATTGCCGAACTTTGTCTGACAAATCCTATCCCAATTTCTTGGTACTGGAAATTGACCTGATTTGCAAGTGACGGTGACTACGTTATTTGCCACAAGTCAGACTCGGTTCATTGGCTACTGTGCGAATTCACGGAGTTTGAGCTTGAGAGTTATTAAGTCACGCCATGACAGCCGTTTTTGTCCAGGTGTTCGCAATAGATAGGCCGGGTGAAATGTTGGGAGTGCATCAATTGGGGCTATTAAACCAGGACTAGAATAGGTTTGCCATCGGCCGCGTATGCGAGAAATACTCTGATTTGTGTCTAAGAGTGACGCGGCTGCTGCACTGCCTACCAGTAGTAATATTTTAGGATTTACAAGCTCGATATGGCGAACTGTAAAGGGCAGGCAGGCAGCGACTTCGGCTGGAGTTGGTTTTCGATTGCCTGGGGGGCGCCATGGAAGGATGTTGGTTACGTAAATTGTGTTGCGATCCAGTTCAACGGAACTGAGCATCTGGTCGAGGAGTTTTCCACTGACACCAACAAAAGGAATACCTAATCGATCTTCGTCAGCACCAGGCGCTTCACCTATTATCATAACCTCGGCGTCAGGATTTCCGTCACCAAATACCAGATTCGTCGCAGTTCGTTTTAATTTACATCCTTTAAACTCCTTGAGTGCCGCGTGCAGCTCTTCTAGTGACTGAGTTGCAGAGGAGGTTATTCCCGCACTTTCAGTATCGTCCTGACTTATTCTTTGGGGATTTATTGTAAGCGGTTGTCTAATTTCGTCGTGCTCCCTCTCACTCACTGAGTGTTGAGAGTTGGGTATATGCCGTAAAGCACTATTGTTGATCTCAGCGTGCCTGTATCGGTTGATAGGCACATTACCGATGGCTTCGTCGACGCCAAACTCGAACTGTAATTTGAGTGCCGCTCTCCAGTCGGTTACTACCATTAGCCAAACCCATAATATAGGTGCACACAATTACACCAACGACCCTAGTTGCCGAGCTTACTAAGCGGTATTGTTATAGTAGTGGACCCATTTTGAAACAACCTGAGTCTGAAGCAGAATGAAACGTGAGAATATGAAATTTGACGTGGTGATAGTCGGTGCTGGCCCAGCGGGGCTGGCAGCAGCGATTCGGCTAAAGCAACAAAGCACCAAACAAGGTTCGGGTCTTTCGGTCTGCGTCCTGGAGAAAGGTTCGGAGGTTGGAGCCCATATCCTTTCCGGAGCTGTAATAGAAACACGTGCTTTGGAAGAACTGTTTCCCAATTGGAATGAATTAGACGCACCGTTGCGTACGCCGGTAAGCGAAGAATCTTTCCTCTACCTTACTGAAAGACGTGCAATCAAAATGCCTACACCACCGCAGATGTGTAATGATGGAAACTATGTTATTAGCCTCGGTTTACTTTGCCGGTGGTTGGCACAACAGGCGGAATTGCTTGGTGTTGAAATTTATCCAGGGTTCGCCGCCGCCGAAGTGCTGTATGGCGAGGATGGTTCTGTCAAAGGTGTAGCCACGGGTGATATGGGTGTCTCTCGATCGGGAATACCTAATGAGAACCATGAACCGGGCATCGAGCTTCATGGACGTCAGACGTTATTTGCGGAAGGATGCCGCGGATCATTGGCTGAAAGTCTCATCCATAAATTTTCTCTGCGCGACAATTGTGACCCGCAAACATACGGGATTGGCTTAAAAGAACTATGGGAAGTTGAGCCGGTTAATCATCGACCGGGCCGTGTCATTCATACGATTGGTTGGCCGCTTGATTGGCAAACGTATGGTGGCTCATTTCTTTATCACCTTGAAGGTAATATGGTCGCAGTTGGATTTGTTGTAGGCTTGGACTATCAAAACCCACATCTCAGCCCGTATAGCGAGTTTCAACGTTTTAAGCACCACCCGGCAATTTGTGAAGTTTTCGATGGTGCGCGACGAATCTCCTACGGTGCGCGAGCGCTTAACGAAGGCGGGTTCCAGTCCATACCTAAGATCACATTTCCGGGTGGGGGTCTAATAGGTGCAAGTGCTGGCTTCATGAATGTGCCAAAGATAAAGGGCACACATACCGCGATGAAGTCAGGCATAGATTGCGCAGACGCGGTTTTCGAGTTGCTATCGGGTGAAAGGGAGGGTGTAGAGCCTTTCGGTTATGCTGAACGGTTGGAAAGGTCATGGGTTTGGCAGGAACTTTACAGGCAACGTAATATTCGGCCAGCTTTTCGATGGGGCCTTTTTGCAGGTCTTATCAACGCTGGGGTGGACACCTATCTGTTCCGTGGACGCGCACCCTGGACGCTCAAGAATTACGAAGATCACACAACACTGATGCTAGCCAATGAATGCCATCCGATTGCTTACCCAAAACCAGATGGAGTAATCAGTTTTGATAAACTCACTAACCTTTCTTATTCGGGCACTAGCCATGAGGAGGATCAACCGGTACATCTCCATCTCAAAGATAAGAAGGTCCCAATTGACGTTAATCTTGCCAAGTACGACGCACCAGAACAACGCTACTGTCCGGCAAATGTTTATGAGATTGTTACCGACGGCAAAACACCCAAGCTTCAGATAAATGCACAAAATTGTATTCACTGTAAGACTTGCGACATAAAGGATCCTGGCCAGAATATTCATTGGGTTGTTCCTGAAGGTGGCGGAGGTCCAAATTATCCAGATATGTAGGAAGCTTGGTTAGTCACTAGTATACTAAACAGTGAAGTGATGTTTATCCGGATCGAAGATGGTGGCTTGGGGTAGGCATATTTGTGTCCAACTTCAATGAGAACATCGGAATGTTGCCAGTGAAAATGGGTTACAGTTTGAACAACAGGGATTTTCGAATGAGATACTGGCAATCCTACCAACTTTGTGTGCACAAGATTGTAATACTTCCAATGGTTTTAACCATCGTGTTAACGATGAGTTTTGCACTTCCTATACTTGCAGGAGAACGCGACCATTCGTTGCGGATTGAGGCGGTTAATACCTTGGGTAAGTCATCTGTGTACGGGGTATACCTCGCGGCGTTAGCAGCGGAGCGAAGTTGGGATTTGCAGCAAGCTGCCACACTGATGATTCGCGTCTTGGAAGATAAGCCAAATGACAAGAGACTGTTAGGCCAGTCATTTAGACTTTCGCTCATGGCAGGCTTGGGGGAGCAATCGGGGGAGCTAGCAAATCGCTTAGAGGCTGTTGGTGGCGAGGATATGACAGCCAAATTTTTACTCGCGATAAAAAACATCAATGATAAGAATTATGTTGCGGCACGTGACAGACTTTCTAACCAATGGGGTAAGGGTTTGGCTGAGTATGCATCTCCAATTTTAACAGCATGGACTGCATTTGGTATTGGCGATGTAGATGGTGCGCTTTCCGTCCTCACCCAACTCAGAGATAGTGATGGATTTGGTGTATTGAGGCGCCTTCAAGAAGGGATGATTAATGATCTAGCGGATCGAACGACGGCGGCAGAAGCTGCCTATCGAGAATTAGTTGTAGACCCTTCGGAATCATCACTTAGAGCTGTTCGCGCCTTAGGCTCATTTTTGGAAAGAAGTGGGCGTATAGAGCAGGCAAGAACAATTTACGAGACCTACCTTGCGAGCCATCCTGGCAATATTCTGTTAGAGAACGAGCTTGAACGAATGGCGAGTCATCGATTGCCGAGGTCGCTCGTGAATACACCTGCCGAGGGAATCGCTGAAGGCTTATTCCACTTGGCATCGGTTATACCGAGAGATCGTGGCGATGACCTGGCTTTAATGTACGCGCAGCTCTCATTAGCTGCTCGGCCAGATTTTGAGCTTTCTAAACTTTTGGTCGGCGATTTGCTTGATTCCAGGAAGCGATTTGTTGAAGCGATAGACTTGTATAGATCGATCGAGCCAGAATCTTTGTATCGATGGACTGCGCAATTGCGAATTGCTGACAATCTAAACGAATTAGAGAATCTTGATGGTGCCGTGCGGTTGTTAAGGATCATGGCTGATGAACAATCGGATAGACCTGAACCGCTGATCAAACTTGGAAATTTATTGCGCTATAACCATCGATTTCATGATGCTATACGTGCCTATGACCGTGCGTTTGATCGTATTGACACCATTAAGAAAAGTGATTGGAGTCTTTATTATAATCTGGGGATAGCACTTGAACGTACCAAACAATGGGCGAGGGCAGAGGACAATTTTCTTAAAGCCTTGGAGCTCGAACCCGATCAACCGTTTGTTCTTAATTACCTTGGTTATTCGTGGGTTGAACAAGGTCGAAATCTTGGACGTGCGCGAAAAATGATTGAGAAGGCGGTTTCTCAACGACGTGAGGATGGCTACATCGTCGATTCTTTAGGATGGGTTCTTTACAGGCTTGGTGAGTGGGAGGATGCGGCTCGTCATCTTGAACGTGCAGTACTCTTGCGGCCACAGGATGCAGTTATTAATGACCATCTTGGTGACGCGCTATGGCGTGTGGGCCGACGCAACGAGGCACGCTTTCAGTGGAACCGTGCACTAACTCTTGAGCCTGATGCAAATTTAGTTAAGGGCATAGAGAACAAACTTGAAAATGGTCTTGGCGAGCCAGTCGTGCTCAAGCCAGGCGGATGAATGCCAAATCATTGGGAGTCGCGAATGAATATAATTTTCCGGTTTGTCAACTTGCGGTGAGCGAACTGTTAGGCATATGGTTTGTTCGAATACGTAAGCGCCGAGGGACTTGGGGCGTAGCCAAGCGGTAAGGCAACGGGTTTTGATCCCGTGATCGCAGGTTCGATCCCTGCCGCCCCAGCCAGCAAGCTTTATAGCTACTCTACCAATACCAAGGGAATTAGATGGTTACTCTCGTTTTCGAGTTGAAAAGTCGGTATGACTAATCGGTACCTATTATGTTAGAATAAATAAGACTGGGGCAAATAGAGATTAAGGGCGCTAGAATGAAAGATAATGGTGTGCTGGCAGCGCGATGCTTAGTCAGGCAGGTGCTGACGAAAATTTTGCGAACCCACGTCGAACGTCGATGAACAAATTGAAGACGCCTTTACCCCCTGTTGTCAGGATAGAACCCGCGAGTGCGTGTAATCTCAAATGTTCGCACTGTCCGACGGGTGTGTTTGATATGGCGCGAACAATAATGAAGCCGGAAGTTTTTGAACGTTGCATCGAGGAGGTGGCAAAGCACGTACCACCTATACGTGTTTGTTCGCTTTACCAGGGAGGTGAACCGTTTTTGAACAAGCATTTTATGTCGATGATCCCGAGAGTCAAAGCATTAGGAATACCCTTGGTTAAGACGATTTCCAATGCAATGCTGATCCGGTCGGAAATGTGCGACGATATTATTACATCAGGCCTAGACGAAATTGAAATTTCAATCGATGGCCATAGTCCAGAGGAGAATGACCGCGTTAGAATTAATGCCCGATTCGAACATTTAAACATGATTGTTCACAAGCTGGTGGAGGCTAACAAGCGACATGGTCGGCGAATCAAAATTGTTATATCTTCGACCCAATTTCTTAAGATTGAAAACCCCGTTGTTGACGAAGAACCGGGCCCGCCCGCCTACTTGTGCAAGGCATTTGAAGACATATTAGAAGAGATTGCATTCAAGCCGATCTGGGCCCGACTCTGGCCTTCAAACCTTCCAGCCGAAGGTTACGACCTATTGCATGACGACCGTGCTTTCACAACACCAAATCGGTGTAGTATTCTCGACGACATGATTAATATACGTGCCGATGGCACCGTGGTTGCTTGTTGCTACGACCTGACTTCCATGAGCAATTTTGGCAATATTATGGACATGTCCCTGCAGGAAATCTGGGACGGCTACAAATCCAGAAAGTTTCGCGAAGAATTTTCCAACGGCGAATATCCGGAATTATGCCAGAATTGCCTTGTTGTGACGGGTACCAAATTCTTAATACACAAGAAGGATAACCTTGGGCGAAAGGAGATACGTCTTTCGGAATTGCGGACAAAATGTGATGACGCAGCAGTAACTCGTCGATAGGCGCATGACACGATGACTAAACTCTGGACTGAGTTCGATGGGGAACAGTGTAATTGGGACCCGCGGAGCAAGAATAGCGTTAAGCATCAAGCAATTAATGACGCAGAGTGTGCGCGAATGAACATTTGTGGAGAAGGATAATTGGAGATGACAAAGACATTAAGAGAAATCATCAGTAAAGAGCAAATTGAGGCATTGCGCCGACCAATTGATGACGCGCGCGGATTGCCGGGTGCTGCCTACACTGACGAGGATTTCTTCGCACTTGAGCAGGAAAGGATGTTTCGCCGCACTTGGATGTGCGTCGGATTCGAATGTGATATCCCCGAACCGGGTGATGCGATGCCTATAATGGTTGGTGGGTTACCGATTATACTTGTTAGAAGTAAAAATCGCGAGATCAAGGCATTTCATAATGTCTGTCGCCATCGTGCGACACTTGTCCTGACCGAGCCAGGAAAGGGATTAACGTCGCTTACCTGCCCGTATCATGCTTGGGCATGGGATTTGGACGGGAAACTCAAAGCGACACCATATTTTGACGGTTCAAGAGGTGGTGATAAGCGAGGTCGTTTTGACAAAGAGAAATATGGCCTCGTGCCAGTGCGCTGCGGCGTTTGGCAACATTGGGTGTTTGTGAACATGGACGGTAACGCACCGTCATTGAGTGAACATGTTCGTCCTATGGTTGAGTTGCTTAATGGTCAGGATCTTGGTGCCTGTCGTGTTGGATTGCGTGAAGATTGGGAATTTGATGCGAACTGGAAACTACAAAACGATAACTGGGAGACGTATCATCACATTTGGGTTCACAAGGGGATATTTAATAAGATGTCTGACGAGGTGAACCTCAAAACAGGTGAGCCATGGACCATCACGAGGCAAAATGGCACTGTCGTTACACTGACCCGTCGTCCAGGAGGCCCCCCATTCCCTCGGGCAAAAAGTAAATTACCGATGATTCCTATCCCAAAAGGACAGGAACGTTTTGGTGGTACGAATGTAATATTCCCTAATGTGACGATGACAATTGCTGGAAATCACATTGCGTCGGTAGTAACGGATCCAATAGCACCAGACAAGACAATCGCAAAAATGGGATTCTTTTTTGTCGGTGACGCAGCCACATCGAAGAGTTACGCAGCAGATCGCAAACGAACACTGGATCGTTGGATGGGGCCAACCCGAAAGAAAGGTGACCTCGGTGGGATTCGTAGTCAGGATATGGATATCTGGGAGGTACAACAGATTGCTCGTAAGTCGCCAGTCGCCGACGAGGTGGTGTTTTCACCTACTTGGGAAGCTAACATTCACCATTTCCAGAAAATGCTGATAGAGTATATGGACGCTTAAGCTTCCAACTAAGTTTTTGGTGTCTTAAATATGGAGTGGTTTCGGTTCGAGTAATACTCAAATTCCATGCCACCAACATGAAGTGCTAAAATTATGAGGTTACTTCTAAAAACCGTGTCACTATAATTTTTAGCAGTCAGGGATTACATTATTTGGCAAACCTTTGAAAAGTCCGAACAAGATTCTGTTTCGCACATGGTTCGAAAGTGGTTTAAATTTCAAGGTTTTCCTATTATCGTTAGATTAAGTGGAAAACTTTTCCTGAGCAAAAGTGAATTTGGTTTGGAGTTTCGGTGATTTTCGAAAGGATGAAGCAATGACACGGACGGTTGAAGAGATATTGGGTAAGCAAGCAATTGAGGCGGTTCGCCGCCCGGTCGAGAAGGCGGGAGGACTGCCTGGGGTTGCCTATACGAGCGATGAATTTTTTGATCTCGAACAGGAAAAGTTTTTTCCGCGTACGTGGATGGGTGTTGGTTTCGAGTGTGACATACCCAATCCGGGAGACGCAATTCCGATCATGATTGGTAAACTTCCGATCATACTTGTGCGCAATAAGAAGCGTGAAATTAAGGCGTTTCACAATGTTTGTCGTCACCGTGCCTCGATGGTCCTGACCCAACCCGAGAAGGGTCTCACTACGCTGACTTGCCCTTACCATGCATGGGCCTGGGATCTCGATGGCAAGCTGAAGGCAATTCCATATTTTGACGGTACGAAGAACGGCCGAAACACTGACCTCGACTGGAGTAAGTATGGCCTAGTACCAGTTCGATGTGCGGTTTGGAACCACTGGATCTTCGTAAACCTTGATGGCAATGCGCCGCCTATTGAGCAGCATGTGAAACCACTTCACGATTTGATCGGTGGTATTGATCTAAGCACTACCAAGGTTGCCAAGCGAGAAGACTGGGCATTTGATGCAAATTGGAAGCTGCAAAATGACAATTGGGAAACATACCATCATATTTGGGTGCATAAGGGCATCTTCAACAAAATATCGGATGATCTTGAACTGAAAACTGGTAAGCCATGGAGTGATACACTGCAGATTGGCGAGCTCGTTACATTGAAAGGACGCGAGGGTAGGCCGCCACGGTCGGACGGTGGCGGGTATGGTAACAAGGCTCATGTGCTGCCGCTAATTCCCTTGCCTGCTGGAACTGAAAGGTCAACGTGTACGAGTATTCTATTTCCAAATGTAACTGTGACCGTGTCAGATAATCACATCGCATCTGTGATAACTGATCCGATCGCACCGAACCGTACGGTGGCTAAACTAGGGTTTTTCTTCGTTGGGGAGGCGGCAACGGCTAAGAAATATGCGCCTGGCCGTAAGCAAGTATTGGACCGTTGGCTTGGTAAGACGCGTTCTGTCACAGGTCGTGACGGCATTCGTAGTCAAGATTTTGGCATTTGGGAAGTTCAGCAAATTGCCAGACAATCACCTGTGGCTGATGAGGTTGTGTTTTCTCCGGTATGGGAACGAAACATTCATCATTTTCACAACCAACTTTTGAATACAATACAAGGGTAATTAACTCTGTGATTTAAATAAACTGAGTCTATGGTCATGTAATTTGGGAATAGTAACAGCTGTTAATTTGCATTTTGACGTTCTTATCAATTATTCCGTTCGAATCGGTGGGGGTTACGTAAACAGATTTGGGGAATTGTGAGAAGAGCGGTCGACATCCCTACTGGGCGATAAAAATTGGGGGAGTCGACTAATTTAGGTCGGTACCGGAGACAGGTATGAAGGCAAACTGGGGCCTAGTACTGTTGCCACCACTGGTGGTGTGCATGCTCATGCTGTTTGGCAGCCAATGGGTATTTCTTCGCTCGAGTTTTTTCGAGGACCTTGGAATTGGTCTGCTTGGTACGGAAGTTATATTCGATAACTATTATGCGGTCTTTGTAGACCCGTTTTTCTTAGATTCACTGATCCTAAACTTTCAACTTGCAGCGGGTGTGGTTGTTTCGACGTTAATTGTTGCATATCCTGTGGCTTACACGATTGCCCGGATGCGGGCAAAATGGGCAATGATTTTTCTTGCTGGAATTGTGGTATCGTCATTCGTATCCATTGTTATTAAAATCTTAGGAATAATCATTCTTTTTGCCGCTGATGGTCCAATGGTTAAGACATTGAAGGCGATCGGCATTATGGGCGAGCGATTTGCAGTGATTGGTTCTATGCAAGGTGTTGTAATAGGCTTAACCCACTTAGCCATTGCCTTTATGGTGATGATGCTGTTTAGCGTGATTCAAACAATTCCACGATCAATGGAAGAAGCCGCTGAAATTCATGGGGCGCCACGTTGGCGTGTGTTTTACCGTGTTATAGTTCCGTTAAGTTTGCCAGGAGTTGTTAGTGCTTCTCTTTTGTTATTCAATATTGTGATGGGAGCATTTGTATCTGCGCTTCTACTTGGTGGTGGTAAAATTATGACGTTGCCGGTCGTTATTCAACGAACCATTATGCTCTATTCGGAATATGGCATGGCGGCAGCGTTGTCCGCAGTTCTTATGCTTTTCGTGCTTGCAATTAATATCCTTTCTGTATTCCTCGTCACTCGACTACGTGCCGCAAGCTCGGCTGTAACATGAACGAACAACGATCATCAGAACCGTCTGTGGGTATTCTTAGTGTGGCGCGTCTAATGCGTTCAAGTTTTCAATTCAATATTGGCCGTAGATTTAGACGGTTTTGTGCGTACACGTGGGTTGGCACCGTCTACACGTTTATATTTGCTCCAATTCTTGTTGTGATAGCCTCGTCATTCGATGGTGGCTCAATTGTTGCAGGACGTGCCGTTCTGCAGTTTCCGCCGCAGAACTTGTCTCTCCAGTGGTATGGGTTGATACCGGTGTCAATGTATCAGTCATTATGGGTCAGCACATCAATGGCAGCCATATCAGCGGCCAGCGGCATAATACTTGGAGTGCCGGCTGCACTAGGTATAATTAGAGGTAAGTTTTACGGTAAAACGTTACTTGGCTCACTGTTTCGCGCACCGCTGCAGATTCCGTTTATAGTAATTGGTATTGCGTTTCTCCAGACTTACTATTTCTTAGGTGATCTGATGGGGCTCCATATGCGGGGAACCTTTACCGGTCTGGTAGTGGGTCACGTCTTCGTTGCTACTCCCTATGTCGTGGGTGCGGTCGGAGCGCAGCTTCAGCGGTTTAATCCCGCTTATGAGGAGGCCGCACTAATTCATGGAGCAAGCCGTTGGAGAGCTTTTTACCGTGTCACTATGCCAATCATAATGCCCGGTATATATGCGGGTGGACTTTATGCTTTTCTAATATCGTTTGGGGATGTGACAATTTCGATGTTTCTTTCGGGGCCAGATATGAGTCCGCTTCCGGTAGAAATTTTTTATGCGCTTGACAATGATTTTGAACCGACCATTACAGCTATTGCTTCTCTAGTAGTGGTAGGTTCTTTAATTGTGTTATATTTAATCCAGCGCCTTGTAGGAATGGAGGTACTATTGCGTGGTGGTGGAAGCGGCTAGTATATAGTTAATCTGGTACTTCAATCTTCTATTAAAATAACAATGGGAAGGGAGCACTAATATGAAACGGAGTATTTATCTTAGGTCTGTAAGTGCGGCCAGCGCCATGTTGATGGCGTGTGGGGTGTTTGCTGCCTCATCGCCGGCGGATGCGGGCATGTTTGATGGAGAAACATTGACAGTTGCTACGTTCGGTGGTTCGTGGCGTGATCGGATCAAACTCATTGTAGGTAAAGCATTTGAGGACGAAGGCGGAAAGATTGAGTTTGTTGTTGGTAATGGTGGTTCAAATCTTCAGGCAATGATAGCTGCAAGGGGACAAAAAGCACCATTTGATGTAATGGAAGTCACCGACGAATATTGGAATAGTTTTGTCAAGGGTGATTTTGTTCAAAAGCTTGATTTGTCACAAATTCCTAATACTGCTGACATGGATCCAGCTTTGTTTGACGACTACAAAGTTGGCAACTGGATTGTTCTTGAAGGACTTGTCTATAACATTGAGAAGTTCAAAGAACTAGGACTCCCGCGACCAACGACTTTTTCCGAGCTTGACCATCCGAAACTGAGGGGCAAGCTTCACATGACCGATGCATCTGCCTTTACCGGTCTTTATACGATTGCTGTCCTCGCCTACGAAAATGGGGGAAGTGAAGCTAACATTCAGCCTGGTCTCGATAAAATCAAGAAAATGGATTTCCACTCATATTCGCAAAACGCCGTAACAGTTAACCAAATGATGAAGTCTGGAGAGCTTTATGCGACATTTGCACACTGTGGCTGGGCGGTTAGGCAGCACGATGCCGGTATTCCGTCAGGATGTGTCCATCCTACAATAAACGGTAAGCGTGGCGCACCAGCGGTTGGTTATGCAGCAATGGCGAAAGGCTCAAAGAAAACCAAGGCTGCCCATTTCTACATCAACAATCTGGTTGGTTTCGCAATGCAGGAGCTATTTCATGTAAAAAATGGTATTGTTCCTGTAAACAAGAAAGTAATGGAGCAGTATTATCAAAAGCCTAAACTAGATAGTTCAGGTGTGCCATTCCTAATTCTAGACCCGAAAGAGGTTGCTAATTTCTGGTACCTAGACTATTCAAAGTATAATCCGAAGAAATGGCAGAAGGCTTGGGATAGAACTCTGCTTCGTTAGAATATTGGTTTAACTTCAAGTATTTGTACGACAACGGGAGGAATTGGCGTGTCACAAGTCACGTTACGTGGAGCAGTCAAGCACTACGGCGAAGTTGTCGCGCTTGATACACTCGATTTAGAGGTCCAGGAGGGTGAGTTTCTCACCCTCCTGGGTCCATCAGGTTGTGGTAAGACGACCACTTTGCGGTTGGTAGCTGGATTTATTGACCCGACTGCGGGACAAATTTTAATAGATGGTGAAGATGTGACGGGGCTACCGCCACAGAAACGTCAGATTGGCATGGTCTTCCAAGACTATGCTCTATTTCCGCATTTGACTATTGGTGAGAATGTAGGGTTTGGCCTCAAGGAAAGGGGCGCTCAGAAGGCAAAAATTCAAGAACGAGTTATAGAATTACTGGATCTCGTGCGCCTTCCAGGTGTAGAGGATCGATATCCAGTTGAGTTATCGGGTGGTCAACAACAGCGCGTGGCATTGGCGCGAGCGGTCGCATTTCCGCCACGTGTCTTGTTGATGGACGAACCACTTGGAGCCTTAGATCTGAAACTGCGGGAAGCGATGCAGTACGAATTGCGACGTATTCAGCAGGAGTTGAAGATAACTACGATCTACGTCACACATGATCAACACGAAGCGATGACAATGTCTGACAGGATTGCGGTGATGAATCTGGGTAATCTGATCCAGCTTGATGACGCAAATTCGATTTATACGAGGCCGAAAACTAAGTTTGTAGCTGACTTTGTCGGGAAAATTAACTTTCTTCCAGGTGAGGTTGCCGGTGAGGAGGGCGAATGGAGCAAGGTCAAACTTGTTAACACGGACATTCGAGCTCCAAAATTGGATAATTTGACTAATGGAGGGTCAGTAACAATTGCATTGCGACCCGAGAATTTGATAGTAGGCGGTGCCTCGTCGAAACATGGAAACGGCTTTAACTTGATTGAAGGTAAACTCACAGACCGTATTTTTGCTGGAAATCTCGTGCATGTAACAGTCGACGTTGGTGAAGGCCATGAACTGATGATTGAGGCCAAGCCAACTGATGAATTACCTCGTGATGGCGATCCAGTCAAAGTGAGTTGGGCGCCGGAGAATGCGGTATTGTTGACTGAATAGTTTAGCTATTTTGGTTGAAAATTCTGTTTAAGGGTTACACCAATATAGAGGATCCTAGTTGCCCGAATCACTCGATTCGGGCAACTTTTTAGGGGAAAAGTGAGGCGCAGCGTGCCTCAAACGTTTCCTGCGAGCGCGTTACAAGCTTCGGCAAATGGCGTTGTGGGAGGACGATATAGTCCGGCCCCTAACCCTCCATCTATTCCTTCTTTGTCAACGATCCCAAGCTCTACAATGGGTGTAGCACCACTCTTGATCACAGCATGTGCGGATAATCCAACTCGGACACGAGATTTGGGAAAACCCGGATGTTCCGCAGCTAGCAATTTTCCTGGCAACTCCAAGATATCATTATGGTTGAAGTCTTTGTGAAAATCCTGCATGAACGGACAATAGGCTTGAGCCATTGCACCAAGACCGAGACCTTCAATAAGGGCGCTATCACCGTATGCGCCGACACATGAAGCGAGTGTATGTGGCTCGCGAAGCACGCCAAGGGGTGGGCTTGCTTCAACCGAGAACCATCGACCAGGAAGACCACTGACCTGCAACCCGAAGTGCGTACCGTTACCACCAAACGCAGTAATAATTCCACTACCTTTTACATTGTTTGCTGCTGCTAGAATGCATCTCGATGCTGCCATCCAAAAATTCAGGTGAAAGCCAGGCCATTTAGCGATAAATTCTTCGCTCTTGCTTCCCGAAAATGTCGTGCCCAGGCGTTCCTTTAAGATCGGGAGCAGGATGCCATGCGCAGCAACATGTCTAAGGTGAACATCGTCACCGTCAGTAAGCGCTTCGTCGACGATAGGCAGCCAAGGTAGTGGTTCGATTGAGGCTGGATCGATCACGTCCGCAATCTCGTTGTTTAGAAATCTTATGAGGTCTAGAGCTTCTTTCGTTTTGCGTCCGTAGCGTGCTGCTGGATCACCACCTGTTCCTCCACCATTGATAGGTGCATAAGCGCGGTGGCTTGGGTTATTAAGGTCACTGATTTCAATCATACGCATGGATTGAGAAACAACTGCTGCCATAGGCGTAGCCACGTTTCGATCCTGCGCGGGTTCAAAATGAACTTCGCCAGATTCAATCAACTCATCTGCTTCGTCTAGAGTGCCCGCCCAGCCCTCATATACACACGCAATAGCAGCAGAATTTAACGTTGGTGTTACGAGTGCGTTATGGGGGTCCGCAGGTGGGCCACAGTGAAGCAGTGTGTGTGTCTCTAAACCGATCGCATCTGCCGCGGTAGGCATACCAGACCACGCTGGCGCAACGGATAAAAGTTGCTCGATCGATTGTGAATCATTGGCCGTGACATCCATGTCTCTTATCCTCATTGTTGCTGGAAATACTAACACTCTCCCAATTCAATAATGTCCTATACTAAAATGCGTGGTATGACAGCAATGATCTTGCCATCTATCAAGTGACATTCGTTTTACAAATTCCCATGTAGGGCGTCGATACTAAGTTGCACGGTAATTCTTATGTCTGACTGAATAAATGAAAGTGATAGTCTATGAAAGCACTTAACGAGCTATCTGTCGCTGAAGTAGCGAAAGCGATTAAGTCAGGCCAGACAACGTCGGAGGCGGTGGTCTGTGCTTGCTTGGAACGTATCGGAGCGCGTGAAAATGTGGTTGGTGCTTGGCAGTGTTTAGAACCTGATATGGCACTTGAACAAGCACGCGACTGTGATCGAAAAGAAGCAAATGGTCTGCTTCACGGTGTTCCAATCGCCGTTAAGGATATTATTGAGACGCAAGATATGCCGACGTGTTACGGATCGGAGATCTATGAAGAGAACTTTACAAATTGGGATGCTGCTTGTGTAACGCTCGTGCGTGAAGCTGGTGCAGTTATCATGGGTAAGTCTGTTACGACAGAGTTTGCTGCATTTAGTCCAGGTAAGACGGCAAACCCCCGAAATCTTCGGCATACGCCCGGTGGCTCTTCTAGTGGATCAGCGGCAGCTGTGGCCGATTATATGGTTCCAGCAGGATTTGCTACGCAGACCGCGGCATCAATCATCCGTCCAGCTGCATTCTGTGGCGTGATTGGGTACAAGCCAAGTTACGGTAGTTTCAGTCTTGCCGGTATAAAAACATTTGCCGAATCTGTGGATACGCTTGGCACAATTACTCGGTCAGTAGAAGATGCCAAAATAATGCGCGCTGCGTTGCTAGCTATACCGTTAGAATCAAATAATATTCCTCAAATAAATTCGCTGAAAATTGGTTTGTGCCAAACTCATCAATGGGATGAAGCTGATGAATATACACACGATGCAATTGAAGGTGCTGCTGAAACCTTAGCTGCTGCGGGAGCTAAGTTGTGTAAAATTGAGTTGCCGTTAGACTTCGCTAACTTGGTAGAGGTTCACAAGACTATAATGAGTTTCGAGGGCGCACGTAATTATGCGTTCGAGCGTCTTAACCATGGTGCCCGACTAAGTGACGGACTGAATGAATTATTAGAAATTGGAGCTATCTGTTCTTATAATGAATACTTAGAAGCTTGCGCGCATGCAGAAAGGTGTCGACGATTACTTAATTCAGTGTTTGATGACGTTGATTTGCTCCTCACACCGTCAGCTAGGGGTGAGGCGCCGGAAGGGCTCACGGTGACAGGTGATCCAATATTTAGCCGTATGTGGACACTGTTGCATGTGCCCAGCATTACAATTCCTGTTTCTTTAGGGTCATTGGGGCTTCCGATCGGGGCCCAATTCGTAGCCCGGTACCAATCTGATGATTCACTATTGCGTATGACCCAAACAATTGACGGTGTATTGCGGTAACATTCAAGTGGCAAAGACTACTGTTGACTGATAACCCGACGAAAAATTTCTTGGTTATAGCCCCTCAATCTAACAACATATCTCCGATTGCACTTGACAAGATATGGAATATCTTGTGGCATATTGGTACCGTTACGCAATATGTGCTCACCAGTTAGCGGTAATGCCTAGGGGTATAACATGCTTCAGATATACGAAACGGTGAAAGTATGGCTTAGCCGATTCGTTGAAATTGGCCTATTGTTGTTAGCTTTGAGTATCCTTCTCCAACTGTTATTTGGTCCTTCCGCGATATTTCTGACAGGAGATGTGATCGGAAATCTGGTTAATCTCATCGGTGCATTGGGGGATCGTGCATTCGTTGGCCTGATTGCCGTAGGTATAATTTTGTGGCTTTATGTGAAACATTCACAATAAATGCATTATATTTCAGATAGTTAAAGGTTTTGTGCTAATCATTAGCCAACTTAAAAAAAGAATTAAGTTATGTTCAGCAACCAATTCGACTTTAATGGTTGTTGGAATAATTGATTGTTAGAAGTGCTTTAGGATCAATAACGTTCATTTATAGTGTGGGGGATCTGTCTGCGCTTGTTGTTGGTATTTAGAGACGATATTCACATATGTAGATGCGCTAGGTGGATATGAGAATTTGCAAAGTGTATGGTTGACGCTTCGTGAAGCGCACTAGTAATCAGATAAATTCAATCATTTTCGAGTCGCCAAGTTAGGAAGAATTAATTCGTATCGCTCAATAGTCCCCGAACGGGTAACCGACTAAGTGCGATTTTATAACAAAGCACACGTATGAATAAATTGCTATGTTGAGAAGATTATAATGTGAGCTTGCGGGGTTGATGCCACGAGCGTTAGGTTGACCTAAAATTGAACCTGTGAAGGACAGAATAATGGATATGGATTTCCCCGTTTTATTTGGAATTTGCCTCGATGCCGAAGCAGGCTGGTCGCGTTTGCTTGCTGATGGCTCGCCACGACCGGTACTTATGAGTCAAGGTGCGTATGCTGTGCGCGAGGGACTGGAGCCACTTCTCGACCTTCTGGATAAGTATTCGGCTATCTCGACCTTCTTTATCCCTGGTCAAACCGTCGACCGCTATCCGGATTCAGTCAGGGCAATTTATCAACGCGGTCACGAAATTGCGAGCCATGGCTACGATCATCTAGCACTATTAGGCCTTAACCAAGAACAGGAGCGTGATGAACTAGTGCGTGGAATCGATTCGATTACACATACAGTAGGTCAACGACCGGTTACCTGGCGAGCACCTGGCTGGGAACTGACTGATCACACAATAGACATGCTATTGGAGGCTGACATAAGTATATCAACAAATTTTCAGGACCAATCCCGTCCCTATCGACATGTTCGAAATGGTACGCCGATTCCGCTTGTTGAGCTTCCGGTACACTGGCATTTGGCTGACGCACCCTATTTTCTTTATGGCGGTGGGCTTGGTGGTTCTATTGACACCATATCTAACGCTTATGAGACTTGGAGTGAGGAGTTTCTTGCACTCTATGATGACCGTCCAGGGTCAATTTTTCATCTAACCCTGCATGTTCAACTTATTGGGCATCCTGGCAGGTTGCGTATGGTCGAGCGACTAATAAAACTCATAAAATCAAAGTCGAGGTCAAAATTTATGCGCTGTGACGAATTGGCCAACCAAGTCGCGTGAATTTTAGAATTTTGCGAACCGGCGTATTCGTTTCGCCCTGAATAGACTGGGAGAAGTATGTCAAAAGCCGATTTTGATTTACAGGAATTTGAGGATCGTAGAGTTCGCGTTCGTGCAGCGATGGAAAAAGAAGGCATAGATCTTCTGCTCGTACTTTCGCCTGTTAACATCAATTATTTAGTTGGTTGCCGTACAAAGGGCTACCAGCAATTCCAAGTATTATTCTTTCCTGTTGGCGACGCTCCGGCAACCTTTCTTACGCGAACTTCTGAGTTGCCGGAGACACTGGACACCTGTCTGGCCGAAGATATTCGTGGATGGGGTGGATCGATTCAAGAAGACCCCATCGATGTTGCAATAAAAATTATCGAAGA
The DNA here is from genome assembly GCA_964419045.1 of uncultured Flavobacteriales bacterium. Classification (GTDB taxonomy): domain Bacteria; phylum Pseudomonadota; class Alphaproteobacteria; order UBA8366; family CAVOAK01; genus CAVOAK01. Next base: position 305,520 of record CAYQNO010000009.1, read on the forward strand.
AAAGAACTATCTTGGATGTCGAATTGGAATCGAAGTTATCAAATATTATTTGTCTGTGAACGAGTACAAGCGGATTAAGGGCTACTTGGGGAATTCTCTTATCGCAGATGCGTCGGGTCTGATTGACGAACTCAAATTCGTCAAATCCCCTGCGGAAATCACATATATTCGTAAGGCTGCTGCGATAGCTGACAGGGCTATGGATGTTTGTTTTGAAACTGTCGCTGAGGGGATAACCGAAACGCAGATTGCTGGTGAAGTTTACCGCACGATGATGGCTGAGGGGGGTGAGATGGCTGCGAGCCCTATGAACTTTGCAAGTGGCGAACGTACCTGTTATGCGCACCCATCGCCTACTGAAAAGGTGGTTACCCAAGGCGATTTTATGCATATAGAATACGGTACGGCTTACCGTCGTTATTGCGCACTTCTTGGTCGCCAGCTTTGTCTTGGTAAACCGACGCCTAGAATGAAAAATATTTTTGAAGTAGTTCGTGCAGCAGGTGATGCTTTTATTATGGAAGTAAGAGCAGGGGTTCCCGCTAGTGCTCCCCATGAGGCTGCCAAGAAGATTATAGCAGATGCTGGAATGGATAAGTTTAGACTACACACGACGGGTTACGGCATAGCACCAGCATTTCCCCCAATGTGGGGCGAAAAACTAGATCTGACGGAAAACAGTCCTTATATACTGGAAGCGGGGATGGTTATTTCGGTGGAGCCACCGGTCTTCAGCCATGATGACCGGCTTGGAGCAAGATTGGTTGATACAGTATTAGTTAATGCAGAGGGTTGTGAAATTTTGTCGCGCGTCACACGAGATTTAGTTGTTCTGTAATAACGGTTTTGCCACCTGATTCTCAAGACAATTAGCTGCCCTTAAAATTCAAAGCTACCGAATTCATGCAATAGCGTAGACCTGTTGGCTGTGGGCCGTCATCGAATACATGGCCCAAATGCGCGTCGCAGGCAGAGCAGACAATTTCCGTGCGACGGGAGAGCATACTGTCGTCGGCACGCTCCAGAACTGCGTCATCGGTGATTGGCTTCCAGAAACTAGGCCAACCAGTTCCGGAATCAAACTTCGTATTTGAGTCGAACAGAGAATTGCCACAGCAGATGCAGACATATTCACCATTCTCCATAGAGTAGTTATATTTTCCTGAAAATGGTTTTTCCGTAGCCGCCTGTCTACAAACTGCATATTGTTCCGGCGTTAATTGGGTTTGCCATTCTACATCAGATTTTTCTATTTTTGTTTTAACTGCCATTTACCTTTCCTCCATGATCTAACTTGGACGTAGCGCGGTAACTCCTTACGTGCTTGAGAAGGTTATGCATTGGCCCGCGACGAACCCCTATTTCTTCAAGTTTTGTTACAGTGTTCACAAGATAGTCCATACATCTACCAAGCCTGCCGGCAGCAGTGGCGATGTGTTGTATGACTATCTCAGCCGGTAAATTGCCAGCATAGCGTTTGTGATCGCGATTAAGTGTGAAGGCTATTGCCCGTAAAGGGCCACGGTCGGTTTTAAGATTAAACCAATTAGGCTGATAAACATCCCCCATCATTTCTCGTGCCCATACTATTCGGAGCTCCTGCTTCACAACTTCAGGCGCTATTCGAAAGGCAATGCCGCGGCAAGATCCTCCAGTGATAAGGCCCAGCATTAAACCCGGATTTTCTGGTGTTCCACGGCCAAGCGGAGTCCAAAAACAAAATCTTCTGTGGTACCCGCGTAAAAGAGCACTGCAACTGTCGATATAGTGGAAGGCTGGGTTCCACATGAGTGATCCATAACCGAACACCCACACATCAGGCCCGTTTGCGACTTCAAGTATGTGTTCAATAGAGGCATCCCGTTCCTTTTTGGTGGAGAGCTTCATATTCATTTGTTGGGCGTTATCACGCACATATTTATCTAATAAGCCACGTTTGATCGTTTTCCTACTCAACTCGAACACTGCGGTCTTGTTATCGGTTTCGGTCATATTATATTTAAAAACTCTGGGATGCCGGGAAACTGGGAGCAACTATATGCCCCATTAGGTTTTTTTGTAAGAAGGAGCCCGGGCATCACTTCCGTAATTACTGTGCGGAAGATTTAGATAGCCATCACGAGCTTGAGGTAGTTTGCGGTTCAGAAGACGAGCGGCAATAGTAGTTCGTAAGATTTGAGCTGTCCCGCCGCCAATTGTAAACATCCTCGCATCCCTTACCATCCGTTCAATTGGATTCCGTCGGGAATAGCCAGCTGCTCCGAGCAATTGTAGTGCATCGTTTGTAACTTTTATTGCCATTTCGGAAGAAAACACTTTTGCCTGTGCTGCCTCTAAAGCATCAGGAAACCCATTAGCCATCGCAGCTTTATGGATTAGTGCTCGGGCGCTAGCAAGGTTGATAGACATGTCGGCCAGTATCCACTGAAGGCCCTGAAATTCGTAAATTGGTCGGCCAAATTGCTCTCTTATTTTCGTATGGGTGAGAGCTTGTTCGAATGCACCTTGGGCAAGGCCAAGGGCCACGGTGGCAGCACCTATTCGTTGTCCATTATAAGCTTTCATCAGGCCTGCAAACCCTCTCTGCAATCCTTCTGGTGGCACAATTGCCATATCTCCAGCCACCTCTAAATTTGTAAAGTGGACTTCTGTCTCTGGGAGGCCCCGCAGACCCATAGTTGGTTCGCGGCTTCCAATTTTGAAACCTTTAATTTCATCCGGAGATTCTTTAATGACTATGAATCCACCAATACCTTGCTCTATAGCACCATCAAATACACGCGCAAAAATCAAATGTAACTTCGAGATGCCACCGCCTGTGATCCAGTGTTTTGAACCATTTATTACATAGCCCGATCCCTTTCGGTCGGCGCGCGTCGTCATCTCAGTCGCAGCACTTCCAGCATCGGGCTCTGTAATACAGATGGCTGGTTTATCACCGGCTAACACAAGTGCTGCTGCAACCGCTTTTTGTTTGTCGGAGCCGTAAGCCATAATAGCCCCGATTGCACCCATATTACCTTCGACTACTATTCGTGCAGTCGAGCCACATACCTTCGCTATTTCCTCAATAACTAAAGTGGCTGCAAGATATCCACAGCCAGAACCACCAAAACTTTGTGGAATTGTCATGCCCATGAAACCTGCTTTTGTTAGCGCTTCCACGTTGTCCCAAGGGTAGGCTTCACTGCTGTCGACCTCTGCGGCTCGTCTCCCGATAACCGTTTCAGCGAGTGTTCTCGCCCGTGTCTGAATCTGCAGCTGCTCGGGTGATAATCGGTATGGGTTATCTTGCATCTAAAATGTCACCAGAAAAATTGCAACTTATTGGTTCATAGTCTACCTAAGTGCCCTGTGCCACGGCAATGCATGAACAATGTTTATGAGATATTTCCCTAACAATTCGCGACCGTAAATGGTCTTGTAATTCATATTAACCTTGTTGGTAGTTAATTAGTGATGAATTCCGCTGCAAATAAATCATCGTCACTCCGCGGTATCACCTGCATGATAAGTGGGTTTGCCCTCCTTACACTGAATGACGCGATACTCAAATGGCTAACGGTTGATTACCCGACCGGACAGATAGTATTTATGCGCAGTGTTTTCGTAATGGTCTTGGTGGCGTTGATTGCCTGGCGCTCCAATGGCTTCGTAGCACTGCGTGTTGTCAATTTTCCAGAGCAGCTTGCTCGAGCAGTACTGATGGCTTTGGCGACGTTCTTGTTTGTCACAGCACTGCGTTTAATGCCATTAGCTGACGCCATAGCGATCGCATTTGCCGCCCCCCTTTTTGTCACAGCTTTTGCAGGACCACTGTTACGTGAACGTGTGGGATGGCGACGCTGGACGGCAGTGTTGGTTGGGTTTTGTGGAATTCTGGTAATGTTTAGGCCAATTGGAGATACGGTAACTCCAATTTATCTATTTCCTCTTGCAGTTGCTGTGGCAAGTGCTTTCAAGGATATCCTTACCAGGCGCATTGCAGCGACAGAGTCGTCGGTTGCTATTCTCTTCGTGACGACAATGGTATTGGCTACAGCGGGGCTAGCAACTGTCGTTTTTGGGTGGTCTGCGATCACACCGTATGATTTTGGACTATTTGCGATTTGTGGGTTTTTATTGGGGGGTGCGCAATATCTGACTATCGAAGCCTTTCGTTACGGAGAAGCAGCCGTGGTAGCCCCCTTCGAGTATACGGCGGTGCTTTGGGCCATGTTATACGGATTTATTATCTGGGGCGATATACCGGATCGATGGATAATTGCCGGTTCAGTTTTGGTTGTTGGCAGTGGTCTATATATTCTCTATCGTGAATCCACCAATTGATCTGGACGGGAACATCAATACAGTCAATAAGTTAGTTAAGATTACATTGCGTCACTAACACTGCATGCCGGCAATAAGTGCAGTCTAAATTTTGCCCCTGTGTGAATTGTCACCCGGATTTGCCTACTAGTGTATCTCGTCCATGGGGAATAGTGAAATCTAATTCTGGACCACGCGGGACAATTAAAGTGGGGTTTATAGTTTCGTGACTACCGTAATAATGCTTTTTTATGTGACCTAGATTGACGGTCTCCGCAACCCCGCTGAATTGATAAAGTTCGCGCGTGTATGCCCACAAATTAGGGTATTCGATAATTCTACGAATGTTGCACTTAAAATGACCCTGATAAACTGAGTCAAAACGAACTAATGTAGGGAATAGTCGCCAGTCTGCCTCGGTAATACGGTCGCCTGTTATATAGCGTCTTCTAGCTAACAAATCTTCAAGCCAGTCAAGTGTCTCAAACAGTTCCGTGACGGCTTCATCGTATGCTTCCTGTGTAGTCGCGAAGCCGGCTTTATAGACGCCATTATTGACCGTGCTGTAGATCCGCGCGTTAACATCATCAATTTTGTTAGTAAGGTCAGGTGGATAATAATTAGGTCCAATCGCCCCAACTTCATTGAATGCATCATTTAACATGCGGATAATTTCAGAGGATTCATTGTTGACGATGGTTGAGTTCTCTTTGTCCCAGAGCACCGGTACTGACACGCGTCCTGAGAAATTCGACTCAGCCGCTATGTAGACTTCGTACAAGTATTTTGACCTTAGTATATAGTCCTTTATAACGCCGTCGGCATGTTGAAATGACCAACCATGATCTCCCATATAGTGGTGGGTTACCGATATTGAAATCTTATTTTCAAGACCTTTGATTTTTCGCATGATTAAGGCTCGGTGGGCCCATGGGCAAGCTAACGACACATACAGATGGTAGCGGCCAGCCTCCGCCATAAAACCGCCGTCACCTGTGGGGCCTGGGGAACCATCTGGGGTGATCCAATTTCGGAAATATGATTCTTCTCGAACGAACTGCCCACCTTTTTGGCGGCGTTCCTTTCTATCCATGATGTGCCAAATACCTTCTATTAGCATGCCCATGTGTTCAGTCTCTGGTTAGGGGTGCCCCGATCAAATTAACTAGGCGGCTAACGCTAATAATTCTATTTCGCTCAAGCTGAGAATATGGAAATTTTAATACTATCAAATGTTGTGTTGTTAGTAGTTTTAAGTCGCCAAGTAGATGAGAAAATATTGAGTTCTAGGTATCAGTTCAATTCAGTAGTGGCAACGATTAGCTCGGCAGGACTATCATCGGTTGCTATACACAACCTATTTTTCAATTTGACCGATGAAATTAATGGAATGTCGTGCTCCAATGGTGTTCGCGTAACCATGTATTCAGCGATGGCAACCAATTGATATACGAGTATAAGACTACGGATTTATTGATGTACATGTTGGCATTGATAGATAGTAGAATTAACGTTTTGTAATTGTTGTCGTATAATTCAGTAGCATTAATCAGATAGGAATTTAATGTGCGGCGAGAAATGTTGGTTGTGCGTATGAAGGATGCGGAGAAGGAGCGGTGTGGCTCACCGGCATGCGCCTGGCGTGGTGACAATGATCTGAACCCGGATATGAAGCAACATTCCTCCTTGATTTTAGCTGCCGTTTTGATACCTCTGATTGAACGGTGCGGAGAATTTACTGTGATGTTTACAAGACGTTCTGCACATCTAACGTATCATCCGGGACAAATTTGCTTTCCCGGAGGCCGTATAAATTCTGATGATGACAGTCCACAGACCGCTGCTTTGAGGGAAACTCATGAGGAAGTTGGGCTGTCTTCGAAGAGCGTAGAGATAATTGGTGAGCTCGATATCTACGTGACTCGCACAGGATTTCAGGTTACGCCCGTTGTAGGGATTGTGCGCCCACCAGTCACGTTCCATCCAGATCCCGTGGAAGTGGCCGAGGTTTTTGAAGTGCCGCTCGCGTACGTCACTGATCCAGAAAATTATGAACAACGATCACAACTTCAAGCTGGCCAACGTCGGTATTTTTATGTTCTCACATATAAAGATCGAATAATCTGGGGGGCAACTGCAGGAATGCTGGTCAACCTTGCGCATGTACTCCAAGAAAAATGACTCGTACATTCTTCACAATCGTTCTACCGCTGGTTACCCCGGTCATTGTTTATATCACGTGGATGTGGTTCTCGTGGCGAGTACGAAAAGCGAAGGCAAACAATGAAAAGGTTTCGAGTTGGCAAGATCTTCCGTGGGCACATTTGATCATGTCGGGGATTATGCTCTCTGCGGCAACACTAGTTGTCGTCGCATTACTCGCACCCGAGGGTGCAGAAAGTACTGGACAAGCACCTCGACTGGAAGGAGGGAAGATAATTCCCTTTTCAAAAGGTGATTAAAGATAGAGTTGAATATTTTAAGCCGCAACCGTGGATGTTGAAACGGGAAGCAACGACGGTTCTAAAAGCGCTTGGCGACGGAGGGGCCGAAGCACGATTCGTGGGTGGCTGCGTGAGGGACGCTCTACTAGACAGATCGATTAGGGATATTGACATTGCTACGGTAGCTCTACCTGAACGAGTCGTCGCTTTACTTGAAGCAGCAGGAATTAAAGTAATTCCAACTGGTATTGCACACGGGACTTTAACAGCAGTTACCGATGGAAAACCTGTTGAAATCACAACACTCCGAAGGGATGTAGAGACGTTTGGGCGCCATGCCAGAGTCGAGTTTACCGATGATTGGGTTGAGGATGCTTCTCGGCGCGATTTTACCATCAATTCAATATCCCTCGAGCCAGATGGGACCCTCCACGATCCATTTGGAGGGCTGGAGGATCTTTTCGCATGTCGTGTACGGTTTGTAGGCTCTGCAAAGAAACGCATTAGCGAGGACGTGCTGCGGTTGCTCCGATATTTCCGCTTTTTCGCCCATTATGGAACACCACCAGCGGACGAAGAGGCGCTAGTTGCCTGTCGCGAGATGGCGCCAATGTTACAGCAATTGTCTGCCGAAAGGGTGAGTGCAGAATTATTTAAAATGCTTGAGGCAAATTCAGCTGGGGAAGTCCTGCGTCTTATGTTTAACGAAGCTATTCTTTTACAAGTTCTTCCCGAAGCAGAGAATTTCAATCGCTTGAAACGAATTATCGAGCTAGAAACAGAACTACAACTTAATGATCCTTTGAGGCGTCTTGCTGCGCTTGTGACCTTAAACAAAAAAGATATTGTTGCGTTGTCGAGAAGACTGAACTTCTCAAAGATACAGAGTAGTCGGTTAGCAGCTATGGCCGAAAATGTTTTAAAGTTGATGCCCAGTTTGGAGAAATCTGAAGTAGACGCTTTAATCTACAGGAAAGGTGTATCAACAATCTATGACGTGGCGCTAATCGGTTGGGCCGGCTCAGATATGAAAGATAATTGGGCACCACTTTTGGCCTCTTGTGACAACTGGAGGCCGAAAATGTTTCCATTGCGAGGTGAAGACGTCTTGGAGTTGGGCATTCCTGCCGGATCCAAAGTTAGTGCATTACTTTCGGCCGTAGAGGAGTGGTGGATAGCAGACGGGTTACGTGCTAGTAGAAAGGCCTGCATGTGCAAATTGAAGGTGTTAATAGAGGAGTGAGTGGATCAAGTCCCATGATGAAAGTGATTGTGGACTGAATGGAGCCAGCTTGTTTTTTTGTTTACTAGATTTCTAGTTATTAGCAGCAAAACTAGTTTGCTGAGAGTGCAATCATTAAATGCGAACGGTTTGGTTACTCGGCAAATTTTGCCAGCTTCCCCTTAACAGTTCGAACCTTGTCACCATTGCGGACACGCTCGAAAACCAGATCCATGCCCTGAGCAGTTAGAGTGCGCGCATAACTTTGCACTTCATATCCTCCATCAGCACGAATAATCAACATATATACGGTCAAAGTTTGTTTCTCAATTTTAGCCCATGCGAAAGGCTGGCCATCCATGGGGTTGGTTGTATTACTAGCTTTGAAAACACTTGAGTGTTCGGTCGGTGCAAAGGAGAGTTGGAGCATCTTTTTTTTGATTTTTGGTTTTGTGGGATCTCCTCCGGACCGGATTACAGCAGTCCAGGCTACATTGAAGCCAAAAGAGCTAGGACTGATTGTAACGTCGAAATCGCGTACCATGACGCCGAAGTAAAGACTATCGCTATTTTCGGCTATTCCACTTCCCTTGAAAGTACCAAAAAACGACTCAATCGAAAGATTTTCACCAGCAGTTATTGGAGAAACTGTCATCAACACAAATATCATAGTTTTTACTGAAATTATCAGCCAACGATGCATCTGTCAGTCTCCCTTTATTGCCTTTGAACTTGTGAGATAATTGGCCCTGTCAAACTAAGTTAAAGGTTTACTTGGCGGCGAAATTAACCGCAAATTATTGAACATCACAGCAAATAAAACTCATGTCGATAAGTGCACATATAAAGGCAAGTCTATGGCCAGCGTACCTCAGGTGGTAGCGACATAAGTATGGCTTCAGGATTCCCATTTGTCATCAACCCAAACTTTGTACCACGATCGTAGATTAGGTTAAATTCAACATACCGTCCACGACGTACGAGTTGGTATTCTCGTTGCTCTTCTGTCCATGGTCTGTTCATACCTCGCCGTACGATTTTTGGGAACACATCAAGAAATGCCAATCCAACGTCACGGGTAAAAGAAAAATTTTCCTCCCAATTTGGTTGATCGAGATTATCAAAAAAAATTCCGCCAACGCCTCGTGTTTCGTTGCGATGTGGTATGAAATAATATTCATCACACCATTTTGAGAACTTCGGATAGTAGTCAGGGTTTTTCAGATCGCAGGCAGCCTTCATGGTAGAATGGAACTCCTCTGTGTCGCGATCGTTAGGATAAAATGGGGTTAAATCAGCACCACCACCAAACCATTTCTTCTTAGTCACGATGTGACGTGTGTTCATATGTGCAGCGGGTAACAGGGGCGAGCGCATATGAGCGACTAGGGAAATACCGCTTGCCCAAAAACAGCCAGTTTCGTCGGCTCCAGGAATTTGCTTTCGATATTTTTCCGAAAATGTGCCAAATACAGTTGAGACGTTGACACCAACTTTTTCGAAGACGCGGCCACGCATTAAGGCCATTGTCCCTCCGCCGCCATCCTCTTCGCCTCCGGTATCGCGCTGCCATGGCGTCCTTTCGAATATCCCTGGCGGTTGATCTGTGAGGGTACCAGTGGCTTCTCGTTCGAGTGTCTCGAATTCGATACAAATTCTATTCTGTAATTCTTCAAACCATGCCTGGGAACGTTTGATTTGTTCATCCATTTGTTTCATCGCGATCTATCATTTGGAAATTGATTTGTCTGACGCAAGGCTTCACAAAGCACAATGGCGGCTGCCACAGTAATGTTCAACGACCGTGCCTCATTTACTATCGGCACTCTAACTCGTGCATCCGCTGTTTCATGCACAAATTCGGGTACGCCACTACTTTCACTGCCACAAAGAAGAATGTCATCAGACTCGAAAACGAAATTAAGATGTGTAGATATAGCTTTCGTAGTAAGTAGCACTAATCGGGCTGAACACTTAGTCTGAAAATGGTCCCATGACTTATGTCGTAAAATTTTAGTCCAATTCATATAGTCCATGCCAACACGTTTGAGGCGTTGATCGGACCATATGAATCCACATGGTTCGATTATTTCAACTATCACTCCCATACAGGTAGCCAAGCGCAGGATTGCGCCGACGTTTTGGGGAATATCTGGCTCATATAGAGCGAGTCGCATAGCAGAATTTCCTTACACACATAGTTGTAATGTCACTCTTTGCATTCGACGAGATTTGCATTATACGGTCAGCGTCTAACTAATTGTTGCGTTCATATGCCACATTGAACAGCATGGTCTCATGTGCTGCTTTGTATATGATTGTATATTGTAGTTTGTTGTAGCGTGCCGCGGTATTGGATATTCACGGCAATTTTATTTGGGCTTTGTATGGGTGTATGGATAGGGGAAGCTGATGGCGGATGAGGAGTTTATGACTGAGACGCAAGGGAGCGGTGAATCCAGGCGCGATTTCCTTTATCTTACAACCACAGCAGTTGGTGCTTTGGGTGCGGCTGTTTGTGTTTGGCCAATTATTGACTCGATGAATCCCGCAGCAGATGTTCTGGCTCTTTCATCGACGGAAATTGATCTGAGCCCAATTGAGGAAGGACAAAGTATCACCATAAAATGGCGTGGAAAACCGGTTTTCGTGAGGCGCCGTACGAAACAGGAAATTACTGAAGCTGAATCGGTAAAGATCGATGACTTGCCCGACCCCGAAGCAGACAATGCGCGCGTGCAGCGTGCTGAATGGCTAATCCTTGTTGGTGTCTGCACGCATCTCGGATGTATTCCCCTTGGACAGAAAATGACAGACCCTAAAGGTGAATTTGGCGGCTGGTTCTGTCCATGCCACGGCTCACACTACGATTCGTCGGGAAGAATCCGTAAAGGACCAGCACCAAAGAATCTTCCGGTACCGACTTACCAATTTCTTGATAATAACACCGTTCGAATAGGTTAGAAGAGGTCTCATGGGCGCTTCCCCGCAATTTAAAAATCCAATTGTAAAGTGGATCGATTACCGATTGCCGGTCTTCACGTATTTGCATGACGAATACCGAAATTATCCGATGCCCAAAAACCTCAATTACTTTTGGAATTTTGGTGCATTGGCGACGATAGCACTGTTGTTGCTGATTGTTACAGGCATCATGCTCGCGATGCACTATACGCCCCACGTTGATCACGCATTCGAAAGTGTTGAGCGTATTCGCCGTGAGGTCAACTATGGCTGGTTGTTACAGTATCTCCACGCTAATGGTGGATCGATGTTTTTTGCCGTTGTCTACATTCACATATTTCGCGGAATTTATTATGGATCCTACAAGACTCCGCGGGAGCTTTTGTGGATTTTTGGTGTCGTCATTCTGCTTGTGATGATGGCTACGGCTTTTATGGGCTACGTGCTACCCTGGGGACAGATGAGCTTTTGGGCTGCGACAGTTATAACTAATATGTTTTCAGCGGTACCAGGTATAGGTGAAGCGATTGTTACTTGGCTTTGGGGTGGGTTTTCAGTTGATAATCCGACCCTTAACCGTTTCTTCGCACTACATTATCTATTGCCGTTCGTTCTTTTGGGTGTGGTTATTTTGCACATCATCGCTCTTCACGTTCATGGTTCCAATAATCCTGATGGGATAGATTTAACCGGACCCCAGGACTCCGTGCCATTCCATCCCTATTTTACCGCCAAAGACTCGGTTGGCACAGCTGTGTTCCTAATGATATTGGCCGTGTTGGTATTCTACGCGCCGAATTATCTCAACCATCCAGATAACACGATACCTGCTAACCCATTACAGACGCCACCGCACATTGTGCCAGAGTGGTATTTTCTGCCGTTCTACGCAATTCTCAGGTCAATTCCTGATAAGTTGCTGGGGGTAGTGGCAATGTACTCCTCGGTCCTCGTTCTATTTTTACTACCGTGGCTTGACACAGCTAAGGTCCGCAGTGCCCGCTATCGACCACTTTTCAAATGTTTTTTTTGGATACTGCTCGCCGACACCATACTGCTTGGGATGTGCGGCGCGAATGCACCGGAAGGGATGTGGCTGGTCATTGGGCGCGTCGGTACTGCGTATTATTTCCTTCATTTTTTGTTACTTATGCCGGTTCTGGGTTTACTGGAGACACCGCGGGCACCACCTACAAGCATAAGTGAGCCAGTGCTCGATACTACTGAATATAAAGCTTCGGCTACGAAAGAGTAAAAATGCGATATTTAATAATCGGAATCGTAGTGACTGTTTTTAGCGGATTCTCTGGAGCTATCTTCGCTTCTGAGGTGCCAGGGGTGCCGTCGCAAGATTGGAGTTGGAAGGGAGTATTTGGCACTTTTGACCGTGCAGCGCAGCAGCGTGGTCTCCAAGTCTATGTTGAGGTCTGTGCAGTGTGTCATGGCTTGAAATTTGTTGCCTATCGAAATTTAGTTGACCTCGGATATAGTGAGGCTGAAGTAAAGACTTTTGCGAAAGAGTTTGAGGTTAAAGACGGGCCAAATGAAGAGGGCGAAATGTATATGCGCTCGGCGCGGCCTTACGATCAATTTGCCCAACCGTTCCCGAATGAACAGGCGGCTAGGGCTTCGAACAATGGTGCCTTGCCGCCAGACCTTTCACTCATTGTGGAAGCCCGCCAAGGTGGTGCCGACTACCTTTATGCTTTGCTTACTGGCTATGCAGAGCCACCCGAAGACTTTGAATTGCTAGAAGGGATGAGCTTCAATACCTATTTCCCGGGTCAGCAAATAGCTATGCATCAACCTCTGTATGAGGACGGTGTGGAATATGAAGATGGTACGGTAGCCAGTGTTGAACAAATGGCTATGGATGTGTCTACTTTTCTTGCTTGGACGGCCGAACCATATTTGGAAGAGCGTAAGTCATTGGGGTTGAAAGTGCTCCTGTTTCTTCTCGTTTTCACAGTTATGATAGTTGCGGTAAAGCGTAAGGTATGGGCTAACGTTCCTTAGCTTTGGTTGCAGAAAAAGCACTGTTCAAAATATATGCCGGGAGTGGTCTCTATGGCTGATTTAGGGTGTCCACCGGTAATTGGCATTATCGGTGGAAGCGGTATTTACGAAATTGAAGGCCTCACACAGCAAAGCTCGAAGATGGTTGATACACCCTTTGGTACCCCCTCTGATGAGCTTTTCTTTGGCAAACTTGATGGGGTTGAAATGGTGTTTTTGCCACGTCACGGCCGTGGACATGTGTTAGGCCCAACTGATCTTAATTTTCGGGCCAATATTTACGCGTTGAAAAAATGCGGAGTCACAGAAATTATATCACTGTCAGCTGTTGGCTCGTTGGCAGAGGAGTTAGCGCCAGGTACTTTTGTTATAGTTGATCAATTTATTGATCGTACATTTGCGCGTACAAAAAGTTTCTTTGAACCAGGTCTCGTAGCCCACGTGTCTATGGCCGATCCTGTATGTACCCGAGTTGGTGAATTTCTCTTTGAAGCGGCATCGAATTGCGGAATCGAAGCTATTCGTGGCGGTACCTATTTGGTGATGGAAGGTCCACAGTTCTCGACACGCGCAGAATCTGAGCTATACCGCCACTGGAACTGCCAGGTTATTGGTATGACCAATATGCCGGAAGCCAAACTCGCCCGGGAAGCAGAAATTTGCTACGCAACCGTAGCGATGGTGACAGACTATGACTGTTGGCATCCAAATCAGGAAAATGTCACGGTTGATGAGGTGGTGCGAGTGCTTAAGGAAAACGCGGATCACGCTCGGTTGCTTATTAAAGACACTGTGCGAAGGCTTGCCAAACGCGCAGAACGTTGTGAGCATGGTTGCCATAACAGTTTGGATTCGGCAATGATTACCGCGCCTGACCAACGTGATATGAGTGTTGTGTCAAAGCTGGCTATTATAGCTGGTCGAGTATTGGAAACTTAAGTTAGCCGGTATCACTGGTGGGTCCGCCAGCATTTTTCCATGCAGGGAAGCCTCCTGGAATATGAGCAACGGGTTCAAGACCCATACGTTGGACAGCTAGAGCAGAAAGTGCGGACCGACCGCCACTTCCGCAGTAGAAAATAAATTTTTTATCCTGTGCAAAGTCTTTCTTGTGGGCAGGGCTTTCTGGGTCAATGTAGAATTCGAGCATCCCACGTGGCGCGTGGAAGGCATTAGGTATCATGCCGTTTGCTGTTTCATCAGTCTCACGAACATCAACGAATACGATTTTCTCATCATCGATCAAATTAATAGCTTCTTCCGCCGATATATGTTCAATTTTCTCATTGGCCTCGGCTAGAAGGTCTTTAACACGTTTCTTTCCATTGTACATTTCGAAATCCTATTTATGAGAGCTCTTCGTCAAAAAACGCCAGGGTACGTTTTTCAGCGATTTCTGACTGTTCAGCATTATAGCTTGTTCTGTGGTTGCAGCTAAAACCATGATCGGCTTTAGGATATACATGGATGGGAATATTTGGCTGGGCTTCCATAATTGCTTTGACATCGGTGAGCGGTATACCGGTATCATTTTCACCAAAGTTCATTAAAACGGAGCAGTGAGGCTTTTCGTTCTTGTAGTCAACAATTTGACCTCCGTAGTAGCAGACAGTTGCCGAAATACTATCCAGCCGTGTCGCTGCGAGCCACGCAAGTGTTCCACCCCAACAATAGCCGGAAATGCCAATTTTATTATTAGGATAATGTTTTGATAGAAACCTAACGGCAGCACCAATGTCCAACAGCGTATTTTCAATAGAAATTTGTTGCCGAATTTCACGTGCTTTAGAAAACGCTGGTTTGTCGTAACCGAGTTCAACGCCTTGTTCTACGCGATCAAACAATGCTGGAGCTATAACGGTATATCCGAATGAGGAAAATTTATCGCAGAGCTCACGAATATGTTCATTAACACCAAAAATTTCTTGAAGGACCACTAAGTTTCCCTTTGGTGTATTGGCATCAGCTTTGTAAGCATCTAATTTATGGCCATCACTTGCGATCAATTGGATTTTACTAACCATCTCAACGTCCTTTGGTAATTCGATTAAACATTGAACCTAAACAAAATAATGTCACCGTCCTGGACAATGTAGTCGCTACCCTCCTGTCTCATTTTACCCTTGTCTTTTGCGCCTAACTCACCAGCACATTTAATGAAGTCATCGTAGGCGATAGTTTCGGCGCATATAAATCCTCTTTTGAAGTCCGTGTGAATTCTCCCGGCGGCTTCCGACGCCCTAGATGTTCTTTCCACTGTCCAAGCACGAGTCTCCTTTGGACCAGAAGTGAAGAAAGTGATGAGGTCGAGTGATGCGTAACCGGCGCGAATAACGTGGGCTAACCCTGGCTCCTCCAAATCTAGAGACGTTAGAAATTCTGTTCTTTCTTCTTTTGTAGAAAGTTGTGAAATTTCGCTCTCTATTGCTGCCGATACAACCAATGCCTTTGTTCCCTCTGCCGTGACCCTTGAGATTATTGCATCGGATAATGTATTCCCACTTTTTGCATGGTTTTCATCGACGTTACAAACACACAAGACGGGTTTCGCGGTCAAGAAGTTCATTTTCTTGATCATTTTTCCTTCATCTTCTGCGTAGTCGAGGTGGCGAACGGGTGTACCCTCGTTCAACGATATATAAAGTCGCCTCATTAACTCCAGTTCTCTTTTAGCGTTGCGCGCACCTGTTTTTGCAAGTTTTTCAATTTCTGTTAGACTTCGGTTAATTTGTTGAAGGTCGGCTAAAAGCAGCTCGGTCTCAATCGTCTCTAGGTCGCGTTCCGGATTAATTGTCCCATCTATGTGCGCCGTATCGCTAGACTCAAAGCAACGTATCACATGTATCAATGCATCTACTTCTCGAATCCTAGCTAGAAATTGATTGCCTAAACCTTCACCATTCGATGCTCCACGTACTAGACCAGCAATATCTACAATTTCCAAATAGTTAGGCACAGTTGTAGTGGAATTTGCTAAATCTGCTATTTTACCCAGCCGATCGTCGGGTACAGCCACACGACCAATATTGGGTTTAATAGTACAGAATGGATAATTTGCGACTTCTGCCGCGGGCATCTCTATCAGCGCGTTGAAGAGTGTAGATTTCCCAACATTTGGTAACCCAACAATCCCACAGTTAAATCCCATTAATATCTCCCTAGGACAAGGTGTGATTAGGGCATCGTGGATGTGTCTTCATCATCAGAATGCTTTGAGACACTCATGATTAGCGACACTTTACTCATGAACCCATTGAAGTCCTTTGCGCCAATTAGTGGGGCAGCTTCGGCTGTTGCATCGAGAAGGCGAGCCACATCCTCTAACTCATTTTTGGAAAAATCACTAAGAACGTGAGAGTGTACGGCAGCCTTGACGCCAGGATGTCCTATGCCCAAACGGATCCGCCAATATTCCTTATCTATATGGGCATCGATGCTACGCAGACCATTATGGCCTGCATGCCCACCATTAAATTTTGCCCGTATTTTCATATGCAGCAGGTCCAACTCATCATGTACGACGACAAGAGAGTCGGAGGGTAACTTATAGAAACGCATTACCTTGCCCACCGCACGTCCAGATTCGTTTACGAACGTCGTTGGCTTAAGGGCTAGGATTTTTTCCCCACCCAATACACCTTCTGCAGTTAGCGACCCATGTTGTGACCGAAACGGACCGAAGTTATGGCGACGTGCAATTTCGTCTACGGCCATAAATCCAAGGTTATGACGATTTTTTTCGTATTTTCGTCCGGGATTTCCAAGACCGACGAGCAATAGCATGAGCTCTTCTGCATGCCTTCCCTAGTTTGACTCGGAATCTTCGCTTGCTTCCTCTTCAGGGGTTTCACCTTCACCCTCTTGGCCTTCCTCACCTTCTTCGCCTTCCTCGCCGTCTATCTCTTCTTCTTCAGCTTCTTCCATGATAGTAGGTGCAGAAATTGTGGCGACGGTGAAGTCACGGTCTGTAATAGCCGGATCGACGCCCTCGGGTAAAGTGATTACCCCAAAATGGACGCTATCGCCTATGTCCATGTCCTTCAAATCAAATTCGAAGCGATCGGGAATGATTGATACAGCGCATATGACCTCAATTGTATGTCTGACAACATTAAGAACACCACCACGTCTCAAGCCGGGGGACTCGTCTTCGTTAAGGAAGACAACTGGGACTTCAACATTGATTCTCGTTTCACCCGTAACACGCAGAAAGTCGACATGTAACGGGCGATCTGTGACTGGATGAAACTGTACTTCACGCGGCAATACGCGTTCGGCTTTCCCATTATCGACGTCGATATCGAAGACGGTTGAATAAAACCTTCCACTTTGTAGTCCCTTACTGATTTCGCGTGGGTCAAGTGATATAGCAAGTGAGTCCTGCTTTGCTCCGTACACGATTGCAGGAATTTGACCGTCTCGTCGGAGCGACCGTGCACTTCCTGTACCCACCCGGGCACGTATCTGTCCCCTGATCGAATTTTGTTCAGCCATTTTCCTTACCTCCTCTGAAGGTCTGCGACCCGCTACACCAGATAATATTTAAAGCGTATTGCAATTCATCTAGGCAACTGAATGTCATACCTATACTCAAGCAGTCAATTGAACAAGACTGAGACTGATTGATTACTACTGATGCGCGATATTGCGTCTGCGATCAACGGTGCGATTGTTATTTGACGAATGTTATGGGCTAACCTTACCGCCTCAGTGGCAGCAATGCTGTCTGTTGTGACCATTTCGGTTATAGGTGATGCCGCTACTCTGGCTACCGCACCCCCAGAAAAAACCCCGTGTGTTACATAGGCTGAAACCGATGTGGCACCCCCGTCTGCCAACGCAGCAGCAGCGTTACATAATGTGCCTGCGGAGTCGACGATGTCGTCTATTAGAATACACTGACGACCGTTTATATCGCCGATAATGTTCATTACTTCCGAAACCCCCGCCATTTCACGCCGTTTATCGATGATTGCCAGTTCCGCATCGAGTCGCTTAGCTACTGCTCGTGCACGCCCCACACCACCAACATCTGGTGAGACGATTGTTAATTTTCCTTTACGGTTTTCATGTTCGCTTATGTCCTTGGAAAAGACTGGGGCCGAAAAGAGATTATCTGTTGGAACGTCCAGGAATCCCTGAATCTGCCCAGAATGCAAATCCATGGTCAAAACACGGTTTGCACCCGCCGTAGTTATCAAATTAGCAACTAGTTTGGCAGAAATGGGTGTTCGGGGACCAGTTTTCCGATCTTGCCTTGCATAACCGAAATATGGCATGACGGCAGTAATGCGGCTAGCTGAACCACGTTTTAAAGCATCGATAGCTACTAAGAGTTCCATCAAGTTGTCGTTAGCCGGGTAACAAGTTGATTGAACTACATACACGTCCTCCCCACGCACATTTTCAAGAATTTCAACGAAAACTTCCATGTCTGAAAATCGTCGAACAGAAGCTTCAGCAAGCTGAACATTCAGGTACGTGGAAATTGCCTCGGCCATCGGCCGATTACTGTTGCAACTCAGAATTTTCATGGAGAATCTCTCGATGGGCGAGCGATCTTTAAGCGAACTGTTTCGAAGTATTTGCTCCGCAAGGATGTTTCCAACGCTGAATATCGCCAATTGGACGGAATCATTTCAACGACTCTATAACAACGTGCCCCGATTCTGTAAACGCCTTTGAGTCAAATTTAATCAGTCCAGTCAAAAATTAACAAGTCAAGAATATACAAAAAGGATTAGTTGTAAGTCCTTAATAAACATCGCGTGCTTGCGCAGTAGAAGTCTGAACTATTTGAGCTGAGGATACAAAAACCGGGAAAAACAACCTCAACTGGACATGCTAATGTTCAACTAATTCAAGCAACTATTAGTCCCTTAGAACTAATGCTGAAAGCAGACGGCCGTAATCAGTCTCCTTGCGGTGAAGTGCTCGACGATAGCTGAAAAAGGCTGATTCATGCGTAAAGGTGTCGTGGAGGAGTTGATCCACTTCTAAAATACCTGAATTACGAAGTCGTTGGGCAGCATAGCCTGCTAAATCAAACATTAAGTGATTGGGATTTATGGCTTCTTTGAAAAAAACAGAATTATCAGATCGTTCATCTAAGAATAGAGCTGGAAATTCAGGTCCTACCTCATAGGAGTCAAACCCTATACAAGGGCCAATCGCAGCGGTGATGTTTGAAGGATTAGCTCCAAGCTTTCCCATTACACCGATTGTTGATTCTAAAATGCCAGCGGAGACGCCGCGCCATCCAGCATGTGCTGCACCAATTACTCCTACAGTTTCGTCCACAAGAAAAACTGGTGCGCAATCAGCAGTCAGTATTCCAAGCGTGATTCCTGGCTGATCAGTGACCAGGGCATCTACCTTTGGTGAGTCAGTAAGAGATTGGGGTCTATCGACATGGAGCGCGGTTCTTCCATGCACTTGATAAGCGGTAATGAGGTTTTCAGGGTTGGCTCCCAGCGCTGAAACCGCGAGTGCGCGGTTAGATTTTATGTGGTTTATATCATCTCCGGATCCAAAACCGCAATTGAGTGAAGAATATATTCCATTACTCACACCACCACAGCGGGAGAAAAATCCGTGCGCCACACAGTTTACTTTAGAAAATAATTCAGATTGGACTGGAACAGGTGCAGCCTTATTACTACCCTCGTAAAGCCGAGCAGTCATAGGTTGTTGACAAATCCGGATGGGCGGTTCAGGCCATGACTTGTCAGAGCCATTACCTTAAATAAACCGCCCATCTGATCGTGCTCTGTAAGACGGCGACATGCGTTTATGATATCAATGGATTGGGATTCCGTTGCGTTCTTTGTGAGTGCCTCTGTCCTTATCTCGATACCAAGCTGTCTCAAAAATATTCCCTGGTTTATAGGACCATACACGTCGACCAAACCACGAATCGATCGTTCGAGGGCAGCAAAGTCCAGATGTGCGGTCAAATCAGCCGATCCAGAATTTGAAAGTACTTCATTTACGGCATGCCCTCGTACGGATTGCAATGTGTCTCCCACAGTACTCACTTCATTTCCATAGTCGAAAATAAGCGCTGCACCACCAAAACGTGCGATTTGTGTGGCAATCTGAGTGGTTATAGCGGTTGCGGCTGGCCGTATTTCGAATATTGAGTTTAATGTCGCGTTCTCACGTATAGTTTTTGGTATACATGTTTCATTCTCAGAGAGAGCCCCGCCCAAAGTAAATTGAAATCGACCATTATCTAGTTCAATAAGTCTTTCACACCACCCCGCTTTAGTTCGCTCGAATTGGTGAATTGGTAAGGCGTCAAAGAACTCGTTTGCTATGACTAACAATGGTCCGTCCGGTAACGTCTCTGAATCTGTGTGCCAATAGATCTTTTCAGCTGGTAACGACATGCCGGCAAAACTTATCTTTTGTATATCCCGTAACAGGGGGCTGATTTCTAATAGGTGGATCGAAATTGCGTTCCTGAATTTAGATTGGCTTCTTATTCCGTGCAGGGCATCTACCATCATTGTTCCGCGTCCTGGTCCGAGTTCAATAAGAAAAATTGTGCTAGGCTCTCCCATTTCCTGCCATCGTTCAGTCAACCAAGCTCCGATGAGTTCGCCAAACATCTGACTAATTTCGGGTGCAGTGGTAAAATCGCCCTTACAACCGAAGGGATCGCGCGTCATATAATAGCCATGTTTGGGATGGTAAAGCGCGTCGGCCATAAACGAAGCTAGGGAGATGGGACCTTCTGTGCGTATTAGGTTGGCCAAATGGTTGTAGATTGCGGTCAAGTGTTTTCTACCGGTTCCAGTTTCATTGCACGGAAAATAAGCCAGATACCCACTATGAGCATTGGCAATGACAACAACTGTCCCCAGGTCGTCCCGAAACTTAGTAGACCAAGATGACGGTCCGGTTCGCGCATCGTTTCAACTAGAATTCGAACGATGGAATACCCGAGCAAAAACACTCCACTTGTAAGTCCAGGTCGTCGACGAGTGTCAAAAAAAATCACCATTATACTTAAGATCAATGCCAGTAGGATACCTTCTAGGGCAGCTTCGTAAAGCTGGCTTGGGTGACGGGGTTCGGTTCCAGCGCGTGGAAAAATTACTGCCCAGGGTACGTCAGTCACTCTGCCCCAGAGCTCACCATTGATAAAATTAGCAATTCGACCGAGCGCTAGACCAATTGGTGCAGCTGTCGATGCTATATCGGCTATCACATACGTTTGGAGACCACGCCGTCGTTCAAAAATTAGACTTGCAATAAGTACACCAATTAGCCCGCCATGGAATGACATTCCGCCGTTCCAAATCTCTATAATGGCAAACGGATTGGAAAAATAATAACTCGGATGGTAAAGCGTCACATATCCGAGTCGGCCACCAAGAACGATGCCAAACGTTGCCCAAAGCAGAAATTCGTCAGCATCTCTCGGAGTTAGGAGGTTCGGTTTATGTCCCGCCAACCAGATGCAATAGCGCCACCCGATAAGTAGTCCAGTGATAAATGCAAGAGCGTACCAATGTATTTCAATTGGGCCGACGGAAAATGCCACTGGGTCAAAATTTGGAAACTTAAACAGCACAACTATCACTTAGCGGAAAGGATCGCCGGTCGCCAAGTAATCAATTATGTAACGTGCGATACCATCTTCGAGTTTTGTAAAAGGTTTACAATAGCCGGCTTCACGTAATCGTTTAATTTTGGCCTCAGTAAAATATTGATATTTTTCTCTAATCTGAGCTGGCATATCGATAAATTTAATGCTCTCTTGACGGTTCATTGCAGCAAAGCAAGCACGTGCTAAATCTGTAAAGCTGCGGGCTATTCCAGTACCGCAATTGAAAATTCCACTCACTTGTGGATTGTCGTAGGCCCACAATATCACATCGATGCAGTCCTCAACCCAGATGAAATCGCGCATTTGATCGCCGTTTTTATAATCCGGATGGTGGGAATTGAACAGCTCTGCCGTGCCATTATTGTCTATCTGCTCATACAGTTGCGCGACTACACTTCGCTGGCCACCCTTGTGGTATTCGTTTGGACCGAAGGCATTAAAGAATTTCAGCCCAACCCACTGGGTTGGATGCGATTGGTTCTCTACCAAATGTAACACGTTGAGATCGAATAGATGCTTTGACCAGCCATAAAGATTGAGTGGCTTTAACAAAACGAGTTCCTTTGGATCGTCATCAAAACCCGCTGAACCATCACCATATGTTGCTGCTGACGACGCATAAATTAGTCGGGTATCATGTTTACAGCACCAACGCCATATTGCGAGAGAGAGGGAAAAATTATGTTTTATTATGCTGTCAGCGTCACTTTCCGTCGTTGACGATCTAGCCCCTAGGTGAATGATAGTTTGGATCTCGTTTGCTTTTGTATCAAGCCATGAAAACATGGCTTCTGGAGGAATGAAGTCCGCAATAGTGTGTTTGGAAATGTTTCGCCATTTTTCGTCATTACCCAGCCAATCGCATACGACGACCGGTTGGTTGTAGCGTTCAGTAAGTGCTGCGACTACGTTAGAACCGATGAAGCCGGCGCCGCCTGTGACTAAGATCATATTCAAATTCCAAAGTTTACTGAATTGTCCGTTATAGGCGAGGTCCAAGCGTGCTACAAGAAGCTGCACTTAGGTTGTTTAAAGATTAGGAGCAACCTATATGAGTGTCGTCCTCGACCTGAATAGTACGTAAACGGAGGAGGTGGTTCGATAATGCAGACAGAAAATCGATTTTTCGATGACTTAGCGCGAGTTGCGGGTGGCGCGCTAGGTTCATTGGCAGACGCCCGCTCGGAACTCGAAATTCGCCTAAAGCAGCAGTTCAAACAGATTTTAGAGGAGATGGAATTAGTTAATCGGGAGGAATTTAATGCTGTCAAGGCAATGGCGAGTAAAGCGCGCAAAGAACAATTATCCTCAGAAAAACGCATTGTGGTGCTAGAAAAGGCTCTCGGCATCAAATCGAAACTGACAAAAAGTAGAAGTGTTCGTAGTCCAAGCGCTAAGGGTAAGATACCAACAGGTAAACGGAAGTCGAAAACACCATAAGTTGCGGAGAGTAATATTTTCCCGGCGGCAGCTCTCAGTAATCTTTTTAACAATCCGGATCTGTACTTGCAACGGGAGTAATCCCTGTGGCATGCTAGGTGTTGTGGTTATGAGGCTGCTCGCCACAAGATATTTGATAAAGTCCCTAACTGGGGTGAGCCTATTGATATCGATCGACAGCAACGCAGTTGGTAGCTTGTGATGCTTGTTTCTGATTTTATCAGGGAGCATGCGGATGATAATGACGCAAGTTGAAGTCGGCGATTTTCAATCCAACCCGCTCGATACACTTGAAGATGTTCTCAAGGCAAACGAGTGGCCGTTTGATCGCGCTGCGGAAGATCAACTCGTCGTCGAGACGGTTGGGCGGTGGTGTGACTACCGTATGTTGTTTGTGTGGCGTGCCGAAATAAACGCGCTTTACTTCAGCTGTGCCCTTGATACCAAAGTGCCAGTGGAAAAACGAGGTGAAATAAACCACCTATTGGTAAAGGCTAATGAAATTTTGTGGTTTGGTCACTTTGAGATGTGTTCGAGCGAATTTTCTCCATTGTTTCGCCATACAATGCTTACTCGGGGAATGCGAGGCATAGCAGTAGAGCAGTTAGAAGATCTTATGGATATTGCGGTTGGAGAGTGTGATCGGTTCTTTCCCGCGTTTCAATTCCTAATTTGGGGGGGGATGTCGGCCCAGGACGCATTGGATTTAGCCATGCTCGAGACGGTTGGTAAGGCTTGATTGAGTAGTTCATCGTGACAAAAATTCTAGAACGTCCTTTGCTCCTCGTTGGTTGTGGTAAAATGGGTGCAGTGCTGCTCGATGGGTGGCTTGAGAGTGGTATTCTGGGTGCAGGTGTATCAATAATCGAACCAATGCTTAGCAAGAGTCAAAACCCCTTTGGGGAATGGACCCAGGTCAATGGATTCAATCTTCCAACCGATTTACCGGACTCGTTTAGACCCGAAGTTGTCGTATTTGCTGTAAAACCCCAGATATTGCCCGAGATATTACCGTACTACTCTCGCTTTGTAACGAAAGACACATTATTTCTTTCTATCGCTGCGGGTACGCCTATCGGTGTTCTAGAACGTGGGCTTGGAGCAAAGGCAGCAGTGGTTCGAGCGATGCCTAATATGCCTGCCGCGCTTCGTCTTGGTATCTCGGTCGCTTGTTCCAATGCAAATGTAGCAAATTATCACGTAACTATCTGCAGGACCTTACTGGAGACGGTAGGTGAGTTACATATGGTCGATAATGAGGACTTGCTTGATGCAGTAACAGCAATCTCGGGTAGTGGACCTGCTTATATCTTTCACATGATTGAATGCCTGGTGCAGGCAGGTCAGGAAATTGGTTTACCGACTGAGTTGGCCGAACGTCTCGCTATTGTAACTGTTTCTGGAAGTGGTCAGCTCGCACTTAAAGGTGATGATTCACCTGCTAAATTGCGCAATGACGTAACTAGTCCAGGCGGCACAACGGAGGCGGCAATTGCGGTATTGATGGAAAATGACTCGCTTAAAAAACTTGTAATCCGTGCAGTGAAGGCAGCTGCTAACCGTGGCCGCGAACTTGCTATGTGATGGAAAAGGTTGCTGTAAACCTACCAGTAGCTAATAATTTTTGGTAAATTTATGGGAGACGGTGAAAATCTTACCTAAATAGGAAGCTTTATTCGAGCACGCAGCCCACCTTGGGGTGACTCTTCCAGAATAATGTCGCCACCATGTCCTCTGGTAACGTCACGTGCAATAGCCAGACCGAGTCCTGTGCCACCAGTCTCTGGATTGCGTGACTGGTCAAGTCGAAAGAACGGTTTGAAAACGTCTTCTCGGTGGTTCTCCGCTATGCCTGGACCATCATCATCAATCGTAATCTCTATCTGATCTCCGCGGCGACCTGCCTGTACCCAAACTCGATCAGCATAGCGTCTAGCGTTCGCAATAAGATTACCAAGACATCTCCGGATTGACTGTGGTTTTACACTTGCCACAAGCCTGTCCTCGATATGGCAGTCGATAGTGATACTGTCACGTTTCCAAGCACCAACGGATTCTTCGACTAATTCGGCGATGTCAGTTTCTATTGCAGGCTCATCGCCCTCACCCCGTGCAAAGGCGAGATAGCCATCTATCATATGCTCCATTTCTTCAACATCTGACTTAAGCTCGTTCACCGCACCGTCGTCTGACATGGCTAGTTGGAGTTTCATACGGGTCAGCGGTGTTCGTAAGTCGTGACTGACACCTGATAGCATATCTGTACGTTGGCGCATCTGCCCTCTGATGCGATCGCGCATTAACTCAAATGCTTGAGCCGTTTGTCGAACCTCAGTTGCGCCTTCAATTTTAAATTCTTCTTCTATGTCACGGCCTTTACCCATACGGTCCACTGCTCGCGCTAGTCGCCTTATAGGCCGAATTTGGTTGCGCATGAAAATTGAGGCTACCGCGAATAGTATGAGAGATGTACCGATCATCCACATGATGAAAATATAAGTCGTAGAGCTAAATAGTCTTTTCCCTGGTGCCACGGTTCGCAGCACAGCCTCCGGCAATTGAACGTCTATCACGACCTGTTTCCTGTAAGCAGAAGTATCTATCCGATATGGCCAGTGTACTTGTTCATCCATCGCTCGCATCAACATTCGATCTAACAACTTATTTGTTTTGGTAGACTCGTTGGGGAGAATTGCTCCTGGTATGAGCGTCATCTGTAGGCCTAGATGTCTATGCATGGCATCAAATAGTTTTGCTCTTTTGGCAACTTCAGTATCTTCTTGTCGCAATGAATCGAGCACAATCGCTATGTCACCAGCGATAGCTGAGGTAAGGCGCCAGGTAATCGTATCCCAATGACGATCGTAAAAAATATGGGTTGTTACGAGCTGAAGTAAGATCAGGGGAGTTACTATAATCAATAGAGCTCGTCCAAATAATGTACGTGGGAGAAAGCTCTTGATCCAAATGCGCATACCCATGGTAGCCCTCAATCTGGTCTCAAAACGTAGCCAAAACCACGTATGGTTTGTAAGTAACGAGGTATTTTTGGGTTTGGTTCAATTTTTCGACGTAGTCTTGTTACCTGCACGTCTATACTCCGGTCACTGCCCTCAAGCCCGCAAGCCTGAGCTAGTTCGGCCCTATCACAAACACGCCAGGGTTTGAGCGCAAGTGCCATCAACAAGTTAGTTTCCATCGTAGTGAGTCGAATAGTATCTTCACCTCGAAATAGAGTCTCGCGCAGAAGATCAAAGGTGTATGGTCCGATTTTCAATCCCGCGTGTGGAACACCCAACTTTTTCACGCGTCGCAAGATTGAACTGATTCGCAGTACTAGTTCGCGCGGCTCGAATGGTTTGGAAAGATAATCATCGGCACCTAATTCCAATCCATTGATACGGTCTTCAGTCTCGCCCATTGCGGTAAGCATTAGGATAGGCACAGCGCTCCTCTTCCGCAGGCTATCAGTCAAAGATAGACCACTTTCACCCGGCATCATAACGTCCATCACAATCAGATCGAACACCATGCTATTCAGTTGATCTCGCGCTTCTTTCGAACCGGACGCAACGGTCACACGAAAACCGTTGTCAGCCAGATATCGTCGCAACAGTTCCCGCAGCCTATTATCGTCGTCGACGACTAGGATATGCGGTGATTCCTTAGGGAGAGATGGAGCTTCCATAGTCATTAATTATACCGATCATCTGAGTACCCTGCCTAGAAGTACATCTGTTTGTTCAGAATTGATGTACTCTGGCTTTTATGTGAACTTTGAGCGGCTTTTCGTATCAGACATGATTCCAAGCATGACTTTGCGAAAACCTTCGACTGCTTCTGCTCCAGACTCACGAAAGGCTCGCGCAATTGTGGCACGTTGGTTTGCTGTTAATTGACGTTCGAGCTCTCGGCCGTCTTCTGTAAGATAAAGAAGCCGTTGACGACGATCTTGTTGGCCAGCCTTCTGCTCGACAAGAGACTTCGCCACCAACTGGCTTAATACTCGGCTAAGGCTTTGTTTTGTGATTTTGAGGATATCCAGAAGCGCTGAGACCGTGATGCCCGGGTTACTCCCAACAAAATATATTACACGGTGATGTGCTCTACCAAAATTGTATCTTTCAAGCATTGCATCTGGTTCGGCGGTAAAGTCGCGATAGGCGTAGAACAGCATTTCGATACCCTGCCGTAACTCCCCCTCCCTTAGGTAGAGCGGATTTGCACGGAGTTTAGGTTGCAAAAGTGCTGTTGGTTTGATGTCTCCCATGACTAGACCAATCAAGTTATGTCAGTTTTATTGACTTATATGACCGCGAATGTTACGCCACGCAACCTTTGTATCGACGAATATTGCACGGCCAAACATGTCGAATCAGGGTAAATATGTAGAAATTTTCTTGAATTACATCCATCACATATTGATGGTGTCGCGGTATTTGGGAGGGGCATGAGCACGATGACAGCATTCGATGATCATGACGGTAACATGTGGCTCGATGGTAAGATGGTGCCATGGCCTGATGCTAAGCTACATGTTTTGAGCCACGGATTGCATTATGCGTCTGCTGTGTTCGAAGGTGAGCGTGTTTATGGAGGAAAAATATTTAAACTCACGGAGCATACTGACCGCCTCTCTAAGTCGGCACAGATCCTTGATTTTGAAATTCCTTTCCCAGCAGATGAAATCAACCGCGCGTGTAAAGAAGTTATCGCAGTGAACGGGATCACTGACGGTTATGTTCGCCCTATTGCTTGGCGTGGTTCGGAGATGATGGGTGTGTCGGCCCAACAAACTAAAATTCACGTATCAATAGCTGCTTGGGAGTGGCCCGCATATTTTTCACCAGAAGCACGGATGAAAGGCATCCGTATGCAAACCTCAAGATGGCGGCGGCCATCGCCCGAAACTGAACCTGTCCAAAGTAAAGCTGCAGGTCTATACATGACGGGTACTCTTGCTAAGCACGAAGCTGAGGCGGCGGGCTATGCGGATGCATTGATGCTTGACTACCGTGGGTTGGTATCAGAGGGGACTGGTGCAAACATATTTTTTGTGATTAACGGCAAACTTCATACGCCAGTGCCAGACTGTTTCCTCGACGGGATCACCCGCCAGACTGTTATTGAGTTGGCCCGTGCGAGGGGGATAGAGGTCGTAGAACGCTATATTGAGCCGAAGGAAATTGCAAAGGCACAGGAAGTTTTTCTAACGGGCACAGCAGCCGAGGTTACTCCAGTATCAGAAATCGACGCAAAACAGTTTACACCTGGCCGGATAAGCAAACAGCTCATTGAAGATTATGATGCCGAAGTTCGCAGAGATGATTTGAAGGTATCTTAATCAAGTACTAATGACGTCTGACCAAATTCATTGTTCAAGTTTGTCTTCACATAGGCCATGTCTCGTTGAATAGAGTGTCGAATATGTGCAGTTGTTATGAAACTCCGTTAAACAAGAATGGTATGGCGGTGGTAGGTAACTAAGGGAAATGAATAATTAAACTATTCTAAGCAGGCCACTTATTACCGATCAGTACAATTATCTTTGTGTTCCTGTGTATCCCATCTGGCAGCAGCCTCGTAGTCAGCTGAACGTGTGTTGACCCAATGAACTGTACCGTTGGCGTTCTCTTCTTTCTTCCAAAACGGTGCTCTAGTTTTAAGCCAATCTACTAAGAATTCACATGCCTCAAAAGCCGTCCTACGATGTGCTGATGCAGTTAAAACGGTTACTATTGAGTCACCCGGTTTAAGGCGGCCATATCTATGAATAATGAGACAATCCTCTAGATTCCAACGACTATGGGCCTCTGCTTCGATTTTCTTGAGCATATTCTCGGTCATACCTGGATAGTGTTCGAGGGTCATTGTTAATATTTTTCCTTCGGTACCTCGATCTCGAACAACGCCGGTAAAGCTTGCTATGCCGCCACTTTCGTAGGTGTTCTTCATAAAATCATCAAGAATTTTGCTGGCATCGAACGGTTCGCGCTGCACCCGAATTACCATAGTTTTTCCCTTTTTCTACTATCCACCAGTTATCGGTGGGAATATAGCAATTTCGTCGCCTTGATTAATTGAAGTGGTAAGTTCCGCAAATTCTTGGTTTACCGCAAAGCGTATGATTGAGAGATCCGCCAGAACTTCTGTATAGGCGGATCCCCGCGTTTTTAGCCATGCGACAAGACCCGCAATATCAGTTACCGATGTAGGTGGTTTTACCTCTTCTTGATCTTTTCCAATTCGTAGTCTCAACCATGCAAAATAAAGAATTTTCATCCGACGTTCCCTGAATACGGCATAAAATCTACCATGTTTCCGGCAACCAGGCGCGTCATGTCCTCAGGTAGGTCGATTAGCCCGTCAGATTCTACAAGTGAAGAGAGGATCCCGGCTCCGTCGCTCGGAAATTTATTTGCTATTGGCATTCCATCGTCTCCTGTGTGAATCCGAGCACGCAAAAATTCACGACGGTTCTTCTTCTTCGTATAATCGAATCCTGCACGTACTCTGTAAAGCATTGGTGAAAGTTTAGTAGCTCCACTAAGTCGAAGAATCATAGGCTTGGCGATTAGTAGAAAGGTCACCATCACTGCCACTGGGTTTCCCGGCAGTCCGATAAAGGGCGTGCGTCTAACCTGACCAATTGCTACGGGTCGACCGGGACGGATAGCTAGTCGCCAAAAATATAGTTTTCCCAAAGCTTTCACCGCACTACATACGTGATCTTCTTCGCCAACGGATACACCTCCAGAAGTGACTAGGAGGTCATGATTGTTGGCAGCTGCATCAAGCACCTCTCTTATCGCTATAGCCTTATCAGAAATAATTCCAAGATCGGTGACATGGCATCCTATCAACTTCAATGCGGCAATTAATGTGTAGCGGTTGGAATCATAAATGCACCCAGGTGGTAAACGGGCAGGCGGTTTTCGTAGTTCGTCGCCGGTCGAAAAGACTGCTACGCGAAGAGGAGTGAAGGTAATCAGAGTTGATCTTCCAACGGAAGCAGCCAAGCCAATGTCCTGTGGACGGAGGCGGTGGCCGAACTTCAATACCGTATTGCCGGCGGTAATGTCCTCTCCTGCATGGCGCACGTTGGCGCCTCGACTTATTCCGGGACGGATCAAAACATTGTTATTCATGGCGCAACAATCTTCCTGCATCAAAACCGTGTCTAACCCTTCCGGCATGACGCCACCTGTGAAAATTCGAATTGCCTCGCCTGGCTGATACTTTCTGATAAGTGGATGCCCGGCAGTTATGCGTCCGGTCACTGGCAGGCAAGTTTCCTTATCAAACTCTAGATCATCGTAAAGAATTGCATACCCATCGACCGCCGAGTTGTTATGGGGCGGTACGTCAGATGGGGCAATTACATCTTCAGCCAAAATTTTTCCGGCAGAGTTCTTGAGCGTTGCTCGGGTCGGTTCAACTACTATGTTCGTACGATGCTCAAGCAGCTCAAGTGCTTCACCCGCGGTCATTAACGGGCCACCAAATGCGAAACAGTCATCACTAAGTTGTGCCACCTGTTTTACGTTCTCCTGACGAAGCGTGAGCAGTTATCAAATTCACATTGCTCTATAATGAAATCGGCGATCACAGTAACGTCGTCAAGTGAAAGTACAGGAATCGAAAGTTCATTAAGTGTTATGTCACTTGCAACCGCGATTATATTGGGGTCATTTCTGCAAAGCAGTGACTTACTAACTGAAGGTCGATATACCTCTATTTTGTCATGTTTGTGTTTTTTAAATCCCTCTACTAATAGTAGGTCAACCTGCTGCATGCGTGATACGAGTTCCTCGAACGTAGCTTCGGGAGCTCCGCGATGTTCGTGCATTATGGCCCAGCGATTTACAGACGAAATTAAGACTTCCGCAGCCCCAGCTGTCCTGTGCTCATAAGAATCTTTTCCTGGTTGGTCCAAGTCAAACCTGTGATGTGCGTGTTTCATTGTGGAGACAGAAATACCGTAGTTAGAAAACTCGGATAGGAGTCGCTTTATCAGCGTTGTTTTGCCACTCCCTTGCCAACCGACGAGACCAATTATTCTCATGGGTTATCTGAGACCAGTGTTGAAATATTCTGAACGGCTGGTGTGTAGATCCTCAACGTGTGTTACCTACCGCTTTGACTTGATTAGCTTTGTTATCTGACTTTTGCGAAAACTCCTTAGAACTGTTTGTAAAATGTAGTAGTCCGGCGCGCAGATAGTCATAGCCGGTTATAATCGTCAAAAGTGCTGCTACCCATAGGCAGATTTCTCCAATCAATACTGTTGCCAAGAGATCTGGCCCAGCATCTCCGACTATGAGAAATCCGAGTGCTGTCATCTGGATTACAGTTTTCAATTTGGCAAGGCGGCTGACTGGCATCCGTATTTGTACTTGGCCTAAGAATTCGCGAAGTCCAGAAACCAAAATCTCACGACACAGTATGACAAGTCCCGGCAGGATGGCGAGGCCATAGAGACGATCGAAGGCTACGAGCATAAGAATTACTGCGCCAACCAATAATTTGTCTGCGATGGGATCAAGGAATTGACCAAAATGAGAGGTTTGTCCCATGGATCTCGCCACATATCCATCTAGAATGTCTGTCAGAGCACCGGTCACGAACAATCCTAGGCATATCCAACGCGTGGCAGTTATATCGTACCAGAATAGTGCGACTATCGGTGGAATCACGAGAATTCGTGATAGCGTAAGGAGGTTTGGCAGACTGGTTAGCAAATAACAAATTCCTCTTCATGAAATAAATTGAGAGGTTCGGTCCAGTGTATATGAATATTCTAACTATTTTCGTTAAAGAAGTTATAGATATTATTGGCGGTTGTAATATTTACTCCTTCCACTGCTTCAAGGTCTTCGAGTCCCGCGCGCGCTACGGCACGTGCTGATCCAAAGTGGCGCAACAGTGCTCGCTTACGCGTCGCGCCAATTCCTGGAATTTGGTCAAGAGGGGATTGAACTAAGGCTTTCGCTCGGCGGGCCCGGTGGGCACTAATAGCATATCGGTGTGCTTCGTCTCGGAGCCTCTGTAAAAAATAAAAGACAGGGTCGCGCTGGTCGAGTGAGAAGGCTTCGCGTTCTGGTAAATAAAGTCGTTCCTGGCCAGCTTTCCGTTTAGGTCCCTTGGCAATTCCAAGCAAGGTTATATCGTTTATGCCAAGTTCAGCCATCACGTCCATGGCAGAGGACAATTGACCTTTGCCTCCGTCGATGATCACGAGGTCGGGCCACATGTCTTCACGTCTATCAGGATCTTCCTTGATGGCGCGTTTGAAACGGCGACTCATAACTTCACGCATCATCGCATAGTCATCCCCTGCCACCGCACCTTCACCTTTTCCAACGGTACGAATATTGAACTTACGATAGGCTGATTTGAGGAAGCCCTCAGCACCGGCAACGATCATGGCACCAACTGCGTTTGTTCCCTGGATATGGCTATTGTCATATACTTCGATGCGCTCGGGTGAGGTATCCATTTGGAGAATCTTGGCGAGTCCGTCTAACAGCCTGCGCTGCGACCCACTCTCTGACATATGACGAGCAAGAGCCTCTCGAGCATTGGTGAGGGCGTGTTTCACTGGCTTTAGCTTAGTGCCTCGTTTCGGAACCTTGAGGTGCACAATCCGCTTGGCACGAAAAGAAAGTGCTTCAGCGATAAGTTGCCAATCCTTCGGTTCATGGCTCAATAGAATTAGCGGTGGCGGTATTTTGTTTTCATAAAACTGCCCAAGGAAGGCGGCGAGCACAAGCTCCGGATCAATTTTTGCACTATGTCTCGGAAAATAAGCGTGGTTGCCGAAATTACATCCACCACGAAAAATGAATACTTGGACACATGAATGAGTTCCTTGCTGGAATACACCAATCACGTCTGCATCTTTAATACCAGAAATGTTTATGTCTTGATGTGATTGAACATGTGCGAGTGCACGGATCCGATCGCGAATTGATCCAGCAGTTTCAAAATCAAGATCGTTACTTGCTGCCTCCATCTGTTTGGCAAGTGCGGAGTTTACTTCGCGACTACGGCCTTCGAGGAAGTTACAAGCTTGCTTCACCATCGCCCTGTAACCTTCTTTCCCAATTCGACCTACACATGGTGCGCTACACCGTTTGATCTGATATTGAAGGCATGGTCGCGTACGATTTGCGAAAACCGTGTCGGAGCAGTTTCGTAGCAGGAAAGCCCGCTGCAATGCGGCCAGCGTTCTGGCAACAGCCCCAGCTGAAGCAAATGGTCCGAAATACCGGCCGTGTTTAACCTGGTTTCCTCGGTGTTTTGATACCTGTGCAAAGTCGTGTTCTTCAGAAACGAAGATATGGGGAAAAGTCTTATCATCTCGAAAAAGTACATTATAGCGTGGTTTGAGCTTCTTGATGAGATTTGATTCGAGTAACAGAGCCTCGACTTCAGTATGTGTAGTGACAAATTCCATGGTTCTCGTCTCTGCCACCATGCGTTGAAGGCGAATACTTAATTTGCTCGCGTTTACGTAGTTCTTAACACGCTTTTTGAGGTTGTGTGCCTTGCCTACGTACAATACTTCACCCTGGGCATTGGCCATGCGATATACTCCGGGTGAGCCTGGTAAAGTTTTCTGATGTCGGTGTACGACCTCAAGGCCGTCGGTGAGTCCGCTGCGCACCTGGCGTTCAGCGGGTACAGTCATTTTGCAACGGCCAGAGGTTTGGTCATCCTGCTCAATCCTTACTTTGACCGACTTATTCACCAATAGTTGAAGGGTAGCTATATAGGTTCAATATTGGTTAACTATTTCGGTCTAAATACCCGTTATCTTTGACCCTTGTACGGATATCCACCAATCATGTGGATAACACTGTTGAAAAAGCACGTTCATAATGCTCTGGTCTCAGGTATATCATAGATTTGTACAAATTGCCTAAGAATTAGGCATACCTGACAACTACTTGATATTTTTTGGTTTTATTGAATTTCACAACATAAATATAGTTATTTGACATTATTGGTTCGTTAGGTGATCACATTTTGCTTACAAATCAGCGCCTGTGTAAAACTACTCGCGGAACTGAGACCCAAAATTACTGTTTCCTGACAACAATTTGGCTCTATTCGTTGACCTGATTGATTGGGCGTTTTGACGGAAGAGTTCGATATTATTACTCCTCTTGTATGATGCCATCTGAGGGTTGTGCCCAGCCCATTTGTTCTCCCCCGTCAACTACAATCATTTGGCCGGTAACTGACTGTGCGGAAACCAAATAGCTGACGGCATCCCATATCTCAGCGATGTCAGGGCCATGACCTAGTGGGACTGACTGACATTGCCGTTGAAACTGTTTGTCATTCTGGCGATCGCTCCTAAGAGTTGGCCCCGGTCCAATTGCGTTCACTCGGATTCGTGGAGCTAGACCCAACGCAAGTGTACGAGTCAAAGTCCAAAGGCTACTTTTACTTAGCGTATAAGAAATAAATTTGGGTGTGAGGTTCCCAACTCGCTGGTCTATAATGTTGATTATAATACCTTCGGCTTCAGCATTTTCATGGAGTGTTAACGCCATCGTCTGACTTAGCATAAAGGGAGCCC
Source organism: uncultured Flavobacteriales bacterium (assembly GCA_964419045.1). Taxonomy (GTDB): domain Bacteria; phylum Pseudomonadota; class Alphaproteobacteria; order UBA8366; family CAVOAK01; genus CAVOAK01. Next base: position 340,121 of record CAYQNO010000009.1, read on the forward strand.
AAAGGTTTACCTCCATATGCTTGTCCCAGCTTTCCCTGGTAACTGTTAGTGCTGTATCGTCTTCAAAGGCTGCGGCATTGTTAACCAGTAGACCGACGGGCCCCAGCAGTTCTGTCACTCTCTTCACAAGGACTTGGGTTTCAGAAGATACAGCAAGGTCTGCCTGAAGGGCTTCTGCCACACCGCCGTCTGCACGTATTTTTTCTACGACCGATTCTGCTTCCGATTTTGAGCGACCGTAATGAACGGCAACAGCCCAATTTTGACGAGCCAAACCTAGTGCTATGGTTCGACCAATGCGTCGCGCTGCCCCTGTTACCAGTGCGGTTCTGGGTACTGTTTCAGAAATTGTCATTGTAACTGTGAGCATAAGATGCGAGTCGAAGCATAATCAAGGAAGCTTTTACCAAATATAATCTTAAATCTAAAAACATAGGATAACTTACTAGTCAGACGAGATTAATCCTTATCATGCGAATGATTTCTCGGCGTACAAACGGTCCGGTTAGTGTTATTTCTATCGTTCACGTAATCGGCGTGCGTCATTTGCTTTGGATTTTCTTTTTGGTTTATTTAATTTTTTTCTCTTTTGATTTTTAGGTAATTTGGCGGCTATTAACGGGTTAATGTTTACAGCAGCGACTGGCAAATCTAAATCCATCGCCTCGAGTTTCCTGATTTCGTCTCGTATAGCGGCTGCATCTTCGAATTCAAGATCGGAGGCTGCCACTCGCATACGATTTTCTAAATCACCTATGTATGTCTTGAGATCTATTCCAACAAGGTGGGGTTGGCCATCGTTGCTGATCGGTATCGTAACCCGATCGTTCTCGTATACACTTTCCAAAATATCCGTGATGTTTTTTCGCACCGATTCTGGTGTAATGTCGTGTGTAGCATTGTAATTGATTTGCCGGTCACGTCGTCGACCAGTTTCTTTGATAGCATCTGCGAGAGCGCCGGTCATTTTATCAGCATATAATATTACGCGGCCGTCTATGTTCCGAGCTGCACGCCCAATTGTCTGGATGAGTGAGGTGCGGCTACGGAGATATCCTTCTTTGTCGGCATCAAGGATCGCCACAAGCGCACATTCTGGGATATCTAGACCTTCCCGGAGAAGGTTGATACCTACCAAAATATCGAACACACCCATGCGGAGGTCTCGAATTATTGCAATCCGTTCCAGCGTGTCCACATCCGAATGTAGGTAACGTACCCGAAGACCCGCTTCTGTTAAATATTCTGTTAAATCTTCAGCCATTCGTTTTGTTAAGGTTGTAACTAGTACGCGTTGGTTTTGCTCGGCACAAGTTCGACACTCTGCCAGCAAATCGTCCACCTGAGTTTCGGTTGGACGGAAGATACAAACAGGTTCGATGAGCCCAGTTGGCCTCACGACCTGCTCTGTGAATACACCATCTGTGCGCTGGAGCTCCCATGAGCCGGGAGTTGCCGAAACATACATTGTCGGTGGGCGCATCGCGTCCCACTCCTCAAACTTCAGTGGTCGGTTGTCGAGGCATGACGGTAGTCTAAAACCATATTCAGCAAGGGTAGATTTACGGGAAAAGTCCCCCTTATACATAGCGCCCAACTGGGGTATCGTGACGTGGGATTCGTCGATGAACATCAGCGCGCGGTCAGGCAGATATTCTAGGAGAGTTGGAGGGGGTTCACCCGGGTTTCTACCTGTTAGAAATCGCGAATAATTTTCAATTCCAGCGCAGGAACCTGTTGCTTCGATCATCTCCAAATCAAAAGTTGTTCTCTGGTCAAGACGCTGTGCTTCTAAAAGTTTGCCGCTGGCATGCAAAAAAGTAAGGTGATTGACAAGCTCTATTTTGATTTCGCGTACAGCCTGTTGGAGAGTTGGCCTGGGGGTGACGTAATGACTATTTGCGTAAATCTTGACTATCTCAAGCGTGTTAGTCTTTTCACCGGTTAAAGGATCAAACTCCCAAATTTTCTCAATTTCATCTCCAAAAAGAGACAGTCGCCATGCCCGGTCCTCATAGTGGACAGGAAATAATTCAACTATGTCTCCACGTACGCGAAAGGTACCACGAATGAAGTTGGTATCATTTCTGCGGTATTGCAACTCAACAAACTGTTTGAGCAGGTTTGTACGGTTGATAACTTGCCCCAGTGTTAAAGTCACCACCATTTGTGAATAAGTTTCAACTGAGCCGATGCCATAGATACATGATACGGATGCGACAATTATGACATCGTCACGCTCTAGCAGTGACCGCGTCGCGGAGTGCCTCATTCGATCGATCTGTTCGTTGACCGATGATTCTTTTTCAACATAGGTATCTGTGCGAGGAACATAGGCTTCTGGCTGATAATAATCGTAGTAGGAAACAAAATACTCTACGGCGTTGTTTGGAAAAAATGCTTTCATCTCGCCGTAAAGTTGTGCTGCCAGTGTTTTATTGGGTGCTAGCACTAATGTTGGGCGTTGCATGCGCGCCACCACATGAGCCATTGTAAAGGTTTTACCAGAGCCCGTAACTCCCAACAAAACCTGGTCTCGCTCCTCGTTGTGGAGACCACTAACAAGACCTTCTATTGCTTGCGGTTGGTCCCCAGCAGGAACTAGATTGGAGATTAGCTCGAATTTACGACCTCCCTCACTTAGAGGTCGTTCGAATGCGAGTATAGGTTCTACTTTACTCATGAGCTAAAACATAAGATGAATGCGTTATATCTGGCCAGTGTTCTTGATTTATGGACATTGTATTATATCTGAATTTAGTCGTAGTGTGCTAATCGACACAGATCGGCGAAATTGAAACTGTAGTTAGAGTCTTCTTGTGCATCTGTGTCAGCTAAACGCAAGAATTAGAAATTCATTTAGACCAAGGAAGTTAGTCAACTATGTCATTGCTTGCCAGTCGCCTTTCTCTCGTTCAGCAATCTGCAACCGTCGCGATGGCATCTCGTGCAAAAGCTCTTAAACGAGCGGGTGAGGACATAATAGAACTAGCCGCGGGCGAACCAGATTTCGATACACCTGAACACATAAAACAAGCGGCAGTCGATGCCATGGCAAAGGGTTATTCAAAATATGCACCTGTTGCCGGTATCCCAGAGTTGCGTGAGGCAATCTGTGCTAAGTTTAAACGAGACAATGAGTTAGAGTATTCGATGGAGCAGGTGACTGTTGGCTGCGGAGCCAAGCAGGAAATTTTCAACGCCATGTTGGCAACGCTTGATCCAGGAGACGAAGTGGTAATACCTGCCCCTTATTGGGTAAGTTATCCCGATATAGTACTGCTGTGCGGGGCGTCACCAGTTATTATTAATTGTCCGTCGGAAAGCGATTTCAAAGTAGGCGCGGATCAACTCAAGGCCGCGATTACACCAAAAACAAAATGGTTGGTGTTGAACTCACCATCAAATCCGACTGGTGCTGCGTACACATGGAGCGAATTAAAGGCCTTGGCCGAAGTGATAATGGAACACCCTCATGTCTGGGTGTTGACCGACGACATATATGAATACCTTGTTTACGATAATTTCGAGTTTGCAACGATAGCTCAGGTTGAGCCGGCTCTCAGTGAACGGACGCTTACACTGAATGGGCTCTCAAAGGCCTATTGTATGACTGGTTGGCGTGTTGGCTATGCTGCTGGACCGGTTGAACTAATTTCAGCTATGAACAAAATTCAGTCACAATGTACTACCAGTACATCGACGATTAGCCAGTGGGCTGCCGTGGCAGCCCTTGAGGGAGATCATAATTTCATTGCTAAAAACAATGAGGTTTTCAAGGAACGTCGCAACCTTATGGTATCATTACTTAATCAGGCGACAGGCATATCTTGTCCCACTCCCGAGGGAGCCTTTTATGTCTACCCTTCGTGCGAGGGTGTAATAGGCCAAATATCGGAGAATGGAACAGCCATAACGAACGATGAGGAATTTGTCACTGCTCTCCTTGAGCTCGAGGGATTGGCTTGTGTTCACGGATCTGCGTTTGGATTAGCTCCACACTTCCGTATATCATACGCTACATCTACAGAACTGTTAGAGGAAGCGGGTCATCGTATCCAGCATTTTTGTGCTGCACTCTCCTGAGTTGGGGACACGATTACCGGAAATTACTTAAAATTTGCCTAATCTGCCTATGAGTATTGCAACACCATTCTTCAGAATGATAGCTTGATTTCTCTTGCATCGTAGCAGCGTCGCTGAAACCATATACGATGGACATGGGAGGGGTGCTGATAGACACCATTGTATCGCACCTGCAACAGAGAACAGAATCAAAATTTGGAGGATTGTCATGCCTGGCTCCTCATCTAGCTATCCACGTTGTGTGGCACTTGTCGGTCCTTATCAAAGTGGTAAATCCACACTTTTAGAGGCGATGTTATTTGCCTGTGGTGCTATCGAACGTCGTGGTACACAGCGTGATGGTAATATAGTTTCTGACGCCTCGACGGAGGCACGTGCTCGAGGTATGAGCACTGAATTATCAGCTGCTTTTGGAGATTATTTGGGCGAACGCTGGCACTTTCTCGATTGCCCAGGTTCTCTAGAATTTTTCCAAGAAACCCATGCTGCGCTGATGGCTGTCGATGTTGCCATTGTTGTGTGTGAACCTGAAATAGAAAAAGCGCAGGGTATAGCACCGCTCCTACATCTTCTCAATGAGAGAGGAATTCCACATATGATATTCATCAATAAGATGGATACAGATGCTGCTCGGGTGAGCGATGTTCTTGATGCACTTCAAGTGGTATCTGCGTGCCCCCTAGTTTTGCGCGAGGTACCGATCCGTGAGGGGGATACAGTTACAGGATATGCTGATTTGGTCTCGGAGCGAGCATACACCTACAAAACCGGAGAAGCTTCGGATCTTATCCCACTGCCCGATTCGGTAGGTACACGTTATGCTGAGGCACGCCAAACGATGCTTGAATCTTTGGCCGATTTTGACGATGCGCTTTTAGAACAATTGTTGGAAGATGTTGTACCTTCTAAGGAAGAGGTCTATCAGCATTTAACAAAAGATTTTCAGACTGAAGCGATAGTCCCGGTATTTCTAGGATCGGCAGAAAACTTTCATGGTGTTCGAAGACTGATGAAAGCATTACGCCACGAAGTCGCCGAATCGACAAGCACGATGGAACGACTAGGATTGCCGTCGGATGAACCCATGGTAGAGGTCTTCAAGACCTATCACCTACCGCACACCGGTAAAATTTCTTTAGCACGTGTCTGGCGAGGAGAGATTAAGGATGGGATGCATTTCGGTGACGATAGGGTAAGTGGACTATTTCACATGAAAGGCCATACACTTGAAAAGATATCTGATGTTAGACCAGGTGACGTGGTGGCATTAGGTCGCCTTGAGAACGTGCAAACTGGGATGGTTTTGGGGATTAATGGGGCTATGCCTGATGTTCTTGACTGGCCCGCGCCGCTTAAACCAGTTTATTCGCTGACAATTGAACCAAATAAACGAGAGGATGAGGTGAAGTTGTCTGCGGCCTTTTCGCGCCTGATGGGTGAAGATGCTTCACTATCGGTTGAACACAACCAAGATACCAAGGAGATGGTCTTGAGGGGCCAAGGGGAGATCCACTTGCAAGTCGCGGCAGATAGGCTAGGTAGCCTCTATAACGTCTCGGTTAGCACGCGACGGCCACAAATTCCCTATAAGGAAACTATCCGAAAACCGGTCAAGCAGCATGCGCGACATAAGAAACAGTCGGGGGGGCATGGTCAGTTTGGAGATGTACATCTTGATATTAAACCACTGGCGCGGGGAGCAGGATTTTCATTCGATAATTCTATTGTCGGTGGTGCTGTGCCTAGGCAGTACATTCCATCAGTTGAAGCGGGTGTTCGCGAATATCTTAAAGAGGGTGCATTGGGTTTTCCCATTGTTGACTTGTCGGTCTCGCTCGTAGACGGGCAATTTCATGCGGTCGATAGCTCGGATATGGCATTTAAAACGGCTGCAGGTATGGCAATGAGGGAAGGGCTACCAAAGGCGGACCCTGTCCTGTTGGAACCAATCTGTCGCGTTAAGATTTCTATTCCAAACTCAGCAACTTCTAAGGCCCAAGGTATGATTACGAAGCGCCGGGGGCAGATACTTGGTTTCGATTCTAAGGCAGGTTGGAAGAGTTGGGACGAGGTAGAGGCCTTTGTGCCGCAATCTGATTTGCACGATATGATAATTGAACTGCGATCAGTGACGCAGGGGGTAGGTACTTACGAATGGGGATTTGATCATTTGGCGGAGTTGAGTGGGCGATTAGCTGATGACGTTGTTGCACAGCATCAAGCTGCTGAATAAGTGGTGTCCAGAAACAGAGTAACAATGTTGTGGTGGATGATGTGTGAGAGGTTTCTTGACCATGACAGCATTGAAAAATGATGCTGAGGCCGCAGCAAGGGCATTAATAGACGCTAGACAAAAAGGCCGTCAAATTAGCTCACTACCTGGATTTATTTTGCCAATGAGCATGGCCGATGCTTACTTGGTACAAGACGCGATTATTGAACGGAATTCGAAGTCATTATCAGGCTGGAAAGTTGGTGCAACTAGTGCCGCGGTGATGAAGCGATTTAACACTACGGAACCGTTTTCTGGTCCTATGTTCACAAATCAGATGCATTCGAGTCCAACCAATTTGAAGTTACCGTCACATGAAATCTTAGGTGTGGAGGCGGAGTTTTCATTTTGGATGACAAGCGAACTGCCTCCGCGTGATGCGCCATATCAGAAGAATGAAGTTCTCTCAGCTATTGGAGGCATTGCTGCTTCGATAGAGGTTGTGGCTTCAAGGTTAAAAAATGCTTCTGAATATGGAATTTCAGCTATTACGGCTGATCATGGGGTAAATTTTGAATGGGTCCGTGGGAATACGGAGATCAATTGGAGGGCGCTTGATCTAACTGACCATGAAGTTCGTTTGCTAATTAACGATAATGAAGTTGCCACTGGTATTGGCGGTGATGTTCTAGGTTGTCCGCTAAATGCGCTGGTTTGGCTTACCAATCATCTTTCGAAACGAGGTCATGTCCTAACTGCGGACACATGGGTCAGCTCAGGCTCCTGCACAAACATCACCCCGGTTTGCGCGAACGACTGCGTCGTCGCAGATTTTGGCACTCTTGGTACCGTTATACTTACCTTTATAGACGCAGACTGAAAAAATTCTGTGGATGGAAATTTGTGTAATTTCATGTTGCTCTTGCTTAATCGTTTGTGCGGATGGGCGTTGTGCTGTTAAATTATTGATAATAAATAGATAAATTACGATCGAGCACTAATAGGAGTAATGTAAAGGATGCTAGTGAAACGCAAGCCGGGATGGGCGTTGCCTGAATCTATGGCGACCGATGAAAGTATTTTCTTGCAGCGTCGTCAACTACTTAAAACCATGGCGATTGGACCGATCATGTTAACCGGCGGACTATCGCTCGCTGCTACTCCTAAGGTCGAAAAAAATGATCCTTCTAACAGTCTCTATCCGGTTAGACAAAACAACCGTTACAAGCTGGATAGATCCATTACAAATGAGAATTTGGCAACGACCTACAATAATTATTATGAATTTGGCAGCCACAAGAAAATATTTAAAGCAGCTCAAGACCTAAAGATTCGCCCTTGGGAAGTTGTAATCGACGGTCTGGTAGAGAAGGAACACAAAGTTGAAATCGATGAGCTGCTTAATGCGATGCCGCTGGAAGAGCGACTATATCGCCATAGGTGCGTTGAGCGATGGTCGATGGCAGTGCCTTGGAGCGGATTCAGTTTTAATAGTTTTATAAACTACATAAAACCACTGAGTTCAGCTAAGTTTGTGGTGATGGAAACCTTGGTTGATACTGACGTCATGCCAGGACTGAAGCAGTTTTGGTACCCTTGGCCGTACGTTGAAGGACTGACGATGGCGGAAGCGACCAACGAATTGGCCTTTCTTGTCACAGGCGCTTATGGCAAGCCGGTGGCGAAACAGATGGGCGCACCTTTGCGACTCGCTGTACCCTGGAAATATGGTTTCAAGTCTATTAAATCGATTGTGCGTTTCACATTTACAGATAAGCGACCGATCAGTTTTTGGGAGCGGTTGCAACCTCAGGAATACGGCTTTTGGGCAAACGTTAATCCTGAAGTTCCTCATCCGCGCTGGAGTCAGGCGAAGGAACATGACATCGAATCGGAAGAGTGGTTTCCAACACAGCTTTATAACGGTTATGGCGAGTTCGTCGCTCACATGTATGAAGGGATGTCGACAGAGCAACTATTTATGTGAGACAAAATTTTTCTGCAGTTTCTGCTGCGGCCGCAGGTTTAATCTGGAGTTCATTTTTATCAATTATATTATTAGCTGGTATTAATTTTTTACTTGAATACAGTTTTTCCTGCTCCACAATTCTTTTTTCAGGATTTGTGTTAGCCGTGTAACATTTTTTAGTAAGTTATAATTATAGAAGTATATACTTAAACTTATACGGAAACGAGTAAGCCTTATTAAAAGCCAAACATATGGTCAAGGCTGAATGCGGTATTGCTCCCGATGAGACCATGATAACCAAACAGGCGACAGGTAACTTCACGAACAATTAGATAGGCGTGCTCACCCGCATCGTTGCGCTCAGCTTCGCTGAACATCTCCGAGTAGCGCCATAAAAGTGAGCCACCGCACGGGATTGTCACTGTTTTACAAACGATTTCGTCACCTTGTGCATTATACAAGATAAGATCGGTATTCGATTTTTTGTGCCAGGGTGTTGAGGCAGGGTAGATTAAATGGCACATGGTATCGGCCGGTGAAGAGCCAACGCGTAAGAATAGGCGAGTGGATAGGCCAGGGGCGCGCCCACCGTATGATTGTGGTTCGTTTCTATAGGTCAGAACTGTGTTGAAAATATGTGCTCCAAAGCTAGTTTCAGCTGCGTGCCCGCATTTGCGGTCTTCGTAGCGGAACAGGCCATGGAGCCAACCATCGGCCTCACCGCCTTCCCGAAAATCATATATGAGCTCCATGTGGCCGTAGCCACTAGACAGTATACCGCTTGGCTTATCATTAAGCATGTCGTCAACCTTAAGCAAAAGTGCATGGTCACGAGGCAAACATCCCAATGACTTCCACATCACCTCCTCTCCACTCGCATCGTACACAGCAAATGCGAGCGGTAGGCTTGTCTGCACAGTCGACATAGGAGTAGGAAGAGCCACACTACTGAAAAGTTTTATGGGTAAGACTGGCGCCGGTAGCAAATAGCTCTTGCCCATGAATTTACTTAGTTCGGGTATGTGCGGGTCAGGTTCTAAGTCAATGCGTTCGACGTTAGGGTGTGCTATCCGAATGTGGCCTGCCTCAGTTTCAATTTCATAGCGAGGTCGGACAAAATGTTTGCCTGCATGAATTTCAATCTGTTCAGGCCATTTAACATTGGGAAGTAGTGTGGCAATGTCGAGGGGAAATGTGGCAAACGGCGCAACTTCTTTGTCCAAGGTCACAACGTCATCATGTCCCATGCGGTTGATTCCAACGGCACCCCTAGGAATAGGGCACGGATGACTATTTTGTACCCAAAGAATGACCTTTTCACCGTCTGCTGGAGCTGGTAGCCCGGCGTAACGGTCTGCGGGCCAAGCATTAGCGTCATGCGTACATGAGTACACCATGTTGTCGTTGCCATAGGTATCCAGCGCGTATTTTACAATATCATGGCCGGCAGCAGAAATCACGTGCATAAAGAGCTGTCCGGTAAAAGGATTAAGTCTAAAACGCTCACGTACTTCAGCGCTATCAATAACAATTGAAACTGCTGAATTGGCTAAATCTTCCAACCATTGAGCGAGCACTGTTCCATCTTCATCGAACAGGCAAAACCATATTTTTGTATCGTGCGAGCCATAACCTGACCAATAATTAATGGTTGTCAATCGTGTATGGTGACCTTCCATATCTCTGAAGAACGCAATGTTTGTAGAAAAATTCAGTGAGTGCAGGTATTGGCTGGGTTTGGTCAGAAACTCATTGCCAAGACGAATTTCATCGAGACTTGTGACCGATATATTATCTGGCAGTAAATGTCTTATATTTTCAATCAGCTGAGTGGCATCGAATGCCGTCACAAACAAGGTTTGGGCACCGCTGGATACAAGGTCAGTTATTGGCTCGGTTCGGCAACCGAGCATTGTGGAACCTAGATCCCGCAGTTCCTGGATGTAAACATGCCTAAGATCGACTTTGCCTAGATCGTAAAATTCAGCAAAGCTTGCCGCTTGAGTGTACGGGTCATAAATTGCGACAGGACCCGATTTCTCCAGGTGAGCAATGAGTGCGTGCGCCTTTAGCGCGGCCAAAGGGTGTCCGGTGGCTTTAAAAAACGAAGATCCTCCGTGAAGGTTGCTAAATGTTTGAATATCGAGCGTCATGGCATCATTTGCCGTTCGACTTAAGTATTTTCATGATATACCGATAATACGTTTGATTCGTTTCATAATAGATGAAAGTCCATGTCGGCGACGCTCGTGCTCGTAATATTGCGTGCTGGTTACCCAATTGAGTTGGAGAACACGTCGCTGTCCTTCATATGGGGCGTGGCCATGCCAGCTGTGATCGGTGCAGCGAAAAGCTACCATAGTGCCGGCAATGGGAGGGACTTCAACGAAGTAATCGTCTAGATTATGAGCTGAGCGAAGCAAGCGGAGGCGCCCACCTTCTTCTCTCCATTCATGGTTTAAGTAGATAAGTACCGTGATTAATTTATCCTTTGAATCACAATGTACCTGCCCATCGCGCGCTCGACACCAACCGCGAACGGTTAACATGATAGGTCGGTCGTGCAAGTCAATTTCAAATTTTTTTGACATCGCTTCAGTAATGGCTGGACCGCGCAACTCATCTGCTAGTTTTTTTAAAGCAGTGCTACATTTTATAGATTCCAAAGAGAAGCTTCCCGGCCCATCGAGTGTTGGAAATTCTAAATTAATTGCATCTATGTAAGTATCTGATATGAAATTTGACACCACCATATAGTCAAATGGCTTGTGCTGTATGGGAGTGGTATTCAGCACATCTAAATTTAGGGCTGACATGGGGTTTCCAATCATAGAACGCGCTGAGCCTCTACGAAGATATACGGTAATGGGGAGGAATTGGGAACGGATATCCACATTGGTATCGCTGATGCCACCTATTTATTTAATGCCAAACGATCGCGAACTACCGAAGCTACCCGATTCGTATCATCCAATACGGGATATTGCCAGAATTCGAGTTTGCCCACAAAAGGTCGCGTCATGCCTGCTTCCGACAGTCCGTGGTGAAACCGCTCAAACTTTCTATCACCACCTTCCATGTCAATGAGATACACGGGCTTTCCTGTGGAACACGCCTCTGAAACCATATTAACCGAGTCAACTGTGACAACAATTGCATCGGCAAGACCTAAATAACCGAAATAGGGATTCTCACCATTTTGATTCCATAGCACGGCTGGGAGATCGGCTAGCTGCTCGTTCAAGTACGCCACATTATCCAATTCTGTTCTACGTGAGGGTGTAATCATCAATCCAACTCCTTGCTTACGAACGAGTATTCTTAGATTCTCAGCTAACTTTGCAATGATACGACGTGTCAGTCGATAGCTGCGGTTAGATCCGCCAATCAATACAGCTACCAGTGGGCGGGGAAGGTGCGAAACTGTTGCCGCAACACGCTCTGCCTCGGCTGCAAGTCTAGCTGGTGTTGCTCGATGTATAGCGCCAAGAGTTGGAATAACATTGGACCCGGTAAGCCCGTCATGTGCAGGCGCGACAATGATATCAAAGCGCGTTGGATCAATTCGCGGATGCTGAACATGAACTATCAGTGTGTGTTCGCAACTCTTCTTTTTGACAGTGAGTGCTGGTCCAACTGCATGACGCCCGCAACTCACGAGTAAATTGGGCCATGGTGCTTCCATTGGAGTATCGCTTAAAAATGTTCTAGTGGAATCTCCAAATGGGTTTTTTACATGCCAGCTTGGTGGCATCCATCTCCAAGGCAACGTTGGAGTAATTACTTTGTCTACTATGGGCAAACCGATGGCTTCCGCTAAACCTCGCGCCTGCGCCACCATCCCCGCTTTGCCATCAGTTACGACCCAAGCGAATTTCTTAACCATGTTCTAATCCATGCTGTTTTATTGATTCGAATTGCAGCCCAAAGAATTAATGGACTATTGCAAGCAGTCTCCGTGTATACAAGGGGCACCCTGTGACTTGCGGGATCGAGCCTGATTTGTAATATAATTACAAAAGAATCTTTAACGGAGAAATATGACGATGCCTCGCATCAAGCTCGATAAAATTGATCGGCAGATTCTTAGTGATCTCCAGCGCTCTGGTCGTATAACCAATGTACAATTGGCGAAGCGGGCCGGTATATCAGCGCCTCCTTGTTTACGGCGTGTCAGAGTGTTAGAGGAAGCAGGAGTTATCCGAGGTTATCATGCCGACCTGAATGCCGAATCCCTTGGCTACGGAGTAATGGTTTTTGCACAAGTAGGTTTGACCAGCCAGGCTGAAGTGGACTTGCTGGCTTTCGAGGAGCTTGTGACCAGTTGGCCACTAGTGCGCGAGTGTTACATGCTGGCCGGCGAAATTGATTTTTTACTCAAGGTCGTAGCCTCTGATTGGGATAGCTACAACAAGTTTCTAACCACGGAACTGACTACTGCTCCCAACGTAAGTCATGTTAAATCAGCTCTCGCGATCCGCACAACAAAGTGTGAATATGGAGTGCCTATTGAATCCAATTTGACGGATGGTGGTTCTCTGGGAAATAGGACTGATGGTCCAGTTTAAGGACAGGAAACGCCAAAATTGGCAGAGTCACGTCTTTAACTCCTTATACTTTACTTGTAACGGACCCGTTTGATCTCGTAGTCTTTTTGGCCACCCGGTGTGACAACCTCGATTGATTCTCCTACCTTTTTGCCAATTAGTGCTCGCGCAAGTGGTGAGGTGACTGAGAGCCGCCCGTCAGATACATCTGCCTCCATTTCGCCGACAATTTGATAGGTTGTTTTTTCGCCGGTGTCTTCGTCCTCCAGTGTTACGGTTGCTCCAAATTTTACGTCTCGGCCCTTTAGTTTAGATACATCTATCACTTGGGTACGGCTCAGTTTGTCTTCGATTTCCGCTATTCTACCTTCTACGAAACTCTGACGCTCCCTAGCTGCATGGTACTCTGCATTTTCGGAAAGATCGCCGTGTTCACGTGCCTCAGCTATTGCTCGAATAATGGCTGGTCGTTGTTCAAACTTTAGAGCACGTAATTCTACCTGTAGGCGCTCATAGCCGTTAGTCGTCATGGGAACATTTGTCATTCTATTACCGGTAAACTGAATAGTTAATTATAAATTTGTCTGACCCGATTAAACGCGAGATATAAATATAAATACCTCTACATAATTAGGAAACCTCGTTAGTGCAATGCCTTAAAATAGGATTGCAGAGGTGCAACATCAAGTGAGCCATACTTCAACGCTCTGATCGCCTGTACCGCTGCGCGGGCACCGGCGACAGTAGTGTAGTACGGGATCGCATTTATCAGCGTTGTTCTCCTCAAACTAAAGCTATCTTGAATCGCTTTTGCGCCTTCGGTTGTGTTGAAAACGAGTTGCACTTTTCCGCCGAGTATTGCATCTACGATATGTGGAGGTCCTTCCAAGACTTTGTTGATAGGCTCAACCTCCAATCCTTCATTAGAAAGAAATTTAGCAGTGCCTTGCGTAGCTAATATGTTGAAACCAAAATCAATGAGCTCTTGCGCTAGTACTATCATGGCGGGTTTGTCTCTGCCCTTGACCGAGATAAAAGCAGTTCCCTCGGTCGGCAAATCTACACCTGCCCCGAGCTGGGATTTGGCAAAAGCACGTCCAAAGTCACTGTCTAATCCCATAACCTCACCGGTAGACTTCATCTCGGGGCCGAGCATTACGTCTACGCCCGGAAAGCGGGCAAACGGAAACACTGATTCCTTAACGGCGACATGCTTCGCGATTGCTTTAGAACCTAGAGTAAAATTCGACAATTTTTCGCCGGCCATAACGCGCGCAGCGATCTTGGCGATGGGAACACCAGTGGTTTTTGCCACAAACGGTACGGTGCGGCTTGCACGTGGATTGACCTCTATAATGAATACTTCACCATCTTTAACTGCGTATTGCACATTCATTAGACCAATTACACCAAGCGCATGGGCAAGCAACTCGGTTTGATGGTTAATTTCCTCAATTACGGCTGGCGACAAAGAATACGGCGGCAAGGAACAGGCACTATCTCCAGAATGGATGCCCGCTTCTTCTATATGCTCCATGATACCGGAGACTTGCACTGTGTCACCATCGGATAAGGCATCAACGTCGACTTCAATGGCGTCACGTAGATAACTATCAATCAAAACCGGATTATCACCGGATACGCTTACGGCTGTCTTGATGTATCGTTTAAGTGCTGCCTCTTCGTGGACGATTTCCATTGCGCGACCGCCTAACACGTAAGAGGGGCGAATTACCACAGGATATCCAATGGTTAACGCAACCGCGAGAGCTTGATCTTCGGATGTTGCAGTACCGTTGGCGGGTTGTTTGAGGTTCAATTGTTTTAACAGGCTTTGAAAGCGTTCTCTATCTTCCGCTAAGTCAATAGCATCGGGTGAAGTCCCAAGAATTGGGATATCCGCCGATTCTAGCGCTCGTGCAAGTTTCAGCGGGGTTTGGCCACCAAACTGGACAATTACTCCGAGGAGATTCCCACTCTTCTCCTCTGCTCTCGCGAGTTCTATGACATCTTCAGCAGTGAGTGGCTCAAAATAAAGGCGATCAGACGTATCGTAATCGGTTGATACTGTCTCTGGGTTACAGTTGACCATTATAGTTTCGTAGCCAGCTTCTGCCAGCGCGTACGCTGCATGGACGCAACAATAATCGAATTCTATACCTTGGCCTATGCGGTTGGGGCCGCCACCCAGTATCATAACTTTCTTACGGCTGGAAACGTGCACTTCAGAGTGTGGTACACTTGATTTACCGTAGTCACTTTCATATGCTGAATACATATAGGGTGTGGGCGAACTAAACTCTCCAGCACAGGTGTCAATCCTTTTGAATGCTGGGGTGATGCCGATTTCACGCCGTGCTCTTGCAGTTTTTTCTTCATCGACATCGGAGAGTTCGGCAATTCGAGCGTCACTGAAGCCCATCTTCTTTACGTTTAGCCAGCCGGCGGCATCATCGGGCAGGCCGTTCACACGTATTGAATTTTCAAATTGGACGATGTTAAAAACCTGTTCGATGAACCACGGATCTATATGGCATGCTTCAAAAATTTCCTTCGAGGTGAGTCCAACCCTATGTGCCTGCGCGACCATAAGTAGCCGGTCTGGGCGGGGTAGTGACAATGCTTTACGGACTTCTTCTTTATCTCCAACCGCGTCTAAATTTGGCTCATTAAATCCGTTCAGACCAGTTTCCATCGATCGCAGCGCCTTCTGAACGCTCTCAGCAAAAGTGCGACCAATTGCCATGGCTTCACCGACTGATTTCATCGCCGTATTTAGCGTTTGCTCAGCACCAGAAAACTTCTCAAACGTGAAGCGCGGCATTTTTGTTACGACATAGTCGATGGATGGTTCAAAACTCGCTGGTGTGACTTTCGTGATATCATTCGAGAGCTCGTCAAGTGTGTAACCCACTGCAAGTTTGGCAGCGACCTTGGCAATCGGGAAGCCTGTGGCTTTAGACGCTAAAGCGGAGGACCTTGATACACGCGGGTTCATCTCAATGATCACTAGTCTACCATCTTTTGGATTGACTGCGAATTGGACATTGGAGCCACCCGTATCAACACCTATCTCACGTAGTACCGCGATGGAGGCGTTTCGCATAATTTGGTATTCTTTATCTGTCAGGGTGAGTGCGGGAGCCACTGTTACCGAATCTCCGGTATGTATTCCCATTGGATCTATATTTTCGATAGAACAGATGATGATACAGTTGTCTATTTGGTCGCGCACGACCTCCATCTCAAACTCTTTCCAATTTAGAACCGATTCTTCAACCAAAAGAGTGCCAACTGGTGAGGCACGAAGTCCTGTCTCTACGAGTTCAAAAAATTCTTCGCTACTATTTGCAATGCCACCCCCAGTGCCGCCAAGGGTAAATGATGGACGCAGGATGGCAGGGAGACCAATGTGTTCCATTGCATTCTTTGCCTCGCCACTACTTTGAATAAGACGAGAGCGTGGGCATGCCAAGCCTATTCTCTCCATCGCTTCGCGGAATAGTAGGCGATCCTCTGCCATGGAAATTGCCTCAACCCCGGCCCCAATTAATTCCACACCGTAGCGCTCAAGTGTACCATTTTTTGAGAGCGTCATCGCGACGTTAAGAGCTGTTTGGCCGCCCATAGTTGGGAGCAAGGTATCTGGCCGTTCAGCCTCAATTACCCTCTGAACCATCTCAGGTGTGACCGGCTCGATATAGGTGATGTCAGCCATGTTTGGGTCTGTCATTATTGTGGCTGGATTAGAGTTGACCAGGATTATCCTATATCCTTCTTCCCTAAGTGCTATACAGGCTTGGGTTCCTGAATAATCAAATTCGCAGGCTTGGCCGATAATGATCGGTCCAGCACCAATTATTAGAATAGATTCTATATCAGTCCGTTTGGGCATAAATCATGCCAATTCTGACTTGCTTACAGTTTTAGAAAAATCTGCCATTACTAAGATCTAAAAGTCATTGTTGGTCAATCAATGATATAAAACGCTTGAACAGGTAGTGACTGTCCTGTGGCCCCGGTGACGCTTCCGGATGGTACTGTACCCCGAATACAGGTCGGTTGATCGCTGCAATGCCTTCTAAAGAGCCATCAAACAGGGATACATGTGTCGTCTTTACATCTTCTGGCAAGGAATCTAGGGCGACAACAAACCCATGATTCTGTGACGTGATTTCAACCTTTCCCGTAGCCAACTCCTTTACTGGGTGATTAGCTCCTCGGTGGCCATGGTGCATTTTTTCTGTTTTTGCGCCGAGTGCTAATGCCAAAATTTGGTGTCCAAGACAAATGCCGAAGATCGGTAGACCTTGATCCATAACAGCTTGGACCATGGGTACAGCATATGTTCCTGTTGCTGCTGGATCGCCCGGTCCGTTAGATAAAAATACACCGTTAGGCTTATGGCTCAATACCTCTTTGGCCGTTGCTGTTGCTGGAACTACCGTAATGTGACATCCCAGTGATGCAAGGCAACGCAGGATGTTATGCTTAGCTCCGAAATCTACTGCGACAATACGCCGTTCCTTGCCTTCAGTGCGCTGTTTGTTAGCCATTTCAGCGTCGAGTTTGCCATAACCTTTTCCCATTATCCATCGTGTCTCTTCCCATGTATAGTGCGTCGTACAACTCACTTCACGTGCAAGATCCATACCTTCGAGGCCCGGCCAGTTTCGAGCTATACTGGTCAGTTCTTCTTGATTAGGCATTCCACTCTGATCGTGTGCTAAAGCACCGATCAATGCGCCGCCCTCACGAATTGCAATGGTAAGCGCCCGCGTATCTATACCGGAGATACCTACCAAATTATGTGTCTTGAGCCACGAATCAAAATGCTGTGTAGATCGCCAATTGGAGGGCTCGCTAATGTCGGCGCGGATGATGCAACCATTAGCCGCAGGTTTCAATGTTTCAAAATCTTCCAGGTTGGTGCCGACGTTGCCTATGTGGGGAAATGTGAATGTGATTATTTGCCCTGCATAGGAAGGGTCTGTAATAATTTCCTGATAGCCAGTGATAGATGTATTGAAGCAAACTTCACCGACAGTGACGCCAGTTGCGCCGATACCATGTCCCCAAAATTTCCGACCATCTGCCAACACGAGTACAGCATCGCTGCTCGGGCGCGCGTTGTAGTGATTTCGCGTGGATGTAGCCGACATCGACGGACGCTTGCACTTCCTAAAGGTTTACGACAGGGAATTGATCATAGACGATTGAACCTCTGCCCAACAGGCCTAGCAATACGTTTAATTTATATTAGGTTCCAGGTTCTAGTAATCCGCAAATTAGATTTATTTTGCGTTTAGCAATTCGTAATTGTTAAAAATCTTTTGCAAGTCTTTCTTATTCTGTGTCTTTTACATCTCAACGTGTTCAAAATTATCGAAACGCAAAGAAATTTATTATTTAGTTTCAATATGTTGTGGATATTGCCCAGGTTTGCCAAAGTTCTTTGGATTTAGTACCGTCACTATCTGGTTTAATTTTGAGTTAGTTTTAACTGCTTAAAAACATGCTACGAGAACGCCTTAAATTGAGTTTAAAGGAGTACATGCTGGGGAAAAATAAGCATGCTGTCTCTACGGTACGTCTGATTCTAGCTGCCCTGAAAGATCGTGATATTGCTGCACGAGCCAAAAATAATAACAATGGAATTGACGAGGAGGAAATAATTTCCATGTTGCAGACTATGGTCAAGCAGCGTCATGAGAGTATCGCGATGTATGAGGCCGGTGATCGACAAGATTTGGCAAAACAAGAGGCGAGCGAGATTGAGATAATTGGAGAGTTTCTGCCAGTACAACTTGACGAGAAAGAAACTGAGGTTGTTGTCGCGCAGGCGATTAATGAAATCGACGCTACGAATTTAAAGGCAATGGGTGGAGTGATGGGGGTGTTGCGTAAGCGCTATTCAGGACAGCTTAACTTTGCAATGGCCGGATCTATCGCTAAGAGACTGCTATCCTAAACCTACTTGTGTCCCAATGCATACCATAGACTTCATAGGGTTTGTCCTGCCGATAAGGAACGGTTTCAAGATCATTGAGGACATAGAAGCCAGCAGTCAATCTAGATAAGGTGATCTGCGAGACACTACGATTCAAATAGAAATAGTAAAAAATTGAATACTGCTTCTTTCCCTTGAACTCAGACAGTACCATATCGTAGAGTGACTATACCCTCGGTAATACACTTTAACTTTGAACGCATGGTGCTCTTCATGCTGGCACAGCACGTAAAATTTTCGCGCATGCTGGGCCGTTGATTATGCCATTTCCGCCCAGTTTTCTAGATGAAATCCGAGCCAGAGTGGGGCTTGTGGATACTATTCGCCAAAGCGTTAAATTAGTTCAACGGGGGCGTGAACATTCAGGGCTATGTCCGTTTCATAATGAGAAAACCCCATCTTTTACGGTCAACGAAGAAAAGGGGTTTTATCATTGCTTTGGCTGTGGAGCGCATGGTGATGTCATTGGCTTTGTTATGCGCATGGAGGGTTCGTCCTTTCCTGAGGTGGTTGAGCGTCTGGCGGCGGAGGTGGGGCTAAAAGTACCGATGCATTCAGCCGAAGAGCAGGTGCGCGAGGCGCGTCGGGCTGAATTAACGGAAATTATGGAGGTTGCTGCTGATTGGTATGCTGCTGAATTGTATGTACCAGAGAATAGGGCAGCCTTGGATTATCTATATTCGCGTGGGCTGGACGACAAGATTATTGCGGCTTTTCGCCTCGGGTTTTCTGTGGAGGGTGGCGGACAGTTACTGCAGTCCATCGAATCCCGAATAATCAAAATTCCTGGTATTAAGAAAGTTGATGTTGCCCAGCTGCTTGAATTAGGATTGCTGCGTGCCGCCAACGAAGATCGCGCACCTTATCCATTTTTTCGTAACAGAATTATGTATCCAATCACTAACCGACGCGGTCAAGTTGTCGCTTTTGGTGGCCGCTTTATGGGTGATGCCAAGGTTGCCAAGTATATTAACTCTCCGGATACTTTACTATTCGATAAAAGCCGTACGCTGTATAACTTGGCTGACGCACGACGAGCGGCTTATGAGGGCGAGGCGTTGATCGTTGCTGAAGGGTACATGGATGTGATAGCGCTGGTAAGCGCGGGATTTCGGAGCAGTGTTGCGCCGCTTGGAACGGCGCTGACAGAGCTTCAACTTACTGAATTATGGCGCCACTCACCTGAACCTATTTTGTGCTTTGATGGTGACGAAGCAGGTCGTCGAGCCGCAGGTCGTGCCGCCATTCGATCTTTACCAATGCTGGAACCGGGTAAGTCGTTGCGATTTGCTATGATGCGGCCGGGTGATGATCCAGATAGCCTGATATCGAAGGATGGCGAAAGTGCTATGCAACGCTGCTTGGAACAAGCTCAACCTCTTGTCGATGTAATTTGGGATATTGAAGTAGGACTAAAACCCGTCGATACACCAGAGCGACGTGCTGACCTCGATCGTCGCCTTGAAGAGACAGTATTGCGTATAGACGATCAACGTGTTCGCAATTACTACCGTAAGGACTTTAATAGCCGTTTATGGAAGGCATTTCACGGCTCGAGAAAGAAGGCAGGTCAGTCGATGAGTAAGAGGCCCGCGGGACAAGCACTTGGTCGTGTTGGATCTGAAGACGCTTTAATGCCAAAATTTGGAGCCTCTGAGACAGCGAAGCCTGACGTTGCGCGTCGGCGCGGACAGCAGGCAGTTCTGGCAACTCTGGTAACCCATCCATTATTGTTTAATGAATTCACCGATGAAATCAATGCGCTTGAGCTTGATGGGGACCTTGACAATTTGCGTGGGGAACTTCAAAACCTTTGCGCAGAAGATGTGGATGTTGACGCAGACAGGGTAAGGCTCCAACTAAGTCAAGGAAATCGGGAACAGTTGCTTGCGGGTGTTCTGGATCCTCAGGTTCTGCTTTTAGCACCATTCGCACGAGAAGATGCTTCCATTGATGAAGCGCGAGAAGGGCTGCAACACGTGCTGGATATGCAATCACAGGCACGCCGGAAAGCAGAGGTGCGAATTTTAGGTAGGGAAATGGCGGAAACAGCCGGTCTAATTGATGAGGCCAGAGTATTCGCGTTTAAGGAGGATGTGGAAGCCGGTGAGCGACGGGTCGCAGAAATAGAAGGGAACAAAGATGGAAAAGCGGTTGTAGGGGACGGGTCGTAGGTTTTGGTATAGATTTTTTGTCATGAAAATATCGTATAGTGCGAGGGTGAGACGCGATGGCAACTAAAACGGCAAACGCAGAAACGATGCCACCACAGGTTGAAGAAGGTGCGGACGGTCCTTTGATGGACGCTGAGGCGGTGGTCAAGAAATTGATAACCAAAGGCAAGGAGCGCGGTTATATATCGACTGATGAGTTAAACGCAGCCCTGCCGCCAGCTCGTATGAGCTCTGAACAGATCGAAGATACCATGGCGATGCTCTCAGAATTGGGTATCAACGTTGTCGAAAATGAGGACCAGGAAGATCAAACCACTGGTGAAGATGGTCAGGAAACAGAGGTCAGCCGCCAGGGTAATGTAGACGAAGAAGATATTGGTCGAACAGACGATCCTGTGCGCATGTATCTGCGCGAAATGGGTAGCGTCGAGTTGTTATCTCGCGAAGGTGAAATAGCGATTGCTAAGCGAATAGAAGCAGGTCGTGAGAAGATGATTGGCGCAATCTGTGATAGTCCCTTGACCCTTCGTGCTATCACTCATTGGCACGATGCGCTGGTTGATGAACGTATTTTACTGCGGGACGTAATTGACCTTGATGCCTCTTATGGTGGTGCAAGCGATGACCCACTCATTGGATCTGGCGACACAGATTTGGTTGAATCTGGAGAAGGTGAAATTGAAGATAAAAAAGTTGTCAATGGTAGCAATCCTCCAAGTAATGGCGCTGATCCCGTAGAAGTGAGCGAAGAGACAGAAACAGCGAAAAAAACGGATGGTGAAAGTGCTAATGAAGGAGACGGAGAAGAAGACCCAGACGCTTCGGATGATTTGGAGGAAAATAGTGTCTCATTGGCAGCGATGGAACTAACTCTTAAACCCATCGTGCTTGAGAATTTCAAAATGATTGCCTCAACATATAATAAAATGCAGAAGGCACAAGACCGACGTTTAGTGGCAATCCAGAGTAATAAGACCGTCTCGAACTCGACTGAACGCACTTATGAGCGTCATCGAAAGGCGCTGATCGATTTGATGGAAAATGTTCGTCTAAACAATTCTCGCATTGAAGCTCTGGTTGACCAACTTTACGGCCTTAACCGACGGCTAACCAATATCGAAGGCAAAATAATGCGCCTCGCAATGTCAACTGGCGTAAAAAGAGAGGAATTTTTGGACCAACATCTGGGAAATGAACTTGATCCCAAATGGGTGCAGCGGGTAAACCGACTGTCAAGTAAAGGTTGGAAGAAGTGCATTGAAAAGCATGGATCCGAGATTGGGACGCTGAGGACAGAACTGTTTGAGGTGGCTACAGGCACGGGTATGCCAGTCCCTGAATTCCGGCGTATAGCAACGACTGTACAAAGAGGCGAGCGAGAAGCGGCGCGAGCCAAGAAGGAGATGGTCGAGGCTAACTTGCGGCTCGTAATTTCAATTGCAAAAAAATATACTAATCGTGGCCTACAATTTCTTGACCTTATCCAGGAAGGTAATATTGGCCTGATGAAGGCTGTTGATAAATTCGAATATCGTCGAGGGTATAAATTTTCGACTTATGCTACTTGGTGGATTAGGCAGGCAATTACTCGTTCCATTGCGGACCAAGCGCGCACTATTCGCATCCCAGTCCATATGATCGAAACCATAAATAAACTAGTACGTACTTCGCGCCAAATGTTGCATGAGATTGGGCGCGAACCCCAGGCGGAAGAACTTGCCGAGAAGCTTCATATGCCACTGGAAAAAGTTCGTAAGGTTCTTAAAATTGCCAAAGAACCGATCAGCCTTGAAACGCCGATTGGTGATGAAGAAGATAGTCATCTTGGTGACTTCATTGAGGATAAGAATGCAGTTCTTCCAGCTGATGCGGCGATTCAATCTAACTTACGTGAGACTACAACACGGGTTCTGGCTTCGTTGACGGCACGAGAAGAGCGCGTTTTACGTATGCGTTTTGGTATAGGAATGAATACGGACCACACTCTAGAGGAAGTTGGTCAGCAATTTTCAGTTACTCGGGAGCGAATTCGTCAAATTGAGGCAAAGGCGCTGCGTAAACTCAAGCATCCAAGCCGGTCTCGAAAGCTGCGCAGCTTCCTCGATGTCTGACTTTACATTATCACTAGGCAGTGTGACTCGATGGCCAAACTGATATACGCCTCTTGTTAACCAGCTTCGTAATTCTTTATGGTGTTTACTGAAGTTGGGTGTGGGCCCGTAGCTCAGCTGGTTAGAGCCGGCCGCTCATAACGGTCTGGTCGCAGGTTCGAGTCCTGCCGGGCCCACCAATTCGGAACAACGGGACTTGTTGCAGCTCGTGTTAACGTATGCTCGCCAAAATGCAACAATATTTGGAAAACTGGTTGTTTTGTTGATGCTAGACCTCTATCTACTATGCTAAAATTATAGTTAATTCTGTTAATACTCACTTAAAACTTATCCACGTACTTGACGCAATCCAAATTGTTGTGTTGAGTGCCGGCCGGTAATCTTGAGAAATTTGAAGGCGGGGAGAAACCGCATATGAAAGCAAATTGGGGTTTAGTACTGATTCCCCCCCTGATTGTATCTATGGTTTTGCTGGTTGTTCCACAGGCCATGTTTCTTCGTGCAAGTTTTTTCGAAGATTTAGGACTTGGCCGAAGTGGTACCGACTTCACCTGGATGAATTATGTGCTCGCATTTACCGATTCGTTTTATTATGAGTCGTTGATTCTCAATTTCAACCTATCGATTACAGTGACCTTCCTCACTCTTTTTGTGTGTTTCCCCGTCGCATATAAAATTGCACGAATGACGCCTCGCTGGGCCATGATTGTTCTGGCAGCTATAGTAGTGGCATCATTCCTATCCGTTGCGATCAAGATCCTGGGAATGATGATTATGTTCGCGGCCAACGGTTTTCTAAACCGCTTTCTCTTATGGACCGGCATTATTAGTGACACGATAGGAATTATTGGAACTATACCAGGTGTAATTTTTGGCCTAACTCATTTAGGAATATCGTTTATGACGCTTATGCTGTTTAGCGTTATTCAGACAGTACCACGCAGCCTTGAGGAGGCAGCTGAAATTCACGGTGCTAAGCGCTGGCGCGTATACTGGCGAGTTGTGATTCCTCTTAGTTTACCTGGGATTGTCAGCACCTCTCTCCTTTTGTTTAATATTTTTATGGGAGCTTTTGTGTCAGCACTGGTTTTAGGTGGAGGAAAAATATTCACACTGCCAGTTCTGATCGAGCAGTCCTTAATGCTTCATTCTGAGTACGGGATGTCAGCCGCGCTTTCAGCATTACTTTTGGTCTTTGTGTTTGTCGTTAATATTGTTTCCGTTATTCTTGTGACGCGCATTCATGCAGCGCGATTGGCAGTAACATGACTGACACGTCAACACTTGAATCAGGTCGACAATTGCCGTCTATGGTGTCTAAGGTCGCTCAATTTAACCCATTCAAACGATGGCGCAAGTCTATCGGGGGGTGGTGTTTAAACTCTTGGGTTATCTTTATTATATTTATCATCTATGCGCCCATCGTTATCGTTATGGGAGCCTCCGTAGACCCTGGTACACTAATTGAATCTCGTGCATTCTTGACGTTTCCACCACGAGGTTTTTCCTTGCAGTGGTATTACGAAATTCATCCTCGTCTCTGGCATTCCCTTTGGGTAAGTGTCTCAATGGCTGCAATTTCGGCCTTATTTGGTCTTATCATTGGAGTACCAGCAGCGCTTGGTCTTATCCGCAGCAATTGGGGTGGAAAAATTATTCTAGGAACCCTATTTAGGGCACCCCTCCAGATCCCGTTTATTGTTATAGGTGTTGCGTTCCTTCAGTCATATCACCTAGTTGCGGACGTTCTTAATATTAATTTTGTGGGTAGCTTCACAGGACTCGTGCTAGGTCATGTATTTGTAGCAGCACCATATGTTATCAGTTCTGTGGGAGTACAACTGCAGAGATTCAATCCGTCATTGGAAGAGGCTGCATTGATTCATGGAGCAAGTAGACTACGCACGTTCATGCGCATTACACTGCCCGTGATAATGCCAGGAATTTATGCGGGCGGACTTTATGCGTTCTTGATCTCGTTCGGGGACGTGACTATATCCCTCTTTTTGGCGGGTCCCGACACAACCCCATTTCCTGTCCAGGTTCTGCACACAATACAGCAGGATTTTGATCCGACGGTCCCGGCGATGTCGTCTCTCGTATGTATAGGCTCACTTTTTGTTCTTTTAGCTGTTCAGCGCCTCGTCGGTCTTGATGTATTATTGCGAGGTGGCGGAAGCGGCTAGTAAACTATAAAATGAAGAATTAGTAACCAGGGAGGAAGATAACCATGAAAATGAAGTTGTTTAATTGGTCAAACGTAATGTCTGCTGTTGTAGCAGGTGTTATGGGGCTGGCACTTATTGCCATACCCCAGAGTGCTGATGCAGCACTAAAGAAGAAGGATTTTGGTGGTATTGAACTTACCATTGCAACCTTCCCTTCAACTTGGGAAATAAGGTTCCGAGAGGAAGTTGGCCCCCAAATGGAGTTGATGAATGTTAAATTAAAGTTCATCGGAGGCCGTGCAGAGCAGTTTCTAGCAAAAATGATTGCGGCTAAGGGGACACCGACATTCGACGTTGTCGAGGTTACAGACCACGTTGCGCCAGAAATGATGGCGGGTAATTTCCTTGACAAACTTAACCTAAAGAATATCCCAAATGTCGAATGGATTAATCCAGGTGTGTACAACGATTACAAAGTTGGTTACTGGACCACGCAGGCGGCAATCGTGTTTAATCATGAGAAGCTTACAGAGCTGGGTGTTCCTTTTCCAGCGGAAGTCGAGGACCTTCTTCACCCTAAACTTAAGGGAAAGGTCATTTTTCCAACGCTCTCCAGTTACAATGCTGTGCCTTACATCGTTCACTTGGCGAAAAAGTATGGTGGCGACGAAGCAAACATTGACCCAGCACTCCCAGTCTTGAGGAAGTTCGCTGACCATGTGCATTCGTTTGCCGACTTTACACCAATGTCACAGGCTATGAAGAATGGTGACATTTATGCTTCGCTGACAGCAGGTAACGGGGCAATTCGTATATTGAAGGCAGGCGTTCCTATGGCTGTCAATCATCTGATAATTGACGGCAAAGAGGGTGTTCCATCTTTTGGTTACCTTGGGGTTGTCAAAGGATCCAAGCACAAAGAAGCTGCTGAAGCCTTTATTAATGAGGCGATCGGTCTGGAAATGGCGCAGGGATCTCACCTCAATAACGGTATCGTTCCAACACATAAGGCAGTCCTAGGAATGTATGCTGATAGACAGCCGAAGGATAAGTTTGGCACCTATTTCAATAGAATGCAGCCAGATGCTGTTGCTAATATGTATTATATGAAGTTCGATAAAATCGACAGGCGTAAATGGGGTAAGAAGTTGCAACGGGTTCAGGTTGGGAAGTAATTCTCTAACTCAAATTTAATCCGTTGAATTATTAGGGGGGCAACATCGTTGCCCCCCTTTTTCTAACCGATTTGGTTTTTTAATACATATTAAGTGGGTACGGAATTAATAAAAAGTAAATTTGAGTACTGGATTAAGTAAAGTGTTAATCTCAGTTAGATTGATTTGCCGCTAAAATAGAATTATACGTGATGTCGTTAACATCCAAGTTCACTTTTAAAGAGGCATAATTTTCTTCATTTTGTTCCATTTGGAAATGGCCTCACCGCAATTAATCTTGTCTTTATATGTTTCCTGACCGACCCAGGCCTGTGCCCATTTGGTCATCATTTCACCCCGAATATCATTGGCTTCTTCTTCTGTTAAACCGCCTGCTTTGTATGTTATTTCAAGTCCATCACCCATCCGCTCCAGTGCATTTACGAATTCTGAATTAGCTAGGCCGCAGGCGGTGGCGTGGCCTAATGCATCACCAAATTCCTTGAATTGATCCATTGACGGCAGATTAGGGTTCCGGCCTGGTTCAAAGACGGCAAGTCGCTCACGCCCGAAATATTGGGAGTAGGGGCCTGCAGGAATCAACTCGAAATAAAACGACCATAACAGCAGCGCGGTTACGATCATCGCTACATTAGAAATCAAAATCGCCAAACGTGCCTGGTTGTCCTTTATCCAAAGGTAGATCAGATAAGCAGCAATGAAACCCCAGAAAATGCTTACCGGGACTTCCCACCAGTTGAGGACAAGTAACCCCCAGGCCATTGCGGCAGTAAGTGCTAGAAGCGCTAGAGCTAGGACTAGTCCAGTATATCGATCTTCCCTCATCCATGTACTGTTACGACGACCTTGCCACAAGACCCGCGCGCTAAGTGCTGACTGACATGTGAACCAGCAAAAAATTATGAATAATAGTTTCATAGTGTTTATGTCGTAAAATGTTGTAGTTCGAGATGCGATCGCAATGTGGGATAATGTTTCACTATCGAAGCTGCTCGAGGATTGGTTTCTAGCATCGTTTAGTTTAGACCATTTGAACCAGTAGTGGAGACAAACATGTTAGTAAAAAAAGGGAAGATTTTAAGCGAGCAAAAATCATGAAGAATTTCCAGAATGATAGGTTACCTTTGTCTAGATTTATGGTGATCGATTTAACAGCCCATCGGGCAGGTCCGACCGCAGTACGACAGTTAGCGGACTGGGGAGCGAATGTGATTAAGGTAGAGGCACCAATAGGGATAAATATGGATTCAGGCAGTCAGATCGAGGCGCGCCATGGTTCTGATTATCAAAACCTCCATCGTAACAAACGTAGTCTAACGCTTAATCTTAAAAGTGTGGAAGGTAAAGAAATATTCTTTAAACTCGTTAGTAAAGCAGATGTAATTGTTGAGAACTTCCGGTCGACTGTAAAGTACCGACTGGGCATAGATTATGAAGAAGTTCGAAAGGTAAATCCGCACATCATTTATGGAAGTATTGCTGGATTCGGTCAAGATGGTCCGTATGGGGCGCGTCCTGGTGTAGATCAAATTGCCCAAGGCATGGGTGGACTGATGTCTGTGACCGGGTTACCGGGGCAAGGGCCAGTGC
Organism: uncultured Flavobacteriales bacterium; assembly: GCA_964419045.1. Lineage (GTDB taxonomy): Bacteria > Pseudomonadota > Alphaproteobacteria > UBA8366 > CAVOAK01 > CAVOAK01. The sequence continues at coordinate 368,163 of CAYQNO010000009.1, forward strand.
GTGTAGGTATTCCAATTTGTGATCTTAGCGCGGGCATGTTTCTGGCTCAGGGTATACTGTTGGCCTTACTTGATCGTGAGAAAACCGGTGAGGGCCAATGGGTTCACACCTCGCTCTTGGAGGCAATGATTCAGATGATGGACTTCCAGTCAGCGCGTTTCTTGATGAAAGGCGAAGTTGCGGGACAAGCAGGTAATGATCATCCAACGGGTATTCCGACGGGGGTATTCCCGGCGGCCGATGGCCATATCAATATAGCAGCTGCTGGTAAGGTACATTTCGAGCGCCTTTGTAATGCACTTGGCGCGCCAGAGTTATTTGATGATCCCGACTATGCGACTGGCGAACTTCGCTCGTCTAACCGTATAGCGCTGAATGAGCGGATCGGAAGTTACACGAAGTTGCGGTCTAGCTCAGACTGGATCCAAACTTTTAATGAGGCGGGTGTGCCTTGTGGTCCAATTTATTCGGTTGATCAAGTATTTCAAGATCCCCAGGTCAAACATTTGCAAATGGCGAGGTCCGTTGACCATGGGAGCCTAGGCGAAATAGATTTGGTCGGACAGGCGATAAATTTGTCAAGAACCCCTGAGCCCGAAAGACTACGTATGGCAACACCCGAGTTTGGAGAACATACTAATGAAATTCTACAAGAACTCGGATATGACCTAGATCAATTAGAGGCACTAAAAAAAAGGGAAGTCATCTGACTGGAGTTCCCAAACACCTAAGGGAGTGGAGAATATATGATCCTCGATACGGATAAGATGATCGCGAATAAGGATGCTGGCATAGGCTGGATGACATTTAATAATCCAGCTAAACGTAATGCAACATCACTTGAGATGTGGAAAGCAGTGGCCGTTATTCTTTCCGAATTTGAGGAAGATGACGAAATTCGTGTCGTAGTCATGAAAGGTGCGGGAGATAAAGCTTTTGTATCGGGTGCAGACATCTCGGAATTTCAAAAAGAACGAAAAAATGCAAACGCAGAACTGAGTTATTCTAAATCGGCAAAAGCTGCCAGGTACTTATTAGCCAACATGCGTAAACCATTGATTGCGATGATTCATGGATATTGTCTCGGTGGTGGCCTAGCGCTTGCATTGAACGCAGACATTAGGATTGCTTCAGAAAATTCCCAGTTTGGAATACCGGCAGCTAAGCTTGGCATAGCGCCGGGGTTTGAATCTCTGAAAATGTTAGTAGACCTCGTAGGCCCGGCCTTTGCTAAAGAAATTATGCTCACTGGTCGGCGGTTCAATTCGGAAGAGGCGCTTCGAATTGGTCTTGTAAATAAGGTTCTCCCTACGTCAATTCTAGAGCCCACGGTGTGCGATATTGCAGAGGAAATTTGTAGCAATGCTCCCCTTACAGTCGAGAGTAGTAAATTTACGATTAATGAGGTTCTAAAAGCTCCTGATAAACGCGATTATGAGGAGATAGATAGAATCACGAAGGCATGCTTTGATAGTGAGGATTATAAGGAGGGTCGATGCGCCTTCCTTGAGAAAAGAAATCCCGTTTTTAAAGGGCGATAATACAAATTAAGTTACCTATACTCTATTCTGCCTAAGGCGCCATTCCCTTTTCAGCTAGTTGCCTTATTGCCCCTTCAGTTTTCTCTAAACTGTTAATGCCCATACCTTTTAAAATATGAGGTGCTTTTGTAAATTGGATGTCATCATATGGTACAACTTCAACACGATTACCCCATGGGTCGCGAAAGTTAAGTCCCCGCTCCAACAACTCAACTCCAAGTTCTTCGAGTGCTCTACGAACAGGCTCCCGATCGTCTACTACGAGTCCAAAATGTCTTAGAGCATCGGCAGGTGGAACCTCATTCTCTGTTATCTGGATGAACTGGTCACCTAAATCGAGAAAAATACTGCGATCGCTGCGTCCGCGTAGTTCAAAATCGAATATAGCACCGTAAAAGTCCAACGCTTCGTCTAAGTTACCAACTTCAAGGACCACGTGATTGATACCGAGTGCCTTCGCTTTATCATTTATCCTTTTTATCATTTCACTGTCCTCTAACTAGCTTGTAATTGCTGCAATGGATTGTATTAATATTTACTAGTTTGATTTACGTTCAAACGCCGTCTTGATATGACGCTCTGCAATGTGCCAACCGTCATCAAGAAGTATAAGCTTGTCGTGCAGTTCATTGATGTAGTCGGGCCCCTCATGTGTTGCTGACCCATCTTCTGCAAGGTCACCTTTGTGTGTGTATATAGTCACGTAAGAAAGCGATTCCGCGTGTATCTCGTCAATGACCTTAATTACGGTGTTAGTTATCAAGTGGCGGATATGAACCTCACTCAACGCTGACTTTAGGTCTTTTAACATATTTTCACGGCCGCTGACGGTCCATTCTCTCCAACGCCATTCAATATCTGGGGCAAACACTTGCGATCCCTCTTCAAATTCTCCGTGATCCACATGGTTATAATAGCTTGCAAGCAAATGCTTGCATTCCCACTGAATTGCTCGTTCCTGTGCTTTATCCATATGGAGATCTCCGATTTAGTTTAATCTATGGAATATTGGTTTGTGAATGTTAGGCATGGGTTATTAATGATTCAAAAAGTGTTCCTTTGGACTGAACTATATGCCACGCACGAGCCTACGTTTTGCCAAGTACTGCTGATGGTAATCTTCTGCCAGCCAATACGGTCCAAGAGGTGAAATTTCAGTCACGATAGGGCCTGGGTAGTTCCCGTTGTTTTGAGCACCTAACTTTGATTTTCGAGCTGTCCTTTCCTGTTCAGGGCCTAGAAAAAATATCGCAGAGCGGTATTGCGTTCCTATATCTGGACCTTGGCGATTCATCGTTGTTGGATCATGGCTTTCCCAAAATAAGTTCAATAATTCTTCATAGGAAATTTCACTGGGCTCAAATTCAATTTCGACGACTTCAGCATGGCCGGTCGTACCCGAACAAACATCTTCATATGTAGGGTTTTCTGAGACGCCACCCGAATACCCGACCGATGTCGCCTTAACACCTCTAGCTTTGCAAAAGGTTTCCTCCACACCCCAAAAACATCCAGCACCAAATACCGCTTTTTCCATATTATGGTTAACTCCATTTATAGAGAGGCATACAATTTCATCTATAATTACTTTATACAGCTTAGTTGATTTGGCAATGGAGGATTAGACTTCTCCCGCTATCTGTGGAGTACATGTTCATTGGCGATATAGAGTGGATTGGGTTAGTTGGCTAAATGCTCCTTGGCACATTTCTGGTTCGGAGTTTTAATATGATTGATCTGTACGCGTGGCGAACCGGCAACGGCCGAAAGCCAATTATTGCGCTCGAAGAATTAGGACTCGATTACCGACTTCATGCGATTGACATTTCTAAGCGTGAGGGTCGGGACTCGAAAAATTATCTTAAAATCCACCCTATCGGACAGGTCCCGGCCATGGTGGATTCAGATGGGCCAGGAGGTAAAAAAATTACACTATTTGAATCGGTTGCAATCCTCCTGTATTTAGCTGAGAAAACCAACAAACTCCTGCCGGCGGATCTATCAACTCGCTGGGAGGCGGTACAATGGACTATATATCATGCCGCGAGTTCTAACATGATGTTGACTCAACTATACTGGTTTATAAACCACGCAACAGAAAATTCCCGATCTGCCATAGAACACTACACAAGTGAGTCGCTGCGGCGTCTCAGTGTCCTGGATCAGGCACTCGGTGACCAGAGATGGATTTCTGGTGAATACTCTATAGCCGACATTGCACATTATCCCTCAATCAATTCCATGGGATGGTTCAATCTTGGTATTAATCTCGGAGATTTCCATAACCTTAGCGACTGGTGCGAACGAATGTCCTCTAGACCAGCGGTCGCGCGGGCAATGGAGTTACCTGAGGTGAAGTAGTGGATGACAGCAATACAGTAGTTATTTCCAGACCTCCTTTGCAATCCGGAGCCAATTGCCACCAAGGATGTTGGCCACATCCGTGTCCTTATAGCCTTTTTGCAAAAGTCCTTCGGTAAAAGCCGGCATTTGTTCGGGTTGAACATACTTGATGTCCGGCCATGGTACATCTCCCTCCGCCGGTGGATTCCAAGCGCTAGGACTTGAATTTAGAGCATCAAACATCAAATCTAGTGCAAAGCCTACATGGTTTGGACCTACCATTTGGACAAGATAATCCACATGTTGAATCTGAGTTTCTGTTGAGTTGTCGTTGTCACCAAGGAAGATACCTACACCGTTAATACCCATCACACCGCCGGTCTCAGC